>CBDARC010000003.1:0-1934174 GCA_965199365.1 Terriglobus sp. | reverse complement strand
ACGTGCTCGTAAACTATGTTCTGCGGGAACACACCGCGCAGGGGCGAATCCGGAAAGCTCCATTCGTTCGCGTGAAAGCAGAAGCCCTGGTCGATGAACACCGCACGATATTTGCGCTCGCGCGGCCTGCGGACAAATACCGCCTGCCTGCCATTCGTGTTGCCCGTCCACTTGTCGATGCACAACATACCGGCGAACTCCGGCAGGTTGCGGACATCCGCAAGCTGCTCTTCCGGCAGGTAGTCCGCGACCTGCCCTGGCATCAGCCCTCCCACGAACTGCGATCCGAACGCGAGGCCCTCCGCGCAAAGCGTCCGTTCTCCGCGGCCGACATCCACCCACATCTCCGGCGAGTTGCCGATCAGCCAGCCGCTCACATCCACCGTGTCGGTCGCGGGTACTGACAGCCCTACCGCTTCCGCCAGCTTCGTCGCGATTAGTTCGTTTGCCAGGACCCGCGATCCCTGCGGGTTGTTGCGAAACTTAACCACCCAAAGGTTGCCGTCGGCGCATAGCACCATGTGGCTCTGAGCGCCGCCCCGCATCCTGCGAATTGCCTGTACTGCCTGTAACGCCACGTAATCCCCGTCCCAGCAGCATACGACAGAGGGCATCAGCAGCGGCTTCGAACCGCGTGTGCGATGGCCATGCTCATCACCAGGTCGTCGTGCGATCCCCGCGCTGCAGCGGCTCGACCATGCTCATCGACCGCGAAGCTGCGGCATTCGAGCAGCAGGCGTTCGCTGGAGATCAACTCCGGTCTCTGGCACACCACCTTCGAGAGCTCCCCCAGCATGCGCGGTCTTGATCCCGCATCGGTCAGCCACCCCGGCATGCGATCGTGTCCGGCATACAGTTCAAAACCACCGCTTTTGCCCTCCAAGAAGGCCAGCACGGCATGGCCATGATTATTCCGCTCCACCGCCAGGCGCGCGCCGTTGTACTCCCTCGCCAGATCTGCCGCCGCGTTCGCCAGTTCCCTCGGAGTCAGCTTTGCCTGCAGCTCCGCGCATTGCATGCCTGTCGCTTCATCAATCACCTGCACCGCAGCATTGTCACCTGTGCTGCCGCCGCCCGCCGCGTCCGCCGCAATGATGTACCTTCGACCACTCACCGGCGGCAGCCACACCTGCAGTGCTTTGCCCATGCGCAACGCGCATGGTGAAACCAAACTCACCATGCGCGCTTCGATCGCCTCCAGATCGAAGAAGCAGGAGCCGCTGGCGCGAAAGCACGACACCGGATCTTCCGCAAACTCCTGCGCACGCAGCGCACCAAACCGGCGTGCGAGCTCACGGCGAAAGCCAACCTGCTCCGCCGTGAGTCCCGCACGCTCGACAAGCAGCGCCTCTTCTGCCGTGTAGTCCAGGGCCGGCGTACCCACATACGCCGGCTCAAACCACCACGGAGCGAAGTGCCGCACCATACGGTTGTCATCGGCTGCCTGCCACTCCGCGTGAAAGCAGCCATACGCCCCGTTCGGTGTCGACTCCAATACCAGCTCTCCATCCGGCACCAGCGCGGCGCGGAGACCCGCCAGCGTCTCCGCTGCAACGCCGCCCCAACGAGCCACCTCACTGCAATGCAGGTTCTGTACGGATAGTCCGCGTCCTGCATTCCGATCACTCGCGCTGGCAATGCGAAACTCCGAATCAATCCTCGGGAACGTGATCTGTCCCAGGTTCAACCGGCCCGGACGACCTGCACGACGCCGCAGAGTAGTGGGCAGGTTCTCCCACATTCGCATCACAGTGCCAAAGAGCGACTCGGCACTCCCTCGCGTATGCGCCACCATCAGGCTGGTCGTGCCGGGCGTCAGAACGGTCTTCAGCAGAAAGCGTCCTGCAACCCATGTGCTCATGCCCATCTGGCGCGCCTTGAGGACGATGTTCTCGCGGCCACGCCTCTCTTCGAACATCCGTTGCGCCTTGTTAGCCAGCAGCGGTTGCAGGTGTCCGGCCTTGTTGCGGACCACCAGATAGTCCGCTGCCATTCCGATCGACTTGCCCGGAGTTTCCGTAAACGAGCTGAACTCGGTCCACTCCGCCTCCGTAGGTGATGTCCGCACGCTCCCGATCTCCACTTCGCTAAGACAGCCGATCTGCCCTAGTAGCTTGGGTACCACTTGGTGGTCGAGGCGTCGTAGGTCATAACCAGGGGCTTGCCGACGACCGCTGTACTGGCGTTGAGGATGTTGCCCGCCGTCGTTGTGGTGAAGGCACCATCAGGGATGATCGTCAGCGAACACTGTGAGTTGGGACCCGGTGCCGGGCAATAGCCCATCGGCGTGATCGTCGCTATGGCCGTTGTGCCCGTGATGTGAACCGTTCCACTGAGCGGCGTAATCGTTGGGGCTGACGCAAGCGACGTCACATAGTTCTGGTAGAAGCGCAGCGGAGCGCCGCCGTCACCTGCACCGTAGAACCCCACCGGATATCCATTAGCCGCCGCGGTGAAGAGGAATAGATCGCGTAGCTTAGTGCTGCCGGTGCAGTTCGGATGCTGCACTGTAGCGTACGAGCAGCCCGTGACAGGCCCTATGTCACTTGCGGTAAGAGCCGGGTAAGTCGTCCCAGCAAAGGTCAGCGGATTATTCTGGTCGACCATGAATATCTGGGATTGCCCGGCCGTGTGCAGCGCGGACATCACGTTTGTCAGCGCCTGGTTGTAGTAAGTCAGACTAGCCGGCCAACCCGCATTTGCATTGCCGTTCAGATAGGCAACGACATTGGAGTTCGGGTCGGGAGTAGGCAGAAGATAACCCACAGCGACTACATACACGTTGGTCGAGTCGTTGTTAGTGACGACCAGCGTGTGACTTGCCGAGGATGACACTGGAATCAACTGCGCCACACGAGCGTAACCTGCTGCTGTGTTGGAGAAGTTCTGACCGTTTGCAGGCCCCTTGCTCCATGCTGCTGTGCCTCCGTAACGCTCGTTGATGGCCGCCCCGTCTACAGTGACTCCAAAGGTTCCGGTAGCACCATTCACCTGCCGGTACATCAGAAATACATTGGTGACATTCATGGGCGTAGAAAACGTATAAGTAACTGCACTGCCGGCGGCTGAGTTCTGATTAACTTCGTACCCTTGGAAACCGTTTGCCGCACTCGCTGGTAAGTACGTAGCGTTCGTCTGATTTGTCCACGAACCGGTAGCTGATGTGTACTTGGATCCCATGATCTTCTGAGCGGAACCTACTGAGTTGGTATACGGAATGCTCGCCCACAAGGCATTGAAGAGCGCTGCGTTGTAGAAGTTGGCAGCCGCAGGTGACGTCGTACTGCTTGGCTGCGGCGAGTCGTAGTTGGCATCGTTCGTGTTGCCATCGAGAACAACGAGTGCAGGAGCGAACGGGTCCGCGCTGAAGCCTGTAAGCAGCACGCTGCCGATGTTTGGCGTGGTCGTGCCCGATACCGCAACGTCAGCGAACCCGCGCCTGGCGGCTGGAACGTCGCCTGCCAGGCGATCCACAAACCCCTGACTTTTCGGCATGCCCAGTGCGGCCACGTACGAGTCACCTCCTGCGAACATCTGCGAGTACCGCCCTACCTGCAACGGGCGCCCAAGCGTATCGAAGGTGGCCAGCGTCTGGCCGGTCGGGATCGGCGTCCCGTTGATAGCGATCACAGTGGCTGTGCTTGCACCGGCTGACTTAGTAACGTCCCCCGTCAGCGCTGGTGTTTGTGCCTGGGGCAAGGTGCCGGTGTTGATGTTGCTGGCATTCAGCGCGTTGATCGTTGCGGAAGGAGCAAGACCGGTAACGTCGGCTGCAGCGAGAACTACGTTTCCGGTGCGTCCTGCAATGCTTTGCACAGGCGCGGCAGCGGCTGCCTGTGCCACTGTGGTCTTGGTCGCTTCCACTGCGGTGGCGCGGGTCACCTCAGCATTGAGGTTGGTCTGAACGGAGCTTGCAGCGCCCGATGCATCGAACTGCGATGTCGTGACCACGCCCTGAACGCTGCCGGTCGCCGCAGGCAAACGGGCAGGCGCGATTGTGCCGCTGGTGATGTTCGTTGCGTTGGTCGTATCCACCGTCGCCGAGGGGGCAAGCCCGGTGATGTCTGCCGCATTCCCACTGCTCGCAACGTTTGCAAGGGCGGCGCTGGTTGCTGCGGGTCCAAGTGTCACGCCACCCACCACCGAAGCTGTCGCAGTCTGCAGCCCATTGATGCGGGTCGCATTGATCGTGGTCGCATTGATCACGGGCGCGGTCAGCGATGTGGGCGACAGGCTGTACGTCGTGCCACGCATGTTGAAGCTAAGCGTCGACGTTGCCGGAGCATAGTTCACGTAGTCGAAGTATGCGCTGCTCTGCAATGCAAACAGGTTGTACGCCGAGTCCCACCGATTGCAACCATGCGAGTTGCAACCCATTGAAATGCCGTTCGTCTCACCTGCCTGCAAGCTGAGTGAGGTGTTCCAGGCGCCCGTCACAGCCATGCCGACCTGCGGTGCAAGGTGCGTTCCGCCGTTGCCGAAATAAGCGCTTGCCGGCGTGTTGTTGCTGATGACCCAGCCCTGATTGGCCGCGCTGTTCAGACCGTCGTACTCTACACCTGCAGCGACAGGCTGCGTGGGACGGGGAAGATACTGATATACCGCCGTCACATCGGCCGCAACACGGTTCTGGAAGAAGTGCGGCTCCTCTACCGAGTCACCCGCAGCCCACGCCACAGCGTTCGGCGCGAGTGTCATCGCACCATCCACCGACTTGGTCGCTGGATTGAAAACGCTGAGCACCTCAGCCATCGGGTAGAGTGCATAGCCACCAGTGATCACGGATACCGTACCGCCAGTGCTCGTGCTGTTTGCACCCGTCTGTGTGTACGTGAACTGGTTCGCAGCCGTCGTCGTGATCGGGAAAAACCCGTTGTACGACGAGTCAGTCACACCCGCAATAGTCACTGTCAGGCCATTGATATCTTGCGCGAGATTGCCGCTGACCGTTGCCGTAACGGTGTTGCCGCTGCGTTGCAGGGTGGTGATGGGGCTTTGGATGTTGGCATAGCCACTGGTTGTCGCAGTCATGCCGACGACTCGCGTAAGCAGGCCCGCATAGTACAGCGACGAAGTGGACGTCGATCCGATCACTGGGAACACCTGGCGCAGGGTCCCCGCCGTATCGACGGTCTGCTCGATGCCATAACCGCAGAGCCCGCCGATGGCCACGGTCGCGCCCGTCGCATGCGGTTTGTTGAGCGTCAGCTGCAGGTGCGTGCCGTCCTGCACGGTGTAGTTCACCGTCTCAAAATTGTCCGCACCGTCGTAGTTCGCATCGGCGACACATGCAATGCCCGATGCCGCAGGTGCAGCCGCTGTGTTGGTCGAGTATCCCGCAAGGACACCACTTGTCACAATCGCTGCAGAGATGGTGCCCGGGGCCATGTTGGTCGCCTGCGGCACGGCTGCGTTCGCCAGGGTAAAGAACGTGCTGACCGGGAACAATGTGCCGCTGAACTGCGCCGACGCATGAGGATTCCCGTTGCTGCCGCCAACCAGTGTTCCCGTACTGATGACCTTGCCGGGCGCCTTGTTGATCAGGAACCGGCCTTCGCCCTGCGTCCCTGCATCATTCGTGACGGCTACCTGCACCTGTGTCGAACCATTGGTGCAACCGGATGCGCACGTGCCGCGGAAAACAGTCGAGTGCTCCGCAACGACAAGATCTTTCGGATGCGTACCTTCGTCCGAGTTGTCGCGAAAGCCACCAGAGCTCAACACAAACTCGGAACCTATCAGGCAGTCGCCGATGCCGTAGCAGTTCTGCACGTGCGTATCCAGCACATGCTGGCCCTCGGTCGTGCTGTAGCCGCTGGTCTGTGTCGCACCATAGGTCGACTTGAAGTAGGGGAGATTCGAAGTGACGTCCAGCGGGTACAGGTTGTTACCACCTGCCAGTGCGTTTTCGTTGATCGTCATACCCTCTGACTGCAGGGTTCCCTTGCCCGCTGCAACCTGGGCGGAAGCACTTGTGGTCTCGGTGATAGTCATCGAGCGCCCGGTCTGAAAGCCCTGATAGGGGCTTTGAGGATTGAAGTAGTTCTCATCGACCGCACCGCCACGTTGGTCGGTCAGGCTGCTCTTGCTTACCTGCAGCGAGAAACGGTCCGACCCGGTGTACGTGGGATCGGCCACAACGTTGCAGCCATTCGCGCAGTCCGGGCTGGTCAGCGCGGCCGAGATCCCACTGCTGTTGCCCTGCGTCTGGTACTCCTTCGCATAAAGCTGCCCGTTGAGATTGTTGACCTGCAACTGCGTACCCGACGGTTGCGTTACAGTCTGAGTTCCGGTCGGCGCAGTGCTTATCTTTCCGGATGCCCCGCCTTGCAGAGCCGCGGTGCTTATGTCGACGTAGTTTTTTGTCGCGGCCTGCAGCGACGACACGGGATCGCCCGGCAGAACCAGCGGTCCTGTCATGGTATCGCCGCTCTTCAAAACGTATGGCGTGGTATCCAGGGGCAACGCGCCCAGGGCAGCGCGCGCGATTGCCTGGTCGACGTATTGCTTGCTCGCTGTCTGGATCGCGACGCTGGTCGGCAGTGCGTTCGATCGCACCGCTGCCAATGAAAGCAAGCCCGTGCTGACAGGTACAGACCAATACTCCCGGCTGGTCGAGCCATCACCCAGGTGATACACGACGGTGTAATACGTGCCTTCCGGCGTCGCTCCGGCGTTTGGGGCCAGCGACACGTTCAGCTTGCCACCCGGAGCAAGGGTGATCGATGTGCTTCCCTTCGGCACACTCTGTCCGCTGGCCAGGGTGAATGCAGGCCAACTCACCAGCACTGTGCCTGACGCAGCCGCGCCGTTGGCGTAGTACACCGTATCGCTGATGGGCGATACCTGCACCTGCGCAACCGCGGGCACGCTCAGACCAGCGCACACGGCAGCTGCAAGCCACAACAGCAGCCCCAGCACCAGGCGAGCCGGCACACCGCCGCCTCTGCTTCTTTGTTCCGCCATTCTTTCTCCTCGTTACTGCAAAAGATCCCGCATGAACTCGTTAGCACTGGCGGTATTTCGCCAGCGCCTGCCGCACAAACTTTCTATCTCTGTCGTGCTCTCCGGACGGCTCTGTCCTCTTATCCAGCTCTGCCATTTGCCACAGCAGCTTCATCGCGGACAGGTCGCCTTGCTTCGCCTTACCCAGCAGGGCCTGGCAAAGCTCCGGCAGCGCCTCGGCTATCCTCTTGCGGACAAACGGATGACAGGCATCAGCCCGCGGTGCCCGCGATAGTTTCGGCGTTGCAGGCTCTGACTCCGCCCCATGCAGCCGTTCTAACTTGCCTGCTTGCGCTCCTGAAGAGTTCTTCCGTTCATCCTCTTCGTCCGGATCTGCCGTGCGCATTTCGCAGGCATTCTTGCTCTGACCATCGCCTGACCGGGGCGGTATCGCTCCTTGTCTCAACGGATCCTCGCCAAAAACAACATGGGAGGCGCTTTTGCGCCTCCCATGGGTTCGTTCAGATTTGTCTGAGTGTCTGAGCGCGTCGGCTCTTCTTCTCGCCTATTCAGAATAACAAATGGCACCGAAATACCATGCCAACTGTTTTTCTTACCTAACTCTATCCTGGTAAGTGACTTACGAGCTTCACCGCACCGTCTGCCTCTTGACAAGGTTTTGTAATCACCTTCTCAAGCAGACGGCGCTTCAGGAAAACGAGCGTCAACTCGTCGATCGCCTGGAAATAGCGTCGCTGGACGGATCGTAAGCTCAACCCCAACATAGAGGCCGCCTCGCCGAACGTGTATTCCTGCACACCGATGCGGTGGACCAGCCGTTGCTGGTCCGGCGTCAGCAGCCGGATGCACTGACTGACGTCATGGACAAAGATCACCACATCGTCGAAGCCGTGCACCCTGTAGCTGGTCACCTTGCCGCGAAACATCTCGCGGCCAAGCAGCGACGGTACGCGGCCGCTTTCAAGTGAAAGTACCCCAAAGCGGCGAAGCATCGCCTCAGTGTAGCTGCGGTAGAACGCTGTCTCAGGGGACAGCACCGACCGGAACACTGGAGCAGTTCGCTCCCTGACTGCAGGCACTTCCTGCGGTCCGGGGGTCGCTTCTGCCATGATGGCGAAGGCATGGGCCAGATTGCCGTCTGTGGCCCAGACCTGGCTTAGCGTGCAGCCGTTCGCTGCACTGACTGAGGATTCATTGCCGCCCACGCGACCCGGCATCTGCAATAGCTTCATGCTGCACCTCCTGTTTGCTTCATTGGGTTTGCACTGTGGATGGCTCGGCATGGGCGCCCTGTGCGGAGCCGCCGCCGCGATGGCAAATCTGCCATCTGCGGCCCGCAATGCCGGCAATAAACGCCCGCCGCAGCGCCGGTGCGGACCCATAGTCCTCCGCACGCCTCGCATACTTTCAAGTCCCTGCGCAAATAATGCATAGTCCCTTCACCTCTGAACCAGTGCCCGCCCTTCTGAGGGGTCGGTCCCGGCTTGTTAGCCCTGTCGCACGCTGGATCTGTGTCCAATGTCGCCTGCGAACAAGGCGCTGTTGCTGTCGAACGAGGTACGCCTCTTTGGGAGAGAGAAGAGGCACAAATCCACTTGTGCCCCGCGTTATGCCCTCGCAGGTTGTCCGCACAACGTGCGGTGTCTCTGTCCGTCGCTCAAGTCAGCCGAATGTAGCTGGCGCAAATAGCTGAGTCAACGCGATTTAAAGGCAATTGAAGTCCGGAGGTCGTACGTCTTGCGCGCAACAGACGGCGGGGGTATAGCACTCATCTTAATCTCCTTTTCTTCGCCTTATCTTCGCTTCCAGGGCACTCTGGTGGCAAGAGCTTTCTTCTGTGGAGAACATCGGACTCCCGAATCGGAACCCCGTCGTGACCGAACCTACTTATCCACGGAACTTTGTGCTTGCATTCGACGACTCAGGCGACCTCGCCACGGCGGCCGGCCCTCATGAGAAATTGGGTGAGTGAGGATCTTTACTGCCATCCTGCTGGTCTTGATCGCTGCTTGCGGCGGAGCTGCGTTCCTGGTCTACGGTCCCGTCGCGCCGGCATCGGGTGAGGTCTTTGTCGACTTCCCAGCCGGCACAAGCTCTACCGGAATGGCTTCGAAGCTGCAGGATGCGGGAGTCATCCGGAGCCGGTATGGCTTTCTGCTGCTGCGCGCCTGGAAGGGCGGCAGTCTCAAAGCCGGGGAGTATCGATTCGCCGGGCCGGAAAGCACAAGGACAATCTATCTGCGCATCCTGAGAGGTGACGTCTACACCCGGGCCGTTACCATTCCTGAGGGTTACAACCTGTACGACATTGCGGCTGCCGTTGAGAACGCGGGGCTCGGGACGGCAGGGGCCTTTCTGGAAGCCGCCCACAAGAACACCGACTTGGTCGCGTCCTGGGCCCCCGGCGCGAGGAGCCTTGAGGGATACCTCTTTCCGGACACCTACCGCTTCAGCCGGCATACAACGACGCGCACGATGCAGGCCACCATGGTGCGTCGCTTTCGCACGGCGACGGCTGAGTTGGCGTTGACCAGCGAGGTCTCCCGGACAGTCATCCTCGCATCGCTTGTCGAAAAGGAAGTGCACTTCGACGACGAGCGCGCGCTTGCTGCGGGCGTCTTCGAGAACCGTCTGCAACGAGGCATGCCGCTGCAGACGGATCCAACCATTATCTACGCTGCGCTGCTCGCGAGCCGCTGGACTGGCGTGATTCATCGCAGCGACCTTGACTTCGATTCGGCGTACAACACCTATCGGCACGCGGGTCTGCCGCCCGGCCCAATCTGCTCGCCTGGTATCGCTGCATTGAAAGCGGCGATGCACCCGGCACAGACGGAGAGCTTGTATTTCGTGGCGGACGCCTCCGGCCATACCCAGTTCTCAACCGGTCTGAAAGAACACGCGGCGCAGGTAGCAACCTACCGTCAAAGCCTGAAGTGAACAAATCCCAAACTAAACTCCATCGCCTGCCCTCTTCGGGACATCAGACCATCATGGGAGCCAGCCAACAGCCGAGCAGCCGAATCGCCCGGGAAACAGTACACTTAAACCTTTGAGGATAATGAAACACGATCGATGGAAGGCGCTCGGCATTCTATGCCTGATGCCCGCACTGACTGGCTGCTTAAGCACAACGCGCTCGGTCATGCAGACCCATCCTCCAAGCCAGGTGCTCAGTTCTTCGCTGGATACCCTCGTAAAGAGCACAACGCAGCGATACGACGCGATTCACACGCTGAATGCGAAGGTGGAAGTCACAACGTCGACCGGCGGCGGAAAGCAAGGCAAGGTGATTGAGTATGCTTCTTTTTCTGCATACATCCTGCTGCGCAAGCCCGACGATCTGCACTTCATCGGATTTCTGCCAGTTGTGGGCAGCAAGATGCTAGACATGGTGACGGACGGTCGCACGTTCACGATCGTGATCCCACCCAAAAATCGAGCTGTTACCGGTTCCAACAGCATCAGCACCCCATCAAGCAATCCGCTGGAAAACCTGCGTCCAAGCGTGTTCACGGATTCCCTGCTCATCCGCAGTGCGGCGCCGGACGAGCTCGTCTCGCTTACATCGGACGACCGCATCTACCAGCCTGATCCCACGCGCAAATACATGCTGGATGAGCCGGAGTACGACATCGGCATCTATCGCACCGTGGCCAACAGCACTGAACTGAAGACGCAACGTGTCATTCACGTGGGTCGAGCAACGCTGCTGCCTTATCAACAGGACATCTACGACGCAACGGGCCGGCTTGTCACCGTCGCAATGTACGACGACTACAAGATGTTTGGTCAGACGGCGTTTCCATCGCGCATCACGATCCAGAGACCACTGGACCAGCTCAGCCTGACGCTGACGATCACCCAGTTGGCTGTGAATCAGGACCTGGAAGACGATCAGTTCGAGACTCCGAAGATCCCGTCGAATTACCAGACACAGCGTCTTCCGTAGATCCCGGGCGCCGATCTAGATTTCAGCGATGATGTTTTCGGCCCACTGCCTGGCTTCCGCAAATGCCACGCCGGCCACATCCTCCGAAACGTGCAACGCGGCCGCAGCCTCTGCGAAATCAGACCACTTGCCTTCTTCCAAACTGTTGGTCAACGTCAGCAGCAAGCTGTAGACGTTGGTTTCACCGGCAAGCGCTGCCGTAATCTCCGGCCGCATCCGGATCGCCTCGTGGAGGTCTGCAGCCGAGATGTTCAGTGTGGATCGAACGACTGAAACCATGCCGAGCAGGTATAACTCCGTCGGCTCCAGTTTCAGTTCCGTTGCCATCAGTTCGCAGAACCTTGCCTTCTGCAGGATGAAACGCATGGTGTCGCTGCCCTGCGTTCCGTACAGCTCGCTGGCCAGCGCAGTCAGCGCCATCTTTCGGAACTCATCTTCTCCAATCATCGTGAGTGCTGCGTGCAGGCTGCGCAGAGGCTCGCGCAGCGCCGACGCTGCAGAGTTAGCCATTCGCAGCAGGCGATACGAGATGGAAGGCTCCTCCTTGATGAGCCGCAAAACCTCAGCCCTCTGAAAGGTTGAGCGACTAAGCGCGGCCATAAAGCGCAAACGATTGATCACCGCCGTCAATGCACGTCGGCCAAGCACGACAGGCCTGGTGAAGAAATAACCCTGGAACAGGTGGAAACCCTCTGCGAGGCCGAGGCGATATTCCTCGTCTGTTTCGACCTTCTCCGCGATGAACTTAATGGGTAGGTAACGCAGCCGCTGGATCAATCGGTATCGCTGCTGCGAAGTTGAAGCGCGGAAATCGACCTTGATGAACGTCACATACGGCAGCAGAGGCTCCCACTGGGGCGCGAAATCGTAATCGTCCAAAGCGATGGCGTAGCCCCTTGCTCTCAGGCCTCGGCATGCATCCACCAGCGGCTCATCTACTTCGAGGGTCTCCAGTACTTCAAGCACGGTGTTGTTCGGCAGAAGCGTGGGTATGCCCCGCAGCAGAATGTCACTTGTGCAGTTCAGGAATGGAACTCTGTCACCGACCAGGGAATCCATCCCAAATGCAACGACGTTATCCACCAACTGCTGTGAAGCCACATCGCCGTCGGCGCTGAAGCGGTTTTCCCAACTGTTTCGAAAGAGCAGTTCATACCCGAAGGTTCCGCGGCTGCGATCCACGATGGGCTGCAGTGCGACGAACCGACACAACGCTTCCGCATCTTGAACTGCCTGAGATTGTTGCAGCCATTCCGCCATAGTGACTACACTTCACATCGGCGGCAAGCTGCTGAAGTTGAGTTCTATGACGGCTACCCGACACTAGCCGCGGGCTATCGCCCTTCTCGGCTGCGCTGGACGGATCACCATAAGGGTCCTCGCCAGGGTGGCCGCAGCACTCAGCAGCAGAATGGTACCGACACCCAGCGCACAGGCACCGGACACCCGCGACGCTTGCAGTAATCCAAGACACAGCAGCGGCCAGACAACCATCAGGGAGCCGGTGACGTAATGTTGCGAGTGGTGCAATGACGCGGCCAGCGGAAACAGATGAAGCCCAACGATGACGGAGATCGCCGGAACGATGTACTCGGGCATGTGAAGCAGACCAAAAATCGCGACTGCGGCCGCGATCGCGACCCACTGGATGATGTTGACAGCGGTGAACATGCGCTGAGCTCGCACCCGTTCGTCCGTTGAGACTCTCGAAGCGGGTAGCTCACGCGAGCGCCGTATCAGCAGACCTATTGCTGCCAGCAATGCGAGAGTCGAGGCCGCCAGGCACATCAACAGCGCTGGAGAGTTGCGGTGGGTCTGGTTAAGTCCAGTCGCGGTCCATACCGCGCCGAAGCCCACGAAGAACAGCGCTCCTGTAGCCCTGCTGTGCGCCAGTTCTCGTGTCATGTACAGATCTTTCTCGCTCATCGCTCTTCCACTGTGGCCCACAGCGTACACCGTGCGGGCGTCACCGTAACAGCCACTTGTGAACGAACAGCTCATTCAGTTCCATCGCGGGTCCCGCGTGATCTCGATGAACTGTAACGGCGCACGTCCGCCGCTATGCGGCATGGCATACACCTCAACCTTATCGCCAGTCTTCAGAGCGACGCCGTTCGCGATCAAGCGTTCCGCGCTCGAAGGGAGCAGACCCTTTCCGCTTCCCGCCAGCCGATTCGACCAGCGAGCACTCGTAACGCCGTTCACGCGCAATTCGAAATCAGCAGGACCGTCACGAAAATAGCCGACCTCCACGCGATACACATTCGTCGCGCCGCGAAAGCTGACGCTTGCAGAACATGCAGCCGCACCGCAGGCGAGCGCGCTTGCGCTGACCTCGCCATGTGGCGATCCGTCGCTGTGCAGCAGCTCGTATCCGGACAAATCCATCGCCCCGGCATTTGTCCTGCCCGGATGGCTGCCGACGAAACCAAGCGCATCGGGCACGCCGCTCACATGTTCGAGCCACTCCGTCGTGCTTTCCCGCCAGATCTCCGCCTGATGCGCAGCCTCTTCCAGGGCGGCATGCACGATGGCATAGCGAGGTTCGTCGACCAGCGAACGTGTGCCTTCCCAGGAGTCCATCGCGTTTGCCGCCTGCGCGGCGCCTGCGAAGTGCGCGTCATAGAAGGTCTGCGCCGCCGTTCTGCCGCCATTCAGACGAGCGGTGAGTGGGACACGATGGACCGCAAACAACCACTCATCTGGACACTTCGCCATGTCAGCCAGCGTCGTTGCAAAGCTATCCGGATATCCGGCGAGTTCGTCCGTCCCGGATGACGTCCGATCGGTGCCGATACCTTCTCTGTCAGCGAGCGAACGATGATCGACGCCATGCAGTTCAGCCGCTTCAGCAGGATCTGGCCCTCCACTTGCATCGGCCAGTGAAGCCAGCCCATCGGGTGAACTGTTATTCGAGTACGCAGTCGCACTGCTCAGCAGGATGTGGGTCGCAACCCCATGCACGCGCGCATCGTCACCCCATGTCTGTCTTGACCATTCCTCGGTGATGCTCGCAGGGTCGGCTGACGGACTCCATGCAAAGCGGCCGAATGCGTAGAGGTTCGCCTGCAGCAGCGGCTGACGCAGCAGTTCCGCAGCGCGGGCCATCGACAGGCGGCCAACAACGCCTCCATGCATACCCTCAGCCGATGTCCGCAGCGCCTCTGACAAGGGAGCATCGCCATGAACCCCGCGTTCCGGTGTTCGTACCGCCAGTTCCCACGATGCAAGCGGGTAAGCAAGATCGTCGGAACGCACTGGCAGCAGGTCAAACTGCGCAGCCTGTGTGACGCCGGGCAACAGACCAAAACTCGCAGAAGCCAAACCAGCGAGCGGGATCAACGGCGACACCGCGTCGCCAGCAATGATGACGTTTGGCTCGAGATGCTCATGTAACACTGCGGCGCGCTGTCGTAGCGCCATGGGTTCTTTGTCACCGTTCGATTTGAGCGGCGGACCCAGTGCTCCCTGCAGCAAGACGGCCCTGCCAGAACGTTGCAGGGCCTTCGCGAGAGTATTTACCTCGCGCACCACATTACGCATTTGCTCTTCTGACGCATTGGCAGGCACACCGATCACGAGGCCCGCAACGTTCGGTGCCATTGCCGCCGCAGCCGTCTGCACCGTCGCACCAGAACTGACCCTCACCCAAAGCCTTATGCCGAACGGCTGGGTGGCTGCGGCAAGACCTTGTGCGCCTGCTGTCCCTGCGTCTGCAATCAGGCCGTTCATGCCGACAGAAGCAAGCAGACGATAGAAGCCCGGACGATTGCGCGCACCCGCCATACCCGGCAGGTCCGCTGGATCGCCATCCAGTTCAACCGCTCGCAGACCAAAGTGTGGCGATTCGATCAGGTCTTCAGGCAGCTGCTGGTCTTCCGCAACCATCGCAGAGAAGCGAAACGCTGCCCAAAGCTCCGCGCGCGGCGAACCACCCTGCAGAACATACCATTGGCGCGCTCCTCGACGCAGATGCACAATGCGAAAACCTTCTTCCGGCAGCGGCTTCTCAATCCATCCAGGCAGGCTTCGACCAATCCTCGCATGGTGCAGCGCCGCTGTCGTGCCAAGCACGATCGCATCGATACGTGGGTCAAATCGCCGCAGCAGCAGGTCCGTGCCCGCAACCATATGACCCAGCCCGCGGTCCAGTTCTTCCGCGGCGAGCTCTTCTTCCGGCGCAGCCTGTCCGGCTCCGTTGCCCAGCAGCATAACTGCGTGCGGCATGTCGTGGTAGCGCGGCGGGTCAGGTGGAATGGCGTAGCGAAGCCAGCCCACCGGCGCTGTCTGTGCGCCAACGCTGCATGCGGTAGCAACCATGAGCAACACAGCGAGCAGGACTCGATTGCGAGGAAAGGACATCCACACGATTAGACGCCTCAACAGGTTCGCCGCGAGGTCGCGCCTGTCGAAACGCTTAGCTCTGCGTCAGCAATGTGCTGCACGCGGACAGTCCGCATGCCTGCACGGCGAGCACCTTCGAGACCTTCTAAAGAGTCCTCGAAGACCACGCAGTCAGACGGTGCCACGCCGATCCTGCGCGCTGCCTCCAGGAACAGATCGGGCTCCGGCTTACCGTGTGTCACCTCTTCAACCGAAACAACCGTGTCGAACATTGGCAGCAAGTTCAGCGATCGGAGTGTCGCCTGCACGTTAGCAGTTCTGCCATTGGAGGCGACAGCCATCGGTACGCGGCCGTGCCACGCACGCGCGACCTCGCATGTCTCTCTGATTTCATGCAGCAGGTGCAGGTTCTGGCTGTAACGCTGCACCCATTGCTGCAGGAAGACGTCTGTCGAGACGGGCAGCGGTGCAATCTCCCGTTGGTACGTTCCAAGGACGAAAAGGTTGGGCTGGCCGTACTTCGACTGGCACCATTCTGTGGTGACATCCAGCCCGTAAAGTCGCAGCACATCCTGGAAGGCCTGCACATGAGCGGCCAGCGTTTCGACCAGGGTGCCGTCGCAATCGAAGATCAAACCTTTGAACCCATCCGGCAGTGCATCGCAAAGCATGCACCATGGTAGCGAAGCCGCAGAAACCACAGGCCTCGGTTAACTGGACGCTACCTGTCGCTATGCAGAATTCCGTTTGACATGGCCACTCTCAATCCCATAGGCTTCCGGAACTGAGACGTCTCACGCTCGGCAACCGATATCAATCCTCCTCCCCAAAGGACGAGCTGGTTCCGGTAGAATCTGCCGCGTCACGTAGAGACACCGCACAGAGGACGGCACATGGCATTGGATCGAAATCAGGTTGAGCAGGCAGTTGAAGCCGGCTCTGGCATTCTCAAGCTTGCTCCGTCGTGGGTTCCTCGATCTTTCATGATTCCCGGCCGTCGCCTCAAGCTGCATCCGGACGACATTTACGCCTTTGGTGCGCACCGCGGCGGCATTAACGAGCGCTGGTTTTCTTCCACCACAAAAGCTGCAAACGGACCCGATACCACGCCCGACGAGGGCCTTAGCTATGTCGTCACGAAGGATGGCAGCCGATTCCTGCTGAAGGATGCGGTCGAGATCGCCGGTGACGTTCTGCTGAGCAAAGAGGTTTTCGACCGCGAGGGTGGCTGGAACATCCTTTGCAAGTTCTTCGACAACGAAGGCCCCATACCGCACCACATGCACCAGAGCGACGAGCACGCCTCTGCC
This sequence comes from Terriglobus sp., assembly GCA_965199365.1. GTDB lineage: Bacteria > Acidobacteriota > Terriglobia > Terriglobales > Acidobacteriaceae > Terriglobus. Next base: position 1,917,602 of record CBDARC010000003.1, on the reverse strand, counting down.
GTTGGATTCAAGGGCAAGCCGGAGGCGTACTACTTCCCGCCACAATATAACCAGACGTTCAACAACTTTCCTCATACCTTCATGGGCCTTGAGCCCGGCACCACGAAGGCACAGATTCGCGAGTGCCTCGAGAACTGGCAGAAGGGGGACAACGGCATCACCTTCTACGCGCGCGCTTACAGGCTCGAGCCCGGCGCTGGATGGCAGATCAACCCTGGTGTGCTGCATGCGCCAGGCTCGCTCTGCACCTATGAGCCGCAGGTCAACTCCGACGTCTTCGGCATGTTCCAGTCTGAAGTGGACGGCCGCATTGTGCCCTGGGATCTGCTGGTCAAGGACGTGCCCGAAGACAAGAAACATGATTTGGACTACATCATCTCCATGCTCGATTGGGACGCGAATGTCGACCCGAACTTCGGTGCAAACAACAAGGTGTTTCCAAAGCTGGTCACCGAAGAAGAGACACCCGGTTATATCGAGAAATGGGTCACCTACGGCACAAAGTTCTACAGCGCCAAGGAACTCACCGTATTGCCAGGCAGCACCGTCACGATCAAGGACGCGGAGGCCTACGGCCTGATCGTCGTGCAGGGCTACGGCGACTTCGGCGGCACGCCCGTCTCCACGCCGTCCATGATCCGCTTCGGCGCCCTGACGGAAGATGAACTCTTCGTCACCGCAGCCGCGGCGCAGAAGGGCGTCACCATCAAGAACCCCAGCAGCACCGACCCGCTCGTCATCCTGAAGCACTTCGGCCCCGGCAACCCCGACGCCGCACCGCTGCTGAAGACGAAGCTTGGACCAAGCAGCTGGAGCAAGTAAGCAAGCGAGACATAAGAGGCAGAAATGGCAACAACAAACTCCAAACCGGCACTGCACAACGCCATGTGGCCGGGCATCGTGGGCAAGGGCCCAGACTCTTCCGAGCCCTTTATCGATCTGGACACCATGCTCGACCTGACCGCCGGAGCAGAAGTCGACGGGCAGAAGTTCGACGGCGTCGACCTCTTCATGTCTGCGCCGCACACCAGCATCGACAGCACCGATGACGACCTGAAGGTACTCGCCGACAAACTGACGTCGCGCAACCTGAAGTGCGGTTCGTTCGTGGCCCCGGTCTGGGGCGCCACCGGCGGCGGATCGGCCATGGGCAGCGAAGACGAGCGCAAAGCCTTCCTCACGCAGGTGCGCAAAGCCTGTGCAATCGGTCAGAAGATGCGCGACCTTGGCGTTCGTCCCAGCGGCGTCATCCGCATCGACTCAGCAACGGGCCCTGACGCCTACTACGTCGATCCCGTGGGCAGCCAGAAGAAGATCGCGGACACCTTTACTGAGGCTTGCAACATTGCTGAAGGCTATGGTGAGCGGCTCGCCGCAGAAGGCGAGATCTGCTGGGCCGGCATGCATGGCTGGGACCACATGACCTCTCTGCTGGAAGCGGTGAATCGTCCCGAGACCTTAGGCTTTCAGGCCGACATGGCACACACCATGCTCTACACGCTTGGCTACAACTCGGCCGAGAGCCGCATCCTGCCGGAGGATGTCGATCTGAACGATCGCGCTGCCATCGTGGAGGCTCTGAAGAAAGTGACGAAGGCGCTGCGGCCGTGGACGATCGACTTCCACGTCGCGCAGAACGATGGCACCGTAAAGGGCCAGGGCTCGCATGACAAGACCGGCCGCCACTGCCAGCCGGACGATCCGAACGGCCGCATGGACATCGTTGAAGTCGCCGGCCTGTGGATGCGAGATGAGAACGGCACGCCGACGAAGGCATTCCAGCACATCTGCTGGGATGGCTGCATGTTCTCGAACGACGTGATGACCTCGCCCGCAACATGGAACAAGGTGCTGGCGACCATGATCCAGGTGCGCGACGCGCACGGCTGGAACTGACGGATTGCAGGAGATCATGAGCAAGAAAGAACTCAACATCGGCCTGGTTGGCTACGGTTTCATGGGTCGTACCCACTCCAACGCCTTTCGCCAGGCACCGCAGTTCTTCGACCTGCAGTACAAGCCCGTTCTGAAGGCTGTCAGCGCGCGCAATGCTGAGAAAGCACAGAAGTTCGCAGACAACTGGGGTTGGGAATCGGTCGAAACCGACTGGAAGAAGCTGATCGAGCGCGACGACATCGACCTGATCGACATCGCCAGCCCCAACGACACGCATGCCGAGATTGCCATCGCAGCCGCAAATGCCGGCAAGATGGTGCTCTGCGAGAAGCCGCTGGGCCGCACTGCCGAAGAAGCGAAAAAGATGGTCGACGCGGTAGAAGAAGCGGGCGTCGCGAACATGGTCTGGTACAACTACCGCCGCGTTCCCGCGGTGACCATGCTGAAGGACCTGCTGGATGACGGCCGCTTCGGACGCATCTTCCACTATCGCTCACAGTTCCTGCAGGACTGGACCATTTCGCAGGATCTGCCGGTCGGCGGCGAAGGCCTGTGGCGGCTGGATGCCTCTGTTGCGGGCAGCGGCGTGACGGGCGATCTGCTGGCGCACAACATCGACATGGCGCTGTGGCTCAATGGTCCCATCGTCGAAGTCTCCGCAGCGACTGAAACCTTCATCAAGGAACGCAAGGACACCGCGACCGGCGAAAAGAAGATCATTACCATCGACGACGCCAGCGCCTTCATCGGCCGCTTTGCCAACGGCTCCCTCGCGCTGTTCGAAGCAACGCGCTACGCCCGTGGACACAAGGCGCTCTTCACCCTCGAGATCAACGGCGAAAAGGCCTCCGCCATCTGGGACCTGCACGATCTGCACCACCTGCAATACTTCGACTACAAGACGGAAGGCAAGCTGCGCGGCTGGACCGACATCCACATGACCGATGGCGACCACCCCTACATGAAGCAGTGGTGGGTGCCCGGCCTGCAGATCGGCTATGAGCACACCTTCATCCACCAGGTAGCCGACTTCCTCAAAGGCCTGGAGGACGGCAAGCCCGCCGCACCGACCTTTCGCGATGGATTAATGACCGAGTACGTCACCGACGCCGTGTTGAAGTCGGCCCAAACGCGCAAATGGGAAACGGTGGAAACCCCGTAGCAAAGATCAACCGCTTCCTGTTCGGAGCGGCGAAAGCTCGTCATATGGAGGCAACAACGATGTTTCAGCTCAACCGCACGATCTTCGTAACTGGAGCCCTGCTGCTTACCTCGTCAGTGGCCATGGCACAGGCCCCGGCCGCTCCAAATCCGCTCCAGGCAGGCTTTCAGCGCATCCAGACGCCGCCGCCAATGATGAACTTTGCTGACAATACCGGATTCACCCCGCTCTTCGATGGCACGCTGAAGGGCTGGAGCTACGACCCGAACCTGTGGAACATCCAGGATGGCTCGATACACCTTTCAGCCACCTGCGAGAAGCCGACCGGCACCGTCTATGCCGTCTCCACCAGCGGTGAGTACGGCGACTTCATGCTCAAGTACGAGATCAAGGGCACCGGAAACATCAACAGCGGCATACAGTTCCGAAGCTACATCGTTTCAGACCCGAACGTGACAGGCGGTCCCAGGATGGTTCCCGCCCCACGTCCAGCCATGCCGCCACGGCCTGCAGGAGCGGCCGGTGCTGCGCGTCCACCCCGGCCTGCCGGATGTGCAAATCCTGGCACCGCGCCAAGCAAAGAAGCAGAGGCAAAGTGGGACATGGCCGGTCCGCAGGCCGACTTCGACGAAGCTAATCACTACAGCGGCATGTTCTATGAACAGAGCGGTCGTGCCGTGATTGCAACGCCGGGCTACAGCATGTTCGGCGACGCCAGCGGCAGCTACGCCATCACGCAGATCGCCGACAAGGCAATGCATGACTCCTGGTTCCACAAGGATGACTGGAACCAGTTTGTTGTCGTTGCGGTGGGGCATTCGACTTCCATTTACATGAACGGCCACCTGGTGACCGAATTTGTGGATCTTGATCCCAGGTATTTCCGATCGAGTGGCAAGATCGGCGTTGAGTCAGAATCGCTGGGCGACGTCTGGGTCCGTAACATCTCGATCAAGAAGCTCTAAACAGATGCCATCGCAGGAACACGGTGGCCAAAGTGGCCACCGTGTTTCGTTCTGGCCAGCCTGACGGGACATACTACAAGCGAGGAAACAACTTTGCCGAAATCAACTTACCTTGGCCGGAAGGCCGTCTCGCTTGAGAACGACGACCTTCGCCTTACCGTCACCGAAGAGGGTGGCCACATCGCCGAAGTCTTCAGCAAGGCAGCTGGCGTTAACCCGCTATGGGCACCCAACTGGACCACCGGCGAGCCTTCGAACTTTGGTCCCGAGCAGGAGCGCCTCTTCGGCAACGGCGCCGAGAGCAAACTGCTGTACGGCATCCTCGGCCACAATCTCTGCATCGACCTGTTCGGCGGACCATCGGCAACTGAGTTTGCTGCAGGCGTCACAGTACATGGCGAAGCCTCCATCCTGCCCTACGACGTGAAGGAGCAGGATGGCAGCCTGGTCTGCAGCCTGCACATGCCCTTGGCCCAGTTGCAAGTCCAACGCACCCTGACGCTGCAGGGCAGTGACGTGCGCGTGCATGAGACCGTCGAGAACCTCACTGCATCCGACCGGCCGCTGGCGTGGACACAACACGTCACACTCAGCCCGCCGTTCCTCGATCCGAAAACAACCGAGTTTCGCATGACCGGTGACCGCGCCATGACGATCGAGAGCGAAATGGGTGCGCCTGCCTACCTCGCGCTCGGGCAGACATTCGCATGGCCCCACGCACCGCTGGCCAATGGCGACACCATCGACCTGCGCAAGATGAAGCCCGAGGCGCCCGCCAGCAGCTTCGTTGCGCTGCGGATGGTGCCACAAGGAAAGAACGCGTCATGGACGGCATGGTCGCCGGAGTACAAGCTCGCCATCAGCTATGTCTGGCGCCGCGAAGATTTTCCGTGGCTCGGCATCTGGGAGGAAAACTGCGCCCGCGACTTTGTGCCATGGAACAGTGCGGCGGTGACCCGCGGCATGGAGTTCGGCACATCACCCTTTGCCGAAACCCGTCGCCAGATGATCGAGCGTGGCAAACTGTTCGACACACCGGCGTACAAGTGGCTGCCTGCCCTTGGAAAACTGGAAGCGACCTACTGGATCAGAACGGCCCAGACAGACCGGACTCCCGAGACAGTCGACATGCCCGCCGCCGTTTAGCAAGAACGAAGGGGCGGCGAGCATGGCTCGCCGCCCCTTTGCTGAGGCGATCTACGAGAAGAGGAGGTCATCCTTTTTCGCGTCGAACTTCTTCGCGTCGACATTTGGAACCTTCTTCAGATCGTCGATGCTCTTGAAATCGCCGTTCTTGGTGCGGTAGTCCACGACGGCCTTTGCCTCATCATCGGTCAGGCCGAGATCGGTCGACAACTGCGCCGGTGTCTCTTTGTTCACGACAATCTTCGCGTGAGCCGCAGTGGCTCCGGCTGCCGGTGGCGAATCAAGCCCGTAGTACTTGGAAACGTAGTTCAGAATCTGCTCGAACTCGTCATCAGTGCCCGTCGCGCCGTAGCCGACCATCTTGGTGATGGTTGCCGTCCAGCCGTCCTTATCCATGTGCTGACCGGTGATATTGGTGATGGAGTGGCACTTGGTGCAGGTCTGCAGGGTGATCGCCTTGCCGGGGCCATTCGGCATTTCGGGATGATCGTCAGCAGACTGTGCCGCGGCAGTGCGCGCCGGCGCAGCACCCCATAGCAACAGGGCAAACGTAACCGAACCCAGAATGTGCTTCATATGTCTCATGCTCATGTGTTTCACCCTTCGCGACTTCAACTGTCGATAGAACCCGCTGGTAGCCGCAGAGTTCCGCATCGTCTCTTCCCCGGCAGCTCTGCTACTGCGCAGGAACGACGACTAACCAACATCAAGTATAAAACGGCCAGACGCTCATAATTTGACACGGTGCAACTTGCCTAGGTGCGCTTGCGCTCTCGGTGACGCAGTCCTGCGCCGCCGATCTGCTCGCTCGAGGACTCGCGCACCACCAGCGTTGCCGGTAACCGCACGGTCTCGAGCGGTCCCGATACGCCGCTGCCCCGGATGCGCCGCAGCAGCACCTGAACAGCGCGCGAACCAATCTCGAACGCCGGCTGCAGCACCGCGGTGATGCCCGGGCGAAAGAGCTCTTCCGCATTCAGCTCATCGAAGCACACGAAGGCATAATCGCGCGGCGTATCCAGCCCCAGGGCGGCCAGGCTCTTCAGTGTTCGTAGACCAGTGACGCCGTTAGTGGCAAAGATAGCGGTGGGTCGTTCGCCGCGGCTGCCAAGCATGCCTTCCTGGCAGATGCGCTCGATCTGCGCTGGTTGAAAGCCGCCCTGCCACACCAGCCGTTCCCGCACGGCCAGTCCGTGGTGCTGCATGGCCGTGCGAAAGCCACGCAGGCGTGCCTGTTCATTCCTGAGGGTCAGCGGACCGGTCACAACGGCGATCTCTCGATGCCCCCGCTCAACCAGGTGAGAGACGCCCATCGCCGCGGCACGCGCGTCATCCACGCAGACGGAGTCCACCGCAAGACCCTCGGGCAGCCGGTCCAGGCAGACCAGCGGTGCTTGCGATGTCAGGTCTGCTGCCGCTTCCGCAGACCAGCGCTGCCCACCGGCCGCGACCAGCAATGTGCCCTCAGAGCGCTGCGATCGCAGCAACTCGAGCATGGCCGTCTCGCGCGCATGATCGTTCTCCGAGTCCAGCACCATGAGGAAGTAGCCCGCTTCACGCGCAGCAGATTCCGCACCGCGAATGATGTGGGGGAAGAACGGAATCGTAATATCCGGCACGACAATACCGAGCGTGTGCGTGCGATTCGTACGCAGACTGCGAGCAATCAGGTTGGGGCGATAGTGGAGCTTTTCAATCGCTGCCAGCACCTTTTGCCTCGCCGTTTCGCTGACACCGGGCACGCCGTTAATGACGTTGGAGACGGTACCCGCCGAAACCCCGGCCAGTTTCGCGAGCTCTTTTTGTGTTGGCGCCATCGCCAACCGATTGTAGCGGTCGCCGAACTTAGATCAAGCACGGTCAGGTACTTGGCTTCGGATTGCTGTCAGTGCAGGCGGCTCTGCGCGGGCGTCCGGCTTCCCTGCAAACAAGCTCCGTTAGAAGGCTGATCGCAGCACGCCCGCCCACTCCGCGATGGTGTCTGCGTCCGGCGAACTCTCGACTGCGGCCATCTGCACGGCAAAGTTGCCGAGCGTAGACGACTCCGCAGCGCCACAGATCACTTCCAGGCCGGTCGCTTTGGCGGTCAGACGATTCAGCAATTCGTTGCGGCTGCCCCCGCCCACAATGTACAGGCGGCGCAGTGTCTTTCCAGTGATCTTGCCGATCGCCTGCAGCACTTGCGCATACCGTGCGGCAAGGCTGTGCAGGATCAGCGCGGTCATGGCAGGCGCGTCTTGCGGCGCGGTGGAGAGTGTCGGCACGCCGCGTTCTGCAAGCTGACGGTTGATGCGGTACGGCATGTCGCCCGGCAGCAGCAGGTCGGGGTCGTCGACGTTCAGCAGGTGCGCAGGGGTCGGCTGCGACTCGGCGAGCGGCAGCAGATCATCGAAGCTCCAGTCGGTGCCGTCGTCGCGCCAGACATCCAGGCAGCCCCGCAGCAGCCACATGCCGTTCACGTTCTTGTGGAACAGGATGCGGCCACCAGCACCGCCGAAATTGGTCAGGTTCTCTTCGCGAGCGGGAATCGTGTTGATCGGCTCATAGAGCAGCGTGCCTACGAGTGACCAGGTGCCTGAGCTGATGTAGGCCCAGTCGTCTGCTGCATCGGGAATACCCGCGATTGCAGACGCCGTGTCATGGCAGCAGGGCGCGACCAGCTGCGTGTCCACGAATGCAGGCAGATCAGTCAATTCGCCGGTCAGTTTGCCGATGATCGTTCCTGGCCTTACGAGTGGGGAGGCGAGTTCCGGGTCGAGCCCCAGCCGCTCAAAGATCGGCGTGCACCATTGACCGGTATGCATGTCGATCAACTGCGTGTGCGTGGCGTTGGTATACTCCGCCACACGATCTGCACCGAGCCGGTGCAGGATGTATTCCGGCAGGTTGAGCCATGGCGCCTGCGGTGTGCCGGCCAGCTTGTCGGCATAGAGTTGGTAGAGCGTGTTGATGCGCATGATGCCGACCGCCGTCAGCACGCGCATCCCGTTCGCACTCAGTACTTCGTGCACGCGCTGTTCCGAGGTAATGTTGCGCACGTCGCGATAGCAGAATGGATCCTCGATGGCTTTCCCGTGCTCATCAAGCCGCGCATAATCCACGGCCCATCCATCTACCGCGATCGAGCGGATCCCCTCAGGCGCAAGCTCCGCACATTTGCGAAGGCCCTCAAGCAGCCCTGCTTCAATCTTCTCCATGGGCCAGCGCAGGCCGTTACCGGTTTCCATGGCGTTGTTTGGAAAGCGGTGTGCAAGCGTGCTTTGCGGTCCTTCCGGCAGCCAGCGCAGCAGTGAGACGCGGCAGCTCTCGGCACCAAGGTCGATGGCTACCAGCGCGCGTGTGTCGGTTGGTTGCAAAATGAAGATCTCCTGAAGCGTTGGGCGCAGCCGAAGCTGCGCCCATTCTGAAACCGCAATGATCAGCTTAGCGGAGGTACGCTTCCGGCAGACCGCCATCCACCGGGATCAGGTGGCCGCTGGTCACCGGCGCCTTGGGTCCGCCAATGAACAGGATCGCCTCGGCATTGTCCCTGGGGTCGATGGGCACATGCGTGAGCGTACGCTGCGCGTAGAACTTCGCCAGTTTATTCCGCAGGTCGTCATCAGACTCGCTCTCTTCGAACGCGATCTTGTACTTCGAGAGCGATGCCTTAACACGGTCGCGCGGGAACATGGTGGAACCCTTCACCACGGTCGCCGGGCTGATGCCGTTGACGCGAACGTCAGGCGAGTAGGTAATGGCAAGCTCGCGCACCAGGTGGCTGAGCGCCGCCTTGGACACGTCGTACACCTCCGTGCCCTTCTTTGGCACAACCGCATTGGCAGAGCTGGTCAGCACGATAGACGATCCTGTCAGACCCTGCGCCTGGAAGACCTTATTCGCCTCGTCAGCCAGCAGGTAATTCGCCGTGACGTTGATCTCGAGAGTGGTGCCCCACTGCGCGTCACTGATCACGCCGGTAGGCGATGACGGGAAGATCGCCGCGGTGTTGACGAGGATATCGAGACCGCCGTACGTCGCGATGCACTTGTCGAGCGCAGCCTTGATCTTCTCGCGGCTGCGGATGTCGATGACCATACCGATCGCGGACTCTTTACCGCCGATCGCCTGTGCCTCAGCGGCGACCTTGTCGGCCGCCTCCTGCGAGAGGTCGGCTACAACGATGTGTGCACCGCGTTGAGCAGCGAGCAGTACCGTCTCGCGACCGATGCCCGAGGCTCCACCAACGACCATCACGATGCGGCGGCTCAGTTCCTTCTCAGGCGGCTGACGCTGAATCTTGGCCTCTTCCAGCGCCCAGTACTCGATCCGGAATGCCTCGGACGGTGGCAGTGCAACGTAGTTCTCTTCTGTCGCGAAAGCCGATGTGTCCGCAGCGGGGCCGGATTGCGGCAGCACCGCCGGGCAGGTGTCGCCGCCAAGTTGTCCCGCGCCGTTCATCACGTGGATCGCGTTGAGGTAGAACTCGCCCGTGATGCGCGACTCGGCCTTGTTCTTGCCGAAGCTGAACATGCCCACGCCGGGCACCAGCACCACGGTCGGGTTGGCGTCGCGCATCTTCGGCGACTCAGGCAGCGCGTGGTTCTTGTAGTAGGTCGCGTACTCCTCGCGATAGGTCTCGAGCGACGACGTGATCTTCGCCTTCAACTCGGCAACGTCAGTCTTCGGATCCCACTCGACATACATGGGCCGGATCTTGGTGCGGATGAAGTGATCCGGGCAGCTGGTACCGAGATGCGCCAGCTTCTTCGCGTACTGCGAGTTCACAAACTCCAGCACATCTTCGTTGTCGCTGAACGTGCCGATCAGGCGCTGCTTCTGCGAAACGCCGCCGCGGATGGTCGGCATCAACTCGGCCGCCAGCGTGACGCGCTCGGCATGGTTCGTATGCTTCACGCCGCCAAAGGCGGGCAGGCCCTTCTTCAGGTTGTGCGACTCGATAAACTGACCGATCTGGTCAATGATCGTCACCGTGTTCAGATAGCTTTCGCGTTGCGTCTCGCCCCACGTGAACAGGCCATGACCGCCGAGGACGATGCCATCGCAGCCGGAGTTCTGCTCAACGGCGCGCTTCAGCATCATGCCAAGTTCAAAGCCGGGCCGCTGCCACGGCACCCAGACGATCTTGTGGCCAAATTCCTGGTTGAACTGCTCCATCTTTTCGAGACCGTTCGCCGACGCCGCCAGCGCAATGCCCCAGTCAGGATGCAGGTGATCGACGTGCGGAAACGGCAGGTAGCCGTGCAGCGGCGTATCGATCGAAGCTGCGGTCGGATTGTTGTTGAACGTGCAGAGAGGGTACATGGCGACCATCTCATCTTCGTTCTCGACGCCGCGGTAGCGCTTGGTCAGCGAAAGCACCTTGTCGAGATAGAGGGTGGCAAAGCCCGAACGCTTGATTGAACCCAGGTCGCCGCCGCTTCCCTTCACCCAAAGCACCTTGACCGTTTCGCCGGTCAGCGGATCGATCTCGTCCAGCTTGGAGCTGGTGTTCCCACCGCCAAAGTTGGTCAGGCGCAGGTCAGAGCCCAGCAGGTTCGAGCGATAGCGCAGCAGTTCGGGCGGGTCCAGCTTTGAGGCGACCGCGTCATCCCAGCGGTCTTCCAGAAACTTGAGTGTTGCAGTGCTTGCCATGAGATCCCTTCTGATTATGAAGCTCGACCGGCGCGCGCAACGGCTGCGGCGGCGATCGCGTGTCCCAGCAGTTCGCCGGAATTATTGCATAGCGGCCATGTGACTGGCTGCCTGTCCGGGCGAAATGTTGAGACGTCTCAATTCTAACAAGAACGAGACTTTACCCCATGCATGTATTCCGCCATTCAGAGATAAATCCGAGGCACGGGCTGTTCATCGACACTTCACATAGAGAGCCCTCGTCACCGGAGCAAACAGAGCAACAGCAGGGCACCGCCGGCACTCTGACCTTGCGTATGAACTATCTTGCGCTTGCCACCGACTACGACGGAACGCTGGCCACCCACGGCGAAGTTGCCGAACGCACCATCGCGGCAATGGAACGCCTGCGCGACTCAGGTCGCAAGATTATCCTCGTGACCGGCCGGCAGCTCGACGAGTTGCTGGAGATCTTTCCCAGGCCGGAGCTCTTTGAATGGATTGTCGCGGAAAACGGCGCTGAGCTGTACTGTCCGAAGACGAGGAGCCGTCAGTTGCTGTGCGAGCCCGTTCCCCCGAGCCTGCCCGATCTGCTGCGGCAGCGCGGCATCGGCAATCTGCAGGTTGGGCAAGGCATCGTGGCGACCTGGCTGCCGAACGAACACATCGTGCTTGATGCCCTGCACGAGCTCGGGCTGGATCGGCAGATCATCTTCAACAAGGACGCCGTGATGGTGCTGCCCACGGGCGTAAACAAGGCCAGCGGTCTGACTGCCGCGCTGATGCAGATGAAGATTTCGCACCACAACACGGTCTCGGTCGGCGACGCCGAGAACGACCTGCCCATGCTGCAGCAATGCCAGTGCGGCACCGCGGTGTCCAACGCGCTGGACTCAGTCAAGGCAAAGTCAGACCTGCTGTTGCAAGCGGACCACGGCGCAGGCGTGGAAGAGTTGATTGAGTTTCTGCTGCGTGACGATCTGCAGGGTGTCAGCACCCGCGGCCTCCTGCTGGGCTGCAAGCGCGACGACGATTCCGAACTTGTCTATCTGCCTGCGCTGGGCAAGTCCGTCCTTGTTGCAGGTCCTTCGGGCAGTGGAAAGTCGTCGTCGATCTCAGGCCTGCTTGAGCGCATGGCGGAGTCGGCATACCAGATCTGCATCATGGACCCCGAAGGCGACTACGAAAGCTTCGAGTACGCCATCAACTTCGGCAATCCTCACTACGCACCCGCCGCAGATGACGTGATCGTGCCGTTAGAGCGGATGAACAACATCATCGTGAACCTGCTCGGCGTCCCTTTGGATCTGCGTCCACAGGCCGTCTCGGAGATTCTGCGCAAGCTGATGGATTTGCGCGAACGCACGGGCCGGCCGCACTGGTTCGTGATCGACGAGGCCCACCACATCTTTCCCTGCGATCAGCCGAGCGGAGGCACGCAGCTGCGCACGCCGCCCAGCAACTCGCTGCTGATTACCGTGCATCCCGGCCACATCCGTCGCGAGGCGCTGGAACCCGTCGACGTTGTGATTGCCGTCGGCAAAGATCCACACGAAACCCTGGCCGACTTCTGCGAAGCATCCGGAGCGGAAAGGCCGAAGCTCGACCCGGTAGAACTGAAGCACGGCGAGGTCCTGCTCTGGTCGCGGAGCAGCGGCGAAGCACCGGTCGTCGTAGTGACCAAGCCGGGTAAGGCAGAACACAAGCGGCACGTTCGCAAGTACGCTGAGGGCGACCTGGGAGCGGGGAGCTTCGTATTTACCGGCCCCGAGGGCAAGCTGAAGCTGGTGGCGCAAAATCTCACCACGTTCCTGCGCATGGCCGAGGGCGTCGACGACGAGACCTGGGCTCACCACCTGCGGGCGCACCACATCTCAGAGTGGTGTCGATGGATCGTTAAAAACCGCGAGCTGGCCGACATCGTCAAGGACGTGGAAGACCGCGACGGCTCGCCGGAAGAGAGTCGCCGGGCAGTCGCGGAGGCGATCCGCGTCCGCTACACACTTCCCGAATAGACGTGGCTTCCATCGTGCGAAAAAGGTGGTTCTTCCGGCGGTGTAGCATGGCTGAGACGTTCGCGGACACTGTTCTGAAACGTCTCATTATTGGGGCACCAATTGCGCATTCACCTGTTCATCGCCTGCTATAACGACACACTTTTCCCGCGCACCGGCATGGCCGTGGTCAACCTGCTGGAGCGGCTGGGCCACCAAGTAGTCTTTCCGTTGGCACAGACGTGCTGTGGCCAGATGCACTACAACACCGGCTACCATGCCGAAGCCATGCCGCTCGTCAAGCGGTTAATAGACGAGTTCCGCGATGCGGAAACGATCGTTGTGCCCTCTGCAAGCTGCGTCGCCATGATGCGCGATCACTACGAACTGATGGCGCACAACGCGAACGACGCGAAGATGATGGACGAGGTGAAAGACTTCCTGCCGCGCGTCTTCGAGTTCAGCGAACTGATCACAGACAAGCTCGGGCTCACCGACGTCGGCGCATACTTCCCACATCGCGTGACCTACCACCCGTCGTGCCACTCGCTGCGTCTGCTGCACGTCGGCGACAGGCCAATACGGCTGCTGCAAGGGGTCGATGGACTCGAGTACACGCCAATGGAAGGCGCTGACCAGTGCTGCGGCTTTGGTGGCACCTTTGCTGTGAAGAACGCAGAAGTCTCGTCCGCTATGCTCGCCGACAAGATCGGTTGTGTGCGCCGGACCAACGCTGAGTTCGTCGCAGCGCTCGACAACAGCTGCCTGATGCAGATCGATGGCGGCCTGCACCGCGAGAGCGGAGGACGCGGCACCGAAGGCCACATTCGCCCGGTACATCTTGCCGAGATACTTAATTCCACCCGCGAACACCCGCTTACCAGCGAGTCGTTGGCATGGGAAGAGGCCACGGCATGAGCGTTCGCGTTGGACACACCGCCGAGAAGGCCGCATTCCCGATCCTTGCGCACGAGATTCTGCAGGACGATCAAACCCGCCGCAACGTGCGTCATGCAACAGACGTCATCCGTGCCAAGCGCGGACTGCGCGTGGAAGAGATGCCCGACTGGCAGGAGCTGCGCACCGCCGGCCATGCCATCAAGACGCACACGCTGGAGCACCTGCCGTATTACCTCGAACTGTTTGAGAAGAACTGCATCGCCGCGGGCGGCCAGGTGCACTGGGCGCGCGACGCCGATGAAGCCAATGCCACCGCGATCAGGCTGATCCGCGCAGCTGCCTCGAAGGTCGAACCGGAAAAGGGGAAGCCGGAAGTCATCAAGGTCAAGACCATGACCTCCGACGAGATCGGCTTGAACGCCGCGCTCGAGCGCGAGGGCATCATTCCGTGGGAGACCGACCTCGCCGACATGATCGTGCAGATGGGCCATGACGAGCCGTCGCACATCGTCGTGCCCGCGCTGCATAAGAACCGGCACCAGGTGCGCGAGTTGTTCCTCGAGAACATGGGTCTGACCGACCTCGGCACCGAAGCCACCGACCTCACCGCTGCCGCCCGCACATACCTGCGCAAAAAGTTCCTCGATGTCGAGATCGGCGTCAGCGGTGCGAACTTTGCCATTGCCGAGACCGGTGGCGTTGTCGTCGTCGAGTCGGAGGGCAACGGCCGCATGTGCGTGACGATGCCGAAAACGCTCATCACGCTGATCGGCATCGAAAAGGTCATCCCGAAGTTCCAGGATCTTGAGGTCTTCCTGCAACTGCTGCCGCGCTCTGCGACCGGCGAGCGCATGAACCCGTACAACAGCATCTGGACTGGCACCACCGCCAACGACGGTCCGCAGGAGTTCCACGTCATCCTGCTCGATAACGGCCGCACCCGCATGCTCGCCAACACCCGCGAGCGCGAGACGCTCAACTGCATCCGCTGCGGCGCCTGTTTGAACGCCTGCCCCGTTTACCGCGAGACAGGCGGTCACGCGTACGGCTCCATCTACTCCGGACCTATCGGTGCGATCCTCTCGCCGCAGTTGAACGGCATGGAGCACTCCCGCTCGCTGCCCTATGCGTCATCGCTATGCGGCGCCTGCTATGAAGTTTGCCCGGTAAAGATCAACATCCCGGAGACGCTCATTCATCTGCGAGGCCGCATCGTCGAAGCCGATCAGAAGACCCTCTCAGGCAAGCTTTCACAGGAGAGCCTGGGCATGAAGATGGCCGCGCATCTTTTCGAACATCCGAAACAGTACGAAGCAGCGCAGCGCCTCGCTCGCACCGGCCAAGGATTATTTGAGAAGGATGGCAAGCTGGTCAATCTGCCCGGCATGGCCGGTGGGTGGACTCAATTCCGCGATCTGCGAGCATTGCCAAAGCAAACCTTTCGCGATTGGTGGAAGAAGAATCGCGGAACGAAGAATGGCAGCGGAGCAAACGCATGATCGACGCACGCACCTCCATTCTCGATACCGTTCGCAAGCAGCTTGCGCGTGACCCAGACCTGCCTGCATCGAGACTTGAAGAAGCGCCTGAAACAGCGTACGCCCGCATATCACGCGCCTATCAACGGACCGCCGCGCTCGATTATGAAGCCGTGCTGGAGCTGTTCTACGACCGACTGCGCGACTATGACTCCGAGCTGATCTTTACCAGCGAAGCCGGCATCGCAGGCGCAGTTTTGCAGGCCATGCACGAAGCGAACGAGTCGCTGCTGCTGGTGCCGGCAGGCGTACCCAACGAATGGCTGCCGTCCACAGGCATTGAAATCCGCCGCGACACAAACCTGCCGTTAAAACCCCTGGAAGAGCCGCGTACCGTACTGACCAGTTGCACGGTGTGCGTCGCCATGAGCGGCACAGTGATGCTGGAACATGGCAACGTGCAGGGCCGCCGCGCCGCCACACTGCTACCCGATCATCACCTGTGCGTCATCCGCAAAGACCAGGTCGTGGAGACGCTGGCAGAGGCGCTCGAACGCCTCACCCATCGCACCGCGCCGATCACCACTATCGCCGGCCCGTCCGCAACCAGCGACATCGAGATGACGCGCATCCGCGGCGTCCACGGCCCGCGACGCCTCACCGCCATCATTTTGTAGCCGACGTTCCATTCTGCGAATACATTGGTCACCTGTCACACGAGTCGGCGCGAACGGCTGCGAGGATATACCAGATGGACATTGCGCAGCTCGAATCTGGAAAACGATGTTGCTTTCGGTCGTCGATGGCTGGCCTTCAGCCCGGATCAGGTATCGAGCGCAACCGGGCACCTGGTCGGCTGTTCAGATCTTCGATCACGTTGTGAAAACAGAAGAACGCATCCTCAATCTCGCAAAGCTCGGTAAGGCATCGCCGCACCGGATTGGCATTACAGATCGAATCGGTGCTGCATTCATACAGAGAGTGTTTCGGACTGACAGGCGAGTTAAAGTTCCAGCCTCTGCTGCTCAGGTTCTACCGGACGACGATCCAGACTTCGACACCGTTTGTACCCGCTGGCAAGCCACGCGCCTTGAGTTCCACGCCTTCCTCAGAGATCTGTCCAAGGAGCAAGCATCATCTGGCCTGTTCAGACATCCGGTTGCCGGCTGGATGGGAACTCCGCAGATTGTGAACTTTTTCTGTGTTCACATGACGCATCACGGCTTCCAGCTCCGTCGGCTCGCGGCAGAAGTTGCTTTGGTCCAATAGCGCGACACGTCGGCGCTACGCATTCCCCACGGTTCTGCCGCCATTCTGAGCGTTAAGTGCAATCCCTGGCAGTGCCGGCAAGTTGCGGCGCAGGTTAAAGCCCATCGGCGCAGCCTGAAAGCCTGCATCCAGTAACGAGCGAGCCATTGGATGCTCCGCCACATTGACGCCGTTAATTGTCTGAATGAACATGCCGATGCCGCCAGGGCGATCGGCTTCGTCGTTGAGACGGCCTTGCGTCTGTGCGACGACAACGAAGTAGCGGGCAAGCGAGCGCATGATGAGGCCTCGCTGCGGCTCCTCTTCCGGCAGAAAGACCTGGATGTTCGGATTGCCTCGGCGCAGGTAGGCGGCGAGAGCGCCGTCGGCCAGCACGACGCGTGAGCCTACTGTGCGCGTAAGCGAACTGTTGCCGTCGGCCGGCTGCGGCCACTTGAGCAGCGCTCCGTAAGGGTTGGCGGGATCGGTTGCTGCAAGCACAACCATTTCGGGGTCAGTGTCAGGCCGCTTGGTGCGCAGCGAGCGCAGCAGGTCGAGCGCAGCGGGCAAGGCGAACTGTGTCGCCCCAAGCTCGGCGGCGAAGTAGCCACGACGGATCTTGCCGGACTCCTCGAGCGCCTTCATCACGTCGTAAATGGCTGAGAAACCGCCCGGCAGGTTCTCGGCATGTGCGGTTTCGCGGAAGACGACACCGTACCGCTGCAGCAGTTGTTGCGCCTCGGCATAGGACCATTCAGTTCCATTACGCTCGGTCGTGATCATCGCCGGATGCAGCGCCCACCGTCCCTGGGCGGTGGGCGGAGTGGTGCGGCGACTGCGAAAATTCGCGGCCTGGTTGTGCACGCGGCGCAGCGGCTTGCCCTGGTGGTTGGTCTGCGAGCGGCCGCTGCTGTTCTTGTCGGTGTAGGCCCTTAGCGACTGCAGTGAGTCGTTGGTGATGGCCCCACGCCAAACGAGGTTCCACAGGGCCTCGAGCGACTCCCCAGGATAGCCTGCGCCGGTGCCGTCGTGCAGGTTCTGAAAAAAGCTCGCTCCATGCGAGCGCAGGTACTCGATGATCTTGTCCTCGCGTTCCTTGGTTGCGCTGCCTGCTTCAATCACCGATGCGGCTTGAGCAGTGTTAATGACCGGCCACAGCAGCGGCAACTTCTCCGCGAGGTACAGCCCGACGCGCCCGTCACGCTCGCCCAGCGGCTCGAAGCCGGCCCACGTCACTTCACCCGCTGCGATCAGTGTGTCAAGGTCGGCGGGCCTGTAGCTAGCGATGCGCGCCGGCAGGATTTCCGTCTCGAGCAAAGATGCAGGCAGCGGCGCGCCTTGGAGCGTTTCGATCACATCGAGTAACGCATCCAGGCCGCGGCGCGGCGTGAGCACGCCCTGCCAGTGCGTGAACAGGCGAGCAAGCGTCTGCTGCTCGACCGGCTCAACCTCTTTGCGCAACCGGGCTAGTGACCTGCGGCGGATGGTGCGCAGCACCTCGACATCGCACCACTCACGCTGCTGGCCGCCGGGGCAGAACGCGCCCTCGATCACACGGCCGGCGCTCACCAGCTTCTGCAGCACGCTTTCAGCAGTCTCGATCGGAATGGCAAAACGCTGAGCCACCTTGTGCGCAACAAAAGGCCCATGCGTCCGTGCGTAGCGGCGCACCAGGTCAACGATGGCCTCGGGCACTGCCTGCAGAAACGCGGTGGGCAGGCCCGGCGGCAGAGGGATGCCAAGTGCGTCCCGATAACGCGCAACGTCTTCCACTGCGATGAGGCGCTTCTCTCCAGCGATCTTTAACTCGAGCACGCGGCGTGCTTTCTGCAGCCGGTCTACAGTGATGGCCACCTCCGGCGAAGTGACGCGTCGCAGCAGCTCCGCCCGATTCAGATCGCCAAGCCGCAGCAGCATGTCGTGGATGCCGTCCATGCTGCGCGCACGGTAATCCTGTTCGCCGTCGGCGAGCATCTGTAGCTGCTCTTCCGTTTCTTCTATTGCATTGGCGTCGAGCAGCTCGCGCAGATCGGAGTCGCCAAGCAGTTCACGCAGTTGATCCTGGTCGATGCTCAGCGCCTGCGCGCGGCGCTCAGCCAGCGGCGCATCGCCATCGTAGATGTAGTTGGCGACATAGCTGAACAGCAGCGCCGAGGCGAACGGTGAGGGAGTACGCGCATCCACGGTGTGCACCCGGATCTGCCGCTGCTCGATGCTCCTCAGGATTTCGGCGAGCGCAGGCATGTCGAACACGTCGCGCAGGCACTCGCGATACGCCTCAAGCAACATGGGGAACTCGGGATAACGCGCCGCAACGCTCAGCAGATCATACGCACGCTTGCGTTGCTGCCACAGCGGTGTGCGGCCGTCAGCACGACGGCGCGGCAGCAGCAAGGCGCGTGCGGCGGCCTCGCGAAATTTCGCAGCAAACAGCGCTGTGGAACCAAGCTGGCGTTGAACGGAGTCGATGGCCTCCTGCGCCTCGGGGAAGAACTGATCCACGTCCGGCGCGCCGTCGTTCTCTGGAAAGCGAACGACAAAGCCGTCCTCGCTCCACATGGTTTCAACATCACTGCCGCCGGCCGCGCGGATGCGACCCTGCACCGCCATCGCCCATGGCGCATGCACGCGCGAACCGAAGGGCGTCATCACGCAGACACGCCAATCGCCAAGCTCGTCTCGCACGCGTTCGACAACAATCGTGCGGTCGTCCGGCACCTGCTCCGTTGCAACTTCCTGGTCTGCGAGATACCGCATCAGGTTTTCCGCGGCGAGTTGATCCAGATCATGCTCTCGCGTGAGCCGCGTGATTGCAGCGGAGCGAGGCATGTCGCGCAATTCCCGCACCAGCACCCCGATGCTGCGGCCAAACTCCAGCGGGCGGCCTGCCTGGTCGCCGTGCCAGAACGGCATCTTGCCCGGCTCGCCCGGTGCAGGCGATACCAGTACGCGGTCGTGCGTGATCTCATCGATGCGCCACGTGCTTGCGCCCAGTATGAACGTTTCGCCGGACCGCGCCTCGAAGACCATCTCCTCATCAAGCTCGCCTACACGGATGGGCTTGCTGCGTTCGCCCGACAGGAAGACGCCGTACAGTCCGCGATCAGGGATGGTGCCGCCGTTCAGGATGGCGATCTTCTTGACGCCCTGGCGCGGCGTCAGCCATCCCTTGGTGCGATCCCACGTGATGCGCGGGCGCAGCTCGCCAAACTCATCCGACGGATAGCGACCGGCGAGCATGTCGAGCACGCCCTCGAACACCTGCGTGCTGATGCCCGCATATCCGCTGCATGACCGCACCATGCCCAGCAGCGCATCGTAGCTCAGGCCCGGCGCCTCATCTTCATCGCTGCGGAACTTTGCGGCACGGCGCGCGGCTTCTTCGGGCGGCAGCGGAGGATGCGCGATGATCGCCACGATCTGCTGTGCCAGCACGTCGAGCGCATTGCGCAGAAAGCGGGTGCTCTCCACGTGTCCCTCGTGCATGGCGCGCGTCACGGCGGCGCATGCGATCAGGTCTGCTCGGTACTTCGGAAAGATGATGCCCTTTGACGGCGCGCCCACCTGGTGACCGGCGCGGCCAATGCGCTGCATGCCGCTGGCGACCGAGGGCGGAGCTTCAATCTGGATGACCAGATCGACCGCTCCCATGTCGATGCCGAGCTCAAGCGACGACGTCGCGACCAGAGCGCGGATGTGACCGGCTTTCAGCAGCTCTTCGATCTCGCTGCGCTGCGCGGCGGCAAGCGACCCGTGGTGCGCCCGGGCGATCTGTTCGCCTGCAAGCTCGTTGATGGCACCTGCAAGCCGCTCGGCGATGCGGCGTGCGTTGACGAACAGGATCGTCGACTGGTGCTGGCGAATGATCTCAAGCAGGCGCGGATGAATGCTCTGCCAGATGCTGGTGCGCTTGGGGCCTTGCGACGCCGGACCGCTTGGCGTGTCCTGTATCTCGCCGAGCTTGGCCATGTCCTCGACCGGAACTTCGACGGACAGTTCGAGGCGCTTCCGTGCGCCCGCGTTGACGATGGTGACGGGACGGTAGCGAACGCCGGAGACTTCGCCCGCAACGATGTTTGGCTTGACGTTTGCGTCTCCGGCGATCGTTGCAGCGTTTGCGTCGCTTTGTCCGGATTCGACGGCCACGTTATCCCACGTCTCGGGAGCGAGATGTGGGGCAGTCGCGTTATACGCAGGTTGCGCGGCAGAGTTGCTGCCGCCTTCCGCGCCGCCGAGGAATCTTGCGACTTCTTCAAGCGGGCGCTGCGTTGCGGACAGGCCGATGCGCTGTATCTTGCGTCCTGCGAGCGCTTCGAGCCGTTCGAGCGACAGCGCCATGTGCGCGCCGCGCTTGGTCGGCACCAGCGCGTGGATCTCGTCGATGATGACGGTCTCGACGGTTCGCAGAGCTTCGCCTGCGTTCGAGGTCAGCAGCAGGTACAGCGACTCCGGCGTCGTGATGAGGATGTCACCGGGATGCTTACTGAAGCGGGCGCGCTCGCTCGCAGGCGTGTCGCCAGTCCGCACGCTGATCTCCGGCGTGTGTACCGGCACGCCCATGCGCTGCGCCATGTTCGAAATGCCTTGTAGCGGCGATCGCAGGTTCCGCTCGACATCGACCGCCAGCGCCTTCAGCGGCGATATGTACACGACACGCACACCGACGCCCTCGGGCAGGATCTGGGTCTTCGGCTCGCTCGTCTTCTTTCCGCGGATGCGTTTTGCTGGCTTATCTGGTGCGGGTGTTGTGAAGGTGCGAGGCTGCAACATGAGCCGGTTCAGGCACCAGAGGAATGCAGTCAGCGTTTTGCCCGTGCCGGTAGGCGCAAGGATCAGCGTGGAGTCGCCGCGTGCGATCGCAGGCCAGCCCTCGCGCTGGGGCTGCGTTGGACCCTCGAAGACGGCTCGAAACCACTCTGCCGTGACCGGATGAAAGAGGTCGAGAACAGCGTCCCCTCCGACCACCGTGGCTGCGGGATCAACTACCTGCAGGCTCGCGTTGATTGTCGGTTGCTCTGCTACTTCAGCAGTCAAGATCGCCACGTTCTTAGCCCTTTTCTTCAGGGGAGTGGCATCGATCTGTGTGGGAGCTTTGGGCATGCAGTGGCGCAATTTGCTGCTCCGTATTGGATGCGACACAGGCCTTTGCCGCCGCAACGCTTGCAGCCCGCGCCGCATGGGTTTAGCCTCAGCCTTCTGATGTCGATTGAAACGAAGACCGAGAAACTTGACGAGGCGCGCGTTCGAGCCATGCGCGAGCAGGCCGCCCATGCGGCTCGTCACGCGTATGCGCCGTACAGCGACTTCCACGTGGGCGCGGCGGTGCTGCTTGAGAGCGGCCACACCGTGACCGGGTGCAACGTGGAGAACGCAAGCTATCGACTGACTACATGCGCCGAGCAGGCGGCCATCGTGCGTGCCGTCGCGGAGTACGGCGCGCACATCCGCATCATGGCGGTTGCTGTCGCCAACGGCGACCCTGCAGTGGCGTGCCAGCCCTGCGGCGCATGCCGTCAGACCATCGCAGAGTTCGCCGAGCCATCGTGCCGCATCTTCTACCCAGGCGATGAGGGCAGACCCGGCGAATGCACCTTGGGCGACCTGTTGCCCGCATCGTTCTCCGCGGATGCCCTGCGCTGACATGTCCGAGCAGAGTTCAACAACAGGAGAAGGCCCCAAAAGCATGTCCGAAGCAAGCACCACTTTTCATCCCGTCGACGTCATCCTGCACAAGCGCGACGGCCGCGAGCTCACAGATGCGGAGATCCGATTTTTTATCGCAGGTGTTGTAAGCGGCGAAATCTCAGAAGTCCGGATTGCAGCGCTGTTGATGGCGATCTTCCAACGCGGACTCTCAGCGCGCGAACTGGCCACGCTTACGGATACGATGCGGCACAGCGGCGAGGTCTTCGACTCACGATTCCTGAAGAAGTTCACGGTCGACAAGCATTCGACTGGAGGCGTCGGCGATAAGAGTTCGCTGCTGATCGCTCCGATCGTTGCTGCTGCAGGGCTGGCCGATCCCATGATCAGCGGCCGTTCGCTCGGCCATACCGGCGGCACGCTCGACAAGCTGGAGACGATTCCCGGCTTCGACACGCAGCTCTCGTTGCAGCGCTTTGGTGAGGTGATCGCCGCGTGCGGCTTCAGCATGATCGGCCAGACGAAGAACCTTGTGCCCGCCGACCGCATCCTGTACGCGCTGCGCGACCACACCGGCACGGTCGAGTCACCGTACCTCATCACCGCCAGCATCATGAGCAAGAAGCTGGCCGAAGGGTTGAACGGTCTGGTGCTGGATGTGAAGACCGGCTCGGGTGCATTCATGCGGCGCTACAAAGACAGCGAACACCTTGCGCAATTGATGGTCGACACGGGAGAAGCGAACGGCTGCCGCACGGTCGCTGTGCTGACCACGATGGATGAGCCGCTGGGCCGCTTTGCAGGCAACTGGGTTGAGGTATGGGAGTGCGTCGAGATCCTGCGTGGCATCGAGCACCCCATGTACGCCGACCTCATCGAACTATCGCTTACTCTCGCCGGTTGGATGTTGCACCTTGGCTCTGTTGCAGACAGCCCGGAGGCCGGTAAGGAGAAAGCGAACGAGCTGCTGCAAAGTGGAGCAGCGTATGAACATTGGCTGCGGATGGTCAAGCTGCAAGGTGGCGACACTGCTCCGTTTGATGATCCCGGAGGGTTCCACAAACCCACCGCAACGCGTGTGTTGCGTGCCCGCCGCGACGGCTACCTGGCCGGTATGAACTGCACGGAGGTGGGCTGGGCTGTGCAGCGCCTGGGCGCAGGGCGCGAGATGCCGGGCGGCCCCGTCGCGGCGCACGCCGGCATTGAGATGCACGCTAAGACCGGTGACCGGATCAAGGTGGGACAGCCGCTTGTAACCTTGTTCTCAGAAGATGCGATCCTGCTGGATTTGCCCGAACAGATGCTGCTCAACAGCATGCTCATCACGGAGGATCGGCCGGCGAGAAAACCTTTGATTCGACAGATCATCGCGCACTCTGCGACCGTGCCAATGCTTTCTAGCACTTAGCGTGGAAGGCTGAAGAAGCTGCGACAACGGCGAATGCTGCGGAAAATCTTCTTCTGGAGAGCCTGAATCGTTCGCCTCCTGCACTCCATCTATGTGGTGTTCACTGGATAGTTCGACGTTCATCGAACTGTCGAAATGTGAATGACGAGGTGACAGGAACATGGGCAAGCTGAGCGGAAAGATCGCACTTGTAACCGGTGGCAACAGCGGTATCGGACTTGCAACGGCAAAGCGCTTTGCGGCTGAGGGAGCGCACGTGTACATCACCGGTCGCCGACAGGCGTCGCTGGATGACGCAGTGAAAGAGATCGGCAGCAACGTCACCGCGGTACAGGGCGATGTGGCAAATCTGGCTGATCTGGACAGGCTGTTTGCGCAGATAAAAAGCGAGCAGGGTCGCCTGGACGTATTGTTTGCCAACGCGGGCGGGGGCGAGTTCATGACCCTGGGAAGCTACACTGAAGAGCACTTCGACAAGACCTTCAATACCAATGTGAAAGGTCTTGTGTTCACCGTGCAAAAAGCGCTGCCGCTGCTGCCCGACGGCGCAGCCATCGTCCTGAACGCATCGATCGTTTCGGTGAAGGGCTTCCCCGCCTTCGGCGTCTACAACGCAACCAAAGCGGCCGTGCGATCGTTTGCGCGCACATGGACCAACGAGCTGAAGGAACGCAGGATCCGCGTTAACGTGGTGAGCCCGGGACCTATCGATACACCTGCGATCAAAGGCTTGGCAGCGAACGAAGAGCAGGAAAAACAGTTTCGGGCCGGCATGATCGCCGGTGTGCCGCTGGGCCGCATGGGCGAGCCAGATGAAATCGCCAAAGCGGTCGTCTTTCTTGCGTCTGATGACAGCAGCTACGTTGCGGGTGTGGAGCTGTTCGTTGATGGCGGATACGTGGCCGTCTAAGCCGGCGCTGGGTCTGGTCGCCGGCTGGCCAGCCAGCGCCTCAGACCTCGGGCATCTTCGGTGCTTTGTCCGGTACACTTCCTGCAAGCACACCACATCCTGCAGGAGGCCACGCTTTGGCCCGTTTTACCGGTCTGATCGGACTCGCCGTACTTCTGGCCCTTGCGTACGCTCTATCAACCGACCGTAAGGCGATCCGCTGGCGCACCGTTCTGTGGGGGCTCAGCCTGCAGGTGTTCTTTGCCTTTCTTGTGATCCGGTGGACGTTCGGTCAGACCATCCTGAAGAAGGGGGCAGATGCTGTTAGCGGATTGCTGGCGCATTCGGTCGATGGATCGTCGATGGTTTTCGGACAGCTGGGCGTCCCAAGCAGCCCTCTGAATGTCTTCGCTTTCGCCGTTCTGCCGACAATCATCTTCGTCTCTGCCCTGTTCGCAGTGCTGTACCACCTGCGCATTATGCAATTTGTTATTCGCGGGATGGCATGGCTGATGCAGCGCACCATGGGCACATCAGGCGCCGAATCAACCAACGTTGCGGCCTCGATCTTCATGGGACAGACTGAGGCTCCGCTGACAATTCGACCATTCCTTGACGGCGCGACGCGGTCTGAGCTGATGACGATCATGACCAGCGGCATGGCGCATGTTTCAGGCGGGATCATGGCCGCGTATATCTCATTCGGCATCCGCGCACAGGACCTCCTGAGCGCAGTGATCATGACCGCGCCAGGCACCATCCTGATTGCGAAGATGCTGGTGCCGGAAACGGAGGTGCCGGCCACGCTGGGCACGGTCAACGTCTCCACTGAAGATGAGCACAAAAACGAAAATCTGATCGGCGCGATTGCGCGTGGCACCATTGACGGAGGTAAGCTCGCGTTCAACGTGGGAATCATGTTGATCAGTTTTCTCGCACTGGTCGGCCTGCTGAATGGCATTCTGACGGGCATTCACAATGTCGTCGGAGTGCACAGCGTCAGCGGCCACAGCGTCAGCTTCCCCTCCACACTGAACTCGATCCTCGGTTTCTTCTGCGCTCCCGTCGCATGGATGATTGGAATCCCATGGCACGACGCGCCGACCGTCGGCAATCTGATCGGTACGCGAGCAGTCCTGAACGAGTTCATCGCGTACACCGAGCTGGGCAAGCTGGCGAACGCGCATGCCATCACGACACGTACCCTTGCCATCTCCACCTTCGCCCTGTGTGGATTCGCGAACCTGGGTTCTGTCGGTATGCAGATCGGCGGTATCGGAGCGCTGATCCCGCGGCGCCGCAACGAGCTCGCAAGGTTAGGTATGCGCGCTCTGCTGGCCGGCACAATGGCCAACCTGATGAGCGCGAGTATCGTCAGCATGCTCCTGCGCTGAGGGACAAGCTAGGTTTCCCGGCCTTCGGTCCGCTTCGGCGTGGCCGGGCCGGTTGAAACCTCTGTTCGCCGTCCCATCTCCTCAGACTTGCTGTGCTGCGTCCCCCTGTAGAGAATCCATACGATTCCCACCAGCAGGATGATGCCACCGAAGATTGCAACAAATGTGATCACGTGCTTTTCCCGTGCTTGTGAGAGTGCGCGTTTCCCTGCCTCTGTTGCGCTGCGCCCGTGCGTGACGCAAAGCGGCTTGGTATGCTTGACCGATCCATGACAGATCTTTTCTCCCACGCGCAGGCCGCCACTCAGTTTCTGGCACGTAAGTCCAGGGTCAAGCCGAGGGTCGGCATTGTTCTGGGTTCCGGGCTTGGCGACTTTGCGGAACAGGTTCAGGATGCCGTCGCGGTGCCTTACGCCGACATTCCGCACTTTCCGCAATCAACGGTCGAGGGCCACAGCGGACGCATGGTAATGGGCACGATCGCCGGTGTTCCCGTAGCCGTGATGCAGGGCCGCGTGCATGCGTATGAAGGCTACGGCATGGATGAGGTCACGTTCCCCACGCGCGTGCTCGGTCTGCTGGGTGTCACAACACTGATCGTGACGAACGCTGCCGGAGGAATCCGGCCTGATTTTCCTGCAGGTTCGATCGTCGGCATCAGCGATCACATCAACCTGACCGGTACAAACGCAGCCATGGGTGCCAACGAAGCCCGCTTCGGCGTGCAGCCGAACAGCGGCTTGCGCTTCTTCGACATGACGGCCGCATACAATCCGGCGCTGCTTACGCTGGCGCAGCAGCAGGCAGCGGCTCAGGGCTGGTCGATGCAGACCGGCGTCTACGTCGCCGTGCTTGGACCCAGTTACGAGACGCCCGCAGAGATACGCGCGTTCCGCGTATTGGGCGCAGACCTGGTCGGCATGAGCACCGTCCACGAGGTCATCGTGGCGCGGCACATGGGCCTGCAGGTGCTCGGTCTGTCACTGGTCACCAATCCTGCCGCAGGCGTAACGGGCGAAGCCCTGAACCACCTGGAAGTGATGGAGTACGGCAGGCTGGCCGCAGGCCGCTTCTCTGCCTTGCTGCTGGCGATTGTGCCGAAGATTGCAGAGGCAACACCAGCCGCATGAGTGAGCCACTCACGCCTGCGGCCGTCGTTCGCCCGACCATCCTCGGCGTGGGCGGATGCTCCGGGTCGGGCAAGACGACGCTGGCACGCGAGCTCGCGACGCAATTAAGTGCGACGCTGTTTCCCCTCGATTTCTACTATCGCGACCTCAGCCATCTTTCGATGGAAGAGCGCAACGCCTACAATTTCGATCATCCTGAGTCGCTGGAGCATGAGCTGATCGTGACCCACGTTCAGTCCCTGCGCAGCTGCCAGCCCATCGAGCGCCCGACCTATGACTTCAGTCGCCACGCCCGGGTGGCTGGCGTCACGGAGCACATCAAGCCGTCACGATTTGTGATTGTGGAGGGCATTCTCGCGCTACACTTCGGCGAACTGGTGCCACTTTTTGACTTCACCATTTACGTCGACGCTCCGCACGACCTTTGCCTTCGCCGGCGTATCGACCGGGACACCCGCGAGCGCGGCCGCACGGAAGAGAGTGTGCGCAAGCAGTTCGAAGCGACGGCCAGGCCTATGGCCGACGAGTACGTGCTGCCATGCCGCGATTGCGCCGATCTGACCGTACTGGGCGACGAAAATCTTGACTGGTCCGTCGAACTGGTGCTGGCCAACCTCCATCGCCGGGGGCTGCTAAGCGCGAGGGCCGAGAGTTCTTCCTAGGCCGCGGACTTCGAACGAGGCTTGATTCTGACTGACTCGACCCATCGCGAACGTCGGCCGTCATGGCTGCATCGGACGATCGTGGGGCCGGTGCTGCGCATGCTGCGGCATGGCGCTTCTCCTCGCAGACTTGCGTGGAGTCTTGCCGTCGGCTTCATCATCGGTGTCAACCCGATCATAGGGTCGACGACGCTGGCTGCAATAGCTGTGGCACACCTGTTCAAGTTGAACCACACCGCAACGCAGGTAGGCGTTCACAGCGCCTATCCAGCGCAAATACTCCTGCTGCTGCCGTTCATTCGTGCAGGCTCCTGGCTCTTTCGCTCCGCGGCCCTGCCCATGCAGGCTCGAGAACTTCTCACGTCGATCCGGCAACATCCTCTCAGCATCGTCCGCCTGCTGTGGACGTGGGAGTGGCACGCGCTCGTGGTGTGGGCCATCGTTTCTGTTGCCGCGATTCCGCTGTTCGCCATGCTGCTGCGTCGCGTGCTGGAGAAAGCAATGTTGCCCCGCCAGCGTCTGCAGACGAGCTAGACGACCACAGGAATATTCGCCATCCCGGCCAGCCCGAAGACCTGGCGGTAATGCTCGACAAGTTCAGTCGGTCCACTCGCCTTCTTATAGTTATCCGAGAGCTTGACCGCCGGGCAGCCACCGGCCGATGTCAGCTTACACACCAGCGATATGGGCATCAGCGCATCCTCGCCGCGCGGGTGACAGTCGCGGAAGTCATTGGTTAACAGCGTCCCCCAACCAGCCGAAAAACGAATGCGACGCTGCGGTCGCCACTTTCGCGCATCTGCGAAGTCATTGGCGTTGCGGAAGTCGCGCGCGCTGACGCCGGGCTGCACTTCCCCGGAGAAGTACGCGTGCAGGCTAAGTATCTCGGGAGCATCGAGACCGTCGCTGGCAATAATGAGCTTCTGCCGCGGATCCTTGCCGCGTGACTGCAACCATGCAATGTACTCGTCGCCCGCAATGAATGGATCCTTCGAATCGACGCGCTGGCCGGTCCACTCCGCAACCCAGTCCGGTGCGCTCTCCAGAAACTGCGTCGTGCCGTAGGTATCAGGCAGCATCACGCGAAGTACGCCGCCGTAGGTCTGCTGCCACAACTCGAGAATGCGATACTGTGCGGCTTTCAACTCGATATCATTCGTTGCCATCGCGGCAAGCGCCATGGGCAGCTCGTGTGCGTTCGTGCCGATCGCTTCAAGGTCGTGCTTGTACGCCAGATACGTGTTGCTGGTGCCCGTGAACGCACCATCCAACTCGGCGTGCATAGCCTCTACGACAAACTCCTGCCAAAGGAACGAATGGCGACGACGTGTGCCGAAGTCAGCGACCGCAAGGCCGGGGACACCGCGCAGGCTCTCAATCTTGCCCCACAGGCGCGATTTCGCGCGCGCATACAGGATGTCGAGTTCAAACTCGCTCATCCCCTTCAGCGCGGCACGTGTCTTCAGTTCGTTCAGGATCGAGAGCGCGTAAATCTCCCACATGGTGACGGCGACCCACTCGCCCTCAAAGCTCAATTCAAACTGGCCGTCGCGTTCGGACAAGTGGTATTCCGACAGGGCGAACTCATGCTCCAGCCAGTCAAGGAACGCGGGCTCGAAGATGCCGCGCGTGCCATAGAACGTGTTCCCGGCCAGCCAGATCATCTCAGACCGGCGGTAGCGCAGCCGCTTCACATGCTCGAACTGCGCAATGACGGCCTCGCGCGGCACCATCTCGCCAAGCCGGAACCGCGCCGTGCGATTGTGCAGCCCAAAGCTCACGCGCGTCGCCCGAAAGTGCTTCCAGATGAACTGCAGCATTAGCAACTTGTAGAAGTCGGTATCAAGCAGCGACCGCACAATCGGGTCGAGGTCCCAGTTGTGGTTATGCGCGCGCTCCGAGAAGTTAATAATCATGCCTTGCTCAAGCCTAACAAGTGAATCCGAGTGGCTGATCAAGTGACAAGCACACTTGACAGACAAGCATGCTTGTCAGTAACGTTTGCTTGTCATTACAGATCACGCAGGAGAGAACGATGCTGATGTGCTCAACCAAACCAAACGCGGCCAGACGCCGCTACCTGCAGGGCGGAGCCATGGTCATGGTCGGTTATCTGCTCACCGTCTTTGGGACAAGTTTCTTTGTCCGTCACCACCATGACGTCCGCGGCTCCGAACGCGCGGCGCTCGCGCTGTTGCCTTCCCTACCCATCTTCGTGTTTCTGTTCGTGGTAGCCCGCTACCTGCGCGAAGAGTCGGACGGCTATCAGCGCGACCTGCTTGTACGCAGCATGTTATGGGGCGTAGCGGTTCTGCTTTGCCTCAGTTGCTTCACGAGCTTTCTGTCCGACTTCGGCTGGACCGGACGACTGCCTCCATTTACAGAGTTCTGCACCTTCTGGGTAAGTGTTGGCGTCGCGAAGGGTATTTATAGGTTTTCGAACCGGGTGCCTGTCGATGCATAATCGTCTGCGTGATCTGCGCGGCGACCGCGGATGGTCGCAAGCGTACCTGGCAGAGCTGCTTGAGGTCTCGCGCCAGTCCGTCAATGCCATCGAGACTGGCAAATACGATCCATCGCTGCCACTCGCCTTTCGCATTGCGCGACTGTTCAATCTGCCTGTTGAGAACATCTTCCAGGACAAAGCCTGACCTGCAAAGCTGCTCGTCCTTGACCTGCCGCAGGCGAATCCGTCTGATGCTCTATCTCTTAAGGAGAACTGCGCCATGAATACTCGTTCAACCTTCGCTGATATCGCACCGTCGCTCGCTCTGATCCTTCTAGGGCTGCTATCTCCGGCACAGCGTCTGCCTGCCCAGACCTTCACACCGACGCGATTCACTGTGGAGGATGCAGGCGTCCCGGGCAAGCCCGACGTGATTCTGATCCCGGGACTGAGCAGTTCGCGCAGTGTATGGCACGCTGAAGCGAAGCGGCTTGCGCCTAACTACCGCCTCCACCTGCTGCAGCTCGACGGCTTCGCCGGTCAGCCTGCCGGTCCTAATGCGACCGGCCCCCTGTTACCGGCGATGGTTGACGAGCTCCACAGTTACATTGCCACAAGAAACATGCAGCCAATGGTCATCGGCCATTCATTCGGCGGCCTGCTGGCGCTCAAGCTGGCCGAGAGCCACCCGGACGATGTCCGCAAGCTCGTCATCGTGGATGAACTGCCGTTCAACCTAAAGATGTTTGGATCGGACGCGACAACCCAAAGCATTGCGCCGAAGGTAGAGGCCATGCGACGCCAGATGCAGGGCCTGACTAACAAGCAATACATGAGCATGATGTCCCGCATGGCAACCACGATGGTGACTGATCAGCAGGGTCAGCAGGCGGTTGCATCTGCGTTCACTGCAAGCGACCGGACCGTGACTGTGCAGGCCATGTTGGAAGACGTAGGCACTGATCTGCGTCCCGGCCTGTCGGCGACCCCCACTCCTACACTGCTGCTGTACCCGGTAAGTGCGCCGCAGAAGCCGCAAGAGGTCGAGGCGCTTTACCGCACTGCATACCAGGGGACGCCGCATATAACGTTCCAGCGTGTGGACGACTCGAGGCACTTCATCATGTACGACCAGCCCTC
Source organism: Terriglobus sp. (assembly GCA_965199365.1). GTDB lineage: Bacteria > Acidobacteriota > Terriglobia > Terriglobales > Acidobacteriaceae > Terriglobus. Next base: position 1,886,488 of record CBDARC010000003.1, on the reverse strand, counting down.
TGCCTTCGATGCTGCTGTGGAAGCGTTCCTGAAATAGCCATGTCGTGGCATGCGGCGTGGGGTCTACCATGAACGACGGAAGGTCTACGAATCACATGCCGCACCGCATCTCTCGCCGTACATTTACCCAGCTGGGAGCGACGGCTGCAATCGCCGCCACTCTCCCGGTCCGCCTCAACGCTCTCGATGAACAGGCTACGTCGGCCGGCAACGCTCTCCGGTTCCCGCCGGACTTCCTATGGGGCTCGGCCACCGCTTCGTACCAGGTTGAAGGCGCTGTGCATGAAGACGGACGCGGCACCACGGTATGGGACACGTTCTCGCATACTGCGGGCAAGACGCACAACGGCGATACCGGTGACGTCTCAACCGACAGCTATCATCGCTATCCCGAAGACATCGCGTTGATGAAAGACCTTGGCCTGAAGACCTGCCGATTTTCCGTCGCCTGGTCGCGCATCTTTCCCAACGGCACAGGCCAGCCGAACCAGCGCGGCATCGATCACTACCGCAAGTTTGCCGAGGCCCTGCACGCCGCGGGCATCGAGCCGTATTGCACGCTATACCACTGGGACCTGCCGCAGGCGCTCCAAGACAAGGGCGGATGGCAGAATCGTGACACAGCGCTGGCCTTTGCTGATTACGCGGGCTATACCGCAGGCAAACTGAACGACCTGATCACGCACTTCATGACCATGAACGAGATCAGCACCTTTATCGATCTGGGCTATGGCAACGGCGTCCACGCACCCGGTCTGAAGTTGAGCCAAGGCAAACTGGCGCAGGCGCGTCACTACGCTGTGCTGGGCCACGGCCTTGCAGTGCAGGCGATCCGCGCTAAGGTCGGGCCCGGCACAAAGGTCGGCTCGGCAGAAAACCTGCAGGCCATCACGCCGGTGTTCGAATCGCCCGAGCACGTAGCCGCCGCACGCACCGCCATGGTGGAAGAGAACGCGGGCTACCTCTCCGTGATGCGCACTGGCAAGTACACGGATGCGTACCTGAGAAAGCTTGGCCCAGATGCCCCGAAGTTCACGGCAGAGGAGATGAAGGCGATCGGCAGTCCCATGGACTTCCAGGGAATCAACATCTACACGCCGACGTACGTGCGCGCGGCGAGCAACGCCCTGGGCTATGAGGTGGTGCCGAACCCGTCGTCGTATCCCCACATGTTCAGTCCTTGGTTGACCATCGGGCCGGAGGCGCTGTATTGGGCTCCGAAGCTGGTGGCGGAGGTCTTCGGAGTGAAGGAGATCTACATCACCGAGAACGGCTGCTCGTCGGACGACAAGTTAGCGGCAGACGGCCACGTCTACGACAGCGATCGTGTGATGTACCTGAAGAACTACTTGATGAACCTGCAGCGCGCCGTCAGCGAAGGCGTGCCTGTGAAGGGCTACTTCTGCTGGAGCCTGCTGGATAACTACGAGTGGGCCGACGGCTACGAGAAGCGTTTCGGCATAACGTACGTAGACTTCGCTACGCAGAAGCGCACGCCAAAGCTCAGTTCGTACTTCTACAAGAACGTCATCCAGAGGAACGCTGTGTAGCTGCGCTTCACAACTCGTCAGCCGCTGATCGCGTGGTCGGCGGCTGCGTTCTTCCCGCCCCACACCGCTTTCTGCGTCCAGTCCACGTCAGGCGAGGTCCAGAACGCGTGCGCGGGTGGCAGGCCCATCGGCAGCCATGCCGCGCTGCACAGGTACAGACTGCCGGTGGAGATATAGGTCTCGGCCAGGCCAGGCTGGTGGCCTGCAAGCCCGAGTTGCAGCCATCCCGTGGCGTCGAAGGTATTTGGCGCATCAAGTGTTCGGGCCTGCACCGCAGTCAGTGCTCCGCGTACCTGGGCCGCCGTAACACCGTCCGGCAACAGGTGGCGGAGAGAGGCATCGGCAAGCAGGTGAAATGCGCCGGCGCGGTAGCAGATGGAGCGGCCAAGCACCGGGAACGTTCCATCAGGTCCGATGGTGCGCTCCTGGATGGCAGCATAGCGAGATGCTCGCTTCTCAATCTCAGGACGCATGGCTTTCCAAGCCGCAGTTCCATCGCCGAGCACCTGCATCAGCATCAGCAGGTACGGGTGCATGACGTAGCTGTCGTAAAAGTCCGCGTGATAGCGCGGGCCGTCACCGTAAACGCCATCGCCCACATACCAGGCCTGCAGTTCGTTCAGCGCGTAGGCAACGCGCATGCGGTCCCAGTCCGCGCCCATGCGAAACAGCAGCGCCTCGTCCATCGCGGCAAAGAGCACCCAGTTGTTCAGGCCGGTCAGGATTTTGCGCTCTTCGAGCATTGCCGTAATCATCTGTTCGCGCGTTCGAGCTGACATGGTCGCCAGCAGCTGTGTTGGCGCACGCAGGATCCCAAGCGCCAAAAAGGATGCATCCACCACCGTCTGCGAAGACTGTCCGAACCGCATGTAGTCGGGCGAAGCGGGATCGACAGCCGATGCGATTGCCTCGCGCACCATACCGCGGTACCGCGTCCGCAAGGCCGTTTCGCGGGCGCTTTCGTTGGCCGAAGGCTCCAGTTCAATCCACGGCGCAAGACCCATGACAAGCCGTCCAAGCGCCTCAAGATGCGTTCCAATGGCCCGTTCCGCCTCGTGACCCGCGACGGCCTCAACGGGCATGGTCTTGCGCAGTTCGCGGCGGCTAAGCGCCTGCAGCATGGGGTCTGAGACGCGCTGCATCCAGTCAAGCCAACGCTCGCGCGCGTTCGACCGCATTGGTTCAGCAGGCGTGAGACGTGTACTCGTCGCAGCCGCAAGAGCACCGCTGCCGAGCAGAAACTCCCGTCGATTATGCATGTGCTTAGCCCTCGAACACGCACCGGTGTGGAGCACATCGGCGCTCGCGAAGGATAACTCAACACGCAGAAAGTCGTGTCGGCGGAAAGTAGTGAGGCTTTCCGGCAGCATGTCTGAGGCAGGGCACGGTAGCAGTTTTGCAGCGGACGTACCGCCGATTGGCGGGCAAAACATGGGTCATTGCGCAAGCCAAATCGTCTCGGAATCTTCACAAAACCCGCGTCTCTACAGGCCGTAACACGATAAACTGAAGGACGTTATGCCAACGAAAAAAGAACTCCTCCAGAACCCGATCCAGCACATCGACATCAAGCAGCACAACGTTGTCGCTCTGGTAGATGCCATGGCATCCATGGCTTACTCCTCCCGCGACCTCGCGCGCGCCGCTTCGATCTACGACATGATGCTGCGCGACACCGAGTGCGGCGTCATTCTCTGCCTCGCCGGTTCGCTGATCTCCGCCGGCCTGCAGAAGATCATCATTGACCTGATTCGTAACAACATGGTCGACGCCATTGTCTCGACAGGCGCAAACATCGTCGACCAGGACTTCTTCGAAGCACTTGGTTTCAAGCACTACATCGCGGGCGACGAATACAAGTACGGCAACGGCGACGCGGACCTGCGCGAGATGATGATCGACCGCATCTATGACACCTTCATCGACGAAGAAGAGCTGCGCATCTGTGACGAGACCACCGAGAAGATCATCAACAGCATGAAGCCGGGCGCGTTTTCGTCGCGCGAGTACATCCAGCAGATGGGCAAGTACCTGAAGGACAATGGCCGCACGCCGCAGAACGGCCATGCCGACTCTATCGTGCTGGCCGCGTATGAGCTGGACGTGCCGATCTTCGTTCCCGCGTTCTCTGATTGCTCGTTCGGCTTCGGCATCGTGGCGCACCAGCACGCGCGACGCGGCAAGCCAGTCTGCTCCATCGACTCGGGTAAGGACTTCTACGAACTGACGCAGTTGAAGATCGAGAACCCGACCACCGGCCTGCTGATGATTGGCGGCGGCGTCCCTAAGAACTTTGCGCAGGATATTGTTGTTGCTGCCGACATCCTCGGAGTCGAAGCATCCATGCACAAGTACGCCATCCAGATCACGGTTGCCGATGCACGCGATGGTGCGCTGTCCGGTTCGACTCTCAAAGAAGCCAGCAGCTGGGGCAAGGTCGACCTGACCTACGAGCAGATGGTATACAGCGAGGCGACCATCGCGTTCCCGCTGATCGCAGGCTATGCATTTCACAAGAATGCTGCCGCCGCTCGCAAGGGCAAGCACTTCGCGCAGATGCTGGAACCTGTCACAGCGTAATCCTTAGATCAACCCGGGCCGGTGCTGCTCGTATGCGGCACCGGCCTTTTTGTGTCAGCGTTTCAACGCCCGCGTGCAGACCAGTAAACTGCTTGCATGTCGAACGATGCCGGACAAGACGCTACTTGGGAGCAGGCCATCCCCCGCACGCAGGATGCGCTCGAGTTCCTCCAGACAACCGCCGACGCTGTCGCGACTTCGCGCACAATCGAAGACGATGTCCGTCCAAGAGCAATCGCCGCGGCGAAGCGTCTAAGCGCGGAACTGGTTCAGTTTGGCTTTGCCGAGGCGGCACAGCATGCGCATGACGTCGTCGGGACACTCGACCATGCGGGACTGCCGCAACCGGAACGCCTCCAGCAGCAAGTGAGCGCCTTGCGGGCTTCTCTGGCATCCGCGCTCGAAGAATAAGGGGCAGACGCAACCCGAAGCCGCAGCTTCCATCCAACGAATATGCACCTTCTTCTTGTCTGGATTCTGAGTGCGGTGTCGCTTGTAATCGCGGCTTATATCCTGCCTTCGGTCGAGATCGAAAGCTTCGGCACGGCGATGATTGCAGCGGCGCTGATCGGCCTGCTGAATGCGACACTTGGCTTTTTGTTGCGCCTGATCGTCTTTCCGTTGACCTGGCTTGTACCGGGCCTTGTGTACCTGGTCTGCGACGCGATCATGATCTACATCGTGTCGCGGCTGCTGCGCGGGTTTGCTGTCCGTAACTTTACGGCTGCCTTTCTGTGCGCGCTGATCGTGGCGATTGTGAACATCCTGCTGGGCTCATTGCTATAACCCGTTAACCGCTCACGCAGGATTGAGCGGCTAGCATCGATCCAGATGAATCCAGAAGCAGGCCAGGAGAACACCGACGAAACACCCGCCGTAGCCCTGCCACCCAAGGGCACAAGCGGCTTTGCGCCACTACGCATCCCGCTGTTCCGAGATCGCTGGGTCGCATCCACCGTATCTGGCGTCGGCACGTGGATGCAGGACACCGCAGCCACATGGCTGATGACCGCATTGACCGGGTCGCCGCTGCTGATCGCGCTGATGCAGACCGCAGCCAGTGCACCGGTGCTCCTGCTGGGAGTCTTTGCCGGCGCGACCGCGGACATCTTCGAGCGCCGTCGACTGCTGATCTTCTGGCAGACATGGCAGATGCTGGCTGTCGCGCTGATGGCTTTGCTGGCTCTCGGCGGCATCATCGGCCCGGTCGCGTTGTTGGCGCTCACCTTCCTTATGAACATCGGTTCCGCTATGAATAATCCGGCATGGCAAGCAATTGTCCCGGAACTGGTGCCGCGCGAAGAGCTTCCCAATGCCGTTTCGCTGGCAGCCGCCAGCAATAACCTTGCGCGCGCAGTCGGACCCGCGCTGGGCGGCCTGCTGGTCGCCGCCTTCGTTAAGGCGAGCACCGGTGCCGGCTGGGTTTTTGCGCTGAACGCAGGTTCATTCGCCGCAGTGATCTGGGTGCTCTGGGTATGGAAGCGCAAGCCGCTCTTCAAAAGCGCCCTGCCCGCCGAACGCGTCATGGGATCGGTCGCTACGGGCTGGCGTTATCTACGGCATGCACCCGCTCTGCAAGCGGTCTACCTGCGATCATTTCTGTTCACCTTTTCCGTTGCTGCGGTCTGGTCGCTGCTCTCGCTGATTGCGAAACGCGAGTTCGAACACCGGGCGATCTCCGGAGCGATGGGGTACGGCATACTCAATGGCTCCATGGGGCTGGGCGCGGTAGTGGCCGCTGTGCTACTCGCCCGCGTCCGCGCGCGCTTTTCCTCCGACGTCATCCTGGCTGCGTCCAGCGTGCAGTACATCGCCACACTGCTGGTGCTGGGCTTCGTTCACAGTGTCTCCCTCGACATTCTGTTCCTGATCGCCGGTGGTTTTGCCTGGACCAGCACCATGTCCACGCTGAATGTGAGCGTACAGCTGACGTCGCCCGGCTGGGTGCAGGCTCGCTCGCTCGGCATGTACCAGATGGTGTTCCAGGGAGGGCTGGCGCTTGGCTCCGTCGTGTGGGGCGCGGTGGCAGAGCATACCTCCGTGACGACGGCTATGGCGAGCTCGGCTGCGCTGATGACCCTGGCCCTGCCGTTAACCCTCCGGCTGCACGTGCTGCGCGGCACGCCGCCAGACCTGTCACCCTATCAATGGAAGCGACCTGTGCCGCACCTGCAACTGGAGCCTTCGCCCGAGGACGGACCCGTGCGCATCCTGATCGATTACACCGTGCCCGTCGAGCGTTACAACGAGTTCGTTATCGCGGTACATAGACTGCGCGATGTACGTCTACGCACCGGGGCCATCCGTTGGGGTGTCTTTCGTGATGGCAACAATCCGGAACGCCTCGAAGAGAGCTTCGTCATGGAAAGCTGGCTGGACTACCTGCGCAGCCGCGAACGCATGACGACTGCCGATGCCGAACTGCTGCAGACCGTGCGCGCCATCCACAAAGGGGAAGATCTGCCGGTCGTGACCCACCAGGTGTATGCGAAAGAAATCGAAGAGCCGCGAGAGGCAAGTGCGTGAGAGACATCCCCCGTCCTGTCGCTGTGACTTACCAACCCTCCAGCACGATCTTCCCAATCGACCTGCCACTCTCAAGCCAGGCATGCGCCATCCTCAAGTTCAGCGCGTTGATGGTTCCGTAGTTCTGCGTCATGGTGGTGCGCAGCGTGCCCAGGTCAATCAGCTTCGCCACTTCGGTCAGCGAATCATGCTGCCGAAGTATGTCTGAAGTCTCGAAATAACTACGGGTAAACATGAACTCCCAGCAGATGGAGCCGGACTTGCGCTTGAGCGGCCGCGCGTCCACCGGTTTCTGCGGGTCATCGATGATCGCGATCTTTCCCTGCGGCGCAAGCAGCTCCGCTATACCCGGGTAGTGTGTGTCAGTGGCAGAGAGCAGAGCAATGTACTCCACCTCACCAAGCCCGAGCTCCTGCATCTGCGTCCGGATATCCCGATGATGATCGATGACATAGTGTGCGCCCAATTGCTGACACCACTCGGTAGTTTCAGAGCGCGATGCCGTTGCAACAACGGTGAGCGGTGTCAGGTGACGCGCAAGCTGAATCAGGATAGAACCAACACCGCCGGCCGCCCCAATGATCAGGATGGAACCCTTCCGCGCAGCGTTATAGCCGATGCGGCGCGGCTCCATGCCAAATCGATCAAACAGGATCTCCCACGCGGTAAGTGAGGTCAGCGGCAGCGCGGCAGCCTGTGCGAAGGTCAGCGACTTCGGCTTGTGCGCGACTATGCGTTCGTCCACCGTGTGGTACTCAGCATTTGCACCCTGCCGCGCGATGCAGCCCGCGTAATACACCTCATCGCCCTTCTTGAACAATGAAGTCAGTTTGCCCACACCGACGACTACTCCTGCGCAGTCCCAGCCAAGAACCTTGTATTCCTGACCGGCGTCGGGCTTCGCGCTCTTGCGCTGCTTTGTATCGACCGGGTTAACGGAAATCGCGTTAACCTGCACCAGCAGGTCGCGATCGCGCGCCACGGGCTTTGGGATATCTATGTCAAGCAGGGCTTCAGGATCTTCGATCGTAAGAGGAACTTTGTAGCCGACAGCCTTCATGGCTCGAGTGTATCGGAGCACGATGCTAAGTCTGCATCCTGCCGCACAAACGTCGTGAGGATGTTGCCGAAGCCAAATGGTGTGGGCTTTGCGCTGACTGTTCGCTCCAGACATGAGAGGCCGGGCAACAGCCCGGCCTCTAACCGATCCCCTGCTGCTCTACTTTTTGCCCAGAGCGTAATCGATCAGCGCCTTCTCTTCGAGCTCGTGCGCTTTGGCAGACCCTGTTGCGGGGCTGGCTGCGGCGGAACGCTTGATGCTTAGAACGCGCCGACCGCCCGCGTTGCGCTTGAGTAGCGGCATCGCATAGACAAGTGCGCCCATGTTCGCCGGCTCTTCCTGTACCCACACAATTTCTTCAGCGTGAGGGTACTGCGCCAGCGCCTCTTCGAGCGCTTCGCCGGGCCACGGGAACAATTGCTCTATGAAGATGATAGCCGTGGAGTAGTCTCCGCGCTTTGCTCGTTCGACCCGCAGGTTGTGACCAATCTTGCCGGTGCAAATAAGAAGGCGCTTCGGGTCCTTCGCTTCCGTGTCAGGCAGTACGGTCTGGAAGCGCGGCACACTAAAGTCAGCAATTGGCGACACCGCATCAGGGTGACGAAGCATGCTCTTCGGCGTGAAGACGATCAGTGGCTTGCGGTACTCCGACAATGCCTGGCGACGCAGCAGGTGAAAATATTGCGCCGCGTTCGACGGCTGCGCCACGATCATGTTGTCGGTCGCGCAGAGCTGTAGGTAGCGTTCGATGCGAGCGGATGAATGCTCCGGTCCCTGGCCCTCATAGCCGTGCGGCAGCAGCAACACGACGCCTGAATACAGACCCCATTTCGCCTCGCCTGCAGCGATGAACTGGTCAATGATAATCTGCGCACCATTGGCAAAGTCACCAAACTGCGCCTCCCAGAGCGTCAGCGTTTCGGGATAGTCCCGAGAGTAGCCGTACTCAAACCCAAGCACAGCAGCCTCACTCAACATGCTGTTGTAAGCCTCGAAGCGGCCCTGGTTCTCAGACAGGTTCTGCAATGGCGACCAGCGCTTCTCCGTCTCAGTGTCGGTGAAGAACGAGTGCCGCTGATTGAATGTGCCGCGCTGTGAATCCTGCCCGGAAAGCCGCACAGGCGTGCCTTTTTCAAGCAGTGACGCATACGCCAGTAACTCTGCGGTGCCGTAATCAAACGGCTTTGCACCGGACCCCATCTCGTCACGCTGCTTGAGCAGCGCCTTAATCTTCGGGTGGAGATTGAAGTCGGCGGGAGCAGTCGTCAGCTTCGAGGTGAGCCGCTTGATGTCATCCACCGGCAGGCCCGTGACGGACGGATCATGCGCGGGCAGATAACCGCCTTTGTAGTTGTTCCAGTACGACGGCAACTCGCTGAGCGTCGGCGGATGCTCTGCCTCTTTACCGAGCGCCTGGTCTGCAAGAAATTTGTCAGAGATGGCCTTGATCTCCGCGCTCGCGTCCACGCCCAGCCGCTCTGCGTAGCTCTTGTAGAGCGGCGCAGTTTCCTTGATCTTGGCGTAGCGCCGCGGCTGGGTCACCGTTGGATCATCGACTTCGGAATGGCCGTGACGGCGATATCCGATCAGGTCGACGACAACGTCCGATGCAAAGGTCGCCCGATACTCTGCAGCGATAGCGGCTACACGCACAACGGCATCGGGATCCTCTGCATTGACATGAAAAATCGGGATCGGCAGACGCTTCGCCATGTCGGTCGCAAAGCGGGACGAGTTCGATTCGAGCGGCTCGGCAGTGAAGCCCAGCAGGTTATTGACGACCACCTGGATCGTCCCACCAACGGTGTAACCGTTGATCGTTGCGAGCACGAGCGTCTCGGCCCAGATGCCCTGACCGGCAAACGCCGCGTCGCCATGGATGATGATGGGCAGTACCCTCTTCGAGCCGTCCTCGCCGAGGCGGACCTGCCGGGCCCGGGCCCGGCCCATCACAACGGGGTCTGCAGCCTCAAGGTGCGATGGATTCGAAGCAAGGTGAAGGGCGATCGTCTTTCCGTCTGGCGCGGTATAGGTCCCGGTCGCTCCCTGGTGGTACTTCACATCGCCGCCGCCCAAGTGACTGCGCGGGTCAACATCTTCGAACTTAGTGAAGATATCCGCGGCGGAACGACCGACCGTGTTGACCATCACGTTCAAGCGGCCGCGATGGCTCATCGCGAAATTGCAGCGTTCGACCCCGTGTCCAGCACTCACTTCGAACACGCGGTCCAGAAATGGCACCAGGGCTGTGAGGCCCTCAAGTGAAAAGCGCTTGGTGCCCAGGTAACGCTGCTGGATGGTCTGTTCAAACAGGTCCGCCTTGATGAGCGCGGTCAGCGTATGCGCCTGTTGCTGCTTGCTCTCAAGCGGCAGCTGCTCCATCTTCGCCTGCAACCACTCACGCTTCTCGGGCGAGGCAATGTGCGAGAACTCCAACGCGATGTTGCCGCAGTAGTAGCGGCGCGCTTCCTCGGCGATGCTGTCGGAACCCTCAGGCAGTTCGATCGGAAACGGTTCCGCCGGCAGGTACTGCTTTAGTGGGTCGAGCGTCGCCTGCAGGTAACCCCAGCGACGAAATATCTCGAAAACCTCAGTCCGCAGCTGCGGATTCGATTCGTTGCTGCTGTCAGCCATTGCCTGTACCGCTGCTCCGTTCACCTTGCCCTGGACCTTTGCCTTGTTTGCCATACATCCCCTGTCGCCATCAAGGATAGTCCTTCCGGCGGCGCCGTGGGGAGAGCCAGTTGTGCGATTTGCGACTGATTTGTTCGATATGCGAACGCCATTGACCTCGCCCAGTCAGCACCTGTGCTGGAGCCACGATGGCGTCGCCTGACGCGCAACTCGGCTTTCAACGCCCACATCTCACATCGGGCAAGCGAAGAAATAGCGAACAGGAGAACACCCATGTCAGAACGCACCCTGGAACTGGATCAGCCGGTACTTACCGACGAGACTGCAGAAGCACTTCGCATAGCGACGGAACGGGCCGAACGCGCAGAGGCGGAACTCGCAAAGCTGAAAACACATAGCAATGGTGTCTCGGCTGACGCGCTCAAACAGCCGCCATCCCCGGATACTGCAGCGAATGCCCCTCAAGGTCTCTCTCAGGCGACGACCGATCGCGGTTCAGCTGAGGTCGACGGCCACCTGGGCGGAGAAGAAGAGTTGCGCAAGGATCCCATGATGGCTCACCTGCTTCAATCGCTGGACGAAGGTACAGACGTTGGTCACTATGGTCGCCTGGTCTTCGCGATGGTCGCACGGCACTTCATGCCGCATGAGCAGGTGCTGGAGTATCTGACAAAAGACAAGGACTTCGGCGAGGAACAGGCCGCTGCAATGCTTCGGCAGGTCGAAGGTCGCGACTACAATCCGCCTCGGCGAGATCGCCTGATGGAGTGGCAGCGCGAGCAGGAGTTCCAATTTATGGATGTTACCGACCCGGACAGCGGCAATCTATATCGCAATCTAAAGTTCCCGCAGGAAATCTACGACCATATCGGTAATTACCAGGAAACTAAGTCGTAATTCAAGTACGTCGTATCTCTCACTGCTAAGCGCCAATAGAGGAGGCCGGCTGATAGCCGGCCTCTTCTATTGACTTAAAAGTACAGTTATCGATCTTTAGCGGCAGCGAGTTTTTCTTCCGCCACCCGAATCTCGACACGGGCGTAATCGTACTTCTCTGCATCATCGCCCGATTCATTCCAGTCCTTTTGAGCGGCATCGAGTTGCTGCTGCGCCTGTGTCGCATCGATCTCTTCCGGCTTCATCGCCGTCTCGGCGAGGATCGTGACGCGCTCTGGCAGGACCTCAACAAAACCCGAAGCAACGAAAAACTTAGCATCACCGGAGTTCCCGCCATGTAGTTTGACCTCGCCCGCTCCTAATTCTGCAAGCAGCGGAGCCGCGCCATACAGGGCCTCGAGATAGCCCGAAATTGCCGGTAACTCGACCGCATCAGCGGTGGTGTCTACCAGCACGCGGTCCGGCGTGACAATACGGATTGCAAGTTGACCGGTAGAGGTTGCGTCTGCCATATGTTCTCTTCGTCTTACTGGTTGCTTCTTTGCCTGTCATCCCGCAGCGTAGCGGCGAGGTCTGCTTACAGAGTTACGCACAACTCGCAGACCCGCCACTTTGCTGCGGGGTGACATGGTGATTAAGCGCTTGCTTTCATCTTCTCGGCAGCTTCCAGTACTTCCTCGATGCCGCCCTTCATGTAGAAGGCCTGCTCGGGAATATCGTCGTGCTTGCCTTCGATGATTTCCTTGAATGAACGCACCGTGTCGCCGACCTTGACGTACTTGCCCGGGTTGCCGGTAAAAACTTCCGCGACGTGGAAAGGCTGCGAAAGGAACCGCTGCACCTTACGTGCGCGCGACACGGTCAGCTTGTCATCTTCGCTAAGCTCGTCAATACCGAGGATGGCTATGATGTCCTGCAGATCCTTGTAGCGCTGCAGAATGCCTTTCACGGCCTGCGCCGTGTTGTAGTGCTCTTCGCCGACGATACGCGGCGACAGGATGCGCGACGTGGACGCGAGCGGATCGACGGCGGGGTAGATACCGATTTCCGTCAGCGCGCGGTTCAGCACGGTGGTCGCGTCAAGATGAGCAAACGTCGTTGCCGGGGCCGGATCGGTCAAATCGTCAGCGGGCACGTAGATGGCCTGCACCGAGGTGACGGAACCCTTCTTGGTCGACGTGATGCGCTCCTGCAGCTGTCCCATTTCTGACGCGAGGTTCGGCTGGTAGCCGACGGCGCTCGGCATACGGCCAAGCAGCGTAGATACCTCTGAACCAGCCTGCGTGAAGCGGAAGATGTTGTCGATAAAGAGCAGCGTGTCTGAGCCTTCGACGTCGCGGAAGTACTCCGCGATAGTGAGGGCGGTCAGCGCGACGCGTAGACGCGCTCCTGGCGGCTCGGTCATCTGGCCGTAGATCAGCGCGGCCTTGGACTTGCGCCAGTCATGCGGATCGATAACGCCCGACTCCTGGAACTCCATCCAGAGATCGTTGCCTTCACGGGTACGTTCGCCAACGCCCGCGAACACCGAGAAGCCGCCGTGCTGCATGGCGACGTTGTTGATCAGCTCCTGGATGAGCACTGTCTTGCCCACGCCTGCGCCGCCGAACAGGCCGATCTTGCCGCCTTTAAGGAATGGCTGAATCAGGTCGACGACCTTGATGCCCGTCTCGAACATCTCTTCGCTGGTCGATTGCTCGTCGAACGCAGGCGCCTGCCGGTGAATCGGCATGCGCTTGTCGGTCTGCACGGGGCCAAGCTCGTCCACGGGCTCGCCGATGACGTTGAGCACACGGCCAAGGGTCTCCTTACCAACCGGCACCATGATGGGGCCACCGGTGTCGATCACCTTCATGCCGCGCACCATGCCTTCCGTCGCTTCCATGGCGACGGTACGCACGCGGCCTTCACCAAGGTGCTGCTGCACCTCAACGACGACGTTCAGTGGATTGGGGATGTCGAAGCCTTCCGACGTAATGCGCAGGGCCGAATAGATCGGCGGCATGTGCTTTTCGTCGAACTGAATATCAACGGCCGGGCCGCTGATCTGGATTACTTTACCGATGTTCTCTGCCATAAGTTCTTTCCTGCGGAGCGCGGGTTAAAGCGCTGCGGCTCCTGAAACAATCTCGATGATTTCGGTGGTGATCGCTGCCTGGCGTACACGGTTCATGGTCAGCGTCAGCTTGTCGATCATGTCGCTTGCGTTGCTGCTGGCGGCGTCCATCGCCGTCATGCGTGACGCGTGCTCGCTGGCGACCGACTCCAGTAGCGCGTGATAGATCTGCGTGGTGACATAGCGAGGTAGCAGGTGGCGAAAGAGTCTCGCGGGATCCTGGTCGTAGATGTAATCCACGTCGGCCGTTCCAAACTTCTTGGCTTCCTCTTCCATCACGGAGTCTTCCGGCTGATTGACCGAGATACCGGCAGTGGCTGCCGCGTGGGCTGCAGCTTCTTTCTGCTCCTCCGTCATCTCTTCTGCAGCCGTGATCTCCTGCGAGCCGAGCTTGCGGATGGGCAGCAGCTTTTCTACGACGACGCGCTGCGCTATGACCGACTTGAACTCGTTATAGACGATGTACACCGAATCAATCTCGCCGCGTTCGTAGCGATCGATGATCGAGTGCGCGCACTTGTCGACGTCAGGAAAGCTGAGCCTGGCTAGCAGGGATGACAGGTCATGCGTCACCTCAACGGGCTGCTTGCGCTCGCGGACGTCTTCGATGTGGTGCGACAGATCGTTGTCGTACACTTCGTCGACGTGCTTCCACGTCGCATCCGGATAGCGCCGGCGGAACAGATCGCGCGCCTTACGTCCCACGGTCTCAACGTCGATGTTTTGATCTCCGGGACGCGGATCGTTTTCGGTCGGCGTGTGCGGCTCGCGGCGGTAGTCGATGAACTTCTGAGCGGCCTTGCCGATGTTCGAGTTGAAGGCACCTGCGAAGCCCTTGTCACCGGCAACGACGAGAATCAGAACGTTCTTCTCTTCGCGTTCGACCAGCAGCGGGTGCATGACATCTACGCCCTCGCCGCCATACAGGTCTGCGCGGCGAACCAGCGACTGCAGAACGTTGGCCAGCATCTGCGCATAGGGTCGCGCCTGCATGGCACGCTCCTGCGCGCGGCGCAGCTTAGCCGCCGAAACCATCTTCATGGCCTTCGTGATCTGCCGCGTGTTTTTAACGGAGCGAATGCGCCGCTTGAGATCGAGTACGTTTGCCATCTACCTAGGCCGTCGCCATCACTGGCTTGTTCTCATTCAGGCCAGCCTTGAAGCCCGCCTTGTAGTCGTTGATTGCGTCGGTTAGCCGCTTGTTGATGTCGTCGTCGAGCGCCTTCTTCGTCATGATGTCATCCAGAACCTGCTTGCCAGTCGAACCCATGTACTCGTGGAAGCCACGCTCGAACGCCTGAACCTCCTTCACGTCGATGTCGTCGAGCAGACCGCGGGTACCGGCAAACACGATCGATACCTGCTGCGCCGCGGTCAGTGGGTTGAACTGCGGCTGCTTCAGAATTTCCACGAGGCGCGCGCCACGATTGAGCTGCTTCTGCGTGGCCGGGTCAAGGTCCGAACCGAACTGCGCGAAGGCTGCGAGTTCGCGGTATTGTGCGAGGTCAAGCTTGAGGGTCGCTCCAACCTGCTTGGTCGCCTTCATGGCTGCAGCAAAGCCTACACGGGAGACCGACAGGCCGACGTTCACAGCCGGACGAATGCCCGAGTTGAACAGATCGGTTTCCACGAAGATCTGACCGTCGGTGATCGAGATGACGTTGGTCGGAATGTAAGCAGACACGTCACCGGCCTGGGTCTCAATGATTGGCAGGGCCGTAAGCGAACCGCCGCCGAGTTTGTCCGAAACACGCGATGAACGCTCAAGCAGACGCGAGTGAAGATAGAACACGTCGCCTGGATACGCCTCGCGGCCTGGGGGACGGCGCAGCAGCAGCGAAATTTCGCGATAGGCCGCGGCGTGCTTCGACAAATCGTCATAAATGATCAGCGCGTGCCGACCGCTGTCGCGGAAGTACTCACCCATGGCCGTCGCGGCGTAGGGAGCGATGTACGACATCGGAGCCGGCTCTGACGCGGTCGCGGCAACCACGATGGTGTAGGCCATCGCGCCGTACTGCTCCAGTGTCTGCACAATCTGCGCAACGGACGAACGCTTCTGGCCGACCGCGCAGTAGATGCAGATCAGGTCGTTCTTCGCCGAGTTGATGATGGCGTCGAGCGCGATGGCGGTCTTGCCAGTCTGGCGATCGCCAATCAGCAGTTCGCGCTGACCACGGCCGATCGGGATCATGGTATCGATTGCCTTGATGCCGGTCGCCATGGACTCGGTCACAGACTTGCGGTCGATGACGCCGGGCGCAAGACGCTCGACGGGCAGCGTGTGCGGAGTGTCGATGGGACCTTTATCGTCGATGGGCTGGCCGAGCGCATTGACCACGCGGCCAATCAGCGCTTCACCCACGGGCACGGACATGATCTTGCCGGTCCGCTTGACCGTATCGCCTTCGCTGATCTCGGTATAATCGCCCAGCAAAACGGCGCCGACCTGGTCTTCATCCAGGTTCATGGCGAGGCCGCTCACGCCCTTGGGAAACTCAATCAACTCACCAGCCATGACCTTGTCAAGGCCGTGGATGCGCGCGATACCGTCGCCCAGCGAGATGATGGTGCCGACTTCGTCGACGGAAATCTTCTGCTCGTAATTCTCAATCTGCTGACGCAGCAGTTCTGTAATTTCGTCTGCCTTGAGCTGTGCCATGTGCCCCTTTTCTATCCTGTTGCGCCACACCATTGCAGCGCGTTACCTGTGTCTCAAAACCCTGTGCGATGACCGCGCTACACGCCGGCTAGGTGCTGCTTCATCTGTTGCAGCTGCCCGCGAACCGAACCATCGTATACGGTTGAGCCCAGTCGAATCACCGCGCCGCCAAGCAGCGCCGCATCCTCACTCCACTGCACCCGGACTTTCGTACCGGCAAGTTCGCCAGCTTTGCCCTGCAGCAGATTCCGCTCGTCGTCCGAGAGCGGCTTGGCGGAGACAATTTCGACTTCGCTGATACCGTTTACCTCGTCGGCCAGCGTGCTGTACTCCTCAACGATCTCACCCAGAAAGTGCAGCCGATCATGATCCATCAATACCGCGATGAAGTTCCGGACGGTCTTCTCGACGCCGATACGTGCAGCGATCGCGTCCAGCACCTTTAGCTTGTCCGTCTGTGCCAGTGAAGGATTCAACAGAAACTCACGCAGTTCGCGGCTGTCATCGAAGGTTTTACCGAAATCAGAGAGCTGCGTTCGAACTGAATCGACGTTCAGATTCTGTGCAACGGCGACCTGCTGAAAAGCCCGCGCATAACGAAGGGTAAACGTCGCCATCTAGTTGCGGCTCCCTTCCGTGCCCAGCCTGCCGGCAAAGTTCTCAATCAGGACACGATCGTCTTCCGGGGTGATCTGGATCTGCGCTGCCGCGCGGTCTACCGCGATTTCGGCGGCATAGGCACGCAGCGATCGCTGTGCTGCCGCAGATGCCGCCGCAATCTCTTGCTCGGCAGCTTGCAGGATCCGGACTTTCTCTTCTTCGCCTTGCGCGTGCAGGCGCTGTTCTTCTTCGGCTGCCGCTCGATCGCCATCGCTGCGCAGGGTGGCGATCTCAGCGTCCAGCTTGCCAAGTCGCGCTTCCACGGCGCTCAGGCGCGAGCGCGCTTCTTCGGTTGCAACCCGCGCTTCCACGATGTGCTTCTGGATGCTTTCGGTGCGCCCGCGAAACGCTTTTGGAAGAGCCTTCGCAAGCGCGTAAACCACGGCCCCGGCCAGCACCAAGAAGTTCAGCCAGTTGAACGCAATCACGGATGCTGACGGGCCCATACCAACCATGCCGCCAAGCTTCGCCACGGAAGGCGACGCTTTCTTCAGTTCCTCCGCTGGATCACTCTGCTCGGCCTCGGACGTTGACAGCTTTCCGGCGGCAAGTGAGGGACGACTGCCTGTCTCTGTTGGAGTCTGGGCCCGAACCACCGGCAGAGCATTGAACGTGAGGACCGTGAACAGAAGAGCAGGCAGCAATTTAAAACGCTTCACTGAGCCACTCCCGTGCCTGAGCGGTGGGGCAGAATCGCTGCCAGCACGCTCTCCGTCAGGGACGCCGCTCCTGCTTCGATCTGCGCCTTTGCTTCGACGCCGGAGCGCTCGACAGCGTCGCGCGCGACGGAAATGCGGTGCTGCGCAGCTGCTCGTGTCTCTGCCAGGATCTTATCGCGAGCGTCGCTGGCTGCCTTCTGCCGTGCTGCACGGGCCGCGAAGATCTCGGCGCGAGCGTCGCGCAAACGCGTCTCGTACTCCGCAGTTTTCGCTTCTGCAGATGCGATCGCAGCCTTTGCTTCGTCCATTGCACCGCCCGTTCGGCCGTGGCGGTCAGCCAGTACCTTCAACAGCGGTCGACGTACCAGCACGGCATAAGCGGCCAGCAGCAAAAGGAAGAAGATCACAGTCGGCACAGAGCCGATCACAAGATCGCCAAGTTGTTTCAGAATGACTTGCATTGAGAACCAGGGGCTCTGCCTGGAGAGCCACACACCGGGACTGCGAAGTGCCGAGGCGCACCGCAACGGAGTGGCAAAGAGGACAAGAGCAACCCCTCTGTTATATCAACCGGGCAGGCTTCGGTCAATGAATTGGCGCGATATACGAGCGCTCTCCGAGCCTGCCTGCGCTCGCATTTCCATGACTTTACACCGCACCGAACGCAAGGCCGAGAGTTCCGTGTTGCATCTTCTACCCGGAATCCGTCCGTCCAGCAGGCACGTCAGAACGCGACAAAGCTCAAGATTATTGGGTGATCCACCCGGTGGGAGGAGTAGCTTGAAATTACACCTAGACCCGTTCCGGGTCGATCGGGCCGCCGGGGTGTCGGGACTCTTCCACTCCCTTCGCCCGCGGCCTGAATCATGTCGACAGACAAAAGCTGAAGGCCTAATGAGCAGGCACCATCACGGCACCCTCATCTACCTTGGGTATCCCGAAGTGTCCGCCCAGATGCAGCAGATCGAGCGGTCTCAGGGAGCAGTCCACCGCAACCACGCTCATGTTGCGATCTCCGCGCGTGAGCACCGTAACGTTGGTGATGTTTGGACCGTCGAAGTGCAGCCACATGTCCGTCATGTTGCCGGAGCCCTTCGCCGTGGCGTTCACCAGGTGCTTCCAACCAGCCCCGCGCAACTGGCCGTCAATCATCGCAAGCGCGCCAGAATCGTAGCGCGCAAAGTCGCGTGACCGGTAATTACGAACCGTGATGCTGTTCAAGCCTGCCACCACCCGGCGGGTCGCGGGATCACTGCCGCCGAAGAAGCCATCAGCAGCCTGCAGCATCGTGCGATCAAAAGTGAACGACGACTGCGAGTAGCCGCTGGTCATCACTCCGTCGAAGTTCAATGCCGCGGGGGCTGTCGGAACACCATACGCCGGTGCAGCGCCATAGCCAGATGCCGGTGCAGGAGCTGCGCCATAGGACGGCGGAGGAGGAGGCGCCGGCAGCACGGTCTGCGGTGCCGGTGCACCTTGCGCTGCCTGGGGATCGCCGAGCATCTGTCCTGATGCCGTGGCTGAAGCTGCCAACAGCATGGAAGAAAATGCGGCCACAGCGCAGCGCACTGCAACGGTCGAGTGATCAGCTTTCATGTTCCGTTTGACCCCTTTTTCATTGGGGAGTAGCGGTACGGAGAACGCTTTTTTGCGTCACACCACCATGGAAACACTGGATTGGTCTAGTCGTCGGCGGTTCCCCGCATGTGGGAGCGGTGCGCTATGATGATGCGCATGAATCTGTTGCGCAAGCGTCGCGCCCTTTTAGAAGACCTGGAAGACAGGTTGCAGAAGAGTATCGCCAGTCTGCCGGACGTGTCGCTGCCCGACGGTCGTAGTCGTGCAGAGAAAATCGCTACTGCAGCCGCGTGGATCGCCGGCGGCATCGGCGTTGTTGCCCTAGGCATGCTGGCGGGGCGTGAGTTGCGTGTCCGTTACAAGGTGAAGCGCCGCACGCCGTATGACTACTACGCGCACTCCGGTGATCGCGCATCTGACATCGAGTTCGGCGTGGGCGTCTAGTTTCTGATGACCGCTCAAACCATCGCTTTCCTCTTCCCCGGACAGGGATCACAGACCATCGGCATGGGCCGTGATCTCGCCGACCACTTCCCAGCGGCAAAGGCAGTCTTCGACGAGGCAGACGACGCCCTCGGCTATAGCCTGTCGCGGTTGTGCTTCGAGGGTCCGGAAGACCAACTCAAGCAGACGGAGTTCACCCAGCCCGCCATCCTGACGGTGTCTATCGCAGCCGCACGCGTGCTGGCGGAGCAAGGCGTCCAGCCTGCAATGGCAGCAGGCCATTCCCTCGGTGAGTACAGCGCCCACGTACTGGCGGGCACATTCTCGTTCGCCGACGCGGTGCGCACGGTTCGCAGTCGCGGCCAGTTCATGCAGGAGGCAGTGCCACAAGGGAAAGGCGCCATGGCGGCCATCCTTGGGCTGGACGAAGCCCGCATCGGCGATCTCTGCCAGCAAGCTTCTGACGAGCACAACTGCATCGTCGCGCCAGCGAACATGAATGCGCCGGAGCAGACCGTAATCTCCGGCGAAGCAGCAGCCGTGGCGCGCGCCTGCGACCTGTGCAAGGAAGCAGGCGCCAAGCGCTGCGTTCCCCTGCCCGTGTCCGCGCCGTTCCATTGCAAGCTGATGGAGCCAGCAGCCGAGCGGCTCGCGTCGGAGCTGGAGCGGATCGTCTTCAACGATCCTTCCATGCCCGTCGCCAGCAACGTCGATGCACGCTTCGTCACTCGCCGCTCCGAAGTACGCGACTGCCTGATACGACAGGTGACCGGCGCAGTGCGATGGACGGAATGCATTGACCTGCTGCGCACATCTGGTGGCGCGACAACCTTCATCGAGGTCGGCCCCGGCAAGGTGTTGAGCGGCCTCATGAGGCAGATCGATCGCACCGTGTCGACGCTGAACGTCGAGGATAGTACAAGCCTGGAGAAAACTTTCGCGGCTCTCTCGGCCACGAACTCGTAATTCCAGCGTCGGTATTCCGCGTACAGCGAACCACGACGAGCCGCGGCTTAAACGCTGACGTGACAAGATAAAGGCACCGTGCCGGCCCTGCTCGAAGTCGAAAACCTGACCATTCGTTTCGGCGGTGCGGCAAAGCCTGCGGTCGACCGAATCTCCTTCCACATCGCCGAAGGTGAAGTCCTCGGCCTGGTGGGCGAATCAGGCTCAGGGAAGTCGGTCACATCGCTCGCCACTCTCCGCCTGCTTGCACCGGGCGCGGTCACCTCCGGCAGCATCCGCTTCAACGGCATCGATCTCCTTACTCTGCCAGAGAAAGTCATGCGCGCACGTCGCGGACGCGACATCAGCATGATCTTTCAGGAGCCTATGACGGCGCTCAATCCCTCGATGCAGATCGGCGAGCAGATTGCCGAGACGGTGCGTGTGCATCACTCCTCACTCAGGCGGAGCGAGGTGCATGAGCGTGTGCTTGAGTCGCTGCGGCAGGTCGCTCTGCCCGATCCGGAGCGCCGCATGCACGACTACCCTCAACAGTTTTCCGGCGGGCAGCGGCAGCGCATCCTGATTGCGATGGCGGTCGTCAACAAGCCGCGCCTGCTGATTGCGGACGAACCCACAACGGCGCTCGACGTCACGGTGCAGGCACAGATCCTTCGCCTGCTGCGTGATCTGCGAGAGCAGCATGGCCTGAGCATGCTGTTCATCTCGCACGATCTTGCAGTCACCGCGCAAACCGCCGACCGGGTAGCGGTGATGCAGCGCGGCCATATCGTCGAAACCAACTCGGCAGCGGAGCTTTTTCGCCATCCGCAACATCCCTACACGCGCGCCTTGCTGGCCGCTGTTCCTACCATGCATACCGACCGCACACGGCCGCTGGCGACCGTCTGAGCGGGCAGCAGGTTTGCGGTTCCGGTTTACTGGAATAGCATGAGAAAGTTCGCGCGCTGGCGGGGACGGTCACCTGCATGCGCGCGCTCATCCTCTCAGACATTCACGGCAACCTGGAAGCGCTCGACGCAGTGATCGATGCGGCAGGCCGCTGCGACGCTGTGTGGAACCTGGGCGACGTTGTGGGTTATGGCGCCAGTCCGAACCAAGTGGTGGAGCGCATGCAACACACCGCGACGCTGAGCGTACGGGGCAATCATGACAAGGTGTGCGCGGGTATCGCGTCTGCCAATCACTTCACAACCAATGCACGCACTGCAGCCCTCTGGACCCGCGAACACCTTTCGCCAAACTCAACCGAGTGGTTGCAGGCCCTGCCCGAAGGCCCACTCGCGGTGAATGGCGCCCGCGTCACACTGGCCCATGGCTCGCCGCTGCACGAAGACATTTACATCCAGAACATCCGCGACGCCTGGGCCCCGTTGCAACAGATGGAAGCGGGCATCACGTTCTTCGGCCACACCCATGTGCAGGGTGGCTTCGGTTGGGAGTCGGAGCGCTGGTTTGAGGTGCGACCCATGCAGCAGCGCGACCGCAACCGCGCGTCAGAGTGGGTGCTCCGGCTGGATGGCGACAAGCGCTACCTGCTGAATCCCGGGTCGGTCGGCCAGCCGCGCGACACCGATCCGCGAGCCGCTTATGCCATCTACGACAGCGGTGCGACTACTGTCACATTCCACCGGGTGCCTTACGACATCGAACTGGCGCAGGGACGTATTCTGCTGGCGAATCTGCCCGAAAGCCTGGCGAGCCGTCTGCGCGAAGGCCGTTAGCCCCACCGGTCCCACTACGCCCCGTCGCGGACCTCGTGCAGCTTCATGAAATTCGTCCCGCCGATGTGGCTCGCCGTACCGCCGACAATGCCCAGGACGTCGCGCGCCTTTACATGTCCGAGCCGCAACAGCGTTTCTTCGGCCATCTCTACCTGCAGGTCGCCGCCGCCGAATCGATCCACGATCAGCGGGTAGACTCCCCACAGCATCATGGTCTTACCAACGACGTGCTCATCGGTTGAAAGCGAGAAGATACGCGCATTCGGGCGGTATTTCGAGATCAGCCGAGCTGAGTTCCCCGTCTCCGTAAAGATCGCAATGGCGCTCAGGTCGAGGTCGTCGGCAGAGAGCGCCATGCTCTCGCAGATGGTCTCGGCCACGCTCAGCTTGAACGAGCGCTGCGGACGCGCGGGCAGCGGCTGCGTTGAGCGCTCCAGCGTCATCTGTGCTTCGCTCTCGATGATGATCTTCGCCATCATCGCAACGGCATGCACGGGATACTTGCCGGCGGCAGACTCCGCTGAAAGCATGACGGCGTCCGTGCCGTCATACACCGCGTTAGCGACGTCGCTCACTTCCGCTCGTGTGGGCCGTGGGTTGTCGATCATGCTCTCGAGCATCTGCGTCGCCGTGATCACAGGCTTGCGATAGGCCAGGGCGCGGCGAATAATGTGTTTCTGAATCGCAGGCACCTTCTCCGGCGGCACTTCGACGCCAAGGTCGCCGCGAGCAACCATCAGGCCGTCGGTTTCTTCAAGGATCTCCTCAAGGTTTTCGATGGCCTGCGGCTTCTCGAGCTTTGCCACTATCCAGGCATCGCAATTCAGTTCTTTCATGCGTCGGCGCGTGTACCGGATGTCCTCGGCCGTGCGCACAAACGACAGCGCGATCGCATGCACATTTTGTGTCGCGATGAACTCGAGGTCTTCCTCGTCCTTCTCGGTCAGCGCTGGGACCTTCACTGGGATGCCCGGCAGATTGATACCTTTGTTCTCGCCCAGCATGCCGCCGTTGACGATCTCGCAAACCACATCCAGTCCGTCTACCTCGGCCACGCGCAATTCGATCAGTCCATCGGACAGCAGGATCGTATCGCCGGCGGTCAGGTTCTCGGCCAACGTAGGAAACACGGTGCTGACCTTCTCTGCGGTGCCTTTCATCTCATGTGGAGTGATGGTCAGGCGGTGCCCCGCTGTCAGCAGAACGGGCTTGCCATCGACGAGTTTGCCCGTGCGAATCTTCGGCCCCTGCAGGTCAGCGAGAATGCAGATTGGCTTGCCTTCGCTTGCGCTGACTTCGCGCACCATGCGGATCAGATCAGCCTTCTGCTCGTGCGTGCCGTGCGAAAAATTCAGCCGCGCCACATCGAGCCCGGCACGTACCAACTGGCGAAATACTTCTGCAGTCGAACAAGCCGGACCAAGCGTCCCGACGATCTTGGCGCTGCGACCTGCGCCCGGCAAACCCATACTCTCTATCATCATTCTCCGCACCGAAGATGCACGTGCTCTTCAGCCCACAAGGATTCTAACGTCACAGGGACGGCTGACGCCCGCGAACGCCGGTTTCTCCGCGTTTCGCAGCCTCCGTCAGCGGGGCGCATGCATCGGCAGACACCAGCTGCGACGGCATCGCGTGCAAGGAAGCGTCCCTGGCCAGTTCGGCATTCAACTCGGCCCCGCACAAGACGGCAAGCGTCGTCAGAAAGAGCCAGATCAGCAGAACGACGGCTGTTCCCAGCGATCCGTACACGCGCGAATAATTCGCAAACCGCGTGACATACACACCAAAAGACAACGTTGAAACAAACCAGGTCGCGGTCGCAAACGCCGCACCGGGCAGCACCGCGCGCCACCGCGGGCGCAGCGGCAGGCCAAAGCGGTAGACGCACGCCAGCACCGCTGCAGTCGCGCTCAACGATGCCGCCCAGCGGACCGCATTCGCGGTCCAGTAAAGGCCTGCGTCCCAGCCAATGGGCGAGTGCCGCATGAGTGCGGCCAACAGCAAATGCCCGAAGATCACCAGCGCACTTGCAATCGCCAGCGGCACAAGCGCGATGGGCACCAGCAAAAATGACTGCAACTGCTTTCGCACCACCCCGCGGAAGCCCACGCCCCACAGCGTGTCGCTGACGTCGTAGGCTCGCCGGAAGCCCTCCATCAGCGTAGCCAGTACGCCCGCCGCGCCATAGATGCTCGTAGCAGCCGCTCCCAGCAGGACTCCCGCTGACTGTCGGGGTCCGTGGGATGACGTGAAGTACGTCTCGAACATCGAAGCCACGCTTGCGGGCAACGCCCGGTTCAGCACAGCTTCCCATTGCGTTCGCAACGGTGCCGCGTCCGGCAGCAGCGTCATCACTGCGGCAATCACACCAACCGCTGGAAAGATCGCGAAAATCGCCGAGTACGCGGCTGCCTTCGCATTGTTCAGGCAATCATGCTGGAAGGCGTTCCAGTACGCGAGACGAACCTTGTCCGTGAAGCGGAGACCGCCCTCGCCAAACTCGCGTGCCAGCCGCGCCTGGGCACGCACACGCGCGCGCAGCTCTGCTCCGCTGTGATTGCTGCGCTTCGTCGTCGCGTCAAGGCCTTCCACACCCTTCAGCATATCTGCCGCGGTGCTAAGTCGTGATACGGCAATGGGCACATGTAGCCTGCCGCAGCCCGTATGCGTCTCACAGGCATGCGCACCTGCAACTTTTTCGCCGCCGCATGCTTTCTTGGCCTGTCTGCTGCTGCCCAGACCACGGCCGCACCAGCACCTTCGAGTGCCAGCCCAGCTAACACCAGTCCCGCCGTCCAGACGCTGAATGTGAGCGCAAGCCTGGTGGTGGTGCCTGTGACGGTGCGCGACAAGAAGGACCACCTCATTCGCACGCTGACGCGAGACGACTTCACGCTGATGGTGGACGGCAAGTCGCAGAGCATCCGCTACTTCGATCGCGAGGACGACCTGCCGTTGACTGTCGGCCTGCTCGTGGACGTGAGTGGTAGTCAGCGCACCGTACTCGACGCCGAGCGCACGGCCAGCTCTGCCTTCCTTGATGGCATGCTGCAGCCGGGACGCGACCGCGCCTTTGTGGTCCAGTTCGGCCACACGGCCGACCTGCTCGCCGATATCACGCCTTCGGTGCCCAGGCTGCAGGCTGCGTTGCAGAAAATCGATGCTGATACCGATCGACCCAGCTTCAACAACAGCGGCAGTTCGTCCGACCCGCAGGACACCTCGCAGAACGGCGGCAACACCCAGGATCAGGGCAGCAGTGGTAATGGCAGTGGAAACAACGGTGGCTACGGAGGCCGGCGCGGCAGTGGCCGCAGCGGATCATCCAGCGGTCGGAGCGGCGGGGCCGGAACCGTCCTCTATGACGCGGTGTACCTCTCGTCAAACGAAGTCTTGAAGAAGGCGCCGTCCAAAGACGGACAGACCCGAAAGGCCATCATCCTGCTGACGGACGGCGACGATCGCGGCAGCAAGGAATCGCTGCCGGAAGCCATCGAGGCAGCGCAGCGCAATGACACCACCCTGTACGCGATCTACTACAAGGGCGAAGAGCCGCGCAGCAACTCTGGCGGTGGCTTTCCCGGTGGCCGCGGCGGCGGATTCCCCGGCGGCTTTCCAGGTGGCGGTGGCCGCGGTGGCGGTGGTTATCCTGGCGGCGGTGGCTATCCCGGTGGCGGCGGTCGTGGCGGTGGAAGTCAGAGCCGCGTCGACGGCAAGAAGATCCTGGAGCGCATGGCCGACGAGACTGGCGGGCGTGTCTATGAAGTCACCAAGAAGCTGCCGCTGACCGAGATCTACCGCCAGATCGCGGAGGAACTTCGCAGCCAGTACCGCCTTGGCTTCACACCCAACAACTCCGAAGCGGGATACCACAAGCTTGTCGTTGATATACCGAAGGACAACAAGCTGATCCTGCAGGCGCGCGATGGGTACTATACCGGCGCGCAGGGTAAGTAGGGTTAGAGGTTGGCACCTGCCAATGAAGTGTGTCGTCCCATGGCAAAGTGTGAGGGCTGTGCTATTTGGCATTCAATTGCCACGTCTTACTTTGCGTTATGGGCAGATTGGTACGCTAACGCTGCGGGGATACATCTTTACGGGGGCAATCAGCTCTTAAGCAGCGTCATTCTGCCATCCGGAGTTTTGCGGAAAGCGTGTAACTGGTTCGCGTTCGGCCCGATATGCCGCAGAGTGATCGCGTCCCGTGTCATCTCTAAGTGGCTAAACCCGATTACTCGTCCACCGTATGGTCCGCGACTCTCGGGCGGCACTGACCAGTTGACTAACTCCGCGCCACCCCCGCCTGAGATTACAAATGAAGTCGGGTGACCATCGAATTCAATATGCTGCAGGTCGTGGTCGTGACCTGTGATGTAGAAGTCCACCTTGTGGTCACGCAAGAGTCGGTCCCATCGTGGGATCAACACGCGGTTATCGCGGTGAATGCCGTTGGTATACAGCGGATGGTGCGCAATCACCGCGAGAAACGGGGTCGTCCGCGGCTTTGCTAACTCAGCCTCAAACCACGCATCCTGCTGATCGCGCTCCTCCGCGCTCATCAGATAGCTGCTCGGCATGAAGTCGAACGGCTTGGTTCCAGGCAAGTTTGAGTCTAGACAGATAAAGGTAATAAGTGGGTTCTCTGCAGGGTACTTGAAGGTGTACCACTTAGCCGGCATGGTCCAACGTGTCTTCTTCTGCTTTGGGTAATCAAGCTGCAGCTGAACTTTGTCGTGCTTGCCTTTTTCGTAATCATGGTTACCCAGCACCGCATACGCCGGCCCTGGGAAGTAGTTCGCTGGATACATGTTTTCGAATTGCGACTGCCAGCGGTCATCATCCAGACCGCCATGCAGATGCCCGTACCAGTTATCGCCCAACAGGAACATCGCTCCCGGCTGGACCCGTTGGGCGCCCATCCACGTGCGCATTGAAAACGACACAGCCTTCTGCTGGTCGATGTACTTGTCCGTGCCCCAATCACCAATCATGAACATGTGCTGCGCGTTAGGGTCAGGCGCGGCAAACGAACCTGCCTGCGCCAGTGCTGCAGCGGGACCGAGTGCCGCCAGCGCGGAAAAGGCAAAGGTCTGTCGCAGGAACGAACGGCGTGAAAAAGGGGGAAGAGCCGACAATGGAACTCCTTCAGAAGCCAGTTTTCATTTCGATGCGCTGAGGCTTAAGGCTGTGTGAAGCAAGCCGCCTCTGCTGCGTACACCAGCAACGTAAAGCGCACGTTGTAGTACGACGCAAAGAGCCAAACGAGCGTTTCTGCTGGCGCTGCTTACCGTGCGAGCTGTCCCGGGTTTGGCACAAAATAGAGGAACGCACCAAGCGCAATCAGCAACGCGAGGTACCCCGTGAGCGTGCCTACACTGTTCTCTTCCGGAGCGTCGTTTGTAAACATGCGCCACGTCATGCCGGCTCCAATGAAGAGGAAAACACCTTCGTGCATGAGGCCGAACAGCACCACGCACGAGGCCAGGATGAGTCCGCGTCCAAGGCGATTGAGGGCGTACGTCGCCTGCGCACCGTCAAGCCCAAGTACTGGGATCAGGTTGATCAGGTTGACCCATGCACCGGTGTACGCCAGCGCCTGGAACAGCGGGTTGTGCGTCCAGAAGTAAAGGCCAAGGCACGCGACCGCTGCCCCCATCCCCCATACCGGGCCTGCCAGCGCGATGGCCGCAAGCTGCTCCAGTTTCATGCCCTGTGCGTACCAGCGCACATAGGCGCCCAGCCCTGGCAGGAACATTGGCAGGTCAGCCTTCAACCCACGCCGGCGAACTGCCACGTAATGTCCCATCTCGTGGATCAGGATGGAGATGGTGAAGCCCAACGCAAACTTCCAGCCAAACAGCGCCCAGTACAGACCGAAGTAGCCCAGGAAACCGAGCAGAAACTTCATCTTGAACAAAAGGAACAGCGCGCTCTTGAACTTGGCGGCACCAAACGCAATCGGCGCCAGCGGACCAAGCCGCTTCTTCCACCGCGCGGTGCGGTCGTCCTGCGCTGCCTGTTTCCCCGTAAGGGTCGCCATGTGCTGGCGGATCTGCTCCGCCTGGCGGGCGTCCGGGGGCATCCAGTCCAGGGCCGACTGCCACAGCCTGTGCGCCTCAAGCAGCTTGCCCTCACCCTCCGCAGCTGCAGCGGCTGCGCCAATTCGGTTCAGATGCTGCGAGTAAACCAGCGTCTGGCAATCAGGGCAGGCCAATACACCTTCCGAGATCCAGTGCTGGCAGTTCGGGCACGAATAAACCGGCTCCGGAGCGGGGATCGCCTCAGGATTTTCAACAATCGGGTTGGCAGTAGTTGCCGTGCTCATTGCTGATCTAAGTTTACGCCCGCAGATGCGCGGTAAGCGGCGGATCGGGGCAAGGCCCTGGTAAACGTGGCACCGCATGAAGGTCTGCGACACTGCCTTCCACACCACACAAGCGTTACGCAGGGTCCGGCAGTAACGCGGCGTCTTTCAGCAGTTCCAGAATCTTCTTTCGTACGGGCTTGAGCACGGGCAACTTAGCCAGGCCGAGCAGCTTCAGTGTCAGGTCGAGTGCACCGTCCGCCAGTTTGCGGGTTCTTCTCTGCCCCGGAGACTCGTCGTACAGAAACATCACCATCAAGCCCATTTGCATGGCCCACAGGGCTATCGGCAGCAGCTCGCGCAGATCAGGCGGTAACTTTTCTTCGACCAGTGCATCTCGGAAGATGTTCGTTGCCCTGCGACGGATCTCCTGCGTGCCCCGGCCCAGGCACGAGAGCGGGTGCTGCGGCTCACCGGTGTAACGGAACACCACGCCCAGCAGGTTGCGGTCGTCCTTTGCCAGGTCAAGCTTGGAATGCATTGCGATCTTCAGCCGCGGCTGCAGCTTCTTCGCCGACGCGAACGCTTCGGCACACAGACGTTCCTGTTGTGTCTGCACCGTCTCGTAGTACGCCGCAATGATCGCGTCTTTGCTTGCGAAGTAGTAATAGGCCGCTGACTTCACCACACCGGCACGAATGGCGATTTCCTGCATCGTCGTCCGGTCGAAGCCCTGCTCGCGGAAAAGCTCCAGTGCCGCCTGAAAGATCGTCTGCCGGGTCTGCTCTGCTTTCTCGGTAGACCGCGAGCGTTCGGCTGCGGTCTCAAAAGCGAGCCCTTCGACCTCAGATGAATTGACCATGGTCAAATCGTGCGCCGGAGTTGACTCCTCGTCAAGTGCTCGGGCATCAGTGACTCAAACCGGGATTCTTGTCCATGCTGAGCAGATTCGCCATGATCCGGTAGCTGCCGGGCACGCCTTCCGGCATCTCGCGAAAGAACGCGTAGGCCAGGTACACGTAATATCCCCTGCCAAACTGTGTGTAGATCAGGCCGCCTGTCTGTGGGTCCTGACCGGTATCGTGCACCGAAGTCGGCGCGACGTAATGCGGGTCAAAGGACTTTGGGAAGCCGTGGCCGCGTTCCTCCACCCAGTTTTGAAAGTCTGCTGGACCGATCTTGTTGGGCCAGTTCAGCAGTGGGTCGGATGGATTCAAAATGGTGACTTTAGCGTCTTCCTCGACGACGGTATGACCCTGATCGCCTGGGACGGAAAGCGGGTAAGGACCGTAATCATGGTCAAACTCCGCACTCTGGTACTGGGTGATCACAACGCCACCGCTTCGGACGTAATCCAGCAGCCGATTGTTCGCCGCGCGCAACACCGGTCTGGCCGTATAGGTGCGCACACCCAGCACGATGTAGTCGTACTGGCTAAGGTCGCCACTGCGCAACTCCGCGTCTGAGAGCATGGTCGGGTTCACACCCATCTGCCGCAATGCGTCTGGAACGTCATCGCCCGATCCCATCACATAACCAACCCGCAGCCCGGGCGCGACCTTCACGTCAACACCCGTCACAGTGGCGGCGGCCGGTGTGTACCGAGGATAGGGGCGCACGCCCGGATACCCGATAGTCGTGAAGCCCTCCGTGTAGCGCTTACCGGCAACCTCAGCGACGGCGGTAACCTTGTAGGTCTTCGCCTGCAGGCCGGGCGTCGAGACCTCGAAGCGCAGGACGACGTCCTCGTTATCGCGCTGCGTATGGAAGCTCGCGCTCGCCGGTGATGACGTCCAGCCGTGCGGCAGATCGAGCTTGAGCGTACCTTCCGCCTTGCCCTTCACGCTGGAATGAACGGTCACCTGCAGTGCCAGCATGGTGGCATTCAGCGGCAGGATGCCACTGGGCGGCGCGACCTGTACCGAGATCGCCGGCGCAATCAACAACGGCTCCTGCACGGAACCAATGCCGTTGTAGCGATGCGTAGTCTGCACCACGCCGCTGAGCGATGCCTGCGTGCCGGCAAAGGTGTAGGTCACTTCTGCGGCAAGCGGATAGGGTTCCTGCGGCAGAGTGAGATAGCGCGGGTCATGGATGTCGTAATAGCTCTGCTCAACGTTCGGGCGCGAGAAATATGGCTGCGTGGGAGCGGCATTCGCCGGGACGCTCGCCAGCAGGTAATCGTCGGCAACAGCGCCGGACGCAAGCGGGCCGGTGGCCGGATGTGCATGCTGACCGATGTCCGGTGGCTGCTCGGAACCAGCAGGCCGCGCGGCCGCAGCGTCTGGCTTCACGGCCTGGGCTTCGACCTTCACGGGTGGCGTATGGATCTTCCAATCGCCTCCGTCCGCAGGAACGAGCGTGATGCGATCCACGGTCACCGGTGCGGAACCCTGGTCGGCTACGTGGATCGCGACACCAAAGTTCTCTCCGTCGATGACAGTTTGGGAGGCGATTTCGTTTGGCGGACCTCCCGGCCCGGGGCGTTGAACCTGCAGCGGGCCGTTGGCCACTGAGGCAATCAGGCTAATGCCGAGCGCCTGTCCAAGTGCTTCATTAAACTGGCGCTCCTTAATGTCCAGTTCAAAGAGCGCGTTGTAGCGGCTCTCCTCGGGCAGCTTTGCGGCCTTGAGCGCAGCAATCAAACCACGGGTCAGGTCAAGCCCCTTTGCCAGGGCAGGCGCACTCTTCGCAGGATCGTTCGCATCAAAGCGCGACGTTGCTTCTGCGACCTGTGCTGCAATCGCGGAGAGCTTCATGCGTGCGTCGGCCTGTGCAGAGGCAGGCAGGTAGCCGGCGATGCCCTGGATCGAGGTGTCGATGCCCTCGAAGAAACCGTTCTCGTGCTCCGGCAGCGAGTTGCCGCTGACGCGCGATGCGTACAGGTGATAGCTCGAGTCAGCCCGGCCCGGAGCAGGTATCGCAACACCGCCGTTCTGCGATTTCTGCTGATTCAGGCCCTCGCGCGAAACCTGCGCGTAGCTCTCGCCAAACAACGCGTTGTACGTGCCCGAGGGCACCGTCACCGTGGGTGAAGGCACCGCGTGCATGTCCTCCCCAGTGACGTAGTTGTGATATAGCAGCGGCTCGACCTTGCCGGTGGCGTAGTCGAAGATGCCTTCTTTCGTAACCCTGGCGAACGGCGTGCGTGCATACACCTTCAGCGGCGTCCACGGCTGCAGGCCCTCTTTGATCTGCTCCGGGAACATCTTCGGATCGCCGGCAGCGGTGTACACCTCTTGCGCTAGCACACCAGCGGTCTGGTGGTGACCGTGACCGTCCGAAACGTTTCCCGCAAAAACGCTGGTCACCACCATGGGCCGTGTCTCGCGCACGACGCGAACCGCATCCGCCAGGACCCGTTCATGTCCCCACTGCTTCAGCGTCTCCTCGCGCGTCTTCGAGAAGCCGAAATCTGCAACACGCGTGTAGTAGAGGTGAACGCCGTAATAGTGATTTGCCGCGAGATGCTCTTCGGTGCGCAGGATGCCAAGGGATTCCCACAGTTCGCCAGTCATGACGTTCTGGCCGCCCTCGCCGCGGTTCAGGCTGAGCAGCGAAACCACGGCACCGACGCCGCGGCTCTCGTAAGCCAGCGTGCCGCCATCTTCATCGTCAGGATGTGCGTTGATCTGGATCAGGCTGGCGCGGGTGCTGAGCTTGCGCAGGGACTGCGCAAGACCGGCGGCACCGCGGTCAAAGGGCAGCGGTGTGGCGTAGGGAGAGGGCGCCGTTGCATTTGGAGGATAGACAGCCTGAGCCCGCGCGTGCGTCAGAACGGAGACAGCAGCGCAGACCGCCAACGACGAGATCACGGACTTAAATTGCGTACGCTTCACCATCACTCCTCATCGCATGCTGCGGGATTTTCGGGCCAGGAATAAAGCTTTATCAGGAACTCTAACGCATTGCGCCGGTCGAAGCTTCCGGGCTTTGGATG
Source organism: Terriglobus sp. (assembly GCA_965199365.1). Lineage (GTDB taxonomy): Bacteria > Acidobacteriota > Terriglobia > Terriglobales > Acidobacteriaceae > Terriglobus. The sequence continues at coordinate 1,854,185 of CBDARC010000003.1, read as the reverse complement.
CTGAGGCGGGAGTTGGCGACGCAGCGCGATACCATCAGCGCATGTCCTCGGCCATCGACCGACCCGTTCCACGCCTGCATCGCGGCATCGGCACAGCAGGTGCACTGGGCGCGAACATCATCGACATGGTGGGCGTGGGTCCCTTCATCACGCTGCCGCTGATCGTCAGCGTCATGGGCGGACCGCAGGCGATGCTTGGCTGGCTGTTGGGAGCAGGGCTGTCGCTGCTGGATGGCCTGACCTGGAGCGAACTTGGTACGGCGCATCCTGAAGCCGGCGGATCTTATGCATATCTGAAAGCCAGCTTTCCGCCGCGCGCAGGAAAAGCACTCTCGTTCCTTTACGCGTGGCAGGTGCTGTTCTCTGCGCCGTTGTCGATCGCGAGCGGCTGCATTGGGTTCGCGCAGTATGCAGGCTGGTTTCTGCCCGGCACCTCTCATGCTGTGCTGACCGGCATCGCCATGCTGGCGTGCGGGCTGTGCACAGTGCTGCTGTTGCAACCTGTTCATCGCGTCGGCGCGGCTACAAAGGTCTTAGGAGCCGCTGTTCTGCTGACGCTGGTAATTGTGATTGTGGTGGGATTTACCCACTTCTCAGCGGCGCGTGCGTTCTCGTTCCCACCCGGCGCATTCCATGTGGATGGTGCGTTCTTCATCGGCCTGGGCGGCGGGTTGTTGATCTCGGCTTACGACTACTGGGGGTACTACAACGTCTGCTTCCTGGGCGCGGAAGTACAGCAGCCGGAACGTACGATTCCTCGAGCGGTGCTTGGTTCCATCGCCATCGTCGGCACGCTGTACCTGCTGATGAATACGGCTGTCCTGGGTGTGCTGCCGTGGCAGACACTTGCTCGGGAGAGTGCGGGCGCGCGGCAATATACGATTGCAGTCTTCGCTCAGCAGGCGTTCGCATCGCACAGCTGGTCGCACGGCGCCGGCAGCGTAGCCGTGGTCCTGATCGCGCTGGCTTCGCTGGCTTCGGTGTATGCGCTGCTGCTGGGTTACTCGCGAATTCCTTACGCGGCTGCAGAAGATCGCAACTTCCCAGCAATCTTCGGGCGGCTGCACCCGCAGAACCATGTACCGACGTTCGCGCTGCTGACGCTGTCTGCGGTCACGCTGCTCTGCTGCCTGTTGCGCCTGCAGGAGGTCATAGCTTCGCTCGTCGTGGTGCGCATAGTCTTCCAGTTCCTGTTGCAGGGCGTGGCGGTAATGCTGCCAAGGCATCGCGAGGCAAGGCAGCGCGCCGGCAGCTTCCGCATGCCGCTGTATCCGCTGCCAACCCTGGTGGCGATGTGCGGCTTTATATACATCCTGCTTTCGCGCCCTCGTTTACTTGTGGAATTGCGGCCCGTTGGCTTCGTACTGCTGTCGGGGCTATTCGTCTACACCATCCGCAGCAGGAATCAAGCGCGGGTACACTGAGCCGATGCATGGCTGGATCCCAACGACAGCGGCCGTTGCGAGCGCGGCTGGACTGCTCTACGGCGGATGCGCCTACGCAGCGATGTGGCCGACATCGCAGATCTTCGGCAGAACGCTGATCGCGCCCGCAGAAGGCATCGGGGCAAAACACACAGTCGCGCTGACCTACGACGATGGTCCAAGCCCGCGAAACACACCCGCGCTGCTCGATGCGCTTGCGGAACACGATGTACAGGCGACGTTCTTCCTGATTGGGGAGCATGTGCGCAAGTATCCCGATCTAGCTCGCCGCATCGTGACCTACGGGCATGTCATCGGCAATCACACCGCGATGCATCCAAACCTCGCGCGCAAGAGCCCGGCCCGTGTGCGTGAAGAGTTGACGCGCTGCCAGGCGACGCTGCAGGACACATTGGGCGTGTCACCAGTGCTGTTCCGTCCGCCGTACGGTGGTCGCAGACCCGATGTACTGCGTACCGCCCGATCGCTCGGTCTGACGCCGGTGATGTGGAACGTGTCCGGTCACGACTGGGAGTCGATCGGCGTAGACGGTATCACCAGGCATGTGGAGGAAGGTCTGGCGCAGAGCCGCAGCAAACGGGTCTGCAGCAACATACTTTTCCACGATGCATCGCACCTGGACGGCGCGGAGCTTGCCTTGCGCGCTGACACAATCACAGTCACGCGCATCCTGCTGCAACGCGATCTTCGCTTCACAACGCCACTCGCCTGGCTGTCCCCAAAGATCTGACGCGCTCGCTACCGAAACTCGCCTGCTTTGCCGTAATCTGCAACTACCGATCCATCGCTCAGCCGACATAGGAGTTCCATGGCCATTGCAGTGACACAACGCGTCAGCACGTCGACGACTCCGCAGAAGAGCTATCCGCTGGCGCTTGCATTGGTAGTCGCTCTTTACTTCGGCATCGGCTTCATCACGGCGATGAACGACGTTCTGGTGCCGCACTTCAAAGACCTGTTCCAGCTCTCAAACGTACGCGCGCTGTTGGTACAGTTTGCTTTCTTTGGAGCGTATTTCCTGCTGTCGGTGCCGTCAGGCCGCATCGTCGGGCGAATCGGATCGAAGAACGGCATCGTCGCTTCGCTGTGCGTGATCGGCCTCGGCCTGCTGCTGTTTCTGCCTGCATCGATCATCATTGCCTACCCGCTGTTTCTGTTCGCGCTCTTTCTTGTTGGCTGCGGACTGGCGCTGCTGCAGGTTGCAGTCAACCCCTACATCAGCGTGCTTGGACCGACGGAGCTTGCCGCTTCGCGCCTCAACCTTGCGGGTGGCTTTAACTCGGTGGCGGGTACGCTGGCGCCGCGTGTTGGCGCGATCTTTATCTTTGTCGCCGCGGGCGCGACCACCGCGGAACTGGCGCACTCCGTTCGTATGCCGTATGTCGTCCTTTCGCTGCTGGCCTTTGCACTGGCATTGCTCACGAAAGTCATGCACCTGCCTGATGTTGTTCCGCAGCGCGAGCCGAACGATGCCAGCGGCGGCAGCGCGTGGGATTTCAGCAACCTGCGCTACGGCCTGTTCGCCATCTTCTCCTACGTGGGTGCTGAGGTCGCGATCGGCAGCCTGATTATCAACTACCTTGGGCAGCCCTCGATGGGCGGCATGAGCCATTCGCGCGCTGCAGGTTATGTCTCGCTGTACTGGGGTGGGGCGATGGTAGCCCGCTTCATCGGCTTTGTCGCGCTGCGTTACGTCAGCCAGGCAAAGGCGCTGGCGCTGGTGGCTGCGCTTGGCTGCATCTTTATTGCAGCAGCTGTGTTTGGACACGGACCGGTTGCGCTATGGGCCATCGTGTCGTGCGGCCTGTTCAACTCCATCATGTGGCCCTGCATCTTTCCCATGTCGATTGAAGGTCTGGGCAAGTACACCACGCAGGCGTCCGGCCTGCTCGTAACCATGATCGTCGGAGGCGCTGTGATCCCCGAAATACAGGGCTTTCTTGCGGATCATTATGGCTATCAGCGCAGCTTCCTGATCGTTCTGCTTTGCTACGCGTACGTGCTGTTCTTCGCACTCTATGGCCATCGGCCTTCTGGACCGTCACTGGTCGAGGAACTGCCGCCAGCGGTGGTCTAAGAACGTAGTCCGCGATGGTGCGGAAGGTATCATCGAAGCTGCCACTGGCAACCAAGGCGACGGATCGACTATGCAACAGGAAACACCCGCACCCTACGCGCACTGGATGCTGCGCGAGATTCATGAGCAGCCTGAAACTCTGGCCGCAACGCTCGCAACGCTCGTCGACAAGAACGGTTTCCGTGACGACACCTGCGAGCCCCTGCGCGAATGGCTGCGCGATTCAAATGGCGAAATCGTCATCGCCGCCAGCGGGTCCAGCCGTCACGCTGGCCTGGTCGCTGAGTTGCTGATTGAGGACCGCAGCGGCATGCACGTCGATGTGGAATATGCCAGTGAGTACAGCTATCGTTCTGAGCACGCGCTGAAGAGTGCGTCCGTGATGGTGATTTCGCAATCAGGCGAGACCGCCGACACGCTTGCCGCACTGCGCAAGGCAAATCACGGTGGCCATCGCACGCTTGCCATCACCAACGTCGCAGGCTCGTCCATGGCACGCGAGGCGACCGTCTCCATGCCCACGGCTGCAGGTCGCGAACGAGCGATTCCGGCGACGAAAAGCTTTACCGCCCAACTACTCAACCTGTACCTGCTCTCTCTGCTCGCCGCAGAGGTCCGCGAATGCCTGAATGAGACAGACAAGACGCGCCTGCTGTCGGAGCTGGCAGCGCTGCCCGAGATGGTCCGCAGGCAGTTGCCCATGTGGGATGAAACTGTCCGAGCGGTGGCAGAGCAGCTCCGTGCCGCGAAAGCGTTCCTCTTCGTTGGTCGCAGCGTCCACTACGCCATCGCTCGCGAAGGTGCATTGAAGCTGAAGGAATCGTCGTACCTGCACGCCGAGGGCTACCCCAGCGGCGAGCTGAAGCATGGACCCAATGCCCTGGTCAGCAAAGAGACTCCGCTGGTGATGATCGCAACCGTCGATCACTCCGACAGCGAGTCGGTCGAGCGCTATGGCAAAGTCATGCAGTTGATGCAGGACATGCGCACCCAGGGCGCAACGATTGTCGCTGTCGCCAACACGGGGGATCTTGCGGTGCAGGCGTTGGCCGATTACACGCTGTTTGTCGAAGAAGCGAGCGAAGGTCTGCTTGCCATCTGCGAAGTGATCCCGCTGCAGCTCTTCTCATATCGCATGGCGATCGGCAACGGCATCGACGTGGACAACCCGCGCAACCTGAACAAGGCCGTTCTCGCGGAGTAGTCGCGACTACGCGAGAGCGAACTATCCCGTGTCTCAGAAGTGAGACATGGGGCACCCACTTCAGCGGCTCGCTGCGTCCAGGCCGTAGAGTTGCGCCGCGCTGCCGCGTAACACCATCGTGGCAATTGCCGTTGCGCGAGCGCGGTCGATCTCGCCGTCGCGCAGCATGCCGGTCAGCGCTATGCCCAGCGCCTCGCGCGCATTGTGGTTGGCAATCCAGACAGACTCTTCCCACTGCAGCGAGTCTGAAAAAGGATAGCCATCGGTGCCGTAGAGCACTTTATCCGGAAAGATCTCGAGCCACTCGCGCAGCCACCCGGCCAGCGTGTGCGGTGAAAAGGTGAGCGCCTGTTGCGACAGGTCTAGGTAGACGTTCGGCTTCTGCAGCAGAGCTCCCGCCTCGCGCACGAATGGCCACCCGCCATGCAGCAAAACAAACTTCGTCCCACGCAGCCGTGGGTCATTGAACAGCGGCTCCAGCAGAATCGGATTACCGCCGGCGATGCCAAAATACCCGCCACCGCCGCTCATGCAATGCAGGTGTATTGGCATGCCCAGCCTGCCTGCTTCAGCAGCAATGGTGCGAAAGAGAAAATCCTGCAGCAGCTTGTACTCCGCAGCGTCCGGCACGCCACCCGCTGCATACTTCGCGTAGACGCGCCTGGCGTCATCGCGCGACGAATCACCAAAATCAAAGCCGCGCAGATAAGCCACTTCGAACTTGATGGCGACGGCTCCATCCGCTTTCTGCTTCTGCAGCGTCGGCACCACGATCCGCTGCAGGTAATCGTCCAGCGTAAGCGGCAATCGCTGCACACCGGCGTCGTGCAAGTAGAGCGCCATCACCCTGGCTTCGAGTGGGTAGAACAACGCCCTGTCGGGAGTCGCAGCCGCCAGCCCGCTGTTGTTCAGCGGAAACAGCAGCGTGTCATCGTAGGGAACCCAACGGAAGCGCGGCGGCGCGACCCCGGCACCCATGCGAACGCGATTGGCAAACTCCGTGCCGATGTGGGCCTGGTCGAGCACCCAATCGTCATAGTGCTGACCTTCGCGCGTCTTGATGCGCGCACGCGCCGCTTGCAATCGCTTGATACCCGCCGCATCCAGAGGCGCCGTTGCCGTAAGACCCCATAGCGCCTTCCACGCTGCCGGCAGTTGGGGATTGTCGGCGCGCCAAGCGACTGGGTCAGTCTGCGGCTCCATGTTATCCACGGGTAGCGCGTCAAACTCGCGGTCCGTGCCATCGTTCGGCGGAGGCAGGACGGGGTGCGCATGATTGTCGATCGCGGAGATGGAGGCAATGGTGCGCGCAATCTCCGGATCAATGGAGGTTTGCGGTGTCACGGAACGCTTCGCCCGTTGAGCCGACGCCTGCACCAGGACCGATCCAATAGCGATCGTCAAGACGGAAAAGCGCGTCGCGCGCCAAAGCCAGTTCATGCCGTTGACGTTAGCATGCCTAGTCGGTCGCCGACCTGCCGTCCACTTCCTGCTGAATCATGGCTTCCACGCGATTCCACACATAAGGATCATTTTCGATCTCGATATGCGACTTCATGAAGGTGCGGGCAAACCATGGAAACCTGTCGCAGTTCACCCGCGACGTCTTATAGCTGACCTGCTGATTCCCAAGAATCACTGTCTTCTGGGGGTCACTGGCGCGGATCGCCGTACGCCCACTCAGCATGCCCTCGCTCTGGTAGAAGTTCATGGCCTCGTGAACATTATCGGGAATGACGTGGTCGTTCTCGCCGAACTTCTGCACGCTGTCTACCTGGATCGTCAGCAGCACGGGTACGCCTATGCCACTCAGAGTGCGCGCCAGGTTCACTGTTTCCGAGCCGCCCCAGCTGTGGCCGTAGATAACAACCCGCGCCGCCTGCTTTTCCTCGGTGCTCATTACATGATCGCCATTGGCATCGACGAATTTGAGCACCGCGTCCAACGCGAGCAGACCGTCGTGATTCGCAAAGGTCAGCACCGTCACGCCACCAGGGTTCCGTTTCTTCAGATCCTGAGCGATGATCGCTTCCTGGTGCACCATGTTGTCTGCCTTGATGCGACCACCCATGAAACCGACGACCAGCAGCCGCCCGGGAGCCGGAGCCGCTGCCTTCTTCTTCTGCGCGCCCGCGAACTGCGGATGCAGCGCACCCAGATAGAGGCAGCAGACGCAGAGCATAAGGCAGGCGGCACGCAACATGCGGCCTGGGCCCGGGTTTCGATTTGGAGTGGGCGGCGTCATTGGGAACTTTCCCGCGCGGGACGGGTCTGCGAACTTCCGGCACTGCATCCTACTTAGACCGCACGCCGGTGCGCAACCCGACGCTAGAGGTACGCTCGCTGTTTGCAATTGGATGCTGGCGTCCAATCGGCCGTCGCAGTCGGGCAAAGTGCCGGCTGATCTGCAACAACCTGGATAGGAATGAGGGCACTTGGGCTTGCAGCACAATGGACGACGAACGCGCACATTGCGGATTTGCCTTGGTACAGTGATGGCGCTCCTGTGCAGCGCTCCTTGCGCCCGCGCTTCCGTCGCGCTGCTGATGGAAGAGCCCTACGGAGAGTTCGGCTCGTTCAATCCCACCGGGCATGCCGCCGTCTATCTCAACCACATCTGCGCCATTACTCCCACGGAGTTGCGACGCTGCGATGTGGGCGAGCTTGGTGTTGTGATCAGCCGTTACCACAAGATCCATCATGAAGACTGGATCGCGATCCCGCTGGTGCCCTATCTGTACTCGGTCAGCAGCGTGAAAGATGTACCGGCAAGCGTGACCAAGGCCGATGTGGCACGTCTGCGCGACACGTACTGGGCCGAGCACCTGCAGGCACTGGCTCCTCCGACGCAGGACGGTGCGCCGCCCAGGGGTGAGTGGACGCAACTCGTGGGTTCGTCCTTCGATCGGAAGATCCATGGCTTTCAAGCAGACACGACGCAGGATCAGGATGACCGGCTGATTGCCTACTTCAACGACCGTCGTGATGTCGGACACTTCAATTTGTTCTTTCATAACTGCGCTGACTTTTCGCGCGTTGTGCTCGACATCTACTTCCCTCACGCAATCCATCGCAACTTCATCGCGGACCTTGGCCTTCAGACACCCAAGCAGGTGGCCAAGTCACTGGTGAAGTACGGTCGCAGGAATCCTGAGGTTCACCTGTCCGCATTCACCATCCTCCAGGTCCCGGGCGAGGTTCCGCGCAGCCGCCCGATCCGCGGTGTCGCTGAGTCGGTCGTGAAGAGCAAGAAGTACATCATTCCCCTCGTCATCCTGCAGCCGGAGTTTGCAGGAGCGCTGGCCGTCAGCTACCTGTCCGTAGGTCGCTTCAGTTTGCCGAAGGACGCGCCGGTGTTTGAGGTCGGCGATGTCGCTCAGAAGCAAGAACAGATGCAGTCTGTTTCAGACCAGTAGTTCAGCGACCTTCCGCACGTCGCAACGCAGCTTCTCCATCACTCGATCGCAACGTTCGTGGATGAAAGCATCGTCCGCTGCACGTATGCCTGCAAGGATTGCCTGAGTGCATCCAGTCGCACTTCACATAGGCTCAGCTGCTCTTCATCTCACGTCTCACATGTGCAGCGCGTGGAAGTTATCTCAAGGAACACCGCAGGAAGAGAGTCGCAACACGTCAGGTAAATCGTTCTGGGAAGACTGAGTGCACAACTCTATTCCGTGTTCAAAACTTGTACTTGCCATTGCACCACGCGCGGTGCAACATAATTCTGTACTGCTGCATCGAGATTCGTACGCGTGCTTTGCGAATGTTGCATCCTACCGTGCATCGGAAGTTTGGAGGTAATCATGTTCGAAGACGACTACAAGCTGTACGCCGCAGCTAAAGACGAAGACGAAGAGCCCGACACGGACGACGAAGAAGACGAAGAAGATGACTTTGAGGATGACGAAGAGGATGAGGACGAAGAGGACGAGGTGACCACAACGTCAGACGATGACGATGTAGAAGACACCACGCTCGACGACGAAGAGGACGACATCGACGATGAAGACGATCGCGATGAAGAGCCCGACGCTGAGGGCAGCGATAAGATGCTGCGGGGCGCGCACCACGCTGAGACCGCAACCATGAAGGCTGCACCCTCGAGCCAGGTTGACCCCTACACGCCTCCGGATGAGGAAGCCATCGACCCCGAGGAAAGTGAAGCAGAGATTCCTGTTGAAGATACGCTGACCAGCCTCTCGAGAGCGAAGCCTCCAGCCAAAAAGACCTCAGCCAAGAAAGCTCCTGCGAAGGCTGCCAAGAAAGCACCGCCCGCCAAGAAGGCAGTTGCCAAAAAGGCGCCCGCGAAGAAGTCCGCAGCAAAGAAGTCCGCACCGAAGAAGGCAGCCAAGAAAGCTCCTCCTGCAAAGAAGGCCGCGGCCAAAAAGACACCCGCAAAGAAATCAGCACCGGCAAAGAAGTCCGCGGCGAAGAAGACCGCAACCGGAGCATCGAAGTCTGCCACGAAACGGTCGTTGACGAACCGTGGCGGCAAGGCGGTCAGCAGCAAGACTGCCAAATCCCAACAACGAGGCAAATCCTTGGCAACCAAGAAAGCACCTGCAAAGAAGACCGCGGCAAAGAAGACTGTCGCAAAGAAGGCCCCAGCGAAGAAGACTGTTGCAAAGAAAGCTCCGGCCAAGAAGACCGCCGCGAAGAAGACCGTCGCGAAGAAGGCAGCCAAGAAGACCACCAAGTAACTGTGGCTTCCTAACCCGCAGCAATTGCACCCTGTGCGGCATTGAAGTACTTGTAGTGATGCAGTAGCGCAACGTAGTTAAGGCAAGCAAAAAGGCCCGGCTCCTCTCCTTGAGGCTCCGGGCCTTTTTGCGTCCGCACCCTGCCGATCTTCAACACAGAACAAAGCAAAAAGGAGAAGCCCGAAGGCTCCTCCCTGGTCCAATCCGGCCTGTTTAGAGAGCGACTAGGACTTCCCTGCCTTGGCTTCCTTGATCGCCGCCAGCACTTCTTCGCTGTGGTTCTGAACACTGACATCGGGCCAGACCTTGACGACTTTACCGCTGGGTGAGATGAGGAAGGTCACTCGTGAAGCGTAGTGAACCGGCCCCATGCCTTTGATAGGCACGCCGTATGCGTCGACGACCTTGTGCTGGGGATCGGCGAGCAGCTTGAAGGTCAGGTTCTCCTTGGTGCAGAACGCCTTGTGGCTGTCAGCAGTGTCCAGGCTCACGCCCAGGACGGCCGCATTGTCCTTGTCGTACATGGCCTGGTCGCGCTGAAAGTTATGCGCCTCGATGGTGCAGCCCGCCGTCTGGTCCTTCGGGTAGAAGTACAGCACAACCCACTTGCCCTTGTACTGGCTCAGGCTGACCTGCTTGTCTTCCTGCGACGGCAAGGTGAAGTCCGGCGCATTCGCACCCGGCTCCAGCATGGCTGCCGCAGCCGCTGCATTCGCAAATCGTGCGGTGACGCCGCACGCTAACACTGCTGCTACCAACATCACCCACAGGCCCGCACGTTGCATAAGAACTCCCTTGAATAAACTTTCGCCACTCAGTATGACTCACCGCACGTGCGCGCGAAAGAGCCCGCAGCGACATTCTTTCTAGGCTCATACTCTTGTGTGTCACAGCAATATCAAACGGGGCGAGCTTCGCCCACAATGGAAATGCCCGCAGCATCCGCCTCACGCAACATCGCCGCTTCATCGAACAGCAGCGTGTGCCCTGCTTCGATCGCCAGGCAGGTCGCGCCCGCCGCCCGCATCGCCCGGATTGTGGGCACGCCTACCACGGGCACGTCGAACCGCAGGTCCTGGTTGGGCTTGGCGACCTTGACGACCGTCAGTGAACGGCCCAAGGCCGACGCGTCACCCTCAAGCGAGCCCATCAGTGCTCCGGCGCGGGAGATCGTCGCGTCGGTGCCTTCCATCGCCTCCACGGCAACGCAAGCGCCTGCCGCGATGACCACCGTCTGGCCGAGGTCGAACCCCGCTATGCCGCGGGCCACGGTCAGGCCGTACGCGATATCAGCGCGCTCGGTTTCGTTCGGCCCACGTGTTGTCAGCACACCCGCGCGGGCCAGCATGGGCTCAAGATAGGCGGTAGAGCTGATCAGCACAATGCCCTCATCGCCCAGAACCTTCGCCACGGCGCCCAGCAGCACATCGGTCGAGCGCACACGCAGGCTCATCAGCAGCTTCGCCAACCTCAGATCGGGACGGATCGCCGAAAAAATTTGCTTATGCCGCACCTGTCCCGCCATCACGGCGCGTGTCACCCCGGCGGCCTGAAAGGTCTCGATCAGCCGCGACAACTCGCCAAGACTCATCCAGTGAACTTCCATGCCGGTGTCAGACGAAGCGCGCTGGTCCATCTCGGGATCAGTCTCTTCCTTGATCGCGGCAACCACCACGTGCAGTCCGCGCGCACGGGCCGCCTCCAGCAAAAGGAACGGAAACCGTCCGTTCCCCGCGATTAACCCCAGCCGTTCACTAACACTTTCCATGCCGCCTCATCAGCAACTCTACGGTTTGCGCTACCCTTTTGCCATGCGCCTTCCGCTCTCTCTCGCCTCAGCCGCTGCAATGGCCTTCAGCTTCACGTGCGTAGCCCAGGAGCTACCCGCCGTCGCCACGGTACGCAATGCACCGGGCTTTCACACGGCAGCAGAGGGCCAGTTCAAGGCATATGAAGGGTCCTTAACAACGCACTGCGAAGCCATCGCGGCGGACTGGTCCAAGGCGACCCACATCGTGTATGGCACACCGCGCGCCGGAGCCGACGGCAACCTGGTAAACGCAACCTGGGTTGAGACGGTGCCCGGAACAGCCTGCGGGCAGCCGCGGCGGTTCCGCGTACTGGTCGTCATCCGGGCCGGCAAGGCTAGCATGGTCTCTTTGATTCCCGGCGAAAGCTTCGCCAGTCCCCAGCTGCAGCAGGACGCCAGGCTGCCGCTGAGCGGCGCGATCGCTGGAGTCGTCCTGAAAGGCCAGAAGTGCCAGGTGGACGTGGTGGACACGCGCCTCGTCGGCGGCCCTCCAACCGCGCCGAAGCAGTCATGGAATGAGATCTGGACAGTCAATGCATGCGACAAGCGATTCAACGTGCCGATCCGGTTCGTGCCGGACATGGTAGGTGAAGGCACCAGCATTCACATCGAATCGAAGGCGGTCATGCCGGCGCAGTAAGGCTAAGCACCGATCATCAGCAGCACCACTCCAGCCAGACCACCACCAAGCAGCGGACCGACGACCGGCACCCACGCGTACGACCAGTCGCTGCCTCCTTTGCCGGCGATCGGCAGCAACGCATGCGCCAGGCGAGGGCCAAAGTCACGTGCAGGATTGATCGCGTAGCCAGTCGTAGCGCCGAGCGACAGACCGACGCTCCAGATCAGGAAGCTGACCAGCAAAGGACTCAGCCCGGCGGCCGCGCCGGTTGTCAGCACCAGCTTCGAACTCATGCCTCCTGCCACGATCACCAGCACAAACGTTGCAGCCGTCTCGCAGAACAGGGCCCAACCGTAGTTGCGAAAAGCGGGACTGGTGGCAAACACGCCGAGCTTGCTGCCCTGGTCCTCTGTGACTGCCCAGTGCGGCAGATAGAACAGCCACGTGACCGCAGCGCCGCAGAACGCCCCTGCGACCTGAACGGCTGCAAACGGTAACAGGTGACTGTAATCGCGGCCTTTTATGGCGAATGCGAGCGTGAAGGCCGGGTTCAGATGTGCATCGGGCGAGCCGAACAACTGCGCCACAAAGATGCCGCACAGCACCGCGAAAGCCCATCCCGCGGCAACCACCATCCAGCCGGAACCTGCAGCCTTGCTGCGCTTCAGCGACACCGCCGCGCACACCCCGTTGCCCAGCAGCAGCAGCACAAAGGTGCCCATAAACTCGCCCAGCAGCGGGCCGCGTGTAATCACGTCTTCTCCTGCAACAGCCTTCGTTGTATCTCGTGGAACGCCCCACTCTACTGTGGCAGGTACTGCCGTGCCAAGCTCCGAAATGCTCCGACTTGCGCGGCCTGCCATGCCTCGTCGTAACCAAGCTCGCGGGCAAGCAGCGCTGCAACACGCGGTGCAATGTCAATCGCCGCGGCTGCGTTCAGCAACAGCGCGCGCGTGCGACGCGCCAGGGCATCATCAACGGTTCGCGACATCTCGTTGCGCGCGGCCCATACAATTTCCGCACCAAGGTACGGCAGCGCAGGGTGTAGTTTTTCCGCGAGTTCAGCCGATGTCGCCGCAAGAGCTTGGATCGCGGCGGCATCCGATCCGTATACCTGCAGATCGCCGAGATCCGCATCATCAGACCAGCCATGCACCTTCAGATCGGCCGTGGCACATGCCGCATCGGGCAGCTTACCCAGCGTCGCAGCGTGGTTTACCGTGTCTTCCGCCATGTGGCGATAGGTAGTCCACTTGCCGCCAACAATGGTCAGCAGGCCGCTGCCATCGATGTGGATGGTGTGGTCGCGGGAGAGCGCGCTGGTCTTCGAAGCATCGCTTCCCGCAGCCTTGACCAGCGGACGAATGCCAACATAGATCGACAAGATGTCCTCGCGCGTGGGCTTGCGGCTGAGGTATTCGCCCGCGGTCTCCAGCACAAACTCGATCTCTTCCTCGAGCGGCTTCGGCTCGTAGCTCGGGTGTTCGATCGGGGTGTCCGTCGTGCCGACGACCGTATGGTTATGCCAGGGAATGGCGAACAGCACGCGGCCATCGCTGGTGCGCGGCACCATGATGGCGGTGTCGGCGCGCAAAAAGCTCTTTTCAAACACAAGGTGAATGCCCTGCGACGGCGACACCATCTGCTCGGCCGCGGGTTCAGCCATGCGACGAACTTCATCCGTAAAGATGCCCGTCGCGTTGACCACGCACTTCGCGTTCACCACGATGCGCTCGCCGCTCTCATGATCCTCTACGGTGACGCCGTTGATGTAGCCCTCAGCGTCGCGCTGCAGTTCGACTGCGGCGCAGTAGTTGAGGACCGTGGCTCCATAATCTGCCGCCGTCATGATCAGGTGCGTTAGCAGACGCGTGTCGTCGAACTGACCGTCGTGATACACCACACCGCCGCGCAGGCCTTCCTGAGCGATGGTGGGCAGCCGCTCCAGCGTCTCTTCTCGCGAAAGAATGCGCGATCGGCCAAAGCTGTATTTCACCGCCAGCAGATCGTAGATCTTCATGCCGATGCCGTAGAACGGAGCCTCCCACCAGGAGTAGTTCGGCACCACAAACGGCAGATCGTGAACCAGGTGCGGAGCATTCTGCCGCAGCAGACCTCGTTCCTTGAGCGCTTCCATCACAAGCGAGATGTTGCCCTGTTCGAGGTAGCGAACACCGCCATGCACCAGCTTGGTGCTGCGGCTGCTGGTGCCTTTGCCGAAGTCTTCGCGCTCGACCAGCAGCGTCTTGTAGCCGCGCGTCGCCGCGTCCACCGCGACGCCAGCGCCTGTCGCACCGCCGCCGATCACGACGATGTCCCACGGCTCCGTGCCCTGCACACGGACGGCTTCCAGCATCGCTTCACGCTTCATATGCTTCTCCTATCGCGGTGCGTTCCAGCCTGCGACGCGGCCGACCGCTTCCTGCCAGCGTGCGTACAACGCGCTGTAATCAGCCTGCGGCTTAAAGATAGTACCGCCGGCCTGTTCCCGCTTGATGTCATCGGTGTTCGCCCAGAAGCCAACGGCGAGACCCGCCAGGAACGCCGCACCCATTGCCGTCGTCTCCAGGCATGCCGGGCGGTGCACCGGGACACCGAGCAGGTCAGCCTGCATCTGCATCAGCGTGTCATTCGCAGTTGCTCCACCATCAACGCGCAGTTCCCGCAGCGGTGCAGGGGTATCGGCGTCCATGGCGCGCATCAGGTCCGTGGTCTGCAGAGCGATGCTCTCCAGCGCCGCCCGTGCGATGTGAGCCTTCGTCGTGCCGCGCCCTATTCCGATGATCATGCCCGATGCATACGGGTCCCAGTGTGGCGCACCCAGGCCAGTGAACGCAGGAACAAAGAAAACGCCGCCACTGTCCGGCACCGACTGCGCAAGCGCTTCCACATCGCTGCTCTTCGTGATTATGCCGAGGCCGTCCCGCAGCCACTGCACGACCGCGCCGCCAATAAACACCGAACCTTCCAGCGCATAGGCAGGTTTGCGCTCGACCGAGCAGGCCAGCGTCGTCAGCAGGCGCTGCTCGCTCTGGCGAAACTCGCCACCGATATGCTGCAGCAGAAAGCAGCCGGTCCCATACGTATTCTTCGCGTCGCCCGGTTCGGTGCACATCTGCCCGAACAGCGCCGATTGCTGATCGCCGGCAATCCCTGCGATCTCAACGCCCTCGAGGCCGAGAGTGGTGCTGACCGGCCCAAGCTTCTCGCTGGACCACACCACCTCAGGCATCATCGAGCGCGGCACCCGAAGCAGCCGCAGCATTTCGTCGTCCCACCGGTCTTCGATGATGTTGTAGAGCAAGGTACGCGACGCGTTGGTGCGGTCACTCACGTGCCGCTTGCCGCTGGTCAGGTTCCATAGCAGCCAGCTGTCGACCGTGCCAAAGGCAAGCTCGCCACGTTCAGCGCGTTCACGCGTGCCGCTCACGTTGTCAAGAATCCAAGCGACCTTGGTGCCGGAGAAATAGGGGTCGAGCCGCAGCCCCGTGCGGCGGCGAACGTCGTCTTCCGCTCCGCTCGCAGTCAGGTCCGCGCACATCGATGCCGTGCGCCTGTCCTGCCACACGATGGCGTTGTAGACCGGCTTGCCTGTTGCGCGGTCCCAGACGATCGCCGTCTCGCGTTGGTTGGTAATGCCCAGCGCGGCCACATCGCGCGGACGCACACCGGCTCGGCCAAGCACCTCAACCGCCGCGCTCAACTGGCTGGTCAAAATGTCGAACGGATCGTGCTCCACCCAGCCGCTGGCGACGTTGCCGCCCTTTGAGCCATCGGGGAAAATCTGCCTGAACTCATGCTGTCCCGTGCCGACGACCTTACCCGCACGATCAAACAGGATCGCACGCGAGCTCGTCGTTCCCTGGTCCAGCGCCAGAATGTACTCCGCCATGCACCACCTCGGCGGACAAGCATCCGCGCAAGCCACGTTAGCACGCCGCATGACTAACCTTCCGCTCCTGCGTCGCGTTCGATACTGTAATACCCAGATTCTTATTGCGTCGCCCTGAGGTTCCTATGCGAGCAGCTCTCGTCCTCGTCGCGCTTCTTGCGGTCCGCTCACTTGCCCAGGCGCCGGCCAGTTCCAACTCCTTTGTCATTGCTGATGTTCATGCCAGTCCGTTCACGTCCAACCCCTTCATGCATGGCAACTCCATCCAGGGTGACCGGTACTTCCTGACGCAGGCAAGCATGGTCGATCTCATCGCAACGGCGTATGGAGTCGATGCAGTCAATGTGCAGGGAGGTCCTACATGGATCGAGCGCGATCGCTACGACATTCGCGCGAAAGTCCCTCCGGGAACGACACAGGACGGGGTCAAGCTCATGCTTCGCGGGCTACTCACCGAGCGCTTTCACCTGGCGGTGAAGAACGGCACGGCGCCCATGCCTACCTACCTTTTGTCGGTCGGTCCCGGAAAGCCGAAGATGACCGAGGCCGAAGCTGCCGGCGCGGGCGCATGCGTTCCTCTGCCTCCTTCGCCAAACCCTCCGTTCTATATCGTTGTCAGCTGCAAAAACCTTACGATGGCTGCGTTCGCCGACACGCTTCATGACTTTGCCGGCGGCTATCTTGATCAACCGGTTGTCGACGAAACCAAACTAGCCGGAGCCTGGAACTTCAACCTGAAGTGGACCGGTCGCGGCCAACTTGAGAAGCAGGGGTCGGACGGCATCACCATCTTCGCCGCAGTAGAAAAACAACTGGGGCTGAAACTGGAGCTCAAGACGGCGCCTCGCCCCGTCTTTCAGGTGGTGCATGTTAACGAGGTTCCCACCCCGAACGCCGCAAACATCGCAGAGGCCCTGCCCGAGTCTCCGCCCGCGTCATTCGAGGTAGCAGTCATCAAACCAAGCGCTCCCGACGAGCAGGGCTTCGGACGCATCACCGGGGGCCAGATCGAAACACGCGCCATTCCCCTTACCTTCCTCATCACCTTCGGCTGGGACCTTAATCCGAACAACAAAGAGGGCATTGCGAACGCTCCCAAGTGGCTCGACACAGCGAAATTCGACGTACTCGCGAAGGCGGGAGCGAACGTGCGCGTCGATAAGTTCTCTTCCGGCGATCTCATCAACTACGAAGACCTTCGAAGCATGCTTCGAGCGATGATCGCGGAGCGCTTTCAGATGAAGTGGCACATGGAGGACCGGCCTGTCACCGCCTACACTCTTACCGCGGCCAAGCCAAAGCTCAAGCCCACAGCGGACCCTACCGAGCGCACCCGGTGTAAAGAAGGTCCCGGCCCTGACGGCAAAGACCCGCGCATCACAAGCCCCATCCTGAACCGGCTCATCACCTGCCAGAACATGACCATGGCCCAGATCGGCGACGAGCTACAGCGTGTAGCCAGCGGCTACATCTACAACACTGTGGTCGACGGCACAGGGATCAAAGGCTCTTACGACTTCACCCTCAGCTTCAGCTCCGCCGATAAGATGCTGCCGCCCACGGGTGACACGGCTACAGGCTCCGATCCCAACGGGGCCCTCTCCGTCTTCGACGCAGTCAGCAGGCAGTTAGGCCTGAAGCTGGAAAAGACGAAGCGTCCTTATCCCGTTCTGGTGATCGATCACATCGACGAAACGCCTACGGAGAACTAGAGCGGTCGCGCCCCGACAAACGAGCCGCACAGAGTGCCATATACGGATCGGTGGCCTACTTGATAACGCCGCGCTCGCTCTTTGCAATGAAGTCCGCCAGGTACGCGACGCGTGGGCCAAACTCGCCTGAAGCAACCTTGTCGCGAATGGCTTCGAGTGCCTGCGTCGTATTCAGCTTGCTTCCCTGGAGCAGGCGATAGGCCGCCCGCAACTGCTTGAGTTCGTCCGGCGTAAAGCCGCGGCGTTCGAGGCCGACCTTGTTCAGGCCAAAGGCGCGGTTCTCGCGGCGCACGCTGGTCAGGCTGTACGGCATTACGTCCTGCGTGATGGTGGTGCCGCCGCCGATGTACGCGTAGGTACCGATCGTGCAGTACTGATGCACCGGTGCGTTCGCGCTCAGCGTGGCGAAGTCCTCCACAGTCACATGACCCGCGAGCGTGGCTCCGTTCGGCAGGATGCAGCCGTTGCCGATGTGACTGTCATGCCCGATGTGGACATAGGCCATGATCAGGCAATCGTTGCCGACGGTTGTTTCGCCTCCGCCGCCTGCTGTGCCGCGACTGATCGTGACGCTCTCGCGGAACGTGTTGCCGTTGCCGATCGTCAGTTTCGTCGGCTCGCCCTTGTACTTCAGATCCTGCGGCGAGCAGCCGAGCGACGTGAACGGAAATACCCGATTGTCGTCGCCCATCTTAAGAAGCCCGTCGAGTACGACATGGCTTACCAGCTCGCACCGCTCGCCCAGAACGACGTCCGCACCGACAATGCAGAAGGGGCCGATGCTGCAGCTCTCCGGAATGACCGCTCCCGCGGCGACGATCGCGCTGGGATGGATGGGCATCGTTAAACAGCGGCCTCGGGCAGTGCGTTCGATTCCGAGAGAGGGTCAGGCCGGCCTGCGGCACCGGTGCTCGCCGCTGCAACCGCCGTCGTGTCAATCGCAGGGATCGCTTCTGCAGCAGGTGTCGAGCTCCCGGTAGCCGTTTTTTTCGGACGCGGCACAAGCTGACACATCACGGTAGCCTCGCACGCGACTTTGCCGTCAACCGTCGCAACGCCTTGCATCTTGACTGCGCGAGAGCGCCATTGCAGCACCTTCACCTCGATCTTCAGCTGATCGCCTGGCACCACGGGCTTGCGGAACTTCGCTCCGTCAATGCCGGTAAACACCATCAGCTTGTCCGCGCGATCAGGGATCTCGTTCAGCAGCAACAGGCCGCCTGCCTGTGCGATGGCTTCGACGATCAGCACCCCTGGCATCAGCGGGAAATCAGGAAAGTGGCCGGTGAAATGCGGCTCATTGAACGAAACATTCTTTAGGCAGAGGATGCGCTGCTTCGGCTCTACTTCAAGCACGCGATCAATCAACAAAAACGGATAGCGATGCGGCAGGAGTTGAAGAATTTCCTGAATGTCGAACGCGCGTGCAGTGGGGGATGCTTCAGCTTCTGTCATAACTCAGAGAAGTATAAGTTGTGGATCGAGAATGCTCGCACCGGAGCAAAAGAAAACCGGCCGAACAGCTTGGGGTCTGTCCGGCCGGGTAGAGTGTTGCGCAAACGGGTTAGAAGGTGGCTTTGAGCGCGAACTGAACAAGTCGCGGCGTGTAGTTGGAATCGACAGCCGTAACAGAACCGAATGCCGAGTTGCCAAGCTCCACGTTGCCGCTACCCTGCGTCAGCTGGTAGCTGGGTGTGTTCGAGATGTTGAAGGTTTCCGCACGGAACTGCACGGTCGCCCGTTCCAACACCCTGAAGTCCTTGAACAGCGACAGATCCACGTGACGATAGTGAGGTCCGAAGACATCGTTGCGCTGCGTGGTGCCGATCGTCCCAAGGGGCTGGGGTACGAACGCCGTCGTATCGAAGTAATGGGACAGTGGGTGAGTGGCAAGGCTGGCTGCGTGTAGCTGGTTCGGCCGATCGGTGCCGCCGTTGTTGATAGGTGTTGCGCGGTTGCCGTAGGTACCGTCGATACCGCTGCCACCGTTCAGGATGGAGACCGGCTTGCCGCTCTGCCAGACCGTGATGGTGTTGATCTGCCATCCGCCGAGAGCAAAGCTCTCGAACGAATTACCGAAATGATGACCTTCAGCCAGTGCATAGTTCAGCGACAGGGCGAAGCGGTTCTTGATGTCGTTCTCCGCAATGCCGTAGTCGATCTGCCTGATGCGGGTCGGGTCCGCGTTATAGGCACCCTGTGCACCTTCCTGCGAGAAGCCGGTCACATCGTTCGCGGCGCGGCCCCACGTGTAGTTACCGTCAAACGACAGGCCATGAACAAAGCGGCGCTGGAATGAAACCTGCAATGCGCTGTAGTTGGAGATACCTTCGCTGACCAGCCAGTTCACACCGCCAAGGTTGGGCAGAATGGTGCTGAGAGGACGAGCGCTGGACGTACCACCCTGTGCAATCGGGATGGTTGAGTTGCCCGGCTTCGGCACGTTGATGTCGTTGATGGTCTGCGGCAGATGCTGGCCGATGTTGCCGACATAGCCGATGGTGAGCACGTTCGGTCCGAACTGCTGCTGGACCTGCAGGTTGAACTGCTGAATCAGAGCGGAGCGGAAGGTGGGGCTTTCAGCCGTGAACGACAGGTTCGGGCTGTTGATGTTCTGTGCCTGCGGTAGCGGCAGACCCTGATCGAAGGTGGCATTCGCCCCAGGAACCGTTCCGCAATCCGGATTGGTGGCCGTGGGCAGAATGCCCTGCGACGCCTGGATCTGGTAACCAACCGTGGAGACGCAGTTTGGCGAGTACACCGAAACGTTCGGTGCATTCTTCAGATCAGCGTTGGAGGTGTAGTTGCCGGGGAAGTAGCTGAGGCCGTAACCACCGCGAATCACCGTCTGCGGGCTGACCGAGTAGGAGAAGCCCACACGAGGAGCCACGTTGCTGTAATCGGTCTTGATGCCGGCGTTGCTGTTAACGCCGTTGACACCCGGAATCTTCAATGACTGCGCCACGTTAGCAGCGTTCAGCGTGAGTGCCTGACCGAAGTCGAAGTTGGAGATGTGGTTGTGCGCCTCTGTGAACGGCGTGAACAGGTCATACCGAACGCCGTAGATGACGGTCAGGTTGGGTCTTGCCTTCCAGCTGTCCTGAACGAACGCACTGGGCTCAAACGTACGGTAGTCAGGAGTGTTCAGGTTGTAGTTGCGGCTCGCTGAAGAGAACGCGCCAACCAGCGAGCTGGCCAGCTGGTTGTCCTGCTGCTTCTTCTGATTGCCCGACACGTTATCTGACAACAGGCCGAACCCGTACTGGCCTGCTGGGAACGCGCTCTGCAGGTTGCGGTCCTGGCGACGAATGTAGCTGACACCAAACTTCAGATTGTGATTGCCCTTGCTATAGCTGACGATTGCGGCGTATTGGAAGGTGCTGTCGATATCCTGCAGGGGAACGTAGGCGCCGTCACCAATGTCGCTGAATGGTCCGAACGCAATTGGCGTCAGCACGTTGGAGGTTGCGTTGAAGTTCATGTTGGGGCCGAAACCCACCTGCGTGTCGGCGTTCTTGCCGTAGTTCAGCGGCAGAGAAAGGTTATTGATGCGAGTGTAGCCGGCCTTCAGATCGACCAGCAGGCTCTGATTGAAGATGTGCGTGTAATCGAACGCAAACTGCTGCGCTCCGTCAGTGGCTGGACCAGCAAAGATGTACCTGCCGCCCGAGATCTGCAGACCGGCGCTCGTGCCAAGTGCCGGCGGAATGACGCTGGTGACCTTGTTATAGGTGTAGCGGCCAAAGAACAGGTTGTTCTGGTTAAAGTGGTGATCGATGCGCGCGTCGAAGATGTTGCTGCTCGCCGTGCGGTTTGGGCTGACAACATAGTTGTTCGTCAGCTGACCGACGCCACCGGTATTCGGTGCCGGAAACAGCTTCAGGTAGGCCAGCGCGATCGGGTCGATCTGGTGACCCTGGGTACCCGCTCCAGCAGCGACCAGCGCTGCCGGCGATCCACCTGCGATGCTGTTGATGTTGTTGTACTCGTCGATCGTCGGAACGGTGCTCTGGTAGGTGACGCCGTTTACCTGGCGAAGACCTTCATAATCACCGAAGAAGAACGTGCGGTCCTTGAAGATCGGTCCGCCGATGCTGCCGCCAAACTGGTTCTGGCGAAGTTCTGGCTTACGCCCGCTGGTCTGCAGCACCTGGCGAGAGTCGAAAATGTCGTTGCGGAAGTACTCGTAGGCGCTGCCATGGAAGCTGTTGCCGCCCGACTTCGTCACAATGTTAATGACGCCGCCAGCGGTACGTCCCGCCTCGGGAGCATAGCTGTTGGTCTGAACGCTGATTTCCTGGATGCCCTCGACGTTCGGGCGGACGCCGCTGGTGCCGATCACCCGCTCGTTATTATCGAAGCCGTCAACCGTGAAGTTGTTCAAGGTGTCATCCTGGCCGTTGACCGAGATGCTGGAGCTCTGGCGGCGGTCATCCGGACGAGCACCAGAGGTCAAACCGTTGCCAGGACCTTCGTTCGCTCCGGGTACAAGCTGTACCAGCTGCACGTAGTTGCGTCCGTTCAGCGGCAGATCCTGCACGGCCTGGGCGGTCACGGTCGAGCTGACCGTCGCGCTTTCTGCCTGGAGCAGTGGGGTCTGCGCTTCAACGTTAATGGTCTCGCTTGAAGCGCCCAGTTGCAGGTGCGCATCGTTGCGAGCACGGTCGCCTGCTTCAATCGCCAGGTCGGGGGTATTTGAGACCTTGAAGCCGCCAGCCGTAACCGTGATGCTGTAATGACCCGGCTGCAGGAGCGAAAAGGTGTATTCGCCCGAGGCGCTGGTTGCGCCGGTGCGGGTCTCACCGGTGGCGAGGTTCTTGATGGTCACCTGCGCGTTGGGAACAACGGCACCGGTGGCGTCAGTCACCGTACCAAGAATGTCGGCGGTGGTGAGCTGGGCATGTGCCAGTCCTGCACCCCCCAGAAAGAGTGTAGCGAGCAGAGCGCCTCGCGTTGTCCGGGTCGCGGAGGTAGCGACTGAGGACAAGATGCACTGGCCAGTGCGGAACAAATTACGGCGTGGATCAATCATGGGTGTGTCCTGAAGCTTAAGGGTTGCGGTTGAAGACAGACCACCGCGTCTACACGCAGCGGCAATAATGAGAACCTGAATGACTGGAGAAATCTAGGCGCTCGCGATAACGATCCGTCAGGTCCTTCGGGTATAAGCCCCCTTAATAGGCCCAAAAATGAGGTTCTTTCATTGTTAAGAGGCGGTAAAGAGCGCTTGTAAAGCCTGTACACAATGGCCTATGCTTCGTCAGGACGTTTCGAAGTAGAACTATGCCTGTTGTTGTGAATGAACTTTTGGAGCAGCTTCCAGCCACACCGGCTATGCAGGAGGCAGTCCGCGCCCAGATGGACGAGATGCTGCGGTCGACGCACTTCCGCAACAGCCGCCGCTATCCAGCGCTACTTCGGTACATCGTTGAAGAGACGTTGGAGGGTCGCGCACCGCAGCTGAAAGAGAGACTGCTCGGGATCGAGGTCTTCGGCCGGGCACCCGATTACGACACGGCAGCCGACCCCATCGTCCGTGTAACGGTCGCTGAAATCCGAAAACGGATTGCGCAGTATTACCACGAGGATGGACACGCCTCGGAGATGCGCATCGAGCTCAAGCCCGGATCCTACATCCCCGAGTTTCTACCCAGTCCCAGACCGGAAGAGCCCGCCGCCATGGCTGCTGTCGCAGAGGTCATGCCGCCGGTTATCCATGAGGAAGCGCCTTTGGTGATCCAGGGCGCCAGGTCCAGGCGAACCGGTAAACTCCTATGGCTGATCGGGTTAGCAGTACTCCTGGTAGCGTCAGGCGCGGTGGCCGGCTGGCGCTGGCTGCGTCCCTCACCCATCGACCAGTTGTGGGCGCCCGTGTTTGAGACGAAGGGACCCATCACTTTCTGCCTGCCCATGAGCGTTCGTCGCACGTCGGGCGGCAAGGCACGCACACCCGATGAAGCCATCGCCAACGTCATGAACCTGGCAGGTACGCCCATGCCGGCGGCTGGCTCGTTTCTGGACCATGAGCTGATCGGCGAAAACGTCGTCTACTCTGACGTGCTGGCGATGACCAGCATGGAAAAGATTGTGGAGCAGCAGCACCGCCCGGTGCGCGTCCGCCTGAATTTTGGGACAAATCTGAACGAGCTGCGCGAAGGTCCGACCATCTTCATCGGCGGACTCGACAACCAGTGGTCGCTCAAGTTGATCGCGCCACTGCGCTACCGGTTCGCCGGACGCGAAGACGATATCTACTACATCGAAGACACCAGGAATCCGTCTAACCGCAGCCTCTCGCTGCGACTATACGAAAAGTACACGGCAATCACCCACGACTACGCCATCATTGCCAGGGTACACAGCGAAGAACTCGGCCAGCCGGCCATCGTTGTCGCAGGCATTACTATGAGCGGAACCGCCTCGGCCGGAGAATTTCTTTCTGATCCCGCCCGGGTAGCGGAACTGCGGAAACGGCTCGGACCGGCACTGCGCGATCGCGACTTTGAAGCCGTTCTACGAACCGATGTGGTCAACGGGATCGCAGGGCCCGCGCAGATCGTGGCGGTCGAGATCCGTTAATCCATCAACTCGGCAGTTGCGGCCTCTGCAAGTTCAAGAGCCACGGCATCGCTCTTGAGCGAACGCAGCACGGCGAAGATCGCCTTCGAAGAGAAACCGGCGGCTGTCAGTCGCCGAAGCACACGCGCCGTGCTCTTGTCGTCCGTCGGCGGCTTTATCCGGCGGCGCTCCAGATGCTGTCGCACCAGCGCCTGCTCGTCCAGGCCCTCATACGCCTCTGTGATCGTGGTCGCGATCAGGTCAGAGGCGATACCCTTCTGCTGGAGATCCTGCTGCACCCGGCGCTTTCCGAGACTGCGGTTCTCTTGCCGCAACCGTGTGAAATCAGCAGCATAGCGCTCGTCTGAGAGATACTGCATCTCTTTGAGCTTGTCGAGGATGCGATCCACCGAGGCCAATCCGTCCGATCCTGGCTCGGCCCGGTCCTGCAGCTTACGTCGCAGATCGCGGACGCTCTGCATGCGTGCGCCCAGCGACTTAACGGCATAGTCGAACAACGCAGGCTCACTGAGTGGCTCTCGCGACTTACGTTTGCCAAAGGCCATGGCGATAGATTACGCCGTGCTGTTCCACCTGCATGAAAGCTATGTAGAATTGCAGTCCGCAAGGAGAATCCATGATCACTCGCCGCGAATTTACGGCATCCGCCGCGGCCACCGCCGCCGGACTCGCCCTCAGCAGCACTGCCAAGAGCTACGCCCGCATCATCGGTGCGAACGAACGGGTCAACGTGGCCGTCATCGGCAACAACAGCCGCGCCGGGGCTCACCTTTCAAGCCTGCATGCGAACAAGGACATGGTGAATCTGTCCCACATTGCCGACGTTGATACGAACACGATGGCAAAGTATTCGGCGCGCGTGGAAAAGCAGATGGGCACAGCGCCCAAGTGTCATCAGGACTT
Organism: Terriglobus sp.; assembly: GCA_965199365.1. Lineage (GTDB taxonomy): Bacteria > Acidobacteriota > Terriglobia > Terriglobales > Acidobacteriaceae > Terriglobus. The sequence goes on along the minus strand of CBDARC010000003.1, from coordinate 1,829,238 downwards.
CCGGCAGATCCTCGCCACGCCCGAAGTCGACGCGATCACCATCGCCACGCCCGATCACTGGCATACGCCCATCGCGATTCTCGGCATGCAAGCCGGCAAGGCCGTATATGTTGAGAAACCCTGCAGCCAGAACATTCACGAGGCGGAGCTGATCATCGCCGCGCAGAAGAAGTACAACAAGATCGTGCAGATGGGCAATCAGCAGCGCTCGTCGCAGCACTCCATTGACATCATCAACAAGGTCCAGAGCGGCAATCTCATCGGTCGCGCCTACTACACAAAGGCCTGGTACACCAATAACCGCAAGGGCATCGGCGTTGGCAAGCCAGCTCCCGTGCCGGCGACGCTCGACTGGGACCTGTGGCAGGGCCCTGCACCGAAGCAGGCGTACAAGGACAACGTACAGCCATATAACTGGCATTGGTTCAAGGTCTGGGGCACGGGAGAAGCACTGAACAACGGCACGCACGAGGTCGACGTGGCCCGCTGGTCACTCGGCGTAGCTTTGCCGAACCGCGTGTCCGCGTTCGGCGGTCGCTATGCCTATCACGATGACTGGCAGTTCTACGACACGCTCAACACCAGCTTCGAGTACGGAGACAACAAACTCATCTCCTGGGAGTGCCGTTGCTGCAACGACATGCCCATCTATAACCGTGAACGCGGCGTCGCCATTTACGGCGAGACCGGAGCCGTCATCCTGGACCGCGATGGATGGGAAGTTCACGACCTCAAGGGCAAGATGCTCGATCAGTTCACCGTGAAAACCGGCAAGAGCAGCAGCACCGACCTCGTCGGAGCCGACAGCATGACTGACGTTCACTTCAAGAACTTCCTCACAGCAGTGAAGGGAGGGTCGCAGTCCGATCTGAACTCGCCTGTCGCCGAAGGTGCTGTCGCAGTCAAGATGCTGCTGATGACGAACATCGCCTACGACCTGAAGCGTCCGCTGAACGTCGACCCCGCAACCGGCAACTTCATCAACGATCCGCAGGCGACAGCCATGCGCAAACGGACCTACGATCCAAAGTTCGAACCAAAGCTGATCTGAATTTCGATAACGAACAAACGAAAGGGCCACGCAACCAGCGCGGCCCTTTTCTCATGCTGCAGGCAAGGCTTACGCCACCGATACTTCTGCCGCTTCCTGGTTCTGTGTGCTGGCGATCCGGGTCAGCAGAGCGTCCGTCTTTTTCTCTTCTTCCAGAGTCTGCTCAAGGATTGAAGCATGCTGGCTGAGTCCGAGAACGTTCGCCCACGCAATGGCAGACCCGTAAGAAGCGATCTCATAGTGCTCGATCTTCTGCGCGGTCGCGATCAGGCCGGCATCGCGCACCGGGCCTTCACTGGATTCGCGGACAATGTTGGTGCCCGACCCGATCAGTGCTGTGATGATCGGATCCTTCTTGTCATCATCATCGCCCTGCAGTTCGCTGATAAGCTGCTCGAGGCGCTGGGCCTGCGTCTCGGACTCCTGCTGGTGTGTGCGGAACGCTGACTGAAGCTGGGTATCCTGGGCATGCGAAATCATGTCTTCCAGGCCCTTTACAATCTGGGTTTCTGTGGAGTGCAGATACCGGAGTTGCGCGGTATAAAGCGAGCGAAGATCATCGTAATCGTTCGGTGTAATCAGTCCCATGGAGCTATCCCTCGTAACAAGTTGTTACGAGCAATAGGAACGCCGGAAACCAATCGGCGTTGTCGAGGTACAGACGCCTTCTTCCGTCAAATCACGTCAACGAATTAAGGGAGCTTGCTTGAGCTCCCTCGATTCGAATCCTCATGATTTCTCAGTGAAAACTAAGCCGTGTAGCCCATGTCGGCAAGCGTCTTGCGCATGAATGCAACGCTCTTCTCCACACCGGGCATCGGGTCCTTGCCATTGATCTCGTATTCCAGATCGACATAGTAGGGATACTTCATGTCGATCAGCGCCTGGAAGATCTGCTTGACAGGCATGACACCTTCACCCACGGCGACCTGGCTCTCTTTCTTGTTCTTGTCAGCGAGGTCCTTGATGTGGATGTCGAAGAGTCGCGGACCAACTTCACGCAGGGTCGTCGGCAAATCGTCGCCCGCGCGCATGGCGTGGCCCAGATCGACGCAGCAGCCCATGCGCTTGTCCATGTTGCCGATCACCTTCAAAATGTCATGCGGCGAAGGCCACTGCTTGTCTTCAGTTCCATGGTTATGAATGGCCAGCTTGATGTCGTACTTCTTCACAAAGCTCTCTACGCGGCCGATGCTCTCATGCGTTGGTGACCCAATGATCGTCGGGAACCCAGCTGCCTTAGCATAGTCGAACTTCTGCTTGATGTCATCGTCCTCGTCCTTGAGGAAGTAGATCGTGCCGCCACCGGTGATGGTCAGGCCTGCCTTGCGGTAAACATCGGCTTCGGCCGGCACTGCGTCGAGCGGCGTCATAGGCAGGTGCACATCCTTGAGGTTGATAGGCGTCAAGTTCAGCTGCTTCATGAAGCCGATCACCTGTTGCGGGTCTTTGAACTCGCGGAAGGTATAGCTTGCAATGCCGAGCTTCACCGGCGACGTCTTGGCCGCAGAGGCGTAGCGTGACAACAACATCGATCCAGCAGCAAGGCTGCCGGTCTTCAGCACGGCACGGCGGGTAAGCGGATGATTCATGCGGATCATGTCTTGCTCCTTTGTGTTTCGTAAGTCGCTCTTATTGCGCACAACGTTAGAGAGGCGTCAGGCTTCCAGAGTGACTCGCTTGGCATTCCTCTGCGCTTTGATCACCAGCTCGGCCGCGAGTAACGCCTGCGTCTGATCCTGCGCTGTGTGGGTGCGGTGCACAACGTCAGAAACGAACTGGCGTCCGAATGGAAGGGTCACATTGTTGCAGTCGATGGAGCGTTGCTGTTTCGCGTCCACGAGGAAGAGATTGTTCCCCTTCTTCTCGACGCCGACGTTCGCATACTTTCGCACTTCGATATAGCCCTGCGTGCCCAAGATGAACAAACGTCCGTCGCCCCACGTGCCAAGGCCGTCGGGCGTAAACCAATCCAGGCGCACATAACCGAAGCCCTTGTTGCCGCGCAGCACCATGTCGCCGAAATCCTGAAACTCAGGATGCTCAGGATGCGCAATATTTGCGATCTGAGACTCGACGATCTCCGCCGATGTAGAACCCGTGTAGTACAGGAACTGGTCGACCTGGTGCGATCCGATGTCGGTCAGGATGCCGCCGTAGAGTTCCGGCTTCCAGAACCAGTCTGGCCGCGGGTCAGCGCCGCCGCCGCCGCCGCCGTTTTGCACGATCTGGTGAGGAGCGATGTTGATCGTCTGGATCACGCGGCCGATCGCGCCTGCCTGCACCAGTTCACCGGCCTTGATCGCACCTTTCACCTCGAGCAGCTCGCTGTACATGATGCCGTAGATCCGGTTGGTCTCGGCGATCGTCTTGCGAACGGCGGCGAGCTGTTCAAGCGTGGTGATGCCGGGCTTGTCGCTGAGAAAGTCCTTGCCGTGCTTCATTACGCGGACGCCCAGCGGAGCACGCTCGCTCGCAATCGCAGAGCTCAAGACCAGTTGGATCGACTTGTCTTCAAGGATCGCGTCCTCAGAAGAAACCATCTTTACGCCGGGATAGCGCTTCGTGAAGTGCGCCACCTTGTTCGGCTCGGCGCCGTATGCGGCGACCAGCTTGCCACCGCCTCGCGTAATGGCGTCAACCATGCCCCAGATGTGGTCATGGCTCATGCCGCAGACCGCGAAGTTGACAGAGTCGGTCGGCGCGTTTGGAGTAGCCGGTGCGACCTCGTGCACGATGTTGCCCTGACCCGAAACCTGTCCGGCGGCCTGGCCCAACACCGCTTCAGGCACCAGACCAAGCATGCCCGCTGCACCCGCGCTGCGGAAGAAATCGCGCCTGTTTACCTCGCCTGAAAAGCCCATTGCTTGTGTTTACTCCCGCCGCGCAGCCGCGCGAAAACCGTATCCACGGTACACCAACAGCGTGCGTGCGCCAACGTGCCGCGAAATGCGTCTAACGAGCCGGGGAGCGATGCGCATGCGGGGTACGTGGGTAGGCGTTGTTGCAGTCATGCTGGCGGCTGGAGCAGCAACGGCGAAGGCGCAAAGCGGCCTGGGCAAACTCGATCCTTCCCTGCCCGAGGGCAAGACCTCCGATCAGATCGTTGCCGAAATGGGCAAGCACGAATCCGCCTTCGCAAAGGCCCGTGAAAACTACGTCTTCCGCCAGACGGTCGTCATGCAGACCATCAACGACGACAACGGCAAGCCGGACGGCGAGTATCGCCAGGTGACCGATGTCGGCTTCAACAAGGATGGCACGCGCAGCGAAACCGTCGTCTTCGCCCCGCAGAACACGCTGGAACGCGTCATCATTGATGAGTCTGACTTCGAAGACCTGAGGCTGCGCATTCCACTGGTCCTGACGGCCGAAGATCTGCCCAACTATGACGTTAAGTATCTCGGCAAGCAGAAGGTGGACGAGCTGGACACCTACGTGTTCCAGGCGACTCCAAAGAGCGCTGACCTGAAGCATCGCTATTTCGAAGGCAAGGTGTGGGTCGATCAGAAGGATCTTGAGATCGTCATGATCAATGGAAAGAACGTGCCTGACGACCTGAAGCATGGGCACTTCTCCATACCGTTTACCACCTACTATGAGCAGGTGGACACGGTGAACTGGTTCCCGACCTACACGCGCGCGGACGGCACCGTTCATTTCGCCGCCAGTAAGGATGGTCCGGCAAACGATATTCACATGCGCAACACCGTCAAATACACCGACTACCGCCGGTACCGCTCGTCCGCGCGCATCATCTACAACGGGCAGGACATCACCAACCAGGCCGCGCCTGACAGCAAGGCACCGCAGCCGCCGCCAAAGCCATAGGTACGGTTGCATTCTGCAGTCTGCTTTCATAACGTTGACCTGAAGGCCGAAACCCGGTATTCTTGTCAGGTTTGGCGATTGTTGCGCCGTTCTGTGAGTCTTCTCCAGGCGCGCTTCTCCCGGCACCCGCCGCGCCGCCTTTCACTTTTGAGTTTTGCAGTATGCGCACCGGCGAAACGGCCGGGCGTGGAGGTTCGTGATGTACGCAGTGATTCGTACCGGTGGAAAGCAATATCGTGTCGCTCCCGGAGACACCCTTAAGATCGAGACCACCGCACACAATGACGGCGCGATCGAATTTTCTGACGTGCTGGCCGTGAGCGGCGAAGAGGGCAAGTTCGAGCAGGAACTGGGCGGCGCGAAGGTGCTGGCCGAGGTCGTCGGCGAAGGCCGCGGCGAGAAGATCCTGGTCTTCCACTTCAAGCGCAAGAAGCAGTACAAGAAGATGCAGGGGCATCGGCAGAACTTCGTTGAGGTTAAGATCAACGAAATCCTGGTGAACGGCAAGAGCTTCAAGGCCGAGTCCAAGGCGTAGTCCAAGCCCGCCTTAGGGCGACACATTTCAGAATCGATCGCGAGCAGCGTTACGGGCGCGCCGCGCATGAGGCAAAGCAATGGCACACAAAAAAGGCGGCGGTTCCTCTTCCAACGGACGTGACTCCAACGCGCAGCGGCTTGGCGTTAAGCGCTTCGCGGGCGAACTGGTCACGGGCGGCTCCATCATCGTTCGGCAGCGCGGCACACCGCTGAAGCCGGGCCTTAACGTCGGCCGCGGTAAAGACGACACCCTCTTCGCCAAGATCGGCGGACGCGTGCAGTTTATGGACCGCGGCAACCATGGCCGCTTCGTTTCCATCGACCCGGCTGTCTAAGACTCCAGGCCTCTTAAACCAGCGAAAAAGCCCCGCGGACAGCGGGGCTTTTTGCATGCAGTGCTGACTTAATTCGGCATCTTTAACGCAACTTCAATCTCCTTCTTATTGTCGAAGGAGCTGATGGATTTGCTTGGCGTCTTCTTGTCGTTCAGCGTCGCCCAGACTTCGTAGTCGGTGCTGCCGGAAAGTTGACCGAAACGAAATGCCCCATCATCCGTGGTGATATAGCTACGCTGCGACAGCGACCGCGTGTCTTTCAGGTGGACGACGGCATTCGGCACCTTGTTGCCGCCCTTGTCTGTCACGGTGCCGCTTAAGCTGCGAACACTCGCTGCCTGCGCATTCGCTGCGATGGGCAGCAAGACAGGGATCGCCGAGCTGATGAAGACGAATGCAATCAGCGAGGCTCGAACAGCATTGGCGAAGTGCTTTGTCATCGTATCTCCGCGCCAACCGGCCAGACCGGCTGGCGTGTCCTCAATAGATCAGACCCGGACTCTCGCCGCGAGTCGCGAGCCGTCTACTTCGCGCTATTCGTCTTCCTCGTCATCGGTGGTGTGGGCGGTGTAGCTGTCCTCTTCGTCGTCATATCCTTCGGCATCCACCGGCACAATGTGCAGCGGCTCCGTTGAGACTATCTCGAATTCCGTTCCGCACTCATCGCAAGTCACGGTCTCGCCCTCTTCGACTTCATCTACATCGATGTCGAGCGGATTATCGCACTCTGGGCATATCGTCGCCATGTGTCGCTTCCTTGTCCTTCCATTGCGTACCGCGTTGCAGTTGGGCCGTGCAATCCGTGTGATGCAATTCGCCGACTCAGGTCTCTTAATGGTTGAAAGTACGCATCCCGAACATTCTCATCGGCAGCGCTTCTCTCGCAGTGAGAGACGCACGGAGTACCATGCAGGTTGTTTACCGTGGGACGCCGTAAACGGCGTTCCGGTTACCGTACACAACCTGCACCGTTCCCCGGGCAGGCCGTGTGGTGAAATGAAGAGGATGCCTCCGCGTACCCCAGTGACGCTCTCCCTGCCGGCCTTCCGAGGAGCTGTGCGCCAGCTCGTGCTTGCCCTGGTCGGAGTGTTCTTCATCCTGGCTTTGCTGCACCTCTTCGCACCGCGACTCGACGAGCTGGTTCGCGTCCAGTTCATGCTGGAGCCGTCCCTCGTCGTACACCACCTTTACGTGTGGCAGGTGCTGACCCACGCCTTTTACAACACCGGCATTCTCGGAACGGCGTTCGCTCTGCTGATGCTGTGGTTCACCGGCAGCATGCTGGAAGACAGCCGCGGATCGCGCTGGTTTGTAGAGCTCTTCTATCTTTCCACGGTCGGCGGCGGCCTGCTTGCAACGCTGCTGGCAGCATTGCCGCTGCTGACCAACGGGCACGTGGGCATCCCCCATGTAGACCCGACCGAAGCCGTCGCTGGCGTGAACGCGCCGTTGTTTGGTGTGCTGGTGGCATTTGCCATGCTGTTTGGCGATGTTGAGTTTCTGCTGCTCTTCATCGTGCGCGTCAAGGCCAAGTACATGGTGATCCTGGGTGCCCTGCTGTACATCGCAACGCTGCTGCGCGAGAGCAATAGCCTGGGTGCGCTGCTGGCCCTGTGCTGCGGCCTGATGGGCTTTGTGTACGTGAAGATGGGCCGCCGCGGAGGTCTGTCCAAGGTCGCCAGCGAGCGCTACTTTGGCATGCGTAACAACTACTACCGCTGGAAGCGCAGGCGGGCCGCACGCAAGTTTGAGGTCTACATGCGAAAGCAGGACCGTGTGGTCAAGTTCGACGACGACGGCCGCTACATCGCGCCCGATGACGAGCGCCATCCTGAGTCAAAGAAAGACCCAGCCAGCCGCAAGTGGATGAATTAACCGGACACTCACTGCGCGCGCGCATCAGACTGCCGTAGAGGAGCACCATGGCAGACCTGGCAACACTACAGCAGAAATATGAGCCTGTACTGAAGGCAATCGACCGTTTCACCCCCGAAGGCGCAGCCCTGCAGGACGTTTCGCTCGACGGCGACAAGCTGCTCGTGAAGGCAACGCTGCCTTCGCAGGTTGCGCTGAACTTTGTCTGGGATCAGATCAAAAAGGTTGATCCGACGTACTCAGACCTGCACCACGAATTGCAGAATGTCGGCGGCGAGACGCAGGCCTACACGGTGAAGCCGGGCGACATGCTGTCGAAGATTGCGCAGCACTTCTATGGCGACGGCAACCTGTACGAGCCCATCGTGAAGGCAAACAACATCAGCAACCCCAACGCGCTCAAGGCCGGCGAACAACTCACAATCCCGGTGAAGAGCTAAGATCGCGCTCAAGGCGAAGCGGGTGCCGATGTCTTGTTTCTGAGACATGGGCACCCATGCGTTGAACGCAGCTGGCAGGTGACATGTCCGGCGCACGTCCCAGGCATCTCCAACAGCTCAGACCTACTGCACCGAGTCGGGCGGAGCCGTGTCACCGGCATAGTAGTTCCGGCGAGCCCGGATGTCAGCATTGGGATACTCCGGCACGCTGACCTTGATCTCGTGCAGTCCGCCCTCCGCATCACGCGGCACCGGGAAGCTGAGCAGGTAGTAATTGTGGACGCGGTTGGTGAGCTTGCCCAGGCTCTCATCGAACGTATTCCGATTGCGGAAACTGAAGTAGTCTCCGCCGGAGAGCGTCGCCAGAGACTTTGCGGTGTTCTTCTTCATGCCCTGGACGGCCATGATCAGACTGCCAAGCGGGCCGCGGCCGCCTTGAAAGTGCTTCAGGTCGTCAAGGGTCTCGTTCTCGCCGGGCGAGTACGCGACGGCATCAACGACCGTGTTCGATCGGCCAAGCTGCGCGATCAGGTCTTTCTCCTTCACTGTCGATCCGTGGTCCTTTGCTTCGCCAATCAGTAGCACAGCATGACGGTTTTTGCTGTCCCGATTCTCAAGGATTGAGCTGGCGTAGCTGACCGCATCGCGCGTGGCCGCAGCGTCATCTTCACAGGGGCCCATGCGGGCCATTGCGGCATTCATCTTGTCGAGCGAGCGCGTGAAGGGCTGCACCAGTTCGGGATGCGAACCATAGCGCACCAGCGCGATCTCAAACGGCGCGCCGCCCACCAGCGACTCCACCAGGCTGGGCAGGCCCTGCAGCTTCTCATACTCCATCACGGCCATACGCGAGCACTGCACGGCGACTACCAGCGACAGGCCGAGACCGTCGGCATTCTCGTCGAGCGTGACCGGCTGCGGCACGCCGTTGTCGGTGATGCGGAACTGATCGGCCTTCAGCCCATAGATCACCTGACCCTTCAAGCTGACGGTCGAGGGCACCAGCACAAGCTTCGCGCCGGTTTGCAGCGTATACGGCTGCTGCGGATCCGCGGGCGCGACCGGCTGCTGCTGCGCCAGCGCAAGCGCAGAGAGTGACAGGCACAACAGACCGGCAAAGACGCACATCTTCATGGTCCTATTTTCTCTCAGGAATCAAGCGGCTTTAGCCGACGGGACAGGTCGACCGAAGCAGCAGGCAGGGGCTTCAGCCGCGGGAATGATGAATAGCGCCAAGCGGAGCGAATCATCTCAGCGCTGAAGCCGCTCCGTCACGACGATTCGTGGCGGCTACAGCCTCTTCATGACAGATCGGATCTCAGGTCGTAATCCGCAGCACGTACGCGTAGGGATTCGGTTTGTCCGGCGGCATGGTCACTTCGAGCGCGTCAGCCGTTTGCGTATACCGCAGCGGAGCGGAGCCGCCGATCATCTCCACACGACGGATCGTTGCGGGTGCATGATCACCACCCTTGCGCATCGTCTTCACACGGACCTTGCCGTCCGTCGGCCACGCAAGAACGAACGCGTAGATCACGTTCCCCTTGCGTGTGAACCGGATGTCCTCTGCGGTGTGCGGCCGTGTCTTCTCACTGAAGTTCTTCTCGATGGGCTCTGGCGGACCTTCGCCGAAGACGGTGTAAGGACGCGTGCCGTAGATGGCCTCGCCGTGCTTCGGAATCCATGTCGCAAGCGCCTGCAGGAATGCATGCTCATCCTCGTCGATGGCGCCGTTGCCTCGCACGGGGATGGACAACAACAGGTTGCCGTTCTTGCTGATGATGTCGATCAGCATGGAGATGACCGTTTCAGGCGTCTTGTACTTGTGCTCCTCGAAAATGGAGCGCTTGTAATGCCAATCCCCTATGCAGGTATCTGTCTGCCATGGTTCAGCGAGTATCTCCGTCGAACGGCTACGCTCAATATCCAGTGTGAACGCGCCCAGCGCTTCGGGTGACGGATGCTTGGCAAAGACGACCGATTGAAGCGAACCATGCTTCTTGATGCTGCTGTTATACATGTGCGCGGTGACGCGACGTCCCTTATCGCCCAGCGGCAGTTCCGTGTCGTCGAAGTACAGAAGGTCCGGCTCGTATTTGTCGAGCAGTTCCTTGCAGCGCAGATACCATAGCTCGGCAAAGCGCGGGTTCTCCGGCGGATCCTCCTCGTGCCAGGTACCGTCGTGGGTCTTGTGCCAGGCGTTTTGGGCTTCGATGGTATTGATGCCGTCCGGCATCATGAGCGCGTTGCGGCCCGTGTACAGATCCTGCGGATCCAGCCCCTCCCACCACTTGCCTTTGCCGTCAGCCTTGGTCAGCGTGTAGGCGTCGTAGCGCACGTTCGCATACGGGCCCACCGGATCGTAGCCATAGGCCACTTGGAACCAATGCCACGCATGCGAACTGTGATTGGAGACGCCGAACTTAAGGCCGTGTGCGCGCGCGATCCTGCCCCAGGTCCCGATGATGTCCCGCTTGGGGCCGACCTTCGTGGAGTTCCACTGGTGGTACGTCGAGTCGTAGTTGTCAAAGTTATCGTGATGATTCGCCAGGGCAAAAAAGTACTTTGCGCCGGCGGCTTGATACAGGCTCATCAACTGCTCCGGCTGCCACTGGTCGGGCCGCCAGAGATTGTCGATTTCCATGAAGCCGAACTTCGATGGATGACCGTAATGTTCGGTGTTCCAGTCATGGTCGTGGTCGCCCTGGATGTACATGCGGCGGGCGTACCAGTCGCCCTGCTCAGGCACGCACTGCGCCGACCAGTGCGCCCATATGCCGAACTTCGCATCGGTGAACCACTCCGGCGTCTTGTACTGCTTCAGCGACTCATACGTGGGCTGGAATGGCCCTGCAGCGATGGTGGTTTGCTGCGCAAAGGCATTCGCCGGCGCTTGCGCCAGGGCAGTATGTGCGAGTGCCGCAGTGGCGGCAGTGTTGCGAACAAAGTCGCGACGGGTGAGCTTCCCAGACATGCGCAACATCCTACGCCGGAACCCGAACCTCGCGCTACCGGCAACCGTGGCGGACGCAAGGAGATGGCACAGCGCCGTCTCCTTGCCCGATTACTTCGCAGCTACCGTCAAGGTGTACGTGGCCGAATGCCTGAGAAATCCATCGGTTGCAGTGACGGTATAGGTGTATGGACCGGCTGGTGTGTAGACGGCATTTGCAGTGGGAGTCTTGCTGCCGCAACCGGTCATCAGGCTGCATGCAGCGGCAAAGGCCAGCATGATCCACACGGAGCGACGGAGCGCACCGGTACGCTGGCGCCAGCGCCAGAGCATGCCTGCGGAAGCCATCGCAAGCAGGGCCAGCAGGCCTCCGCGCCCGCGCGCTCTTACGCCAAGACCGCCGTAGCCGATGACGCTGTACTTCGCAGTCGTGGTGATGGTGAGGGTGACTCCAGCGGTGGATGAAGGCACGACACTGGCGACGCTCGTAGCGCAGGTTGAGGCCGGTGCCGTCGTTGTGCACGTGAGCGCCACCGTCGCCGAGTAACCTGCGATGGGCAGCACACTGACCGAAGGCATCACGCTGACGCCTGCAACGACATTGCCCGCTGCAGTGGGAAAGGCGGTTGAGAAGTCCACGCCATTACCCGTGAGTGCGGCAGTCTGGCCGCTGAACGTTGCCTGTCCCGCGCGTGCGCCGGTTGTGGTCGGCGTGAAGGTGACCTGCACCGTGCACGACGCGCCCGCCGCAAGTGAGTTGCCGCAGCCATTCGCCAGGCTGTAATCACCGGCTACGGTCACTCCCGTGATCGCGACCGCGGCAGTCGCCGCATTATGCAGTGTGAGGGCTTGGCTGACAGATGCGCCAACGTCCGTGTTGCCGAACGTAAGTGCTGATGCTGACAGGATCAGTGCCTGCGCACCCGTCCCATTAAGCGTAGCCGTAAGCGTGCTGCCGTTCGAAACGACAGACAAGGTGCCAGTCTCGGCCCCGAGAATCGTCGGCGTATACACAACGCCGATGGTGCAGGACGCGCCCGAAGCGACATTGGTGCAGTTGTTACTTGAGACTGCGAAATCGCCCGTGATTGGTGTCGACGAAACCGATGCGCTGAAGATGGAACTGTTCGTCCAGGTAAAGTTCTGGGGCGCCGTGGTGAAGCCGAGGTACTCCGTGCCAAAGTTCGCTGAGGTGGGCGTCAGCGACGGCGGCCCACCAGAATTCGTCAGGTCGAACAAGCTGTATTCCAGCAGCTTTTCCTGCGCCGTCAAGGGGCCGCTGACGCACTCCGTCGGGAACGGTTTGTTTGACGAAGTTGTACCCGCCGGACGGGTCTCTACGTGGTACTCGTTGAAGAGCACGCGCCCGCACTGATTGGTCGCACCCACCGGCGTGTTGAAGGTGAGCTGCATCACTGGGTTCCCTGCCGCAGAATCGTTCAACGTGATCCACGCCTGCGTCGGTGCGACGACTCCATTTAGATCGTGCTTGTTCGTGTTTAATACGATCTGACCCGGCGTGGTACTTGCGCCGACCGTCTGCAGCCAGGTGCTGAGCGTGCTGGCGCCTGCAAAGCTGGCGTTCACCGTCGCCGCTCCGTCGGGGGGTGCGGGCTGGTTCACTGCCCAATTCACGACGCCGTTGAAAGGCGGGTTCTGAAACATCCACACATACGAATAGTGGCTTGCGTAAACGCGACCCCCGGCATTGGCATATTGAATCAGGTTGCTAAGTTCAGTCGCAGGCTGCAGGTATTCCCCACCTTCGCAGGGCAGCATCAGCACGTCATACTGTTCCAGCGCAGCAAGGTTGCTCATCAATGTGGACTGCACCGGCGTGTTGCCGTCAATGATCGAACCGCCCTTCGTGCCGGTATCGCCGTAAAGCTGTATGCGACCAGTCGAGAGCGGATTGGTGAACTCTGAATCTGCGATGCCGACCTTGCGCAGAACGCACTCGACTTCGTCAGCCGACCCCGTGGCGATAGCGATCAGCGGGATATCGCCTTCGCTCTGGTTCTGCGGCATGCGCGTGGAGAACGCCGTATCGGTGCATGCCGTGGTGGTCGGCACCGTCACCTGCCGCCTCCAGCGGCCCGACTGGATCACAAGGGGTATGCTCGAGCCGACAGGCACATTCACCAGGTGAAAGGTGCCGTCTGCCGCCGTCGTCGTGCCCACCAGCGGCGCACCATCCGGCGCTGCTCCAGGAACAGGACACGAAACTCCCGGCGTCATCGCCGTCAACGCTGCGTTGGGAACGAAGACCAGCACATTTGGCAGCGGATCCGTCCCGTTTGGCGCGTAGACTGTTCCGCTGATTGATGTGGTCGCGCCACCGGTGCACGCAACCTGCTGCAGGCACAGCCCGGTGCAGGCCTGGCCGGCCGCGGCAAGGGTCGTACCAAAGGCGAGGAGCAGGTGCAGGATAAGTCTGCGCATGAATTTTCTCTGGGAACAGTAAAGAGTTACACCATTCGACGTGCGGTCCGCAACGTTCGAGCACACATGGACCGCGCTTTCAGACCACCGATGTCCACGATCGCTGCGGCTCTGCTACAAAGGTCTCGGCGCAGCATCACACTCGACGAACTAGACGGTGAACACAAGATGACGAAACGCTGGACACGGCGAGAACTCCTGCAGACAGTCGCCATCGCTTCGGCTGGCGCTGCGCTCCACACGGCCCCGCGGCAGGCGCACGCACAAGCAACGACCGGTGCTTCCGCCCTCACTGTCAAGACATCGCTTGGATCTCTTCGTGGACAGCTGAACGAGGACACTCTCGTCTTCCGCGGCGTTCCGTTCGCGCAGCCGCCCGTGGGTCCGCTGCGTTTCCGGCCGCCGGTGCCCGCCAAGCCCTGGACAGGCATTCGCGATGCTCAAACGTCAGCGCCTTCGGCAATGCAGCCGGGCCGCAACGATGTGAGCGAAGACTGTCTCTACCTGAATGTGTTTGCGCCTCAGGGCAAGGGTCCGTTTCCTGTCTTCGTCTGGATCCACGGCGGTGGCTTTACCGGTGGCAGCCCTTCCGATGCGATCTTTGACGGCGCTGTCTTTGCGAAGCAAGGCATCGTGGTCGTCACCGTGGCATACCGGCTGGGCGTCTTCGGTTTCCTCGACTGGTCACCCATGCTGGGCACGGAGTACGCCGACAGCGCCAACAACGCTCTGCGCGACCTGATCCTGGCGCTCAAGTGGGTCGGCACAAACATTGCCAGCTTTGGAGGTGACGCAACGCGGGTGACCATCGGCGGTGAGTCTGCAGGAGCCAAGCTCGCAGATGTGTTGATGGGCATCGAGGAAGCAAAGCCGCTCTTCAGCTCTGTCATTTCGGAGAGCGGCGGAGCAGAACGTATCAGGCCGCGAGAGAACTCGGCCGAGGTGACTCGCGCCTTCGCTGACAAGTTCAGAAGCCTCACTGGAGCAGGAGATCCGCGCACTGCGAGCGCGACCAGCCTGCTGGCAGCGCAGCGCGGTCTCATCGACGCTTGGGATGGCAATTTCCCGTTACGAGCAGAATCCGGCGGCACCCTGCTGCCTCACCGCGCCCTAGAACCCATCGCGCATGGCAGCGCGCGAGGCAAGCGGCTCCTTATCGGCACCAACCGCGATGAAAGCGCACTGTTTCTCGGCGATCACCCTGCGCAGCCCCTGACGCAGCGCAATCTCGGCAACACCCGCCTTGCACAGTTCCAGCCGGTGCTCGACGCATACCGCAAGCTGTACCCGCAGATGACCCCGGCACAACTCAACATTCGCGCACTCACCGCAGAGGAGTACTGGATGCCGAGCATCCGGGTTGCTCAGGCAGCATCTGCAGGCGGCGCTAACATCTGGTTCTATCGCCTGGATGAAGTGGCTGCAAGTGGGCCACACAAGGGTGAGGCATACCACTCCTTCGATCTGGGCTTTGTCTGGGAGCGACTCGCGAAAAGCGAACCCGATGCCGCACAAAAGCTGGCAACGCAAATGCACGATGCATGGGCAGCCTTCATCAAGGGCACTGCACCCGCAGCAGCCGGCCTGCCTGCCTGGCCGCAGTGGAACCCGAACACACGGCTCACCATGATTCTTGCCGACGCAAGCCACGTCGAGCAGCAGCCACTTGAATCGGAACTGAAGCTATGGGACGGCTTCGCGTTCAGCTAATCGTGCTGCGTCTAACGCGTGTGATTCCCATGATCCAGAGCACGCTGTTCCCAAACGCAACCGCGGGAAGCACACCAGCGCCGCTCTTTCACGATCTCGGCGACTTGCATGACCGTCTGCTTCGATGGACAGGACAGCCACCGCCGCGCGAGGTGTGGGACCCGCTCACCCATCTCGTCTATTCGCTCATCTCATCGCGTACCAAAGACGCCGAGTCGATCGCGACCATGCAGGCACTGCGCGAACGCTACGATGCCTGGCCCACCGGACCGGACTCATGGTACGAGGTGCGGTGGGAAAAGCTCCGGGATGCGCCCGTCGAAGAGATTGAACACACGCTGCGCCTGGTGACCTTTCCCGAGCGAAAGGCGCCGCAGCTGAAGCGCACGCTCGAGCGCATCACCGAGCGCACTGGATCGCTGTCGCTTGCCTTTCTCGCACGCTACCGAACGGAGAAGATCCGTCGCTGGATCGAAGATCTGCCGGGCGCAGGCGTCAAGGCGAGTGCCGCAGTGGTGAACTTCTCATCGCTGCGGCGTGCGGCCATTGCCATCGATGGACATCACCAGCGCATTGCGATTCGTCTAGGCATCGCGCAGGCCAACGCGACCCCCCGTCAGGTGGAGAACGCGCTCATGCCGCTCGCTCCCGCCAACTGGACACCCGTCACCATGGACGAGCACCACACGCTGGTGAAGAGGCTTGGTCAACAGATCTGCACGCTGCGCGATCCCGCGTGCCGGCGTTGCCCACTGATTGACGTATGTCCCACCGGTAAGCTGACTGTCCTTGTAAACGGATCTGCAACTTAATCGCACTCCCCGTTCAGACTGCAATCAGATTAATAACGCAACTTATGCTGCCAGGTACGCTCTTCACTGAACATGGGCACACGATAGCCCGGCATATAAGGGAGAACGATAATGAAGAAGAGTTTGGGTTTGCTGGCATTTGCTTTTGTTACCGGAACACTCGGTAGCATGACCGCATCGGCGCAGGGCTATGGACAGGTTCCGGGGCCGCATCCCGCGTACCTTCACGCACTTTCTGATCTGCGCGCCGCACGTCATTACCTTGCTGACAACTGGGCGTGGGCACCCGTCAAGCATGATGACGACGTAGCAATCCATCACATCGATGCGGCGATCAACGCGATCAAGATGGCCTCAATCGATGACGGTAAGAACATCAACGATCGCTTCCCGATCGATGGCTCATTGACACCGCAGAACCGCTTCGTAAAGGCCAACGAACTGCTCTATGCCGCGCATCAGGACCTGGCGCACGCAGAAGATGTGCCGCAGTCGCAAGGTCTTCGCAACCACGCTCTACAGGAAGTAGACGCGGCCCACGATACGGTTAACAAAGCCGTGCGCATCGCACACTGGCAGTAATCAGACGAACTAAGCAGGCATGCCGGGCCCAGGGTGCTCGGCATGCCTGTTGTTTATGACGTCCACTGCCTTTGCATTAGCGTGAGATCTTATTGCGGCAGTGGGCCTGCGGGCACGTGGTCCTCTAGATATCGCGCGATCAACGTGTACAAGTGCACGCTGGTGCCGGGCCCCTCGTTGATAGCATGGGTGCGGTTCGGGTAGACCATGTAATCGAATTTCTTGTCCAGTTCGATCAGCCGATTGACCAACAATTCAGTCGCTTGAATGTGGACGTTGTCGTCGCCGGACCCGTGCACGATCAGCAGATCGCCCGCAAGGCCCTCAGCGAAGCTGATCGGTGAACCATCGTGGTAGCCCTTCACATTTTGCTGGGGCAGACCCATGTAGCGTTCCTGGTAAATGGTGTCGTACTTGCGTTCATCCGCTACAGGCGCGACCGCGATTCCGGCGCGAAAGAGTCCCGGGTAGCGAAACATCATGTTGAGCGTGCTCGATCCGCCGCCGCTCCATCCCCAGATCGCCATGCGTGACTGGTCGATGTACGGACGTTCACGCGCCAGTTCTCGAATGGCCGCGGCCTGCTGCTGCGACGACAGGATGCCGACTGCGCCGTAGATTGACTTGCGCCATGCGCGTCCACGCGGTTCGGGCGTACCTGCATTGTCGAAGCTGACCACCAGGTAGCCCTCCCGGGCAACAAGCGCGTCATTCAGGTTTTCCTGGCTCCACATATCGCGCACGGTCGCATCGGCGGGCTCGCCGTAGACATAGACCAGCACGGGATACTTCTTCGCCGGATCGAAGTTTGGCGGCTTGATCATCCATCCGTTAAGTTTCGTGTTGGCGTCGACCGGCACCTGGAAAAACTCGCGCCCTGGCCCGAGCAGCGGCTGTGCCTTTGCATCCAGGGCGGCATTGTCGGCTAGCGGCTTCAGCACCTTGCCATCCGCGAGCTGCACCAGCTCAAAGCGGTACGGGTGCGTCGTGGTCGACCAACCGTGCAGGGCCACCTTGCCATCCGGCGAGGCGACATAGCGATGCCATCCGACCTCGTTGGCCGGCGTCACGCGCTCTGGCTTACCTGAGCCGTCAAGCCGCGCGCGATAGAGGTACTGCCGCACCGCATCTGTGGGCGACGCTGCGAAATAGATGTAGCCACCGGTCTCATCCACGGCAACCAGGTCGATGACATCCGCCGCAAAGTCAGTGAGCAAATGCGGCTTTCCATCCGGCGTGACGCGATACGCATGCCGCCATCCATCGCGCTCGCTCAGCCACAGCAGGTCACCCGCCGAGCCGGCGACCGGCTTCACCGCAGGCAACCAGCGAAGCTCGTCCATGATGTCAACCCACGCCTCATCGCGATCGGTAAAGAAGACCTTTCCATTGCCCGTGATCGTGTCGAAGAGGTACACATCGATCTGGTTCTGCTTGCGGTTCATGTACTCCAGCGCAAGCTGCGAAGGGACGGCACCACCAACCCACTCGAAGCGCGGGATGTAGTTCTGGCGAGGATCGCCCGGCAGCGACAGCCAACGAGTCGCGCCGCCGGTAGCGGGCACCACACCTGCGCGAACCGCGGCATTCGTCGTTCCAGCCTGCGGGTAGTAGTAGTGAAACGCCTGCGGATACTCTGCCGTTGTGTCGTTCAGCAGCGTGTAGTCACCCTCACCTGCCTGGTTGAACTGGAGATAAGCGATGGAGTGGGAATCGGGGCTCCAGCGGAACGCATCGCGCAGGAACAGTTCTTCTTCAGTGACCCAATCGGTCGTGCCGTTCAGTATGTCGGCGGAGCCGTCTGTCGTGATCTGCTTGCGTTCGCCGGTGGCGGCGATCTCGACGTAGATGTTGTTCGCGTGCACATAGCCGACCGACTTGCCGTCGGGCGAGAACTTCGCGAACATCAGCGACGCTGCCGGGAAGTCTGCTCCCAGCTTGCGCAGCTTGCCGTCCTGCAGATTCAGAATCCAGTAATCGCCGCGTGTGTTCAGCCGCCAGACCTTCTGCGTATTGGTAAACAGCAGTAACTGCTTCTTATCCGCAGACCAGTTGTAGTCATCCACATCAAGCGGAGCGGTCGAGTCTGCAGGCACGAAGGCCGCAGCCGGGACCAACACCGAACGCTCGCCTGTCGCCGTCACATAGGCCACCAGGTCCATACGCTTGGGATCGGCTGCAGATGGCTCCAGCGCCGTGTAACGCACACTGCCGTCCAGCCACTGCGTTCCCGCAGGTACCTGCATGCGATACGCGTGCTTGCTGACCAGTTCGTCGATGCCCTGGCTGTATGCCGAGGACGGATGCTGCTGAACCACCGCGGGCGCCTGGGCGCGGGCACTATGTGCGATCGTTATGAGGAGTGCAGTAAGAGCAGACAGGAAAGCACGCATGAAACGCAGTGTACCGCCGCATTGCGGCCTAGTAAGCTGCATGCATGCTCGATGTCCACGCGCCGGAACACCCGGTCCACAGCTACCGGGACTTCTTCCTTCACCTGTTCACCATCACGATCGGGCTCTTGATCGCGCTTGGTCTTGAATCGGCCGTTGAATGGCGTCATCACGTGCATGTCGGCGAGGAAGCCGAGGCCAACATCGTCGGCGAACTAAAGGACAACCAGCACGATCTTAACGACATACTGAAGGTCATTCCGCAGGAAGAGAAGAGCCTGACCGGCGCAATGGCTTTTCTGCAGGCGCACGCGGCAGGAAAGCCATACGACATCAAGGACATCAGTCTGGGCATGTCGCTGTTCTCTGCCCGCAACGCAAGCTGGCAGACCGCAACCACCACGGGCGCGGTCGCCTACATGAAGTACTCCCAGGTGAAGCACTTCTCTGAGGCGTACACCCTGCAGGCACAGTATGCCTCGTTGCAGGAACGTACCCTGGACTCGTACCTGCAGTTGCAGTCGTACATCGTAGGCGGCCTCGATCCCACGAAAATATCAGCTGCCGACAGTGAAAAGGCACGCGGCGATCTGCAGCAGACCATGGCACGTCTGGTCGCAATGGAGCAGATTGGAGCAGCCTTACAAAAGACATACGCAGAAGCGCTGAAAGGAGACTGAAAACTCTCTTCGAGAAAAAGCTTAGATTCAGAATTTTTAGTCCCCATGGAAACAACTTCCAGAGAACTGATTCCTATCGCCAACCCCCAAAGGTTTAAAGGGTAAACTTCGAATCGAGCACGCGTACGACATGCACGTTCCCCAGACCCATGCGGTGTTTACCCAAAAGGCTAGACCCGCCCAACTAAGTGCGCACGATTCATCGAGCGAGGCCTTCCCGGCCACGCCGTCGATCTATGTCATCAAGGGTGAGCGGGCCATCCTCGCTCTTCAGCCGCTGCTGATCCGCTTCAGCGAAACGTGCGGTCAACCAAGCGCCATGCAGGACCTGCCCTACTTTCTTCAGAAACCAGGCCTGCTGAAGCGTGTTCCCTACCTGTACCTTGTGGCCAGGAGGGCGGGAATCCCACCAAAAGAAATGCGGCCTTCCGATCTGATCGGGTCTCTTCTGCTGCTCGAATACCGCGTACTCAAAATCGGCACGCGGGCATTCGCGACGAACGACCGCTCCGGGCGGGGCACCCTGCTCGCGTTGCCGCAAGACCGGCTGTACGTTGCTACACGCATCTGCGAAGAGCTCATGGCCGATGGTGCGGCCATCGCCATGCTTTCATTCCTCAGCGATCCTGCTCGCCAGGCGGAGGACGAGCACCTCGACTTTCGACCCTTGCCCGGATGCCGCGGAGGTTCCATGCAGTGGGCCATCCAGCGTCGCGACGTGGCCGCCTATCTGCAACTGCAGCCTACCTTCGAGGAGACGCTTGCGGGCCTGGGACAAAAGACCCGCAGCAATATGCGTTATTATCGTCGCCGCGCCGAACGCGAACTGGGCTGCGCACCCGTCTGGCATGTCGACTCTTCGGACAGCGAGCTCGTGCAGTTCAATCGTGAATGCATGTATCCCGTCGACTCGGCCACGGTGGGCTGGCGATTGAAAGTGCTCCACTCGCTGCACGATAGTTTCCTGATGGGCCTGAAGGATTCCGAAGGACGCTGGCTCAGCATTCTGGCAGGCCGCCGCTTTGGCGACACGTCTGAGATTCTCTGGCAAATGAACCGCGCTGGCTATCCCTCGCAGTCGCTCGGCACAGCCATGCGCTCCTACTGTATCGAGCACGAAGTACAGCGCGGTGCTAAGCGCCTGCAGGTGGAAGGCGGCACCTTCCACTCCATGCACCACTCCTTCGTGCATGAAAAAGTAATCGATCTGGTGGTGATGCGCTCCCGCTCGAAGCGGCTGATCCAGCGGCTTGCTCAGCACTTCGTCCGCGGCGACAACCAGCTGGCCAAGATGCTGAAGAGCGACGGCCTCTCCTGGCACAGCGTTTAAGAAACTCGCAGCAGATTACAGGCCGGTGTTCTTTATGCCGAGTTGCGTAAACAGCGCAATTCCGCCAATCACGATGACCAGGGCAATCGTCGCAGTAAGCGCCATGCCCCGCGCCCGCTTGCGCGCTGCACCAAGAGCTAGCAGCAGCAAGTACACCAGCACTACCGCGATCAGCCAGTCAAAGTCATAAGTCCGGACATTTGTAGCGGTATGGCTCAACTCGCGATACACGCGCAGCGCGGGAACTGAAATGCCTACAGCGAAGCCTATCAACGCTGCAACGAACAGCAGAACGCATTGCCACACCACCGCGATTAGCTGCTTCATTCAGTTCCTTTCGTCGACTCGTCAGGCCAATGTGCCGCACGCACTTCGAATGCACGCAGGCGACGTTCCAACTCTGCCTGTTGCTGTGCGCGTTCACTGCCGCGCAGGAACTCCGCACATGAACCCGATGTTTCGCTGACCCTGGCAGCAGAGCAGCCGCCCCGCATGTCGGTGTACCGGTCCGGTGCGGCCCAAAGGCTCTCGCCAGGCAGAAACGCATGCTCCAGCGATGCACGCGCCGAAGTCTTGAGTTGCGGGTACGTCAAACCCTGCTCGATTGCAGCCCGCACATACTCGTGAGTCAGGTCAATGCGCGAGACACCCTCGTCGTCGGTCGACAAGGCAAACGGCACACCTGCAGCCATGTAGCTTGCCAGCGAATGGTCCTTCCCCTTGATCCCGAGAATCACATCGTTCGAGGTCAGATTCACTTCAACCATTACGTGCCGCTTCGCCATCGTGCGCAGCAGCGCGTTGGCGTTGTCCTCATACATGACGTCAACACCGTGACCAATACGCTCCGCACTTGCAATGTTCACCGCCTCGGCAATGTGGAAACGCAGGCCATCCGGCGGCACCATGCCGGGCGCAAGCTCGCCCGCATGCAGACTGATGTGCACCTTGGGATAGACACTGTGCAGGTACTGCAGCATCTTCATCTGTTCGGTGTACTGTGACATCGCCAGGTACGCGTCTTCAGGTTGAACGAAGTTGATACCCACCACGCGCGCATCGACACTTGCCAGCTCGAATCCAAGCAGTGTCTGCGCAAAGACGCGCTCTGGTGGTGCTGAACGCAGCACCTGGTAGAGGTAACGAACCTGCACACTGCACGCCGTTTGTGGCGCCGGTGTTGTACTTTCCGAACAGTGCTCGCGCTCGTTACGCGCCCGATCCATGTCGCTTAGTTCTGCGCGATCGATAGCAATGTTGTCGCGGAGACCACCGGCAAGCAGCGCGTCCCGCATCGCCTGGGGGTGCCCGTCCCAGTGCTGCTGCGCAGCCAGCTTCAATGCGACGCCAAAGTCCGGCGTTGTCATCAACTCCACGTACTGTTCGTTCTGCGAAGCCGCCCTCTGCACCACCTCATCTACCCACTCGCCCTGGTGGCTCTTCGCGATGCCACCGAAGCGCGCAAACGTGGCGAAGAACTGGTCATGGCCGCTCCAACCGGCGCTCGGTACAAAGCTGCGCATGGAGAAGCTGTCGATCAGCGCGTCATAAAGCTTCTGATTTTTGAACGCGCTAACGGCAGCGACGGTGCCCTCAGTACACACAGGCTGCGGAGGCAGGCTCTTGGTTGTGCCGACGTTGGGCAGCAAAACCAGCTTCTCCGGGTCGGCACACAGGTGGTCTTCCGCGGCCTCCTGTAGAAACGTCTCGGCATACACCGCACCCGAAAGGTGCATGTGCAGATCGGCGCCCTTCGGCATCTCCCGCAACATGCTGTAAAGCGCAGGTGGATTTACGCGAAGCGACTCCATTCGAGCCGCCGTGCGAGCCTCATCCGTATTTGCCGAACTTTTCTGCGCAGCCACACTCGTTATGGCCGCAACACTCAGCATCAGCCAGGCCGGGGTGCCGCGCAGAAACGCGCAACGCTGTCTTCTCAGACGACTCAAAATGCCTGCTCCTCGCACAACAAACGGTGTGGCACAAGCATAACGGAACGCCCGCATCCGCACTCAACCAGGCGATTGATGGAAGCATTACTCGCCATCTCGGCTCGGGCGCACAAAGGCTTTCCTGGTCATCTGTAACAAAGCACCATCGAAGCGCACGGAAGGCCAACAGCGGAACTACATGCCAGCCGACATGATCCCGCAGAGTTCGCGTTGCCACCGGCAGCAGTTTGGCGGCACGCATCCTGCTTGCTATACTCAAGAGGTTGTTCCGAACATCCGCGGCATCAAGGGGCCGCAGCCGCAAGTCCTCCGCGGCCACTCCCAAGGCCAGATAGCTCAGTGGTAGAGCGCGGCCCTGAAAAGGCCGGCGTCGGCGGTTCGATCCCGTCTCTGGCCACCACATTCTAAGAGACTTAGCAGCAACCAGATTTAGCTCAAATCAGTTCAAGACACATATAGGACACATTCTCGATACGACGTGGAACCTCTCGGTACCACCCGGTCAAGCTCGGTGTCCTATCTTCTTTGGCGCAACGTCGTTCCCTCCCCTTTCTGATTGCGGCTCCATCCTGCTCCAGAGTTCGCGTGAGACGCTTCCTGTCTTCACGATGTGTGCCTTGGCGAGGTCGGCATAGCGCTCCGTCATCTTGATGTTGGAGTGCCCGAGCAACTTCGAGAGCTCGTACAGATCACCGCCCGACATCATGTACCAGGAAGCAAAGGTGTGGCGTAGATCGTGGAACCTAAAGTCTCGAATCCTTGCTCGCTTGAGCAGTTCATGGAAGCTCTTGTCCGCGCGCTGACGCCCACTGGTTGCTCCTGGCTCGGGAGGCAGGATGCGGTCCTCCCCCATAACGGCTGGGTACCGCCGGATCTGTTCTGCGAGTTCCGGTGGCATCGGTACAAGGCGTATCTTGCCTTTCTTGAGCCTTGCCCGCACGATGATCAATCCCTCGCTGTGGAGGATGTCTTCCCACTCCAGGCGAAAGATCTCTCCGCGCCGCATACCGGTTGCCACGGCAATCAGGACCAACAAACGCATACGAAGATTCGTCTGGTTGATGTCCTTCGTGCCCTTCCGGTACATCCGCTCGTCGAGCGCCACCTTGAGTCGGAGAAGTTCCTCCGCAGAGAGGTAGCGCTTCCTCGCATCATCGATGTGCTCCACTTCCACTTGATCAGCAGGATTCCGATCAAGACCAGTCACTGTCGCCCAGATGGTGCAGGCCTTTCTCATCATGTGGTGCATGACGTGGAAGTGACGCTCCGCAGTGTTTACGGCCAACTCACGAACATCCGTCAGGTTGTCGTACCACTCCTGCACAGCCATGCCATCCACCTCGTGCACGAACATTCGGCCCAGTGAAGAACGAATGCCCTCGACAATGCTCTTTTCTCGATCAGCCGACTTCTTTTTGACCCCGTACTGCTCCCAATAACGATCTATTAAGTCGTCCATCCGGAAGTTGATTTGCTTTTTGACATCGAGATGCCGGTTTTCATCTCGAAGTGAAAGCTTTTTACGTTCGACTTTGTCTGCAAGGGACGCCGATCCATGGACAAGTACGCTCCTGGCTCGACCTCCCTCTCTCCAGCGGACCTTATACAGGCCCTCTCCCATCTTTGTGACTGACATCTGACGTCTCCCTTCAGTCAATGGTTCCGATTGTGTGTTCGTCGATATAGCGGTTGAGAGCCACTAGATCGAAACGCAACGCACGACCGGCCTTGACGTGAGGAATCGCCCGTAGCTGGACCCATTTGTGGAGCGTGTCCACGCTTACGCCCAGGTACTGGGCAGCCTCCCCAACGTTCAGGAGCCGCCTTCCAATAGATCCATTTGACACTATCCCCTCCAACTTTTCATGTGTTCTGCTGACCTCTCGTTGTAGCCCAGGCATAAGCTTTTCTCCTCGTTGCAGTTGCGGCATTTTCCACGTTGGGATAATCCACTGCTAATTCAATCGCCGATGTTCCGAGAAGAGCGGACCTGATCCGACCTCGAATCGTTCCATCAGCCTTGGCACCAGAGAAGCGGTCCCGTGTGGATATATCTAGGAGAGGTGCAGAACTCGGTCAAATCTCCGGCCACTCCTACTCACACGAACGATTTCCGCCTCGCGCAACATGCCGGCCGGCTTCGGATTTGACCGAGTTCCAGGTCCGCCGCATGCTGACTCCGTGTTCGAGGGAGGGTGCATGGATCGGAAACGGAATTACCTGCTCATCGCGGCGGCACTGACCGCTTTGGATCTCTTCGTGGCTTCACGCTATGGGGTCGCCGTCTGGCGAGCCTACGCGGACTATCTCTTGGCCCGGCTGCTGCTTCTTCTGTTTGTCGCGGTCTGGATGACAACTTTGGCTGATTTGTGGAGCCGGGCTCTTCGCTTTGCGGAAGAGGCCGGTTGCCCTCGCCGCATACAACTCTCGGACGCACCTGCAAGCAGCAAAGCCAACACGGAGGCGCGCGATGTTTGACTCTCTCGCAGATCTCTCCGAAAAGTTGGCGGCGACCGGCTACTTCATCGATCCGGTGATGACGCAGGTTGTGTTTCTCGCAGCCAAGCTCAACAAGCCCCTGCTCCTTGAGGGACCCCCCGGATCCGGCAAGACACAGTTGGCCATCTCAGTGGCCGCGGCAGCCGGCACCCACGTAGAGCGGCTACAGTGTTATCGCGGTGTCAGCGAAGACAAGGCGATCGGACGCTTTGACGAGGGTCTGCAGCGGCTCTACATGGAGTTTTCGAAAGGCCAACATGAGAGCTGGCAGCTCCTGCAAGCCAACTTGAAGGGACGGGATTTCTTCCGGCCCGGCCCGTTGATGCGCGCTCTAGAATGCGAGCGGCCTTGCGTTCTCCTCATCGACGAATTGGACAAGGTGGATGACGGTTTCGAGGCCATGCTTCTCGAGATTCTGTCTGCCTGGCAGCTCTCCATTCCTGAGTTTGGGACCGTTGCCGCCAAGAGCGTGCCATTCGTTGTGCTCACCAGCAACGAAGAACGCCGCCTGGGAGACCCGATTCGCAGGCGAAGCCTTTACGTCCGGGTGGAGCACCCCACACCGCAGCGTGAAGCGGAGATCATCGCGAGCCGCACTCCGGACGCGGATGTCGCCTTTCACCACGAGATGGCTGGCATTGCTCTTTCGTTCCGCAACTACTCTTTGGAGAAGCCGCCTTCCGTGTCGGAGATGATCGACTTCGCTAACGCTCTCCAGATTCTTGGGACCGATCATGTGACCGAAGAGCATCGGGATATCCTTCTTCCGTTCCTCGCCAAGACCGAGAAGGACCGCCGCCATCTCCTTCTTCGCGAAGGGTTCAAGAGCCTGCTCGATGACGGAGCACGCCTCGCTGCGCGAATGGCAGCCCAGAAGGAGGAGCGGCAATGAGGTTGATCTTTGTCGTGCTCCTAATGACATCGTTCGCGGCCCATGCCGAAGCGCTCTCACCAGAGCAGTGCGTCGAGCATTATGCGACCGTTTACCGGGTTCCACCGGAACTGATCGCAGCCTTCATCGACGTGGAGTCGGGCTGGAATCCGCACGCACTCTCCGACAAGGGCGCGATGGGGTTGATGCAGCTCATGCCAGCAACCGCTCGGCGCTTCGGAGCGATGCAGCCGTTCGATGTGGAGCAGAATATCGCGGCCGGAACTCGCTATGTGACCACCTTGATGTGGGAGTTCCATGGTGATCTGCGGCTTGTTGCCGCAGCCTATTACGCGGGTGATCGTTGGGTCGGCCAGCGGCTGTTGGCCTATCGCAATCCGCAGGTTGTTGCCTACGTTGAGGCAATTCGACGGCGGTACATGCTGCACAAATATCCGGCCTTCAGGCCGACAAGGAGATAAGGATTATGAAGCTTCGCTGGCTGATCCCCCTAGCAGTTTTGTTCTCGCCACTGTCACACGTCATGCAAGGTCAGGTAAGCGCGCGCGTCGCGACTGTGGTCATCAGTCCCAAAGAGGTTACTACTCTTCACCTTCGGCCCGAGTTCGAATCGAGCATCCGCATGCCGGAAGAAGTCACTTCTGTGATCCTTGGCAGTCCGGGGACCTTCAAGGCCGAACACAACGAGGGCGAACCGGAATATGTCTACGTTAAGCCGGTGACTAAGGAACCTGCCCAATCGAACCTGCTCGTAGCCACCAAGTCCGGGGCGCACGTTACGTTGGAGCTGATCAGCGACGGCAATGCCGCGAGCACAGGCCAACCCGTGGATTTTCTGCTCGAGTACCGGACTTCACGCAGTTTCCTGATCGGGACAAACACTGCTTCGGTTGAGAAGTCGCCGGAAAAGACTCCGCCTTCTTCCACACCTGAGGGTCCCCGCACATCGGGATCCGCTAATCCGTCGGTGGTTGAATTGGAGCTTGCTCAGCAGGAGCGCGTGAACACCCCGAGCTGGACCAAATGGAATGGCAAGCAGATCGAAACTTCCATCGGGGATATTCGCCAGTGGAGTAATCAGACGATCATCTCCTACTCGATTTACAACGACTCCAGTCAACCAGTCGAAATCGTTTCCCCACAGATCCAGATAGCCGGACGGCTGGCTAAGAAGAAAAAGAAGGAAGGCAAAGGCATCATCTCCGACCAGTTGGAGGTCCGGGAGTACCGGTTGAGTACGACTCGCATCGAGGCCGGTGGCCGCGCGGACGGTGTCGTGGTCTTCGACCGGCCGAACTTCAAGCAATCGAACGAAAAACTCTTCCTTCAACTCGCGCAGGCGGACCAGGTCGACCAACCTATCCTGATCCGCTTGCCGTTTACCCCACCGATTTCTGCTGACCTGAAATAAGAGGAGACAACATGAGCAACTACGACAACAAAAATGGAGCCGGAAGTATGACAGCCGATCCCGAGGAGCCGATCAGATCCTTACCTGGAATGGACTCCATTACCGCAGATGAGAACACACGAGCGGTGGACGCCTCTGCGAAGCCACACCCATCCTCTTTCGCGACCAGGGCGGGTGTCGTTCAAGCCGAGGGCATCAGCAAGAGCAAGCTTCTTCTGCTTGGTGGCGGCTTGGCAATCGCTGTCCTCTTCTTCGTCTTCACCGCCATCGTCGGTAAATCGCCCAATAAGCATGGTGCCGTGAGAGCACAGCAACAGCAGACGAAACAAGCAGAATCGAAGCCGCCCAAGGGCAGTTTGACCCCGCTTATGGAGACCGTCCGATCGCCAACTCAGGACAATGGTGGCAGCCAACTAGGTCCCGCTGACATCCGGCGCACCCGCACCGCCGATGGCACGTCGCCCTTACCGGCCGGCGTCGCTGCTACCAAGCAAACGACACCTGCAGCAAGGCCGGTCAACGGAGTTAGCCTTGCATCTGTTCCATCCTTTGCGGATACGCAGCAGAGATGGGAAGAACCGAGGCCTTATGGAGAGGCTGCACCTGCTTCGTCTCCGAGCCCAGGTACTATCTTGCAAAACCAGCAGCAGAACAATGCTTTGAAGGAGGCATCGCTGGTGTTTGTCCGGAACGTAACGCAAAACCAGGCTACGCCGGTAGGTCACACAACTTCAGAAGCTGACGCCGCACCGCTTCTAGATGTCAGACCAGGAACCCGTATTCAAGCGAAGCTCGAAACGCAAGTGTCGAGCGCCGTACAAGCACCCGTCGTGGCAGTAGTGGAGTACACCTACGCCATCGGAGACAGGGTTGTTCTCCCAGCTGGTGCGCGGGTCTACGGCCAATTGCAGCAGGCCGACCGAAGCGGACTGATCAGCATCAAGTTCGAGGAGGTCGAACTGCTGGACGGCGCCAGAGAAAGCATCGCTGCGATCGGTACCGGGCTTGATCTTGGGCCGATACGTGGAAGCGTTTCCGGGACGAATGCCGGTCGCAACTTCCTGGTGCGAGCCGCGTCCGGCGTCGGTTCACTTCTGGCGCAGGTCGCAGGGACGAACAGCAGTGCAGCATTTTCTGAACAGGACATTCTCCGGCAGAGGGTCGCCGAGAACATTGGCACCGCGGGTGATACGGAGGTCATGAACCTGAACTCGAACAGCAGAGTGGTCGTCTCCGTGCCAGCGGACACCAAAATCTTCATCGTCTTCACAAAACACGAAGAGCAGAGCATTTCTGGACTGCACAGAGTCTCAACACCGAACCAATAGCGATGAATTTAGCTTATGGATCAGCCTCGGCCTGCGCCGGGGCCTTCTTTTGTGCGCAATTGCTCTGGGGCCTTGCGCTCAACCGAGTGCTCACTGAGGACAGGCCTACGAATCGCCTCCTCTTGCGCCGCGATCAAGAGGTAGGTTTGGTACAAGCTGGCTACCTTAAATGTTGAGTCAAATGCGAGCCGAGTTACCCAATCCACAAGCAAAGGTAGAAGAGCTTGGTGTCCCGTACAGCGTTTGAGCAATTGCAGGTCCGCATGTCCCACCGTGGCCAAGGACAATCTCGACTAACGTCCCATGCTCCAGACCGGAAGAAAGTGCCAATCATCCAAACAAGAGGGTTGAGCCAAAATACGTTCCGATGGCCCATATCGCCGTTGAGCAAGATACCTTTGATGACTCGGGAGCATGCTTGCGCCATTATCCTGCCCAATGAATCTTTGTGCGACCGGGTAACTCGGACTTCAGTACAAGGCTTGCGTATCGCGGAGGACTAGGAGATCAGTTGGAGCTTGCCGCAACGGCGGCACATGAAGGAATGCGCCCAGTCCCACTCCAGCTTTGAATAGACTTCACGGTTATACCGAAGAGTACTGAGTAGGCCGCGGATGAACCCCCATACAGAGGCCAAGCTAAACGAGAAGAAGATCAAAGAGATCCCGGCTTCGCTTATCGAGAAGGCAGGACGTCTTACAAACGCGTTGAGATCAAATGAAGTGGCGATGGTCGTAAGGACTACGGCGAACATCCAGGGCAACAGCCTGCGAGCGTAACTGCGGCGCCGAGGTGGAGCGAGCGCTTGAGCCGCAACAGATTGGCTCACTCCCCGACTAAAAATTCCAGAGAACGTGCGTGTTCCCTCTTAATAGAGAAGCGGAACCGCCACAATGTCCGGATTACCACACTGATCGCAGTGGAACACCTGCTGCACGGTTAGAGTAGCCATCTTCTAGTCCTCAGCCTGACGCCCTTGTACAGGTACCTCAAAACAAGCCTGGTAGGTGATTCTAGTACCTCCTTCTCGCCTTGGGCTAGTCCCCCTTCACCCGTGTGCTTTTGACCGAGTTCCCGTCTTACCA
Organism: Terriglobus sp.; assembly: GCA_965199365.1. Classification (GTDB taxonomy): domain Bacteria; phylum Acidobacteriota; class Terriglobia; order Terriglobales; family Acidobacteriaceae; genus Terriglobus. Next base: position 1,799,100 of record CBDARC010000003.1, on the reverse strand, counting down.
CATTCTCAGTCTCGACACGGAGGCCACGAGCAACCGAGTCCAGGAGAGATTTCATGACAACCGCACCCGCCTTCTGGCGGCGCTCCGAAGTGACCGCCGCTCCGACTATCATCGTTCACCGGCCGGAGACCAACAACACGCTCCGAGCTGCCATCCTGCTGCTTCTGAGTCTTCTCTTTATTGGGAGTTTTGTCGCTCCGATAGCGGCGAGTGCTCAGAACCTTGGGACTGCTCCTCAGTTCGGCCAAGCCGTACAGGGTCAGCAAGCCACGACGGTTGAAGGCACTGTTCTCAACATCGTGAATTGGGGCTGCAACGTCATCGCTCCCGTCATCGCGGTCGCCTGCCTTGGCATCGCCGGATGGCATTTCAAGAGCGGACGCGGCTATATGGGTTGGGGCGTCTCTGGGGTCGCCCTTATGGTGATCTCCGGTCTCGGGCGTATGGCCGAAGGTTTTATCACTCAAGCGCAAGGTATCCAGTAAACGAGGTTGCCTAGCCATGCCTGTGCCGCAATTTCTTCTCGACCTTCTTCAACTCTTGCTCGACCTCGCGGTGCCGGCTGCGTTTTGCACGCTGGCCGCTGCGGGAGTCAATCTCCGGCATGAAGGGGGCACTAACTTCCACGTCAACGGACGTGTCGGTAAGTGGGTGTTGTGGACTGTCGTGCTTCTGACGCTTCCGCAACTTCTTTCCTGGGTTGCGGCACAAGGCATCTCCGTTCCTTCGGGCAGTGGATCGGTCGGTACAAGCTGGCTCGCCAGTATGGAAACTGTTTTCAAAAGTTTCGTGAACCAGATCGTCGTGGCCAAACTCGTCCCGATCCTCGCCGCCTACTTCGTCCTGAAGGCGACCCTTGATGGAGCGGCGGGCGAGAACCCTTTGGCCTCGATCATCGCAGCCTTGTTCCTGATGTCCTTGTCCGCAACCGTGCAAACCATGCAGGCATGGAATTCGGGCGGACAGTATGCAACGACAGACATGCTCACTTCGCTTTGGAACTACATTGTGGGCCAGATCATGCCGGCGGCTGCAGGCTTGGCCTGTGTTGGAGCTGTCATCAACTTCGTCAGGCACAGGCCTTGGACACGTTTGGTCTTCGCCGCAATTTCGTTTCTGAGTGTGAGCGGACTGCTTTCACTCTTCAAAGCCATGGCTGCCTGAGAGGAAAACGATGAGTTTGAACGGAGCAATCACAAACCTTGCTTCCTGGGCCGGCAACACCATGATGCCGACCATGGCCGGAATGTTCTTTGCGAGCGCGGTGTACCGCTACAGCAAGAGCTCTCCATTCGAGCACCTCTTATACGGTGGCTTTGCTTCGCTCATGTGTTCCGGCATGCTGCGGGCCCTCGAAGGATTTGTCCAGCATGGAGGCGCCACGAGCCCCGATGGTTTCTGGATGGCGACCATGAGCTTGGTGAATTGGACGGCCAATGTCATCCTGCCAATCTTCGCGCTGACCCAACTTGCGGCCATGGGCCTCCATATGGGCGGTGTGATGACGGAGATATATCCCGGTTCCAGTTGGATTCGCAAGTTCATCGCCGCGATCGGCGCATTGATGGTTTCGGGCATGGTTCGTTTGGCCGAATCCATGGTGACGCATGCGCACGGCATATAGGAGTGCTTTTATGAGTCTCGATCTAACACCTGTTCACAGGAATCTTCACACGAAGGTGACGTTTCTCGGTCTGGAGTTCGAAGACCTGATCCTCGTTCTGGCGCTCGCGGCCCACATGAACCTTCTCGCCCACTTTGTGAGCGACAACTCGCACGTGCTCGGAATGCCCCTCAACGTCTTCATGGAGTTCGTCGTGCCGGTGCTCGCTGTACCGTTCCTGATTCTGTTCAAGTACGGCAGACCAAGAGGCTATTTGACCGATCTCCTGCGCTCGCGCTTTGCCCCGCGCGCATGGTGCGGACTTGAGCGAGATTCGGAACTGACCCATAGTTACCGGGCTGAGGAGCGCGAGTGACCCATGCAGGTCTCGATCAAGACGGACAGGGACGGTGCGATGCATCTTCGACTCGATGAAGAGGCTGCCAACGCAATGCTTGCGAGCGTTAGGTTCGCTGCACGCTTCCACGCGGGATAGCGAAGCTCGCGCAATGTGCAGAAGAGAGTTTGGCAGCGAATGTCTGCCTTAAGACAAACGACGGGAGAACAGAACTATGCCACTGACCTACGCGGAACACGAAAAGAAGCTGAAAGCACCCGCGGTATGCGAACTTCTGCCGCTCCGTGACCTTCCCGACGGGGATGACGTGATGATCCGCACAAACGGTTCATTTGTCGCTGGCTATGAATTGAGGGGTGTCCTGGCCTATTTCGCAACCGACGGCGATCGGAATCAGACCAAGTCCATGCTCGAGGCGCTTTTCCGGAGCGTCCCCGACGTAAGTATGCGCGTCCAGTTTCGTTACGAGATCTCTGAGCACCTGGGCGACTTGCTCGACAGCTACATCCATCAACAGCGGACCGGGCAATCGGAGGTGATGGCACTCGATACGCACCGGCTCAGGATGTGGCAGCAGAAGGAGCAGGCGGGGTACTACTTCGAAAACCGGCTCCACGTCTACCTGATCTGGGATCCTCGCGTCCATGCCAAGCTCTACCACTCGGCCCAACAGAACCGTAAGCTCGGCGGCTTTACGATGAGCCAAAAGAAGGCCATACAAAGGACTCGCAAGGAGCATGAAGCGCACCTTGCGGAGTTCGAGTCAATTCTCCGGGGTATCGAGGGGTCGATGGAGGCGGCTAACCTCGGTCCCCGGAGGCTTTCAACACAGGACCTCTTTGAAGAACTGAAGCACGCGCAACATCCGATCCGGCGGGACCACCGCCCATACACTCCGGGCGAGGAGATGATCGAGTATCGAAGCGCCCGCGAGCAGGCGACGCAGTCGAGCATTCTGAACGAGTCCGAAACCTACCTCAACATCGATGGCTACCTCTACTCGGTTGTCAGTCTAAAAGAGCTGCCGGATGCCACGTTTCCCGGCATGCTGCAGAAGTTTTCGACCTTGGGCTTTCCGGTGGTAATCAGCGGGCAAGTCGTCATTCCTGACCAGGTCAAGGTTCTCAAGAGGTACAAGAAGCGCCTGCAGAAGATGACGGCCGCTCAAAAGGATGCAAACGGGAACTTCAAGTCCAACCCCGAGGCGGAAGTCGCGCAGGCTCAGCTTATCCAGGTGCAGCGAGACATCATCTCCTCCTCTCTCAAGACGGCGAAGCTGAGCTTATCGGTCGTGGTGCGCACCTCTCAACCGGCCGTTACCTTCGGCGATCTCGAGCGAGCCGAGCGCGATCTCGCCAATCGTACCCAAGAAGTCCTGAACGCCTTCACACACATGAACGGGGCAAAGGCAGTGATGGAAACGATCGCCAAGCGCCGGATCTTTCTTGGAACGCTGCCCGGCATGGCGGACCCGGACAAGCGGGATCAAGACATGCTCACTTCGAATGTGGCCGACTTGGTGCCCGTCGAGATGCCCTGGACCGGCACACGACGCAGCCCTCTGATCTTGTTCGAAACTCCATTTCGGCAACTCATTCCTTTCTCGATGTTCGATCCGGACCTCTCTGACGCGAATGGGCTCCTTATGGCGAAGAGCGGAGGCGGCAAGACCCTGGCCGCGCAGCAGATGCTCTTGATGGCGGCTCGGGCGAATCCTCTTATTTCGATCTTGGAACGCGGAGACTCCTACCAGCCGCTGGTCGAGTTGATGGGCGGCGAGATGATCGAAATGTCCTTGGATAGCGACCAGACGATCAATCCCTGGGACCTGCCCAAGGGGGAGGACAGGCCTTCAAACGATCAGATCTCCTTTCTAAAGAACCTGACCCGCCACATGTTGGGAGAGAACACTCCCCCGGACCTGGACATCGACCTCCTCGACAGCGTTCTGCTCGAGGCCATTGCCTCCACGTACAAACGGTGCAGCGCAAAGTCTTCGAATCCCATACCTCTGTTTGGAGATCTGGCCGCTGAACTAGCGCACTGGCAAGACCGGGACCGCAACCACAAGATCAATGCCATGGCCCAAATGGCCTCGACGAAACTCCGCGCCTGGGTGGATGAAGGTCCGTACGCGAGGCTATTCGACCGACCCACCACGGTTCGGCTAAACAATCCTTGGCTCTACTTCAATGTAGAGAAGTTGAAGGACGATCCGCGCCTAGAGCGCGCCATGAGCTTGCTGATCGCTCATACCGCGACCTATCGCGCGTCGGGAGCTACAGGGCAGCCGAGCATCGTCCTGCTCGATGAGTGCTGGGCTCTGCTCGAATCGCCAATCCTTGCAAGCGTAGTGGTGCAGCTGTTTCGTACTGCCCGCAAGCGGAACGCAAGTGTTTGGGGCATTAGCCAGACACCGGAAGACTTCGTCGGTACGCCAGACCGCCCGAACGAGCACGGCGCCGGCATCGTCAAGAACGCGACGACGAAGATCATCGGCAAGCAACCGGGTGATATGACCGCGCTCAGGGATCATGTTCACCTAAATGAAACAGCGCTGAACCAGGTGAAGACCTTCGCCCACCCGAAAAAGGGGCACAGCGCTGAATTCCTCATCGCGATTGGCGAAAAAGCAGAGTCAACGCACGCCATCCGGATCGTTCCGAGCGCGGTGGACTACTGGATCACAACAACCTACGCACGTGAACGGCACTTCCGTAGGTGGTGGCTGGGTCGACGCAAAGGTACGTCACTGATCGAAGCGTACGAGCAGCTTGCGCAGAAGTATCCCCGCGGGCTTGCTGAGATAGGTCCGCTCCCCGTTGAGTTGTCCGGAGAGATGCAGGAGGCGATTGCCCAATGAAAACCGACCAAAACACGAATTCCCGAGTACCTTCCAGCGATACCCCGCTCGCTGAGCAGTTGACCTCCAAGGAACCGATTTCAGCCTGGTTGCGCTGGAAGAAGAAAGCCGCAACCGGTCTCCTAGTCGCCTGCATGGGTGCAGGCGTGCCGACGTTAGCCCATGGTCAATTTTTGAGCGTATTCGACTCAATCTTTAGTTCGATTCAGAGCGACATGGGTACATCGTTGAAGGCCATCAACCAAATATCCCAACAGGTGCAGCAGCTCTACCAGACGACTGTCTGGCCGTTAGCAGCGATCAATCAGGCTCGAGGTTTTGTGTCCAGTTCGATCAACAATTTCAGAACGGCTATGAAACAGGCTTTCAACACTCCTTTCACCAGCGCGATATCGCCCGGTCCCCAGCAGTTCGAAGCCATTCTTCACAGTCGGCTGTATGCGCAGATCCCGGCCCTTCAGACGAGCTTCACAGCAAATTACGGAGCGGTTCCGCAGGCAAATACGGCGTCTCCCCAGGATCGCGTTCTCATGGACATGGACGACGCGTTGGGTCAGGAGAACCTCAAGACGACGCTCGTCTCCGATCAGGCGTCCGACCTAATCCTCGAGACGGCCGAACAGATGGAGAACCAGGTAGCAGTGAGTACACCTGGTTCGAATCCATACCTCACCGCCCAAGCGCAAGTCGCGAACCTTCGCTGCCAAGCCTATATGCAGAAGATGCTCGCTGCGGAGTTGCGACAGGAAGCCGGTCGGGTCGCGCACCAAAATGTGCTTGTGAAACGTAGGAGCACGGCCGCCGGAAACGTAAGCGGTCTCATCACCGGCGCACTCGCCGGCGACTAGGAGGAAATTATGTCTAACGAGAAGAAGTCCATGAGATTGCTCCAGCGGCTGACTTGGTTCAGCAACAGGAGCCGCGAAGTATCACTCGCCACCCTGCCGAAAGGTGACCCAGCGAAAGGTCCAAGGAAACGGTGGGATCGCCCCACCACACTCAGGGTCCTGATAGCCGCGGTCATCCTCATCATTGTTCTGCCCACCCACGCTCGGGGACAATTTGGCATCGACACTGCGGCCATCCTGGCGGCGCTATCCAAGATGCAATCGCTCATGAGCACCTACATGGCAAAGCCCTTGCAGACGATCAACCAATACGAACAGAGTACGGCAAAGTATGAGCAGGAGGTCATGTACCCCCTAGCGGCCATCAACCAGGCCAAGAGTTCCGTGTCTCAGTTCGAGGGGCAGTTCAACCAAATCAAAAGCATGTTCCATGTGAACGTGTCGAGCGCCACCTTACCTCAATCACAAAACCTTGAGTCGCTACTCCTCTCACGCAATGTGAGCAACGTCCCCACGGTGTCTTCCCAGTTTCAGTCGGTGTATGGAGTCGTGATGGCGCAGAACGCAGCGTCGCCGTCCGTTCGCACTATTACGGATATGACGGACGCGCAAGCGCAGGACGCAATGAAGCGAGCAATCGAGATCGATGCGCTTGCGGATGCAGAACTCAATGAAGCCGACCAGATGGGCCAGCAGATATCGGCAGCGGCTCCGGGCAGTGCACAAATCCTTGAGGCAGAGGCAGATGTCTGGGTTGTTCGGGCAAATGCCTATACGCAGGCCGCTCTTGCGGAGCTGATGCGCACACGCGGGATTGACCTAGCTAACCAGAGCAAAGCCGCGAAGCTGGCCACCTCGAACGGTACGAACAATAACGGCTTGATCAGCGGCGCGCTGACGAGCAGGTGAACAGATGATCACTACTCACGCCAGCGTCGCTTCCCTTGCGTTCTTCCAGGGCACACAACTGGACCTCTTCGAGCGCTTTCTAACGCAAGCTGTCTTTGGTATCACATCCACCGGTGTGATCTCGGGGATGCAGAAGGCCGCTTACGTTGTGTTGCTCGTCGGCTTTCTTTGGCAGGTCTATCAGTCAGCTCTGCATGGCGGGGACGTCCGGGGTCTTGGGGTGAGCTTGATCAAGTACGTTGTCACCGCGATAGTCGTCATGAACTACAGCACTATTTTCACAACGGTGAATCAGGGCTTTGTCAATGCTGGAAATTGGGTCAGCAATACATCCGGCTTAGGAAGTCTCCTGGATAACTGGAAAACGGACTTGCAAACTCAATTCAATCAAGTGGGCTTCCAGAAGTTGTGGGGTCTCATCACCGGTGATTTGCCTGGTCTCATCGATGGCCTGCTCATTATCGTCGCCTACCTGCTCTACCCGATCGTGATTGCAATATTTGGCTTCTTCTACATCTTTTACGGATCTGTTCTTTATATTTTCGGTCCAATCGTAATCTCGTTGATGCCCCTTGGTGCGACGAATCGAATTGCGAAGGCATACGTCGAGAACGTGTTCATTTGGAACGCTTGGCCCATTCTCTATGGCGGCTTCGGCGCACTACTGAGCGCTGTGCAGATGGGTCAGATCGGGCAAATGCTTAGTCAGAACAACTTCCTTGGTGGACTCGGAAACATAGAGGGCTCTGTTCTCATCGGCATCGCAAGCATCATCTACTCTCTCGCTATCGCGGTCATACCCTTCATAGCGAAAAGGATAGTGAGTGGTGACGTTGGGTCGACGGCGGCAGCGTTGATCGGCGCCGCCGCTTCAGCAGTGACGCTGGGTGCGGCAGCAGCAGAGGGGGCTGCAGTGGGCGCTGCTGCGGGCGGCTCTGGAGCAGCCAGTGGTTCTTCAGCAGGAAGTCCAGTCACCGCAGCATCTGCAGCGAAGCCGACTTCGGCAGCTACTGGCTCCAATCAGCCGGCCGCAGCCCAGTCCGTTCCCAAACCTACTGCTGCGGGGAATCAACCGGCTACCGCTTCTTCCGCTACTCAGAGCGCACAGCCTACTGATCCATCTGCCAACGGACCCACGCTGGAGGGTCATGCGGAGCAGATGCGTAACTCCTTTGCCGAGGCGATGGGAGACAGCGAAGCGGATGACCAGGATGCTTCGCAATCTCCAGAGACGCAGAAATCGAGTTTCGCCTCGCAGAGGGACGGTCAATCAACAACTCCGGCGACCAGGAATTCTCCAGTCAGTTCGCGTAGCAATGTTAGGCCGTCTGTCCCGGCCAAGAGAGGGCCGAGCGTCCACCGCTACAACATTGGGACATGGAGCGCCTTCCATGCCGCCCGTGTCGCTACGCGAGGAGTAGCCACAGTGGCCAGCAGAACCAAAGGATCAGACAAGGATTAGGAGGGATCTATGAACAACAACGCGACAGCACCCGCAGAAACTAGCTCATTGCGGCCGAAATACTATGAGGTGGATGGTGCCCTGAAGGCAAACGCTAACAGAGCCTGGGTTCTCGCATTTTTGACAGTTCCGGTGGCGCTGCTTGCCATCAGTTTTGCCGTCCTTGTACGGTTGCAGCCACCCACGGTCATAAGGATCGGACCGGACGGACAGGCGGCAGTCCTGGGTCAACCGGTAAAGGGTGCGGCGACCGGCTCTGAGAGCGGCACCGATGCCTTTCTGGATGAAGCATTCCTGAAACGCTTCCTGGCAACCTACCTCAACTATTCCCCGGCGAATGTGGACGATCACTGGGCGAGCAGCCTGAACATGATGACGCGCAACTTGCGCGCTCACACGATCAAGGCGATGTCGGACGACAACACGCGCGGCAAGATCGACGACGGGCAGGTGGAATCGGTATTTCATCTGCGTCAGATCCAACTCGTTGCAGGAGAACCTCTCACGTATTTGGTCTACGGCGTGAAAGATGTTCATCACCTCTCCAATGGCTCGGAGTTCACCGATCATTTCGTAAATGAGTACCGCGTTCGACTGATTGCGGACCGCCGTTCGGACGTGAACCCTGACGGACTCTGGATCGCGGAGTACAGCGAGCGTCCGATCGATGGCGAACGGCGCGACCGCATTCTTGCGGCCCCCGATGCTTCGCCAGACAGCAATGACACAACGAACAAAGGAGACCAGTGATGGAAACAGCACAGGCAAAAGGTCCAGAGTCGCCGGCACCCGCCGCACCAGCCGACGCAAAGCGCGGCAGAAGGGGACGTCAGCAAACCGACGAGACCATACGGTACTTCCTTGCCAAGGAGGGCTCCGCACCGGAGAAGCCGGAGCTCGGTCCGGAGCTGCCGAGTGAGGGCGAAGCGTTGATTAAAGCATTTCAGTCGAAGAGCGGCATCATCTACGCGCTCCTCGCCTACAAAGCGGAGGCGGAGATGCAAGGCGCGTCTCCGACGTTAGTGAAGCGGCCCTTGCGCAAGTAGGGCCCAAAGGTCAGTACGGATTCAAAGAGAGACATACCTGAAACACGGCTCATGTTTCTCCTTTGACGCCTTATCGCATGAGCGATGAGGAATTCCGCTGACCCGGTTTGCACTCTCAGGCCTGGTTCGGTCCACACCCAGCCCTAACCCGGGCGGCCAGGCGACAGACAAAAACCGGCAATCAGCCAACTCTTGTCACTTCGTCCGATGCGCCAGACAAGTGAGGAGAATATGACAGCGACCAGGACACAGAACACGGCGATGGACCAGCAGCTCATCCTCGAGCTGAAGATCGATGCGTCTGGAGAAGTGACTCGTAAGCAAAGCAAACTGGGCCGGAAAGACACGCTCGAGGGCAAGCTCCTTGCGCAGATCTACCCCGGTATCCAGGTAGCGCGTGTAAGTGTGCCGTTTGAGTTGACGCCCTATGAGCAGTCTGTGGTCGAAAGCCGCATGGCCAAGCTCATCTATGGCGGGGTCGAGTACAAGCTTGTGGGTGCGAGTGGTTCGGCGAAGGACGGTAAGTTCTACTTCGTCGATCAGGCGCATTCGAAGCCGATTGCTGAGCGCTTTCAGCATTGGCCCGAGGCAGCGATCGTGTATTTCTCGATCCTTGTCTCCGACTGCAAGCTGATGGTCGAGGAGCCAGAAATGCGCATCGCTGTTGTTCAGGACAATGTTCTGGGCACCAACGATTGCCGTGGCTGGGTACGCGAGTCCCTCTTCCGTAAGCTGAAAATCGGCACGAATCGATTTTGCCAATTTCGGTTGGCCTTCGATACGCGCGAACCGAAGCAGGCAAAAGGTGCTCTGAAGGCGATGAGCGACCGCGTAGCTGACAAGCTCGGGGTTGACGTCATTCTGCCGGAGAGCGCCTGCAAACCATCTCTGAAGGGAGGCGTTCGCTTCCTTCCACAGTTGGGCACATCCGGCCGGCTGTACACGGGTCCAGCGATTCTCGGGATCAAGGAAATCTCCCGCGTCTCGGAGTTCGGATCGAGCTACACGTTGGTGGAACATGCTTCTGAAGAGAGCCTTCAACTTGAAATCATGCCTCGAGCAATCGAGCAGATGTCCTGCTGCTGGTGCGCGACAACGGATGGAAGATTCGCAAGGTCAGAAAGGCTTGGGACGGTGGAGACTACGACGCCCTGTTCGAACTTCTGGGCAAAGCGGAGGCTCCCACCTTTGACGACGACGCGAGCTTCGACCCCGAAGCACTGGATTCAGGAATGAATCCTGCTGCTGAGGGTTGGGAGCCGGCAGAAGCGGTTTTGTTGGCCGATACGAGTGGATCAAGCATCAAGTTCCCCTACGTCTCGAACCAGATCAATCGAAAATTGGCGCGGTGGGCTTTCCGTACCTGCACAGGGGGCGGTTTCAAGTTGCCATCCTTTGCTCTCGCGGATGATGGAATCCTGATCGAGCATCGAGGAAAGATCCTCGCCGCCTCGGACTGGATTCCTCAAGACAGCTCCATCACGTCTTTGATGGCGGAAAAGGGTCTCTGCATCCGGTATCCGATACGGATGCTTGAGGACCTCCTGCCAGTTCGTCACCTCACCCAGGATGAGCTCGTTCCGATGCTGAAAGAGGCATTGGGTGCTGCCGACCTGGACGACACGTTGATCACCTACATTCTTGAGCGTCAGCTTCGCATGGAGGGAACTTACATCCTCCACTCGAAAACGGCGAGCAGGAACGGCGGCGACTTCGACTTCGACACGATCTGCGTGATGCCGTCCGATCAGTTCCCGCGATTTGTCGAGGGAAGGATTGCACACACAAACGAGTTCCAGCAGGAGAAGACCAAGCACGCAAAGGCGAAGTCTCCCTGGTGGAACGTGTACCTGGTTGCGATGAAGGCACGCGGCAATCGGATCGGGTCGATCACCGATCTGAAAACCTCATGTCTGGCAGCCGGTAAACCTCATCTTGCGTACAAACTTGTCGAGCAACTGCAGAATGCGCTCGACTCTTTGAAGCACAAGGTTGAGATCGACGAATCCGTCATCAGCGAAATCCGGAAGGAGGTAGCCCCGGCGTCTTGGCTCCGTTATAAACGCGAGCGCAGAGTTTCGGATCTGCCAGCCCATCTGGAGGTTGCCGACACCGACAAGGTTGGCCGACTCTACAATGTTCTTCGCAAGGAACTCGGGTTTCTTCCGAACGAGAAGGGCGCAAGCAGCGAAGAAAGAATGGCGATCGAGGACTTCCGTGGACTCTTCAATGGTGAAGCTGTCACCAAGGAAATGTTCGAGGAGTGCCAACTCGTCAACGCTGTCTACGCTGATGTCGCGAGCCGGATCGTGCAGCGCGAAGAAGAGGTAAAACTGCAACTCAAAAACGCTCAGGCGCATTGGGAAGCTGTGCGCAAGGGTGAAGACAAAGAACAGAAGAGGTGGGCTGTGCTGGCTCGCAACAAGGCACAGGCTGCACTCTGGGAGCATGAACAGGAGGCCAAGGATCAGTTCAGCTCGGTCCACCTGTTTGTGCATTATTGGGCGCAAGGCAAACAGGAGAACCGCAAAGCATGGGCACAGGCGATGAATACCGTCGTCACAGGTGGTTCAGGCTCGGGTGCTGTTCTCTTCCAATCGTTCCCTCAGGAGGTGGTCGACGCGTTTGCGGAGGTCACAGGCGGTCAGAGGGTTCGAGTACGCCTCCCTAAAACCATCAACGGCTTTGTCCAGTTTGACGAGGATCAGCGTGCATGGCTGGTCGAGCAAATCGTCAACTCGGAAGGTCCTGATGGAACGAAGAAGGTCTTTCTCTTCCAGTACAAAGGAAAGCGAAACCTAATCTTTGAAAACACGAGCGCTCCGGCAGCACTGGAGAACTCCTAACCGGCAGGGAGAAGCTGAGGCCCTAAGGCTCAGCTTCTCTTTTGCTTTTTGTACTGGCGTGCGCCCAAGGAGGCCGCGATGAAGTTCCACAGTCCCTTTCTCATTTTCCTCGCCGTAACGGCAGCCGGCGCCCAGACGACAAGCCAAAACCAAGTTCGGCACCTTCAAACGTCCCTAAACCACCTTACCGTTCTCGAGTTCGGTGAGCCAGTGACCACGCTCGCCATCGCTGACACGGACAGCTTCCAGGTTGAACGGCATGAAGACAAGATCTTCGTGAAGCCGCTGCGGGAAGGGATCTCCACCAATCTGTTCGTTTGGACCGCCTCTCGCGAGCTCAGCTACGAACTCGATCCGGCCGGCCAACTCAGCTCGATGGATGTCCTCATCCGGACAGAACCTGCCGCGCGCCCGCACTCGGCTGGAAGTGAAGGCTCAGAACCAACCGATGCTGAGCTGCACAAGATCGCCTCTCTGGTCTTAGCTCAAGCCATGATGGGCGCCGAGAGCATCTCGAACGACAATCATAAGCAAGCCTCTGATCGCGTGCTGATTGTGCTCAATCAGGTGTACCGCTCCAAAGATGAACTGTACATCCGTTACACCGTTACCAACGGAACGAAGAGCCCCTTCCGATTGACGACGCCCGACGTTGAGACGCCTGCAGCCACTCAACAACCAATCTCTCTGCTTAGCTTGCGGAATCACCAGCTCGCACCAGAGACACTGGCGTCGTTCAAGACGAAGCCTGGTCTAAGCGTCCCGGCAGTGCAAGCGGAGTCTGCAACCAGAGATGTTGCTCCCGGGCAGACAACAACGGGCGTAATCAGCGTTCGGAGTAGCGCTGGCAATCCTCCTCAACTGTACCAGTTGAACTTTGGCAACGATCAGAAGGCTCCGCTCACGATAGCGGCCGTGCTTTAGTCATGGACACCCAAGGTCACGTCTCGCCAGAGAAAATCCGGTCCGCGCTGCGGTCGCTTTACCGCGACGATCCTGAAACGAACCTCCAGAAAGCTCTCCTGCGCCATCTCGCAGACGATCTAAAGCCTGTGGACGAGAAGGGCCGTTGGAAGCCCAGTCCACTGCTTCTGCTGATTGCCTTGGTCACTTTCGCCTTATTGGGAGTTTTCTTCTACTTCACGTTGGGAGCACGCGCATGAGCCCTTCGTATGACGCTCCACCACGTCGCGGTCCATCGGGACCGGAAGATCTCGTTTGCCTGGTTGTCTTGCTCGGCTGCGCGGTGCTGGCCTTCTGCTGGTACGTCGCCGTCTCGCGGCTTCATCTCCGCAATGCACAATGCATGGAACTTTTCATGGATTTCGCTATCCTGTTTTTCGGTGCGGGACTGATCATCGCCCAACTAGCCGGTCGTCGAACGAAGCGCGAAGAGAACTGGCCATATCCGCCGCTCTCCGTCTCGGGAGTGCGGGACCGATCCAATGTGCGCAACGCGAACGTAAGTGACGCCACTTTGCTGGGATACAACGTCCACAAAGAACCATGGTTATGGCCGGACTCTGTGAGGCTGAAGCACGGAGTGATTGTGGGGGGAACCGGCGCCGGCAAGTCCACATTCATCGAGAACATCATCGCGCAGGATCTCAACCGTAGCTTCGGGGGCCGCAAGATGCCCATGATCATCTTCGACGGTAAAGGCGAACGCGAGTTCTTGGACCGACTCCTACCGCACATCGAAGCTGCGGGCCGCTTGCAGGATCTCCGCGTCCTCGATCCAACCCATCCTTCCGAGTCTTCCCGCTACAACCCCTTCTACGCGCTAGACGACGCCTACCAGGAGCACGTCAACTTCATCTTTCGTTCATTCGGTCTGCGCGAAGACTTCTTTAAGGGCCACCAGGAGGCCTATCTCTCCGACCTTGTACGTATCCTGCAGTACACGGGAAAGCTCTTTAACGTCTATGACGTGCTCGTGATGGCTCTCGATGAAAATGTTCTTCAAGAGCAGATCGGCATCGCTCAGAGCAGATTGGATACTCTGCCCGACATCTCCGCCCAACAGCGTTTGAACTTTGAGATGTCTGTCCGAATGCTTCAAAGATCGTTGGCCGACCGCGAGCGAGTCGAGAAGATCCAAGGTTTGCTCAATGAATTGCTCAGCTTTCTTGAGGATGAACTCTCGATCGTCACCGGTTCCTATCAGGACCTGCTGACGCTCGACGACGTGTTTGAGAAGGATCTGATCCTATTCGTGTCGCTTAACACGAACCGCAACCAGCGCGCCGTGGAGGCATTGGGAAAGATACTTCTCCAGAACATTCAGCTTATGGTCGGCAAGCGGTATGCACGTGCCTCATCTGACCGGCAGGCGAACGAGCCGATGCTCTCCGTCATCCTGGACGAGTTTGCACCGTTCGGGTATCCCGGCTTCACCCAGGCGCTGCAGACGGCTCGTGGCGCCAAAGTCTCCTTCCTGTTCTCGTTTCAGAGCCTCCCGCAATTGCAACGAGTCAGCCAGGCATTTTCAGATGAGGTCTCTTCCGCGCCCGGCACCAAGATGATCATGAATGTTTCGGAGGAGAACACGGCGCAGTGGTTCCTCAAAGCCTCGGCGAAGATCGCCACCAAACGGCGCAGCTTATCCGTGCGGCGTACCGGAATTTTCTCAACCAAGTACACCGAGGTTGGAACCGGAAGCGAGAGCGAAATCAGGGAGACTCGCGCGAGAGAGGACCACATCAAGAACCTTCCCGTGGGCCAGATGGAGATCCTGATGGTTGATAACCGCGAAGGCACTCGGTACTCTCACCTGCACGTTCGCCGTGCCCCGAGCTTCCGTCTCGAATGTCTATCGTCACGGCTCTATCCAAAGATGCAAAGCTATCTTGATCCCGAACTCGGCGTGAACCTGCGCTTCAAGCAATCGGAGAACCGTAAGCAGAGACGCAGAAGGACCTCAGGCATTTCGATTGAAAGTTCCTCCGGAGAGCGCTGATGGGACATCCTCGCGCACTCGCTGGCTCCCTCTACCTTGTCTTGGTCTGCGCATCTGTGGGCGCCTGCAGAGCGCAGACGCAGGTGCAATCTCCGCCCCCTTTACCGCACTCCCAACACAGACAGGTTGGATTCTTCGATTACGCGCTCGGCAAGATCAACCCGGATGGAAAGGATTATGGTGCGGTCCTTCAGGCCTCGCGGGAAAGTGTCGTCGACCATTCTGTCGATGATCTCTATTTCTGGTCGAACGCGGTCACGCTGCTCCTGCTCTGTGGAACAGCCGCTTTGATTCTGCTTCAGTGGCGTTCCGCAGAGAAGCGGGAAGTCATCGTCGCGTCCTTGATTGCCGAACTTTGGAATGGCCGAGTCAGTGACCGGATCGAGTTGGACCGGCGAACTGACTACTTCAATCGACTAGTTGCAAAGCATAATTCCGAAGTCGAGAAGGCACTTTCAAACAAGGGAACCGTTACCGAGCGAGAGAAGGAAGCCGCGGAATACCTCGACCGAGGCGTTCGTCGCGTGACCGCTAGAGCACCCAAAGTGAACGGAGCGGAGATCAGTGTTGAGGCTTCGACCGCAGATCCAGTACCGACCTCGGCAACCGATGGCGGTGCTGCCAGCCTGAAACAAAGCAATCTACTGCTGCAGCGACAAATCGAAGCCATGCAGAACAACGAACAGAACCTAAAACAGCGCCTCAATCAATCGACCTTGCTTCTTGACCAGGAGCGTCGCCGTAACGCTTCCCTCAAGGGCGCATAGGAGTGATCCCATGACCAAACTGTCGCCATCGGACTTCAGGGATCACGCAGACTGGATCGCCTACGTCCGCCGGTGTTTCCCAGAGAATGAGCAGGCCTACACGCTCGCAAACGGGCGTACCGAGCTGTTCACTCGTCTTTACAGAGCGCGTAAACAGAGTTTCCCTTCAGACTTCGAACAGGAACGTAAGCGCATCGAGATGCTAACGGACCCGACGCGGGCTACCGCGCTCGACCAGCTAAACGAAAAGATTTTTGCGGACCTGACACGTCGGATGTTCACTCTGGCTCGCGGCGAAGCGCCCGAGAGTTCCTTAGTCGCGGCGCCAACGCCGCGTCAGGCGGTAGACGAGTTGGTGCAACATCTTCTCCAGAAGAACCCCCACTTCGCGCGCTGGAAGGAGCAGGGGGTCTCCGGCGAGCCTGGTCTCACAGAGCCGAACAATGCGGAGTTTGCGTCCGCGATGGCCGATTTAGATAAGCTGCTCATGGTGTTCTGGGATCGAGATCAAGCGCTTCCCCCTCTTATGTTTGAGCGTGTTTGGTTCCTTCACTACCTGCGGGAGCCGGAGCGGATGCTCCAGACCCGTGCCGTACTGAGCATGCTGACGGCGGAGATTTCTCCATGTACATCCGCGTAATCAGCTTTGGAACGAACTGGTGGGCCATGCACGAAGGCGACATGCATGATCCGTTCTGCTTCCGGAGGCAAGCGGCTTACTTCAATGCAGCGGCTCTTCTTTGCGGCCGGCGCCTCCATCACAGTGCGATCTTCCCGGGCCAGATACGATTCAACGCCAGGAGTGGCTTCGATCCCGAGTTCTTTAAGCGAGCACTCGGCAAAACCTTCCTCTGCAAGGGCCCTTCGCAAATAGCTGGCAAGTGCCATCTCTTGTTCGTTCGACAGGCCAAAGGTGTGCAACCGAACTCCTCTCTCGTCACTTTGAATTCTTCTGATCACGGTGCAATCGAGTTTGATCGGGTGGGATGGAAGTCGACGAACGTGCAGCCCATCTCAATAAGCAAGCGCGCATCCAGGTATGAAGCCATGCTGCTCTTGGGGGATGGGGACTGGGTGCACAGCGATCTGGGCCGCTGGCGCTTGGACCCGGATGGCAGTCGTCTTGTGCTCGAGGAGAGCGACTCAGGAGTCTGCCGATGAGGTATTACAAGGGGTACATATCTATTTCAGACGCCTCCGACGTACCCGTGCTCCTGCAGATTCGCAATGCGCGAGCGGTCTGTTTCGATCAGCTGCAGGAGCTGGTTTCACTCGATCTAGCAGGAACCCTCTCCCGCACTCTTCGTTGGAGACTGGCGCGAATGGAAAAAGCCGGACTCGTTTCGAGGTTCGATCGATACAAACCTTTCGGTAAACCTGTCTTCGGAATCACACAACAAGGTCTTGAGTGCCTGGAGACACGTGGGCATTATCTGCTCTCGTTGCCGAGTAATACGGAGCAGGTACTCCACGTTTCCCAGGTTCCGCACGCGCTCGAACTGGTAAACATCCGGCTTGCATTAGCCAAGGGTGGGGTGTTGCGCGCGTGGAAGTGCGAGATGGAAATCACCTCCAGGAACCTGGTTCTCGATAACGGAACAACGAAAGATTACGACGCCGTAGCAGAGGTGGAGATCGCCGGCGCCTGCAAGCGATTTGCAATTGAGTACGAAAGGACCCCGAAGTCATCCGCTCGTTATCGCGCTATTCGTGAGGTGATCGACATGGATGAGAACACCGACACCGTGCTCTATCTCACTCCGAACGACGATCTGCTCTACCTGCTCGCGACTGAGATGCGTTCGTGCCGCAAACTGATCGGCTTTGCTCTGAGCGAATCCTTCCGGCGATCTCTGCTCGAGACCAGCACGCTGACAAACACGGAGAACTCCGAAGTGATGGTGTTGCGAGATCTCCTTACCGGCAGATCGCTGTAACTTCCTGCTGCTCCCCATGTTCAGTTTTGACTTATTATTGGCGTGCCATTGCGGTGCGGTTGACGTGCTATTGCCAACCGTTTGATGTGTTTTGCCTTCTCTTTGACTCAAATCGGCAGCACGTAAGTTCAATCCCTTCCGCTACTTGATTCCTGACTATCCCCTTGTAGATGTCGCAATTCAGAGCGTGGAAGGGATTGAGGTAAGTGATCGTAAGCGCGATCAGACAGGGGTACGGATCACAACATGGAGGAAGGGTATGGCATCAACTATCGACCAGTGAAGAGCCTGGAGCAGGAACATGGCAACGATCTCGCGTTCGTCGTGAACCACTCTGGCGGAAAGACTCGGCAAGAATGCTGGGTTTCATCCGCGAGCAGTTTCCAGACTCGCCAACCTGCGCTGTGATGGCCGACACAGGATTTGCATGTGTTGCCCATTTCTTTGGCTGACTTCGCACGAGACGATGCGAGGGGTTCGGTTTGG
The DNA here is from genome assembly GCA_965199365.1 of Terriglobus sp. Taxonomy (GTDB): domain Bacteria; phylum Acidobacteriota; class Terriglobia; order Terriglobales; family Acidobacteriaceae; genus Terriglobus. Next base: position 1,781,016 of record CBDARC010000003.1, on the reverse strand, counting down.
ACTTTACCGTTGTTCGCAATCAGAAACGCACCTATCTGGAGAGGGTGGAGCAACGCGGCATGTTTCCGTCGCCCAAGTATCGCCAGTGCACCCCCGATTTGAAGCGTGGACCGATCGAAAAGTTCATCCGGAGCCTGCCACAGAAGGTCATCCTCAACTGCATGGGCATTCGAGCCGAGGAGTCCAACCCACGCGTTCAGCTGTCGCCACTCACCTTCAACCAGTCCCTCTCGACTCAACAGCGAACCGTATACAACTGGCTCCCGATCTTCGACCGGACGCTGTCGGACGTGCTGGCTTGGCACGGGGTGAACGCCATTCGTCTCCATCCGGTGTACGTGCCTGAGCACCACGACGATGGAGCGAAGGATGGTTATCTCCGCCGCTTGTCGTGCCGTGTTCGTATCTTTGCGACGGACGCCGACCTTGCAGCCATTTCATTGCACGACCGTCCCGCCTCGAGCGGATCTCTGAACTCGAACGGAAACTGAACTTCACGATGCGTCCGGGCGCCAGCCTGGTACAGATCGTGCAGGCTCATCGGCGTAACCGCGCCGATGAAGTAAGACAGCAGAGCTTCTGCTTTCGCTAAAGCCGACCTTCTCTGCTGGCACCTGTACACCGGTTTGAATTCACTCCGGTCTCCAGTCGGTCCCGCTCTTCGTTGTGTCTGGGCAGTTTTCGATTCGTCCTCCCGTCAGCTGAAAACACAAGACCTCGCGTAAGCGTTGTTGCTTGTCGTGCCTGGCTGAGGCTTCCCACTCAACTCAACCTTCACCCATCCGCCACCGTGGAAAGGATCGCCCGTGCTCAATATTCCTCGCTTTTTCCTGTCTCCAGTAGAGTTTGTCCCCATCTTCTCCACCCGGTTCGCCGGGCGGTTGTCGGTCTGCCTCGTTCTAGCCGCCATCAACTTGGCCGTTATCGTCACCTGCGCTCCCTGTCTGTTCCAGGTCAGTGCTCATCATCCGGTCTGGTTGACCGGCGTCGTCGCTCTATTCGCGAGCCTGCTCGGATCGCTTCTCCGCGTCTGGTTTCTGCTCATCTTCCGCGTCCGGCTCCGTTAGCCGCGACCCAACCCACTCACTTAAAGAACAAGGAGAGCCAACATGCAACGCAGCTTAGGAAAGATGTCCGCCCACAAGATGTTCAACTGGGGTGACCGCGCCGCCGCCTCCATCCAACAGACAGTCTCCACTTTTCTCGAAGTCGGCGAAGCCATCGCCACGCGCTGGATCCAGACTCCCAAGGGAGTACTGCTCCTTCAGATGGTTCCCGATAACACCGCATCCGGTGCGATCTACGTGTTCGACCGGCAGCGAAGCGATTGGTACATGCTCTCCTTTGAGGGCTGTGAGGACCAGTTCACGTCTGAAGAGTTCGACCGTGTCTTCTCGGAGTACAAGCTGTTCAGCTACGTCGATCAGCCGGGATTGCTCCTAGCCCAGCTTCAAACCGCAATCGCTTAGCTCTTCTGTCCGCACCGTGCCCACCCCCAACGTCTTCCTTACCCAACTCCCAGGAGGAGTCCCCATGCGTATGTCCGCTGGCCGTATCCGCTCGATCAATCGTGCAATGGCAAGAACCCACGCCTTCGCCTACACCGCGCCGGACAGGAATGTCCGTCGCTCCGACTCAGGCAACGTCGTCTCTGTCTCGGCAATCCCGCCGCATACCATCCGGATCGTCGCCGTCCCGAAAGCCGCAACTGTCTAGCTCCCATCGATACCGAATCCGCGGGTGAAGACGGCCTCCACCGTCTTCAGTCCCACAGTTTCGCGATATTTGACCGAGTTTTGGGGCCGGGGTACAACCACCCAACTGAGAAAGGAGACCCCGGCCATGCCAACTACCTTCTGCGTAAGCCGCTCCACGGCGGAGGAGTTCATCAAGCTCTTCGTAAATCGTCTTGCCTACGGCATACAGCGCGCGAATGCACTGCCAAACGGGAGTGTGCCGTACATCCGTCAGACTCGTCCACTCGACTGCGGTGCTGTCCGGATGCATCTGAATGGCGACATCACCATTAACCTTTACGCGATTAACCCGCAGACCCAGAGCTCCAAGTGGGTGGCGATTGACGCGGACTACGATGGTTCCCTCCAAGACCTATTTCAACTGCAATGGGAACTGAAGCAGGACGGCATTGACGCGGCACTGGAACAGTCCCGGCGTGGCGGCCATCTCTGGATCTTCGGCGAGACGCCGCTGCTTGCTTCCCAGTGTCGGATCTATATTTACAACCTCGCACTCCGCCTCGGGGTCCCGGTGAAAGGGGGCGGCCTCAAGGAAGGAATCGAGGTCTTCCCGCGACAGGACCGCATCGAGGAGGGCTCTTATGGAAATGCGATCCGGGCTCCGCTCGGAGTGCACCGCAAGAGCAATCGCCGCTACTGGTTCTATGAAGCCGACCTGAACCCCGAAACGCAGCTCTCCTACTTGCAAAGCCTGAAGAAGCTGACAGCGGAAGAACTCGGCGTCCTCACTCGGGACATGGAGCAGCCGCAAGCTTACCGCCCTCCCGCTCCGGAGCCGTTCGTTCCCCGGTTGCCGTCCCAGGGGCAACGAGAGTTCCGCATCCTCGACTTCGTGCGGACAAACGGCAAGCAGGACAGCCGCAGCTGGAAGGCACAGTGCCCGTCCTGCGCGCGCGCTGGACGGGACCAATCCCGGGACAATCTCGGGATAAAGATCGCGGACAGCCGCTTCTATATTTGCCGCGCCGGATGCACCAAGGAAGAGATTCGTGCGGCCCTTGGGCAGCCCATTCGCAAAATCATGGCGGTTTAGAGGAGCACATGGCCACCAAAACAGAGAAGAATCGGCAGCCCCTGGGCGCTCTGAGTTACAACCTTCACGGTATCGCGCTTCCCGCAAGCTCTTTGAAGGCGCTCGAGAAGCGTGGCATCTATTGCGCCCCCGGTGTATCGGTCGAGCATCAGCATGTCGCCAAGCGGTACGTCTTGCGCGGTGTTGAATCGGGTGGCGCGGTCGCGGACATGGGCCGCGCCTGCGCCTTCGTCTTCCCCGATGGCAAGCCGATCCCCTGGCTGCAGACGATAGATACCATTGCGGTCAACGGAAGACACGCGGTCATCCTTGCGGAAAACCTGGTCAGGATCGAGATGATGAGAGTGGCCCGCACCTGCGAACTCACGATCACTTCTCACAGCTTGTCGATTCCATCTGGCCGTACTCGCCCTGAAGTATCGTCGAAGCTCCTGTTTCGCGGGACGGACGGATATTTGCCGGCCGACTTGTGGCAGGAAGAGCACAAGGCGCTTCGCGGCGAACTGACTCCGGTCTTCTATAGCCGCGCCGGGGAACTCATCGACTTGCCCGAACAGTTCGAGACCGCAGTTCGAAAGATGACAGCTGCGATCTGCTGTGTTGGTTGCAGGCACACGCACGTCGCAGTCGCGCCGGTCAGGCCCGGAGTAATGGCATGAAGTTACTCCAAGACTGGCCGCTCACCTGCGGTGAGCCGAACTGGACGCCGCTTGAGTCAGTTCTCTCTCCGGGAGAGTGCGAGGACTACATGTACATGGGTCAGGCTGGACCGATCGTCCTCTACAAGCACCGGTGGACTAGGCGTTATCTCAACATTGGGCCGGACGGGAAGACCTTCTATCGGTACTCCTTTCGCGGCTATGAAGAGATCGGTCGCATAGAGGCTCTGGAGAACGCACATCAATAAATCAGGAAGGAATGGGCAATGGCGAAAGGTATCAACAAAGCAATGCTCCTCGGACACGTCGGCAAGGATCCCGAGATCCGTTCCACCAAGGGTGGCACACTCGTCGCAACGTTTTCTCTTGCGACTGCCGACCGACAGAAGGACGGGCAAGGAGACTGGTCGGATCGGACGGAGTGGCACCATCTTGTGGCGTTCAACAGAACCGCCGAGGTCATCCGCGACTACGTGAAGAAGGGCACCCAACTCTTCATCGAGGGCAGAATCCAAACTCGTTCCTGGGACGACAAGGCGACTGGCGGGAAGCAATACCGAACTGAAGTCTTGATCGATGACCTGACACTTCTTGGCGCGAAATCAAACCAGACTAGCGGCGCTTCGTCATATGGGAATGGAACAAGATCCACTCGCACGCCCCCCAGCGGCGGCTATGCGCGCAGCGCGACCTCAGCCGTCGAGGTGTACACGGATCAAGGCATCAGCGACGATGACATCCCTTTCTAGCTACAACCTAACCCGACTCAGAGGCGCTCTGCGGAGCGCCTTTGGCATTTAGGAGACACAAAATGGCAGTCGAGGAAGTCCAAATCACAGCCGACCAAGAGGCGCTGTTCGCAGCCCTTGCCGAACCGTTCGATCCCTCTGAGATCAAGTGGCGCGTGACACACGCCACCCAGGACGGTCGGCGCGGTGCCGTCATTGCCTACGCTGATCCACGGGCGTACACGGACCGTCTTAACCAGATCCTCACCCCTACGGGTTGGACCCGGACGTACGACGTTACTACGGTATCTGCGCTAAGCAGAATGAAACGCGACAAGCTGATACAGACCGGCAAAGTGCTGGTCACATGCACCCTCACGATCCACGGTATCGGCTGTCATACCGGCAGTGGCGAAGAGTGGGCCGACGAGGCCAACGCGATGACCGCTTCTGAAGCGCAGGCGTTCAAGCGAGCTTGCACCTGCTTCGGCCTCGGACGATATCTCTACAACTTAGGCGAGATGTGGGTTCACCTAAACGAGCACCGCCAGCCCTTCGAGTACCCGACGTTGCCGAAGTGGGCTTTACCCGGCGGGAGCAAAAAGGGCCAGGCGACCTCCGACCCGCTCTCCGCCTCCGTACAACGTGGCCCCGTCGATCAGAAGACAACAGGCAGGATTGAGGCCTTTCGCCGCATCCTGGGCGATGCAATCTATGGCGAGATCCTCTGGCGTGTTGCCCGTGCAAAGAAAGCGAATGAAATACCGAACGCCCAGGTCCAGGCCGAAGTGGCTGACGCCGGTGAAAGGGCGATCCGAGGTATTCAGAAGGCTCATTCGTTGGCGGAAGAGATCGGTGACACCCGGTTTGTTGCGGTCCTCGACCATCTCCAGATCGGCTCCATGGCGACGATCCCCAGCCTGGCGACGCTCAAAGGCTTGGTTGTGGAGCTCGAGGAACTCGCTGCGAGGCAGGCCGCTTAACGAAAGGAGATTTCATGTGCAAGGTTCAGATGATTCGCCTTGAACCAGGGCTGATCGCGATCCCGGTGGAAAGCGCTGTTTACTGTCCGGGTTGCGAGCACGTATCGAACTCAGCTTGGGATCGATGTGGTCTTTGTGGCTCCGAGGGAATATCGGAGATCGCAACCGTCTTGATTGGACCTCTAGACCCTGATCCCACCCCCACAGCGGTGGTTCCGGGCCGTAACCATATGGCCGCTTGACTAGCTTCGGCTGACCCCAGGTGATAAAGTCAACGGAAACAATTGGGCCGGACGGTTAAGTTAACCAGCCAAGGTGATGGGTTGAATGATCAAGATCGCTGCGTCTCAATGGATCTGGATTGATCTTGCCATTATCGTATTGATCGCAGTTGCGGTGACGACTAGGCCTGCTTTCAAGCAGCAATCGAATATGGCCGTCGTCCGGCTGCCTGGTCATCGGTGGTTTGGCGACCCGCAGCCGGCTCAAGCATGCGCCTCCGAAGACCTTCCCTACGCCTGGCTGAGCACCGCCGTGTATGGATCTCCAACCAGCACAAAGCCAGACGAGAAGGCCAAATTCACAGAAGGAAAGGCTGCCCTGGGCGACCAATGGTCCATGTGGCTTGATTTCCCCAACGCAGACCTTCAGGCCGAGATGGACCGCGTTCACTTACGAGCACAGGTATGGGAGAAACTGTCAGACCATCTGATCGTCGTCGGGTTCGGCGGGACGGTTGCCTCAAATCTGAACGACTGGAAAGCGAATACTCATTGGGCTCACCCTTTCCTCAAGGATGAGTACACCGTGGCCGGAGACGAGTTCGCACGCGCCTTCGCCGAAGAGCTTGCTCGCAGAATGCAGCAGTCTGGGCCCGAGTACCGCAGTCCGATCCATCTCCAGTCGACTGGCCATTCTCTCGGCGCGGGTCTGGCAGAGAAATTTGCTTACTCGCTGCCAGCCGCCGAATATCGAATCCCGCGTGTCGAGAAGGTATTCGCCTTCGATCCCTCCCCGGTCACGACCTTCCTGAACACCAGGGGCAGCGTGCGGAAGGAGAACAGGCATGGTCTTGAGATCGACAGGATCTTCGAGCGAGGTGAAATCCTGGCAATCCTACGTGCGATAACCGCGGTCTTCCACGCGCCACCGACGGTGGACCCCAAGGTGACTCAGGTGCGATACAACCTGTTTGGCGACGATCGCTTCGGCCTAACGAATCCGGTCGCCAGCCATTCGATTGATAAGCTCGCGGAGCGCCTTCAACTGGTTGCGGCTGGCAAGCCACCTTCTTAACCGACCGCGCAAGGGGATTTAGACTAAGTGCCATGCCGAAGCAAGGAGTCACCTACGAGATCCTAATCGCTTCACCATCCGATGTGGTCGCGGAACGTGACATCGTATCAGCCTGCGCTCGCGACTGGAACTCCGCGCATTCGGCCTCGGGTGTTCATGTCCGGGATGTCCGATGGGAGCTGGATGCTATTCCCGCGATGGGTGAGCGAGGACAGGCTGTGATCAATCATCAGCTTGTGGACGACGCGGACCTCCTGATCGGCGTTTTTAAGGCAAGGATCGGAACCCCAAGCGGCGTTTCGGCATCCGGCACCATCGAGGAAATTGACAGGTTCATCGCAGCTGATAAGCCGGTGATGCTGTACTTCTCGACGGGTCCGATCCCAAATAACCACGATCCAGAGCAGTTCAGGCTGCTGAGGGATTACAAGAACCAGATCGCAAGCCGCGGGATCTACGCTGAGTTTCTCGATGAGAACGAATTTCGGACGAAAGTTAGCCGCAACCTTGCCGCCATGATGGTGAGGTTAAGCGCAGGTCATTCGGCCACTCCGGCGCCTCGTCCATCAGATTTGGCGCGGGTGTTCATCAGATCACGCCCAGGGGAACGCAGCGGTGACGTGAGAACCGTTAAAGTCTCGGCCATGATTGAGAACATCTCGCCGGTACGGCGGATCAGCAGCTACATGGTCGAACTGTCGGTGCCAAAGGCATGCCTCACCCACACATCAGCAATCCACATGGGCGAAGTGCTCAAGGATCAACCATCGGATCGTCGGTACTTTAGGCGCTCGGAACACGAGCCAGGAGCCATTCAGCACATTTTCAAGGGTGACAAGGTCCCGATTTTCGCACTTGATCTCGGAGTCGACCAGTTGAAGATGAACTATCCCCAACTCAAGGGAGACTACGAAGGAACAATGGCCGACAGGGTGACGATCGATGCCGTGATCGAAGGCGAGGCGTTTCACGCTGAGCGAACTGTGGCAGACATCTTTGACAACCCGACGCAGGGGTAAAGCCCTATCGAGATAAGCTTCCGAATCTGATACTCGCCGCGCGCCAATCCGATGGAAGACCAGGCCGTCATCGCCAGTATCGACGTAAGTCTATGGTCCGTCGTTGCTGTAACGGACCTCTACCATGTTGGCGACTTCATCTTGAAACGGGTGCTGAAGCCGCTGATCAGTCGTTAGTTCCGTTCCGGTGATGTCGGGGCTTTCGAAGTCAAATCGCTCCAGCCGTAACGCTGCACGCTCAGCAGCCAGCCGAAAAGCCAGCTCATGGTATGAAGCTGTTCGGCCGTTATGCACGTGCCAATCCTTAACTTCATTTATCTTGTTCGGGATAAAAACGAGATCATCAGGCCTCACCAAGGATCTTCTCACGCCGTCGATAAATCAGGATTCTTCTATCCCCGCCAGAGGTAACCCGATGCGCAATGTCGCACGCCTGAAGATGGGTTATTACCCACTGCCCGAGAGTGAAGGAACAAAACTCCGCGCTCTTCTCTCCTTCCCTCAACCAGTTTCTGCTGTCGACCCCTGCGTAGGACAAGGAACCGCGCTTCGACTTCTCACCAGCGATGCCCGAGTTCGACTCTATGGTGTCGAACTCGATGCAGATCGAGCGCACGCCGCGAACTCCACGGGCATCGAGACCATTCAGGGCAATGCCTTCGACGCGATGGCCAAAGCCGAATCCTTCTCCCTGCTCTACCTGAATCCTCCGTACGACTCCGAGATCGGGTCGGTCGCAAACAGCCGAATGGAGCGACTATTCCTCGAGCACACCTACCGGTGGCTAGTTCCCGAGGGCGTTTTGGTTCTTATTATCCCCTTCGAACGGCTCCATGACTGTGCCGGGGTTCTCGCCTCTCATTTCGGCAGACTGACTGTGTTGCGTATGACCGATGATGAATCGGTTCGATTTCGGCAGATCGCGGTACTTGGGGTGCGCCGAAATATCCGAGGCACAGTCCTCGAAGATAATAAGCGGCTGCTTCAGAGCATCAGCCCGTATGGTAGCTTCCACGAACTGCCTGAATTGACTCCGACTTCCTGCGCTACGTATTCGGTACCACCTTCTGGTGAAACCGCGATCAGTTATCGTGGGCTGCCATATGACCAACTCGAAGACCTGCTGCCGAAGTCCGGAGCGTGGAAACAGACAATCCCTTTCTTGATGCCTCACGAGGACGTCGCGACGGGACGGCCTATCACTCCATTGCATGGTGGTCATGTAGGACTGCTATGCACGGCCGGTCTTTTGAACGGCGTCTTTGGCCACGGCGAAGAAAGACACATCGCCCGTTGGAGATCGGTCAAGCACGTCACAACCTTCGTCGAAGATGATGGCGACACGCAGATCGTTCACCACCGGGAGCGATGGACCAACGAACTCCGGTTGGTCTACGCCAATGGCAGGACTCATAAGCTGACGGAGACGCCAGCAAAGCCGGAAGGAGAAGAAGATGCGGAACGCACATCTGCGGCTCGGGCTGCTTGAATACCAGCGGGCGACGGATAAGATATCGACTCGTATACGGGTTCGAGTGGATCGTTATATCGGGGAGGACCGTAAGGCTCATCTCCTGAGCGCCTTCGGGAACGACTCTGACATCGGAACGGTCACGGCTGCAATCCACGAGAACGCCACGTTTACGTTGAGCTTTCCCGACGGGACGAGCAAACAAGTTTCCCTTGGAGAGAACCCTTCTTGCTACAAGGGATCGGTTAGTCTTGCCGACCGCAAACATCCGGTGCGCCACATGGTTGCGGTCTCGCAAGAGCTACATGCGAATGGAGGCGTCGGTAGGACAATCCTGATGCGCTATGAAAGAGATGAAGCATGGGCTACCCTTGTGAGCTTTCTTGGGCTGCCCGGCGATCCTACGTGGGCGGCACATGTCCTCGGAGTCCTAGAAAGAGAGAAGCGCATCAAGGACATCGACGGGATCGGCTGCCGCCCCGTCCTCATTTCAGCCACGACCGAGGAATTGCTGGATTGGATTGGGGACGGCTTACTCTGTAGGGTGCTCAGCTTCCCGGACAGAAACGGTCCCATCGCGTGGCCTCAGTTCTCCCTCGACGGGGCACTGCGGTCCATCCTGGCCGATCACGCGCTCGAATCAATAGATGGTTTAACCGCTTAGCTTTCAGCAGCTCTATTTTCGTCCAGAAGGCGCTCGCCAGAGCGCCTTCTCTATTTGTGTTCCATTCGTCACTACCCAATCTTGATTCCACGAGGTATCTCAATGGAGACCACCTTCGACTACCTGCGCGCTCACGCGGCAGAACTGGGCTCGCGCATTCTTGAGACCTACCCGCCGCTCCAGAGCACCAAAGACCCGATCGCCCCTGCGATTGCAACGCTGCTGCGAAAGGCGCTCCCCGCCCAAGGCCTGGCTATCACCGGCACTGCCAAGTACCTGAGGCGGGCAAAAGCGGCGCGCATCGTCGCTGAGTGCGGCGCTGGCAAGACGTTCATGGCCCTCGGGACCATCCACGTCATGACAGGCGGTCGCCCGAGCACAACACTCGTCATGTGCCCATCCCATATCACTCACAAGTGGGCACGCGAGGTATTGCTTACCGTCCCGCGCGCGCGGGCCTTCCTGATCGAGGACATGCGCAATGGCGGCGATCCCAAAAAGCAGCACGGGATCTGCGAGGTAAAACTGAGCAAGGGTAAGACCGTGTATGAGGGCAAGCACCTTACACTTGCCGAGATGCGACGCATGGGACGTCGCGAGTGGCGCAAGCGTTTCCCCGGACCAGCTTTCTTCATCATCGGCAAGGACAAGGGAAAGCTCGGCTACTTTTGGAACCACGTCTACCTCAAAGCGAAGTCCGGACCCAACCTCGGGTCGATTGTGAACCCGGATTCAGGTCTCGCCATTTTGGATTCCGAGCGGGAGAAGCTGACATCCCTCGATTTCGATGACAAGCTAAAGGTCGCTGAGACCCTCACATCGCCAAAGCTGGGGACGACAAGGTTCTCCGCGCTTTGGCAGGCCGACCGGACACGCATTCAGCGTATGGCCCCGATCGAGTATATCGGCCGCTACATGCGCGGCTGGTTCGACTTCGCGATTGCGGACGAACTCCATCAACTCGCGGGCGACACCGCTCAGGGCAACGGCCTCGGTGTGCTGGGACGCGCGGCTCAACGGTTGATCGCGCTCACCGGGACTCTGATGGGCGGCTATGCGGACGATCTCTTCAATATTTTCTTTCGCATGGAACCGCGCGTCATGGTTGCCGAAGGCTTTGCGTATGGCGGGCAAGGCCGGCGTGATTTCCAAGAGCAGTACGGTGTCCTCGAAACTGTCGAGAAGGTCAAAGAAGCCGATAACGCATGTTCGAGAGCAACAAAGAAGACGATCCATGTATTACGTAAGCCCGGAGCATCGCCGTTGCTCTTCGGAAAGTTCCTGATGAACACAACGGCGTTCCTATCCCTTGAGGACATCTCCGACAATCTGCCCCGATATGACGAGAGCGTCTTGTCCGTCGAGATGGACGCAGGGCTCAAGTCTGCCTACGAACAGCTGGAAGAGGACATTCGGAACGCGATGCAGGCGCATCGCGGCAACAAGAGCCTGATGAGTATCCTGCTCAACACCCTTCTCCTTTATCCCGACCATCCGTACGGCTTCAAGGAGATCTGGGCACGAGCATTCGATCCGACTACGAAGGAAAATGAGAAGTTCCTCGTCACGACGCCAGAGAACATGGCACAGGATGTTCTCTATGCCAAAGAACGTGAATTGATCGCCGACGTCAAGGAGGAGTTGCGCCAAGGGCGCCGGTGCCAGATCTACGCGACGTTTACCGGTGAGAAAGACGTCACTCTGCGGCTTGAAACGGTTCTGCAACAGGCCGGCATTCGCGTCGCGGTTCTTCGCTCTTCCGTCCCTACCGATAAGCGGGAAGACTGGTACGACCGGCAGCTGAAAGCCGGTGCCGAGGTTGTGATCTGTCACCCTAAACTGGTGGAGACGGGTCTCGATTTGCTGGCCTTTCCAACGCTCTACTTCTACGAGACCGGCTACTCATTGCATACCTTGCGGCAGGCCAGCCGGCGCTCTTGGCGGATCGGACAGCGGCATCCCGTCAAAGTGAAGTTCGTCACCTACGCGGGCACGATGCAGGAGACCTGTCTCCGTCTGATGGGCAAGAAGATGTTGGTCGCGCTCATGATGGAGGGCAAGTTCTCTGGAGAAGGACTGCAATCTCTTGATGCTGACGAAGACCTGATGAGCGCTATGGCGCGCGAACTGGTCGAGAAAGCAGGTGTCGGTCAATCCGCCGACGCCATCTGGCGAGAGCTGGATCACGAACGAGAGAAGACACAGCCGCGTCCAGAAGTCACAGAGGCAGAGCAAGAGCCGAGTTCCGCGCTCCACCTGCCCGCAGTCGTGAGCCTCGATCCTGTGCCCGTCTCGACCGGTATCCATCTCGTCGAACCTCCGGTCACGGCGAAGAAGCGCAACAAGGCTTCTCTCTGGCCGACAGCAATCCAGGATGACGCGCAGCTCAAATTGTTTGGGTGAGATGCGTGTTGCTGTGATGTCTCTCGCGTTACTTCCCATCACAACTGGACAGAAGAGTGGTAGCGTAGCAAGCGGGAGAGCAGTTCCAACGATGCCACTCGACTTTGGCTTCGCTCAACAGGCAAAGAAGGGTCAGCCTCACGGCTGGCCCTTTTCTTTTGCGTGGAGATGTTCATGGCCAGAGGGCCCTTTCTCCCAACGGACTTCGTTCCGACGAAGTTCTCTACAGCTGCTGATAAGGCGGACTACGGCAACGCGTTCCTCCATCTCGTAGGCGCCGAGTGGAAGCGTGTGTTTTTACCGAGAAGTTCTATAGCCGACTATGCAACACATTCGGGCACATCGCGCACTACGACCGAGCTACCTTTTACTCCACTTGGTTCGGCTGCGACGCGAACCGCCTGCGCTTTCTCGACCATGCACTTAACTGGCCTTGTTGGGGCGATCCTGCATTCACCTTCTGTGACGCAGAGCGTGCCCTTCGGCGAGATCCGGAAGAGAAACTACCTTGGACGTTACGAACTGAAAGCAGCTGAGTCTTTGCATGCCGTCGAGATGGCGCTCCTGGAGCGCTTTCAGGCGAAGTATCAACCGGCTGCGACCCAGATTCCCAACGAGGTGCTACGGCCCGAGACTTCAGCGAGTGGCTCCTCCGCGATCGTGACTAACGGGGCTGCTCCTGTGCAGGGCTGCCTCTTTTAGCACGGATCACTTTGAACCCGCTTCGGAGAGCACCACCGCGGCCTGTCTCCGATCCATTCCAACGTACGAATGCCTGAAGGAGGAATCTATGGACTACGGCGTCTACTATGACGGCGAGGTGGCGATCACTCCGGCTTTGACTGAGGGGGACGCGACGGTGTTGCGCGCGGCAATGAAGCGTGCGGAGACCGAAGAGACACGAGAGCTGTTCGCGGCGATCGCCGCGAGTCCAGAGCCAGACCTGCCATACCATGCTGACTTGCTGGAGATCTCGGAAGATAGAGATCGCCTTTTCCCCGAAGAAGACGAGAGCCGTTACGGTGTTCGAATGTGGCTTAGGCTCTTGACCGAACACTATTTGACCCCGCGCGGATATGTGTTGAACGGCGAGATCACCTGGGAAGGTGAGGACCCCGACGATGGCGGCACCATCTTCGTGAAGGACAACCAGGTCGAAGCGGTCGACGACCTGATCTTCAACGCCGGCCCAAGTTGGGCTCCGAACCACTTTGCAGATGACTCGTTGAAACAGGCGATACGCGATTTGTTGGACTCAGCAGACAACACCGGCTGCTCTCCCGACCTCATCGTTGTGGCCGCGTCTGGTCTCGATGCCGTCCGCTCACTCATGCATGAGTTCTAGCATCCTCCATTTCCTCCATTGACAACGTGCCCCCACAAAAACTCGGCGTCTGCGGGCTTTCTGTCTGCTCGCACTCGGTCTCGCAGGTACCCTCATGCCTATTGTTCCGCTCCGTCGCCACAACGATTGCCCGCGCTGTCCCTTCACTAACGCTGAAGAAGCTAACCAGGGAGAGGAGTTCTACGAGATCCTTTCGCTCCGGTTCAACATCGGCGTCGCGAGGGAACTTTGTCGCGGCCATGCCCGGCATCTCGTGAACCGTCCTCCGTTGGAGAGTTGGCTTGAGAACGCGCACATCGACTGGGAGCATGCCGATCATCTTCCTACATCCCTCGGGCCGGGCATCATGGTGACTTTGCCCAGCGGATGTGGCATGCCGGTGATCGATGGCAACCATCGCGCCGCTCGGGCTCTGCGCGATAGGCACGAGTTCTTTGCCTACGTTCTCGACGAAGCGGAGACGCTGGATTTGTTGCGCCGCAGTATGAGTCGTTGCATCGCCGATCACTACTGGCGGCGCTTGCTTCAATCCAAACCCCACCCCAGCGATGTTCAAGAGGAGAGCAGAGATGAGCAGTCTCAAGACGGAAATGCTTCTGCGCGAGTTCCAGTACAATAGCGTGCGAATCCCTGACCCTGGCCCTCAGTTGACTGTGGACCAGGTCCGCGACCTTCTCACTCCCGCGTATCCGGAAATCGCTACGGCGTCGGTCACTGGTCCCGAAGATACCGGCTCGGCTTTGCGCTACACCTTCAGCCGCGCCATCGGGACAAAGGGCTAAACGATGGTCGCGCCCACCATGAGCCCGGAGGAATTGATCGCGATGTTTGCCGCGAAGGCAGCAGCGCCGCCCCCGGAGACAAGCCAGGCACTCGCGAGGCACCTTCAATGCAAAGAATCCATCGCACTCGCCCGGATCGTGACCGAGGCCATCAACCAATACCCAGCAAACAGCAATCAGGCCCTCCCGGCTCCTACCGAGATGCTGCCGCCCCTGGCATAGCGTATCTGGCGCCGGCTTTTCTCCAGGCCCTCCCGTCCCTGGCCGGACTGCCCACCGAGTACAGCCACGAGTTCCGTGCGGAGCTCGTGTACGACCTTTGCGCCGCTCTGGTCCGGGAAGGCCTTGCAACGTGTGATAGCTGGAAGGAGTGCGGCGAAAACGCCCTAGTGTTCGTCAAACACGCGATCATGCGCGCCATTGGGGAGGAACGCTGGAACCTCTTGCAGCGTAACGTCGAGTATCACCTGGATGTGAGCGATATGGCCGAGCGCGAAGGTTTCGATGAGGTCATCGGACATGGCCAGTTGGCCGTTACTGTGGCTTGCGGCGGCTCAGGCTATCTCAAGATCGGGCCAGCAATCGAAGCACTCGAAGCGGAAGAGCCGGGACTCGGAGCGGCGTTCTACTGGACACTCACCTACGCGCTCTATCGCGTGATGCGTATCTACAATCACGACGAGGCTCTCCAGTACGAGGAACGGCTAGAAGAGTATGCCGACGAGGACGAAGAGGAGCACAAGGGCCAATATGAGTTTCCCGAAGTGGAGAAAGCACTGCCAGATTGCATCCGGTTGAGCTTGCACAAAGATGGCCACGATCAATGGACTCTGGACGCTCGCAAGCTCCTGCGCAAACACGACAACGGCCGCCACGGTTCCTGGATCAAGCGACTGCGCAAGCTGCAACGACTCTCGCGGGTACGCCTTCGCCCATCAAACCAGCTCATCGAAGAGGGCAACTACGACAGCCCGCCGCTGCCATCCCTGCTGGTGGCGTTCAAAGAGCGAGACGCCATCACCGCTTGCTTCGACGAAGAGGGTCAATACATGCTCGAGGGATCTTCAGAACCCGCCATAGGCGTGGCCTTCCATCCGCAGAACTCAAAGGAAGTGCGGCAGGCGGTCCTAATCGTGGAGCGCTTCGTCATGTTCAACCATGAGCTCTTCCAATGGGTGGAGGAGTTGCAAGAGTGGGAGAAGTCGGAGAACAGTCATGCAGATACATGTCTCGATCGGGGAGAACCATCGCTTCGAGCTGCGTGAAGCGCTTCTGGTGTATGGAGACCGCCAAAAGAGCTTCGTCACCCGCCACGAAGTGACGCTTCAGAAGGACGCTCCTCCTGCGCTTGGTCCCGCTCAACCGCTTACGGTCGCCTTTGTGGATTCGCTGGTGCGCTCCTTGAGTGGGAGCTCTGACGCGGTCGTCCTGCCAGAGAACATCCTCGCGAAAGGCGACCGGATGATCGCATGGTGGACGCCGGCGCGGCGACGGCAGATGTTCTATCAGAACTCCGAGGATATAGCCGCGGGGCTCAATGGTCGAGTCTTTCCGCAGCCGCCGTTAGCATGGCGTGTGAAGGACGGCGATCTTGCGATCCGTGCCCTCGCGGAGAATAGGCGTCCTGATGCCGCGACGAGATTGGCCGTCGCGCCGTTCTGGAATCTCTCCGACAACGGCGGCGTTTGTACCGGCTCCATGCGCCGCCCGAATTCCGCGACGGTGTCCTCGATTGCGGATTGGGAACGAGGGTTCTATGAGAGCGCTTTCACCCATGCCAACGTGGGGCGCCTGACGCGCCATCCCGGAGGATTCGAGGATCTGTGGGTATCCTTAGCGGCCAAGCGCAGATCGTTTCCGCGGGAAACCTTGATCGTCCTTCCCGAAACGCTGGCGCAGTTCGTGCGCGGAGAGAGAGGCTAAGCATGCGTATCGAGCATAGATTGCCCTCGGACCTGGTGCGTCGAGGACCAGTCCGCGTGCTGATCGTTGGAGCGGGCGGCACGGGCAGTTCCATCGCAATGAGCCTGCCCTATCTCGACCAGGCAATGCGAGTTTGGGGGCACGCGAACGGGCTCGACGTGACCATGATGGATGCCGACACGGTCTCTGCCAACAATTGCGTTCGCCAGCCGTTCTCAGCGTCCGACATCGGTCAGAACAAAGCCACCGTGTTGATCAACCGCATCAACATTTTCTGGGGAACGAAGTGGACTGCCATCCCCAACCGATTCCATCCGCGCTCCTTTGACCGTCATCGCGACCCCGTCCCCGATGTAGTGATCAGTTGCGTCGACACACGGGAAGCAAGGAAGGTCTTAGCCGAATCGTTTACTCACGCCTTGAGCAACACCTGCTATTGGCTGGACCTCGGCAACAACGCGGCCAGTGGACAGTATGTTCTCGGCCAGCCATTGAATGGGAGAAACCGGCGCAAGGCTGAACGCCTGCGCACGGTAAGCGAATTGTTTCCCGAGATAGTCGACGCCGACTCCGGGGAAGATACTCTGCCAAGTTGCTCCGCGGTCGAGGCATTGGACCGTCAGGAACCATTCATCAACCAGACACTCGCAATGAACGCGCTTGCGATGTTGGGTCAACTGTTTCGTTATGGCAGGCTCAGCTATCATGGCGCATTCTTCAACGCGAGGACGGGACAGACGAGCGCGCTGCCAATCGATCCCGCGTTGTGGTCCAGGACGAGACGGCGCTCGCGGAAAATTGCTGCATAGTTGCGAGACGATGTAAGACTTCATAGCGGCCGCGGCGGTATGGTGGGAATGTGCCGAAGACTGCCCATGAAGATGAAGCTCGATCACGACTTGGCTATGGAAGCAAAAGCAATCGTTGTGCTGGCATTTCGCAATGGACCCATCGAAAACCTGCACGCGGGAAAGCCCTGTGCGGTCTGCAGCGGCAAACCGGAGGTCTCCCATATCTCCGACGACGAGATGAAGGTTGTGATGAAGTCGGCGGTCGATGCACTTTACCGCCTCCTATGGCAGCGAGAGCATAAACCTGCCTCCTACAACGAAGCGCTGGCGTTCGGACGCCGACACAGCATCCACTGGGATAACCCTGAACTCAAGAAGCCGGCGAGGAGGGAGTCACCCCCCGAGTGACCTACCCCGGAGAGAAGCCATGTTCAAGGAGCTTGCCCCCTACCTGCGGCAGCGCGCAGTGCTGCTGACCGTAACCCGCCTCGACGACGATCAAATCAGTGTGAACATCATCCCGAAGAAGCTGCAGGATGGCGAAAACACCGCGTTGACGACGCCTTTCAAACTCACCGGGACCGCCGAAGAGCTGGACCGCGATCTGCCATCCTCTATCGTCGATTTCGTCGCAGCTCACCTGCAGCTCAAAAGCACGCTCGACAGAGCGAAAGCTGAAATGGACGTCGCCGGGAAAGCAGCGCAGGCTGAAGCGCGCGCGAAGAAGCTGCCCGCGAAGAAGGATCAAGGAAAGACCGAGCCTGCTACACCCGTTGCGGCCGTAAAGCCGGTTGAGGCCGTCAAACCGGAGCAACCGAAGAACTTCAGCCTGTTCGATGCCCCTGCGGCTGAGTCCCCAAGCGCAGAGCGAGTAGACGAAGAAGAGGAGATTCTGGCCGAAGCCGCAGAGACCAGCAGGCCGACCAGGACGAAGAATTAGATGAGGCTGCTTAGCGCCTTTCTCTACTCCGCGACCACACCAGCGAGGAGTGCGCAAGCATTCATCTCAACAGCGGTCGAGGTAAACACAGTCGGACCTACTGGTGCCTATCCAGAACACGCTGAGTGCATTGGCGATTTCGCGTCAGCTGAGAATCATCGCTGACGAGAGCGGCGTTCCTCGTTACTTGCTCTTCAACTATTCGGACAGTTGCGGCCATGGAAGGAAACCTGCACTTGCTGAGAAGCAGAGTTATGCCGCAGCACAGCTATGCTCTGCTGTGCAGGCTCTGAGACATGCTTGCACAGCGTCGTAACACTTCCGGCCTGCGATGCCTTGCTCCTGACCGATCCTCCCCTGTTCCCGTCCGATCGTACCTTGCTCAGTGCCAATCTTTCCTTGTTCGGCTCCAATACGACGCATCTCCTCCGGGGTCAGAGCTTTCCTCATCTCGGCGGCTAATTTTTCCTGCTGCTTTGACAGAGGACTTTGCTTCGCTGCGAGCGAACTCTGCTCTTTGCCGAGTCGAGCGATTTCCTGATACAGGTTGACCACTTTCGAGAGTTCAGTTGCACTCGTAAGAACGGACAGACCGTTCCCGGTTGCAAATACAATGTACGTTCCCGCACGGGTCGTCGCATAATCTCGAAGGCGGGTGCTTTGTTTCCAGTCACCCTCTACAGTTAATACCTTAGAAGCAACTACAACTGCGAAGGAGTACCCGGTCGGCTCTTGCGTGCCAGACTCCTGCAACACCGGTTGTTGGGTCTGCGCAGCGGTCATAATCAGAGCCAAGAAGAGAATGAAGATCGCCAGAACATATTTCATTTGTGCTCCTCCAGATTGGTCAAAAGCTGAGTCGTGCACCGAACTCGATGCGTCTTCCGTAATCAGCCGCAACGGGCTGGGTAAACTGTGGAGTCCCTACGATCCCGTCCACCTCGGTGTAGTTCGCATGGTTGAGCAGGTTGGATGACCTTGCATCGAAGCGGAGGACCTGTTCTCGAACTCGTGCACCTCGCTTCTCCTTGAAAGAGAACGATCTGTTCAACGACAAGTCAAGGTGGACCGTTGCAGGCATCGTGCCAAAATTCCGTTGAAGAGTGCCGTTTGGCTGACTGGTAGAAAGAAGGCCAAACAGAGTGGAGTAGACGCCCGGTCCAGGGCTGGATACAAGTAAAGGCCGGTCGTTGAAGACTCCATCCCCGTTGTTGTCAAAACCTGTGGTGACGTCATAGGGCGCTCCGCTTGCCACGGAAAGGTTTGTGGTGCTGCCAATCTTGAATGGAAGCGAGTAGATAATGACGGCAAATAGGCTGTGCGCAGGGGAACCGGCAGGGCGAGCCCAGTCTTTCGTGTGATCGTACGTGCTCTGCGGGAACACGTTCGGGTTCTCTGCATTGGTGCGAAAGCCGTTATAGAGATAGCCGGAGATGAGGCTAAAGCGCTGTGTGAAATGGTTGAGTCCGAGGAAGGCGTACGGCCCCGCAAACCGCCCCGTCTGCCCGTATTCGAAAAGGTTGAGGTTGGGTGCCAACGGGCGGGGAGCTGCAGCAGGGTCGCTGGAGGCTGCAGAGAGCTGGGGAGCGTTGGCATTGAAGGATCGCAGCACACCCCACGATGCGGTGTAGTAGGCGTTGGCGTTGACAGACCAATTCTTAAGAAACGTGTGCTCGATGCTGAGCTGAGACTGCGAAGATGGAGCGATGTTGATTCCGGTCGCAAACCGGCGCTGCCGCTCAATAGGCGCCGTACTCGCCGGAGCACCAAAAGGGTTTCTGAAGTCGGGCGAGTAGACGGTCAGACTGCGCTGGCGCTGTCCGTCCAGACGTACTGTTTCAAGGCTCAGGGCTGAAGCAATGGGAGAGTAGAAGAGGCCGGTGCGTGCATGGAGCACCCATGCCTGCTTCTTGCCGAACGCTTTGGAAACTCCGACTCGTGGAGCGATTCCGTCCGTCACCGTGGGCGCTGTCTGGCTGAAGTAGCGCAGGCCAGCGGAGAGCGAGAAAGTCTTGTTCACCTTCCAGTCGTCCTGGGCATAACCCGCCACGGTCCATTGCTGAAGCGGAACGACGCTGTTCCCAAACGTCTGAGAATACGTGGTGGGCTGGCCGCCCGGTAAACCGGCGAGGGCCCGTCTGTACTGCTCCAGCCCGGTAATCGTGATCGTGGTGCCGGAACTATCGAGAGCGGGGGCAAAGCCTCCGCCAAAGACATAGGAGCCATTGAAGGTGTCTGGGTCGGCATCCTGAATGAAAGCCCCGAGTAGTTGAACACCCGCCTTTAGGGTATGCGTCTTACGCGACAGGTAGATCTCATCATCGAACTCCAGATCCCGCTCAGCGTTATGCAAATGACCCGCCGTTGAGCCGCCTCCGGTGAAAGCTCCAGCAATCAAGAGCTGCGCAGCATCTGTATTAGGTGTCTGCTCCGCCAGCTTCCAGCTCAGCCCGACTCTCGTCGAATGAAGCAGGTCTTTTGATAAGAACGTCGTGTCGATCGCCCGTAAGTCGAAATCCGAAACGCTAGCAAAATATCCTGCATCGCGGAGCACAGGACCTCCGACACCTTTGTTCGCCGTACTTTTGTCGTTCACAGCGAAGGAAACGGTCAGGGTGTCTTTGGAGCCGACCTGCCATCCGGTGCGGGCGTTGGCCAGCCACAACCGCTGTGGAGTAGCCACCGTCTGGTTGAACGGCACAGTCAGCCCCGCAGACGACAGGACGAA
The DNA here is from genome assembly GCA_965199365.1 of Terriglobus sp. Classification (GTDB taxonomy): domain Bacteria; phylum Acidobacteriota; class Terriglobia; order Terriglobales; family Acidobacteriaceae; genus Terriglobus. The sequence goes on along the minus strand of CBDARC010000003.1, from coordinate 1,760,494 downwards.
AGCGTTCACGACGGCGTTCTCGTCGATGCTGCGGTGATCGAGGTCCAGAGCGAAGTCGGCTTTCTTCCGGCTTAGAAGGGGACCGCTAAACTCGAATCCCTCGCGCTGTTTGTCGGCCGGCGTCCCGGTCGTACTGAAAGTGTCATTCGCATTCCAGATGTGTGAGCCGAGCACCCCAAAGACGGCACCATGAAACTTGTCCTGTCCCGGTTTGGTGAACACCTCAATGCGCCCCCCTGCATAGGGTGGGTACTCATACTCCGCCGAAAACATATCCGGACTGATCCTTACTTCCTGGATTGCTGCCTTTGGAGGCAAAGCAGAAGGGCTTTGAAAGCCGTCTACGGTGATGAGAGCTGTGCCGGGTAGAGCTCCCGATGCTGCTGCAAGTGCTTGCAACTGTCGTTGGAAGTCGTCCGGGTCTTCTGCAAAGCCTTGTAGCTGCTTCTCAGAAAGGACGTTGGAACCGCCCGATTGAAGATTCTGGTCCGCGCCGGGAACGTCGATGTCCACGGCGACCGATGCAAGGGGGAGTTTCGTGGTGAGAGGGCTTGTCTTGCTGGAGCGCACCTGGATAGGTCCAAACTGCGCAGTTTGGAAACCTGGCGAGCTCACCTGAACGCGATAGAACCCTGGATTAAGGCAGGAGAGGCTCCATCGTCCGTCTTTACCCGAGGTCGCCACTTGTACCTGTCCATCGACAGATCCTTCTACGCGCGCGCCCTGGATGACGGCACCACTAGGATCGAGTACGAGGCCTGTGAGCGTGCCGCCTTCTTGACATGATTGTGACCGCGCTGCGGCGGTCGAGAGCAGGGCGAACGAGAGGAGCAGAACCGATGGGCGCATAACGAACCTGCACCAAACCTAAGGAGTCCTCGGCCTCCCGCTTGAAGTTTTCTGTAAACAGGCCAGAACCGTCGTTAGGTCTACAGATGCAGGCTCTTCAGCTCCGCAGAACCGGCCCTGCTTGCTCCCACAACTAGTCCGTTCTCCATCGTCACCTGCGCGCCTCGTCCATTGGTTTCTATGCGCTCAATCTTTTCCGTGTTGATGAGGGCGGAGCGATGGATTCGCCGAAATGCCTCTGGCGGCAGACGTGCCTCAAAATCGCGCAGCGGAAGGTGGACCAGATGGCTTTCATCCGCAAGGTGGACCCTGCAGTAGTCGCCCTCGGCAAGGATGGCGACGATTCGGTCGGTGTCTACCGGCACCGCAATGCCGCGCTGTTTCACGAAGAAGCGGCGTAGCTGCCCTTGGCTCTCCGTGGTGTCCAGACGCTCGGTGATAGCCGTTCCAGCGTCTCTTGCGCCGCTTCTATCCTGGAATCGCGATAAAGCCAGGGCGACACGTTCTCTCTCGAACGGTTTGAGCAGGTAGTCAAACGCTCCCCACTCAAAGGCCGAGACAGCATACTCGTTATGGGCAGTCGTGAAGATGACGGCCGGACGATGGCGAACGCATCGGAGCACCTCAAAACCTGAAAGCACTGGAAGCTGTATGTCTAGGAAAACGAGATCGGGCTGAAGCCTGTCGATGAGGTCTAGCGCAGCCTGGCCGTCCCGCGCTTCGCCTGTCACCTCAACATCTTCCATGTACGAAAGACACTCTCGAAGTCGGTCAATCGCCAGCCCTTCGTCTTCCACAATCACCGTCCGGATGGTCATCACAGTCTCTCCAGCGGTTCGTCTTGGGGCAGGTAGAGCGATACCGTCTTTCCATCGTCTGGGCTGGACGTGACGGTCATCGTCGCAAGCTGCTCATAGTACAGTTCCACACGGCGTCTCACTGTCTTCAATCCAAGGCCGGTGCTGTTTGCGAGTTGCTCAGGTGAGGCACCGTCGCCATCGTCCCAGACGTCAATTTGTAGGCTGCCTTGGCACACAACAGCTCGAATGGCCACCGTGCCTCCATCCGGGCGCTTGGAGATGCTGTGCTTCACCGCGTTCTCTACCAGGGGCTGCAAGGTCAGTGAGGGAAGCTCTAGCGCAAGCGTCTCAGGGTCGATTGCACACTCGATCCGAAGCCGATCTCCAAGCCGGAGCTTCTCTAGTGCGAGATACGCTTCGGTAAAACGAAGCTCTTCCTCAAACGTGACCTCCGCCTCCTGCACATCCCGTCGCGACCCGAGAGCGTAGCGGAGCATGGACGAAAGACTGAGAAGTGCCTGCTCCGCCTTGGCTGGATCGGAGCCGACCAGAGCGATAACAGAGTGGAGCGTGTTGAACAGAAAGTGCGGGTTCAGTTGGGAACGCAAAGCGCTGAGGTCCGAACGCACCCGTAGCGTTTCAGCCTCGATTCGAAGCCGCTCCTCTCGCTGAGCCCGCTCCTGCGCCTGCACCATATAGGAGAAACCGATCAGGGTGCCGTAGACCATCAACCCGCTGAAGGCCTGCCACTGAACTGCGTACATGCCCCATGCGTTAAACCTCCAGCAATGCGTGACCAAAAGCACCTGCAGGGACATGAGGAGTTGCACTGATGCCCACCAGAGCAACGCGAAGAGAATCGAGCCCGCCAGATGTGCGGCAACGAGAACTCCATGACGACGGTATGGCCAGCGCAGTTGACCGGCGACCCAGAAGACCGCGACTCCAAGTAGCGCGGCTGGTAAAACATTCAGCACTGCGTCTAGGAGAGCCTGATGGTAAGAGGAGCGCTGCAACCGGAAGATAAGGAAATAGCTGGCCGCGTAGGGTGCCCAACCACTGGTATAGAGGAACCAGCCTCGAACGGATTTGAGCGGCAGTGCCACACTTTACTCTGACACGCGCAGGATGTATCGAGATGCTGATTTCGCCAGAAAGGCCAATACCATCGGTGAGTGGCGCTCCACTCAATTGCAGTCCGCTCGGCGAGTGCTTCACGAGCTTTTTGTACGGTTAACAACCGAGTCTTCGGTAGTCGGCTTGTCCGCAGCGATACGCCTGGACGTTCTCAGTTGGCGAGAACAGGCCAAATCACTTGTCCAGAACTCAAGCGTCTCGACGAGTGAGTTAGCGATTATGCACTTCTCAAGATCCACCACAACCCATCAGCATTGTCGTCCCTAAGCCATGCAGTAATCCATGCCGCGCAGGTCCGTCAGGAGGTCTGGACCAGCGGGGTTCCAGCCCAGTTGCTGGCGCGTCAACAGGCCAGATGCTGCAAGATCAATCGTGGCGAGGTGCGCCATCCAAGAGAAGTACTCCGGCGCCCTCTCCGGTGTGATCGACTCGACCGGCATCTTCAACCCTTCACCGATCGCCTCGGCGATCTCGCGCATGGAGACCCCCTCCTCTCCGACCGCATGGTAGCGTGCGCCTGGCTGTCCATTCTCGAGCGCCAGCCTGAAGAGACGTACGGCGTCGGAGACGTGCACGGCCGGCACACGGTTCCGGCCCTCGCCGACATACGCCACCCAGCCCTTTTGCCGTGCCAACTGGATATGCTGTGTTATCCGACCGAACCTGCGTGTGTCGTGCACCTGCGGCAGCCGCATCACTATCACGCGGCCGCCGTTAGCGATGAGGGCGTCAGCCGCCTCCTCGGAGGCGGCGCGGGCGAACTCCGCCGAGGTGAGGTGATCGTCGCTCTCCAGTGCGAGGCCGCCGGTCCTGGATCGGGCGAGGCCCGTGCCGGACGTGATAATGAGCGGCCGGTCTGAGCCGACGAGCACCTTGCCCAGCGTCTCGATCACCCTGCGGTCATCCTCGCTATTCTCTTTTAGTTTAGAGAAGTCGTGGTTGAAGGCCGCGTGGATGACGCCATCCGATGCCTGTGCGGCTGTCCGCAGGCGCTCCAGGTCGTTCACGTCGCCGCGGAGGACCTCCACCCCAACACGGGTAAGCATATCGGCTCCTGAATCCGAACGGGTGAGCCCGACGACGTGATGGCCCGCGTGGATGAGTTCTGCAACGAGATAAGTACCGATAAAGCCGGTGGCACCTGTCACTAATACTCGCATCCTGCACTTCTTTCTCTGGACTTGTTGTTGGTTGCAGCCCCGATCCGTACCCTTACAACCGATCCGATGCTCCGATGTACAGAACGCCAGGCATGACAGAGCTGGTGCGCGCTACCAGGGCACGGTTTGGCCTAGATAATTCAGGTATTCAAGACCGGGTTTCCTTTGCTTTTCGAGAAGCACATTCACTAGGTTCGGAACGCTTTCTTCGATGCTCAGGCGTCCCTCCGGTCCGCCCATCTCCGTACGGACCCAGCCGGGAGCCATCAACACCATGGCGCGCGAGGTGCCGGAGTGGCGGGCGGCGTAGCTGCGCATGAACTGGTTCAGTGCGGCTTTACTGCCCCGATAGACCTCGCGCATTCCACTCACGTTGTTTGTCACGCTACCCTGACCGGAGGACATGACACCGATCAAACCATCCTCGGAGACGAGGCGTTCCAGTGATTCGACAGTGCGCATGGGGCTTAGGGCGTTCGTGACCATCACCCGTATGAACTCGTCGGTCGTCACCTCGCCAATTGTTTCCTTTGCGTTGTTTGTGACGCCAGCGTTCACGAACAGCATCTCGAACGTCCTACCCGACAAGCGTCGCCGGAGTGCTGTGACCTGCTCCGGTTCGCAGATGTCCAGCGTCTCGACTTCAAGGCGGCCTTTGTAGCGATCCGCAAGCTCGCCGAGTTTGGTTAGCGCCGATCCTGCACGCACGGTGCCGACGACGTTCCAGCCTTTCTTCAAGAACTCTTCCGCCATTGCAAAACCGAGGCCGCGCGAGGCCGCGATCAGCAGGATGGTGGGGACTGTCTGATTCGAGGTAGAGAGTGTCATATGGTTCTCCTTGGTTTAGCCGCTGCGTTGATTATGAGGAAGTATCCGGTCGAGCGCCAGACGCATCCCACACAAACAATACTTGCGTTAAACGCTTTGCCAAACGATGGGAAGACGATATCCTCCACCCATGAACGATGTGGATCTCAATCTCCTCCCCGCGCTTGACGTACTGCTCCGGGAAGGCAGCGTGACGGGAGCGGCGCGGCGTCTTGGCCTGAGTTTTTCGGCGATGAGCCGTACCCTCTCGCGGCTTCGGGAAACGACCGGCGATCCGCTGCTGGTGCGGGCCGGACGCGAACTTGTGCCGACGCCTCACGCTCTGGCGCTGCGGGATCGTGTTCGCCTACTGACCGATGAAGTTCATGCTGTTCTTAGGCCGGCGACCACCGTTTTCGATATGTCCTCGCTCGATCTGACATTCACCATTCGCGCGGGAGGCGGGTTCGTAGATCTGCTTTCCGCTGCCGTGGTAGAGGCCGTCGGCAAGGCCGCGCCGCGCGTGCGTCTTCGCTTCATGCCTAAACTGGATGGAGATCCCCTGCTGCTTCGGGAAGGACCGGTCGACCTGGAAATCAGCAAGCGCGGCACATCGGCCCCGGAGTTGCGCAGACAGTTTCTGTTTCGCGACAAATACGTAGGAGTCGCCCGCATTGGCCATACGCTGCTCACGGGCGGTAAGGTGACACCCAAACGCTATGCCGGGTGCCGGCATGTTGCCTCCTCGCATTTCGGAGAGTTTTCCGAGCCGGTAGACGACGCCTTAGAGGAGCTTGGACTCAGCCGGACCGTTCAGGTCATAGTCCCTGGATATCCGGATGCCATGCAGGTAGCGGCAAACTCCGACCTGATAGCGATCGTGCCGCGGTCGAGCCTGGGCAATAAGTTTCTGAAAGATCGTGCCGTGTCTTTAGGTCTTTGCAGCTTCGATATCCCGGTCCGTATGCCGGAAATTCTAATTTCTGCGTTTTGGCATCCCCGAGTGGATGCCGACCCTGCACAGCGCTGGCTGAGAAAGGTGGTCATTTCTGTGTGCAAGAGCGCATACCCGGACAGGTGAACAGGTTTGGAGCCGATCCGCAGTCTCCAAGCAGCGAGCAGCAATTGTGGCGAAGGGCTTGCTTGCTAATAATGAACCAGTGACGGTCGATCTACCTCTGCTTGGTCTTCGGTTGTTGCTAAACAGGCCAATGCGCTCACCGAGAGCCGGAGCGGTTCCTCACATCCTTCTTGTCGTTACCTGTTAAGTAGCCTGCCGAAGCCGCTTTACTGAAGATAGCTCGGACTTCCAATGTACAAGCGGGCAAGATGACCCAGGCAGCGTACTGAGGAACGATCCCACCAATTGGCCCAAACCGCTCGCGAGGCAATCGGAAGGAGAGGGAGATGATTTGGATTATCCGCAAAGATGTGATAATCTAAATACCCGAGGTTACTGAAGGAGGTGCTCTCGATGTCTCATGTCAGGCAAATTGAGCAGGTTACGCCGCTGGTAATGAGCGGCACCGGCCAGGATGTCATCGCATTGCTCCACAAGTCCCCAAATCGGCGAACGGTGGCGGTGAGCTTTGCGGACGACGAGCAGGTGGCGGCAGCGGAAAGTGTCTTTCAGCGCGTAGCCGAGTTCCTTCCGCAACTCATCGAGCAGCGGCAGACGGATACCCTGAAGAAATTCGTCAGCATCTTCCTGACGGATGTGGCACCTTCGAAGGCGACGCGAGAGCAGGCCCGCATGCTCATCGACGCCAAGACGGACATCCTTAACAGCGGTGACTTTCTTCCCGCGGCCGAGGTAGCGAAGCTCGCCGGGTTCAGCACCATCAATCCGAGCGTTCAGCCGAACAAGTGGAAGCGAAACCGGGACATCTTTGCGATTCAGCATGGGAGAGACGACTACTTCCCGTTGTATGCGCTGAATCCGGACGACTACCGTCCCCGTAAGCAAATGGCGGAGATTCTCCGTATCTTCGGCAAGGCCAAGGATGGATGGGGTTTGGCCTTCTGGTTTGCTGCACTGAATAGCTTCCTCAATGACGAGCGACCGCAGGACGTGTTGGGTGTCGATCCGGATCGCGTGATCGCAGCGGCGAAGGACGAGGTCGCTGGAGTGCAGCATGGCTAAAGCGGTGCCGGGTAAGGTGCCGCCTGCTGGATCGCTCGACGCCAAATTGGTCATATGGGGTGCGGGCGAGATCATGTACCGCGTTCACAATACCGTTTACGCGGTTGACTCGTTCAATCCAAGCCCACTGGGAAACGCGCGCTTCAGTCCGATCCACGATTCTGCCGGAGAGGTGATCCCAACACTGTACGCGGCAACCACGCCCCAAGGCGCGCTTATGGAAACCGTCTTTCATGATGTCCCTTACAAGCCCGGATTCAAGAGGGTTTCGGTAAGCAGGCTGGAAGGGAAACTCACCTCCACACTAGTCTTCGTGCCGAATTTTGAGCTTATTGACCTCAGCAAGGTCGGCTTGCGGCGACTCGGTGTCCACCCCCATGACATCGTCGATACGACGAAGACGCATTATCCCGAAACGAGGAAATGGGCGGAGCGGTTGTATACCCAATATCCTCAAGCGCAAGGATTGCTCTGGACTAGCCGGCAGGATGATCGCGCGAAGGCGGTCGTTCTTTTTGGAACAAGAATCGCAACAACCGAACTTCGTCCCGCGGACGTCTCTGTCCCTCTGACGGAGAACGGCGTAATACATGATCTCGTAATGGTGCTGGCTACTGATCTGAAAGTCTTGATCGAGTAGGTTGGAGGACGCCCCGTTCCGACCCTGCCAGATGGACGAGTTGCTGGTGATCACAGCGCTTAGGGGCGACGAGCACGCAGACAAGTATGCGGAGCTCGAAACCCAGTTGCTCCCGTTTGTCAGAATGGCGAAGCAGACCCTAAGGTGCGCTAAGAACGGTGGAGGCACTAGCTACCGTTGCAGCATTGGCCCACCCTTCGCTTCCAGAGAGTTCCTCTCAATCGCAGCTTGAGCGCCGCCCCTCGAACCCACCTAAGGACAATCGATGAAACCCTCCAAGCTTTATGAAGCGCTTCATGCGCTTGTTGGCGAGCGTGTGCCTCTACATATCTGGGGACCGTGCGGTGTCGGCAAATCGCAGATCGTCGGGCAGGTCGCGGCCGACCTCGACTTCAGCTTCCTCGATGTACGAGCCGTGCAACTCGATCCAGTCGATCTACGGGGTCTACCTCGCATTGCAGCGGACCAGACCGAATGGGTGCCGCCGAAGTTTCTGCCCACCACCGGCAAGGGCATCCTCTTCCTCGACGAACTCACCTCCGCTCCCCAGATGACCCAGGCCGGTTGCTATCAGCTTGTGCTCGATCGTAAGCTCGGCGAATACGTGCTGCCGGAGGGATGGGTCGTCATCGCCGCTGGCAATCCAGCCTCGGAGCGGGGCGTCCATTTTGCGATGCCGCGTCCGTTGCGCAACCGTTTCGTGCACCTCGAACTCGAGGCTGACTTGGACGATTGGTGCAAGTGGGCAGTCAAGGCGCGCATACGTCCTGAGATCATCGCCTTCTTGAGGCTGAAGCCGGAACTGCTGCACGTGGGCGATACGGCGGCCGATGCCAACGCATGGCCCACGCCGCGATCCTGGGAGATGGCCTCGAATGTTCTTTCCGGGGTCGCCAAACGTCGGAACGCGGCACTACTTTCTGGGACCAGCGAATTCGAGGCGCAATTGCTCGATGGGACGGTCGGCGAAGGAGCGGCTTCGGAGCTGATCGGGTTTCTTCGGCAGTTCCGTCAGTTGCCCTCAATCGACGAGATTCTGCTTAATCCGACGACCGCGCTCGTCCCCACTGAGACCTCCGCACAGATCGCCGTCGCCACGGCGCTCGGCCGAGTGTTGACCGACAACTCCATCGGCAGAGGGCTGACTTATCTCGACCGAATGCCGACCGAGATGCGCGTCATGGCCGTCCGCGACGCCGCCGCACGAGAGGTCGCCATTACCCACACGCCGGAGTTCATTCGATTCGGCGTGGAATACCAAGAGGTACTGCAATGATTACCGAACGCGCTATGCTCGCGGCCGTCCACATTAGCATCTGGACTGCCGTCAAACATGACCGCAAGATCAGTCGCGACGTTGCTCAGCAGCATGGAGCGCATCAGAGCGCCGGACGCTACAACAAGCAGCTGCTGCGTGGTGCCAACAAGCTGGATGACCTGCGGACGCTGGCTGGCCAGATACGGCAGCACTTCTACAAGATCACTCTGCCTTGGTCCGACGAGGGCTTTCGCTTGTTGCCGTCGAACTTCTACTTCGAGTTGATGGAGCGGATGCGGGAGTTCGAGGCGAGCTTTGAGCAGGGAGTAGAGAGCTTTCTTGCCATTTATCCGGAGTACATCGACCAGGTGCGCCCGGAGTTGAACGGGCTGTTCCGGGAGGAGGATTATCCCTCCGCCGAGAAGCTGCGGACGAAGTTCGGCGTGAAGCTCGAAATCCTGCCGATCCCCTCGGGCGCGGACTTCCGAGTTCAGATGTCGGCCGAGGAGCAGGCACGTGTCTCCCGTGAGATCGACGCGAATGTGCGCCAATCGTTGGCTCGCGGGACGGAGGATTTGTGGAAGAGGCTGCGCGAAGTCGTCTCCCACATGGTGGACCGGCTGAACGAACCGGAGTCACGCTTTCACGGGTCGCTAGTGACCAACGTCTTCGACCTGGTGGAGATTCTCCCGCGCTTGAATGTGCAGGGCGATGAAGACCTGAATCGGTTCGCAGAGCAGATCAAGCAGCGGCTCTGCAACTACTCCGCGCAGGACCTCAAGAAGCACGACCTCCTGCGCGTCACCACGGCAGCAGATGCGGCGAATATCGTAGCGCAGATGGACGGACTCTTGCAGGACCGCGACGCTGGCGAAGGTTCGCAGGTAGAGCCTCCACCGAGCGTCGACAGCATCTTCCAGCATATGTCTGCCTACATGGGAGCAGTCGCATGAAAGCCCAGACGACCATCGAACGACGTCTTCAGAAGGCGCGCACCGCTCTACTGCTGGATCATCCCTTCTTCGGCTCTCTTCTTTTCCGGTTGAAGGGACGGGAGAGCCGGTCGATCAAGACGATGGCCACCGATGGCGTCTCGCTGTTCTATAACCCCGACTTCGTGGACACGCTCAATGCTGCGACCCTTTGCGGGGTTCTGGCGCACGAGGTGCTGCATCCGGGACTGCAGCACCATGTGCGCCGCTCCGGACGAAACCAAAAGCGGTGGAATGAAGCCTGCGTCTACGCCATCAACCCGATCCTGCTCGACGCCGGCCTTCACCTGCCGGAGGGAGTTCTGGTAGACGACCGGTTCCGCGAGATGAGCGCGGAACAGATCTACAACCAGCTTCAGACCGACGCAGAGCAAGAGCCTGGCATTGGGGACGACATGCACGAACGCGGAGGAGACGGAACTGCTGCTCCTCATGTCTCTCCGGATGATTTCGGCGAACCGTCGGCCCCGGTCACAGAGGGTGAAATCGGGCAGGTGCTGGATGCGCCCGCGGCGAACGAGGAAGTTCCAACCGTCGAGGAGCAGGCAAGAGAGTGGAGCATCGCCGTAAATCAGGCGGTCACCCTCGCAAAGCAGGCTGGCAAAGTTCCCGCGGGCATGGAACGCTCTCTTGATGGAGCGGCCGAGGCAGCCGTCGACTGGCGAGAACTGCTGCGCCGGACGTGGTCCGAGACCACGCCTGCGGACTACAGCTGGATGCGTCCCAACCGTCGCCACATCTGGACGGGACTCTACCTCCCCGGAGTGGTACGGGAAGGAGTAGGCGAAGTTGCGATCGCTGTCGATTGCTCGGGCTCGGTGAACTCGCGGCAATTGCGCCTGTTCGAGGCCGAAGTCCGCTCGATCCTTGAAGGCCAACGGCCGCAACGCGTCTACGTTCTCTACTTCGATGCGACGGTCACTAAGGCCGAGACGTTTGAGGCCGGGCAGCGTGTTTCGCTCAGCCCAGTCGGCGGCGGGGGTACAGAGTTCGGTCCTTGCTTCGAGTGGCTCGACGAGCACGGTGTTCGCCCGCAAACGCTGGTCTTCCTGACCGATCTCTATGGATCTTTCCCAGACTCGGAACCGGCATACCCAGTCCTCTGGGCGTCCACTGGAGGCCGCCGAGCGCCGTTCGGGCAAGTCGTATCGATGCAAGCGGCTTGACAACGAAAATAGCGATTCTGTCTTCGCGCTACTCGAGAGCGCGCTTTCTTACCGGCGCCTTCGTTCCGGCTGGGGCCAGATGCCAGAATGTATTGACCGGAATTAGCGACGCTTTCCTAACGCCTGAGTGGGAGCGCTGCGATTGCGGACCGAATCAGCATTTCCTCGGGTGGTAAAAAGGGGCAAACGATGCTTTTAGCCGAAAGAATGTCTGAAAAAGCCAAGGGTAAACACTTGCCTGTTGTTGACTTACCGAACTTCATCCAAGCGACGAGAGATTCTGGTTACAGAAACTCTGCTGCCGCGTTCGCCGAGTTCGTCGACAACTCGATTGAAGCAGGCGCGACTCGAATCGATATAGATCTCAGAACCGATGCTGACGGACAGATCACCATCGAAGTGCTGGACAACGGATGTGGGATGACCCATCAGGAGTTGGCAAACGCCCTCCAATTCGGAGGCACGACTCGTTTCTCTTCGCGCAAGGGTATCGGGCGATTCGGAATGGGACTGCCCAACGCCGCCGTAAGTCAGGCGCGGCGAGTAGAGGTTCTTTCCTGGCAACGCCCATCTGCGGTCTGGTGTGCACTCCTCGACATTGACGATCTCACCTCGGTCGGGTCAGCCGCGAGAGGCTTGATGGTTCCGGCGAAGCAAAGACGATGGGTTCCTCTCACCACCTCCGGCACTCTCGTTCGCTTGAACAAATGTGATCGTCTTGACACTCAGGAACTTGATCTACTCACTGCTCGCATTCGATCCGAGTTCGGGCGGATTTTCAGGGACTACCTTTTTGCGGGCAAGGTAATCGTCGTTGCTGGACACAAGGTGCCTCCCTCAGACCCACTCTTTTTGCGAAAAGGAACGAATCCGGCCGGGGCCTCTCTTTATGGGCCTCCTCTCTACTATCGGGTCAGATCGGTCGTTCGAGAGGCGATGGTAACTGTCCGATTTAGTGAGTTGCCAATCCCGGACTGGCATGCCTTATCCAATGAAGAAAAGTCCCGCTTGGGTATCTCAAAACGAGCTGGAGTTTCCGTCCTCAGGGCCGGGCGTGAAATCGACTACGGCTGGCATTTCATGGGCTCTAAACGCAAAGAGAACTATGATGATTGGTGGCGGTGCGAGATCAATTTTCCAGCTATCCTGGATGAGGCCTTCGGTGTAACGAATAGTAAACAACGAATTAGACCTACTGATTCCTTGGTCGCTTCTTTAGTGCCCGATATCGAGCGCATTGCGCGCACCCTCAATTCCCGGGTTCGAGCAACATTTGCATCCCTGCGCGTTGAAACAGAGCCTCGCACGCTGCTCAGAGCGCAGGGGCGGGATCATCTCCTAGAGCCTCCCCGCCTTGTTCAGAAGAGCATCTCCCCGCGAGGGTTTGCACATCAGGGACTTCGGAAACGGAATGGTGTAGTCCGGGGAATGCGCTTCCAGATCGAGCCAGGCTCCGTCACTGATGAAGCACTCTTCAGTTCGAGCCGCCGACGGGACCGCTTGGTGATGACCCTCAATGCCGAACATCCTTTTCTAAAAAAGTTCGGCGAACTGTCCTCTGGTGCATTTCAAAAGGAAGACCTATATCTTCTTTTGCTTGCGGCAGCAAGGAGCGAATCCTGCCTTGCTGATCCCGAGTCGAAGCGAGTCGTAAGAGCATTCTTGAACAATTGGGGACAAACTCTTTCCGCCTATGTCTGAAGCGAATCCAAATGAAATTCCATTCGTTCCCAAACTTCCGCCGCAATACAAAGATCGTCTGAAAACCTTTGCGAGGCGGGTCCAGAAACTTGGAAGGCACCCCGCGAACTCAACGGCCTGGTCGCGAAGGGTGAACGAACTGAGAGCGGAGGCCTGCGACCATGGGCAGGCCGTCGCCCTTAACGATCTCAAATTGATGGTCGCGAAGAACCTGCTCCTCGATCTGGCGATCCAGGGCTGGCGTGTGACCATTCGAGGCGGAAGCATTTTGCTGATTTCCGAGTGGGAGACGAACGGAGGAGCTACAAAGGATGTGATTCGTAACCGGCATCTCCAGGAAAGGGATGCCCAACTACGTGAGCCCTCCGTGATGGCATTTGTTCAATCAATGGAACGTCGGAGGCTCACTCCAAAGGGATGGCGGTCCATTTTTTCCGTAATGCGGGATGGCCAGGAGTTAGCTGAAAGTCTTTGCAAGCTCAGAGAGGTTCCTTGCCACTTTGAAGGAAGCATCGATCAAGTCATACAGCCTTATATCCAATTCGTTGAGAGCGGGGCGCACTGCGCCGAGACTGGACTGCCGCTGGGCGACATCTGGAGATATTTCCGGCATACCTGGGTGACGGCCTACAAGAGCATTCCCGGGCGTTCCCTCAGCATCCTTATCCGGGACAGGGCAAGGCCCGGCCATCCGGTGATTGGGATCGCGGCTCTTGGCAGCGCCGTGGTTCAGCAGTCCATCCGCGACAAATGGATTGGTTGGGATGTACCGTCCATAGAAAAGGGGCTCGGAAAGAAGTATGGCGCCCGAGTCGTCAAGCGGCTGGTGGTGCATCTCGAACGCCGAATCAACCTTATTTATAAAGCGGATCTTCTGGGATCGTCTTTTACACGTTGGGACCTGAAGCGGCCGTCGGCCTTGCTCATTGCCCGCCTCACCCAAACTGCTGAAGAAGAGATGAAATTGCACAGGCGCTACCCCGATCCTGCTGCCCACAAGCTAGCCGTTCGAGACGATAAGGGGTGGCGGAAGAAAGCGGAACTCCATCTTTTTCGGGGGAAGCGTTGCAAAGAACTCGCGCAACTCTTGTCGATCAAAGCAGTTCTGCTCGACTCTACGGACGGGTCATTGTCGCCAGCCGCGATTTCGAAGGTGCTCGAAAAGGCGGCTGTTCGGCATGCGTTGGCCCAGATCGTGCGACTAATCAAGGCCGAAAACGTCGGCATTCACATGATGGACATCACCATCTGCGGTGCTGTGGCCCCATATAACGCTATTTTGGGGGGCAAGCTGGTGTGCGCCCTGCTCGGCAGCCCGGAGGTCGTTGACTTCTACCGCCGGCGCTATGGCCGCCAGGTGAGCGTCATCGCCTCCAGCATGGCTGGGCGCGCGATTCGTAAGAAGCCTCACCTAAGCCTGCTTTGTACGACAAGCTTATACGGAAAAGGATCCAGCCAATATAACCGGATCAAGATCGCTCTTGAACCAGGAAAACCGCCACTTTGCTACGAGGAACTCGGGACAAGCGAGGGATTCGGGTCATTCCATTTCAGCAAGGAATGCGTTCGTCTGGTGGACATCCTGCTGGGCAGGTCAGCCGAAGGGAGGCGAGTCAACAGCATCTTCGGCGAAGGCGTGAATCCCCTCATGCGCAAAATGCGGGAGGTTTTGGACCTGCTTGGGCTGTCGAGCGATTCGTTTTTGAAGCATGGGAATCGAAGAATCGTTTACGGGATCCCTTTGGCGGAGAACTTCAGAGAAGTTCTCATCGGGATTCAGGAGAGGCCTCGATACCTACTAGATCAGAAGGAACCTTCGGCCCAGACCGAAGCCTTGGCTCGGTACTGGGCGCAACGGTGGCTGAAGAACCGCATCGAGAACGAGGAGGTAATTGAATCGGTGTCCCGCCATACCCTATCTTTCCCGATGGAGCATGGCGCTATGGTGCCTATTGAGCGCCCGGTCGCAATCGATCTGGAAACCTACCCCGACTCTGGAGGTTACACTTGATCGACCTAAGAGACTCTGTTGTGTTTGGGCCGAACGCAGGGGCAGAAGGCTTCCAGCCTGCGTTTTGTCATTGACTTGGTTCGGGATAAATGACTCTGAACGACTGGCAATCGCGCTTTGAATTGCACTTCTCGAGCTTGCGGGATGAGCGCGGGAGCAACTCCGCGCGACCAACCGTCTACGCCCTGGAACATAGCCTCACCGCGGAAGAGATAAGCAGCTTCGTCCGCGATGTGAGGCAAAGCATTCGTTCCACACAGAGACCGGCTCAAGGCCATCGTCTGGTGTGGACGATTTACGCGACGGAGGTTGGATACGGATATTCCGGCGAGGAATACTGGGCCACCTTTGCAAACCTGACCCCCAAATGGGAAGACTCGAACCCAAATCGAGAATACATACGTACAGCTTTCAAGGAGTTTCAGAACCGGTACAGCGGAGCCGAACCCCGAGGGCGCTGGGCCCATCACTTCTCCATTATCTGCTGGCCAATTACCCATGCAATCCTGCCCCAGGACCTGCAGCGCGAACTCGCCCACAGCCTCTATCGAATCCGATACGATTTTGACTCCGCGTTGCTCTCGGATCCTATGCAACTTGGTCGTGCCATCGCACATGATGCTGAACTCGTGGCGGGCTCGCGATTCACGCAATTCGCCGAGGACCCACTCCTGGTCGGGCAGATCGCGGCATCGCTGTTACTTGAAGAGAGCGATCGATCGAGGTCTCACATTGTGCCTGCCGCCCTGATCAGGATTACGGACGATTTGAGCAAGAGCCGTCGCTCCCTCGAGTGGTTGCGGGACGCGCGACAAAACGCTTGCCGAGTTCGGTCCCAACCCCAACCCAGAATCGTCAGCACCGGACATTCAGCCCATCCATCGAATCAGACAAGGCAACAGCGCACGAGACCCGCTCTGACTAACATCGGCTTGAAGCCGAGCGTCTCACTTCGCCAGACAGCCAAAGACAGATGGTCTCTCTATCTAAGATTGCCAGATGGCCAGGCCCTCATCCGCGCCATGCCAGAGCTGCGCGAAACCTTACGCAACCGTGGCTGCTATGTAGCCGGTACGCACGGGATGCGTCTTGCGCGTGGACGCTTTCTCCATAAAGGGCAAGATGTTGCACTCCTCGAGTGGCCTGATCCTCGGCAACCACTATTCCGCTTTGAGGGAGTAGACGAGGAGACGAACTCACACTTAGCCGCCGCCGGCTGTACGTTGCCCGCAAAACAGCAATGGCTCTTCAAGATACTCAATGACGGAAGTGCCGATGAGATCACCTCACAGATCGTCCGTCCTGATGAGTCATACGTTCTCTTGCGACCGTCTGCTAGTCAACTTGATCTCCCACGCTCAACCATTCCGCAGTTATTGAACTGCAAAGGGGTTATTGCACATCGACTCAATCTCTCTGACATCGTTTCGACACTCGATCAGGAGACGATTCGCCGTGCCGGTCTTTCGATTGCCGAGGGGCTTTGGGCACGGCCTATAGGTTCTCTATCTGCGTATACCGATTCGGAGTCCAGCTTTGCATGGTTTCTGCCAAATCGGCCGATGATTCAACTGGGGTCGGATTTCGAGGTGAGTTCCGTCCAAGTGGGACTCTCCCAGTCATCCGGCGAACGTGTCTCCGAGTGCACAGTCCAGAAGCTCCCCGTCATTCTCGATCTCGGCCAATTGAATCCCGGCACCTTCGTGCTGGACGTGCGTGCCTATAGATTTGGCTCGAATCGTGTGACATCCGAGGTATACACCATCGGGATTTTAGATCAGGACATCGATGAGCGCGCTGCGTCAATCGCCGCGCCGTTGCTCCTGGATATATCGCCGGCAAAGCCTACTCTTGAAGATGTGTGGGAAGCTAGGACGACGATCAACATCTACGCGCCGAAAGGGACAACCGCAGACCTTCGCATTGAATTGGCGACGGGGGAACGCATGCATCCGCAGGTTTATCCAAAAAGGCTTCCGCTTCCGTGTGACGAAGGCCAATGGAATCAGTATTTGAGGTCGCTAACGCGTGACAAGCAACTTCGCAATTCCCTGGACGCTGCTACCAGATGTTCAATAGAAATCGATTGTGGAGCCCTCGGACGCGGCAATATAAGCCTCGATCGGCAGCCGGCTCCGATTCGATGGGTGTCCAGAGAACAAAATAGCGGTTGCCTACTTAGGCTGGAAGAACTCGACAAACAGACATGCGTGAATTGCTTTAGATATTCCTTCTCACGCCCTATGGAGTCGACGCAGTTTACGGGCGATCCAAGAACCGAATTTCGCGAAGCCGAGGCCCATCTTTATCTTGCGGAGACGGACCGCCAGGCTAAAGCATCTATCATCGCTGCTGCACCACTTCGCTCCTTTCTTGCGCTGAGAGAAAAACCCTACATTCCAACCTTAGCCAGAAGCGAAGCAAGCGTCGGTGCACTGCTCACAGTACATCATCTCTGGAGTTCCGCACGAATCGTCGGCGACGCGTCCGCATTCGATAGGCGTGATAGCGTCGTGGCCGGAATAAGCAAAGAACTTACTCGACTGCTCTGCGGTGACTCCTGGGCTCAAATGGAACAGACTTATCATGGTCGGCCCGATTCCTTGTCATTGAAGCACTCCATTTCGACAAAGCCGAGCCACCTGCCCGCGATCGCTCTCATAGCGCAGGGCGAAAATATCAACCCCGGCCGGACGGTTGAGGAAGCGATCGACAGCATCAGCCAGTTGAGTGTGTCATACAAGCTGGTCGAAGGCATGCACGACGCTCATTTTGCTCGCGCAATCGTGGATTTCGCCTACCGGTTGTTGAACCAGCCGGAAAGCCTACGGCCCGAGAACGGCCCAGGCGAGCGGACGATTATCGAAAATCTTCTAAACAATACAGTGCTTTGCCGGATGGTTCGTTTCTCCTATCTGACTGCCAACGGCGACGGATTGGGGACGGCGGTGGTAGGAGCAAGATGATTGCGCTGACGACGTCCCAATGCGAAGGTTTGGCTGTAGAGTCGGTTGGACTCCCCTCGTCTCATTTCGACGTTCACGCGCCCGAATTCCTGGCCGCAATTGTGAGAGCGGCGGCGGTCATCCTGACCCCTTGCACGCGGCGTGAACTCAACGCATACGTACTCAGGCACCTGTTGCCATTGGCACCCGAACATCCGTGGCCAGAAGAGATTCGCGAAACCGTTGAGATGCTGGTTGCGTTAGGCGATCTTGTCGAAGTTCCGGACGGAGATCAGGAGACCGGCCGAGTTGCTCTTTACTTGGCTCCCAATTCGTTCGTTGAATTGTCTGACGGCGTGTTCATTTTGCTCGGCGGATACGAGGATGTAAGTTCCATCATTCCGGGAGCGTTGGAAGCGCGGCTGACCCATGCCTGGTACACCCGCAGGCTCGAAGCGGGGAATGGCGACGCGATTCGAAATACCCTGCTTGACTTCGGTTTTCTCAACCTGCGTTCGGAGTTCTGGCTAAAATCCCCGGATCCGATTTCTGCCAGCGATCATCTGCGCCGCTATGATATGGTGCTTTCGCAAATCGAAATCCGGCCAACTCATATCGAAGATGCCTCGATCCTGGATTCTGCCGCGGACGTCAGACGTTACTCCCGACGCTGGTCGCCGCTCCAGAATCGCAGGGGACGATTCGTAGCACGCCGTCCCCAGGCTTACGGTTCTCCTCTTTGGTGCTACATGCAGGTGGATGATGGCAGTGTTCTTCGCCATATCGATCTGCCCCATTTCGAACGTCGTTGGATGGCCTATGACGAAGCTTGGCATCTTCAATTGGCGATCGACTCGACCAATGGGAATCCGCAGCAATTCACGATAAGTTCGAGCTCTGAGATCGGGACGTGCATCGTTGAGATTCACGCTCCAATTCCCTCGTGGGCGGTGCGCCGATGGAACAGCCTCGGCTCACCGCGCGAATCACCGGGAGCCTGGTTCTCCTTTGCGATCCCCGAGCAACTGCTGGCTGCTGAAATCCAATTTGCTACAGAGAGGCTTTGGCTCAGACGAGTATGACGACCGCAACCTCTATTTCGAATAGCACAATCGACAAGACGATTGAAAGTCTTCAAGAAGCGCTTCGGATGTATATCGAAGCCGCATATCACATCAGCGATCCTGTGATGGTCGAGCAGAGAGCGGCACTCCTGGCTCAAAGCGGAGTGATCCATCAACAGCCATATATCGAAAGCACGCCACGATACGTCTCGGGCAACAAATTCGAGGACATTCCGGGCCTCGACCCGGTGGTGGCCGAGTTTTTCCGAAGCCTCTCGGAAGAGCAGGCCGGTCGTCGTCTCCTCTTCAACCCTCCCTACCAGCATCAGGCAAAGGCACTTGAGGAGGCGATCGGAAGGAAAAAGAGCCTGATGATTATGACGGGCACTGGCTCCGGCAAGACGGAGAGCTTCCTTTTGCCAATACTCGCGAAATTGGCGCAGGAGGCCTCACACAAACCCATTAGTTTCAAAAACCAACCTGGCATGAGAGCTCTAATTCTCTATCCCATGAACGCTCTCGTGAATGATCAGTTGGGGCGGCTCCGAGCGCTCATTGGAAGCGATCGCGTCAAAGGCTGTTTTGAGCAGTGGGCTGGCCGCCCTTTACGATTTGCGCGATACACGAGCAGAACCCTCTACCCCGGGGTCAGAGAACCAAAAAAAGATAGCGATCGATTAGGCCCTATCGGCGAGTACTTCGTGAAACATCAAAACGAAGCAAACGATCCGAGTTCACCGAACCACCAACAATCCCTAACGCTCTTCAGTGAGTTGAGGTCGAGAGGCAAGTGGCCTTCGAAAGAGGATATGCCAAAGTGGTTTGGCAAACCAGGATCACCGTGGCAAAACGCCAAGACGCATGAGTTCAGACGCGCAATCGCTCTGCCGGGTGATTCGGAGTTGCTGACCCGCCATGAAGTGCAGGCAGAGCCGCCCGACCTTCTCGTAACAAACTACTCGATGCTCGAATACATGCTCATGCGTCCGTTGGAAAGGCCAATCTTCGACTTGACTCGGAAGTGGCTGCAAGACAATCCCACCGAGACTTTTGTTCTTGTTCTTGACGAGGCCCATCTCTATCGAGGCGGGGCTGGTTCCGAAGTGGCGTTGCTGATTCGAAGATTGAGGCATCGCCTTGGGATCACACCCGAGAGACTGCAGGTCATCTGCACGACGGCAAGCTTCGAAGATCACGAGTACGCACCTCAGTTCGGCGCACAATTGTCGGGTAAGGACCCGTCCGACTTCATTTCAATCCCCGGCGAACTTCTCCTCAGGGAACCGGCTTCACCGGCTGACGCGAAAGCGGCCGCGGCGCTTGCTCAATTCGACCTCAACCGCTTTTATTCTGAGGATGAAGGCGAGCGCATCAGCGAGGTCAAAAAGCTATTCAGCGCTCTCGGTAAAGAACTCGATCAGTCCCAATGGCAGGCATCGCTCTACGATTCGCTGCAGAACTTTCCTCCGCTGAATCTCCTGGTGAATAAGACCATGAAGAAGGCCATACCTTTGCAGGCCCTCCGCGACCAGATATTCGAGGGGAAGATCGTCGACCCCGAGCATGGCATTCAAGCTCTGACAGCTCTTCTTGCACTTGGCAGCACCGCCAAGCCAGCCCCTGCTGAAGCCAGCCTCTTGCCTTGCCGCGTCCATGCATTCTTCCGCGGTCTACCTGGTCTCTGGGTATGCATGGATCCCGACTGCAACAAAGGGCCTGCGGGAAGCCCCATAGGCAAAATGTATGCCCAGCCAATGGACAAGTGCGAATGCGGCGCCCGGGTACTTGAATTGTTCACGTGCAGAAACTGCGGCGCGCCATATGCACGAGCCTATACCGACAATCTCGAGAGCCCAACCTTTCTCTGGTCCGATCCTGGTCATTCCATTCGACTCGTAACTGGCGAGAAATCGGAGCTTGTTGCGCTCGATCTCTTCCTTGCGGAGCCAGTCTCCGAAGAGGTGGAACCCGCCGACTACGATCTGCTGACCGGCCGCCTCAATCCGAAAAACCCTGGAGAGCGGATTAGAACCGTGTATCTCAAGCGCGATCGCGTCGCTGTGGTTAGGGATGACGGCGAACCGGAATTCCACGGTCCAGAAGCGGCGCTCGGCGAGTTTAAACCTTGCGCCGTGTGCGGCGAACAGGCACGGTTCGGAACCTCCGTGCAGGACCACCAGACAAAGGGGGATCAACCTTTTCAGGCTCTGATCGCCCAACAGCTTCAAATTCAGCCGCCTAGTCCGGTGAAGGCTACGCCGCTGGCTCCGCTTCGCGGCCGCAAGGTGCTGAACTTCTCCGATTCCCGACAGACGGCGGCCCGTCTTGCCCCAAACCTCCAACGGTACTCAACTCAGGACGCGCTGCGTCCGCTGATCTGTTTTGGATTTCGAGAATTCCAGAGCGATCCGCAATTGAATACCCTCGTCTCGTTGCACGACCTCTATCTTGCGGTGCTCTTCGCCGCACACGAAATGGGAGTTCGGCTCCGACCGGAGTTGAAACCCGGGGAAGATTTCAACGCGGATCGTACCGTGGCCGAATATGTTGCTGGCGACCGCAGCGCGGCAGCAAAACTTAAGGTGTTTCTCGAACTGCGATCGGCAAGAGTGCCGGAGTCGTTGCTCACCAGCATCTGCGATACGCTGACCCACACGTTCTACGGACTTGAGGCACTGGGACTGGGGTCAATCATAGAGAGTCCAGAATTCGGAACCAAGATCGATGCTTTAGCTGACATTCCTGGGGTTGCGACAACCAGCGATCAGAAGCGTGCACTCGCCCGGCTGTGGCTCAGAGGCTGGACTAAACGCGGGTTCTGGCTATCAGGAATGCCCGTTGCCTGGGAAGCAACACGAGTGAAGTACGCTTCGGGCAAGTTCACCAGCTTGAACAACATTTTGACCGACGCCTCTGGGCGCAAACTCTTCGAGAAACAGTGGCTACCCAAGCTGTTGGAATGGTTTTGCAGTCAGATGGCGCCTACCAAGTTCCGCCTTGATGGACAGCGGCTATCGCTAGAGATTGGCGGCGCATGGGCTTACTGTCAGACATGTCGCACAACCCAGCGCCCTTTTCCGGGTAAGAGCCTTTGCATAAATTGTGGCCGAGACACGGTCAAGACCGTAGACCCGGATAGCGACGCCGTCTTTACGGCCAGGAAAGGCTATTACCGCGCCACCACCATCGCAGCTCTTGCGAAACCCTATCGCGCGCCGATATCTCTAATTGCGGCAGAACACACTGCTCAACTCAACACCGCACAATCCGGCGATATCTTTTCTAAGTCCGAGGAATATGAACTGCTGTTCCAAGATGTGGATCTCGGTCCTGACTCCAGGAACAATCGCCGACCGGCGATCGACGTGCTCTCCTGTACTACGACCATGGAAGTCGGTATCGATATCGGGTCTTTGTCCGGCGTATCTCTACGAAATATGCCGCCAGCCAGGGCAAACTATCAGCAAAGGGCCGGCCGTGCAGGTCGACGCGGAAACGCTGTGGCGACGGTTACCGCCTTCGGAAGCGCGGATAGCCACGATGAGCATTACTTCTCTCATCCCGATGAAATGATTACGGGGAAAATCGTCGACCCGCGCCTCACGCTCGACAATTACGAAATAACACGCCGTCACGTTACCGCGTTTCTTCTTCAGTCCTATCTACAGTTCAAGCTCCCGCTCATTCCGTCTGCCGATCAGCGCCACCTCTTTGCCGTTCTTGGGACGGTGCAGGAATTCCGTGACGAGCATGCAACACTCAACCGGAAAGAGTTCGAGACGTGGATGCACGACAACATCCAAGATCTGAGAAAGCAGATTCTCTCTTGGGTGCCTGATCAACTTTCAACGGTTGACAAAGACGCGCTAGCGAAGAATTTCATACAAAACACTTTGGAAGCGATTGACCAGGCGATCGAATGGGTCGAAGCTGACCAACCGATACCGGATGATGGCGAGGACGAGCCCGAAGTCCAGGGGGAACCAGACGATACTTCATCGCAACTGCCACTATTGACAAACCAATTGTTGGATCGTCTGCTCTACAAAGGTGTCCTGCCTCGCTATGCCTTTCCCACGGATGTCGCCACGTTTTATGTGTTCGACCGCATCAATTCCACGAATTACCGTCCTGCCTTCCACTTCACTCCATCACAGGGGTTATCGGTCGCTTTGTCGCAATATGCACCAGGAAAGAAGGTCTGGATTGCCGGCAAGGAATATACCTCGGGAGCCATCTACTCTCCAATCGCCAAGGAGCGAAGTCAGGCATGGCAGAACAAGTGTTTGTACTACGAATGTTCGCAATGCCACTTTGCAAAGAAGGTTGAGTTCAACGAGGGCACGCGAGGCGAGACGCTGGACTGTCCTGCCTGCAGTAATAAGAGCTTTGGTCCTGCGAAGGTTTGGTTGCGACCTCCGGGGTTTGCTCATCCGGTATATGTGGACGAAAACACGGAAGCGGAAGATGCTCCAACGCGCAGCTACGCGACCCGCGCGAAGCTTGACGCTCCGACGCCTGCCGATCAAACCGCATGGAAGAACCTCAACCCACGTATCCGCACCCAACACCTCAAGAAACATCTCCTCGTGACCAACCGGGGTCCCGAGGAGGAGGGGTACGACTACTGCACCAAGTGTGGCGGCATCGAGCCCTTCGCCTCGCCGACATCGCAACTCGGCGCGGTTCATGACAAGCCATTCCCTGATCCCAAACAACCAAAGTGTGAAGGCAACGGAACAACCCGAGGGATTGTTCTAGGAACTGACTTCATCACAGACATTTTGCTCATTTCGTTGACGGTAGATGATCCCGTCATTTTGCGACCGTCCCTCGGGACGGATATCGCTCTGAGGACCTTGAGCGAGGCCTTGGCGAAGGCCGCGACGCTTACCCTCGAGTTGGAGAGC
The DNA here is from genome assembly GCA_965199365.1 of Terriglobus sp. Classification (GTDB taxonomy): domain Bacteria; phylum Acidobacteriota; class Terriglobia; order Terriglobales; family Acidobacteriaceae; genus Terriglobus. The sequence goes on along the minus strand of CBDARC010000003.1, from coordinate 1,736,911 downwards.
GGAGAACTTCAGGGCGAGTTCAGACCTGCTCTCACGAAGCTTGGACAACAAGGGAAGCAAGTCGAGATTTATCTCTACGATACTTTGCCGGGTGGAGCTGGGTTTGCGAAACAGGCTGGAGATCATGGTATCGAAATGTTTGAACGGGCGATCGAACTCTTGGAAAGCTGTCCGGGAAAGTGTGACCGGTCTTGCTATAGATGTCTTCGCAGCTACAAAAATAAGTTCGAGCACGATCTGCTGGACAGACACGTGGGACATGTCCTCCTCAGATACCTCATGACCGGCGTTGTCCCGGATGATGACGAAAAACGTGCCGAGGACATCCGCTCGCTCCTCGTAAATGATCTTCTCCGTCAGGGCGTACCTGGTCTCGTGGTCGATCAAGATGAGGAGATGAATATTCCGGGTGTCGGAAAAGTGAGAGTGCCAATCAGGCTAAGCCTCATTGGAGGTCAATCAAAATTGGTCGACCTAAGCGGGGCCATCACTCCCTTTCGGCCCTGGACGCCTGAGCTTCGCCAGTTGGGAACGCCTCCCGCCGTACCGATTCGACTCATTAGCGAACTCGAAGTCCAACGAAACTTGCCGAGCGCCACTGCCTCCGTCCTATCGTTCATCGGACTAGCGCTATAAGCACCGGAAGACCAGCCCTAGCGGCCCTGGAATTATGGTTTTCGCTGCGCAGAAGGAACTTAATGGCAATGCAGATCAGGGTGTATGTCCAGTGTAGTTGCAGGCGTTCGTGGGGCCACGCGTTGGTTTCCGGGCCGGAGAAACAACTCCCTGTGTAATGACCTGTCGATGATTGAGTAGCTAGATCGCATGCCCTAAAGGTGCGTGCACATACTCCTTGACTTCCTCGGGACGTAATCGCACCAAGCCGCTCACCTGGCAGATGAGTCTGTATGAGTGATCGGCACTTACCGATAAAGCCGCATTTCTCGGCCAACGCAATGAAGCTATGAGCCTCCGTGCGCGCCAGAATTTGGCGTAAAGATCACCACCCATTCACAACTGAAGAGTTGCCCATTCTGCGGGGCGCTTTTCGATCGGGCAAATGCCCGAACTCAGGAGCTTTCAAATGACAAATCTCGTCCGTATCTTCACGGATGGCTCGGCACTCGGCAACCCTGGTCCCGGCGGATGGGGTGCAATCCTCCTTCGCGGGACTGATCAGCGGGAGATTTGCGGCGCATTTTGCTGGACCACGATCTCCGAGATGGAACTTGTCGCGGCTGTCGAAGCTCTGCGGTTGGTGCCATTCGGGGCGCGGGTCGAGTTGTACTCCGATTCCGAACTCCTGATTCATGGGATGCGAGGTTTCGTGTCTCAGTGGCGAGAACGAGGATCGAAAAACAGGCGCGGCTTGGCACTTCACCATCGAGACCTCTGGATGCAGCTCATCGATTTGGATAAGAAGCTTCAGATTCAGTGGAAATGGCTCCGAGGACACAGCGGGCATCCCTGGCAGTGTCGCGCTGACGCTCTCGCTTACAACGCGGCGCGAGGCGTTACCAACACCCATCGCCTCGCGGCGTGATCCACCCTAACGCCAACCCGCAACAAGGCGTTCCTTAGACGCCACCATCTTCAGAGGAGAATTGCTCGTGGCTTTGATCAGTGAAAGTTGCTCCCTGTTCGAAATTGATTCGGAGCTCGATGACCTCCTTGAACAAATCGAGCAACAGATCGAGAGTGAAGGATTATCTTCTGATGAACTGCTATCCCGTTTCCGCGACTTTTGCGCGGCACATGGAGATAAAGTAGATCGGATCGGACGTTTCGTGCAGATGATGGAAGCGCGGGAACAGTACTGCCGAACTGAAGCTGCTCGGCTTGGCGACCGGGCGCGCGCGGCCGCGAACAAGGTCGAGCGGACCAAGTCGATGGTCCTTTATTACTTGATGAGTCGGGAGATCAAAAAGATCGAAGGCCGGGAGTTTACCCTCCGTATTCAGAAGAACAGCCAAGACTCCGTGCGAGTTATTGATGAGCCAACTCTCCCTATGGCTTACCGAAGAGTAGAGGTTCGGATCGGTGGAGTGCTCTGGGAGACAATCCTCTCCTATCTACCGCAAGATCTGGAACGATCGCTGGCAGCCTGCGTTCAAGAAACCAGGCCTGATTGCGAAGCGATTAAGGCAGCGGTGTCGCGTCACGAAGAAGTGGCTGGCGCTGAGGTGCGGCGTGGCTCTCATCTCCGAGTGGCCTGATTCCCGAGCTGATCCACGTTTCGGTTGCTGCGCGGATCGTGTATGGCTTAGAAGATATTCTGCTCACAGCAGTTCAGTCGCTCCCACTGAGACCCACCGTGGCCTGCTTTAGCAGGTCTTCCCGATACGTTCTGATAGGGCCGGATCGGCGGCCTATCTCAGAAGCAACTCTAATGAAGATCTATGTCCCATCGTTCGGTTCCTTCCGGAAGCGGCTACATCAGTGTTTCTCTTGAGCGTGCTCGAGGTAAGGCCTTGAGAGCTCTCGATGTTTATCAAACAGACAACACACTCAACGTGAACCTCCTCTTTGATCAGGACATAGCTGTTGAACTGAGGTTTGTGGTCGGATTGAAAGCATCTGCGACCCTGCTCCAGTACAAGGAGGGAAATGCACACGTCATCACAGGGCTGGGATTGAAGTCGCTCAAGTAGCTGGGCCATAATGTGGGGTCCGGCCAGTTCGATGATCCGCCCTACGAGGGCCTTGCTATCTTCCTACCACCGACCCATCGCTCGCGTGGCCTTCTGACCTGCCAGACCGCCAAGCGATTACCTGCAAGCGATTGAGGCCTCGGTAGGCACGTAGGAGCGATCAACCAGTAGCAAGCCCCCGATTCGCGCTTTAAGGCGTGCCGAACGTGCAAAGAACATCTGTGCTTTCAGGTGTGTGTTCTGAAGAAGACGCCTTTGCTTCCGTAGCGGCGCCTCCGCGCCGCTTCTTCATCAATCCCAGCTCTGAAGCGGCTCTCTCCAGACCATATGATCACTTACCTTTTGCATCTGCAGATTCAGCCAATCGCCGGCGACCCGATAGATCAGGATCGAAGCCGATAGAAGGAGAATGGCGCAAAGCGATATTCAAGAACACCTCACTCCTAGAGATCGTAGGCACGGTTCTACTGCGGCCACAGTGCGGGCAAACTTCACTCATAGGAGTCTTCTCCTCTCCCGCCTTCCTTTTCAATGGCGGCCAAGTCCGCGTGGTAGTGCCCGAGGGCCTCAGTCGGCTCGTCTTCCTCCTCGACGTCGTCAGGCCCCCTGGATGTCGCGGCGGCAAACGCGGCCCGCTCCCGTTTGTCCCGGCGTACATCGAGGAGTTGCTCCCCGACCGTGTGTTTAGGGGAAAAGCAGTATTGGAGGTAAGCCTCAAAGAGAGACAAGTTCCTGATACCGCGTCTGAGCAGGTCCGGCTGATGATTCTTGTACAGTTGCGAGAGCGCTTCTGGGGTGATGAGAAAGTAGCGCCTTTTCCCTCGTTCAACGACTGAAGCATCAAGCCATTTCTGATCGATCCAGAAGAGCACTTCAGTCTTGCGAACGTGAAGCACTGTGGCAAGGCTCTCCACCGAAAAGAGATCGCACCGGATCTCTCGCAGGCTGAGATGATTCCTTCTCAACATGTTCCGGATTGCCTTCGGGCTTCGCTTCAGCTTCTGCGCGACCTCGTCGACGGACTTCTTTACCAACTCCTCACGCACTGTCTCAAACTCGGCTTCACTCCAACGACGGTACTCGGTCTTGCTTTTGAGTCCATGCTGAATGATGAAACGCCAACAGGCTTCCTTGGATCGGCCAGAGTGCCGCTGTAGGCGGACAACAAGCTGTTCAAGTTTGTTGCCCGAAAGGACCTTTGCTTGATTAGCCATCGCAAAGGCTTCGTGGCTCCAGGTCGAGGGTCGCAACATCAAGTCATTAGTGGTGGTCATGGGAGCACCTATCTGGTGTAAACCTATGACCATCATGGGCAAGTGTCGAGCGAAGTTTCGTCCAGGGCCTATTCCACGTCGGCATACATGATGATTGCGACGAAGACTCTAAGAGTCTGCGAGGAAACTCTATACGGTAAGCAGGACGTGGTAATGCAAGCTCACCCAATCGTCGGTCGCCATGAGCGCCTCTTAGGCGTCCCGACTGCAAATTTGACTGAGGTCGTAAGCCTGAATCAACTCTGGATGACCGACTCCAGGTCGGATCAGATTTGCCTCTAGAGCAGGCTTGACGCCGAAGCAACATGTGAAGGTGGTTCCATCGGGAAAGTCAATCTGCAACTCTGTCCCGTCGCCAGCGTCCCGGTAGATTCGTAGAGCTTGGATCGTCCTTCCATTAAGCTCCTTACACTCGACGTATTCACCAGCCATAATACGTAAACCTCCCCGTTTACGATGTTCCGTTATTGATTTGCCGGAGAAGCGAACCGGCGGTCGAGGCCCAGAAGTCTTGAGCAGGTTGAGGGACCAGCCCTCCAATAACCGGCTGCGGAGCGTCGCTCTAACGCATCCAGACCGGCACACCTCATCTATTGAGGCCATCTTTGTGCGTGAGAACAAGAGAAAATATAACACTCATCGTGTGTAGACTCATAGTGGTCAGCCCGAAACGATGAGAGGTGCCCTCTCGGTCGGTGAAATCGCGGTTCGGAAACTCGGTGCGAACGCTTCGCATCGAAAGGGGCCTGTCTCAAGAGGAACTTGCAGAACGGGCAGGACTCCACCGGAATTATGTCGGCGGAGTTGAGCGCGGCGAACGGAACATCGCACTCGAGAATATCGTCAAGCTCGCCAAGGCTTTGGCCATAACAACGAAGGAGTTGTTCAACGATTTTCCATGATGATGACATGAAAATGTACACGAGAGGTGGTTGGTTCGATGAATAGTACTCCGAGCCTTCCGACAATCCCATCATAGAAAAGAACGGCACCGATCGTTCCACAGATTGCGCTAAACGATAGGAAAGTGCGTGTATTCCTTTACGGAATATGAATCGTCGGTGCATTCCATCCATGGTTCGGGTTGTTGTCCCTTCGATTGACACACGAGGCGTCGGAGATGAACACTGAGCCATACCGGGGCAGTTACCCGTCCGCGCCCTGAGGATTTACTGGGGTGGGGCTATGTCCAAGATCGACACGAAGCACTTGGTAGCAGCCGTGGCGGTAGCGGACGAAGGAAGCCTCTCCAAAGCTGCCATCCGATTGAATATCACTCAGTCGGCAGTCAGTAAACAGATCCTTGCGCTGGAAGAGTACCTGGGCCACGAGCTCTTTAAGAGGAATAATCCCCATCTACATACGACCGCTGCGGGCGAAGTCTTCGTGAAGCATGCTCGTTTAGCGCTCCTGATTCAGGATCGTGCTGTTCAACTGTCAAGGGAAGCATTTGCCGAGTCGAAGACCGTGCTTCATCTCGGCAAGTCGCCCTACGCTGACCCTTTCTTCATTTCAGTGTTGACAGCGATTCAGCGCGCTGAGTTTCCGGAACTCCGGCTGGATGTTGAAAGTAACTTCTCGGTAGAACTAGGCCGACAAGTTGAAGACGGGGTCTTGGATATGGCCGTCCTTACCGAGGGACCTTCAAACCCCCATCTTTCCACTCTCAGGCTGGCAACTAATCCCTTTTATGTTCTTGTTCGCGAAGATCATGACATAACTCGTCGCAAGGTCGCTGATCTTGAAGATCTGCATGGAAGAACATGGATCAGATTTGCGAGGCATGTGCATCCCGATCTCTACGACAGGTTTTCGCAGACTCTTGAACGATTCCACGTACAGCCCTCCGCCGTTCATCACGTCACCACCGCGGACGAGGCAGTCCAACTAGTCCTGGAGGTGAACGGAATTGCTACGATCACCGGTACCGGAGCTTGGCGCGTCTTGGAAAAGGGTGTGACTCTGCGTCCTCTCATGGCAGATGACCTGAGCTTGCTCACTGTTTTGGCTGTTCGGTCGGATTCAGATTCACCTGTGATCGGTCAATTCGTTAGAGCAGTGGGTAAGAGGCTATGCGGCCCGCAATGAGAACACGCTTGAAACGGTCAGAAACCTGATATGGGCAAGATGAACTCGGTTGGCATCAGCCGCTCTCTTCGACTTCCCGGATTTCGATATTGAGCCGCCCTTCGTATCCGCAAGCAGAACATTTGAAAATTCCACTTGGATTAGGAACTCCATCACTGTCAGAACGCCTCGAAGCTTTGCCGCAACCTAAACAGGCATGAACAGGCACAAGCTTCTGGGACCTTAGTACTGTGTGTTCACCAAGCATCATCCCTCAACAAAGTTGACTGCCTCATAAGCGAATTCCACGCCGATGAGGATCCACTCCCGGTCTAAACGTGGAAGAGCGATGGACACCTTCGCTACTCAATACGTTCATGTTCATGTTTGCCCGAACTGCGGTTCAGCTTGCAGGCGTGAGGAAGTCGACGGACGATCCCTTGCCTCCGGGATCGTTCACTGCACGGTGTGCGACACGAGCAGCCAGCTGAATGTCCAGATCATCTCTCCCGATGCAATCGGACGGAAGAAGATGTAGCCGCCTCTAAAAAGACTAGTATTCACGTCTGCAGGTTACGCATTCGCTGATCTTCTTGTCAGTAAGCGGGCGGTCCTTGGCTGGAACTGAGGACAACAACCTGAGAGTGGTAGCTGTCAAAACCACTCGTAACTATGGATTGCATCTGGCCTGCACCTTAGGGGCGCGTCAGACGGAGAATCATAATGCTTAGGCACGTAGTCTTCTTTACATCATTGTCGTGTTTCAGTCTGCTCGCAGGGTGTGGCGGATCTTCGTCAACCCCGAGCTCCACCAGTTCCACCACTATGCAACAGGTTGTCGACGTGTCCGGATTGCATATGACGCTGAATGGGCAACCGTGGATGTCGCGGGGAGTTGTCTTACAGGCTTTCGTCCGTCCGCTCGCGGCGCTTCAGGCTGGAGGTCCGCAGGCTCAGCTCAATGCGCGTGAAAACTACGGTGCGACAGAACTCGCAGCCATCAGGAACTATAACGCCGACACAATCCGGTTCCAAGTTTCGCAACCTGCGCTTGATCCGGGCAACGTAAAGCAGTATGACCCCAACTATCTGAACGACCTTGTCACGGGCGTTAAGCTTGCCCGCTCCAATGGTTTCATCGTCATGCTGATGATGCAGGACGAAACCCTGACCGGTGAATCCCATGAACATCCTCTTGCCATCGCGGAAACCCAGACCGATTGGGACCTGCTCACACCGATCTTCGGTTCTGATCGTGGCGTTATTTTTGAGCTTTACAATGAGCCCGAGCTGACCAATACAACGGCTAATTGGCAACTCTGGTTGAATGGCGGCCTTGTGACAGGCGAGATGGATTCGTCCATCGGTATGCAGTCGCTGCTCAACCACGTTCGAGCGACCGGCAGCCAGAACCTCGTTGTCATCGACGGTCTGAATTTCGCGCAAACTCTCAATGGCATTCCGCCAATCACAGACCCGCTGTCTCGCATGGTCTTTGCCATTCACCCGTATCAGGACGGCAGTGACGACGAGACACATTGGGATGCGAACTTCGGGATTCCGAGTACCCAGATGCCAGTCTGGGCCGATGAATGGTCTGCCGCAACGGACTTTGACCTCGACCTCGGCACGCTGCCCGATTATCAGGTCGCTGTAGACCTGCTGAACTATCTCCGGATGCATAACATTCCGCTCTGCACAGGGGCCTTCGACATCCCACAGCTTGTTGTGCAGTCGGTGCCACCATGGAATTACACCAATTACGACAACTTCTCGCCTACTAGCAAAACAAACGGATCGGGAACGCTCGTCTACAACGACTTCGCAGCAAACTACGGACGAGCGCTCACCAAGCAAGACGGCCTCTAGACGTCTCCCTTTCGCACACCACAGAGTTCGTGGTGTGCGAAGGAGCGGGGCCTTTACTGCACACTTAGCGTCATCGCTGACCCAACTCGCTTGTCAGCTTGCATCGACACTACGTAATGGCTTCCGTCGCCATTGCCGATCTGCCTGAGAGCCGTTGGGGTCTCTTCCAACGAAATGACGTGGCATTCTGGAACGATCTTGTTCGGCAGAGCAAATCTGAGCGTTTCTTCTATTTGAAAGGGAGTTCCCGAGCTCTCGCTGAGTATGCGGCCCGAAACTCTGGAGAGATCGCGTCCGCTTAGAGACAAGGACGCAGACGGACTGTCGAGAAGCACGAGCGTGCCACGAGGGGCGAGACCTCGAATCAGCTCTCCCGCCATCAACGCGTCGGACAAGGTTGTAAGGATTGCCTGAGCACCCCCAATAGAGAGGAGGACATCCGTGGCGTTCTGCCTCTGCGTGTCTATGAAGGCGTGTGCTCCGAAGCGCAGAGCTGTCGCGGCATGGTGTTTCCATTCGCTATCGAAAGCGTTTGGAGGCCCATCTTGCTGGCGAACTGTAGACCCAGTTTTCCGATTCCATCCAGACCGTGTACTGCGACAATCTCACCAGGCCTCGCGACTCCGCTTCTGAGAGCGCAGTACACATTAACCCCGGCGGAAAAGAGCGGAGCAAGGATCGTCGCCGGAGTGTCCTGCGGAACGAGCAGCAAAGCGCGAGTTTCCGCAAGCATCACCTCTGCGAATCCGCCATCTCTTGTAACTCCCGTTTGAATGAGAGTATGGCAGTGGATGAAGTTGCCCATTCTGCACGCAGCGCAGACTCCGCATTGCCCTCCGAAGAAGCCACATCCCACCTGCTGCCCCACTCGCCAGCCGCCTACGTCTGGGCCGAGACTCTCGATTATGCCTATCACCTCATGGCCCGGTACGCGCGGGTAAATGCCAGCAGGAAGAGTGCCTTGGAACAACTCGAGGTCCATACGACAGATGCCGCAAGCTAGCACCCGTACAAGAACTTGTCCGCTACCCGGCGTTGGTACGGGCCTGCTAACGATCTCGTAGCGCCCTGAAGCAGTCACTGCAAAAGCCTTGTAGTTGGAACTCACCGAAATCCCTCTGCATTCATTGGAATTGCAGATGGTTTGCGAGCATCGCCACGCCGCAGCCAAAGAGGGCTCGAAATTGGACAAAGAATGGGCGGACTTCTTCATATGGTTCAGAAGCGTGAAAGAGTTATCAGATGGACAGACTCCAATTGCGGTCAGCATCGAGAGCCGGGATCGTTCTCGTGGCACTTTGTGCTGTGCTGTCTGCCGAAGCACAGCCTTCTTCTCGCGCCGTCGAGAAGGCTTCTCCACAGATAGGAACCTGGGGTTTCGATCTGTCAGGTATGGACCATAGCACGGCTGCGGGTGACGACTTCTACAGGTTCGTGAACGGGGCGTGGCTTGAACGGACGCAACTCCCGGCAGATCGACCGGTGTTAAGCGCCTTTGCGGACGCTCGTTTCGACGCGAACGCGCGCGTTCGTTCTCTTCTAGAAGATGCCTCGCACACCGCGAGAATAGGCAGTTCGGCCTGGAAGGCTGTGCAACTCTATCGTGCGTTCCTGGACGACAAGACTGTCGAGCAGCTCGGAGGAACCCCACTCGAGGCAAAACTCAACGGGATTGCTGGTATGCGGTCGCGTGGGGAGCTCGCATCGGCGATGGGCTCGTCGTTCTTAGGCTTTGGAGCCTCGCTTTTTCAGATAGATCTCGCATACGACAGGAAGGATCCGAAACACTACGCTGCGTACTTGGGACAGGCGGGGCTTGGGCTTCCTGATCGGGATTACTATCTAGAAAATTCCTTCGCGGGTTCTCGGTCAGAGTACGAAGACTACATCGCCGGCTTGCTTCGCCTGTGCGGATGGGCAGATGCACACGGACGGGCCGCGGACGTTCTTGCTCTCGAAACGAAGATCGCGAAGGCGAGCTGGACGCACGCCGAAGAACGTGATCCCGTGCAGTCCTATGCTCCGACGAGCCAAGCACAACTCCTGCGTGATGCTCCTGGCTTTACCTGGCCAGCCTTCTTTCGAGGCGCGGGTCTCGCAGGGCAAAGGCGTGTGGTCGTCACTACCAAGACCAGCATTTCGCGTTTGACGGCAATCTTCTCGTCTACACCGCTCCCTGTATGGAGGGCTTGGCTCGCGTTCCACGTTGCCGATTCGGCAGCACCCTTTCTTTCGGACGCTTTCGCGGAACTCAGTTTCAATTTCCATGCACGCGCCATGGCCGGTCAGAGCGCTTCTACGCCTCGCTGGGTCGGAGCGGTCGATTTAGCCAACAACGCAATGGGATCCGAGGTCGGCGAACTCTACACAGCGCAGTACCTGTCCGAACGAAGCCGTGCGCAAGTCGAAGATCTGGTTGCTGACTTGCAGGCTGCACTGAAAGAGCGGCTGGGAAAACTCGATTGGATGAGCGATACGACACGGAACGAAGCCCTTCGCAAGCTCGCGAATCTCAACATTCAGGTCGGGTATCCCCAACACTGGATCAACTACGGGAGCCTTCGTGTGTCGCGGAGTGATCTCTTTGGGGACGTTCAGAGAACCAGGGCGTTCGATTGGAACCGACGGATCGCTCAACTCGATGGTCCATGGAACACAAGCGATTGGCGCTTCTGGCCACAGTACCCAACTGCTTACACTGAGAACAACAACCTGATCTTTACGGCGTCGCTGCTGCAGGCGCCCTTTTTCGATCCAGGTGCGGATGCCGCCGTAAATTACGGAGCGATAGGCTCGGTCATTGGGCATGAGCTAACACATAGCTTTGACGACCAAGGTAGACACGAGGACGCAGAAAGCCGCCTCCGAGACTGGTGGACAGCCGCAGACGCGGCGAACTTTGAGAGCCGCGCCGACCGCCTTCGCATCCAGTACTCGGCAATCGAGCCTCTAGCTGGCTTACACATCCGCGGGGATGTCACTCTTGGAGAGAACATCGCCGATTTGGGAGGCGTCGCGATTGCGCTCGAGGCATACGAGCTGCGGCATGGCGACGATTCTGATCTGCTGCTCGATGGCTTCAACGGACGTCAGCGGTTCTTCCTCTCGTGGGCCCAAATCTGGCGTGAAAAGCGCCGTGATGATGACCTGCGCCGCCTGGTAACCACGGACGTGCATAGTCCGGGATCTGCACGTGTGAACGGGGTCGTGAAGAACCTCGACGACTGGTACACCTCGTTCGATGTGCTCCGTAAAGATAAGCTTTTCCTGCCTACAGAGCAGCGTACGCGAATTTGGTAGTCCATCTCACGGCCTTGCAGTTGGCATTTGTTCGTCGTGAGAGGAGCGTTTCAGCTAAACATCAAATGGAGGCATCATCGGCGGCCTAGAAGCGTTTGCACCGCGCGAGAGCGCGGGTGTGAGTGCTCAGGACATCGATGAGGATGATTTAACGTTTGAAAGCGAGGCAATCTGCTCAATACCAAACCGATGTATCGCAACCCGCGAGTACAGACCCTCGTTGCGCTCGTACTTTCTGCCTGCCTCAACGGGAACGCACAAACCGATGCTTCCGCGCTGAACCGTCTCGCGGATGCATACGTAGATAAGCAGCTTAAAGACGATCCAACGATCTCCTACTTCACGGGCCTACCAACCCTAGATCAGGACCGCTTTGCCGATCGGACTCCCAAGGCAATTGCCGCCCGTTACTCACAGGAAAGCGAAGAGCTGCGCCTCCTTCGCCGCATAAAGACGAAAAGCCTGTCCAATCAGGATCGCGCTACATATGCCAATCTGCGGGAGCAACTTGAATCTGACCTGCAGCTTCGAGTTTGTAGGACTGAACTGTGGGACGTGAACCACTTCGACGGTTGGCAAACGCACTTCGTTGAAGTGGCCGCTCGGCAGCCAGTGAACTCAACCAAAGAGAAGGATCAAGCACTTCGGCGTTGGAGTACCTTACCGCACTTCATAGACGTGGAAGAGTCGAATTTAAAGCTGGGGCTTGCCCAAGGCTACTCGGCACCGAAATCGGTGGTGCGCAGAGTGGTCCAGCAGATCGGAGCATTAGCTGTTCGAGATCCGGACAACTCGCCCTTCTACTCACCAGCGAAACGTAGTGGCGACGCGGCCTATCAGAAATCCTTTCGCAGAATTATCGTCCAGAGGATCAACCCAGCGCTGTTGAAATTTCGCGATTTCCTACAGACCGAATACCTGCCCAACGCCAGAGAAGGGGTCGCAGTTTCGGACCTCCCTCAAGGCGGAGCTTGCTACCAAGCGTTTTTGCGTGCCAACACAACGCTCCAGCGCACGCCGCAAGAAATCTCCGATCTTGGAAGCCGGACGGTGGAAGAGAATATCTCTGCGGTGTCGAAAATCGGGGAGACCAGATTTCAAACAAGCGACTTGCAGGCGATCGTCGCGAACATCAAGAACGATCCGAAAGAACGTTTTCAGTCCCGAGATGATTTGCTTGCGTTCTCAACCAAGTATTTGCAGCGAACCAAACGCGTCACAGCAGACCGTCTGATCGATACCATGCCGCAACAGGATGTGGTGATTCAGCCTCTGTCCGCCTTGGAAGAAAGCGCCGGAGTCGGTTCACGTTTTCAGCAGGAACCCGATCCGGCCAAGCCGTCTGTTTACCTGATCAATCTAGGCGACTGGAAAACTGAAACACGAGCCGACGCAGAGATCGTCACCGTTCACGAGACGGTGCCAGGCCACGCGCTGCAAAAAGCCTTCGCGCGTGAACTGCAGACACCAACGCGGCTCTCACGCTTGATCGACAACTCGGCATATGTGGAAGGCTGGGCACGATATGCAGAAGCGCTAGCCGAAGAGTTCGATATCTACGACACAGAAGATGCGGCGGTCATGCGGCGACTGTGGCCTGCGCGCGGCATGGTCGTCGACCCAGGTTTACATGCGCTTCATTGGACGCGTGAGCAAGCAGTGAACTACATCGTTGCCTCCGGCCATTTCACTCAGACGGTAGCTGAGGACTACGTTGATCGTATTGCTGTCATGCCTGGTCAACTCACGTCTTACGACACCGGCGGCTTGGAGATCAAGGAATTGCGAAAAGAGGCTGAGACGAAGCTGGGGAGTCGCTTCGACATCCGAAGCTTTGATCATGCAGTGCTGGATGATGGGGTCGTTCCGCTTCCCGAACTGCGTACTCACATCAAAGCGTGGATAGTGGAACAGACGCGATGACTATTGACCGGAGTCGTGTAGTAGCGCATCTGGGATTGAGACGCCGTCGCGCTCGCGATCCCAAGACACCTGTGTGATGTACCAGCGTCCTGCACTGTTCAACAACTCAAAGGATTTCACGCCACGGACAAACGGATTCGGATCATCGCGGTTCCGGCGAGATTCATACGCGACGTATACATTTGCCATTACGCCAAAGCGCTGAACGTGGGCAGCGATCAAGTGATCGAAAAACCCCGCTTTCGCAGTTGCTGCATCCGACAGATCTGCGTAACGGTCTGGACTCATGAAGACTACGTCGCTAGGGATCTTTCCTAAGCCAGGTGAGGGGATCTCAACTCGGCCATCAGGAGTAAAGAGCGAGCGTAGTCGGTCACGATTGAGCGAGCCACCTTGTGGAGCAGAGATCGCGCTGAAAAACGACAAAACCAAAGCTCGAGGAGATTCGACATCGCGCAATGGAGCTGTTGGCCAGTCTGGATGGCTGCCCAGTTCGGCGGAAAGCTGGGAGGACTGAGGAGATGTTCTAGTGCAACCGCTGGCAGGGTCTGCAGGAGCGCGAGCAAGAGGAGGAAACAAGACAGGTTCATGGCAGTGAGGTTGAGACGAGGAAGGATCCGAAAAGAGAGTGCGGACCGCTTCGATTACAGCGACTCAACCGACAAAATAAACTTGATTTCTGCCATGTGGATTGATGTACCTGTACGTCTAAGCATCGGCACCGACCCTTCTGGCACAATCACTCAGTAGGCAATGCTCAACAAACACCTCGCGCACAACAATCGGTTCAAGCAGTGGTTGCTGCTCGCCGTTCCAGCAATGAACGTACTTCCGGTTCGCCGACTTCTCGGACAGGTTCCCGACAGCTCTCAAATCAGGAATCTTTGGTCGCAACAGACGGAAGCCGATCTCCGAGAGCTCGACCACCTGATGCGGACCCGCTACATCTATGGTGTGTACGACGGCCATCCAGGGTTCCCGAACTACTTCGCGGTGCTCGGAGACGCGGAACAGCGTGCGCACAAGGAAGCTTTGTCAGCTGCGAGCCCTTTGGATTACCCGTTCGTCATCAAGCACTTTCTTGCCAGTTTCGACGATCCTCACATCTGGATCGATTTTGCTACGACTCCAGCCTCATACAAGTGGCCTGGTTTTCTGCTCGTCTATCGGGATCACCAGTACACCGTGGCCGGTTCAGAGGAGGCGGGCGTGAAAGACGGGTTGCCGATAGAAGGCTGCGACGGGTGCAAGAACTCTTACTTGATACAACGAGTGGCAGATATAAGCCGGGGCGGGGCTTACGATGAATCGGAGAAGGCGTGGTACGCCGTTGCCGCGATGGCATTTACCCAGACGCGCTATCAATCTACGCCCAAGGTCTGCCGCATCGCAGGCAAAGATGTCACGCTTCACTGGCGTGACATTTCTCCAGAAGAACTCAGAGCCAAGCAAGCTCCTTTGCGGCCCAGGTACGAGGACATCTTCTCAATCAGACCATTCGATGGAAACGACGGGGCCTGGGTTCGCCTCTCATCCTTCGAAGCGCACGCAGAGCAGGCGGGCGCGTTCACGCGTGTGATCTCTCAAGCGCCGTCCCTGCGGCAGAAGAAAGTTATCGTCGTCGATTTGCGCGCTAACGGAGGAGGGCCCTATCAGTGGTTTATGGGGTTCCTCCGATCGCTCTACGGAGAAGACTTCACGAACTACTACGCCCGCGAGCGTTTAAAGATCCAGGGTGTTTACCTGGATGTTGGGCAGTCCAAATCGAAGGGGGACCCGGGTCACACCTCCGCGAATACAGCGAACCGAGCGCCGGCTGACCCTGTGCTTGAGGCAACGGAAGCTCACTTCACCAGCTTTGCGGGCCGGTATGGGCAGCATCTCCAGCGGAGCGAGCGTGTTCCTGCAATTCTTCGCGAAGAGCCAACCGGACTGCCGCCCAGCAACCCGGTACATGGGGCTATCATCGTTTTGACGGACAACGGATCGGCGAGCGCGGTCAATTCCTTTCTGGACGAGGTGAAGCACTTTCCGAACGTAACCCAGGTTGGAACGGAGCCTATGCCGGACCGCCGGTCCGGATCTCCGATGCCGTACAAGCTTGCAAGTGGCAATGGAACCGTCTACCTGCCATACATGACTCGTGATTACCGGAGCCGGAACGATAACCAAGAGCATGTTCCGGCGTTCTCCTATCCGGGCAATATCAATGACACCGAAGCTGTCATGAACTGGGTGCAGAGTCTGGTGCCGAAGTTAGTTACGCAGGAAGCGAGTACTCATTGACGGTCAACGAAACCACTCTCTCTGCCAACTTGGTATTGTGCGGCATTAATGCGCCTGTCTACCGCAAGCAGATACGTCATCTATTTAGCCGCCAGTCGCTGAGTTGATTTCCGTCGTATTCCGCGCGCAACAATACCTCGCAGAAGCACGAAGGATTGAAGAAATCATGACATTTACGTCGCTGAATGACTACCGAAAGCTAAGCAGCATCACGGCCATAGCGCTGCTGGGGTGTTTTCCGTTTGCAACTGGAACACGTGCCAAGGCTCAATCTCCCTCCCTCGCTGCGAACACTCTTCCCGCTTCCATGAAGCATCCGCTCGTTCCAAGTCATGGCAGCAATCTGCTTGGAGTTTTCTATATAGCGGCTGGGGCGAACCCTCATCCAACAGCTATCCTTTTTCACGGCTTCCCTGGTTTTGAGCAGAATCTGGACTTAGCCCAAGCTCTCCGTCGCGCAGGCTGGAATGTGCTCGCGCTGCACTACCGTGGATCTTGGGGGGTAGGTGGAAACTTCAGTTTCGTTCACTGTACCGAAGATGCCGATGCTGAAGTCAAATTCGTTACAGACCCGAAGAACGCGGAATTCTACCACGTAGATGTGAACCGAATCGTGGTGATTGGCCACAGCCTGGGCGGCGCCATTGCCGTGTCAGCCGCAGCGCATAACCCTGCTGTCAAATCGGCAGTTCTTCTCTCGGCGTGGAATGTAGGCGCGGAAAGAGCGAGTGAAGATGACGGCATGGCAAAGGCACTCGCCAGCGGGGAAAATCTCGCACCCATACAGGGTGCTGATGGGACTACGCTCGCTCACGAAGCTTTCACCCATCGCGCACAGCTCGATATGAATCTACTTGCACCGCGTTTGGCACCGAGACCGGTGTTGATCGTCACTGCAAATGATGGTTCAGAGCAATTCGCCACGCCGTTCTCGGCTGCTCTCCGCTCTGCAGGAGACGAGAAGGTCACTTCTTTCTACTTTGCTACAGATCATTCGTACTCGACTGTTCGTCTCGAATTGATTGCGACCGTGCTCGATTACCTGAAGACTCTTTCCTGACCAGGTGATCGTTTTCTGGAGAACACTGAAAGGCCGGAGGTAGTGCGTGTTTTGGCCGCTTCTTCGCATGGTGACCCAACCGACACGCGCATCCCACAAACAGATTTACCAATGTTCTTAAGGCGCTATCGACTAGCCGCGCTGCACGCCGCTTCGGAAGCTACGTGAATTGGGTGAACGATCACCACGACCGGCGAGTTCCTTTACGGGCAGCGGGGCCGAGCGGAGGTTCGGAGATGAGCCGGTCGAGTGGTTGAGAGCTGATACAGCACAGGGCAAGTGCCTTCGGTTCTGCGAGATAACAGCCGGCCAGAACTGCGAAGCCCTCTCGCAGCACCCGCGTTGAATGTCCATGATGGCAACTATCTGCTTGCGGTTAATGGGATAGAACTGACGAGCGGGATGGACCCGGATAACCTCCTGCTCGGTTCGCCGGAATTGGCTGATCTGGAAGTTGCGGACGGACCCTCCGGGGCAAGGCACCGCCTCCTGGTTCAAACGATTGCCGACGATCTGCCAATACGCGAACATGATTGGATTGAGAGGAATCGTCGGGCCGTGGAGTTCTTATCAGGCGGCCAAATTGGATACATGTACCTTTCCGACATGATGGGCACTGGCATGGACCAGTTCTTGCATCAGTTTTATTCGCAACTAGACAAGAAAGCCCTCATCATCGATGATCGTTGGAATAGGGGCGGAAACACAGATCAATACCTTCTCGAGAGAATGCGGCGGGTTCTCGTCGGCATGTTCACGAACCGAGATAACGTGCCTCACACGCAACCTGATCAGGTCTTCATCGGACCGATGGTAATGCTGGTAAACCACTTTTCCGCTTCGGATGGGGACGTCTTCCCCTACTACTTCCGCCAGTATGGACTTGGCGAGATCGTCGGCACAAGACCATGGGGTGGCGTGCGCGGTTTGAGAACGTTCTGGCCGCTGATGGATGGCGGCTACGTCACCATCCCGGAAATCGGTTTTTACGACAACGCTAGTAATTGGGTCGTTGAGAACCACGGCGTTGACCCAGACGTCCTCATCGAAGATCAACCACAAGAACTTCAAGCAGGTCACGACGCACAACTGGAAGCTGCTATCACTGTGATGCTAAGACAAACCAATTCACATGAAGTCCACATTCCCAACGTCCCGGCTAGCATCCCAGCGTACCCCTCTCAAGGGGTCGTGCCACCTGCCTACGTAAAGCCATAGTCGGAGTTTCTAGCGCCAGTTCGGAGTCACAGACATTACGAAGGCAACATAGGGCTTACCGTATATCTTAGAGCTGCGTGTGGATTGTTTCCTACTTATCGACCAGCGATGCGTCTGTGGACCGTGCATCCGTTGTGACGGTTAAAATTCCATGAATACGTAGACAAGATCGGCTGGTGCGCGCAGAGCGAAGATACCGCCCTTAGCAGAGCTTTCGCGGTATTCACTCATTTCTGCAGAGATCTCTATTGTGTCCTGAATGTGAAACTGTGAACTAGCCAGCATCATTGATTGCGACGCCAATCATCTCAAAACGAGCACCGAAGAGCAGTGTGCCCGAACCCACAAACGCTCGCGGTGGCAGCGGACCATCAAAATACTCTTTATAGATCTCGTTGAACGTCTGCCACAGACTCACGTCGGAGCAGAACACTTGTAGTTGGACCAAGTTCGCCATTGACATTCCAGCGGCACTCAAAACTTGCTTCAGGTCGTCTAGAAGACGGCGCGCTTCTTCTTCTGCGGACGAAGGAACGTTACGTGTGCCTGGTACTAGGCCAATACGCCCAGAAAGATACAGGGTACGGCCATCGATGAGGACCGCATCAGCAAAGGGTTGTGCAGAATCTTTGGTGAAGTATTGTCGACTCATTGGGCTATGATCCTTCATTGAACAGACTTCTTATCTGGATCTTGTGTGGGAGCGAGATGAACGTTGGCGCGAGATCTGAGCCCGTGGGCACGCCTGGAAGACAACAGCAACTAGCTGAATCGCTGGGCTGTAATTCCCCTTGTAGCCGGGCAGCTGGCCGACCAGGCCTCACGTCGCGCATCTACGATCTAGATCTAGATCTTGGTCATTGGGATTATACCTCTTAGTACGAGGTTCAGCAATCCGGCTACGGTAGAGGTCTGAGTCCCCGGAGATCGTCATAACGCATTGATAACCCCCAGCCGTAAGCAGTTCGGGAGCGGCCTCCCTCGTCGTGGACTGAAGAATACAAGGCGATCATGACTTCGTTATGCCCGCGCTTCAAAGGTATAGGAAAGGACCCATTCTCAAACGAGAGGCGACCATCAGGATGTCGTCGTTCTGAATCGGGATAGTAAAAGTTCTTGCCCGATGTCACGAGAGAGCCATTCACGAAGATCCACGCCTGTCCGATCCAACCCAGTGATACATTCTTGACCTGCTCTCGGTCAGACTCGACGCCCGTGCGGAGCCAAGTGATCGAGGCTGGCACTTCGGAGGCGCTGTACTGTCGGTTCAGATTGACAATACCAAATCGTTCCGATCGGATCGTTTTCCACAACTTCAGGTCTTGTGGTCTTTCCGCATACACGGGAGTCGATCCACAATGTAGCGGTGTCAGAGGACCTAATTGCCAGCTATGAACAATGCCGGGATCAGTCCCGATCTTGTCGGCGAGCGGCGTAGGAGACAAGCCGTCTGTCTTGCCCGGTGTGATCACGAGATTAGCGAAATCAGCGGGACCGTAGAGCTCCAACCCGCCTTGCGACGTGTTGCCAAGGAGTTCACCCACAGCGAGCGTGGGAGTCTCTGAATCATTGAGGAACACGTTCATCCGCTTGCCGGAGATCACGAGCCGGACGTGGTTCCATCCATTTTCGAAGACCGGGGCACGTCTCTGGTACTCAGGGTAGACATTCCAAAGCATAAAACCGTTGATCACCGGACTGTACTGAATACAGTCGTTCTCAGCTCTGCAATCCGGAAAGCTGCGAATGTAGAACTCTTCGGCATTTTGTGGATCACGCTGCCGGAAGCGTATACCTGGGATGTCTTGAGCCAGCGGTTTCATGTCGAACTCGATTGTGCCGTCACTAAATGAAAGGCCGTTGAGAGCAACGTCTCCTGACTTCAGCATTATGATCCCGCCTGGGAAGCCTTCCTTCGAGACATAACTAACGTCTGTCCTCTCTTTTACGGGATGCCAATGACTCGAGGTCATCGGAATGACTTGACTCTCCTTAGCGATAGGCTCCGCCCCTAAATTTCCAACAAGAAAAGGTAGCCAAAGAGTCGTGATACTTAGATTAAGCTGACCGCGTGTCAAGAGCTTTCCTTTCCTTTACAACGTAAGTCCGCCGCGTGAACGGTTCATCATAAGAGGGTTGTTGGAGAACGCTTCTGACCTAACCGCAGACATGTGGAGCTGAGGGATTGAAAATCAGCAATTCACCGTGGAAGATAATCTTTTGGAATTGAATTACCTGGCCGTTCAGAATCCCAATAGACCTGAACGATCAGCCAGGTTTCTCCGGTTTGGAGGAGTTCGAATGACTTGATTCCACGAGCGAGCGGTCGGTCGTCTCTTGGATCGGTTCGCGACTCGTATGCGGAATACACGTGTGCCATCGAGCCAAACATCTCAACCCGGTTTGAAAGGACTCGATCAAAGAAGCCAGATTTTGCAGTCATCATATCCGAGCCGTCAGCATACTCATCCGGGCTCATGACTACGACGCGCGCGGGTCGTCCGCTGCTCGCTTGACGTACGGACGCAATGCGACCTTCGCTCACAAAGAGAGGACGAAGGCGTTTCCGGTCAAGCTTGCCGCCAGACGGCGATGAAATCGCAGAATAGAACTCTTCAACAAGTCGGTTAATCGCTGTGACGTCCTTGGTTTTAAGAGTGGAGGGAGGCGGGGCAATCTCAGCGGCCTTCGTAACAGCGTCTTGCGCGAGCAGACTCGGCGCCGACCCAAGAAAAACGGATCCCCAGAGCAGTGCAAGCGAGGCGAATCTAAGGCGGCGTACAGAGGTAAATTCGTTCATGTCGCCACAATGCCGGAAACCTAGACGCTTCGGTGTCTGCCCTCGATAGAAGTGTGTTGATGAATGCACGTCTACCCCTTACCAATTCTCGCGATTGACAGCGACTTCAACGGTAAGACGGCGACCACGCGTCTGCGGAGAGCCCCTCCAAGAGTCATAAAAGCTTGAAACTCTGCCAAGTGCCTCAACAACGGGCCGCTTTCCGAGTTCTCGCCTCAATGAACACCCGAGAGGCCGTCTAACCATGCGCATGGCAGTCGGACTCTTACCTCCGGCGACTAGAATCGAATGAGATCGTGTGCATGATTCCTGAGATACTGCCGGATGACGATTCCTTATCGTCCAATCGTTGGGCTTCACAAAATGAGTGACAAGTCTTGGCCGGAACCTGCTTGTCGGTGATTCGGCGATCAAAGGGGTGCGGCAAAAGTGGACAGGGAAATGCTAGGCAGAATAGTTCCGAAGTCTGTCGTCCTATCCGTGTTCTAACGAAAGATGAATAGCATCTTAAGTGATTATTGAATCCAAGCGGTGGGCTAACTCGGTCACTAGCCTGCCTGCAGCCTGGAAATGAACGATTGAGAATGTATCGTAGTTTATTGCGCTTAACTTTCACCTTAACGTGCGGGCTAGGAACCATGCTTTTCCCGCGACCAGTGCATGCTCAAGGCCTCTCCGGAAACCAGAGCTTGTGCAGAGGTACCGAGTGTGGCACCTGGCACTCTGCGCGCGAGTTGCGGTCGCTTTCTAGAACACCCACAGGGTGCATATCGCTCTCTTGAATTTTGCACCCCGATCTTCCGCCAACCCTGCACGATGACTGTATGCGCTCGAGTACGGCGCGGTGGCGAGGGCCTTCGCTCTCCATACAGCGAAGCTGGAACCAGCGTTCTCGAATTGCGGAAGTCAGCAGCAGTATTGGGCCTTAGGCGCTAGGTCATTCCGCTAGGCGTATTAATGAATCGAACATGCCGGCCCGGGGCCGGCATGGACAACTAGAGGTCGTGTCTGGATTATCGACCGGCCGAAGAGGAGATTTGAGATAGTGCACTCCCACTTTGAGATGAAGTCGTCGCAGGACGTGCTGATGGAACCGCGGAGGACGCGTTTGAACGCCCTGGATACCTGGCGCGGGCTTGTCATTTGTTTAATGATGCTCGATCATGTGAGGGATTTCTTCAACCGAGGCGCCCTGACGTCGACTCCGACGGAAGCGGGTCATACGACCGGTCTGCTGTACGCAACGCGGTGGATTACTCACTTGTGTGCACCAACGTTTGTATTCTTGGCCGGCGTCGGTATCCGACTGCAGTATGAGAAGGCCGGTCAGACGGCCGCGTTGTCGAGGTTTTTGGCTGTCAGAGGTATCTGGCTGGTGTTTCTCGACCTCACAGTCGTGAGCTTAGCACTGAATTTCGGCCGACCATTCCTATTCGCGCAAGTGCTGTATGCGACAGGAGTGAGTATGTTACTAATGGCTGCGTTAGTACGGATGCGTCCATCTTTCGTTCTAGCTGTCGGTGTCGCGGTCGTTCTGCTAGCGCCTCTAGCCGTTCTGCCACTGCTGCATGCAACAGGGGTGTGGCAGTGGATTCGTACATTCTCCGTTTTGCCGGGACCGCTGCCGAATCGACTGGGAGTCGTGCTGTATCCCTTTGTTCCGTGGTTAGGGATCATGTGTCTGGGATTTGGGTTAGGGCGAGTGTACCGCCTGCCGCAGGCGGCGCGTGACCGAGCAATTGCGTGGACAAGCGTGGGAATGCTCGTACTCTTCGCACTACTGCGGTAGATGAACGGATATGGTGACCCCAACCAATGGAAGGCCGGGCCAGATGTCACGCGCAGTGTTGAATCGTTTATTAATGTGACGAAATATCCCCCGTCGCCAGACTACATATTAGTAACGTTGGCGGTTTCATCGCTTATCTTTTTAGGTATCGAGCGCACGTGCGGGAAGCTCTCACGCCCGCTGACAACATTTGGGCGAACGCCGTTGTTCACGTATCTCACGCACTTTTTTGTGATCCACTTCCTGCAAATAGCAATTGGCGTCTCTCTGGGCTACCCGCTACGCATCTTCCAAAACTACATCGCTTCTGCTATCGACATTATGTTCGGCGGGTCGCCTGAGATTGCCCAATCGCGTTGGGGGTTTTCGCTGTTGGGGACGTATCTGATCTGGCTGACAGTGGTTTCTCTTGTGTACCCTCTGTCCCGATGGTTCGAGGGAGTGAAGCAGATAAGAACGGATTGGTGGTTGCGCTACCTATAAGTATCCGGGCGAGGAACGTCTGGCGCGGACAACAAATGTCCTGCGAGCTCTGCACGTCCTCCCTTCTAAGCTCGATACAGCACCGAGGAGTACTGGCTATATGCGGGCCTACAACGTGTGCGCCCGCCATCTTGCGAGACTAGCGATGAGCCTGCAAGTCTCGCCCTTATGGGCTTCGCACCCTATCATTGATGATTGCTGGTCTCTACCGCCTGCGCGCTTATGAGACATCTGCTGCATCGATCAACGCCGCTAGTTCCTTCGGCATCTGCAGCGGAACCCAGTGTCCACAATCGAACTCAACCACCTGGGAGTTCGCTACGCTCTCGGCCATTTGATGAGCGAAGCGGACCGGGCACTCGGTGTCTCTTCGTCCCCAAAAGATCGTAGTCGGACACTGAATCCGGGACAGATCGGCCTGCCAATCATGACCGACGTGGACAGCTGAACGGTATAGACGGAGAATGGAGTCTTTCATGCGGTCATCGACATGTTGCGCGATCGTCGCCGCCGATGCAGCTGAAACTTCCAGCGATTGCAACACAACGCTGAAGGATTCTTCATCAAGTTCCCTCATGAACTTCTCGCCCTCTCCGGGGGTCTGCCAGATTCTAGCCAAATGATGCCATTCGTAATCTTGGCTGATCGGTCCGTTACCCGCCACAACGGTGCGGACGAGATCGGGTCGGAGTGACGCAACTCGTAATGCGAACATGCAACCCCAGTCATGTCCGACGAGGTTAACCGGAGCAGCAAACTTCTCAATCTGGGCAATAATCCAATCAACATAGCTCTCCTTATCTGCTTCGAAGCCCTCAGGGACGGCCGTTCCAAAGCCTGGGAGCGCAAGGGCGACGACGCCGACATCGTCCAAGCGTGATCTAACGTCGTTCCAGACCCTGTAAGTATCAGCCACTCCATGAATGAATACTGTCGGCATTGCTTCTCCTCGTTCGTGAATGAGCTCTCACGTAAGCATTTGCGATGAATCCCTGCTCAAGAATGGATGCATTTTCGCGACGCAAACGCCGCACGATACAAGCCAAATAAGACTTATGTTCTGCCAATCCAGCTGATTGGAGGACCCAAGTGATAGCGTTCTTTAGCTGGTCTTGTGCATGCTTTCGGAGGGGTGGCGCATACGTGCATCCATGTGCGACCTAATCGTACTTTGCAGAAGAGGTATTGTGCCACGTCGAACAAGACGCGTTGAGCTGAGCTCATTCCACGCGCTATCTGCGGAGCAGAATGTGGGGTTACAGAGCAGGTGGTCAAGCGAGCTAGCGTGGCTGGAGGCCTAGAATTGCGGACGACAAAGAGTAGTCCTTGAAGGACGAAGCTAAGCAAGCCGCTACATCCACTCACTGATTTGCTTACTTGCCCGTCCAAAGATCTGAATGGCAGCTAACCAGAACATCAAGGAGCAACGTGGAATGTCATTAAGCGCCCCGAAAGAAGCTTCAGACCAACATGGCCAATGGGGCCTCCTACGGCTAATAAGTTTTCGCCTTGCCGCGTCGTATCTCATCTTGTCGTGGCTCACTGTTTATGGAGTCCTTCAGGTAATACCCGTGATAGGCTACCGGTTCGATAATGCGATTGCGCAGCTTTGGGATGTTCCGGTTCATTGGCTTGGATTGCATGTTTTCCACCTGACAGGGATTGCTGCACAATTTCACCCTACCGATTCTCGCGATACTGCCCTAGATTGGATCACAGCCGGTCTCGTCATGCCCGCAAGTTTCCTTGTCGCCCTTGTTTGGTCAATTGTGGATCACAAGCGGTCCAATTACCGCGTTGCTGCAACGTGGCTGAGATACGTCTTACGTTTAGCTTTAGTTTTTCTCATGTTGCGATATGCGCTGATGAAGATCTTTCCTCTACAGATGCCGGCCCCTTCGTTGGCGGTATTGAACGAACCGTTGGGAAATACTTCGCCGATGACACTACTGTGGACGGCTATCGGTCTTCATCCAGGCTATGAGATGGTGGGGGGGTGGATAGAGGCTACTGCGGCCTTTCTGTTGGTCTTCAGGCGAACTGCACTCCTCGGGGCGTTGCTCACGATCGTCGTTATGGCGAACGTGCTCCTGTACAACATCTTCTTTGACGTACCAGTAAAGCTAGGAGCAGCTAACGTGCTGATCCTGGCTGTTGCTGTCACGGTTCCAGACTTAGCCACTTTGTGGCGAATCTTTATTCTGAACCGGGAGGGACGCTTTGCGAGTCGATGGGCCCCTCAGGGCGGAGGTTACTTCGGCAGATTTGGAATCTTAGCCGGTGAACTGCTCTTTGTGTCTTGTGCTCTCATACAGTTTGTTCCCGCCTTCGCGCAGACATACAGTACAGCTCAGGCTAAGACCCGCCATCCTTCTTTCCTGACGGGCGAGTGGCACGTGGATTCCGTGATCCGTCAAGAGCAGGGCAAAAAGATTTCAGAACCGGTTCTAACCGGGCTCGGGAAGCCAATGACTGAGATTACGATCGAGCCAAGCGGGATCGTCATGGCACGTGCGGCTGACGGTATGCTGTGGCGAGCGCAAGCTGAAATTGATTTGCAGAGGCAGACGTTGACGCTAGACTCTGGTTATTTTGACGCCGATCGGTTCGCGGCTACATACGCAGTGAGGAGCTTGGACTTGAATCATCTTGTGCTTACGCCCATAGGTGATGCTGCAAATACCAATGGGGTTATGACACTCTCACGCATTCCGCTGCCTGTGCGCTACCCCTTGCTGGAGCAAAGGTTCCATTGGGTAAATGAGTGGGCAATGGAGCGTTGAAGAAAGTGTGCTCCGGGACATATTGTGAGTTGCTACCACTTTCACTCGCCTATGTCGGCCAGCCATGAAGAACTCTCTATGCGTCCTGGTCGGGAGGGCTGCGGCAATAAAGTATCAGGGAGAGAACTGTCCAACATCCCACTCACGAGTCTCCGCGGTGCTTGCCAGCACTCCTCACGATCTGTCGGGTGACATCGCTCCGCTGCGCGTCGATTGCACTCCCGGCCAGGACACTATTGGTCGCAGAGAGTGTAATCCTGCGTAATAGCTAAGAGGCTCGTAAGGAATGTAATTCTCGTCACTACTTTCCTTGTCTTCCGGGCTACCACTGAGTGGATGATGCTTCAGCAGGGGTTCTGCTGCAGGACGACACACAAGAAAGGTATGTATCAAGAAGAGAAAACCTGCGTTGCAGGTCCGCGCTAGGCACGCAACTCTGGCACTAGGCATCGGTCTACTGCCGCTCCTTCAGAGCTGCTCGACGAACGCCACTAACCCGCTGCCCGGGGCGAAAGGGGTCATCCGCGTGTCTGGCACGCACTTCCTTCGGGACGGCGTGATATGGGCGCCGCATGGTTTGAACAGCGTAGCGTTCAATGCTGCTCCGTCTGTCCGAACGGGTCTCTTTGGAGTCGCCTACAACGAATTCGATGCCAGCGAAGTCGCCGCGATGAAAGCATGGGGAAACGATACGATTCGGTTCTTCGTCTCGCAGGCTGGTTTGGACAAAGACGACCCGGATGGGGCGTACGATCCGCAATTCATCACAGAGTTCGCGGCCGGTGTTGCGGAGGCTCGCGCCGCTGGACTCAACGTCATCGTGTGTGTGCAGGATGAGGTTGGGTCTGGCGATACAACGCCTACACCTCTACCGAATCCTGGCACGGGCAATGCCTGCCAATCCCTTGCAAGCACACTCAAGGGCGACAACGGCATCATGTTCGAAATCATGAATGAGCCCGAACTCCTTGCGAACGCCGAAGATTGGGCCGAAAGGCAGGCCGCGATGAACAACATGATCGCCATCATCCGCGCAACAGGTGCGACTAACGTGGTGATCGCTGACGGGCTCGAATACGCGGAACAGTTGGACAACGCGCCAATACTGACAGACCGGCTGCGTCAGGTGGCTTATGCGTCGCACCCTTATGCACATAGCAAATACGACCAAACAGCGAAGGGTAATGGACAGCCCGGAGTTGGTAGGGATGCGAAGTTTGGCAATGTGTCCGTCTCCTCCATCGCCCCCGTTCTTGTGAGCGAATGGTCCTTAGAGAACGATGTGGACGCGCCCGCACCGAAAAACACATTTCAGTATTGTAACTCGGATTCGTCTCAGGCTGCTTTGAACATGCTGAGTTATCTGCAGGGCAAAGGGATCGGCTTACTTGCGATTGCCTACGACCTGCCTAACAATCCCAGCGTACCGAGGGATGGACGAGCCACCATTAACGAGAAAGCGACACCCAGTACGCTGATCAACACCGGGTGTGCGGACCCGACGTTCGGGCCCGGAACCATCATTCAGAGTTGGTATCGCACCGGAATCGTTCCGGGTGCCCTCCAATAGAGCGCACCTTTGCAAGAGCACCCGTGCGAATCGCTGAGTTCAGTAGCTGGTCGAGCTACTTTCACCCATAAAGGGCACGCAGCGCACGCACGGATGCCTCGTGGTCGCTGCCCATCCCCTGAAATGAGATGCGTCCCCTCGTGTTGGGGCACGTTGTATCGGTTGGTCGTGGGAACGCGGCTCTATGTTCGCGCGAAAAGCTATTCTTTGGTTGCGGGTGCGCTATTTGGGTCCGTTGAAGCAGGTACGGGTGTGCTGTGCCAGAAAGAGATTTTCCAGGTGCCTGAGGAATTCTCCAGAAAGGCCGATTCCAACCATTGACGATGAACGGAGTGTCCGCCTACCGTTGCACTTCCGTCGTTCACGTAGGCAATCCAGGCCGAGTTGCCCCTGACATGAACATCGGCCTGAGTGACGGCCCAGTGCATACGCGAGCCGGCAGTCTGCGCTCGTTCAAGAATGTTCACCAGCCCTTGTGTGTCATATCGAACGCCGCGTTCGAACATACAGAAGTCAGACGTCAGATGTGACCCAAACGAGGTGATGTCGCCCGCCTCTGCCTCTTGCAGGGCCTGGCTCACGCATAAGCGAACAGCGTTTTCTTCTTTGTTGATGTGAGCCGGGCGCGGCTGGCGTGGAGATGGAAGTGGAGCCGCGATCAAGGTGCCGGAGCAGAGAATAAGGCTCGCAGAAACAAGCATTTTGCAAACGGGTTTTGTGTCCATGCTCAAGTCGGATGCCTTGCTACATCGACGCGTTTTGCACTCAGCAAGCCAACTTGTCCAACTAAATTGCCAGATCGTAGAGCGTAAGTGTGCAGATCTCTTTATGTATCATCACGATCTCACTCGTTGCGAAAGACTGAGAGCGAGGATAGATGTGGTCGCTATGGCAGTGTTCGTCTCGTTATTGGCGGTCCAGAGGCCTCTCCAATGATGGCGTCGAGAATCCAAGCATTTGGGTTCTACAAGCCCACGGTGAAGAACGGAATGCGGATCGGACTTTTCGGAGCGACGGGAGCGGTTGGACGGGCGCTACTTGTGCACATGTTGACATCAAACGTCCTCGCTATCGGCGATGAGATTGTTCTTATTAGCCGAGGAAACGAAAGCAATCACCTGCGTCTTCTGGCAATTGCAACAGACTTGTCCGATGGGTTCGATTTGCGAGGGGTCAAGCTGTCTATCTGCTGGGATCTTGAAAGCCTCGCTGCTCTGGACGTGTTCGTCATGACAGCCGGAGCGACGATTGGAAGACAGATTACCCAGAGACCGCAGCTTGCTTCCGCGAACTTCCAACTTTTCCAAGATGTTGCGAAGGCACTTCGCAATCATTGTCCTGATGCTTTCTTCCTCATCATCAGCAACCCGGTCGAGCTTGCCGTCAAGGTGTTTTGCGAATATCTGAACCGACGACGGGTAGTGGTATGGGCGCGCAACAAGATTCTCTACGTTTTGAGCGGGCGATCGCCGCGGCGCTGGACATCCCGAGATCCTCCATCCGCGCGAGTGTTGTCGGGGAGCATGGTCGCCGCATGGTGCCGCTGTGGTCTTCGGTGTTTCTCGTCGATGGGACGCCCGAGATGATGGAGCAACTCAATAGCCTGAAACACAGCACCTCCCACCCGGGACGTGAGGCGGCGCTTCAACAGTTGGACGAAAGAATCACGACCGTGATCGCGCAAGCACGGTATGCTGAAGCCGCGAGCATGTTGAAGGAAGCTCCCCCGGATTTGCGCATTCTTGTGGAACCTCTCCTTACTGCCAAGCTTCTCCATTCAACCCCGAACGCGACGGCGAACGCCACGCTACGTTGTCTTACTGCATACGACGCGGAGACGGCAGACTCGTGCACGGACAGGTCTCACTTGCCGGTGAGTTCTACGGCTTAGAGGGAGTACTGGGCGTTCCCTTGACACTCCAGCGACATGGGTGGGACGTCGCGGCGCATACCCCGCTCACAGACTTGGAACTAGGTCGAGTTAAAGAGGTGGCGCGCGGTATAACCGAGGAATACTCCTCTTTCAACCCACAAATCAGTTAGGAGAGCCCGTAATGCACCTTCAAACTCTTGCCTGCCTAGTGGCCACAACGGCTGTACTGCCTGCTCACGCCACGACAAGCAGGCCCTGCCCTGCTGTCACACAGTCTTTCTCGGCACCAACGTTGCAGCAATACAGAAACCTGTTGCGAGGAGAGTTCCCGCAGGGCTCGGTACCTTCGCTGACGCAGGCGATGCAGGAACAGAGATGGCTGGTCTTATTCGCCTCTTCCAACCAGACGGAGCGCGGGGTGTTCTTCTATCGCCGCTCTGACCGTGGCACCTGGGTTCACCTACAGACATGGGGTGGTGTCCCGGCGGGTGACTCTGCAGATTCGATAGCCAAGTGGCCGGTTTCAGCGATCCCCGGCTTTCCCGCAGGACTCGCACATTGCTTCGCCAACGAAGTCGTCAACGGTGAGTAGTCGGCGTTTGGACAGGGACTTCAAACAATGTTTATAGTTTTCGATTTCGACGGCACTATAGCAGACACGTACCCGATCTTCCGTGAGGCTTTCAATGAAGCGGCGGCTCGATTCGATGTTTCGCCTTACCGAGTGTCAGATGAGGGGTATATCCGAACGTTGGAAGCTTCCGAGGTTCTCCGCTTTCACGGAATCGAGCCCGATCTCATGGGCGTGTTCGTGATGCTATTGCGTGAGGGTATGGAGAAGAGGAAAGAGCAAGCCAAACTGTTTTCTGGTGTCTCTGAAATCATTAGTGACCTGTTGGCTGAAGGCCATTCGCTGGGGATCCTCTCATCAAATTCGCGTTCTCTAGCGGCCACCTCATTAGGCGATTTGATGGACTTCTTCGTCCACCGCCAATTTGACGTCTCCCTGCGCGATAAAGCAGGTGCCCTCGCGACGCTTAGGGACAGTAAAGCGTCTGATGGGATCTGCTCCATCGGCGATGAGATCAGAGATCTGCTGGCTGCGGAGAAAACTCAGGTTCCGTTCGCGGCAGTCTCTTGGGGCTACAACACGATCGATGCGCTTCGCAGCTATGGCCTGAAGAATGTTCTTAATCACCCTTCTGACATCTTGAAGTTTGTCGAGACCTGCTGTGAGCAGCAGAGAAGAGCAGCGGCTGTACGAACCGCCCAGGAGGGCTGAGGCATGGTGATGACATCAGACGTCCGGCACCCGCGACATTTGTCCCTTCGGAGACTGATTGTCTGTTTTTCAGCGCTGCTCTTCTGTCTTTCCTTCCGCAGCCGCGCTCACTCTACACTCCTGCCCCTGCGACCCGCCTCTTCCGAGGCGCTCACTCGTGGAACTCTGATTGCCGTGAATCAAGGTGATCGCGACGTCAGCCTTGTTGATCCGAGTACCGGTGCGGAGTTCAGGCGCATTCCTGAGGATGCGGTCACCGGGCATGAAGTCGCGACATCCTTGGATGGACGGCTCGCCTTCGTACCAATCTATGGGAACTCTATCCCGGGCAAATCGGGCACGGATGGGGACGAAGTGGTGGTCATCGATCTCCTTTCACACCGTGTTATCCATCGCATCCGATTTACGCACGGAGTGCGTCCACATGACATCGTGATGAACCCGCATGATGGTCTTCTGTATGTGACCACGGAACTGGACAACTCTGTCTCGATCATCGACCCACGAAGCTTCGTGATTGTTGGTGCGATACCAACGGGTCGACCGCAATCTCACATGCTCGCACTTGCGCACAACGGACGATTCGGCTACACGGCAAACATCGAGTCGGGTACCGTGTCCGTGTTAGATCTTCGCGAACGGAAGCTCATCGATGTGGTGCCCGTCTCAGGACAGGTCCAAAGGATTTCCATCTCGACAGACGATAGAAACGTTTTCACAGCGGATCAGACCCAGCCCCGGTTAGCAATCATCAACGCGGCCAAAAGGACGCTTCGAGGATGGATTGCACTGCCAGACATCGGCTACGGATCAGGCAGCACCCCGGATGGGACTCGATTGCTGGTTACGTTGCCGAACTCTGCTCGTGTGGCAGTCATCGATTTGCATTCCCTGAAGATGCTCGAAACGATTGCCGTTCCCCAGGGACCTCATGAGGTGTTGATCAGTCCCGACGGCACGACCGCCTTTATAGCTTGCATTACGGCAGGTGCGGTTGCGATGATCGATCTCAGAACATGGTCTGTGAAGCACGTCACAAGGGTAGGAAAGTTGTGCGACGGCATCAGATGGTCGCCAAGGAAAGTTGGGGAGGAGGAGGGGGCGTTCGCATCGTGATTGGCGGTTCTGAGTACACATCTTCCGTGTGTAAGCGTCATTCAGACGGTTGGCATGAGTAGGCTAATCCTATGCCCGAGCCGGGTAGCGACGGCGTCGAACCGGCTCGCTCAACCATCCCGCGCCAGAGAGGCCTCCGATGCTCTTAGCGCCGTCGATCACATTTGTGTAAACATGAACTGTCGTTTGTCGACCAGATCTCGTGCCGTGACTTCGCGTGATGCAGGTGCGGCTTCTTGTTTCAGACCCGCGTTGAGATCGCCGCCGTGATATCTTCCTTCCATCCCCAACGCGTGATTGCCGCTATTTGGTTGGTGGTAACGGCGCTGAACGTAGCGCTGGCCTTTATGGGTGCACATCCGGCCGCCGACATACTGAGCATGTTAGGCACCAATGGCTGCGGTCTCTGCATCGCACTCGCCCTTTCCTCTACCACGCAACGTGTCATCCGCCAAGAAGCGCGGTCTGCAAAGCTACTGCTCGTAATCCTTGTGATAGTGGGCGGCGCCTTGGTGTGGCTCGTGGACGCTACGCTCCAGTTCTGGTCCGTCAACGCCTGGAGACTTGCATCGCCGCTACACGTTTTTCTTCAGATCCGTTATAACGTCGTATATTTCACACTAATCTTCGCACTACAGACAGCGGCCCTCGCGCTGTTAACGGCAGACCAGGAACTCGCCGCGCGCGAGCGGCAGCTCGCTGAAGCGAAGCTCGCGGAACAGCAGGCTAAGCTTAATGCGCTGAAGCTCCAGCTCAATCCTCACTTTCTCTTCAACGCGCTGAACGCCGTCAACACGCTGGTCGGAGACGCACGTAGCGAGCAAGCGCAGGAACTGATCGCGCGTCTCTCCGTCTTTCTGCGTTCGTCGTTAGCATCCGATGAGGGCGTGTATATCACTCTGGAGCGAGAGCTCGAGACCGTGCAGGCCTATCTCGACATTGAGGCCGTTCGCTTCGGCGAGCATTTGCAGGTCCACTTCGATTGCGATCCCGCACTCGCAGACGCACTCGTACCTGCGTTCGTGTTGCAGCCGCTTGTTGAGAACGCGGTTAAGTACGCCGTAGCGCCCTCGACCGCCACAGTCACGATTACGCTTCAAGCGAAGGTCGAAGCAGAGATGTTGCTCCTCACCGTGTCTGACAGCGGTCCTGTCGAGCCGCGCGGCATCGTCCGGCACGGTGCTGGCATCGGCCTGCGAAATCTCGCAGCGCGCATCGACGCATCGTACGGCGCTGCGGGACGCCTGCAAGTCGAACCACGGGACCAAGGATATGTTGCTACGCTTTCCATGCCGCTCCTTACGGAGACGAGATGCAACTGATGCGCGTCCTTCTGGTCGACGACGAGCCGCTATCACTACGTGGTCTGGTACGTGTACTACAAAAGGAAGAAGACGTGCACATTGCTGGTACTGCTATGAGCGGCGATACCGCTCTGCGTGCAATCCAAGCCCTAAAGCCTGATCTCGTCTTCCTCGATGTGCAGATGCCTGGCTTGAACGGAGTTGAAGTCGCGTCGGCGCTGCAGGCGCAAGGTTCACCTGACATTGTCTTCGTCACGGCGTACGACCATTATGCGGCCGAGGCATTCGGCGTCGATGCGGTGGACTACATTCTCAAGCCCGTTCAGCCTGACAGGCTTCGTCAAAGCCTGCAACGCGCCAAGCGACGCAGAGCAATCGCAGCCGCTGTGGGTACGGCGGTCCAGTCTGCTGCCGAAGGCCCACGTCTTCACTTTCCTGATCGCTATGGAGGGTTCGACATTGCGCAGTCTGAGATCGTTTGGATTGAGGCAGAAAAGGATTACGCGCTCATTCACACAGAGAGCCGTAGCTACATGTTGCGTACGACTATGTCCGACCTAGCCCGTCAACTCGAGCCTCCCATCGCGCGTGTGCATCGCTCCGCGTACGTTGCCTTGGATCGCGTACAGCGCACGATTGCTTCTGGCAAGGGCGTGTTCAGCCTCGTTCTCAACGACGACGCCACCGTGCAGGTAGGTCCAAGCTACGCTCGATCCATCCGCACCGAGTTACGAAAGCGTGGCCGCGGATAGGGGCTATATAGCGCACCGTCAAGCAGCGACGTCCAGCGAATGTCTAGATGTTGCCACCCGGGAGAAACTGCCGCCATTACCGACGGTTTCGCACGGGCGGTTCGTTATGAGCACGTTAGGTTTACGTCAGCGACCCTCTTGCGACGAAACCGCTGAAAGAGCGACGAAGCGGGGTGGTAGCAATCACGTGCGAAGACTATGAATAAAGCATGTCGACTCGACGTTGCTTCCATTTCGCGATGCCATCGCCTAACCAGGAGAACAAGCTGTTCTCTCAGCTTCTGTACCGATGAACGAGCCGAGACATGTAAAGGTGCTTGCGTTGCCTTCAGCGAGCCTTGTGAGCATCTTCGGGCCCGCTGAAGTGTTCGGTGAAGTGAATGCCCATTTTGCTCAGGACATTTACAAGCTGAGTGTTCTTTCCGCTGGCTTCCAGCGCTGCACGCACCTCGGCGGGCACTGCCTGATGAGCGAACTAAATCTCGAAGAGTCCTCGACAAAGGTCGACACTCTCATTATAGCTGGAGGACTAGCCTGGCCACATCCGCTTTCACCCGCAAAGATCAGTGAACTCTCAAGTTGGATTCAGCATCACTCTCTCCATACGAGACGCCTCGTCGGGATCTCATCGGGCAGCATGCTCCTGGCAGGAGCGGGTCTACTGAATCAAAAGCAGGCGACGACACACTGGTCATGTGTTCGGAAGATGTCCGAGACCTTTCCCAACGTTCGTCTTGTGCCAGACCAGATTTATGTGAAGGACGGTCGGTGCTATACGGCAGCCGGGGGTAGCTCGGCGATAGATCTGGCTGTTTCGCTCGTCGAGGAAGACTTAGGCACTGAGGTAGCACGTGAGATCGCGAAGCGCCTCGTTCTGGCATTAAGGCGTTCAGGTACGCATCCGCAGGTCAGTACCACACTGCTCGCTCAGACAACTGAGACCGGTGTCTTCACGAACTTGTTGGTCTGGATGTCCGAGAATGTCGACAAGAACCTCTCTGTGGCAACTCTGGCCAGACATGCAGCCATGAGCCCTCGTAACTTTGCGCGCCATTTCGTTCGTGAAGTCGGTAAGACACCAGGCCGGCACGTCACTGATCTTCGTTTAGAAACTGCGCGTCGTCATCTTGCGGACCAACGGCTCGGACTTGGAGAAGTGGCAAGAGCGAGCGGCATGGGGAGCGTCGAAGTGCTGCGACGGCTTTTCACGAAGACGTATGGTCTTTCGCCGGTCGCTACAGGCTTCATCTCCGTCAAAAGCCCGGAGACGTAGGTGAGCTTTGAGAAGCTGACGAAGCCGCATAAACCGAGCTAACCCGTTTATTTGAACAGCATAAATTCATCGAGAACAGACTGTGCTGCGCACAGTCGAGGAGGACAAATGACAATTCGCTCAATACACTGGTCGGTCATGATTGCTATCTCTGCTTCCATCTTCGGAACCAGCCTCAACGCACAAGTGAAAGAGGCGGAACAGGGGAGCGTGGAAGTACGAGGCAAGGCTCTCTTCAGAGATGGTCAACCATGGATCCCGCACGGCTTTTACCAGATTGCGTTTGAAGTTGCACCCGCAAACCTCGCACGAGCCGACCATCCATTCTGGGCAACAGCGCAGAACAATTGGCGCCCAGAAGAGTATCAAGGCATGCGAGAAGCCGGAGCGGATACGGTTCGCATTCAAATCGCACAGTCGGGTGCTGATCCGGCAAGCCCGGCGTACGATCAAGCCTTCGTAGAGAAGGCTATGCTTGCGGTCCGAACGGCGCGGCAAGCTGGAATGACGGTGGTCCTTTGCGTCCAAGGCGAATCGCATGTGCCGCAGGTGCGGCCACTCGGGTTACCGGGCGACGGCACGCGGCGGATCTGGAAGAACATCGCTCCACAGTTCGCGAACGATCACGGTGTGATGTTCGAACTGTTGAATGAGCCTCAACCTCCACCTTCACCCGGCAACTGGAAAGAGTGGAAGGCGACAATGACGGAAACCCTTGCCGTCGTGCGACGGGCTGGCGCAACGAACGTAGTGATCGCGGACGGGCTCGGTGGAGGACAGGTTCTGGATGGCGCACCGTTGCTGGATGACCCGCAGGTCGCATACGCGTCGCATCCGTATGCGACCAAGAGAAGCGGTCAGGTCGACCAGACGCGCGCTGCCTGGGACGCAAAGTTTGGAAACTTTGCCCGCCGTGCGCCGGTCATCATTACGGAATGGCATTTTGGCGGTTTCTTCTGCGATGCCGATACGCCTGCAGCCACACTCGACTTCTTGCATTACATACAGGAGCGCGGCATTGGCGTCATCGTTGGTACGTGGGACTGGGCTCCTGCGGGATTCGGTAATGCTCGGTGGAACTTCCCCAATGCTAAGTTCTCGACCTTCTCGGGACTTTCATGTCACCAGCCTGGGTATGGGCTCGGCGAGGTGATTCGGAAGTGGTACACAACGGGCGTCATCCCCGACACTCCTGAGTAGGTACTTACACGAGGAAAGCAACAATCTTCGATGTCTGATAGAGACAGGTTCTACGAGCCCGTATCTGGGTCGAGTGAACCGCACCGTCGCAAAACACAACCTCGCTCGACGCCGGCCCTACGTCGACGATCCGAAAGCCAGTAACGCTTCTGCATCGCACCCGGAGTCTTCATCATATGCAACGCCACGCCGAATCCTCTGCTTTCAGCAAGAAGCTTACTGCTTACTTCCGGATCCACGCGCACTTCGGAGAAGAAGCTGTCGGCATAGCTAGCGCTGCCGTGTGGAATGGTGATAAGACGCCAAATCCTCTCGCCCTCATCGAGTGCCGTGACGATCACGAGGTGCAGCTGGCGATCCGTATCGCATGCGATTACGGGGTCCCATTGTCAGTATCGGCTGGCGGACACGATCCGTCTCTTCGTTGCGTGCGGGACGGGAGCGCAGTCCTCGACATCCGCCGCCTCAAGGCATCGTCCTTTGACCGGGACCGTAAAATCGTCACGGCTGGCGGCGGCTCTCTCACGCGAGATGTGTTGAGCGTGCTCCCTGCAGATCAAGTGATTGTGACAGGTACGTTCTCCACTGTCGGAGTTGCCGGCCTGACGATGGGAGGCGGTTATGGCCGCCTGAACAGCTACTTTGGTCTTACTCTGGACTGTCTGCGGGAGGCAACCGTGGTCCTCGCAGACGGAAACCTCGTGCATGTTAACGAGCATTTAGAACCTGACCTCTACTGGGCGTTGCGCGGCGGCGGCGGCAATTTCGGCGTTGTGACGTCAATGCAGTTCGAAACGAACTTCGTTGACTCTCTACTGACGGCATTCATCCTCTTCCCCATTGCCAAAGGCGAAAGCAACCCTGCTTCGCGTTCAGGATTTGATTGACTCATCAGGAAACGACGCGAGCTACTTCTCTGGATTTATGACCTCTCCGGCAGGCGGGCCTGTGCTCTTTCTGGGGCCACTGTGGATCGGCGAACGCGAACAAGGGGAAAAGTTTTTCGCGGAGATAGCGGCTTGGGATGGCGCACAGGTTGTTCAGCAGGGCTGGTCTTCCTATCGCGATCTTTTCAGCGAGGAGTTCGAAGCGATTTGGCCCAAAGGCGCGAAGTACAGGCTCGATGTCCAGAACGTAAAGAGCATCACTCCTGACATTGCGGACATTTTGATAGAGCGCGCGCGGCATTTCACGTCCCCGACGTCATCAATCGTGATTCACGACTTCCACGGCGACGCGGCACGGGTTGCAACCAGTGAGACAGCATTTGTCGCTCGGGAGGACCACTTTGTGATCCAGATTGTCGCGGCGTGGAACAACAACGTTGGTGAGGACGACAAACACAAAGAGTGGGCGGAGAACTCCTCGCGCCAATTAGCTGAACATGCGGAACCGGGAGCGTACGTGAACCTCTTGCATCCGGATGAAGTTTCCAGAGTGAACCGCTTTTACGGTCCTGCGGCCGACAAGCTCCGCAGAGTGAAAAGCCGCTACGATCCGCAGAATGTCTTCAACGCACCGGGTGCGCTCATTGAGGCACCCTAAGGTGAACTGTCGGAATGCTGGAAGCTGGTGAGCGAAATGTGGGGCTCACATTCCGGTAGAAGAAGCACGGGTGCCTGTGCCAGGGCTGTGATGGCGAGCGCTCCGAAACGCAATCTGGACGGAGCGTCACGGCCACCCGACTCGGGTGGAGAGGCCCTCTAAGCCTTGTTATTTGCTTCCCAAAGCGTAGCTCATCTGTACGATGCCTCTACCAAGTTCTTTACGGTCGAGCAGTTCAAGGGCTTTCGCGCTGTTCTTTGCGAGACTCACGTGCATGCCGCTGCTGATGAGGTTTGGCGTGTAGTTAAAGATCACCTCGTCTGCCAAATCCTCTGCCAAGAACGCATTCAGAAGCTCGGCACCACCACACACCAGAACAGTCGAATGATCCCGGGTGCGCAATTGCTCGATCGCTTGCTTCGGATCCGTAGCTATCGATGCTCTCTCTCTTGTATGTTGCCTGCGACTCACGACGATTACGTCTACTCCGAGCGCTGCTGGGTCTTCACCGCGAGACGTTAACTCATCATGCGTGACTCGACCAAACACGACACAGCCTGCTGCTTTCGCGCGTGTATAAATGTCCTCGAGCACCTCAGCATCTGGCGGAGTGTCGGAGGTTGCTCGCAGGTAGCTGCCATTTGCACTTAAAGATGCCCAAAGTACTGTTTTCATGAGAAGGTCTCCTTTGAAGAGAAGCCGATGGCGCGACTGGTCGTGCGATGTACCACGAGACTAAACGTGTTTACCATCCTCAGTAGTCCGCCCGCTTCTCTCTTCCCGATTAGATGACCGGCTCACTTGTGTATAGCGCCACGGCACAGCCAATTGGGTCGCGTTCGCTGCCAAAGAGGTCTCCGCCCCTTTTTGAAACAGCGCCACCTTGCGTTCGGCGTGTTTGTTCGCATGATGCCGATCATCACGAGCAGGCGCTTTGCCTCGAGCTGTAGACCCTCGGACGTAATCCTCTCAGCCGAGGCGTCACCGTGCGCCTCAGTAGAAGCTACGAATAGAGACAAGAACGCAATCGCTCCTGCCGTAGTGAACTGTAGCCACAACGCACCTTGCGGCCGCTCCATCTGTCTGGAGAGCAATTGGGTAATGCTCTGACGAGCGAACTACACATCGAGCTCAACTGCCTTACCGCTGTCGACTTACTGAAGAACGAGGTTGAGATCCGTGTCACATGTGAAAACGGCTGGCTTGACAGCCATAGCAGGAGCTGAAAACGAACTGAATGAAAGCAGTACAAGGCCAAAGCGTTAGGAGAACGGGTGCAACAGACTACTTCCAATCAGGGTTACAGAGGTCAAACCGTGCCGCCCGGTGAAGCCAACGAAAGAGGCCTCGTTGAGACGCCAACAGCGATTTCCGAGCGGTTACCTGCTCTCGATGTGCTTCGCGGGTTCGCACTTCTTGGCATCCTGATGTTGAACATCCTCGCTTTCGCTTCGCCGGCAAACATCCACCATGACATTTCTCTGGATGCGATCAGCGGCGGACCTCATCAGCGACTCAATCTCGTGCTGATGTTCGTGCAATGGATGTTTTTCGAGGGGAAGATGCGAGCGCTCTTCGCGGTGCTGTTTGGAGCAGGTTCTGTGCTGCTCCTCAGACGTATCGAGAACAGAGCCGGGGCGGGCCGAGCAGCCGATATTTTTCACAGGCGGAATCTGTGGCTGCTTGCATTTGGCCTGGTGCACGGCGTGCTTATCTGGAGTGGTGATGTTCTGGTCTACTACAGCTCCCTTGCTTTGCTGGTTCTCTATCCTTTGCGAAATGTCAGGCCGAAACGCCTGATCTATACAGGATTCGCGATCACTTTGATCGGAGGAAGCCTTGGAACAGAGATCGTGACCGGGGTGTGGGCCGCCGTTCCAGCTTTCAAACTTCAAGAAAGCGCCGTTCGAGCGAGCGCTCAACATCAGCCCCTCACTCGCGCAGAGATGCAAAACACTAGAGATCAACTGGAGAAGCGCAGAACAGAGATAGAAGCGCTTCCCAAGAAGATCGAGGAGGGGCGGGGTTCCTACTTACAGTTGGAACCCGGTAATGCGTCGCAAGAGGTGGAGTCGATCACGGGGATTTTCAGTTCAGGTCTGATCCTTGAGGTTCTCGGGATGCTCATCGCAGGAATGGGCTTACTGCAAACCGGGTTCTTGACCGGTGATCTCCCCGTAGGAACTTACCTGCGAATTGCGGCAGTTGGCTATGGTATTGGTCTTCCGTTAGTTGCCTGGGGACTGCATCACTCCCTTGTGCGCAGCTTCACTGACGCCGAAGTCTTGGTTTGCATGTTCATGCCCTACACAGTAGAGCAGACCGCGTGCATGATGGCTAACGCATCGATCCTTCTGCTCTTAGTGAAGTGGGGCCGCTGCATGCCCGTGCAGCCTGCGCTCGCAGCGGTGGGTCGTATGGCCTTCTCGAATTACATCCTTACCAGTCTTCTGGGACAAACGTTGTTCAAATGGGGCCCATGGAAGCTCTTCGGAGCACTCCGTTACTACCAGCAAATGTATGTCGTCGCAGCCATCTGGACGATCAACATCTCGCTCAGTCTCATCTGATTTCGGTTCTTCAGCTTCGGACCTCTTGAGTGGGCGTGGCGCTCGCTGACCTATTGGAAACGCCAAGGCGTTAGCTTGCCTCCGCGAGTGGTATCAGGCACATAGTGGTGGCTGAGCAGGTCCGTTAGCCTTGACTTGTGAAACGGCACTCCGAACCACGGATGGCGTCTGCTGTCGATCACGAGAACAGCTCAGACGAAGCCTCTAGATCACGACAATTAGTGCGCGCAAGCTGCCAAGTTCGCTTCTGCTGGCGACCGGTCTGCGGATCATCAGAATCAAATGCGGTGGGAGCAAAGTTGGAAGGATGAACAGTTCAGAGGTCGCGGGTTCGAATCCCTATCAACTGACGGAGCGAGATGCGCTCTTCGTCATCGACATGCAGAACGACTTCATGCCCGGTGGGGCTTTACCGGTGAAAGGAGCGAATGAAATCATCGATCCCATCTGCGAACTCGCGCGGAAGTTTCAACACATTGTGTTAACAAGAGATTGCCATCCGTCCAAGCACATCAGTTTTGCAAGTGCTCATCCTGGTAAGAAACCGTTGAAAGACTGCCTCATCGGGCCGTATGGAGCGCAGCCTCTCTGGCCTGACCACTGCGTCGAGGGTACCGAGGGCGCAGAGATCACAGAGAAGCTCCACGTACACGGCCGTAATCTTTTGTACGACAAGGGCACGCGTAAGCTTGAAGAAAACCTCTCCCCATTTTTCGATGCCGATGGAACCACACCCACCGGCTTGGGCGCTTACTTGCGGGAGCGTGGCATAGAGCGGACGTTCTTCTGCGGCCTTGCGCTCGACGTTTGCGTCGGGTGGTCGGCTGTCGACTCGGCGCGGTTGGGTTTCGACACCTTCGTGATTGAGGAGTTGACCCGTTCGACGGAGCTTCCGGACCTCCTCTCGCAGGTGAGTAGAGCGTTCGCCGAACGTGACGTGCGAGTGTGCGCAGCTGCATCACTGCGGCCTACACATTACTCGATTTTGCCGAGTTAGCGCAGGCATTTGCTTATTTGGAGGTGTTCGAGGCTGCTATGGCATGAGCCCGACAGGCCCTCATCGTGGCATTGGAATCATACAAACAGAAGGAGTAGAACGTGCTGGAGGACCACCAACATTTTTTTGACCTAAATCAATTGGCATGCGAGTTTCCCCAAGCGGCGGATGACATGCTGAAGGATATTCGCATGGTGAACGAGGTCAACGCGAGTTGCAGGCTCGTCCGTATGTATCGGAAATTGCCTCTGCACCTGCACGCGACCAGTGACGAGAACGTTTTTGTCTTCAGCGGCAAAGCTGTATTCCAACTTGGAGACGAGAAGCGCATCATTGGCCAGGGTGCGTTTGTGCAGTTCCCGAAAGGCACGCCGCATGCGGTGTTGGAAATTCTCGAGGAGCCTCTTGTGACGTGACCGTCGATACTCCTTGCCGCCCTGAAGACGATATCACCTTTCTTGAAGCGCCGACGTCGTGAGTCGCAAGACTTCAGTACAAATACGTAGCGAGTAACTCATGGGAGCATGTTGCTGCCGAAGGTCAGCTAGTCAATTCATCTTAGACGCATCGCGTTCGTACCCGAGCTGACACCGTCACTCATGTCTAGCTCAGAAAGTTGGAAGTACAAATGAAAAACTCGCCTATCGTTGCGTTGGCAGCAATGATTCTTTTCACCACTCTTGTCCCGCTGACGGGATGCGGGTCCAATGGAAGCGTCACCGTAACCGCACCGGGCATGCAGGCGACCGGTCTAGTTAAGGTTTCGGGTAAGGTCATCTACCGGGATGGAAAGCCGTGGATCCCACATGCATTTCAGCAGGTGGCATTCGTCGCACCGCCGTTATATATCGCCACCGGAAACGCCATTCCGATCTTTGTGACCGCTGCGCAAACCTATGCTGCGCAGAGCTCCGCTCCGACAGAATACACATCGATGGTGCAGCAGGGCGCGGATTGCGTCCGCATCCAGGTTGCGCAG
The DNA here is from genome assembly GCA_965199365.1 of Terriglobus sp. Taxonomy (GTDB): domain Bacteria; phylum Acidobacteriota; class Terriglobia; order Terriglobales; family Acidobacteriaceae; genus Terriglobus. The sequence goes on along the minus strand of CBDARC010000003.1, from coordinate 1,694,947 downwards.
ACGGGCCTTGATCCTCTAAGTCCATACGTTTCCAAGGCGTTTATGCAGAGTGTTGCAGACGCAGCGAAAGCGGCGCGTGCTGCAGGCTTGACCGTCATCCTTTCCGATCAGGATGAATCGCAAACCGGTGAAGGAAATGAGTCGCCGCTCCCGTCAACAAACGCGATCGCCGCATGGAAGAATCTGCTAATGAACGAATCGTCGATCGGGCAAGACTCCGGGATCATGCTTGAAATCTACAATGAACCCTTTATTATGGCGAACGAGAAAGAAGGCGTACCGTCTTACACCGAATGGATGCAGTGGCAGGGCGCGATGAACGGAGTCATTGCCGCCATCCGCAGCACGGGCGCAAAGAACGTTTTGATTGCCGATGGCCTGGAGCATGGGGAAGAGCTGACGAATGCGCCTGCGTTGACCGATATGGTAAGCCCGGTGATCTATGCGTCTCATCCATACGCACACAACTACCAAGACCAGAACGCAACCGGAACAGAGGCTAACGGGACCATTGATCCTAACGCCGGTTGGAACCTGAAATTCGGAACTTTCGCGGCGTCCAACCCGGTGATGGTGACGGAATGGGGTAACGGCTATTACTGCGACAACATCACGGGAACCCAGGACGTGGTCTTCCTGCAGTATCTGCAGGGCCTGGGTGTGGGTCTCGTTGCGACAACATGGGACTGGGCTGGACCGAACTTTGGCAGCGTTCGCGTGAACTTTCCTACCAACACCACGATAACGTCGTTCCCGGTCGCGGGCACTCCAATTTGCCACGTCCCCGCGGCGACTGCAACTGATCCTACTCCTGCTCCCGTTATTGATGACGGTGTTGGACCGGGACAGCTCGTTCAGACCTGGTTTACCACAGGCACACCCTCCACAGTGCTCCAATAGCGGATGTGTGAACGGGAGGACGCATTGACGGATCGCTGCACACGCGCCTCCTCTGACTAACTCGCGCATCCTGCTGCTCTCATCTTGTGCAGAGGGGAGAGTCTTCGGCCGCGCAGCCGGCGAGCGAAGGCCGGCAGCCAAAGCGGGAGAAGGGTGCAGGGAGAAACCAAAGCGGGTTCTCCCTGCCGCTTTTTGCAGACCAGAACGAGACGGCCCCGGACATCTCCGGGGCCGAAGTGAGACACGGGTCAGGCCGCTTTCTTGCGAGTCGCTGCCTTTTTCGCGGTCGCCGCCACAATGACGGGTTCGGACTTCGCCGGAGCCTTGGGCTTCGCAACCTTGGTCTTCTTCGGAGCGAAGACGCTCTCTGCCTCGGTGAGCAAGTCCGGCTGGTTCTCGTGCGGGATGCCGATGTAGTCGGAAAGCACGATGCGCAGGGCGAGGCCGTTTAGCTTCTCGTCTGCGGTGCTGTCCAGCGCGGCCAACACGATCTCCTCGTCGGATTGCTGCGTGTTCTCGTCGCCATTAGCGAAATGCGCGGCCACGTCCTCCAGGTAGCTGTACGGCTCCATGTGGATGAGCAAGCGAAGGAACACCCGCAACTGCGCCGCGTTGAACGCTGCCGGGGCATGTTCGATAATGCGCTCGAAGGTGGCAACCCGCGCCTTGCGCTGTTTTTCGCGGCGGGCTTGCTCGGTTTCGTACTCTTTCTGCTGTTGCTCAAACTGCTGTTTGCGCTCCTCCTCTTTGCGCTTCTGCTCGGCTTCGTACTCGGCCATGCGCTCTTCGTGTTCCGCTTTGCGTTGTGCCGCCTCCTCTTCGGTTGCGGACGGGGCTGCGGGTGGCATGGCGGGCGGAGGGTCGGCCTCGCGCTGCTGGACGATGTGTGGGTTGTGGACTGCGCAGTTCGGGTCAGTGCAAACGGCCAGCGTCGTTCCGGCGTTGCGACCGAATACGATGATGGCGCTCTTCGTAGACGGGCAAGGCGGCTCGACGTTTGGGTTGTCGGGCGTGTCGAGCTCACGGAACTGGTTGCGCTGCAACGCACCGGGCCGCTGTTCCTTGGGGCTGCGCCATGCCGTCTCGATGCTGACAAGCTGAGGCCGCGCGGCAAGCTCACGGTCGATGTGGGCGGTCACCTTGGATTGGAAGCAGGGCGCATCAAGGCATTGGTCGCCCTGTACGTCTGCAAACAGGCTGGTGTTGAACCCGCTACGACGGGGGCACGTGACGCAAGCTCCTGCGGTTGGGTTCAGGGTGGTGTCTTCGCGGTCGAAGGGAGCCTCGGCAAGGTTCAGGTAGAGGTTCGCCTGAATCCATGCGCTCAGGTGCTTCGCGGGGAGCAGATGCAGCTCCTTGTCCTGCCAGTCCTTGCGCCAGCAGTTCTCGAACGCGGCTGCCTGATGATCCTGCGGCAAGCGCGCAAGCAAGTTGGCATGGCTGGCGGTGATGCGCTCTTCGGTGAATGCCTGGGCGATTTCCGGGATGAGTTGCAACAGGCTTAGACGGGCGTAGATGTGGCTCGCACTCTTGCCTGACTTCTCGACCAGCGCGGCAACATCGTAGCCGGGGAGGTCTAGGAGCCGCTGGAAGCCCTGCGCTTCCTCGTACGGGTGAACGTCCACGCGCTGCGAGTTCTCAACCAACTGCCACTCCATCGCCTGTGCGTCGTCAAGCTGCACGATGCGGGCCGGAAGGGAGAAGACTCGCCAAGCTGCGAAGCGCGGAAGCGACGGGCACCCGCGACGATCTCGAAGCCGTTCTCGTTGGGCCGAACGGTGACGGTTGGATGAGGCCATGCTGCCGGATGCTCTCGGCAAGCTCCTCCAACTTGCCCTGCTCGAACGTCTGGCGGGGGTTGGTGGTGGACTCGTGGATGGTGTCGATGGCGAGATATCGGAATGCGCTGCTGTTCTGCATATGCCCTCCTTGGGGCTGGTTCGGGATGACGTGGTAGAGCGTCCGCGCTGCCCTGCAAGTCCGCTCCATGGGCGGTGAACTTGCGGTCTAGCTGCGGCGGTGCTTCTGCGGGTCGAACACGTCCGCGAATCCCTGCTGGCGAAGGTTTCTGTCCCACGTCTTGGCGAAGCTCTCGTGCTGCTTGTGGAGTTCCGTGTGGTAGCAGTAGTTCGTGCCTTCGATAAAGCGGCTCCACTGCTCGATGCCGACATAGTCGTTGCGCCAATAGTACGGGTTTAGGTGTGCGCCTCCGGCGAAGCCAAGCTCGAAAAGCATTTCGGGGTCGCGCATGGCGTCTCCGTTCTGCTCTCCGTAGTGGCATACAGAGATGGCCGGAAGTCCGCACGGGCCTGACTCGTCGGTAGCCTCAATGACCAATGGCATATACGGCGGGTTGTCGATGCGGAGCCAGAGGCCGTGGTGCCAGCCTCCGGCCGCTTTGAGGATGCGGAGAAGGGTGTCCATCACGCCGCCTCCGCGAGTTGTGCTTCCTCGGTCTGCTCCGTTCCGGTCGCCTCTTCCTCGTCCTTCATGGGCGGCTCCAGCGCGGCAAGAATGACGCTGGCGGTCTGTTGAATGACTTCCAAGCTCTCGGCCAGCAGTGAGGCGTTCCCGTGGTAAAGCTGGATGTAGTCGGCGGATGCGCTGCCCGTAACGAGTCCAACCGCCTTTCCGACAACGAACGCAACGGCTTCGGCTTCGGTCTCGCGAACGGTCCTGGTGGTTGCCGTCCGGCGCTCGGCCTTGTGCAACATCTCGTGCGCCGTCTCATGGACTAGAGTGCTGAACTCCTCGGCCTTGGACTGTCCGGGAAGGATGGCGATGCGTCCGCCGTAGCTGCACCCCAGCGCCGGGGCGATCTTCTCGATGTAGACAAGTGCAATGCCTTGCGACTTGAGGAACGCTGCCAAACGCTCGATGCTCTCGCCGGGGTCGCCCGTGACGTGCTGCATCTCCGGCAAGTCAATACCGTTGGTCTGGCTGATGTCGAAGACATAGGCATTGCGAAAGCCAACCAACACACGCTCGTTCTGCTTGGTGATGTCCTTAGCGGCTTCGGTGTCTTTCTTGCGGCGAACGCCCGCGATGGGGGCGAGAATGCGGATGCCCTTGGCTCCCTTGTTGACGCTGCGGCCTAGGTTCTTCCACGCATAGAACCCGGCAACGCGGGTTGCGGTCGGCATCTGCCGCGCAATCTCCAGCACGTCTCCGAAAGAGTAGCTGTGGAACCGGCTCATAGCCGTGAGGTAGTCGGTAAGGGCATCGGACTGTCCTGCCTCCAACTGCTGAATGAGCAGCTTGATATTGGCGGCGATGAGTTCTTGTTTGGTGCTCGGCGTCTTCTTGGTGGTGGGCTGGTCGATGCTGGTCGGGGTGTTCATGGTGTCTTCTCCTTTGGGTTCTGGCTGTTGCACGTCCGCGTTGAAACGCGGCATGTACATGCCGAACGCCACCTGGCGAAGGCGGGGGTAGCAACTGCAAGGGGAGGGGTATCTCCCACCCGGAATGCAATGGAGGGCGAGCGCAGCGAGGGCTGCACAAGCGCAGCGCGGAAGCCTGGGGACACCCCTTGCGGGCGCGAGGGGCGGAGTTCCTGAGCGTACTTAGCACTTCCGTTACAAATCAGACCGGAGACATGGTTTACAGCGGAGCGCGACGGTTACGAATCCTCAGCATTTGGGCACATACGACGATGTTGTATGCCCTGGAAAGAGCTTCGGATCATGGATCAACGCCTGCAGTTTTTGTCGAGTTATCAGAAGGAAGAGATGTCGGTAGCGGACCTGTGCCACGCCTATGGGATCTCGCGCCCCACAGCCTACCGCTGGATCAACCGTTACAACGAGGCAGGGCCGGAAGGACTCGTGGATCGAAGCAGTCGGCCGCATAGTTGCTCGCACGCGACGCTCGAGCCCATTGAGAACACGATTCTTGTCCTTCGGGCGAAGCACCCGTCGTGGGGCGCTCGTAAGTTGAAGGCAAGGCTGGAAATGCTACAGCCGGACGTGGTGTGGCCTGCGGCTAGTACTTTCGGCAACATCCTGAGCCGCGCGGGCCTGACCAGTCCTCAAAAGAAGCGGAAGCGCACAACACCATGTTCAGAGCCGTTTTCTCTCGTCACCGGTCCGAATCAACTGTGGTGCATGGATTTCAAAGGGTACTTCGCCACAGGCGACGGCAAGCGTTGCGATCCGTTCACCATCACTGACGCACACAGTCGTTATTTGATTCGTTGCCAGATCGTCTCGCGCATGGATTTGAGCCAAGTCCGGGCGATCTGCGAAGCAGCGATGCGGGAGTACGGGATGCCAGCGCGAATCAGAACAGACAACGGCGCACCGTTTGCGGGTACCGGGCTGCTAGGGCTGTCGAAGCTCTCGCTCGGATGGATGAAACTCGGAATCGTCCATGAGCGTATTCAAGCAGGTCGACCGCAACAAAACGGCCGCCACGAGCGGATGCATCGCACGTTGAAAGAGGACACGACTAAACCACCCGCGGCATCCCTTCGAGCACAGCAGAGCCGCTTCGATAACTGCCGCTATGTGTTTAATCACGAGCGCCCGCATGAGGGCCTAAACAACCAGGTTCCCGCGAGTCTGTACGTCCCGAGCGCAATACGACTGCCGAGCAAGCTGCCGGAGTTCACGTACCCGAAGGGTCTGCAACTGCGACGAGTGAACAATAGCGGCGACATCAGCTGGCACAAGAAGAGAATCTTTATAAGCGAGGTATTTCGCTTCGAAGAGTTGGGAGTCGAGTTGATCACTCCAGGGTTCTATAGAGTCTTCTTTCGAGACATGGAGATAGGTGAACTGGATTCAGAAGAGCTTCGCTTCAGAACTGCGCGAAGAGTGCTCTGAGCTGTCAGTGAGTGCATTGGCCTGTTATCGCCAGTTCAATACTGAGCTTCCGGCCTGACCGAGATACCGAGAACGACGACGAGAACCCTCTCTAACGTTCCGCGCAACGTCTTGGACCTATCCTTCGTACAAGATGCTCTCTTCAGTCATGAGCACCAGCAGATCGGCTTCCACGTCAAGGTCGTAAGCCTTACCAACATGGACGGGAATTGTCGACTTCCTCAGGGACACAACTCCTCACACCACGATCGATCTCTGCTTAGATCCGTATGGGTTCTGAACACCGCCGCCGCCAGCTCCTGTTCGATGATGTCGGCGATCGGAGGAGCCATGCGATGCCTCACCACGTCCCAGCGCCGCTGCAGGTGACGGCGGAACCGCCTCTGCTCTTCGAACGGCAGCGCAAGCCACAGGTCATTCGTAGAGCTGCGCAGACTGTCTGCCTGAGCAGAGCGCGGATATAGCGGCCAAAGACCGCACGCGGCGCGAAGGTCATTTCAGAGGTCTCAGGATCATAGTTTCCACGAAGCCATCTCAGGAAATGTTCGGGGTCCGCCGGCAGTGCACTGATCTTTCCCGCCGGAACATTCAGCAGGTGCTGCAATGAGGGTGTCGAGTAAGCCAGGCCAAGGCCGATTCTGGGCAGGGATCGATGATGACAACGCGCAGAGCCTGCGTGCTCCGTCGTAAGTGAAACGCGGTCAACGCGCCGCTCACGCCCCCTCCTATAACGGCTACTGTCTTTACGCTCGCAGCTGTGAAGCTGTGCATGTCGATCTCCTTGGCACCACGCTAGGCTCGGCCAAGGCGAATGTGAAGTCGCAAATCGTTATGCCTTATAAGCGGTTCTTTGATCGCTGCACGTCTCCAATTTTGGCTTATACCCCATCAAGACTTCTGCTTGGACTGGGCGCCCTTCGCAGACCCATGCTGGATTCAACAAGGAGACGCACCAATGAAAACGTCACGATTCCAGCAATTTGCCAGCGCCGCTCTCGCCTTTGCAGCAGTTGTCTTTCCAATAAAAAGCCATGCGGAAGTACGTTCCAAAATCCGGTGAGATCGTCGTCATGGAACCGCAGAACCTGCCCGAAGCTGCCCAGGTCGGCGGCAATAGCTTTTTCCTGCATGCCACAAATGATGGGAGCTTTTACTTATACGTCGAGCAGCAGAGTGGTGCCCGATTGGCTGTCTTTGATGTAACCAACCCCGGGCACATCAAGACTATCGCTGTGACGCCACTGAATGTCTCAGGTCCGTTTGACTTCGTGAGGCCGCTCGACGGCAGTGCTGAGTTGGTTCGCCTTCGCGACGGAAAAGGAGTTGCAGTGCTCGACATGCACAAGGCCGGTCATCCTACCCTGCACATGATTTCTGCGCTAATGAATCCCGGTCAGACGCAGCCTCTGGGAGAGACGGGCTTCCTCGCGGTCAACGAACCGTACAACTATATCCGCGCCACACCTCGTGATTACCAGGTCGTGGACATTTCAAATCCCGACAGCCCGACACTGCTGACCACCATAAAGCAAGTTAAGCATCAGGTTGCCAACAACGACATGGGCACTACGTTTCTGTTGGGCAGCGATGGTCTCACCGTTGTCCGAAGACTTAGCGTCGAGCAGGATTATGCTACGCACCAACAACAAATGTCGGGAAATTAGCCGCGCTCCAAGACGGGAAGCTTTCTTATCCGCAGGCGGTCAGTGTACTGGCCGCATCGGCTGTGCTGCACATGCTTCCAGAGAGCCGGTTGTGGCTTCCTTTGCGTCATCACGGCCCACTCGCTCATCTCTTACACAGCTCGAATCCCGTTATGCATAGCATGTGAGCAGCCCGCTAGAGTGCTCGGATATCAACACTTCAATCCTGCCGCGAGATCGGTTGCCCAGTTCTCCGGGTCCATGTAGCCGACCGCAATCAGAAAGCCGGGGCCGATGAAGCTAAGCAGTCTGCGCCACGGCTGTAGGGACGAAGACACGCTGACGGAAGAATGTGACTCAGGAATGGAAGGCCGTTCAACTGTTTGCACAGGACTCATCAGAGACCACACCTACAGCTCACTCCGTGGGCCGGCGGCATTGTTCCGTCGAGGGCCGGAATGCAATGGCCGTGCGGATCGGCGGTCGGATTGCCGAGCTTCGTTGCAATCCGCTCCTCGAATGCTTCCGAGATGAAGTGCTCCAACCGCTCGGCTTCGTCGTGAAGTTCGTCTAGAGGGTACTCAAGCACCTTGAAGAGAAACGTTTCAACTAACCGGTGGTGCCGCACGATCTCCAGAGCCCGTCGTTGCCCGGCGCTCGACAGCTTCACACCCTCACCGCGCTTGTAGTCCACCAACGCCTTCGGTTGGCTTGCGAGCTTCTGGAGCATGTTCGTTACGGAGGCTGGGGCGACATCAAGGCGCACGGCCAACTCGGAGCCGCCGACCCGTCGGCGTTCGTCACCGCCAATCGTGTAGATGGCCTTCAGGTAGTCGTCTATGGATTCTGTGTTGCGTTCCCAGTGGGCGCGTTTCGTTTTCTTCAACTTTTGACCTGCTGCTTAACGTTTATGTTAGGTTATCCTAAAACAAGGTTAGGTATACCTAAACATGCGCTCTACGCTTCGTCCTCTTCTCTTGTTGTCACTCCTTTGGTCTCTTCCACTCCCCGATGCAGCTGCGCAGAGTGGCACCTCCAGTGCCCTGGCCGGAACCGTGACTGACAACAGCGGTGCGCTTGTGCCACATGCAACGGTGATGGCGACCGATGTAAATACAAAGGCTGTACGGACCGGAGAAACGGACGCGACCGGCCACTTTCTGCTTTCTCAGATCAATCCGGGCACCTATAAGGTCGCCGTCACGTCGTCTGGATTCGGAGTCGCGTCTTCGGAAGCAACGCCGGTCGGGGTAGGACGTACGATCACGCTGAACTTCACCTTGTCTGTAAGCTCCGCCTCGCAAAGTGTTGAGGTGACCGCACAGCAGGGCCTCCTCAGCCTGGATAACCCGAACACCACGACGACGCTGGAAGCAAAGACCATCGAAAGCCTGCCGAATCCAGGACAAGACCTGACGTTTGTCGCCCAGTTTGCTCAGGGAGCGCTGATGAACACGGCAGGATCTTCCAATGATGCCAAGGCTGCCGGTGGCTACGGCAACGTCGAGTTCAACGGGCTCCCCGCAACCTCAAACGGGTACATCCTCGATGGCTATGACACCAACGATCCATGGCTGGGCCTGAATATCGGGCTGTCGACCAATCTGGTCATCGGTCTCGATGCCGTGCAGGAAGCCACAGTGAACACCAACTCCTACGCGGTCGATCAGGGACGCTACGGCGCGGCTCAGGTGAATTATTTCACCAAGTCGGGCGGCAATAAGTTCCATGGCGACGTATACGAGGTGTGGAATGGCTCGCTGTTGAACGCCCAGAACTACTTCCTGCACGCGAACGACTCCCCCGGCAACATCGCCAAAAAGCCGCGGTCTACGGTAAATGAGTTCGGCGTGAGCGTCAGCGGTCCGATCCTGCCGCAGAAGCTCTTCTTCTTCGCTCACTACGAAGGGATTCGTATCGCGCTGCCGCTGGTGTCGCAAGTCACCGCTCCATCGCCTGCCTACCAGCAATACGTATTGCAGCAGCTTGCGACGGGTGGCGTTGACCCGATCACGGGTGTTACGCTGCCTGCGCAGCCTGCCGAAATCCCGCTTTACCGTTCCATGTTCGGCCTTTACTCCAATACGAGCGGAACACCGGTGCCGGTGAGCACCTGTCCCTTTAGTAGCAACGGAGCCATACTGCCTGCACCCGCTGCAGGAACTCTCCTGAATGGCGACGGCTGCGCCAATCAGCGGCAGGCATCCTTGAACAACAAGGATAGCGAAGACCTCATCGTGCTGAAGATCGACCACACGATCAATGACAAGAACAGCATCTGGTACCGGTTTCAGCAGGACACCGGCCTGCAGGCTGCTTACACCGACCCAATCAATCCCATCTTCAACGCCTTCTCGCCCCAGCCACAGCGCACGCTCGTCCTCGGATACACACACCTGTTCACGCCGAATCTCGTAAACCAGATCAATCCCGGTGCGAGCTGGTATGCAAGCATCTTCGAGCCGAACAACTTCGCCGCCGTGCAGCAGCAGTTCCCCATCGTGCTCGCGGCCGGAAGCTCCAACCTGCCTTTCACGACCATCGGCGGTAACGATCAGACCTATCCGCAAGGCCGCAAAGTCACGCAATGGCAGGTGAACGACAACCTCATATGGACGTTGCATCGTCATACGCTGAAGTTTGGAATCAACACGCGCCGTGTGGATGTGAGCAACTATGACCTGGGGCAGGGCACTGTACCGCTTGTCACGGTCAACGATCTCGCTCAGTTCACCTACGGAGCCGCTTACACCACGACTCAGAGCTTTCCTCTGCGAACGCGGGAGCGTGTCGCGAATGGCAACTTCGAGTTCTATTCAATGGACAGCTACAAGCCCTCCGCGAGGCTGACCCTCACAGCAGGCATGCGCGTTACTTGGAACACGAACGTCGTTAACGATCAGGGCCTCTTCGCCCGTCCGGCAGGCTCGTTTCTCGACATGCAGCACAGCAACACCCAGCCTATAAATCAAGCGATCCTGACTGGTGTTCATAACCTCTTTCCGGCAACGCCGCTGTTCATCTACCAGCCTCGCGTGTCGATCGCATATCAGGTTCACCCGCATACTGCCGTCCACGCGGGCTTTGGGCTTTTCAGCGACATCATACCCGCGCAGATCGCCGATCTCGCTTCGACCAATGCGCCCTATGCTCCCAGCTTCGTGGGAGGCCTGGGTGGACAGGTCGGGGGCGTGGCCCTCTTTCCAGGGGTTCCAGGCAGCGCCGTCGATGCTCTCGCCGCTGCGAACAGAGCCCTTCAAACGAGCTTCAGCACGGGGGCTCCGCCGTGCGCCGGCATTACTGCAGGAGATGCCGTTTGTCCGCTGGCTGTGGGGCTCAACACCTTTCCCACCGGGACGCTGAAAACGCCTTTGTACTACCAATACAGCGCGGGGGTGGAGCAGCAGGTTGGCGTCAAAGGTGCTGTGCGTGTCGATTTCGTCGGTACTCGCGGGCTTCATGAGCCGTATCAGGTAGAGCTCAATGGCTACCAAAACGTCTGCGCAGGCTGCTTTGCACCGTATTCCTACAGCCGTCCACTCGATCAACGGTTCGGCAGTGTAAACGAGTTCCGGACGGACGCGAACAGCAGCTACGCTGGACTCCAGACGAACTATACCCAGCAGATTGCCGGACTTACCCTGCGCGGCAACTACACTCTGAGCCACTGCCTCGATGAGGTCTCGAACGGTGGGCTGCTTTCTTTTTCCAGCCAGGGCATCCTTTCGCCTCTACCCGGCGAGCTAAGCCGCAGCTATGGAAGCTGCGATTATGACGTTCGCCAAAACATCTCTGCCTTTGGCCTTTACCAGATTCCATTCCAATCGAAGCATGCCCTCCTGCGTCAGGTGCTTGGGGGATGGGCTTTTTCGGAAACGGCCTTCTTCCACACGGGGTTGCCCTTTACGATCCTCAGCCAGCCCTATACCGCCAATGGAAACGGTGTCTTTCAGTCCAGTGGTCCGCAGTTTGCCCGGCGTGTTCCTGGGGTGCCTCTGTATAAGAAGTCTGCAGCCAGCGGCGTCACCGTAGCCGGTACGCGTCAATGGGTCAATCCCGACGCCTTCGTATCGGTGGTGGACCCGTCAACGGGAGCTTGCACCGGTGGGGATTCCGTGGCCAACTGCCAGTTCGGAGATTCAGGCAGGAACACGGTGCGTGGGCCGCACTTCACAGATTCGGATATCTACATCACCAAGAACTTCAAACTCCACGAGGGCGTAACCTTCCGCTTCGATACGCAAATGTTCAACGCCTTCAATCACGCCAACTTTGCATTGCCGAGCAATGTCGAGGCCGGTGTGCCGGGCTCCCTGATCCCTGCTCGTTTTGGAACACTGCAAAGCACCATCTCGCCGCCTACAGGGTTGCTCGGCGTCGGACTCGGGGGCGATAGTTCACCGCGCATGATTGCTTTCCAGGGAAGGATCGAATTTTAGATTGTCACTACCAGGTGGTGGATCAAGGCTCTTCTCGTCAGCGGCCACCATGCACTGGTCGGCCGCGGCCTCGGGGTAGAAGACATATGCTTTGCCGAGCGTAAGCTCTTCCGTTTGGGGCGGGCCGGATTCTTGTGCAACAAATAGCCGAGGTCAGTGGCGGGTTGGTGAGTTGTGGAGATGGTGAGGAGTATCAGGCTTAGTTTAGTTCGTGTTGTACGTCCGCCCTTGCGAGTGCGAGAACGTTTTGACCTGCTCTTTCTCGTCTTAGGATTCTTCTTTCAATCACGATGGCGGCATTGCAAAGCGGCTTAGCTCTACGGAACCATCCGTTGAGAGCGCCACCTCAAGCACCTGATTCGTCAGGTCGCCCTCGTCACACAAGTTCGACAAGATCAGATCGAAGAGACGTTTCTGCCTTTCCATGTTCAGTCCGCCCGGCGCGTCGACGCAGATCAGCCCGGCGTGGAGGGAAAGACCGGCATAGACTCCATGGCTTCCAGGGTTCTGAGCGGGGCCACGAAAGTCCGTTCCATTGTTCGTGACGAACGTCCAATCTCCTTCGAGAATGGTCGCCTTCAGTTCCCAATCCTTCAGCCCCCGTAAGTCCCAAGTGATTGATATGTGCGCACACGAATCCCATGGCATTGGCCTGCGCGACCAAGCTCGGACTGAGGTTCTCATCGATCAGCAGCTTCTGCACGTTTCCTCTTATATGGAGTCTTCTCGAAGATGTTTCTTCGAGACGGAGATTTTGCTCGCTACGGGGAGCGATCTCCGCTTTGGCCGACCTCGGAGAGGCCGAGCCTTTGCGTACAGAGAAGCCAAGCGAAACTGTTCCTCGGACAAACGGGGATAAAGCTCTTTGAGTTCGTCCATCGGGGTCTGTTCCTCGATCAAACTCGCTACGTCATAAACCGGAATTCGAGTGCCTCGAATGACCGGAGTTCCCGATAGAATCTCAGGGTTTTCTTCCACCATTTGCTGTGCGTTTTGCAGCTCCTTGAGACGCCCGTCAACCTCATCCCAAAGGTCCCGAATCCCTACCTCAATCGTTCTCGATTCCTGTAGCTTGCAAGACCGCAGTTCCGGCCAGGAGGGGCAACGGCTCGATCCCTCTAAGATCACCCGCTGCCGGGCGATTGGAGTAAGCCAATCGGAAGTCTCGAACCAAAACGCAATCCAGAGGCAGGCATCCCGCTTAAGGGTGCGAACCGTAGTCGTGCCGTAAAGCCTTTCAGGCAAGATTCTGCGGTCGATCGTGCGGTTCACGTCATCTACTGACACGCCCGCGACAACGGCAGCTTCAGTAGTCGTGAGAGTCTCGAACGCCATTTCCATAGCACTCACCTCAGCCCACATTATAATTCTTCCCAAGTGCGGGAACAATAATGTCACGCCAAGCGCTCCAAGATCGTAATGACCCTGAGAAGCTCTGAAGAGAAGATGTGTGAGCTGGCCCGCCACGACCCAGCTCACCGCCCAAAAGTTTGTGTCAAGTTTGTGTCAAAGGCCGCCGATTGGGCCGGTTTTGCCGGTTCATCCGGTTTATAATTCCTTTGCCGTCAACAATTTAGCTTTTTCAGTTTTCCATGGCATGGAAGAGTTCATCGTCAAATCAGCCCGAGCCGAACTCCCGGCACAGGATTGGGCATGACGGCAACCCTGCATGTGGAGGTTCGTTAGTGCCACATGCCTATTCGAAACGATTACGGTCAACCGCCAATTCGGTCCCAGGGCTGGGATGTAGCGGTTTGAATGACGGACACATATAGGACACTTTCTGCACGCCAGAAGGCACTTTTCAGTACTACTCGGTACAACAACTCACCTCGTGTCAGCTTGTATTTTCAATCACTTGCATTGATTCCAAACCGCTTAGCAAATTGGAAGGCGGCCCTGAAAAGGCCGGCGTCGGCGGTTCGATCCCGTCTCTGGCCACCACATTCTAAAGCACTTAGCGGAAGCCAAAGAGTTGATGTTTTAGTCGCGCGAACAATACGCGAACATCCGCTTACGCGATGCTCGCTTTGTCGCCTTCTTCCTGCACTGGCTTGTTCTTATCCATCATGTTCCAGATCACCTTGGCTGTATTTCCAGTCTTGGTGATATGTGCACGTCCGAGTTTGGCATACCGCTCAGTCATCTTGATGTTGGCGTGGCCCATGAGCTTCGCCAACTCGTAGAGATCACCGCCGTTCATCATGTACCAGGATGCGAAGGTGTGACGCAGATCGTGAAACCAGAAGTCATGGATATTCGCTCTTTCGAGCAAGTCCTCAAAACTTCCTTCCAATCTCTGGCGTTTGCTTGCCGGTCCACCCTTCGGAGGAAAGATCCGATCCTGTCCGATCACTGTCGGGTACCGCCGAATCTCTTCGGCGAGCTCCGACGTCATGGGGACAAAACGCTCCTTGCCCTTTTTCAGTTTTGCTCGAACTGCCAGCAATCCTTCGCCATACCTGACGTCTGACCAACGAAGCCGGTGGATCTCAGCCGAGCGCATCCCGGTTGATACAGCGATCAACACAATGAGCTTCATCCTACGATTCGTGTGATTAGGGTCCTTCGTTCCCTTCCGGAGGGTACGTTCATCCAGCGCGATTTTTAGCCGCTGAAGTTCGTCTTCCGAAAGATACCGCTCCCTTGAATCATCTGGACGCCTCACTTCGATCAAACTGGCGGGATTACGGTCGATGCCGGTCTCCGAACCCCAGATGGTCGATGCCTTCTCCATCATGTGGTGCATGACGTTGAAGTGGCGCACGGCAGTGTTATCAGCCAGACCGCGTTTACCGGTAAGGTTCTCGTACCAATGTTGAACGGCTATGCCGTCAACCTCGCGTACGAACTTCCGACCCAGTTCGGATCGAATCCCTTCCACGATGCTCCTCTCGCGATCTGCCGAAGCTTTCTTGCTTCCGTAGTGCGTCCAGTAACGATCAATCAAATCGGACATCTTGTAATTGATCTGCTTCTTCACGTCGAGATGCCTCTTCTCATCCCGATTGGTCAGCTTCTTGTGCTGCACCTTCTTCGCGACGTCGAATCCGCGAATTCTTACGCTCTTCTGTCGACCTTCCTGTCTCCAACGAACTTCAAATAGCCCGTCTGCTTTCTTGTGAACTGACATAACGCGTCTCCTTCAAGAGTCAATGGTTTTGGTTGAGTGTTCTTCGATGAATCGATCAAGGACATTCACATCGAATCGCAACGCACCACCGAGCTTGACCTTGGAAAGCACCCCCATCCTGGACCATTTGTAGACGGTGTCTACCTTTACGCCCAGATATAAGGCTGTCTCTCCCACGTTCAGGAGCCGCCGGACAATGACTCTATTTGACACTATTTCAGCTGGTTTTTGGCGAACCATTATGCCTCCAATCTGATAGCTCGAACTGCAGCGGCAACTTGCATTCCGCGCTCGATGATCTCCGCCTGTCGTTTACGTTCCGAGCGGGCACAACAAAGTGGGGTTCAAACTTTGACCTGTTCTTTTAGAGCGTGGGTCGGGTCATCGAGCGCACACAGTTGTGCAATGTACATTTCATTATAATGCACAATGATGATCTCAGAATATGCACGAAGCTCATCGGTCCCGCCGTGAGGTTTTCTGGGATCTCCTGGGCAGTTCGTGTCTCGACTCGCGCCGTTCATTTGAGACATCCAGCTTTCTGGCAAGTTCAAAGATCCGCTCCCAGGCGAGGGGATAGCGTTTCCGAGTGCCATCCAGCTTTAAGATCGCAAATTCGGGTCTGATTTCTAAAGTGATGTTCCGTGCGCGACCGTCCTCCACAGCCTTGCATGCGGTGACGAAAGTGATGGTCGTTTTGGGTTCGGCGATGTATCCCATTGCAACTGCTCCTTAAATCTCATAGGTGTTTGGAGGTTGTTTCGGTGGTGCGCGCCATCGCGTCGATGTGTAACGGCGCTATTTTGAACTGATGATTTGTTTCCATCGGCGTTCCGCTTTCTCCTTTTGATTGAACAAGATATTCATGTGGAATGCCCGTCAAGTCGATCGCGTACGGGTGATCGGGAGCTGTCGCAGCATTAGGGATAGCGTAGCCAAAACTTTGTGGAAATTGGGTCGCATAAGTATTCCGAGGAGGAAACATTCGTAACAATAAACCGGGCGTTCGTGCACCTGAGTTGAGTCGATCGCTTTCAGAGTCTAAGGTTTCAGGAACTCAAAGCCGCATCCATTTGGTGAGCGGTCGAGGTCACTGCGGCTCTGAGGAGGCGCAAGATGTCTGCATATGACACTAAGTATTTACGAACAGCTGAAGTGCTTATGGAGGAGATGAGCTTCTCGCGTGCAGCTAAAAAGTTGGGCATTGGTCAATCGGGACTGAGCAAGAGGATAGCCGCCCTCCATGACGAGCTCGGGTACGTCCTCTTTGTAAAAACAGGTCGAAAAATTATCGCCACACCCGCCGGCGAGATATACGCCGCCGAAGCCAAAGTGTCTTTGGAACATGCTAGGCGAGCCGTACAGCTTTCAAGGGCTACTCATGCTGAAAACCATGCCTTGCTTCACGTAGGCAAGTCTCAGTACACAGATCCTTATTTGATGACGAGATTGCTCTCCTTGAAAGTGCCCTCACATCCCAACCTGAGGGTCGAAGTCACGAGCAAGTTCTCCTTCGATTTGACGCACGATCTGCTGAATGGAACTCTCGATCTTGCATTTCTCACCGGGGTGCCAGAGACGCCCAGGCTTACCTCCATCGTGGTTTCCAGCAAACCTTTTTTTGTTGCAATGCTCGAAGCTGATGAGCTAGCGGAGTCCATGGAGGTCTATGCATCGGACCTTGAAAAGAGGTCCTGCATCCTGTTCGATCGCCATGTCCAACCCTACTTATACGATACGTTCCTGAAAGAGATTCGGCCTGCATCAGTGCCCGGAGCATCAATCCAAAACGTAATGACCGCAGAGGAAGCTTCGCAATTGATTTTCCGCGGGCGCGGCATTGCGGTGCTAACGCAGGCCGGAGCTTGGCGCATAGCAAGAGAAGGCATCACCATGCGGCCGCTCGCGGTCGAGAAGCCGATCTTGGAGACAAAGCTTGCGTGCCGAACGGACAACGATAGTCTGCTTATAAGACACTTCGTTAAGGCCTTTGTAAGCGGTTTGAACAATCCCATAACCGCTGAGTCGGATTTTATGCACACGCAACTCTGAATGCGAAGGACTCGCCAATGGCAATTCAAGCACGTGTCTACCAAAGCTCATACTGATGCAAAATCTCTGGTGGCCCAATCCCGGGGCGAATGACCGCAGCCTCAATCTTTGGAGTCATGGAAATCGTGAAGTTGAAGCTCGTGCCATCAGGAAAGTCGATCTGGACTTCCGTTCCCTCACCAGAATCTTTATAAATCCTAAGCGATTCGATCTTCTTGCCCACCACTTCCGGGCACTCAATGAAACCCTCATTCATTCGCGCTACCTCCTATCCCGGGACAAGTCTGGACCATCAGAGTCATTCGAGACGGTCACCTTGGATGAAGTGAGCAGCCAGTGATCTCAAGAAGACGGCTGCAGCAGTTGGTGTTCCAGAGTCATTATCTTGACTTCTTTAAAGAATTGCTACGTTCAAGAGTTAGGAGTCGAGTGAACGCAGACAATACTACCGTTCCATCAGAAATCAACGTATCACACTCATCGTGTGTAGACTTATAGTGGTCAGGCACCCAGCATCAAGGGGTGCCGAAACCTTCTGTTAAATTGCTCTTTGGAAAAGCTTTGCGTGCTCTGCGCGAGCAACGCGGGTATTCCCAGGAGGAGTTGGCAGAACGTGCGGGCTTGCACCGAAACTACGTAGGAGGAGTGGAGCGCGGAGAGCGAAACGTGGCTCTGGTAAACATCGTGAAGCTGGCCGGTGCGCTTTCCGTCCGAACCCAAGACCTTTTCGATTCACTTCCATAAAGGTCCCGTGCCGCCCGCGAAGGCGGAGATCGAAGCCTTTGGCGGGTCGTTTATGCTGATCCATGTCGGAGTTCGGAACTGATTTGAAGCGGAAGGGTCTTAGTCATGTCGAAAAGTCCTTGGATTCTTATCTGTCTAGCGACGTTCGTCTCATGCGCCGAAGCCAAGTCGGCATTTCTCTTGCCTGCGCAGAATGTCGCTGCCACGCCATCCTCTCCTCGTCCCACGCCGGAGATTTTTGCGCCCGGCGTTATCTCTGGGCCCGGAGGCGATGGTTCACCGACCTTCTCTCCGGATGGCAAGACACTTTTTTTCACTCGCAGCACAAGCCATTGGACGATCATTCTTGAGTCTCACCAGGTTCAGGGTCGATGGTCGACCCCGACCATTGCACCGTTTTCTGGTGAATGGCCCGAGTCCTCTCCGGCCATGTCGCCGGACGGAAAATACATCGTCTTCCAGACCTCTCGCCGCGCAGAAACGGGATCAGTATCGGAACTTTGGCGGGTGGACACAGCGGGAGCAGGATGGGGCAAGCCGGCCAGGCTGCCGGATGCGGTTAACATCAGCAGTTCGGTCTGGAAACCGAGTATCGCAGCTGACGACACACTTTACTTCACGAACATCGGTAAGGATGGCAGCAAGCGGCTTTTTTCTTCCAAGTACCGGAATGGAACCTATGAGACAGCTCAGCCACTTTCGTTCAGCGACGGCAAGCACATGGATGTCGATCCGGAGATATCACCAGACGGCTCTTTCCTCGTTTTCTGCAGCGCTGGGCGCCTGGACGGCGATACAAAGGATCATTTGTTCTTCGTGCGCCGGGTTGGCGACCGATGGGGAAAGGTGGTGCAGATTCGGTACATTGGCGACGAACAGGCACCCGATGGATTTAGCACCGACGACGAACCGCATCTCGGCGCAGACCGTCGGACACTCTACTTTAGCAGTGATCGAGTGATTCCGGTTCACTTCCCGCGCACGCACGAGCAAGCGCAAAAGGACTTTGAGCGTATGGAGAGTTGGGACAATAGCAACACGAATGTTTGGTTTATTCCGCTCGATTCCTTGCTGTAGAAAGTTTTGGCCTTGATGTCGGCCGGATGCTTAGGGTAGTCGGTACAGTCGTCTTCCTCGTGACTGGGCAATCCCAAAGGCTGGAGCTGCGTTCTTAGACAGACACAGATCACCGATTTAGGCTGAGCACTCGGTCGGAAAGTCGTTCGGCACTTCCCCCGCGGGTTGGGGTAAACGGCTTTGGATCGCGGTCCATCGCCAGCATGATGAGACGCCTAAGACTGGTTGATTGCTCCTGATGCAGAATGATCGCAGACGTCTCTGCGTCCGGCGTTTCGGCTGATTGATCCCACTGCAGATTGAGTTGGTTTTTCCTGGCGAGTTCCGCGACGAACTCTCGGATGGCAGCTCCATTGCCTGATTCGAACGGCTGCAAAGCCTCGATCTCAGCCGCGTATATTGCAACCCTGCCGGTCCACTCGTCGGGTGCAAGCCCGCGGAGGTAGTTTTCCGACGCGAGGCGGTCGAAGACTTCGTCCAAAGATTGCTCTAGTCGATTGGCGGAGAGTTCCTTTTTGTCGACATCGCGCAGTTCGCCAGCTCCAGGGTACAAATCCTGATAAAGATAGTGGTGCATATTCTGCAGATGCGCAGCATTGAAGCCTCCTCGAAGTGGAGAACACTGAAGTTCCACCAGTCGGTATGCAAGCATGTCAGCGGCCTCTCGAATGACACCTCCCTGTATGGAGTGATGGCCTGTGTCATTCGGTCTTGCGTTTCCCATGACCGTGAAATCTGGTTCGTCAGTCATCCTGCCTCCTGAGCCTTTCGAGTAGCGTGATCCGGACCGCATCGAGGCTTGTGGCACCCTCGGCCCAAGAGGTAAACAATCGTTGGCCGAATTCAGAAGGCGCATATCCTTCGATCCGGACAGAAGCCAGCGCAGACTGCATTGCCTTGATCCGCAGTTCCCGTTCCTGCATTGAGATTGACACTGGACGTCTCCTATCTTCTGGTTACCGAATCATGTTCATGGATGCGCACGGCCGTAAGCACCCGACTGACGTATCCGTTGTCGACGCCCTGCCGCGAATCGCCGGTGTTGTACCGAGAGAGAGCGTGTTCGAGTCCAGCTTGTCCGGGCCCGTAAACTTTGATCTCAAGGTGGTAAGCATCTTGTAAGATCTGCCATCCAACGCGCAGGTTCGTGCATGGTTCCAAGAGTGTCTCTGGGGCGATGCCGCGGCGCTGTGCCTCGGCAGTGCTTACCTGCATGAGGCCCAGATCGGCGAAGACATGGAATCTCTGAAAGTATGTAAGCCACTCGGTGGCTTGCTTTCGATCCTTGGGCTGGCGCGCGAGGCGCAGCGTGCCTGGACCAAGCTTCCATTCTTTAAGCAGTCTTCGTGGAAAGTCGATTTGCATCGCGTTGGGGTTGGCCCCTGATTCAACTTGAACGATGGCTCGAAGAGTAGAATCCGGGACCTCAGGAAGGCAGCGTGTCCGAAGCACGCTAACGTCCAACGTCTGTGCAGATAATGGAGTCGAGAGAACTACGAGAAGAAATGCTGTGACATAGATATTCATCGGTTGCTGGCCTCATAGAGGGGAATATCCCAAAGATCCGCCCAGTCTTGGGCAGAGACGTGTTCGATCTTAGGAATGCGTGTTCCCTGAGCCCAGTAGAGATTGGAAGGGGCAAACAGGAAGTCGGGATCTCGGGCTAGGGTTTGAAGGGCTGGCCACACAAGAAACTGCTCGTAGCAAACCAAAACACCCACGCGCCTATCCCAAACTCGGATAGTTGCCGGGAAGCGAAGCATGAGGGGAAACCCATGGGTTTGATCGCCTATCTGCCACATGCCCAGAGGCACGGGAATTCTTTGGACATATGACAAGTGTTCGGTGTAGCCGCGCGACAGCATGACATTCCAATTTGCCTCTGTGTTCGGCATGGGAATCGTCGTTCCTAGGAGAATGCCTGTATGCGTTCGGTCGAGTTGAGAGAAGACTTTGCTCCAGCGCTGGTCGTAAACAGCGCTCCAACCAGGAAGGACGGATTCAGGAAAGAGCAGAAGGCCGTTTAGGTGCGCGAGAACCAACTTCTGAATCATCAGTTCCCGAGCTTGGGAGTCGAGTTTCATCGCGCCGAGGGAGGGGCCGCCGAGATTCGTATTGAGTGGAACGATATTCGGGTCGTGCAGCGGACGATGGAAGCGAGTGTGGACAACGATGAATGACATTAGCAGGACTATGACTGTCAAAGGCGGTCCAAGTTGCCGATAGATTCCAACGAGCAGGAGTGGAAGAGCGAGACCGAACCACCGTGTGCCGGGAAACCACGCGCCGGATGCAATTAGAGGGTGTGCAACGCTGACCAGACCGAGAGGTGGGATCGCCAAAAGAAGTAATGAGGCGATCGCTGACAACGGCAGGAACGTTTGGTTGTAAGAGGCAACCCAAGGCAACGCGCACAGCACCGTCAGTGCTGCCCAAATGAGGACGGGCAGCAGAGGACTCCTCCCATGACCGAAGAACCTATAGGCCCCCGGAATGACGCTCCATGTCGCAGCTGCGTAGTAGAAGACAGCACTGAACGAATCTGATCGATGACGTGATTGCAGATAAATGAAGGGATACAGGAGTGCTAACAAATTTAGGATCATATTGCCGCTCCAGCCGGCTCCGCCCAGGGCAGCCGCTATTGCGAATAGCGAGAGCCGTTTGAGAACTTCCCTTCTTCCGTACGAAGGTTGATCCAATGCTATGCGCGCGGTATTCGAGGTTAGCGAGCGGGTCGTCATAACATCTTTCTCCAGTCATTCAGCTTGGGAGTGGTATTTCGTTTCTACGAACAGTGGTCTCAACCAGAGGCGGACCGAACGGAGCGGAACTGGCCCAAAGTAACGGGAGTCGAAGCTCCGCGGGCTAAACGAGCTGACAGTCCATAGCTCTCCGGCCGCCACACGATAGTTGCCGTAAGGGAACGGATAGATCGGACGGCCCTTCGAATCGTGTTCTAGAGGCACGGTGTTAGGAAGGAAGACGCCGTTCACGGAGAGTCCCTCGGGCGATGTTTCCACGGTGTCCCCGGGCCATGCGACGACCGGCTTGATCAGTGGTGAAAAGCCATCCGGACAGGTCCACATCGGAGATCGGTAGTTGGGCTGTCCTCTCATCGAAGGCCATCTAACGTCAGGGCAGAAAAAGACATACGGCGCTCCCTGTCGGGTCGCGCCCGGTGAAGCCGATGTCTCGATGTACAAACCGAACGGTGCAGAATGCGTGTCGTTGAAAACGATGCCCAAGTTCATACCGATCAGCATTACGGCGAGCGTACTACCGGCCACCGTCCACGTAACGTTGCGGCCAGGTAAGCGAATCGAGCTGTTAGACAGGCCAGTCAAGGATGCTCTCCTGAATGAATGTGGGGACCTGTTTAGCATCATTGACGCGACGAATTTCGTTCTGGTGTATGGCGGCAGATCCCTTAGTGGCAGCCGAGATGCGAAAGACGCGAATGACATGAATCTCGAAGACGCTCCCAGTCTCAAGCGGAGGCCCGGAACCATCGGGCCTCGCTCGGGGCTCGCGTCGAATCAGCTGCCCGGTGACGTGGATGTTGTCACCTTTTTCCAAAGTCTTTGCGACGATGGCGCTTTCCCCGAAGAAAGTTAGTGGAAGGAATTGCCGATGCTCTACGGTCCGTCCCTGAGTGTCGTAATACCAGTTTTGAGCTAGACGGGCACGGACGAACTGTCGCCCTCCGGCGTCGTTGACTGTCGGTCTGTCGGTTAGATTGCCGGCAAGGATGACTTGGTTAAGGATTTCCATGCAGATACTCCTGAAGGGCCGTCGTATTGAATGCGGCCGCCGCAATCGACTTGATGTCCAACTCTCTTGTTTGCGAAACACCATCAGGGGTGTTCTGGCTCGAAGCCGCTGTCCGAAATGCAGGTGCTTTGAGTTTGGTTCGCGCTAGCAGAGTGGGGTGAAGGAAATAGAGACTCTGGACCCCGTAGATCGGTGCAACGCCGTTGATGAAGATCAGCATGTCGCCCGGTGCAGTGATCTTGCTGCTTGGATCGTTGCTCGCCTTGGTGGGCGGCCTCATGCGGCGAATCTCATCAACGGTAATCAGCGGGCGCTGTATCTGTTCGACACTGCGAAAGATATGCTTCAGGTAAAAGTCGGTTCGCTGACCGCTGTAGTTGACGGTCTCTTTCTCGACCGTCATGTTGCCGCTGAGTTCGGACAGATTTTTGCACGTCTGCAAATTGTCGGTTTGGAAGGCAGCTTTGATGTAGCAGTTATCGGTGATCGACTCGTTTGGGCCGTACTCTTCGATGATTTGCGTCAGAGTCTGAGCTATCAGGTATGGCTTGATCTTGTAACCGGCCATAAGACTCATCGCAGCTGCTAGGTTGGGGATCTTCTTCAGTTCCGGAAACTCGTCGAGCATCAGCAAGAGGTGATGCCGTTCCGGATCAAGCTTTTCCATGAGCCGGTTGAAGATCAGTTGGAGCATTAGCCGGACGAGTGGCCGCAGTCTCTCCCGATCTGGCTGAGGCACCTTAAAATAGAGGCTCATCGGTGTCTCACCGTAAACAAGGTCGCGAATAACAAAGTCGGAGTGCGAGACCGTTTTCTGTACGATGGGATCGTCATATATCGTCATCGGCGTCACAATGCTCGACTGAATGCTCGATGCCTCACGGTCTGCGCGATTGAGCTGGCGCTGAATTGCTTTGCTCACGAAGGGGTGAGTAAACGTCGGTTTCCCATTCATGTCGACCCAATTGAGGCGCGGAGCCGATTTGCCCCCCGGCATATGAACGGTGCTCTGGATCTCTTTGAGCACGTCCTCGAAGTTCATTCCCGGTGATGAATAGAGGGCGAGTACATCTGGGAGCGTGGGCTGGCGGGGGACATTCAGGTTTCGTAAAATGTAACCGAGGTGGATGATGCCGGCTGAGACAAGGTCAACGGCCGCATCATCGAAGTGTTTGTACAGACTGTCGTCGTCACCGTGACGGATTACGGCATTTGCAATGGTCTGTGCGTCACCGACTTCGTGATCTGTCTCCCAGCGAATCTCGCAGAGGGGGTTGTAGCAACAGCTTTCGAGGGGAAGAGTCGGCGCGAACTTTAAGACACGCTGTCCAATTGCGTGGCGGAAGCCCGCGGAGCGGTCCCAGTTCTCTCCCTTGAGGTCATAGACAAAGACACTCTGCCGCCACTGACAAAGTGTTGGGATGATCGCGGAAACACCTTTACCGCTACGGCTCGGCGCAAAGAGCAGTACTGGTTCCGCGCCCGCGTGGAGCAGGTAGTGGATCTGGTGGGTATTCGGATCTTGCCATCCACCAACATAGACGCCATCCTCCGCATCCAACAGGCCCAGCTTGGCGATGTCTTCGCGGGTGGCCCAAGTTGCTGAGCCATGAAGGTTCATCAGGTTGTCGGTGCTCTTGCGGTCGCGAATCAGGGAGAGAAACCAATACGCGAGATATGCGAAGAACAAACCTCCTAGAAGCGTGCCCCCGAACGCCAGCCAGATATCCTTGCGAACGGCCGAACTCACAATCCGGCTTCCTGCAAAGCGTCGCCAAAGAGCGAGGCTTTCGAATGGCTGGAAAACTCCCAAGCCATGGAACCACACCAATGGCTGCCCCATCTCAACGGGGCTGCCGAGTTTGGATGCGAGCCACTCGGTGGCACCCCAAGATGCCAGCACAAAGGTCGAAAGCGCTCCGCCGACTGCTCGGAGATTCCAACCTCCTTGCCAGCGAGGGCGTTTGGGAAGAACGTATCCGGGCGGGGCTGTAATTCCGTTTCTCATAAGCGAACCCAATCTTAGTGAATTGTACATTTCAATACAGCGTTTTTGTCAACTAGATGCGCTTCGGCCTTGACAAAGGCCAACTTTTAAAGCGGCCCTCTAAGCGTATCCTTGAGAGGTCGCTGCCTTTGGAAGGCTGACGGCCTCGAGCCTTCGGCTCGATCATCTTCCGACTGCTTCAGGACTCTCTCGACGCTTTATTTGTGACTTTAAGTATAGCTGCCATCCCATCGCTTAATGTCATGGTATAAACGCCATTGACCGGCGTCACCGTTGTAGGAAAGGCGGGCCTCGTCAACTTGCCGTCGCTTGTCCCGTCGAACGTCTGACCACCGGTCGTGATCCCACTGGTCGCACTCAGGCTCGGCGCCATTAGCGTTGTTACTGACCCGGGTTTCGAGTAGCTTCCCAGGTTGAGCGAAATGGTCTTTGACAAAGCCGGCCCATCCAAATCCTTCTCAAGAACCACCACACGTACTGTGCCAACCGCGTCGATCGTCGCCCATACCTTCACATTGCCTGCTGTCTGCGTGATCTCCACAGGCAGCGGACTGGCACCGTTCTGGATTGCTTGCGCTAGAAACAGCACACCGTAGAACGGTGCATACACGCTAAGGCTGCCGTTGGCGCTAAAGCCGATATCGTAAGGATAGGCACCAGCTACCGTGCCGTTTGAGTGAAGATTGAACCCGACCGCTCCCCCCGCCTTGGATTTGAAGGCCATATCGACGATCCACATCGCGGCGGCAAGCGTGTCGCTTACGCCGGCAAAACCGCCACAGGAAACAGAGTTCACCTCACCCAACCGCACCGGCACCGGATTAAACGTTTGGATGAGTGCGCGGAAACGCGAACGGAACCGGGCCGTGAACAGGTCCTGCATCAGTTGCGAAATGGTTGGCGTGTTGCCGATGCCGTTGTTCCATACACATGCGCCGTGAAGGTTGAGATCTGCCCTGGCATCTGGGTCGTAAGAGCCGGTAATCCAGGATCCCAAATGCGCCCTGATTCGGCCGTCACCATCAATTACAGCGCTGTCAGATATGGCGCGAGTGTCGCCCGGTAGCCAGCCGTCTCATTCAATTAATCAGCAAAGGTCCAGTTGGGGTCTCGAGAACCGTTTGTTACATACAGGTCCGGCTCGTTATCGAGCTCGATCCCCTCTAGCTGGGCGCTGCCTACACCGGCGATCACCTGAGCCACGTCTGCGGCGAACCCCGTCGGATTGTAGGCTGGCGCGTTCGTTAGAAAGAATTTGGGCTTGGTTGTAACACCACCAGCTGTAAAGGTAGCGCCGTCCGTGAGCGCCTTCAACTCCGCCGGCGCGGCCGACAAGCCGGACCGTATGCTTGGCGAACCCACATACTGCTGCAGATCCGCCAGCAGGTTGAGGAAACTGGGATATGTCGTGGGACCTGTGCCGGTGAACTCTTCAAGCGTCGTGGTCGGCAGCGAAAATCCTATGAAGTAAGGAGGAAACGCCGTTCCGGGTCTTGTAGGATCTACGGTCGCCGAGACCAGATTGCTGGGTGCTGTGGTCAGGACGACGCTGTTCTGGTGAATTTTTGTTCCCGCTGTTGCGGTTACGGTGAACGGGGCCGTACCGTTGCCAAGTGATGCCGCACCCGTCAACTCGACCTCGGCCGAACCAACCTGCACCGGCGACAGGTCCACTGTGAAGCTGCTTGGATTAGCGGTAACGCCCGCAGGCAGCCCACTTACCTGGATGTTCCCTGGCCCGTGATAGCCTCCTACACCATAGGTGATGGAGTCGAAGACCGCCGTGCCCCCTGGCGAGACACTGAGACTGATCGGCGTAGCTAACGCGATGTCCTGTTGCTCAGCGCCCACGTTCACCGAGACTGGCAGCGTGTGCGACACCGTGTTCGAGGATGTTAGTACTTTAAGAACGCTGTTTCCGTTTGTGAGTCCGGATGGTGCCGCTATAACCGTAACCGTAACCGGTGTTCCCAACGGTAATGCGAAGCTGGCTGGCGACCGAGATACCTGCCGGCAAGCCGTTCAGCGAACACATCCACCGATCCGCTAAAGCCGTTCGCCGCCGTAGCCGTCACCGTCATCGTCTGAGTAGAACCGGGCACGATGCTTAGCGCCTGCGTCGAGGTCGCGATGCTGTAGTCGGGCTGCGTACCAGTCGTAAGCGTTACCTGCGTCGTGTGTGTCAGAGTACCGGACATAGCCGTAACGGTGAGCGGCGTAATCGCGGAGGGCACGGTGGAGGCCCCCATAAGGCCGATCATCACGGGAACACCTGGAGTGGCGGCGTAGCTTTTACTCGTTTGCGTCACTCCAACCGGCAGCCCGGTCAAGGTAACGGTAACCGGCCCAGTGAAGCCGTTCAGCGCCCCGGTAGTGACGTCGAAGTCTGTGCTCGCGGTTCCCGGAAGAGAGATGCTCTGCGGACTCGCGCTGAGGCTGAAGTCTGGCGCGGGTGTAATTGAAGCCGTTGTCGTGGCGGTTGGCGATGAAAGACCTGACGTGTCAGTAACGCTGAGGGATACCGTGTAGGCACCGGACGTTGTATAGGCGTGGGACGGGCGACCGCCTGTCCCGCTACCTCCGTCACCAAAGCTCCACGCGAAATTGAGCGGTTGCCCTTGGGGATCGCTGGATGCACTCCCATTGAAATGAATGATTGTACCCGCCTGCCCCGTGTAGGGGCCGCCGATGGTAGCCACGGGCGGCTTGGGAGATGCCGCACCTCCGGCACCTCAACTTCCTATTCCACATCCGATCAAGCATGCAAGCAACAAAGTCAAGCAGATGAATTCCGCTGGGATGCCACAACTCAGACGTAATCGCGTCTTCGCAAGTAACTCGGCCCCTATGGTCAGAAGACAGACTGCTTTTCCTTAAAAACTATCCTATCGGGCTTTATGCTAGGGACGTTATAAGCCGTCGCTCTCCCCGGATCGACTATGCCTGACGCGCTGCGGCTCACTGCCTGTCTCGGCCCATGTGGCGGCATCACCGGCATTGAGTAGGCGTCTGCGGAGGGGAGCGGCCTGCGGGTCATGAACCAAGCGGTCCGTTCTGCTGACCAGCGATGGCGAGGCGGTATCTGTCTGGAGTTTAGGTACTTGCGTCTCATCCGGACAGATCGTCAGCATTTATGAACTTGATGCGCGATCTGTCCTACCTCGAAAGTGTGGGACTTCGCGGGACGAACTTCGTAGCGGCTCGATCAGAATCCCGAGAGACTAGGTTAAGAAATACGATCCAGTAGTTCTGTAAGCAGCAAATGTTCGCCTCGCGTTAGACCCTTGGCTGTATCGAGGTGAGCGCGAAGCCCTGCAGCCAACGATGAGATATCGTTGGCATCCTGTACAGACGAGTCTCGAGTGATGAGAGCAAGAATGGCATCCCGCGCCATCGGCGAAAGTTGAGCGTCGCGTTCGCCTTGCGGAACAGCAAGTAAAGCCGTTACCGTACCGACTCCAACAGCGTGGATCAGCGCAACTGCACGCTCAACCGGCACCTGTAAGCGGCCAGAGCGCGCCACCCGATCCACCCGTTCCCGCAGCACCTTGAGACCGGCCAGAGTGGCAGGTGATTCAGCAATAGGAGCGCCCACCTGATTCATGATTGCGAACACCGCCGGATTTGCGAGACCAAATGCTACATAGCTGTCCCAGGCGTTCTTGAGATTCTGCACTGGGTCGGGATCCGGCGGCAGCGCAATCTTTTGTGCGACAAACTCTGCCAATCCATGTTCCGCTACGGCATTCAGCAATCCACGTTTTTCCCCGAATAAGCGGTACAGGATAGGAGGTTGGACCGCGGCCGCGGCCGCTACCGAGCGCGTGGTTAGGGCGTCAATTCCGCCTTCTGCGATGAGCTTCGAGGCAGCTTCCAGAATGCGCACTCGCACACTCTTTATGTTGAACTCACTTTCCGTGTTCATCAATCCTCCTGAAAAGCTACTGCCCTATCTATTATCGCTGATACCATTTTTTTGGTACCATTGGAATCAGCATGATGGTTCTTGGAGTAAGGAGCTGGATATGATTGTTGTTACAGGCGCGACTGGCCAACTCGGCAGAGATGTAGTTGAGAGTCTATTGCGTCGGGTTCGGGCCGATCAGGTTGTCGTGAGCGTGCGGGACGTCAGCAAAGCAGCAGACTTGGCAGCACGTGGTATCGAGGTTCGAGAAGGCGACTTTGAGAAGCCGGGAGGTCTGCAAAAGGCATTCGAGGGAGCGGATCAGGTGCTGATCATCTCAGCCGACAAGCTGGGGGAAGAGGCTTTGCGGCTTCATCGCGCCGCTTTCCAAGCCGCTCGAGAAGCCGGGGCGCATCGTCTTCTATACACCAGCCACATGGGTGCAAGGATAGGATCACCGTTCCTGCCCGCCGACCAACACGCGATAACAGAGCAAGACTTGGCTGCCACTAAATCGGCCTATACCTCACTGCGACATGGCTTCTACGCCGAAAGCTGTCTTCAGATGATCGGTCATGATCTGCTGAACGGTCAACTGCGAACGCCTCAGGACGGTCCAGTAAGTTGGACCGCCCGCGCCGATCTGGCCGAGGCAGACGCGCTAATTCTGGCCAATAGTAATGGGTGGAATGGCATTACACCTCCGCTGACTGCGAATAAGGCCGTTAGCATGGCGGAACTCGCCGTGCTGGCCTCGGAAGTGTATGGCCGCGAGATTCCGCACGTCTTCGTCTCCGACGAGGAATGGATGAATCTGAAAATCGCCGCCGGTGTGCCCGCTTTTTACGCTCAAATGTTGCTCGGTGTGTTCCGGGCGGCAAGGAATGGTGACTTCGCTGCAATTGACCCTGCTCTCGCAACTTTGCTCGGCCGATCGCCACTCACCATGCAAGAGGTACTCGCACGGCAACGACAGAAACAAGGAGGAAATAGTGACGAATAGCTATAACAAAACTCACCATATCGGTGTGGTCGTTCAAGATATCGACGCAAGTCAAGCTTGGTACGTCGAGCATCTTGGCTTTGAGCATTTGTATACCCATGGCTGGCCAGGAGTTAAGGCGGCCTTTATCGGACGCGGAGATCTTAAGCTTGAGTTTTTTCAAAACGAGCAAGCCACGCCTATGCAGGCGGAACGTCGAATCGCACAAACGAATCTGAAGATCGGCGGAATCAATCATTTCGCCATTCAGGTCGAGGACCTCGATCAGGCGGTGGCTACTTTGCAGGCGAAGGGCGTCGAGATCGTTTCACCGCCAAAAGATGTTCACAATGGCGGCGGGGACCGGTTTGCATTTATTCACGACAACGAGCATATGCTGGTCGAGCTGTTCCAGCCCCGGTCAGCTTGATTTGAGTGAGGTCGGCCACGGCCGACCTCTACTTTTCCGGCCCAGGAGTGAGCAAACAATGGCCGTCCTCAACGCTCAATTCACGGATCTTACTCGCGAGCCGTTGCTCCATTTCTCTGAAGGGTGGACCTGCGCGGCTCCGGCTTCGGAGGTTCTGGAGAAGCAGCCTCGGAGAACCAAGGGGATTTCGGTGCCTCAAGACGACAGGCTCGGCCGACGGGATTTGCGGCAGCGACAGAGTCGGAAGCATTCATGCCGCTTCAATAGCCAGCGCCTCAAGCTCTTTGAGTATCAGGATCGCGGCTGGCTCAACCTCCGACAGGACGAAAGGCTGCACCGCCGTGGGCTACGGGATCATCATCTTCCGCTCGAGAAAAGACGGCTGGGGACTTCGCATTGCGACATACGCGAACTTCAAGGGCGTGGCCCGGTTTTCCTGCTTACTGTAGCTGCAGAGCCGTTCGAGCCCCGCGATCTCTGAAGCCGTAACGAGAGGTTCGATGGCGGTTTCCGTCACATAGTTCCTTTTAGTGCCGGTCATCTCGGACGACCGCGACTGCTTCAGCCCAGTCCACCTCGATCTCCCCCAACGTCCTCGAGACCAATTTGGCCGCGTGCGGCTCAGAGGTTTTGAAGACCGCAGGCGCGATAAAGCTCTGTTCTGTGATTGGACGTTGCAACGGCCTCTGTATTTCATCAGTATGCACTCGCGGAAATGGGAGGGGCTTAACTTTCACGGGCCTGCTCAGTGTTTATTATCCTCATCGATGTTGGAGATGGGCACAGAAGCGGAAAACACAAGACAAGTAAGGTGCCTCCCGCGTATCCGTTAGGAGGATGCGTGACCAGGCACATGAGGGTCGTGGAGAAACCGGAGGGCTGTCAACGAACACGGATTGGCCGGGCTCGGGACATTTGTTTGAAATGCGCTTGCCCGGAAATCGATAGATGAGCGCATTGGCGATCATCCTCAAATGCTCACTACCCTAGGAGGTGCGTCTGTTGTGCGCCAGTTCGTCAGCCCTCCAATTTTCCAGGTGAGTGCGCAGTTGCCCAAGTGGGACAACTCCCCCGTCCAGCACTGCTCGATTGAAGCGACGCAGGTCGAAGCGAGTTCCTAACTTCGACTCTGCCTCGGCCCGAAGCGCTTTGATCTCCAGGCCGCCGGAATCGTAGGACGTAAGTTGACCGGGCATTACCGCGATCCGGTCTACATAGTCATTGGCTGCATCCGCGGAAAGATGGCCTGAAGCCACCATGTAATCTACAGCCTGCTGTCGGGTCCAGTGGAACGCATGAAGGCCCGGGTCCACGACCATTCCCCGTGCCGGCCACAATCTGCGCATCACAGCAGCATCTTCTGTGTCGTAGATCCCGGCTTCTTCGCCCAAAGCCTCCGCATATCGCGCCCAACCCTCTGAGTAAGCATCATTGTCGATCAGCTTGGATAGACGAGTTGGTGTCTGCAACTCACGTGCTAGGGCCTTTTGTAAATAGTGGCCAGGCACTGCTTCGTGCGCGGTGCTGATTTCAGCGTCGGCGCGCGTCTCGGTGCGCCATTCCCCCAGTCTGATTAGAAAGACAGCAGGCTTTCCTGCATCGGGCTGCGCCTGAAATCGAGACCCTACACCCGCGTTTTCTTCGAAGGCGGAGAGCGGGCGGATAACAACATCCTGTAACGGCATTCGCGTGAGCAGTTTCCGTGCGGTCACATACTTTGCCCGCTGAAGAAAAAGTTGCGAGAACTCCAGAAGTTCCTCTTTCGATTGGAAGTGTTCCGCAGGATTGCCTTTGATTCTTGCCACAATGGTCGGGAGGTCTATGGTTTGATACCTCGCTTCTCCGATCTTTCCGATCTCTGTGACGTTCTCCCGCACCGTTTTCTGGCCCAGGTCAAAGACTTCCTGAGGTGTTCTCTCAAGCGTGGTGCTGGAGCGAAGAAACGCTTGGTAGCAAGCAGCTCCGTCCGGCAGATCGGAGATTGCTACACCCACCCTTGCCTTTAGAAGGTATTCCGTCTGCAGGAAGTTGCGGTAAGACTTCAACGCTGGATTGATCTGGTTCTGAATGAGCAGTCGGAATGCCTTCCGAAAGGCGCCATCTCTACTACGTTTCGCAGGCGAGTAGAAGACCGACTGCTCCGGGTTGGTTACCGCCAGCGCGTCCATCTGCCGTATCACTCTGCGAACGACTGACTGCGGGGCGGAGTAGCCTTGCGCAAGCCCAACGTTCAGATTGGCAATCTCTACATTGAGATATTGGGGTAGGCTGCGCCAGCGTCGTAGAGCTTGCTTCCTCTCTTCGGTTGAGCCTACCGGCTGCCGCTGGGCTACCTCTGCAAACTCGGTCTGCCAGCCATCAAAGTGGTTCACATTCCAAAGCTCGGCCTTGCAAACCCGCAGCTGAAGATCGGATTCCAGTCGCTCACGCAAGTTTGCGTAGGTCGCACGGGCGGCCTGATCCAAACCTGCAACTGGCAGAGTAAGAAGCACGCTGAGGTCATCACGCTCCTGCTGGTCGTGTGCCGCGAGCGCACTGGGGCGCCGGTCGGCGAAGCGGCTGTGATCTTGGAATGGCAGGCCCGTTGATTCAGCGAGCGTGGGATCGTACCTAAGTTGCTGATTGACAAAGCGATCAACGACTTCGTTCAGTCTGCCACCCCCTGTCTGCGAGTGCCCACCTGCGGATGTAAACAAAATTGCAGCCAGGGCTGCTCTGGCGGTCCAAGAAACGTCCATACCTCATGCTAAGTCTAAAGCCGTTGCTCCAATCAGTACATATGAGACAAAAATATGGTTTCGAAATGCGAATTCGCATTGGTAAGCTTTAGAAGCTCGGCTGACGATAACATTGAGAATCATCAATGACGGAAAGAGCATTTGTCAGGACCTACAATGTTACCGAAGCTCATGGCAAAGGAAGGCGGAAAGTGCAACAAAAGGATCATCGCCGTATATGGCAGGCCTGGCATAAGGCGTCAGTGGATCGTGATCAAAGCGCATTGCTTTCGTTGTATGCGGAAGACGCGGTTCTTGAGGCACCTATGATTCCCAAAGTTCTGAAGCAGGAAAGTGGAGTGATTCAGGGGCCGGAGAACATACGACGCTTTCTGGACGAAGCTCACCGTCAAGTTACGTCCTCTGGCGGCTCAAAGACACCGATGCGCTGGTGGCGCGAAGACTGCTTTTACAGCGCAGGAGACACGCTGATCTGGGAGTACCCTCGGCAAACGCCTGAAGGCGAGCAGATCAATATAGTCGAAGTCATGAACATTAGAGATGGGCTGATCCAGAATCACCGCGTGTATTGGGGCTGGAAGCTAACCACTCCTGTCGCACCCGCGTGACACCGGTTGTATGGATGGCGCGCCTTCTCGAATATAACCTCAAATCAGTTTGAACCGACTTAAAGGCTCCGGCGAGAGCCCCGGGCCAAAACGGTTGGAGAGACGCAGGCATCCCTTAAAGTCGGTACTGGGAGGTCGCATTGTGGGAAGTGAAGTGGCACGGAAGCCGAGACGCGTACGCTCGGCGGGTCTAGTTCCGAAAACGGCGTTTGCCCTAAACCTATCAAGTGCAGCATCAGACCGGAGCCGGGTTGCTATCTTGCCCGGCGCGTGTCAATAGCGTCGTTGTCGGGCCTCAAAATGCTCTCTGACGGTTGCGTTCCGCTGTCCTCAGGCGGATCGTGTGGCCTAATTCTCCCAACCACCCTTTGTCGCTTTCGACGGAGATTAGACCCATTGTTTGCATCCGCCTGATTAGAGAGTCAAGGGTGGCCGGATCCTTCAAGATCTCAACGTCTCGGCCCACAGAAACGGCAAAGAGCCTAGAAGGATCACTGCGGAGTGCATCGATGGTGACCACGTTACCCGGCTCCAAGTCGCCGCGCGCCCATGCAGCACGGAGAGTGCTGTCATGACAAAGAATCTCAATTTTGCCCTCTGTCGTCTCCAGCACAGTCTGAAGAGCGCCTGTTCGCTCGTCTTCGCTGTTTAGCAGCACGCGTCCTACGAGTCTCTTTGCCGAACTGGAATACTCCATCGGAGCATGAGGATCGCTGATGGCAACGCCACTTCGGAAAAGGATGCGAGCGCGATCCTGAAGGTCCTTCATTTGTTGCAGTTGCGGGATCATGTCTGCCCGTATGAGCCATCCCTCTCGCGAGTCAACTTTCGCTAGGCCGATCGTCGTGAGATGTCGGAGTCTCGATCGCTCGGATGTCGTGACCTCTTTTCCTACCCGTAGATGGGCTCCGTCACCCCGCTGCGGCTCGCCTCGCTCAAGGATCTTCCGGTCCAACGGGGTCACTCGATTGACTGACAGCTCCTCCTGCTTCTGTCGTCGAATATCTTCGATAGTCCGAGGACCGAGCTGACGGGTGATGGATGCCTGGGCAGCTTGACGCAATCCGTTCCGAATCATCTGGGGAGGCAATTTGAATGCTTCATCGGTTCGCACCCGTCCGCGGACGATGAGGTGCACGTGAGGATGATCCGTGTTCCGGTGGATGACGCCTCCCCAAGTCACGGATGTTCCAAAGTGTTCCTCGATGTGCGAGATGATTTGGCCAGCGGTCTCCGCAAGATTCGCCTCAACGTCTTCTGGCGACAAGATGATTTTGAAAATCCGCTTATCCCCTGCTTTCTGCCATGAGTCCGCTAGAGAAGCGAGGGATTGGGTCTTTGCTAGACCGAGACGATCCGCGGGATCGCTGCGGTCGCCCGCCCCCTGCTTAGCGAAACCTGGATCGTCTTTGGCGTGAACGTCGCCCTTGGCACTATCCCTTTCCACGTATTTGCCATGTGCCTTCCAACCTCCCGGCGTGCGGCCATTTGCGAATCGAACATTCACAATGCATCTGCGTTGGAAGGGAGAACTCGCCTGCGCTGCGCGAAATTGTAAAGAACGTGATCTGGTGGACGCGCCCTTACTGGACCGGCTGACAAGACGTGCGAGACGCAACAGGTTCAAAGCAGTCCCTGTGATTGGGCGGGGGGGCGTACTGGTTCGACGGGCTCGGCCCGGTCGAAGTCGCCCAGTTCGTTCCTTCTCGTCTCTAGGTACGTCTGGCATTTCTTAGCCCTGAGTTCTGGTCGCGTCTCCGTAAAGCGGCTCTTCCTCGATCCCGAGTTCCGTTGCGCTGTAAGCGTCAGAGTCTCGGCGCCGCTGGAACTCCCGGGCCGCTGTCAGATTCACTCGCTCGTAGACCAGCGCTGCTCGGCTGCGAGCGGAACCGATCATGGAAGATGGCACTTCGGGAAGAGCCGTGAGAGCGTACTTGATAAAGGTATCCGTGAGTGCCAGGTGAAGTTGAGCAACTGTCTCCAGGCTTTGGAACCTTGTGCTGAGCGAATCCGCGAGATTTCCGAACAGGGAGTAAACCAGTTGCTCAAGATCATCACGCTGATTTGTCCCCACGGTCACAAGGTAGTCGAAGACTTCGTTGTCACTCTTCGCATGAAGCTGATTCTTGAGTGCAGCCACTCGTTCTCCCTGCGCACGGTTGAGGCGAACGGTGTAGCGGACGGCATTGAGTTTCTTCGGTCGCGGCATGGCAGAACTATAACGCAATGCACATTTCAGTAGCAATACGTGACGCACATCCCCATCGAAAAGGTACCTGCATGCGTCAGCCAACCGGCTCAAAGGACAGAAGATATCGAGAGCAACCCTTCAAAACGCGTCTGCGTTTATGTTCCACTACCGCATTATCTAAATCAGACGACTGCAAAAAGCACACCTCGTCGGGCCTACGACCCTAAAGGAAAGCGCAGCCTACGGCTGCAACAAAGGCATTAACAAAGACGAAAAACCACGAATGAGTACGAGCGGGAAGAATTGAACGGTGCATTCGTGCTTGTTCGGCCTTCTTCGCGGATTATCGTGATTTTTCGTGAATCGCCACGACTTTTTCGGGCGGAGGACTTGCGGAACGCAAAACCATCTGGCATTCTTCTAGTGAAATGTACACGCCACTAAAGGTCGGCTCACCTGAACTAGAGACACTGATCGAAGCCCTTGTGCTTCGAAAGAGCTTCTTTCACTTGAAGGCACGACTCTTGAGAGGAGTGAAGACGGAGTTGCAGGCAGCCAGAGATAGCGGCCTCACCTGGCTGGCGATCTGGAGCGTGCTGCGCGACGCTGGATACCCTGGCTGCTATCAACAGTTCTGCAAAGCGGCCAGTCTGTTGACCCAGAATCATCCTCCGGCTTCAGTAAGCGGCAGAGAGAACCTCCCCCCCCTGCTGGTGAGAAAAAGATCAATCAAACAGTCGTCATTAGGGCTGACCGCACAACTGAGAACAAGGAGAAACCTGCATGGCAGCAACAGAGAGAAAAGATCATGGCGAAGTTGGATCAAGAGGCGGAGCACAACAGGAAGAGGGAGGCACAGTTGTCACGTCCGAAGAAATTCGTGATGACTCCCTTCGTCGGGAGGGGAGAAGAGTGAGCGAGCCAGCGGAGTTGAAGCCGAAGAGGGTTGTGTTCCCGATCGCCGGAAAAGGCGGCGTTGGAAAGACCACAGTGGTTGCCGCCTTGGCAGAGTGGTATGCGAGCACTGGCCATAAGGCCGATCTGCTCGACATGGACCCGGAGAACAAAGCAGAAGGCTCCCTCAAGGCATTATTCACTCATGCCCACAAGCTGCCGGCCTTGGAGAGTTGGAG
Organism: Terriglobus sp.; assembly: GCA_965199365.1. GTDB lineage: Bacteria > Acidobacteriota > Terriglobia > Terriglobales > Acidobacteriaceae > Terriglobus. The sequence goes on along the minus strand of CBDARC010000003.1, from coordinate 1,658,368 downwards.
TTACGACAAACTTTTGGGGATCTCGATTGACTCGGATGCGGACATCATCCTAGCCGATATGGGAGCGGCGCAGGGACACCAGATGATTCCCTGGTTCAGGGACTTTTATCGGGCGATGCAGGACTCTGGGTTGGATCTTCGGTGGACGGCGCTCGGGGTGGTGGACGGAGATATCGCCTCGGCGAGATCCGTCCTCGAATGGGGCCATGAACTCCAGGATTCGGTCGATTACGTCATCGTCCATAATCACTTCCATGAGGGTTCGGCTTCGGCTTGGAACGATCCGAAGATCGCCGCCGATGTGGCAGCTTTCCGGGAGTCGTTTGCTCCTATCGAGATCCGTCTCGATGCCCGTCGTCCCGATCTCCAGAAGATGATGCGGACGATGAACGTGACCTTGGGCGATGTGGGAGACAGGATGACGGCGGTGCCGGAACTCCGGGCGCCGGATATGACACTTCGCGCACGAACATATCGCTTCCGTGCCTACGCTCAGTTCACCGAGGCCAGAAAGGTATTGCTCCCATGACCGAAGCTCATATGAATCTCACTGAAGGCACCGACTGGATACGCGACTTGGTTTATCTCGCCTTCCCGGAAGGAGAGGCGAGGGAGCGGGTGCTCTTTGATTTAGTGAAGCAGTTCTCGAAGATGGACCCGCAAGACCCGGAATGGCTCCGATACAAGCTAAGCGTTGTGGAGTGCAAGGCGCTGGAGAATATGGCGCGTGCACTGAAGGAGTCTGCGTCTGAACAATCCCGGCTCCGGGGCGTGACGCGAGAGATCGCGGACTACGCTTCTACGCAGCTCAAGGGAACGATTGAGAGTGCGGCGACGAACACCCGGCAGCTTCTCGAAGATGTCCAACTGAGCCTGCACGATGCTGTTGCCGGCGACGCGATACTTAAGAGTTATACGGTAGAGACACGACAGCAATTCGCCAAAGTAATCGAGGCGATCATTGAAGAGACGCTCGTGGGTGCCTTGACTGCCTCTCAGCAGAGGATGGACGCCTGGTTGAAGGGTGCTTTGGATCAGTCGATTCGCGAGGCGCAGAAATCATTGTCGGCCGCGACGACGGAGTTCCGGGTGAAGCTGGGAGGAGCGTGGGGTCAGCTTCTTTGGGGCTGTGTGGCGGGTGGCGTCCTGGCCGGAGGCCTACTGGCTTTCGGCGGATTCTGGCTGGGCCGCCATTGGTAGATTCTGTTTTCAACATCTAGCGCAAAGACGGCGTGCTGAATAAGCGATCGCAAATGCTTATGATCGATGATCGGGGTGCCACCTGCCGGTGCAAAGTTGCGGCATAGATTCTAATCGATCTTTTAGTTGCATATAGACCTTTTTGGTTGCGTATAGAAGCTCTATGCGCAAGAATGGCGGGCGCCTTGGCTTATGCATAAAGGGAAGCTATCTCACAGCGATGTTAGAGGCTCTCAAACGCTATGCTCGCGGCGGCTCTTAGGCTTGTGGCCTAAGACGCTGATGGCCTAGGTGCGGCCTTTATAGAGTCTTCTTGCGTGACGGAATGGTTCACGATAGTCGAAGGCGAGATCAATGAGCGCTTTGGGCTCAAGTCAACATTGAATTCCCTTGAAGGTACACACATACAGGAAATAGCGAAGCACCGCCAGCACGTTCTGTACCCCCTCGTAGGGCGACATGGACTTAGCGCTTACTCGAACCGTAGACCAAAGAGGCCGCCCGTTTCTGTCACATCTGTCAGCACAGTATCCGAAACGTGATCGCGAATCTTGAACGTTCCCCGGAAGCCATCCTTCGGTAAAGCATCTGAATTCATCGTCACGATGTACTGGAAGCCGCTGGTTGCGGCCCGCTCCGCACCGAGCTGCAGCGCCTTTGCGACTTGGCGTTCGTCCACGCCGTCGAAGAGATGGCTGTCGTGAATGAGGAAACCAGGGCCGCGTGCTTGCTTTTGGCAAATCTCCATCAGCATCATGTCGAAGCAAAAAATCTGCATGTTCGTGATGCCTTTGCTCCGCTGGCCATCGATATGAACATCGAACGTCGGGCCCGAGGCTGAGTCTGCAATGGTCAGGCTACCCGCACGCTCATAGAGCGATTCGGAAAGCTGCTCGAAAGTTAGAATCGCCTCACGCACCACATCCGCACGCTCGTGGATGTCGTCGCGCAGGGCCTTGAGCAACTGCGCCCGCTCGATGTCGATCTCCGTCTTCGTGCTCTCAATAGTTTCAGCGGTTTGAAGCCGTTGACGCACACTCTGTACCTCTGCCTCCAGCCGACCCAACTCCTCCCGCAGGTTTGTGTAATGCTCTAACGCCCCCCCGGAGCGGAGAACTCCCATCACTTGCTGGCGACGCCGATCCTCCTCCAAGCTCAACCGGTCGCGCTCAGCGATGCGCCCTTCGGCGGCTGCAATCTCCGAAGAAAGGTGCGAGCGGCGGTTCTCAAGGATCGTGCGGTGGAACTGCTCCACCTCATCGAAGCGTTTCCGCACCAACTCAGGCATGACCACGCCTACTTCGGCGTAGAGGTCGGTTACATCGCTTATGCCGGGTGTGGCTTCCTGTTCGAGGGAGCCGCGCAACTGCCGGATCAGATCCCCGTCGAGCACGTTCTCCGTGTTTCGGGTGTCGATGGATCGGGTCAGATCGTTGGCCTCACGCTCCAGCTCCTTATATTCGGGCACCACCTGAAACGAATCCAGTTGTTCCCGTAGACGCTTGGCATGCGCCTCTACGACGGTCAATCGTGTGCGAAGGTCGGCGGCACGCCCGAAATACTGTCCCAGCTCTCCAGATCTCGCGGCCTTGCGTAGCTCCTTAGTTACCTTTTCCTTTGCGTTCAGTTCCCGGAAACGCTGGGGCAGATTCCAGTCCAAGCCCAGCAGATAGGACACCGCAATCTGTTGATCCCAGGTCTGCTGCTGGCTGGAATGCTGGATCGGCTGAATGAAGCCGCCGCTGCCTTGTCGCCGAGCAAAGTACGAAATCAGTGAGCGAAATGAGGGGTAGCCCTCTTCGGATCCGGATGGCAGACCGAACCATAGGGCGCCAAGATTGTCTTTCCAGGCTTCGTTGCTGTACTCGGCTGTGCCATCAATCTTCTCCGTCGGGGATTTGGGCCATGTTTCAAAGTTCCCCTCTACAACGATGCGAGAGGGGCGTTTGCCTGAGCGTGCCGCTGTGACCTGTGCGCCCTTGACATCCATCCCAATGTCGAAGGACGAGTCGATGAGCCTGTCGCTACGAAAGACGCTATCCGGACGGACTTCCGCGCCCAGGAGAAAGTGGACCAGTTCAATGAGGCTCGACTTGCCGGCCCCGTTGCGGGACTGGCGATCTGTCGCCCCCTCACTCTTATCCGCGAGCACGATGTTAAGCCCAGATCGAAACGTCAGTGCCTTGAACGAAGCGAGATCGCCGCCGAGAAATCGGATCATGGCGCAGACCTCCGCAGGGTTCCGCGCTCATAATCGACCGCGCCAATTGAATAGAGAAAGTCCAGCGCGAGAACAAACCACTCGTAGTCCAACGGAGCCTGGAGAGCAGCAAGCGTTCGGCGACCCCGGATCTCGTCCCAGATGCGCGACATCGTCATCGGCTTGGTCAGCGCGCTGAGGATCTCCGCTCCGACGCCGATCAGGGCGCGTTCGGGCTGGACGTGTTTGGAGGGCAGAATCATATCGCGGCTGCTGCTTCGCTGGGGTCTTCGAAAATGTCGCAGGCGTCGAAAAAATAGGTGACCACTGCCAGGGCTGCGCCCTGCCGCTGCGGATCGCCGTTCGCACCCGCATACTCTTGAAGGCTCCTGAAGATACTATCCGCTGAAAGGCCCAAACGCTTCAATGTTTGGTAGTGTTCCCGGAATGCCTGCGCAATGTGCTCCCCGAGATCGGGCCGCGACCCACGAGCGAAAAACGTGCCCACCAGATCACTTTTCCTTCGGCCCATCTGGAGAAGCACGGCAGCATCCGCTGAGAGGCTGTTTCTCTCCAGCTTTTGCAGGCTGGGCGGCGTCATGGGAGGGTCAATTACGCTCGGTTCCGCCCGCGAAAGCGCTTCAATGACCGGGACCAAATCCTGCATCGCGAGCCGATCAACAACTGCGAGCGACGGAGCGTAGCCGAACATCAACTGATGCGACGACAAATCCATCCGGCGCAACAGCGACAACAGCTCCGGTTCCGACCAAACCTCAATCTTCACCTTCGGGTTCCGCGCGCGCAGGACATCAAGGTATTGGGTGACGCCGGGAGGAAGGCCCCGCGCATCGTTATGGACGAAGATCCATGTCTTGAGCCAGCTGTCCCAATGGACAAGGGCTCCCTCAAAATCTTCCTTGATCTTCGCGTTCAGCTCGGAATCCTTCATCAGGTAGGGGGCGTACACCTGAAAGATCGCGCCGACGCTGACCAGCCGCCCGTCGCATTTCAAGTCCCCCTGCTTTCCGTAGGGACGCACTTCCTCAAAGTCCGGCCCGTGGGCATGTCCGGCGAGCTGGGCAAACCAGTCCTGAAAGGCGGTCCCTTTCTTTTCGTGGAAGGCGGCTTTGAAGTGCAGGGTATAAAAGCTCTGCTGTACTGAGTCCATAGGCGGTCGATCCAACATCCTTCGAAGTACCTATGGTACGGTACGCACCGGCAATTCGGCCACGCGCGTCCGGCCGGGCGTATCAAGGCTGTAAGTCATTGATTCAAGTGTGGCATTATCACCTTAGTCGCTCCGCTCTAGGCGGCGTCCCCGATCTCATTGAAGTACGGCCATCGGCCCATATAAGCTCACGACCATATCGATGACGTGATAGAGGCGGATTGCCTCAACACGCTCGTTTGGCGGAACCTGCAGCCTGTGCTTGATGCCCTCTCGCCTGATGCAGACCTTCTTACTGAAATGCGCGTTGTACTGCTGATAATGGTCATCTTTTGAGGACTTCGGGAACCCTCAACCCAGACATACGGGATGCGAATCGTAATCAGGATCAGCCCCCTAAAACGGGCTTCACTTTCAAAGCCCTCATGTGCATTGTCGTTCGAAGTGTTCCCTTCGGCAGGGCCGACGCTACCGACCCTGCCGATCTGGGCGAGAATTATTCCTCGTCTTCGGCCCCGTCCGCCGGGTCATCGGCTGCCTCGACCTTGGAAAGCCGCTTCATACCCGTGGCGTGGATCTCAGCGATGGTGTGCTTGAACGGATGGCCTTCGACGTCTTCCTCGACCTCGCGATACTTGATCTTGCCCTCGACGGAGACGAGCTGCCCCTTCTGGAGCGTCTTGGCGAAGGTGGAGAGGTTGCTCCAGGCATAAACGCGATGCCATTCGGTGCGGGTTTCGTACTCGCCTTTGTCGTTCTTCCAGCTCTCGCCGGTGGCGACGCTGAGGACCACGTACTCTTTCTTGTTCTGTGCGGTTTTGACTTCTGCATTCTTGCCGAGACGGCCGATGAGGATGACTTTGTTGAACATGGTGTGGCTCCTTTTTTCTATTTGTCCGCTGGATGCGGTACATGCTTGCCCGTAGGGTGTGTCGTCGCGACCTCCTCCCAAGGTGACTGGAAGAGATTTGTGGAAGGGGACCCGAGCTTGTCTCGGGGGAGGAGTCCACACCTGAAAGGCGCGCAGCGAATCTTTGGAAGGAGAGCGTGCGTCCGAAGGGCGGGGGTGTTTCGAGCGCGGCACGCTGAACGCAGACAGAAAGGCAAACAGAGGTGTAGCCGCCTGTTCGACATCCTCGGAAGAAACCGTTCGCGATGCAGGAGTCCCACAGATCGGGAAGTGTGGGCCACCTCAGACACCGCTGGATCACAAGGGCGCCTGCCGAATGCCCCGAACCTACTTAGCGTTGTGCCCATGCTCTCGCCTTTGCCAGTGTGCGTTCGATGTAGGCAGCTTTCCGTCGAGGGTTGGGATCGCGTGAGAGGTAATCGGCGGCCAACGTATTCGCCACATCGTCCTCTGGCATTCCAAGGGAGTAAGCGGCAACACAAAAGGCGATGTCGGCTGCGGCGGGACGTCCGGCGTACTTGGGAGACAGCCGGAATCGGTTTAGTGACAGGTGAGAGAACCTCCTGCCATGGGGGTCGGAAAGCGCGGCCTGCCGATATTCGGCGATGCGACGTTCTCGTTCTTGCTCTCGTAGCTGGTACTGCTTCGTCATTTCCAAACGCAGGAATACCGCTCGGCTGTACGGCTGGCCGGTTGCGTCCCGGAGCAGCACAAACGGAAAGAGCCCATCGGGACTTCGGTACTTCGGCTTGCAGTTCGTAAAACCAGGAAGACGACCAAACCGTCGCCAGTCCGCTGCACTCAGGTCGCCTTGGTAGCGCTCCGCCAGATTCTTGGCGATGAAGGTTGAAAGCCCGGTCGGGTACAGATCGTCATGCTTGAGCCACGCCTGGAAGTTGCCGGGGCTGGTCTCTACCGCCGCACATGGCTCATAACCGTCGCCACTAATTCGGTCGAGAGCGTTTTGGCCGAGATCGTCCAGGACGGTGAAGCGATGTTCTCCGGAGGGGCGGATGTAGATGTGCGCTCCGCGGGCATTGTGGAACTTGAGGAGCGGCAACCGCGAGATCACCTGGTCTCTCGAAAGATTGGACAGTCCTGGCAACACTCCGCTGTCACCCAGGACACCAAGATCGTATTTAGGAGCGTCGACCGCATCCAGCATCTTTCGAACGGCATTGAGGGTTCGATCCATCTAGATCGCGTCTCCAAAAAGGGCTTGCCAAACACCCTCGCCTTCGTGCTAGAGTGTCTTTATTGAAATGTACACGCCACTAGAGGCCAGTGGCAACCTTTCTGAAAGAGCAAAAAGATCGGATTAGCGAAAACTAATTGCAGTATAGAAATGGACATTGCAACAGATGAATCAAGAATTACACATCGATGAGAAGCAGGGACGGCTGAAGGAGAAGTTGCGTGACGAGCTCGGCTCTCAGATCGTCGGACTTCTCGACCGATCGAGCGGCCTCGAAGACATCATCGTGAATGAAGATGCCCGTATCTGGGTGAAGCGGACCGGCGCGGCCTTCGAACAGGTTGGTGAGCTGCCGACGCGACAGGCACGGGGCGCGATGATGACCATAGCGTCCATGCAGAAGACGACGGTGACGGAGTTGCGTCCGGTTCTTGAAACACTGCTGCCGATCTGGAAGTTTCGCTTCGCTGGTCTGATCGAGCCGGTCGTGCCATCGCCCGCGTTTGCCATTCGCATCAAGCCGGACAAGAAGCGGAGCTTAGAGGACCTGCGGCGACAAGGCATTCTCACGCGCAAGGATGATCCCCGGAATCGCCGCGCCGTACAGGAAGACTTCATCTCTGCGCTCAAGAACCTCGATCATCTGGAAGTGATCCAAGAGGCGATTCGGACCCATAAGAACATCCTGATCGTGGGCGGAACTGGGGCCGGTAAGACGACGGTCGCGAACGCCATTCTCGAAGAGATCGGTGTGCAGACTCCAGGCGACCGAGTGCTTGTAATCGAAGACACACAGGAGTTGCTTCTCGATTCTGCGAACAGTCTGAGTATGTTGGCTACGACCGAGTTCGACCAACTGAAGTGTCTCAAGGTGGCCCTACGCCTGAAGCCGGACCGCATCGTGGTCGGTGAAGTCCGGGATGGCGCTGCCGCTCTTCCGCTCCTCAAGGCTTGGAACACCGGACACCCGGGCGGCGTGTCGACGATTCATGCGAACTCGGCGGCGGAGGCGTTGATCCGCCTGGAGGATTTGGTGCGCGAGGCTACCGATGCTCCCCAGCAACGGACGATCGGTGCCGCGGTCGATGTCGTGATCTCGGTCGTGAACGATCCGGTCGAGGGTCGCAAGATTCAGGAGGTTGCAGTCGTCACGGGCTGGCAGGACGGTCGCTACCTGTTGACGCAAGTGTGACGATCCGAGCTCTGTGCGTAGCGCAGGGTCGAACGAAACCTGGGGAAGACCTGTTGGCTTCTCCCGAACGATATGCCGCAAGGCATTGGAGGAATGCAATGAACCAGATGCGTAGCTTTCTTACTCGGCGACAGAGGAGCTTCCGGCTTGCGGCTCTTGTGGCGCTCGCATGTGCTGTTGGATCGGCAGGAGCCTTTGCTGCCGAAACCGGAACCAATCTACCGTGGGAAGGTCCCCTCACCACCCTCGTCACATCGTTAACCGGACCGGTGGCATATGCCATCTCGGTCATCGCAATCGTTGCCCTCGGTGCCACGTTAGCGTTTGCCGGCGGCGAGATGGGCGAGACGATGAAGCGCCTGTTGCACGTCGGCATCGCTGTCTGCTGCGTCGTCTTTGCTGCACAGGTAATGTCGTCCTTCATCGGGCAGGCTGCGGAAGTATCTTCTCTGCAGCCGGTCCACGCAATCGCGGTTTCCGTAAGCAGATTTACCTCACGGGGATAGCAACGTCGCAGTTAAGGGAGGAGAGTTGACCCTGTCGACCTCCTCCCACACTTTAGGAGTTGAGATATGGAAGAGCCAGAGCAGACGATCATGCGGACATCGCTAAGCAGACCGCAGCAACTCCTTGGCGGAGATCGGGAGATGGTCATCATGGCCGGGCTGAGTTCGGCGCTGTTGGCGGTGAGCGTGATGACCTTTCTGTCGTTCGTACTGGCCATCGGAGGATTCAGTCTCGTCGTCGCGGTTCTTGCGAAGATCGGCAAGGCTGACCCCATGATGCGGAAGGTCTACAGTCGTCACCTGCAATACAAGGACTTCTATCCAGCGAAGAGTGCCGTGACGTCTACCGGCAAAACCCCGAAGCGGAGTTGGAGGTAGAGATGTTTGGAGAGACACGCAAACAACCGCAGGGCCTGGCCGATCTGCTTCTCTGGTTCGGTCTTGTCGATGATGGCATCGTGTTGCAGAGGGATGGATCGCTGCTGGCCGCGTGGGAGTACCGCGGCCCCGATCTCCAATCTGCCACCCACGCGGAGATGGCCGCGATCGCACGCAGGCTGAATCGGATTCTGCGTCTCGGCAGCGGCTGGATGATTCAGGTGGACTCCTTTCGTTCCTTTTCAAGTGGCTACGCCCCCGTTGGTTCTTTCCCCGATGGCGTGACCGCCTTGATCGACAGTGAGCGACGCGAGCAGTTCGGGCAAGAGGGCAGTCACTTCGAGAACGAATACTTCCTCGCTCTGACCTACATGCCTCCCATCGCTGCCTCTGAGAAACTGCATGGATTCATGATGTCGAAGGGTCCTGACGACTCGAAGACAGGAATCAACGTTGGTGCGGAGGCGCTGCGCTACTTCAAAGCGAAGATCCGGCAGTTCGAAGATGTTTTCTCTGCGCAGTTTCCTGTGTCGCGCTTGAAGGCAACGGTCACTAACTTGGGCGATGGATATGAGCGGGTGGATGACCAGTTGCTCGCATACCTACGGCGCTGCCTAACGGGCATTAAAGGGCCGATCCTCCAACCGGAGATTCCAGTCTTCCTCAATGACCTGCTCGCTATGGAAGACTTCCGGGGCGGCATGGAGACGATGATGGGCAAACGTCATCTGAGAACGCTATCGGTCGATGCGTTTCCGCGCGCAACCTATCCCGGTGCGCTGTCTGTGTTGGACACCGTTCCATGCGAATACCGCTGGAACACAAGGGCTATCCTGATGGACCCATCGGAGGCGCAAGGGATCATTGGGAAGATCGGCAAGAAGTGGAAATTTCAGCAGCGCGGATTGAGGGACCAGGTCTTCAAATCGAGCGGCGGCGGTCAGCTCAATCAATGGGCGATGTCCATGGTGGCAGATTCGGACGGTGCGCTGGCGGAAGCGACCTCGGGCGAGGTCCACTTCTGCTATCTATCGTCATCGCTTGTCCTTCAGCATAAGGACAAGAAATTCCTCGACAACATGATTGGGGAGTTTCGGAAGGTCCTCATCAATCGCGGGTTTGGCGTGCGAGTCGAGGACATCAATGCGGTGGACGCATTCTTTGGAACACTCCCCGGCAATGGTGTAGCCCAGGTTCGCCGCGTGATCGCTCATACGCACAACTATGTGGACCTGATGCCGATTTCGGCAGTGTGGGCAGGCGAGAAGGTGAACCCTTCCGCACTGATGCCCCCGAGCTCTCCTCCCCTGCTCTACGCTGCGACGCAGGGCGGAACACCTTACCGGCTGAACCTGCATGACTATGACGTGGGACACACACTTGTCGTTGGTCCCACGGGCGCCGGCAAGTCCGTGCAACTGGCGCTCTTCGTCGGACAGTGGTTTCGGTATCCAAATGCTCAGGTCTTTGCCTTCGACAAAGGACATTCGCTCTATTTCCTCTGCAAAGCGGCCGGGGGACGTTTTTACGACATCGGCGAAGGTGGCCTGTCGTTTCAACCTCTGCGAGACATCGACGATGAGGCCGAGTTCGGTTGGGGACAGGAATGGGTCGAGACGGTGCTGCGGATGCAGAAGGTCGAGATCGGCCCGGCTGAGCGAAGCATCATCAATCGGGCTCTCCGGCAGTTGGCGAGCGCCCCAAGAGAACGCCGCACACTCACCGAATTGCAGGCAAATCTGCAGGACGAACGGCTGAAGGCCGGTCTGGAACCCTACGTCATCGACGGGGCACTTGGCGGATTACTGGATTCTCGAAACGACGGTCTGACAACCTCCCGCTTCGTCGTCTGCGAGATGGAGATGCTATTGAGCGGCTCCTATAGTGAAGCCACCGTGATGGCGGTGCTTCTCTATCTTTTCCGGCGCATGGAACGTGCCCTCGACGGAAGTCCTACGTTGGTTCCGATCGATGAAGCATGGCTCTTCCTCAAACACCCCGCCTGGCGAGACAAGATTCAGGATTGGCTCAAGACACTGCGCAAGAAGAATGCTGTCGTCCTGTTGGCGACGCAGAGCATGGCGGACATCAAAGAGTCGCCGATCGCCTCGGCCATCCTTCAGAGCACAGCGACAAAAATATACCTGCCGAACAGTGAGGCCGGTAACGAAGGGATGCGGCAGTTTTACGAGTATGCGGGATTGAACAGCCGTGAGATTGAACTCTTGCAAACGGCAACACCCAAGCGTGACTACTACGTGGTCCAGCGCCTGGGACGCCGCATGATCTCGTTCCGCCTCGGTCCGGTGGCGCTCGCCTTCTTGGGGGTCTCCGGTCAGCGGGACAGAGCCAGGATCGAGGCGCTAGCCGAGGAATACGGCGATGGCTGGATCTCGGTGTGGATGAGGGAAAGAAAAGTCGCAAAGGAATGGATCGATTTCTACGAAGGAGAACACAAACATGCAATCCAGATGGCTAGCTAAAGGAACAAGCGCAGTCGCGATGGTCGCCGTCATGGCCACCGTAACATTCAACCCGCCCGCAGCCCATGCCGGCGTCCCGGGTGTCTTTGCCACGGAGTACACCCAGCTTCTGAACTATGCCGAGTTGGTTGGATCGCTTGAGAAGCAGGCGCTTCAGGTCGAAAACCAGCTCACGCAGATTGCCGATATGGCGAAGCACGGGATTACCATCACCGACCAGCTCTTTGGAACCGTAGCTTCCGACATCACCAACCTTCGTCAGATCGTGAACACCGGACAAGCTCTTTCGTACACCATGAGCAATCTGGACGGTGCTTTCAAGGTGAGGTTCCCCGGATACGCCACCAACACCAACTATGGACAGTCGTATCAGACATGGAGTCAAACCAGCCTTGACAGCACCCGCGGCGCACTCGACGCGGCTGGTCTGCAAAATACGCAGCTGAACAGCGACACGGCCTTGCTTCAGTCGTTGCAGCAGCAGAGCACGTCCGCGATTGGCAGAATGCAGGCGATTGAGGTCGGCAACCAGATAGCAGAAAGTCAGGCCGAGCAATTGATCAAGCTGCGGCAGCTGATGATGGCGGACATGCAGAGCAAGGCGTCCTATCAGTCATCGCTCGTGCAGGCCGACGCGACCAAGCAAGCCAACTCCGATGCCTTCTTTGGCCAGGCTCAGATCACCAGCGACGGGGTAGTTTTCTAAGGAAAGGAGGTGTCCATGAAGCGAATTAGCATGTTATTCCTGGGGGCCGTTTTGGTAGGGATGGGAGGATGCCACGGTCCCGAGAAGAGCCAGATCGTCACTCTCTTTCAAAGCGCCGGAGGTGGCGATGCTTCTCAGTCCACACCAGACGGCATTTCGCAGTTTCTTGCAAAGCACGACGACCTCAGAAAGCAACTCAACCCACTCTGTCAACAGAAGCAAACCATTGCTGCTGCTGACTGGTCAACCACCGAGGAAGGCAAGATCTGTGCTGGCAATGATAGCGCCAACTTCTTCGGCAAAACGAAGGTGAAGTCGGATGGCGTGAAGTTTTGAGGGAATCCCATGGCTCCTACTGCGAAGAAAGTAATGGTATTGGCGACTGCGGTGCTAACCGCAGCCGCCCCCGCCTATGCACAGACACCGTCCGACGTGGGCGGTACGTTTCAGCTGATCGGTCAGGCCGCAGATGCCTGGATACCGGCGATCATGCAGCAGGCCACTTTCCTTTTCTATGTATTGGCCACTTTGGATTTCGCCTGGGGCGCTCCTCAGCTTTTGCGCGAGAGCGACTTTATGGGCTTGTTCCTAAGTCTCATCAAGAAACTCTTGGTCATCTCCTTCTTCTACGCAGTCCTCATCAACGGCCAAGTGTGGATACCGGCCATCGTCAACAGCTTTGCGCAACTCGGTGCGAACGCTGCCGGGATTCCGATGGCGCAGAGCCCATCGGACATCATGGCGCAAGGAATTCAGATTGTCTCGAACCTGTTTACGCAGGTTTCGGGTACCGCTCTGTTTACCCAACCCGGTGGCGCTCTCACCACAATCCTCATGGCCTGCATTGTGCTGGTCTCTTACGTCATTATCACGCTTCACTATGTGGTCACGAAGCTCGAAGCCATCATTGTGATGTCGGCCGGTTACATCTTCCTTGGGTTCGGTGGAAGCCGTTGGACCGCGCCTTATTTTGAAAGGTACATTTCATTTTGCGTGAGCACCGGCGTTCGGCTCATGCTGATTTACCTCATGCTCGGTGTCTTTCAGACGGTGTCCGCCAATTGGGTCGCGACCATGAACGGATACACCCCGACCCAGCCGATCAGCCAGATACTCCCCACGTTGATGTCGATGCTTCTGTTCGCCTTCGCCTCGTGGATGATCCCGAAGATGGCTGGGTCGCTTGCAGCCGGAACACTCGGTACTGGCGCGGCGGACCTGGTTGGCATGGGAGCGGAGATTGGAAAGGGCGCAGCGCTTGCGGCGGCTACTGTCGCGGCTGCGGTTGCCACGGGCGGAGCGGGGGCGGCTGCGGGCGGAGCGCTCGCCGCAACCGAGACTGCAGGAGCGATGGAAGCGGGAGGAGCCGCGACCACGGCGGCGACGGCGGCGGCTGGGACAGCAGATGCTGCTGAGGCAGGAGCCTCCGTCCTCGCGCCTCCTGTGGCAGCGACGGAAGCTTCCGGGTCGCCAGAAACACCGCCGCCGCCTTCGGTGAGTTCTGAGAATGCGACCGCCGGTTCACCTTCGGCACCCACTGAGACGATCTCGTCCGTTCAATCTCTCGCTAGACAGGTCCACAACATTCAAGTTCCGCATGACGGAAGTGGGCACGGTTCAACTGCGCAACTACAGATCGACAGGGAGGAATAAGACATTGGCAGACACACTCAATACCAACTCACCGTATGTGCGCGCCCGGCAAGAATGGGATGAGCGATTCGGTGACCAAATCAAGAGCAAACAACGTTGGCAAGTGGCGGCCTTTTCCTCTCTCGCCATCACGCTTCTATGTGTTGGCGGAATGGTCGCGATCGGTTTCCGATCGACGACCGTGCCGTATGTCGTGGCGCTTGACGACGTAGGTAGGGCTGTACCGGTCATCCCTGCCAAGCAGGTTGCTGTGAAAGATGTCCGGCTCCAGGAAGCGGTCGTCGCCCGATGGATTACCGATCTTCGAACCATCGTCACCGATCCCGTGGCGCAGCGCCGCATGGTCGATGAGATCTACGCACAGACCGGTCAGAATTCGGCCGCGTCGGCCATCGTGACAGATTTCTATTCCAAGAACTCTCCCTTCGATCTTCTCCAAAAACAGACGGTCGATGTCTCTGTGGAATCGATCGTTCAGCAATCGGCCAAGACATACGAGGTCACGTGGAGCGAACTCACGCGCGACCTTGTCGGGACATTCGTCTCCAGCCATCGTTACCGCGCGTTCGTGACGGTCGCAACGCAGGATGTGACGGATGCAAAGCAGGCGCTTATCAATCCGCTCGGACTTTATGTGACGAACCTCACCTGGGGTGAGGTGGTGAGCACGTCCGGTCCGACTTCGCCCGTAAGAGAGGGGCAAACACAGAACGGAGGGAACGAAAAATGATTTGGACAGTACTGATCCTGTTGGCAGCTCAGACCGCCGGGTCTCCTCAGACACCTCAGCACAACCTTACCCCGCAGCAAAAGCAAGCTCTGCCACAGTACAACTTCCAGGGTGCGACAGCAGCCCTGCAGTCACAAAGCAGCCAAGGAGGACCTGGACAGAACAGGCTAGCGCCAATTCCACCCCTCCAAGTGCCCCCCATTGTCAGCCGACCCCCAGTCTCACAGCCTGCTTCGAGTATTCCCTCCGGATGGAAGATTCCCCATGCGGATCTGAATGCGACCGCTACAAGCGCCGTGGGAGTGTCTGAACAGCTCGACAACGGCAACGCGCTACCTACCCCTGGTACGGATGGCCGAGTCATGTATCTCTTCGGTCAGGGCACGCCTGTCATGGTGTGCGCACCGCTCCGGGTTTGCGCGGTGGAACTTCAAGCTGGGGAACACCTCCAAAGCCAACCGCAGATCGGTGACTCGCGACGATGGGAAATTACACCCGTTGTATCCGGTTCGGGTCTCGATCAAGCGCCGGTTCTCATTGTCAAACCCATTGAGGCCGGCCTCGAAACGGATCTCATCATCCCGACGGATCGCCGTACCTATGTGCTCAAGCTGCTCTCAGATCCGACGCGGTTCATCTCGCGGCTGGCCTTTCAGTATCCGGGAGATGACCGAGCAAAGTGGACGACCTTTCAGGCACAGCAGGATGCGGCGAAGCACGATGCAGAAGCTCTCGCGGAACAACAGCGTGCCAAAGACAAGCAGGCAGGTGTGCTGCAAATGGCAGACGGAAGCCTCGATCATCTTTACTTTGACTACAAGCTCGACGGCGATGCGGTCTACCGGCCCCAACGAGTGCTGGACGACGGTGTTCACACCTATTTGATCTATCCCGACGATGGTCGCTTCCGCGAGATGCCGACGTTGCTAATGGTCGTCAATGGCAAGACGGAGCTCGTGAACTTCCGAGTGGATGGCTCTCGCTATATCGTCGATCGGCTTTTCGATAAGGCGATTTTGGTTGTAGGCGTAGGCAAGAAGCAGGCTAAAGTCACGATCACCCGTGACAAACCTTTCTCCGGAAGCACCGGCAAGAGGAGCTAGACATGGCAACCAATGACAACGATCTCAAACCGCTTGATATGGAAAATCCTGTGCTCGATCCTGAACAACAGGCGATCAAGGAGGCTGCGCAGACCGACACGGTCGTCCGTGGAGTAAACGGAGCCGCCGAGCCAAAGGCGAGGCGGCTGCGGCCGCTGGCCGGCATCATCATCATTGCGGCGGTTGTCCTTGCCGCGCTATACATGCGGAACGGTATGGCG
Source organism: Terriglobus sp. (assembly GCA_965199365.1). Taxonomy (GTDB): domain Bacteria; phylum Acidobacteriota; class Terriglobia; order Terriglobales; family Acidobacteriaceae; genus Terriglobus. The sequence goes on along the minus strand of CBDARC010000003.1, from coordinate 1,642,720 downwards.
AACCGCCACAAGAAGTCGACCGCGCAGACCGAGACATCGAAAATTGGTGTCGGTCCTGCGACGAATGTAGAGAAGGGTTTGCTGTCAGATCAGGCGAGGAACGGGCTCGACACAGGTCAAACGCATGTTCCCGAATCGTTGACGCCACGTCCCTCCATTCTGGGCGCGAATGGATCAAGTGCAGGTGAGACTGTAAACGGACAGCCCACTAACGGCGGCTCCGCGGCTTCCATTCCTCCGCTTGAGTACAGGCCGAACCCGATATCCACGGCGGCGGATGGTTCGTTGTCGTTTGCGAAACAACGGCGTGCCGACGAATACAAGCGCGAGGTGGAAGCCATGGAAGCGCCTACCTCGGTAAAAGGCAATATACCGAACGAAACCCCTAGTCCCTCTTCCCAGCAATCGAGCGATCCGCTTCAAGCCATTCAGACCGCACTCCTCAATGCGCGGGCAGCGCAGGGCTTCGGCGGAACTACGCCGATGGGCGCCCTTCCCACTGGGAATTCCGCCCAGGATCAGCGGACGGACTATGAACGCCAGAACGATCAGCAACAAAAGATGGGCTTTGGAACGCAAAACACGAAACAAGAAGCCGATTATCTTGGCAGTAAACGGACAGCGCCTCTCAGCCAATACGAAGTTAAGGCGGGATGGATGATCCCTGCAGTTTTGGAACAGCAGCTCAACTCCGACCTGCCTGGATTGATACGCGCTCTGGTCCGAGAAAACGTCTATGACACCGTTTCAGGGCAGTTTGTGCTCATTCCTGCGGGCAGTACGCTGATCGGAATCTACAATTCCCACATCGGCTATCGACAAAATGCATTGCAAGCAGTCTGGAGAAGAGTTATCTTTCCTGATGGAAGCTCCATTTCAATAGGCGCGTTCGAAGGAGACGATAGCGAGGGTGCCGCGGGCTTCCGCGACCAGGTACACGATCACTGGGCTAGGATTTTCTCGGGCGCGCTCCTCACCTCTCTATTCGCCGCTGGTATTGAGTTGAGCCAAGGCACGAACTCCTCGGTCTTGCAATCGCCGAGCGCAGGTCAGGAAGTCGGTCAAGCAGTTGGACAGCAGATCGGGCAGTTGGGAGTAGAGGTTACGCGTAGGAACTTGAACGTCCAGCCGACGATTGTAGTCAGGCCTGGGTACCGCTTTTTCGTACGTGTCGAGAAAGACCTGGTCCTCGACGGTCCCTACGAACCGATGTCGCAACCTATTGAAATTAAAAATGGATCTGTAGGGAGAAACGTTGGCAACCAAGAAGACAGCCCGGAAGGTGAACCGCGAAGGGCAGCGGTGGACAGAGGACCGGGCGGGGATGACACTCCGCCTTCCCATTGATCTCCGCGAAGCGGTGACAGAGGAGTGTCGCGTAGCTGGTGATCTGTCGCGAGTAGTTTTATTTGCTCTGCGTCATATTGAGAAAAAGGATGTAGAGATTACCCAAACCCGCAAAGCGGGTCTTCCTCTTTCAAATCCTCAACTCCTGCATGTTGGTGTCGAAGCGCGAGCGTTGCTTCGGAATTGGTCGGAAGAGGAAGGGGTAAGCGTCAACGCTATTGTTGTGAGTGTTCTTGAGCACTTCTTCAAGCGTCTCAGGCGTAGCAGAGCATTACGAGAAGAGTTGCGGCTCGAAGTGCGTGCGAGACGTGGAGCCGTGTCGGGCTAGTCCTTTGAATGACACGTTAGAAGGGGCTATTACGCTTTCCACCCACTATGCGTTTTTCGAGCTTTCGATATCCTGTGTACGCGTTGTGCTTCCTTCATATCCACAATAGCTTGCACGATGCTGATTCTACGCTCCGCACTTACTTGCGGCAGCGACTCCGGCTCTTCCCCTCAGTCAACGTCTAATTGAATGACGCAGGATTCTGATAAGTGTTTGACATTTTGCTCAATTATCAGTGTTGTGGTTCATCGACTGCGACTATTCTCACTCGGAGTGGTCCCGAGAATCCACATTCCTTACATGCAACTATCCCGGTCACATTCACAGCTTGGCCCGCTTCAGCAGGCGTCAGTCTAGAGCCGCATCTTTTACATTCATGAACAACTTTGTGGTTTGCTTCAGGTCTCATTAGTCAGCAACTCCTATGCGATAGTGCTGTTTAAACCGACAAATACAAGCTGTCAATCATGCGAATTCACAGAACATCACAGAAGGGAGCTCCTAAGGTGGAGCTCTAGTCACGACAAACGACACTTTTCGGACCTGTCGTGTGTGCGTTAATGCCTGCAACACGCGTTCTGGCTCTAATCTTCTAGAAACCAAGCGCAGGGAGTTCTCCCAACGCACATAATCGAATCTTCTAGTCGAGGGCCCTTAGCAAGCTGCCATTGAGTGTTGAGCAAGTCTGTCGGTAGACTGAATTGCCGTTTCTCAAGGTGAAAGGAACCCGTGGGCGCGCCGCGACATACTGGTTCCTATCACTCCCACCATAGTTCCCGAATGATTCGACGATCTAGCCACATTCAGCCAAATAGCCGACACTTTGCGACATAGTTTTGGGTGAAGAACAGAGACAGCTGGCATCGCTCATTGTTTACGATGATGTCGAGTGCCCTGGCGCCGCCGATCTTTCCGCGCTCACCCTTTCTCATCGATGTGCTTGCTCTGAATTGACCACTTATCCAACAAAGTGTTCTAGAAGGCAGAGCGGATGCACGTCAAACCGAACGCAGAGCGTTCGTGCTTCTGATTGGGTCAACCAAAGATCTTCGGTATGATGAGATCTCGTATCTGAACGAGGACATAAAGTCCGGCTGTAGGCGAAAGCGATAGGGTCGAGCACCTATTGTGTCTGAGGTCGAGTCGAACAGAAACGGAACACTTGGCGGGATTTCCCTTTTCCAACGGAGTAGCGATCATGCGCCAGGACAGTTAAGAAGATCCTGTCATGTTCTCCGCCGCTGCATGTCTGGTTCATATAGTAGTTGGCGCCTTTGTGCGTCATGATTCTTGCTTTACAGCCCCATAGGTGTGGGTACTGGACTCCGAAATTATCCACGATCTGTGTCTCCGCAAGGGGTGCACCTTTACACGTTGCCGTTTCCGACACATACGTGCCCTGCTCTATCGGAAGCACTGAAGATCCAAATCCGGCGGCATTTAAAGCGACCGTAACGACCAGAAGAATAATAAGCATGAAAATCTCCTACAGCGTCGTTTGTTGCTCCGGCAACACATCTTGGTACAGAAGGTGTTGACTAGGAAGGTCTTCATTGAGAAACCCAATATGCTACCGGTGAGGGTCTCCTGTAAGTATGGCTCACCGTCAGGAGGTCATACTGCTACGTACTCAGTCCCGACTGAACGATGAGACGCCAGTGATGCAGAGGGGTTGGCCTGTCAAGCTGAATATGTCCGGAATCAACCACAATCCGTCTGGAGGTGTCGCCCAGCGAAGTCGGCATTAGATACACTTCAACTGAGGCAGTCGAGGCGCCCTCGAGCCGTACCACCGCTTTGTGCCTGATAGACTCGGCAGGCGCGCATGATTGGAACTCGGCTAACAGTGGCGGCATTGGTGGTGGCGCCGTTTTGCAAAGTATGAATGGCTGACTACCAAGGCGAGGCTACCTCGCATGAATCCTTGTCTCAAGCGGTGCGGTCCGCTGCGCGCCTGGCTCGAGTTGCTTTGCCTATCATCTACCGGCTGGACGCAGCGTTTGGCAGTAAATGCACAAACTCAGGCCTTCTTGTGCTCTCGACGAAGTTCTTCATTCGCGTCCTAGTTATAGGAGGTTTAGATAAGGGGGGGGCATGTGATCCAACAACGGTCGATAAGTCAGTTGGGCCAATCTGTCGGGAACGTCGCCAGCAAATATCTGGTAATCGCCGGGATTGGAGGACCGCTTACAGTTGTCACACCAATAATTGCACCACCACGGTTACGCACTGTAATAACCACGTCTTGTTTGGCAGGCTGCAGTACCTGCAATCCACAATACGTATTCATCGCAGTCTCGTATGACTTCACACCATCCGACTATGGCGCAAGCGTTTTGGACTATGCAAACACATCTAACACTTTTCTATCGATCTTCAGCCTGGCCGTGCCGACTATGCGAGTGGCGCGACAATTCTTAGCTGATACAAGACTGGGATCGGTCCGAGCAAAACATAGATGACCGCGTCCTTCAATAATAGTCTTCCTTACCCTAACAACACTCCACTTCTAAGGATCGATTGTATGAAACTAAGACTGGTAACGGCCCTTCTGTCCCTTACTGCATGTGTTTGGGGATCCATATCCATTTCGTGCCAGGTTTCAGGGCCGGACCGTGGGGAGGTGTTGGTACATGGAAATGAAATCTACCGCGATGGCAGACCATGGATCCCACACGGTTTCTACCAGATTGCGTTTGAGGTTGCGCCCGCGAATCTTGGCCGTGCGGATCATCCTTTCTGGGCCAACGCGCAACAACACTACAAGCCCGCGGAGTATCGAGACATGTACGCGGCCGGCGCCGACTCAGTTCGCCTACAGATCTCTCAAGGTGCGGCTGATCCCTACAGCCCGTTATTTGATCGATTGTTCCTAAACAAAGCGATGGAAGCGGTACGTGCCGCCCGGTCCGCCGGCCTGACAGTCATCATCAGTGTTCAAGACGAGTCCCACGTGCCCGGCGACCACCCAATCGATTTACCGGATGATGGCACCAGGCGAGTGTGGCAGCTGATTGCTCCAACATTTGCGCAAGATCGGGGAGTACTTTTCGAGTTGTTAAACGAACCTCGCCTCCAACCAAGTGCTTCCAATTGGAAGCGCTGGGCACAGAGTATGACACAAACCATTCGTACTGTAAGGCAAGCCGGAGCTCGAAACGTGGTGATCGTCGATGGGTTAGATGTAGGACAGGTGATCGACGGAGCACCCATCCTGGAAGACCCACAGGTTGCGTATGCGTCACATCCGTATGCGCTCCATTCACAGGGACAAACCCGCAAAGTGTGGGATAGCAAATTCGGTAACTTCTCGCGTAAAGCCCCCGTGATAATCACCGAGTGGGGATCGGGCGGCTACTATTGTGACGGCAACACAGCAAATGCGACCGTCGACTTTCTTGGCTACTTACAGGAACATAAGATCGGCCTTGAAGTCGGTACTTGGGACTGGGGTCCCGGAGGTTTCGGAAGCGCCCGTTACGGCTTTCCTGCCGGTGTATTCTCGACCTTTGATGGAAGATCATGTCATCAACCTGGATTCGGTCTGGGAAAAACGGTCGAATCTTGGTATAAGAACGGCTACCCGCCGGCGTCCCCGCAGTGACAAGATTTATCGTGCGACTCGCTCATATTCCGCATTGGACCAGATGTCGACACGGCAACTTACCTTCCGAAACGAGCGTGACGTTTCTCCAACTCTTCGAGTCGTACGCCACTTCTAACGTGTTGGTCTATGAGAAAGATGATAAGAGCGCGAACGCTGTTCAACTACTTCTCGGCAGCGATGCTGATTGTTTCTTCTGTAAGCAGCTCGGCATAAGACTGTAATGACATACAACACTCTCTTACTGAAAGACAACGTTTATATTACAACCGTAAGCTAGCCGATCAGGTGCCCGGTCACAGAGCGCCTAGCGGTTTCGAACTGATCAACTTCATGAGGAGTGGGAAGTGGTCGATCATCTTCGCTCACGCATCTGGGGCCGAGCGTGGGGCCTTCTTCTTTTACTCCAAATACGGTGAACCTGTATTTAGAGAAGCCTGGGGCGGCTCACCCGAGGGCGACTCGCCTGAAAGTATCGCCCAGTGGACAAAGACTATTGATCCTGACTTCCCTCAACGCCTAGCACTTTGCTTCGCAAAGACAATAACCTCTGGTCAGTGGTGATATTTCTATAGAGTAGAGCCCACTTCTTAGCCTTCCCCTAAAGGCTTTTGGGGGAGTGGTCTTGAGCTTGTATAGTCAGAGCAGAAGGCTACGCTCAAAGGAGCATAGCATCCTGCTACCCAGGTCCCCTCAACCCTCTGATGTAGGGAGCGATGTCTCGGGGGTCATGAAGCAGCCTGCAGGAACTTGACTCTCGTGACAACCACGGCGTGTTATATCCCCACGACACAGCAGCAAATGTGACCTCCGCCGACCGCGCTGCGATTTGATCACGAAACTCATCTCCTATGTAGCAGAAACCGCTAACAGCTTGGCTCGAGCACGACATCCTTCGGAGCTCCGCTGTCTTCTCTTGCAGCGGGATATCGAACCGCTGCGAGACAAACAGGTCATTAAGCCCGTCGAGCGATGCACGAGCAAGAACGAGCGAATTGGAAGATAAGAGCGCAAGATTGTTTCCGCTCTGCGTCAAATCGTTCAAAGCCTCTCGGATGTTGGGGAAGAGTTGTGCCTTCTCTCGGCGGCACTCCATACCTTGACGAAGGGACTCTATAAATTGCTCCATCAGATCGGGGCCGACATCGTGGAAACGGAGCACATCGATCGCCTCAAGTGTGCGAATGTAGTTCTCTTCGGCACGTCGATAGGGGGTTGTGCCAAGTTTTCGGGCAGCATCATCAAACGCATCGCGAAAAATGGGATATGTGTCCGCAAGGGTTCCGTCAAAGTCAAAAGCTACAAGCATGGCAATCCTCCCAAGATCAATGCAGGTCTGAGCTGGTTGCGTCCAAAGACACCGTCTCCTAGGTGCTCAACCGGACTAGAATCGCCGGTTAAAGCCTATGACGATTCCGAATGCTAAGTGAGCAGATCTGTATATTCGTTGCGAACTTCAGCTGCCACGACTCTTAATCGCTGAAGCTCCGTCTCTGTCAGCGGCAGGTGTGGAGCAATCCTCCATTGGGCTCGATGTAACACCACAGGCGCTCCCAACGTGCCTTCAATGCCGTAGAAGTCTCCATCTAGCTTGACCTGACCATGAACGGCACTACCGTCGCCTCGTCGAATGGCAGCAATGCAATCGAGCGTCGCGTTCGCTGTTGCATTGGGAGTAGAACGGAGTAGCTTGGCGGTGAGGAACGGCTCTACGAGGATCCGAAGGTAAGGAGAAGCGTCGCTTAGCCGCTGATGGGCCTCTTCAAAGCGATTCTGTGCGATCGCCTGTGTCAGGCCCTCTGCAAGGGTCCGAAGAGAGGCGCAGTAGGCATCGTTTTCATAGGTCTGTTTTAGCGCTTCCAGCTTAGAGACCATCATGGGAGTGTTGTCGTTCAAGGTAACCGAAGACCATAGCGGAACCATGCGTGATCCATGCTCGCCAAGTACACTCGCGCGAACAGCCGCGCGTGGCAGGTTAAAACACGCCGCGATGGCCCTGGCAAAGCGCAGCGAATCCTGTTGTGCGCCCATCCCCATCACGCACTGACGGTCACAAAACTCACAAAAGACGCTTACTGCTAGTTCAACAGGGTTGCTGATAATCAAGAAAAACGCATCGGGACACCGACGACTTGCACATTCAGCGATCTCACGAAAAAGAGCGAGGTTCTCGCATGCGAGTTGCGAACGGTGTGTGATCCGTTCCCCAATAGTTGCGCCCGCAGCCATGATGAAGATGTCCGACCCTCTTAAATGTTCAAGCGTTCTGCAAATGGAGATAAGTATTACGTTGGAGTCAAAGGCATCGAGCAGGTCCGTTCGGATGGCACGCAGTCTTTGAAGATTGTCCGCGTCAGCTCGACCAATCAGGATAAGTTCGTCGCCTGCACGAAGGTCATTTCCTTTCAACAGGTGAACGAGTAGGGTGCGTCCTACTGCACCCGTTGCTCCGACAATCGCTATGCGCACCTGTGTCCTTTTGCTTCTTTCAGTTTTGCAGAATATTTGTTCACGGCAGGTCCAACCGCTAAATGCTCATATCCTTGGATTCGGTGCCAGAATCTCGGGAGCCATCCTATGGTGCCAATAAAGCAACAATCACTGCCAGCTATCACGTTTGCGCACCGCGCATTCAGATAGATCGGCTGCAGAAGTAGGAATAGTAGAGGCTTGCAACCTGCTTTTAGAGGAGCAGGTAAATATCTGTTCAAGCAAATGATCAGACACGACATTCCTTACAAGGAGAGCATGATGGCCGGCAGGTTGCTTCGGAGGATCACTCAATCAGCTGTATCGCACTTCCTTCTTTTCGGGAGCTTCCCGCTGGGATCAATACTTACCTATATGCAATCCTTTTCGATTTCTGTCGACGCTCAGACGGATGCATAAAAACAAGCTCGCAGGCGATGACAGCGCATAGCAACACGTGGGCACTTACGCGAGCTGGGAGGACTTATCTTCACACCGGATGTCGAGCCTAAAATGGCGAAGGGCTTGACCATGAACAATCAGCTGATTTTCCCAGTGTCTTTCCTACAGCCGCCCTCTTCTAATCTTCGAGAGACGCGCATTGGACGATGGGCAACCAGCTCGATGATCATTCATGAGTTCACGCACAACTTCGACGATCAAGGCCGAAAAGATGATCCGAACGAACTCCGATTGGTACGCCAATGCCACCGATCGGGTTTCAGATCAGTATGCCGAGGTCCCCCACCTCCAGGTGCACGTGAAAGGAGAACTGACCGGTGGAGAGAACATTGCGGATTTCAGGGTCGAGGCCCTCTTCTTGGCCGATTACGCCTCGTTGGCTGGCAAGCCGCCTCTACTCTAGACGGCTTTACCCGACGTCCAACGCATCTTCCTCGGTTGGGCTCAGGGCTTACGGGGAAAGCGCAGCATCAATAGTCTGCGCGATGGCTAACAACGGACATTCATAGTCCAGATTCCGTGCGGATCAACGCGATCTGCTTCGAAACGACGGTGCCTGGTAGCAGGTTCTCGGTGCGAGAGCGGCTTCGGTGAAGCCCTGCAGACGCAGGTTGTTATCCCAGAGCTTGGCGAATCGCTCGTGCTCGTTGAAAAGCGCGGTGTGGAAGACGTAGCTTCCATCCCGGATGAACCGTGACCATTGCTCTATCCCGGCGTAGTCGTTCCGCCAGAAATAGGGCTCAAGGTGCGCTCCTGCCGCGAATTCAAGCTCGAAAGACATCTCCGGGTCGCGCATAAGGTCGCTGTTCTGTTCGCCGTAGTGACAGACAGAGATGGCGGGGAGTCCGCAAGGACCTGACTCGTCGGTCGCCTCGATGACCAACGCCATATAAGGCGGGTTCTCGATGCGAAGGTACAGGCCGTGGTGCCAACCTCCGGCCTGTTTGAGAATGCGAAGGATAGTCTGCATTACGCCACCTTCGCCAGTTCTGCATCCGGTATCTCGGCCTCTGCTGCGGTAGGCGGCTGCAAGGCCGCGAGGATGACACCGGAGGTCTGCTGGATGACTTCCAAGCTCTCAATCAAGAGTGAGGCGTTGCCATGATAGAGATTGATGTAGTCGGCGCTAGCCGTTCCGGTTTCGAGTCCAACAGCCTTGCCAATCACAAAGGCGATGGATTCGGCCTCTGTCTCCCTGACTACTTTGGTGGTTGTCGTCCGGCGTTCGGCCTTATGTAACATCTCGTGCGCGAGTTCATGGACAAGCGTGGAAAACTCTTCGGCCTCGGACTGTCCGGGAAGGATGGCAATCTTTCCGCCATAGCTCATACCTAACGCGGGGGCAATCTTCCCGGTAAAGGTAAGCTCGATGCCCTGGGCTTCGATGAACGAAATGAGACGGTTGCGGTTTTCTCCTAGTGTGCCGGTCATCTCTCGCAACGTGGGTAGTTCCGCGCCTTCGGTCTGTTCCACGTCAAAGACGTAAGCATTGCGAAAGCCAACTAAAACGCGCGTGTTCTGCTTGGTGATGTCCTTGTTGGCTTCCTCGTCTTTCTTGCGCTTGATGCCGACGATGGGAGCAAGTATCCGAATTCCTTTCTCGCCTTTCTTCACCTTTCGGCGTAGCTGGTTCCATGCGTACAGCCCTGCAACGCGGGTTGCGGTCGGTCGCTGCCGCGCGATCTCCAGAATGTTTCCAAAGCTGTAGTTATGGAATCGGCTCATCGCGTCAAGGTAGGCGGTGAGCGCGTCGGAGTGTCCGGCCTCTAGCTGCTCGATAAGGCACTTAACGTTGGCCGCGATGATGTCTTTGGCGGTCTGCCGTTGCTGCGGCTGTTTGGGGTTTGCGCTGATGGGGGTGACGGCGCTGGTGGCGTTCATGGGTGGTCCCTCCGTTTTTGAATGGCCTTGCTGTGTTTGCTCACAAACACGCCTTGGCCCTGGCCCACGCCAGCAGGGGCGGCAAGTGCAAGGAGAGGGGTATCTCCCAACCTTGAAGAGGAGCGATAGCGGAACGGAAAGGGCGGCCGAAGGCCGGTCTGCACAAGCGCAGCGCGGAAGACTGGGGACACTCCTTGCGCGCGCCAGGGACGGAGTTCCTCAGCAGGTTTGGTTTCCTCGCTGGGCGCGGAGCGCAAGAGATGCTTTTAGGGCCGGCGTTGCGGGCAGGAACAGGACCGCATAGATTCTCTCTCGCTTGTCTAGGCTTTTCTTTTCTCTTTAGGGTGTCCAGAGGGGATATTTCTCTTTTCAGACTGAACGAAGCGAGATCATGAAAGTAGACGAATGGCTGATCTCGGCCAAAGAGCTTCCCTGGCAAAAGATGATTTCCCTTTGCCGATCACGGCTCGATGAGTGACTCGGCGATTATGCACTTCTCAAGATCCACCACAACCCATCAGCATTGTCGTCCCTAAGCCATGCAGTAATCCATGCCGCGCAGGTCCGTCAGGAGGTCTGGACCAGCGGGGTTCCAGCCCAGTTGCTGGCGCGTCAACAGGCCAGATGCTGCAAGATCAATCGTGGCGAGGTGCGCCATCCAATAGAAGTACTCCGGCGCCCTCTCCGGTGTGATCGACTCGACCGGCATCTTCAACCCTTCACCGATCGCCTCGGCGATCTCGCGCATGGAGACCCCCTCCTCTCCGACCGCATGGTAGCGTGCGCCTGGCTGTCCATTCTCGAGCGCCAGCCTGAAGAGACGTACGGCGTCGGAGACGTGCACGGCCGGCACACGGTTCCGGCCCTCGCCGACATACGCCACCCAGCCCTTTTGCCGTGCCAACTGGATATGCTGTGTTATCCGACCGAACCTGCGTGTGTCGTGCACCTGCGGCAGCCGCATCACTATCACGCGGCCGCCGTTAGCGATGAGGGCGTCAGCCGCCTCCTCGGAGGCGGCGCGGGCGAACTCCGCCGAGGTGAGGTGATCGTCGCTCTCCAGTGCGAGGCCGCCGGTCCTGGATCGGGCGAGGCCCGTGCCGGACGTGATAATGAGCGGCCGGTCTGAGCCGACGAGCACCTTGCCCAGCGTCTCGATCACCCTGCGGTCATCCTCGCTATTCTCTTTTAGTTTAGAGAAGTCGTGGTTGAAGGCCGCGTGGATGACGCCATCCGATGCCTGTGCGGCTGTCCGCAGGCGCTCCAGGTCGTTCACGTCGCCGCGGAGGACCTCCACCCCAACACGGGTAAGCATATCGGCTCCTGAATCCGAACGGGTGAGCCCGACGACGTGATGGCCCGCGTGGATGAGTTCTGCAACGAGATAAGTACCGATAAAGCCGGTGGCACCTGTCACTAATACTCGCATCCTGCACTTCTTTCTCTGGACTTGTTGTTGGTTGCAGCCCCGATCCGTACCCTTACAACCGATCCGATGCTCCGATGTACAGAACGCCAGGCATGACAGAGCTGGTGCGCGCTACCAGGGCACGGTTTGGCCTAGATAATTCAGGTATTCAAGACCGGGTTTCCTTTGCTTTTCGAGAAGCACATTCACTAGGTTCGGAACGCTTTCTTCGATGCTCAGGCGTCCCTCCGGTCCGCCCATCTCCGTACGGACCCAGCCGGGAGCCATCAACACCATGGCGCGCGAGGTGCCGGAGTGGCGGGCGGCGTAGCTGCGCATGAACTGGTTCAGTGCGGCTTTACTGCCCCGATAGACCTCGCGCATTCCACTCACGTTGTTTGTCACGCTACCCTGACCGGAGGACATGACACCGATCAAACCATCCTCGGAGACGAGGCGTTCCAGTGATTCGACAGTGCGCATGGGGCTTAGGGCGTTCGTGACCATCACCCGTATGAACTCGTCGGTCGTCACCTCGCCAATTGTTTCCTTTGCGTTGTTTGTGACGCCAGCGTTCACGAACAGCATCTCGAACGTCCTACCCGACAAGCGTCGCCGGAGTGCTGTGACCTGCTCCGGTTCGCAGATGTCCAGCGTCTCGAATTCAAGGCGGCCTTTGTAGCGATCCGCAAGCTCGCCGAGTTTGGTTAGCGCCGATCCTGCACGCACGGTGCCGACGACGTTCCAGCCTTTCTTCAAGAACTCTTCCGCCATTGCAAAACCGAGGCCGCGCGAGGCCGCGATCAGCAGGATGGTGGGGACTGTCTGATTCGAGGTAGAGAGTGTCATATGGTTCTCCTTGGTTTAGCCGCTGCGTTGATTATGAGGAAGTATCCGGTCGAGCGCCAGACGCATCCCACACAAACAATACTTGCGTTAAACGCTTTGTCAAACGATGGGAAGACGATATCCTCCACCCATGAACGATGTGGATCTCAATCTCCTCCCCGCGCTTGACGTACTGCTCCGGGAAGGCAGCGTGACGGGAGCGGCGCGGCGTCTTGGCCTGAGTTTTTCGGCGATGAGCCGTACCCTCTCGCGGCTTCGGGAAACGACCGGCGATCCGCTGCTGGTGCGGGCCGGACGCGAACTTGTGCCGACGCCTCACGCTCTGGCGCTGCGGGATCGTGTTCGCCTACTGACCGATGAAGTTCATGCTGTTCTTAGGCCGGCGACCACCGTTTTCGATATGTCCTCGCTCGATCTGACATTCACCATTCGCGCGGGAGGCGGGTTCGTAGATCTGCTTTCCGCTGCCGTGGTAGAGGCCGTCGGCAAGGCCGCGCCGCGCGTGCGTCTTCGCTTCATGCCTAAACTGGATGGAGATCCCCTGCTGCTTCGGGAAGGACCGGTCGACCTGGAAATCAGCAAGCGCGGCACATCGGCCCCGGAGTTGCGCAGACAGTTTCTGTTTCGCGACAAATACGTAGGAGTCGCCCGCATTGGCCATACGCTGCTCACGGGCGGTAAGGTGACACCCAAACGCTATGCCGGGTGCCGGCATGTTGCCTCCTCGCATTTCGGAGAGTTTTCCGAGCCGGTAGACGACGCCTTAGAGGAGCTTGGACTCAGCCGGACCGTTCAGGTCATAGTCCCTGGATATCCGGATGCCATGCAGGTAGCGGCAAACTCCGACCTGATAGCGATCGTGCCGCGGTCGAGCCTGGGCAATAAGTTTCTGAAAGATCGTGCCGTGTCTTTAGGTCTTTGCAGCTTCGATATCCCGGTCCGTATGCCGGAAATTCTAATTTCTGCGTTTTGGCATCCCCGAGTGGATGCCGACCCTGCACAGCGCTGGCTGAGAAAGGTGGTCATTTCTGTGTGCAAGAGCGCATACCCGGACAGGTGAACAGGTTTGGAGCCGATCCGCAGTCTCCAAGCAGCGAGCAGCAATTGTGGCGAAGGGCTTGCTTGCTAATAATGAACCAGTGACGGTCGATCTACCTCTGCTTGGTCTTCGGTTGTTGCTAACAGGCCAAAGCACGTTTCGATGGCCACCACCCTCGAAACGCGCATTGGCCATTTAGCGTCAACAGCGACCTCTCGAACGAGCGTTCCGTCCTTGCACTTGGGAGCTTAAGGGCCGCAAGGTCGTTGTGGTAGTAAGTAAGCCCTAGTTGCTTGTGCGCCAGGCGGTGATTTCGCTTTGACCGGCGCTCGCACCGATATTCTGCGTTTCGAGGAGCAACTCGAAGTGGGGCAGCGTTCCGTCTGGGCGTCGAATCCGATTTAAGAACGGCAGCAATTGCGCATCATCCAAAACGAAGTCCATACCGGCCTCGGCACCGGACATGCCTGTCCCTTCCAAGAGCAGGGCGTTCCCAAAGCCGGCTAGACTCGGCAGATAGGCAACCACTCCGAAGACCCGCCTTTGCGGATCAATCCTTTTGGACTCCCACCGCACAGGCTCCCCCTGTTGTGGATTCCGATTCAGGATGGTGAATACACCCCTATAGTCATCCCGAAATAAGAAATTCAGCTTTGGTTCATAGAGTTCGACCCACGGATCGGCCTCGGAAGCGCCAAGGAGGATGACGTCGCCGGTCTTGAAATCGTTTGGCCGCAGGTCACGGGCAAAACGTACAGAGACCTGGCTCCCCAGCATTTGCGCCCGATCCTTGAGACTGAGGATCGTCTTGAGATCTACAAGGGAGGTATAACGGCGGTTGGCAAGATCGAGCAGTGAATCTTCTAAAGGTGCAGTTGGACCGATCTGCGGAAGGACATCTGGCTCAGACCGGTATCCCGCGTCCAAATACCCCTTCAGGTCCACGTCCTTGCCTGACATGCCATGAAACAGCACCAACCCTGAATCCGGAGCGACTACCATCGTCGGTTGATTCCTGGTAAACATGTGGCTCCAGAGCGGATGCGTCGGAGGCTCCGTGGGAGCGAGCAATTGAAGGCGCCGGCGGTCGTGAATCCACAGGACCACCAACATCAATGCTAGAAGCAGGCTAAGCCCCCACGGCAGCCAATGTTGCGCAGATGAACTTTCGTGTTTTTTCTCGGTAGACTGAGGTGGTACTGTGGAAAGTGCTTCGGGGACTGCCTCTGCAAGCTCGGCAACCGTGGGGTGTGATTCTGGGAGAGCCCTTGCCTCGAACATCGGCACATAGCCACCACGAGGGATAGAAACCCGTATCGGCTCGTCCGCGCCTTCCTGCTGATAGTAGAGCTCAAGCCTCTGCCGCAACCGGCTTGCCTGACTGCGGACAATTCCATCCACGGCGGAATCGTAATCTCGTGATCGCCCGAAGACCGCTTGGCCGATCTTCTGCTCGTTTATCTCACCCTCGCGTCCGTTGAGTGCTAATTCGCAGACGTAGGTGAGCAGCTTTCCCAACCGTTCGCTCCGGGCAAAGGTTGGAGAATTCACGATCCGGCGCACCAATTCGCGCCTCACACCTAACGACCCTGACGCAGACAACCGGTCCGGGACTTGGGAGCGAGCGTCTGACGCTGGGTGCACTGGGCTCACTGTCGGCATATTTTGATCTGATTCCACAATATTCAATCACGGCAACATGAAGGTGTCGTCAATCGGGTGCTCGCCACACCTCCGCAAAATTGCTTCACGAACCATTTTTTTGTAAGTGGTCATGATTCATGAATGCCCGGTAAATCCATCATTCCAAAACTGGTTCGGAGCTGAGTCGGTTGAGCACCGGTGAATTGTCTTGGTCCACCTTTCGGAGCCTGCTAATCCTGAGACGTCTCCGATACGAAAGGAAAGCCATGACCGTCCCGACTCCTTCTCCCAAAAGTACAGGCGCCAAACTGAATCTCCGCAGGATCATAGTGGTCGCCCTCTTCGCTCTGATTGCAACCACGACCTCGTTTGCACAGTTTACCGCCAGTATTCAGGGGAACGTCCGAGATTCCAGCGGAGCCAACATCCCGAAGGCTCAGATGACCCTTATCAACACCGCCACCAAGGTGCAGCAAAACACCGCTGCCGATGCGTCGGGTCTCTATCGTTTTACAAGCCTGGGCCCTGGAGATTATGTGGTCTCATCGGCGGCCCCGGGATTTCGACCCTCCAAGGCCCTATTCACGTTGACGGCTGGAGAAAATCGGGACGTATCCTTGGTCCTTGCCCTCGGAAGCGATACCACGAGCATCGTGGTCACGTCACAAGCGCCGCTTCTGGATACCGGCGACAGCCGTGAGGAACAAACACTCAATCAGGCCGCTCTCGAAAATCTGCCTCTTGCGACAAGAAATCCCTTTTCCCTTGTGGGGCTCACGCCGGGCGTAACCGGCATTCAGGCACCGACGACGACGTTCAATCCTGAGACCACCAACCATTACAGTTCGGGCGGCAAGGGAGGCAATGCAAACACGTTCATCGTCGATGGGCTGGATGTTGATAGTGACATTGGGGAAGGCGTCAGCAATCTGACACCGAACGTCGACTCGCTTTCAGAGGTCACGGTCCAGACGAATACGTACAACGTGGACTATGGTAAGTCCAGTGCGATTGAAACGCTGATGACATCGAGGGCCGGAACAGCCGAGTATCACGGCTTTGCAAGTGGCTACTACACCTATCAAGAACTCGAGGCGCGTGGGGAGTTCGGGGTGCCTCAGCCGCAGCGGCTGTCGCCGTTCCATACCACCGATCTCTCTTTTGGCGTTGGCGGTCCGATTATCCCCAACAAGCGGTTCTTCTTCTTCGCCACCCTGGAACCTTATTTTTCTTCGACACCGAATCCGGCCCTCACTGCCGTTGGAGCCCTTGCTCCCAACAGTGGAAGTCTCACCTACGAAGATCCGGCGTTCGCGGCCTTCGCTCAGCAGGTCAAGCCGTCTTCGCTCGAAACCTCTTTGTTCTCGAAGTATCCGATTCAAAACGTCGTGCAGGAATCGGCCGCGAATGCACAAACCGTTTTTGGCGCGCAAAATCTAGCAGCCAATACCGGCTGCGGCACGCCCAGCACAGACAACATTCCATGTTCCACGCCGGTGCTCGATTCTGGCATCTTCAATGCGACAGCACCGAATGCCTCTTATCAATACAGTGTCCGTGTAGACAAGGTCTTTGACAAAGATCGTGTCAACGGCTTCTTCGTCCGCAATACCATTGCGCAATCGGCGCCAAGCCCCCGGCCACAGTTCATCACGCACAGCAATCTGTATACCTTTTCCCTCCAAGGCAACGAAACGCATACATTTTCGGCTCACCTGTTGAATGAAGCCTTTGCCGGATACAACCGGATCGAAGGGTATACGCCGAACAAGGGCTTATTCACCGTTCCGGTAGTCAATGTCACAAACCTGGGTGTCGGTTTCGGCGATGCCAACCCATACGAGGACTATATCCAGCATGGATTTCGTTGGAGAGATGTCGTTACTTATATCCGCGGCACACACGACTTCAGATTTGGTTATGAAGAGTGGCACGGGAATGACCTGGCTTACTTCGCAGGGCGCTACAGCCAGCCGATTTTTACCTATACCAACATCATCAATCTAATCAACGACAATCCATTTACTGAAACCAACATCGCCTTCAATCCAGTCACCGGGGTGCCGTTTGCCGACAACTATGGCTTTGCCAAGGGTTCGGGCAGTGCTTTCGCCGAGGACACATGGAAGGTCACGCATCGCCTCACAGTCAACTATGGCATTCGCTACGATAACTTTGGCAACGCCTACCCAGCTCTCGGGCAGACGGTTCTGGCAAACTTTCACCCTGCAGCAAACTCGTCGTTCGCGGACAGTATCGCTAACGGAGCCTTCACGCAGCAAAGCCACACGTTCGCGCATGATCTAAATTGGATCTTCAGTCCGCGGGTAGGATTCGCTTACGATCTGTTGGGTAAAGGGGAGTGGGTTGTGCGGGGTGGCTTCGGCGTCTACCGAGATGAGTTCACTCTTGGAAACCAGGAGAACGGATTGATTGCCAACCCTCCTGGACCAGTGCGGCCCACTTTCAAGAACGATGGCTCGACGCCGGCACCAGTGTTTGGCTTTGGCACTTCCAATACCTATCCATTCGGCTTCCCCTATCCAGCCTTTGTGGGTGCTCCATTGGACGCGAAGGGTGGCCGGGTGGGCGGAGGTTTCACGACGATTGGTATCGACCCCAACCTCAGCATGCCCCACATCCTGAACTACACGTTGACACTTGAACGCTCACTGACAAGAAACCTCGTCGCCAGTGTGGGCTACCAAGGGTCTCATTCCGGAAATCTCATTACGAATGGAGGCAATCTCGCCGCCCACACCTACGGAAACGATGTGAACGATTTTGCAGGCGATCTGCTGCAGCATCCCAGCTTTGCTACTTCCGGGGCGTACAAAGGGACCGGTATTCAAGATCGGCTGAATACCAGCTTCGCGGCCATCACGTTTGCAACGAACGGGCCGACAGCGAACTACAACGCCGTCATTGCAGCCGTGAAGGGCAGGTTCTCAAGACGTGGCTTTATCACCGCTTCCTATACACATTCGAAGGCAATGGATGATTGGGGAAGCTATCCCACTGCAGCGCCCCCATACAACCAATACTATTCGCCCTCGCAGTACAACGTGCCGAATGCCTTCTCCCTGGGCTGGGCCTATGAGCTTCCCGGCGCTGACCTTTCTAATGGCCTACTCCGGCGCGTCGCGGGCGGATGGGCATTAAGCGGGATGACCAGTCTCCAGTCCGGCACACCATTCAGCGTCCAAAACACCAATCCGCTTGCAGTCAGCGCGACCGGCACAGATGGAGTGGCAATTACTTCCGCAACCTATGCCGCGGAACTGGCAGCCGGGCACCTTCAGTACGTGCCGACGAGTGGAGACTATAACGCGGATGGTAATAACACCGACTATCCGAACGTGACTGCCTACACGCAAAAGCATAGCAGGAGCGACTTCCTCAAGGGGCACGGAATCTTTCCTGTCTGCGCCGGTGGTGCGTTGCCTTGCGGCAACTTCACCTTACCTGCGTTCGGTTCGGAAGGAAACGAAACTCCGAACCGGTTCCTCAATCCTGGCTACGCGGATACGGACCTCACCTTGAAAAAGACGACACGCATCACGGAGCGCGTCAACTTCGAGTTGCGCCTCGATACGTTCAATCTCTTCAATAGGGTCAACCTTATGGCTGTCGATCCGAAGCTACAAGATACAACGTTCGGTCAGTCGACTAGTACTTACGCAGCTAGGAACATGCTACTCGGAGCGAGAGTCAACTTCTAGCAACGAGAATCGCGTAAGCGGGCGGGTGACGACTTTCGAAGTCGCCCCGTACGCACTTTCTTCTGGCAGCCGCCCTCCTTTCCCGCACCCATACAAGGACCTAAACCATCTCGATGTTGACACGAAGAAGATTTGTAGAAGTTGGTGCCGCAGCCGTTGCTGCAGTGGCCCTTAAACAAGAATCCGCTCAAGCCAGCGAGGAACGCAAGTCCGCCACCACGCTGGCTCCCACAGCATTTACTGCGCTTCCGCTCGGTCAAATCCGTCCGGCTGGCTGGCTTCGTCGGCAACTTCGTATTCAAGCCGGTGGACTGAGTGGTCATCTGGACGAGTTCTGGCCCGATGTTGGGCCGCAAAGCGGATGGTTAGGTGGTCCTGGAGAAAGCTGGGAGCGCGGCCCTTATTTTGTCGATGGCTTACTCCCACTGGCGTGGCTACTTGACGACGAGCGCCTCAAGGCAAAGGCGATGCGTTTCATCGACTGGACATTAAACCATCAAGCGCCAAGCGGCATGATCGGGCCGACTGGCAATGACGACTGGTGGCCACGCATGGTGATGCTGAAAGTTCTGGCCCAATTTCATGATGCCACCGCGGACCCTCGCGTCCTTCCAGTGCTAACACGCTACTTTCATTACCAGCTTGTCGCCTTACCAGAGCGTCCTTTACGGGATTGGGGCAAGTACCGATGGCAGGATGAGGTCCTCGTCATTGAGTGGCTATACGAACGAACGGGCGATTCCTCGTTGTTGCATCTGGCAAGACTACTTGAACAGCAGGGATACGATTGGATCGAGGCATTTGTTAACTTCGAGCATAGCGATGTGACCTCGGGTGCCGAAATCAAAGCAGCGGCCTCGCGCGGCGATAGGTCAAAGGCCATGGAAACGCATGGTGTAAACAATGGCCAGGCTTTGAAGACAGCGGCGGTCCGCTATCGGCTCTCTGGGGATGCAGATGAGGACGTCAATTTCAAGCGGCAGCTAGCGACACTCGACCGCTTTCACGGTATGCCGAACGGTATGTTCTCATGCGACGAGCACCTGGCCGGTCTCGATCCGAGCCATGGGACCGAACTTTGTACTGTGGTGGAGACCCTCTATTCGCTCGAGGTCGCATTCGCGACCTTTGGTGTCGCATCGATTGGAGACAGGATCGAGAAGATCGCATATAACGCCCTCCCCGGAACGTTTGACGACGACATGTGGTCGCACCAATACGACCAACAGTCAAACCAAATTTTGGTCGGGCTCAATTCAAAGCCCTGGACAACGAACGGGCCAGAATCGAACCTGTACGGACTCGAACCGAACTTCGGCTGCTGCACCGCAAACTTCCATCAGGGTTGGCCTAAATTCACATCGAGTCTTTGGATGCGCTCGCCGGACGGAGGTTTGGTAGCTGCCTTGTATGCCCCATGCGAAATTGAGACCGCCATTGGCGGCCAAAAGGTCTCTGTATTTGTCGAAACAGACTATCCATTCAAACAAGAAGTCCGAATAGTCCTATCGCCCAAGACTTCAGTCAGGTTTCCTTTGCGACTGAGAATCCCAGCATGGGCGCGTGGCGCGACGGTTCGAATCAATGGTCAGCTGGAAGCGGTCAACGCCTCGCCGGAAACCTTCGCGTTGATCGATCGACTTTGGGCGCCGGGCGATGTCATCGACCTTCACCTGCCGATGCTGCCTTCAGTCTCACGGTGGTTTAACCAGTCTCTCGCACTGATGCGGGGGCCATTGGTTTTCTCTCTGGACCCAGGACAAAGCTGGGTGAAACTACTCGACAGAGGATTAACTGCGGACTGGCAAGTCTATCCTTTAAGGCCCTGGAACTATGCCCTGCTCGTGGATGAGCGTTCAGCGGCGCGGATTGAGGTGATCGAGAGCTCAGTCGGCCTGCAGCCTTTCGCAGCAAGAGCGGTAGCGATCAAGCTGAGAGTCAGCGGAAGCCTTATCAATACCTGGCGCTCCGAGGATGGGGTCGCGGGTCCGTTGCCCAATGGTATACAGACGAGCAGCCTTCCTTTACAAACGCTGGATCTGATTCCATATGCAGCGGCCAAGCTCCGTATCACTGCTTTTCCTCAGCTTAACCCCAGAGATGACTTAGGCATTTGAGGTAAAGCGTCGGAGTTTGCATCTGTCGTGCGCATACGCAGCCTCCTCCGCCCCACCAGCTTCGTTCAAAATGGTTCTGTCTACTCATCTGTAGCACTGGATATCTCGATTGGCGCATTCAGGCCAACGCACTCATCCAGCCGGGTTCTGACCGCAAATCGATCCGATTTGGATCAGTTGCCGAGGGAAGCGATTTTGCATGTGACGGGATTAGGATAACGTGATCCTCGGAAACAGCTTTGTCCCCTCATACTTCAGGCCGCTTCGAAAGATCCCATATATGGCATGGAGCAACTTTCTCGCAACAGCAATGAGCGCCTGTAGACTGCTTTGTTTCGAGCCAAGAGGCTATCAAAAAACGCTTTTGCGTGGGGATCGCAACGGGATGCGACCAGGGCCGGCATATAAAGCGCTCTTCTCAGGTGACGATTTCCCGCACGGCTGATGCGAGACGCCTTCCTCACTGAGCTTCCCGAAATTTCGTGAGCAGGGCCAAGGCCGCTATGCGCTACCCATTCTCGCACCGTGAGGTCTGGCGGCAGTGTCGAGAGTTCCGCGAGCAGTTGAATCGCGCTCACCTGTGCGATGCCCGGAATACTTACTAACAGCTCAAATCGCTTGCAAAGCAAATCGTCCTGTCGGACGAGTGTCATTGCTTCGCGCCGAAGTTTGTGGATACGAAGCTCGAGGGATGCCACGGAGCGCTTCAAATCCTGAACAATGCAGCTGGGGGGTGGAAGTGGAGCCGTGTGCCGCGTGAAGACGGTTCTGATTCTGAGCGCTCTGCACAGACAGACTCTCGATGTGGCGGACAATTGAGCGCAGTCGCATTGAACCGGGATTAGGGGCGATCCAAGCGGTGAACGGCATCCGACGAGCGTATTCAGCTAACACCTCGGCGTCTGCCGCGTCAGTGTTCGACCGTTGAATGGTTTGAGCAAATCGATTGGCGACCTTGGGATTCAAGACTGCGACTTCGATTTCTTCCGCTGCATCAAGTGCAAGCGCGAGGTCCAGAGAATAAATTCCCGTTGCTTCCAACGACACTCGAACCGGTGATTTGGTCTTCCGCAGCCAGACGATAAGAGCTTTGTGCCCAACTAAAGTGTTAGGGAAGCTCCTTTGCTCAACTGGTTGATTTACCTGCTGAATTGCCACGGTGAGACTTTTGGCACTGACATCAATGCCACAGTACATCGTTTCCTGGACCTGTATGGATCGCTTGCTCATGAAGGGCCTCCGACTTTAAGATTTGGCCTCGGCTCCCGTCCCTGTCCGCAGTCACGGACTCGCTCTTGTCGCCGACCTTGAACATGCAGGCTTTATGCCTCCGATTCTCCACGGCGTAGTAAGAGAGGGACGGTGGCCGTTGTCTGCGACAGGCTCAGGATCGCTCCCGGCCTCAGGTGGGTACGGCCTTTCCGCCGAAGCGCAACTTCATCGTTACGCTTTGATTCGCAACATACAAGGTGGGGGCCGGAGGACCGAAGGGCCGCAGCGGGGAGGAGTCGTCCTCCCCCAAACGTCTTAACGCAGCGTGGCCGTCTGGAACGAGTGAGCCGGGGTGTATCGCATCGCGCATTTCCCTGTCGATCGGCTTGGCAGTACCGAGAGGCTGTTCTATGGGCGCAAGCAAATCAACCATGGCCCGGAACGCATTGCGCTGTCCCACGAGACTGCCATGCTTACCTACGGCATCTCGGATCTGAATCCTTCGAGAGTGCATCTTACTGTCCCGAAGTCGGCAAGGTTTCGCCGCGAACGTCCCGACTGGATCGCGAATCATCAAGGCGACCTTACAGACAAGGAAATCGGTCAACATGAAGGTATCCCAGTGACAACCGTTACCCGGACCATTTTGGATGTTCTTTTGACAACTCACCGAACGGATGTCGTTCAAGAGGCAATCAAGCAAGCTCTTCGGGAGGGCCTTCTGAATAACGTTGAAGCGATGGGGCTTCGGAAGATCGTAAAGACAGGTGGAAACACTTCTTTCCCATCCACGAACCAAAGGAGGATGGCAGGATATGACGTCGCGCCCCGTTGAACGCCTCAAAAAGACATTGGCGCGAGTCGCCAAAGAAACGGCTTGGCGCAAGAGCGGCTTCGCCGTTGGGTATCTTTTCTGGCACTTTGCGGAGTTTTAGAGCGGGCCATCACAGAGAGCATTCTCGATAGCTACGATTTGAAGGGCGGTGTTGCCCCGGAACTGCGATTTGCCGAAGGCGCCCGAACCACAAAGGACATCGACATCGGCGTTCCCGGTCAGCGCGAGCAACGTTTGCTGGCGTTTCAGAATGCCATCGCGTTGGGTTTCGACGATTTCACCTTTCAGGTGAAGGGCAAGCCATTGAACATGGATAAGGTGGATGCGGTGCGTCTGGAACTCGCCATCCGTTACCGCACCCGCGCGTGGCAGACCATCGACGTAGACCTTGGCCCATCGGGGACAGGCGCGGTGAAGCTGGTCGTGCCGACGATCCGCGGGGTCGCAGCCATTGGATTGCGTGTGCCGTCTCCCGTGCGTTGCATGAACTAGAGTGAACAGGTCGCTCAAAAGGAGAAGCTTGCTATCTGAGACCGGAACAGCGAGGTCAAATCTGATCATCGCGATCGGAACGGGGCTCCGAGTTGTTTACGGGGGGGACCTGAGACAGTTCTATGGTTCGCTTCAGACAAGCGCTTCTACCAGGAGAGTGGGCATGTGGAGTTCGCGCACTGAACAATGGCAGCTTTACCGGTCGAAATGGCTTCTTATGATCTGCATTCAGCTCTCTGAGCCCGCATACTGAATTTGGAGGCGAGTACGCAAAAGGTAGAGGCCATCGCTAACTACGTGGCACTCGTCGGCGGCGCTGACAAACCCAGTCCACGAGAAGCTTTGGCACAAGTTAAAGCCGCGTGCATGCCGCAATGCCAAGCATACATCGGCAAGATAGTAGATGACACTAATTATCACAATAGCTGAAATCGTAAGCCGATAGGTAAGAACAACGGAGTAAGAACACGCCTTATGGAGCTACTTGAGACCAGTGAGTGCTGTGCGAGGTTGTCTAGCTTTGACTTGCCCGTCTGACATGAAATCCCAATCTCTTCGCGCTTATTGCCGTAAGGGAGAGACAAACCCTTTGGAAGAGCGTATTGACTCACTCCCGCAGAAAGGGCCATTGGAGGAATCGGAAACCGACTGGGCTCCCGAGTGAAGCCAGCAACGGAAGTCGGATGTGGTTGATTACTCTGCCACAAGTCGCTTGAATCAACGGTTCCTTATCTACCCGCAAACATCCGTGCATTCCAGGTGAGAGATATCCTTGAAGGACCACTTTATCTCGAACGAAGAGTAGTCTTGGCCCCGCCTCCGAGGCTCTGTCTCAAGAAAGATCGACATGTCAATGTTGACACAAGCGTTTGTGCGTGGTGTGAGAGTCGAGATCATGCGGCAGGTGGTCGGGCCGTTGAAAGGCGAAATCGTCTTTGTTCATGGCGGGCACCAGGGTAGCTGGATGTTCGACAAGATGCAGCCCTATTTTGCCGAGACAGGCTGGGCTGGCTATGCGCTGAATTGGTTTGGAGCCAATGGCTCCTCTGTTCTTGATCTGCCAATCGCGATCAGACGCGGCCTTGCGGACATCTCGGTCGAGATCGAAAATACCGTCTCGTTACTTGATTCGCAGCCTATCCTCATTGCACATAGCATGGGTGGCTTAGCCGCCATGAAGTACGCCGAGCAGCATGCAGTTAAGGCAATGGTCCTCCTAGCCCCGGTATTTCCCGCGCGGGTGCAGGCTCAACCGATCGTTCTCCCGGTTGAGATTGACGAAACTAAGCTGTTTCCACCTCTGCCGTTTCCAATGGCTCGCCAACTTTTCCTGGGTGAGATGAGTGAGCTGGAGGCGCTTCACTACTACGCGAAGTTCTCCCCGATTTCGCCGCGCTGCGTATTGGACGGCACTCGATTTGATGTGGAGGTGGACATTGGTCGCATAACCTGCCCCGTGCTGGTCGTAAGTGCGGAAAACGATCCTTTGTGCCCGGCTGAACAAGAGACCCTTGCCAAGCTGCTGAAAGCCGACTACTTTGTGCAGCCGGGGCGTAGCCATAACTTAACACTGGAGCCTCGTTGGCAGGAAACCGCTTCGTTAGTTGCGACTTGGCTTGACGCGCGGCTTAGAGGCGCATGATTCCGTACCACGGACCTAGTCAGCCTTCAATAACCTCTTGAGGTGTTTGTGGCGAAGAACACCTTTTAGCTGAAGGAAACGTACCACCTTTGCATTCTGGCAGTAAGTGATTCCTTTTCGTCGCGATTTCTGAGCATGACTCGCAACTGTTCATCATCTCAACTATTGTAACGGCAGACGGGTGGTAACTCGTATGTAAGGCCGGATCACAAATTTACTTGTGACGAGTTTGCTGCATAGCCTCTCGTGACTGTTGACATCGAGTCTCCAAACGGAGGCTCTAGATTCCGCGAGGAAAGAATGTCAGGGCTAAAGGAGAAAAGTTTGTCTCACCAAGAGTTCATTACGATACTTGACAATCTCTCTATCGAGATCGTCGTCTCAAGCCGCTCCTCGAACTACAGTTGTTGCGTGTTTGTTGAGACAACTCCGCCGGGTGGAGGACCACCTCCGCACAAGCATCTCAAGGAGGAGGAGATCTTCACCGTCCTCGAAGGGCAATACGAATTCTACAGAGATGGCCTTTGGAGTCCAATGACCATCGGTAGACCTATCCTGTCACTGAGGAACACTTATCACGCATTTCGAAACACGGGCCAGACTCCAGGCCGGATCATGCTTACGACAAATGGTGGCGGGATCGACGACTACTTCCGTGCGATCTCTGGACTTAGGGTGCCGGCCGATATCAATCGACTTAACGAAATTAGCAATCATTATGGCTACTGCTATCTCCCGCCGCCGTAAAGCTGACGTACCGAACTGCTCCATTGTGAGCCGGCATTTACCTGACGCGAGTAATACGCACGTAACAGTGATGATGCCGTACTTCGTTAAACGCGAGCTAACACCCTTACCACGGATTGCGGAGACGACGTTGACTCAACGTTTCGCCCCATCGGGACTAGAAGGTTTC
This sequence comes from Terriglobus sp., assembly GCA_965199365.1. Lineage (GTDB taxonomy): Bacteria > Acidobacteriota > Terriglobia > Terriglobales > Acidobacteriaceae > Terriglobus. Next base: position 1,616,753 of record CBDARC010000003.1, on the reverse strand, counting down.
GGTCACAAGCGCCAGTGTTCGACTTTGGCCATTGTTATGGGTCTCCTTCTGTCAGCGGGCCTGGGTGCTCAATCTGCCGGTCGGCAGCTTCCGCAACCAGTGCCACGGCTCCCGGCGATCGAAGACCCGAAAGATGTGCCTTTTCCTGGTACGGTCCACCTCCGGATCGATGCTACGGATGTTCTGCGGCGGATTTATCAGGTTGAGGAGGATGTCCCTGTCGCTAAAGCAGGTCCCTTTACACTTTTGTTTCCAGAGTGGACGCCAGGTGATCACGCCCCGAACGGGCCACTTGAGAAGCTCGCCGGCCTCGTCATCAAAGCCAATGGAATCCGACTCCATTGGGTGAGGGATAACGTAGCTGTTCACGCCTTCCATGTCGAGATCCCACGGGGCGCTAAGATCCTCAACGTGCAGTACCAATACCTCGGGTCCATTGGAGAAGCGACGGGACCTGTATTGATTACTCCAACTATGCTTGACCTGCAGTGGCAATCCGTCATTCTCTACCCGGCCGGATATTTCACTCGTGATCTCACTTACCAGGCCTCGGTCACGTTGCCGCCCGAGTGGACTTTCCTCACTTCAATTGATGGCGGAAACGTGAGTGGAGGCACCGTCGATTTTCCTCCGCTCGCACTTGATGCCCTCATGGATCAGCCCGTGATGGCCGGACGTTACCTAGAGCAAATCATGCTCACCGCAGATCCAGTACCAGTTCGTCTCGATGTAGCGAGTCAAGACCCCAATGACCTCGCGGCGCTCTCGAGTGCGGCGAAGAAATTTGCTCCGCTCATGTCTCAAGCTGATAAACTCTTCGGCTCGCACCATTACGACCATTATGATCACATGCTGTTCTTGTCTGACGAGTTAGGTACCTACTTCGAGCATCATCGTTCGGGTGAAAACACTGCGCCAGCTAACTTCTTCAAAACGGCAAATGAGGTGCCGAACCTTTCGTTTATAGCGCACGGTTATGTCCATTCATGGAACGGGATGTTTCGACGGCCTGCGGAGATGTGGACGCCAAATCTTAATACGCCGGAACGGGATTCGATGCTGTGGGTGTTTGAGGGGCTTACAGACTATTGGGCAGACGTGCTCAGCGCACGTGCAGGCTTACTTAAGAAGGATGACGTCGAACAGGTTTACGCCGGCCTCGCGGCCGACATGACTCTTGATGTTGGCGCCGGCTGGCGTTCGCTGGAAGACACCAACAACGATCCGATTATCATCGCTCGTAGGCCGACGTCATGGCCAAGTTGGCAACGTAACATGTTCGATGCGTATGATTCGGGGGAGATGATCTGGCTCGAAGCCGATGCCATCGTTCGCACTCAGAGCGGCGGAAACAAGTCACTGGACGATTTTGCCCGTACTTTCTTCGCCGGCAACGACGCGGGGAATACCACTAGAACGTATAGCTTCGACGACATGGTTTCCGCTTTGGATAAGATTCAGCCATACGATTGGCACAGCTTCTTCCGTGCCCGCTTGGAAGATTACGGTGAAGGAAAGTTGGTTCATAGCATTGATTCAACTGGCTACAGACTGGTTTTCACCGACAAGCCGACAGGTGACCAGCCGCAAGCGAAAGATCTTGATCTCGCATACTCGCTCGGGATGCGCGTAAGCCAGACTGGTCGCATTTATGCAGTTCACTGGGGAGGACCTGCCTTCAAAGCTAATCTGACAGTAGGCGAAACAATCGTCTCCGTCAATGATCATCCCTATACCCCGGAGGGGCTTACCAAAGCTATACATGAAGCGGTTAGCGGCGGACCGCTTTCTCTGCTCGTAAGGCGGGGCACTTGGCAAACATCGACGGCCATTAAATGGCGGGGTGGGATGCGGTACCCGCAGTTGGAACGCATCAACGGAAAGCCTGCTCTTCTGGATAAGATTGTCGAACCTAAAGGTTAGGGTCTAAGAGTGTCGAGCTGTCTTCTTCGACATGTGTTAACCGAAGTTCTCATCTCGGACAGCTTGCCGTGCTAAGCGACACCCCTTTTGAAGACAAGTATAGACATACGGGACCATCCCGCAACCCATCAGGGTGTCAATGGCAAGCAGCGTCGATTAGCTTGCCTTTCTGAATGGCTCGACTAACAATCGCGTCTTTCTACTTGCAGCTGTTAGCTTATGTTCCTGAATGGAACGAGTTGACCATAGGTCATACAGCGCCATAACCATTGGAACGGCCCCATTGGAACCCATTTAGCCACCATGGGGACCAACTCAGCTGTAAGACCCAGACCGCGACAACGATAAGCCAAGCCCACGGCGATTGACCGCCCCCATACATTTCCCTCTTCCCCCGTAGAAGATAGAAGTCATGATAAGCGACTGAGAGAGAGAGTTGGTAAAGGCCATTCGCCCTGCTGAGGCTACGGGCTTCAGCAATCTTTCGCCACCAACTCTTAAAGTGAGGATTAGAGCGGAGGCGTATCCGAGTGAGATAAGAGGTGCGAGCAGCAATCCGATGCTGTTACTTCCCAAGAGCTTGGTTCCAGGTACGTCCTTCTGCCACAAGAGCCAAGAAACAGTGACGAGTGCAAGTGTACCGGTTGCGATTGCAGTGGCGTATCGGCGGGATGTGGATCTTCCTGCAAAAAAGCCAGTTTTGAAGAGGTAAAGACCGATCATCATTAGGCCCACGGTCAGCGGTAGAACGAAGCCATCGCAAGCAGGCACTTCCAGGTACTCTCGCGTGTTGAGACGGTAGGCGCCCGACCATGAACTCTTCGCCTCGTCCAGATCCAACTCAGTCTTCTGTCTGCGTTGTGCAATGCTTGTGGCGTCGGGGGCGATCTTCGCAAAGTACTCTTGCTTGGCCGCGGGAGAAGCGAACGGTAACGCGCCAGCGGGGAAGTTCCGAGCAGCCATGGTAATGAAGATGACTATGCCGACGAGCATCAGCGTCCTCGGGGCCTACGACCGAAAGAAGCTCATGATAAAGCCGACAACCGCATACACGGACAGAATGTCTACCCACCAAACGCCGAATCCATGAAACATCGCAAACACGAAGAGAGCAATCAACCCCGCGAATCGTATCGATTGCCTGAATTCGTCCTCTACGTTTGACATCAAGCGGCTAGGTGTTAGGAGCGCTGACGGAGGCAGCTTGACAGTTCGCGTTGTAATTCATTCTTATGTACATTCTGCTTTGTTTGAACAGAGCAGCCTAACCATCGTGAAGGAAATGGGCCGGTGGTTCATACCAGTACGGCGTTTAGAAAGTAGAAGGCTCGCTATCTGCCTACACACTAATGTCTGTCCGAGGAATCTGGTTTTCGCAATGAGTCAACTACCTATCTCACCGGACGCTCCGTTTGGCACACGAGCTCGTGCAAAAGTCGTTATGAGTAGTGTCTCCCTCAACCGCGGGCATGTTCGCAGAACGCAGTCGATCTGGCAGCTTTTAAGCATAATACGTCTGAGCGTGGATGGAGTTCTGCTCCTTCTAAAGTGCGTCTATCACTGTAGGGCTGGTGGCAGAACTCCAACGGTCAGAATCGCAGGGATGGAAGTTTCCGCTGGAGTGAACTGCAGCGACTAATCTGCAATGTCCGGCTTGCAAAGCCTGCGTCTGCTCCGTGATGATGTTCTGAAGGAAGTGGCATCGTGGGAGAACTAGAGCCGAGAATTCGGGTTTTGCTTGTCGACGACCATCCCGTGGTGCTCGAAGGATTGCGGGCCATGATCGAAACGCAGAAAGATATGTTGGTCGTCGGCCAATGTGAGAACGGCGCCAGTGCCATCCATGCGTTTGAATCGCTTCGTCCCGATATCTTGCTGCTCGATCTCAAGCTGCCAGACATAGATGGTGTCCGCGTCATAGACGCGATCCGCGGAACTCATCCCGAGGCGCGGATCATAGTGCTCACGACCTATGTTGGAGATGTGCAAGCTCGTCGGGCTCTCCGAGCCGGTGCCATGGGCTATCTGCTGAAAGCTTCATTGCGACGAGATCTTCGCGAGTCGATTCGGGCTGTCCACTCAGGATCAATCAGGGTGCAACCCGAAGTGGCGACCGATCTCGCGCGACACGAATCAGCCGAGACTCTAACTGGACGCGAGTTGGAAGTGCTACGACTTATCGCAAGTGGGCTATCGAACAAGCTTGTTGCGGACCGTCTGGGCATTCGCGAAGATACTGTCAAGGCCCACGTTACGAGCATCCTCAGCAAACTCAAAGGGAATGACCGGACCCATGCCGTCACTATTGCATTACAACGGGGATTTTTCGAGCTGTGAACTTTCCTATCCGCGCACTCATGTCCTTCCTATTGGCCGCTCTTTCTATACGTATAGCCACCGTTTCCGCACAGACGAGCACGCTTGCCGAAATGCAGGAGATTGCGTGGACCAGGCATGACGGTGCCCCGCTCGGCATCGGAGCAATCGCAATGGGTCCTGAGGGCCTCTTGTATATTTCGACCTTCACCAGCATCTTCCGCTTCGATGGAACTGCCTTCGAGCCGGTTCCGGTACACGACGTTCAGTTCACTTCCCGCATCAAGGGCCTCATGTTTATCCGGAATGGCGATCTGGTCGTCTCGTTCCATCATGGCGGCCCGGTGGTTCTACAGCAGGGGCGTGAGTTCTTTCTGGACCGCTCCGACGGGCCGACCGTCGAGTCCATTTATGGTCCACAGCAAACCCCTTCCGGGCAGATCTGGGCAGTGCTGAACGAAAGGGAACTTGTCACATTGGGTGACGACCACGTCTGGCACGTAGCCCCCGACCCAGGAGCTAGTCATGGCCATATCACACGCTTATTTGCGGATAATCAAGGTGCTCTCTGGATCGTCATCGATGATCGCCTTTTCCGTAGATCGCCTGCCGGTACCTTCTTAAAGACGAGCGCCTACGTTTACGGCGATGGGACGATCACGCCGGGCGTTCACGGCGATCTCTGGATCACAAGTGTCGCCGAACCAACCTCCGCGAAGCCCGTCCGGCACTTACAGCATCTGGATGATCTCGGCAACCTGCTGGAAACCCGCGACATTATTGATCCCTTACGTGCCGCGGCTGCCGCCACCGATGGATCGCTCTGGCTGTTTACTGAGCAAGGTTTGCTAGCGCACCTGCCGCCTGGCGAGCTCGAGCGACAGGGGAGAGCACTGGTATTAGCGCATTCGATAAATCAGCTTGATACCCGCATGGCTGACCGCGGGGGGGATTCTTTCTTTCTGGCAAAGGATGGTTCAGTGTGGATCGGTGGACTGAGTCGAATCGAGCGCTTTAGCAGATCGATGCTGGTCCCCCTTCTACCAAATGCCACACCAGGAGAGTGGGACGCCTGTCTGGAGAGCAATGGTTCCCAATGGATTCTTGATCCCGGCTCTACCCTTCATTTCCGCACGCCAGACGGCAGAATAAAATCGAAGGCGACCGGCGTAGCCCCTGTGTTCTGCTCTACATTCGGCAATCTTGCTGAGAACAACGTCGGACTCTCGGTTCTGGAGGGCGGACGTTTGGTTCCGCTGCCAAAGTTGCCAGGCTTGAGAGGCTTCGGCATGCATTATCATATTACAGGAGCCACGCGCACTGCGGATGGCTCAGTCATCGCGGTGGCAGAAGGCGGGGCTATTGGTACCTCTCTGTGGAGATACCATGCCGGATACTGGCAGCAGCTCGACGCTGGCCAGCCAATCCTGCAAATCACAGGCCTCTATGCCACACCACAAGACGCGGTATACGTCGGCTTCCGCGACGGAACGGCAGGGGTCGTTGAATCCGGCTCTCTACGTGTGCGGTTCGTAGCACAATCGGGCCTTAACGGCATCGTCGGGTTCGCCTCCTCTTCGCATGGACTGTTTGCGTACGGCGTCAGCGGACTCGCCCTCCTGAGACAGGACTCGTTTTTTCACTTTCCGTTCGCGGACGTCCAGGCTGCAAGGCTGGTGACGGGGGTTTACGAGTCGTCCGATGGTGCTCTCTGGGTGCACGGCGAGAAAGGCATTGTGCATGTTTCCGGCAATGAAGTCACAGCAACTCTCCGCGACCCCTCGCACCGGGTTTTATCGACTACTGTTTCAGAGGGCAGCTATAACGATCCGGCGATGCCGCGGACGTTCGGAAGGTCGGTGCAAGCTGATTATAAAGGTCGTATTTGGTTTAACACACTCAGTGGAATCGTTTCTATCGCCCCTGAGAATCTTCACAATTCTGAAGTGCCACCTCTACTTGTTAAATCCGTGCTCGCGGATGGCAGACCAATCCCATCAAACCGTGAGTTATCCGCGGGAGTGAACAGCCTCAATATTCGCTACGTGGGGGTCGACTTTTCCGATCCAACCGCCGTCTCGTACACCTACCGGCTGGAAGGCTACGACAGCGCATGGCAAGACGTCGGGACGCGAACCGAAGCCGTGTACACCCATCTTCGGGCTGGAAAATACACTTTTCAAGTGAGGGCACGAAACTCTTTCGGGATGTGGACTCCCCCGGTCACCTTGGAGCCATTTGTTATCCAGCCGCACTTCTACGAGCGGCGATGGTTCCTCGCCAGTGCTGTGATGCTCTTCGCGTCCCTTGTCGGGCTAATTATGCAGCTTCGTCTCCATATCGCTGCATCCACCTTTCGTCGGCGCGCCAATGATCGGGCTGACGAGCGAGTCTCAATTGCTAGAGATCTCCATGACACCCTGCTTCAAGGAGTCCAGGGCCTGCTGATGACATTTCACGTCGCGACTGAAGGGGTGCCCTCTGATCACGAAGCACGCCCAGCCCTCGAACACGCGCTTACCAGCGCCGAGAAACTCATTATCGAGGGCCGAGATCGCGTGAAGGGGCTGAGGGGGGCAAACATTTCTGGAGACGAACTCGGTCAACTCTTCCAATCGGTTGCGGACGACCTGAGATGCACTGATCACTTTCACCTAAGCGTCTCTCCGGGAACCGCAAAGACGATCCTCACCCCTCATGTCGCTGGCGAATTGTTCCTGATCGGAAGAGAGTCGATCATCAACGCTGTACGCCATGCGCATGCTTTGCACATCTATGTGCGGCTGCACTACGAATCGCGGGCTTTTAGGTTCGAGTGCGAAGACGACGGCGTAGGATTTGATCCTCAGGCTCCCGAGTTGCAACCGCACCAGCCCCGCTGGGGCATACCTGGTATCCGAGAAAGAGTTGAAGCCCTTGGCGGAACTCTTCAGATCCGCAGCAAGTTGGGTCAAGGCACGGCCGTCCGGGTCTTGATCAGAGCTCGATTTGCCTACCGGTAATGGTCGGCGTAGGCCTTACAACTTCAGCCCTCCGAAATTAACACTGTGTCCATGATTTTGGCTCACCCTCTTACGCTGACTCTTAGCTGGACTCCCCCCCCACCAATGGTGGGGGGTAAACACCCCTCCATTAGCCAATTCTCAAGGGGGATCTCAATAGGTAATCATAGTACTTCAAGCGAAGGATCCGCACGGTGTTTGGAGCCTTTGGCGGAGAGGTAATTTGTCGATTGGTTACGGCGAGCGTTCATGACGATACATTGGGGTCGGTTTCTGCACGCATCAGTAAGCGGACTCATAGACGCACTCAGGAAGTGTCATTTCTTCAGGACGAAATGACGCATAGCTTTGAGATAGCCGGACTCACCGAGGTATTGAGGCAAGCCACATTGTTGCAGGAGGATGTGAGCTACATTATCCGCATCGTTCGCCTAGGGTGTAACTTCAGTTCGCAAGCTTCCCTTGCAATGAGAGACGCAGAATCGGATGAAGTCGAAAGCCTTGCTGCCGACACTTTGGTGATAGCGGCTGATCCATTAGCTATCAGCTCTCGAGACGTTAGAAGCAGATATCTACATCACGTCCGCCAGGGATGTCTACGATCGCGTCGCGTGGTGTCTGTCGCGTCCGGAACAATGCTTCTCGCGGCGACGGGCCTACTAGATGGACGAAAAGCGACTATCCACTGGGGAATGCGCGAGTCTCTGCAACGGATGTACCCGAAAGTCGTCTTGCAAGACAATACGTTGTTTACGGAAGAGCAAAACATCTATACCTGCGCAGGGGCTACAGCAATACTAGACGTCGCACTGAGGCTTGTGGAGATTGACTGTGGTAGGTTGGTCGCTGCTTCGGTTGCCAGACGACTGCTTTTGTATCAACGAAGAAGCGGTGACGCAAGCCAGATCAGCCTTGCTTTACTGGCACAGTCTGGAGCAGCCGATCCTATCTATAGCTTGCTAACGTGGCTTCCAGGGCATCTCGTTGAAGATTTGTCTATCGAGAAACTCGCCAGGAGAGTTGCGATGAGTCCTCGTAATTTCGCACGAATATTCCGGCAGCAGGTCGGGATGACACCTGCCCGCTACGTTGAGAGCTTACGGTTTGAAGCTGCTCTGTTTGAACTGCGAGATCCGCGGCAGACTGTCGCAAGAGCTGCTGAAATGTGCGGCTTCGCCAACTCCGAAGCACTGCGCCGCCTTTTTACGCGTCGTGTAGGACTTACACCAGCTAATTTTAGAAAAGTGGCGGGTGAGTCACACTGCATCAGACCGGCAGTGGCAGTAAAGACTACAATGGAACTACAAGAAATGACCGTCGGCTACTAAGTCTGTGTGAGGATCATGACGGTTGATGATGCTTAGCGTCATTTCTTGAAACCTCGAGCAGCCCAGCAGCCGCCCCAGCAAGTAAGAAGTCCCTCTAATCAAAGCTTAGTTGACCGATGATCAAAAGCATTAGGAGTGTCGTCATACCAGCTCCACTGAACCCACACTTAAAATTAAGTGCCCTGGCTGCCAACCGCAGAACAGACCACTTTATCGACCGACCCTACGGGTGGCAGACCTTCCCCATTTCTTTAAACAAGCGGCTCAAAGTCACTAATGCGTGGTAAATGGCTCGGTACCCGGCGGCAGGTTCATGATGAACAGCCACCAGGTAGGGCCCGCAAGCGAGCCACCAGCAGACGTGCGTAACTTTGAGATGAGATCTTTCATGTACCAGCGCTATCTAGAATTCCGGGAGGACGGCGCACCACGGAGTTTTGTAGCGAAGCCTAGAAAGGCCATACATCTTCCGCGTGGCAAACTCATGGGTTGATTTGCAGAACAGCTTATAAGCATTTGTACAATTGCACAGAGTTCCGAGGATCTTGAGAAAGTTTCTATGACTAGGTTATTCACGCGCCGCAGAGTTGTGAGGTCGCTTTTACTGGCTTCGATCGGAGGCGCAGGAGCGGCGATGCTGAAGGGCAGCACTGAAGTTGTCGGTCGTAGACTAGACTTCAGAGCACTACAGAGTCGAGTTCAGAGTGCAATCCGACGAGGTACAGCTACAGGTCTCGCCGTCGCGGTAGTCGAGGGCGGACGGATACTGTGGGAAGAGGGTTTCGGATGGGCTGATCGTGAAGCTAAGCTCACGGCTACACCGAAGACCCCTTTTAGCATGGCTTCCATAACGAAGCCGTTCACGAGCACGACGTTAATGACCCTGATCTCAGAAGGCAAATTATCACTTGATGATTCGGCGAACCGCTACATGGAAGAGGGAGGCATAGGCGGATCGAACGGTAATCCAGATCTCGCTACAGTGCGCATGCTTGGAGCACATATTAGCGGTCTGCCCAGCATGTACAAGTCTTATGAGGCGGATCAAGTGAAGACCATTCCAAATCCGAGCCGACTGTTACGAGAATACGGCCGACTTGCCTACCCACCCGGATGCTGTTACGAGTACAGCAACATTGGCTATGCCGCATTGAACGCCATTGCGCTTTCGATCACCCAAAAGGAGTTCGGGAAACTCATGCAGGAGAAATTGCTAACGCCACTTGGCCTGAGAGACAGTTTCTTCGAAACTGAAGGAACTCGTTGGCAGGTTGGAGCGAAACGTTACAGCCCACTTGGCCAGCTCATCACTCATTATAAGACTTCGACTCCCGCGTCCGGCGAGCTATACGCCAGTGCCCACGACCTAGCCCAGTTCCTGCTCTTTAACATGCGCCCGCCGAGAAAAGACACTGGGAATGTCCTGAGTGCACGATATATATCCGAACTACATAAGCCGGTGTTTCGCGGGCCTTCGGGCATCGCTTCCACCTTCGGCTGGTTCACTGGTGAGACCGCCTCCGGCGTATCCTTTGTCTTCAAGACTGGAGGCGATCCTGGCGTAGCTAACAGGATTTGCTTCGTTCCATCGAAGGGCGATCTTACGCACGATACCCGGTTGACTCTGGTGAAGGCGGTCAAACCGAAATCCCTGGTTGGTCGCTGAACCGTGGCCGACTCCTGGGATCACGGAATTATCCGATGCGATCGTCAGTGAGTCGTGACTGCGAGCGTCCGGCGTGGGTGCAGCTCTGCCGGGCAGCTGAGACATAGCCGTTCAAAGTGAACTGCGCGAAATACGGCGTTATCGGAAACTACCTAGATCAGTAATGGTAAGTCGGCTTATGTTTACCAATGCCGATCTCGACTGTCGAATTCAGTCCAATGCACTCATCCATCTCCGTCTCGGCGGGTGACTTCGCGATCCGCATACGTTGGAATCAGAACTGGCGCTATGCGCGTTTATAGGTAGCTATCGATAAGTCTGATCTGATGGCGGAACTACTGGTGCCGAACGTCCAGTCTATCCACTGTCAACGTACCGATGGTTAGTCTTTCGATTCATGCTTCCAGCACTCGCAAGCGCCTCACTGTCATGGCACCCACAGCGAGTGCACCGATCGCCATTGCTCCAGAAGCAACTGCCCCCACCGCGAGTGCGCCCACCGCCGTACTGCCAATCTTGACTTTGTCGACTGCACTGTTCTCTTGCGTCATCTTGTCTCCTGAAGATGCTATCTCTGGTTGAGTTTCCTGGTCGTTTTTACGGCAAGGCGTAAAATCATGTTTCGCGGAAGGAACCTGGCGCCCCAGGTACCGAGGCGGTTCGCCAGCCTGCCGGGATAGACCACTCTCTTTCCCTGTTCAAATCCGCGCAGGACGTCACGAACGACCGGTGGGGGCTGGTCCATCTGTTTCGCTTCGAGTGCGGGATTCATCCCGGCAAAGAAGTGTGTTGCAACGGGTCCGGGACAGGCTGCAGTGATGGTCACACCGGTCTTCTCCAATTCCAGAGAAAGGGCCTCAGAGAACAAGAGGACGAAAGCCTTGGATGCGGCATACACACTCGCACCGGCGAGCGGCTGAAATGCAGCGGTAGAAGTCATGTTGATGACTCCACCACGACGCCTTTCGACCATGCCGGGAGTAAAAGCATGAGTAAGCGCAACTAAAGCGCGCACATTCAAGTCGACTTGCTGTACCTGCTGAGCAAAGTTCGTGTCGAGGAAATCTTCAAAGACGCCGAGCCCGGCGTTGTTGATAAGAATATCTACCTGGAGATCACGGCGCATGACTTCGGCGATGAGATTGTCGACAGCATCGGCCGATGAAAGATCAGCGGATAATACGGTGACCTGTCCGTTGGATTGCCCACGCAACGTCTCCGCCAGTCGGTTCAGTTGGTCTTCAGAACGAGCTACCAAGAGAAGATTTGCGCCTTCCTTCGCCAGTTGCCGTGCAAACGCCTCGCCTAAGCCAGCCGACGCGCCTGTAATCAGAGCCGTCATGCCTCGGTAATTAATTCGTCACCTCGGAGCCAAACTGTATGGAGGGTGAATAGCTAGGGCGATCGTGTGTCCAGGTAGATCCACGTGTTCCATTGGTCGGCGATCTTCGTATTTGATGCACTCGCGGCAAGCAACGCACCCCTGATAGAGAGTGCGCTCAGCTTGTCGGCATCCTGAACGACGACTCGGGAATATTCTGGCGCGTGTGGCACGATTGACGACCGATGTGTCCTCAAAAGTCGGCATGTCGGAAGTGATCTGCACTCTCGACGAGTGAGTTGGCGATCTCGCACTCATTGAGATCACAACTAGCCACGACGACGTCATCTGTCTATGCTCCGAGAGCTTTCAAGAATTAAATACTTACATCCTTAGATCAAAGTAGGCCGCTACGCCATAGCCGTTGAATTGGACGCGCCAGTAGCAATCGAAATATAGCTGCAAGATCAGGTTGATTGACTTGAATCGCGCTTCACCATGCTGGCGCGCTCGCCATGGTCCGCCATCCGTTCTTGTCTGTGAATGTATCAATCCGCTTGTCGAGATCATGTAGCCAAGGGGGAGCAGTGTGACCGTATTCGCTGACGCTTTTAATTTTATTATCGATGCTGAGGGTTGTTACAGTCGTCGGCTGGTCAGTGACGCTCGCAGTGTACCCATTGCACAAGGCCCAAAAAGCGTTCTTTCGGGCGCCTTCAAGGATGGATGCGGCTTGGTCAGCTGCTACTTGCCCGTTTGTATCGCCGATCATCGAGACGAACTTCTCACCGTGCCACGTTATCCTCCCATCCCCGTAAAGACGAACCGTGTATATGGGACAGCTTCCGAAGCAAGCCGTTCGCCGTAACTCTATGAAATCACCGGAGCGAATAGCACTGCTGGGAGCCGTTCCATCAGCGCCAGAACAGGGCCGCAATGCGCTGGACGACTGCTGGCCACTGGCTATCACGACAAGAGCGGAGAAAGAAATTGCTGCTGCAACCGTCGACGTCATAAGACCTCCTTTTTGAAGTTTGACGTTCTTGCAGTTGGATAGGTAATCCGATTCGGCGACGGGGCGGAATCGAAGAGCACTGACATCTCGTCAACTTGCCCCATCGGTCGCGACAAGTTGATCTTGGCAAGTGGTTTGCCTGGACTCTCAATTTGAGGACAATACGCGATGCACTCGTCGAGCCTTTGGTCCGGTGGGTTGGAATGGGTTAGTACCGGGGATGCTCTTGTGGGAAGTGACGCGGCCGGATTGCTGCCAAATCGCCAAGTCACTCAGCGACCCAAAGTCAATGAGCGCATTGGCCTGATATCGCCAACCGAGAACGCCTGGTCGTATTACTTCCGATAAGCCGACTCGGGTGACCTTGAGGACGAGGGTGTGGGGCTCAGGTCTTCACTCAGTTGCGGTGAGGCTCAGCAGCGTCCTACTATTCGGCATGGTGAGAGCCGCAAGTGCAGCCTTCTTCGTCCTCGTATGTCTCCTGCATGCTACGGAACCGAGGACTGATTCAGCGCCTGTGCTGACGCGTGATATCGATAAGCGTCCTCTACCGAAAGTCAATCTTGCGGAGCTGTCACCCGTGATGAGAAGCACGCTGAAGCTCGTCCTTGCCAAAGAACCACGAGCAAAGTCTTTCACCATGAACCGCATCCCTGTCGCTCCTCACGATCACAAGCTCTATCTGCTTGAACAGAATGGTCCTGAAGTTTGCGGAGTTAATGTTCAGAATTGCCCAGAGACGGTCTTTGACGAAACACCCCAAGGCGTCACCACCGTGGCGGACCGGGGCGGAGTGGGAATGGCTGTCGTACGGCGACCAAATCTGCAAATGCCTGACATTGCGAAATATGAACAACTTGGACATGCCAGCATCTACACGACTGTATATCGATTCACTGAGGAGAGATGGGAGGCGTACCTCTGTAAGAACTCTCCTATCGCTGACGCAGAAGATTCACACCCAGAGTGGGTCGCCCACCAGAATTGCAATTAGCCTAGCCTTCGACATAACGGAAGCACGTTTAACGCGGCTTACGGGCGGTTACGGTAAATGGGATGAGCAGGTCCTCTGGGGGAGGAGCAGACTGTTCCCATCAAGAAGCCAGCGCAACACCTCATCGCGGAAGTACCCCGGAAGCGTTGCCAGGTAGAGCTCACGATCGGCATCGACCTTGGTGACGTTTGGAGCCATTACTGCACTCTCAACCAGCAAGGCGAAGTGATTGATCGGGGCCGCTTCCGAACCATGAAGGCCATCGACAAGTGGTTTACCCACGTGCCGCATGCCCGCGTGGCGATGGAGGCCGGCGTGCATTCGATTTGGATCAGAGAACAGCTGGAGCAACTGGGCCAAGCGTTGATCGTAGCGAACGTGCGCGAGCTGCGGGCGATTTCGCACAGTGACCGTAAGAGCGACAAAGTAGATGCGGAGAAGCTGGCACGTTACGCGCGGCTCGATCCCGAGATCCTCCGGCCGATCTCTCACCGCACGGTGCAACAGCAGGAAGCCGACCCTGATCCGTGCCCGAGAGCTTTTGCTTCGACTGCGAACCGCGGCGGTGAACGCAGTGCGCGGGCTGACGAAGGCATGCGGTCACCGTATGCCGGCTTCGTCCACGGCCTGCTTCGCTCAACGAGGGCAGGCCGCGATGCCGCCAGGATTGATGTTGGCGCTCGGTCCGATTCTCACTCAGATCGCGGAGATGACACTCAAGATCAAGCAGTATGACCGCGAGATCCAGCGGCTGACTCGGACCGAGTACGCCGAGACGCAGCCATGATGACGATGCATGGGATTGGCCACATCACTGCGCTTACGTTCGTGCTTACGCTTGGCGACAAGACACGATTCGGTGGAAGTCGAGATGTCGGCTGCTACCTTGGGCTACGACCAAAACGAAGCCAGTGTGGCGAACGCGATCCGCAACTCGGTATCACCAAGGCTGGCAACGCGTACCTGCGAAGTCTGCTGATCGAGTGCGCGAACCACATCCTACGAACACATGGACGAGACTCGGCACTACGGCAGTGGGCCTTCATCTCGCAGCCAGAGGCGGCAAGCAGGCGAGGAACAAGTCCGTCGTGGCCCTTGCACGCAAGCTCGCCGTCCTGCTTCATCATCTCTGGACCACGCAGCAATCGTACATCCCGTTCTATCAACAGGCCGCGTAAAATTCACCCGTTGCACCCGCACCGCGTTCCGATGACTGCGTCGGCGTTTTGGTCATCCAAGGCCGTCTGATAAATCGCAGCATCGACTCTCCTCTCGAACCCCAACCGGCACCGAGCTAAAGATCTCTTCCAGCTCATCAGAGTATGAATACAAACCCGGTGGAGAACAACAACCGCAACAGCATAACCAAAGGCCCTGATAAGAAAAAAGAATTGACATCCGTGACCTGCTAACACCAAGCGCCATTCTCGTGAATTGTAATCTCGATGTGTGCTAAATCGCCAATGCGGTGAGCCGCGATAAACCGGCATGAAGCGCAAATGCAAGAGTCTTACGAGAAAGGAATAGCGAACCGCTCGGTCCCGAGTTTTGCATCGCACATCGCGAGGTGTGACGAAGATCCGCAGTCACACCAAGCAAATGGTTCATGGTCGACACCACTCTTTCTCAATGAAATGGCCCTTCCTGGCCGCGATGCTGCAGGCAAAGACTTCCTACATCACAGTCTTGTATTCAAATCGACTGACATATTCACGTTGATACGAGCGATCTACTAAGCCCCCCTTTTGAGGGTTACTATCATGCCTCCCATGCACGCGTCACGAGGGGAACCCAGGAACCGAGTGAAATTTGAAGACCAGGACGGCGAACACTGAGGGAGCGCAAGCAGTAACGATAGGCGTCCAATTAGGCAGTTGACGAATGATGACCGAGAACCCCAACCCAGCAGGACTCATGAAGCTGTACTGGCAAGCTTGACGTTTGAGAAGTCGTGATTCGCAAGAGTTGGCCACAAATTTAGCGAACATTTGGCCAATAAAGCACACGTTACGGCCAAAGGCTAAGGTAGTTAGGTCTTCTCGTACACAACGGGTTTTGGAGGAGCATCAAACAAAAAAACGAGTGCTTTAGGCACGGGAAGTGGGTAACAGTTGAAGAAGACGTTCACTTTGGTGTTGGCAGCGCTGAATCTTTCTGCCATTCTTGTTACGCTGTCGGGATGCAGTTCCGACGGAAGCGTCGCCACTGCCGCACCTGGCACCCAGGCGACGGGCTTAGTTTCGGTTTCTGGTAAGGTGATCTCCCGAGATGGAAAACCGTGGATACCGCACGCCTTTCAGCAGGTGGCATTTGTCTCGCCTCCGGGGTATACCAGCGCGGCCGGAGCATTGCAGATCTTTCTGACTGCTGCGCAGAGCTACAAGTCGACAGAGTACACGCAGATGGTTCAGCAAGGTGCGGATTGTGTCCGGATACAGTTTGCGCAAACGGGTGTTGATCCAAAGGGTCTTTATGCATCACAGACGTTTACGAACAATGTCGTAGCCGCAGCGAAAGCAGCGCGTGGCGCGGGCTTGACCGTCATCCTTTCCGATCAGGACGAAGCGCAAACTGGCGAAACAAACGAGCCGGGACTTCCTGGAGGAGGAGCGCAGGGTGCATGGGCGAACTTGCTGATGACGGCTCCTTGGATCGGGCAGGACACCGGGATTGTGCTCGAGATCTACAACGAACCCTTTGTTGGTGTTACTCCTGAGGGCCCACCGCCTACCGCAGAGTGGGTGCAGTGGCAGACTGCGATGAACGCACTCATCTCCACTATCCGCGGCACGGGCGCCAAGAACGTTCTCATCGCCGATGGTCTGGAGCATGCCGAAGAGCTTACTGGTGCGCTTCCGTTGACTGACACGGTCAGCCCGGTGATCTACGGCTCTCACCCATACGCGCACAACTATCAGGATCAGAACGCTGCCGGCGTAGACGCGAACGGGAACGTTGTTGCTGGAGCCGGATGGAACGTGATGTTCGGAACTTTTGCAGCGAACAACCCAGTGATGGTCACTGAGTGGGGAAATGGCTATTATTGTGACAACATCACAGGAACCACAGACGTGGCCTTCTTGCAATACCTGCAGGGGCTAGGTGTGGGGCTGGTCGCCACGACATGGGACTGGGCAGGACCTAACTTCGGTAGCATCCGCGTGAACTTTCCAGACAGCACTGTAACGTCATTCCCGACGGCGGGCACTCCTATCTGCCACGTCAATGCGCAAACTGGAGAAACCGTCATAGATGACGGTGTTGGACCGGGTCAACTCGTTCAAACCTGGTACACAACAGGGACACCCTCTTCAATGCTCGAGTAGCTGTATCTCGAATCAGAGGCGCGTGTGAACATCGACATGCACGCGCCTCCGATTACTCGGGATGTCGAGGGCGAAAACGACCCACTCCACAAGCCTGGGTGCAATTGGCTCAAAACAAATTCGAGCAAGAAGGCATTATCTGATCGTGCTTTCTAGATGCTGGCACGAGGTAGTTCTTGTACCCGTGTGAAGGCCAGCTCTAAATGGCGCCTGGCCTAATTTTTTAGCGATCACGACCGTCTTCTTTTGAAGCTGTCTTCCGATTTCCCTTCGTTTACCTGACCCGGCAAAGCTTGAGAGCAGCGCCTGTGAGTAAAATCTCAAAGGAGCTAGTCGTCCCAAACTGAAAGCCTCAACGAGGCTTCTTCTGTGACCGCAAGTGCTCCTTACGGCGGACGGACCCGCACGCCGATCTTCTCAGCTAGGAGATGGTTTTCAGGTAGTCGAGTACAGTGCTAATGAGTTCTAGCCGAGCAGTCGAGTACGAATGATCGGTGTCGAAGTGGCGGGAAGTGACCTTTTCGTCTCCGGATCCGCGGAGAGCGGCTGAGAATGGTACAGCGAACTGCTCAGAACCATCGTTCGCAGTGACGATCAAGACCGGCCTCGGTGCCAGACTTGGTGCAAGCTGATCCATATCGAGTTGTGCGCGATGTATGAAGGCATCGTGAGCGAGCGTCGTCCCGTCAGCACCCTGTATCGGTGCGAGGTTTTCCCCGCTCGCAAGCGCCTTTGCCATGCCGTCGTCTTCCCCCGTTCGTACTGCGCCCACATTCCACGCCGACAGAAGGACCGCTCCCCTGATTTCTGGATGATGCGCCGCCGCAGACACTGCGACTGCACCGCCAAGACTGTGGCCGATCACCACAATCCGGTTCACGTCTATATGGTACAACTCGGCGTTATTTGGCTCCGTGATGAACTTGACCTCGGCGTCGGCGTCCTCGGCACAGTGCGTGAAGCTGAAGCTGCCGCTTACTCCCCACGATCCACGATAGTGAAGAGCGAGCACATTCCAGCCTGCACGACGGAGAGCCTGGGCTAAGTCAAGATTCTGCTCGAAACCGGGAAAGCCATGAAACAGAATGGCCGTAGGGTGAGGGTTTGATCCGGCCGCCAAGTAGAACACTCCAAGCAGATTATTGCCGTGACTCGGAACAAGCGGGTGCTTCATCGATGCTGGAACAGCAGCGGCAGGCAGAGAGGGAGATTGAGCGTTAGCAACTATCCCGGTGAAGACAGAAAGGCATCCCAGCAGCGCCAAGGCCTTTATGCCGCTATTCACTTTACGATCAATCAGAGTGTGTGGTATCAGACGGTCCTCCAGTAGCTGCTGGCGTTAGTGGCATTGTTGTGGATGCGCGTAGCCGACGCAACTTTTGAGACGGTGTGGGAAGCACATTATTCCCTACAGCGCAGATGTTTGGTCGCGGTCGAGAGGTCAACTTCTCAGCGCAAGAGCCCCTGGGAGGTGCCTACAAAAAACTTCCGACGAACCGGCCGCGTTCGCGAGCATGTACCCACCTTGCAATGTGACGAGACGATGGAAGGCATGTTTTGCGGTGTTCGTCACAACGAACGATTCTCTCGCTGGCTTTGCCTCCTCTAGCAATGACGCCTCACTAAGCCTGCTACAAAGACCGTCCTATCATCAGCGGGGCAAGACTGGGGCAGGTGAGCCGGTCTTGAACCACCGCTCAACCATTCTCCCCGGACCAAAGCCGACGGGGATGTCGCGGCCTTGGCAAGCACCTCCTTCAAAACTGGAGACCTTGGGATTAGGGAAGTTGTAGTTGAAACTGCCAAACGTTGACGACGCCCAGTCCCAAGTCACGATCTCCAGACCGATATTGTGGTCCTGCAGATATTGCAGAAATTGCTGTGTCGCTTTAGGTGTACGCACGTCGCAGTAGTAGCCGATGCCCCACTCTGAGATGAGGACGGGGGCTTTGCGGGAGTATTCCCCAAACTTCCAGTTCCAGGCATCTTCCGTCTGATCTTGGCTGACGTGTGCGTAGGGATGGGCCGCATACACGACTTGGTGGAGCGGGTCGTTTAGTTCGGGAGCTCCGTGCAAAGTCTCGGCGAACTGTAAGCCATCGGCTACCACAACGTTCACTGCACCAAGAGCCCGAACAACATCAATTGTTCGATTCATTGCCGCGGCCCAGCTTGTCCATTGGTCGGCCGTGGGTCCCCCTCTCGGTGTGGGTGTGATACGTGGCTCGTTGAACAATTCAAAGATCACGCCTCGATCCTTCCCGAAAATGGGTGTAAGTTCCTTCCAAACACGTTCCGTCGCTCTCGATGGTAGCTCTACGGGTATCTGCAGCTCCCCTGTTTGCTTCTCATTCTGAATGCTGATGATGACCGTCAATCCTGCTTCCCTGGCCGAGCGAACGGCCTCAACAAACTTGTCTCGAAACTCAGGTGTGAAGGCCTCGCCGGCCGGGTCAATCCCGTTCTGTGCGACTTGAATTCGAACTGAATCGGCACCGTGGGCCTTCATCTCTGAATATTCTTTTGAGTTGTAGTTCTCAGACGCAACACGGAACAGCGGCGGTGCTCCTTGCAGCATCTTCGGAGCAACGGCAAATCCAATCTGGTGAAAGCCATGCGGAATCCAGGGCTGACCATCGCGCGTGAGACGAGCACCCGCAACGGCAGCCTCGCCACCTCTGGCAGTCGTTTGCGATAAAGTCACAGACGGCGACACGATGAGCGCACTTATACAGCACCACGTCACCCAACAACAGAGCCTGGTACCGAAATGTCGAGTTGTCATTGGCACCCTTTCGAAGGAGAAAAACAAAGGTGTCGAGCCGCGCAAATTGCATGGCGGTACACATCAATTAACGTCGTGAGCTCCTACTTAGACGGTGAGACACCAGCGGTCTTGCTATCCGGCCTACGGTCAAAATTAACAACCCAGATCCTTGCGATGGCGGCGTTCGACTACGTTTCGATGTTCTCACCTTTCTAGCGTTCGCTTTAGACGCAATCCTGACAAGTACCCCAAATGTTCTGCCAAATTCGCAGCTGACGCACTAGACCCATCAGCACGTAGATCCTCCGACTCCATGTAACCACCGAGAGCTCTTCGCCCTTTTGGCGGACTGAGAGCTTTGGAAGTCGTCGTGGCTCGCAAGCTTTCGCAGCAGATCTAGTGAACGCACAACCTGTACCGTTGAGGACATCTATCAACGCACGACATTAGCAATCGAGGGAACGGCTGGGGCGCGACAAGAGACCTTTGCGTATCAAGATAGTGTGGCTCGATCAATTGTCCCAGGCCGGGCGTTAAGTACCGACAGTTGAGAACCTCTGAGGTCAGCTCCTCCTAAGGTATTGTTGTCGTCGAGTATGGCAACAAGCTCTTGGTGGGACCGACACCGTCTACTTCCTGATGGCGTACCAATTCGGCTTACTCACCCTTTCTGACGAAGACGGCGCACACTATCCAGGCCTGTCCATCATCGACGCTCCTGGGGAATTTTCTGGCGAAGAAATTAGGACAACGAGAACTCCATCATTCAACCATTCATCGATCTCGTTGGATCGGAGAAGTATCTTGGAACTGAGGTCATCATTACAGGAGCATCATTCAAAGGATTCGAAGATGTAAATCGTCAGAACCTGACCGAGGTGCATGTCTCGTGAAGCCACGCGCTTCTATGCAAAGCGCGCGAACAATACGCGAACAATGCGCGTCCCAAATGAGCCCAGAGTGCACTAAGCAGTCCTAAAACCGATCGTGCATAAGCTCCTTATCTTCAATTACATCCGCTGATTCCGGGCCACTTGGCTGGATTGTCCGGCAGCCCTGAAAAGGCCGGCGTCGGCGGTTCGATCCCGTCTCTGGCCACCACCACTTCAATCAACAGCGATATATCGAAAGACCCTTGCAGCGGTGTCGGCGTCGAGGTCTGGCGTCATGCGATGCAACGGATTCGACTGCATGGAACCAGTTGACGTCACGTGCGATGTGATCTTGGGGAAATACGTCTGCACCGGATCGATGTGCACGAGAAACGCATGCGCACCGTCCGAGTTGAACGCTTGCAGGAACGCCGCATCGGTCTCGTATCCGGGGCCGATCCGCATGACAGGTATCGAGTAGGCCGGGAAGAGCTGCTCCCACTTCGGCATGCCAAGTCCGGTCTGCGTATCGCAGCCGACGTAGCGGCCCCCGAAGTAGTTCCGCTGCGTCATGCGAATAGATGCGTAGCCGTTATCGTCGAACAGGAAGATCTTAATGTTGAGCTTGTTTGCATTCACGGTGCCGAGTTCCTGCAGGTTCTGCGTAAATCCGCCATCGCCCTCAACCAGCACTGTGCGCCGGCCATTCGCCGCGAACGCCGCCCCGATCGCCCCTGAAAGCCCGTAACCCATGGAGGCGAGCCCTTTGTTGGTAACGATCCGCTGGCCTTCCTTCTGCGCGAACGTTTGCATCATCACTGTGAAGGCGCTGCCGCTGGAGCAAGGGATGACGATGTCCTCGGTCGTGCACAAATCCGACAGGACCTCAGCAAATCGGTAGGGATTCAGGTAACCCTCACCCGTCGTGTTGACCGGTTCGACCAGGGGCAAGGCAGAACGGACACCCTGACAAAATTCCATCCACTCTGCGTGGTCGCCGAGGTTCTCATCCAGCATCGCGTGAAGCAATGCATTTGCATCGCCGCGCAGACTCATCGCAAGTTTGGGATGGCCCTTCTGGAGTTCCGTTTCATCACAATCGACCTGTACGATCTCCCCAGCAGGGATGAACTCCTGCCAATTAAACCCGCTCTGCTGCATCGATAGCCTTGTCCCAAGCGCGATCAGCAGGTCAGCCTGTTGCAACAGCACGTTGCTGTAGCGCATGCCCCACGTATTCGGCCGGCCGAAGTAGGTAGGATGGTTCGCATCCAGACGGTCCGCAGCGTTCCATGTCAGCATCACCGGCACGCCTGCCCTTGCAAGTAATGGCGCAAGCTGCGCGCTGGTATCCCGGTCGACGCCCGCACCCAACAGCAATACCGGCCGGTTCGCCTGACGTATGCGCCCGGCAAGACCCTCGATCTCTTCAATGGAGACGGCTGGAAACTCTGCCCTGAACGGCGGAACGGCCGAGCTGAGTGCCTCGCCGTCGACCTGCGCTCCCTGAATATCCAGTGGTAACTCAAGAAAGACCGGCCCCTTGCGTCCATGCGCTCCTGACTGGGTCATCGCCGCAAATGTCTTCTGGTCGATGATTGTTTCGATCAGTTCCGAACGTTCCGTAATCGGCCTGGCAATCGCGACGCCGTCGATCTCCTGGATGCCGCGTTGACGAACCTGCGAGCGCGACAGGTCGGCGACTTTCACCTGGCCGCCGATCACTAACAATTCCCGTGACTCAAGCCACGCCCCCGCGATAGCAGTCACAATGTTGGTCAGTCCGGGACCGGCAGTCACCAGGGCGAAGGCCTTTGACCCACCGTTCGGCCCGAGATGCACTTCGTTGAAGTACTCAGACGCGATGCCCGCAGCAACTTCATGCACCACAGGCACGCAGGTGAAACGGCGGCTGCACGACTCCAGCAGGTGCATAATGTTGCCGCCAGCTACAAAGAAGCAGTGCGTGTAGCCCAGTGATACAAGCCACTCGGCGAGCAGGTCAGAATATTTGATCATAGGGAGTAACTCTCCAGCGTAGTTTCGATAGCTTGACGCACCGCTGCCTGAAGCTCCTGCGTCCGTGCGATCCGTTCCAGTCGCACGTCGCCCTGGCTGCCTACGAGGATCAGTGTGTAGTTGTCTGTCGAATGTTTCTTATCAGAAGCGAAACGTTCCAGTACCTCCCCGAGATCGAGTGCGGCCACTTGTTCGCGCAGGCCGGGCATGGTGCTGACCATGGAATCGAGGTGCTCCTTAAACAATGCCACGCGATGAACCCCGCTGAAATCGACGCCCCTGCCTCGCTGAAACGCAAACGAACACAGGATGCCGATGCCGACGGCGATCCCGTGCGGGATGCCGTAATTCGAAGCACCCTCAATTGCATGACCGAAGGTGTGACCGAAGTTAAGGAGAAGGCGTTCCTTCTTGTCGAACTCGTCTATCTCAATGAAGTACTTCTTCGCCAGCAGGCTGGTCTGGATCACTTGCTCCAGACGACCGGTAGGCATGTCAACGGATGGACCACACGCAAGATAGGACTCGAAAGCAGCCTCACCGCGACAGAAGCAGATTTTCGCCGCTTCAATCAAGCCGCTCGCGAACTGATCACGAGGCAGTGACTCAGCCAGCGCCGGATCGATGTAGATATGGCGGGGCGGATGGAATGTTCCGACCAGGTTCTTGTAAGGTCCAACGTTGATGCTGGATTTGCCGCCGATGCAGGAATCGACCATCGCAAGCACCGTCGTCGGCACGTAGCTCCAAGACAGACCGCGCATGTACACCGACGCGACGAAAGCCGAAATGTCCTGGATGACTCCGCCACCGACTGCGACCAGGGGCGATGACCTGTTAACACCGGAGGCTCGCATCTGCTCGATCACGCCAGGCGTTCGCTCGAGCGACTTTTCATACTCAGTGGCCTCAATCCAGATCGGACGCGCCTCGCGAAGACTGGGAAGGTCGTGATCGACAAAGAACTTGTCGGCGATCACGCTGGCTGAACTTGAAACATCAGGCCTCTGGCCAGTTGAACCAGTCATCAAACCGGCCTGAATGGTGACCGTGTAAGAGCCGGCGGACGAAGAGATCTCAAACTCATTACGCTCAGACGATGCGGACATGGCTGAACCCTAGATCTGCAGCGATGAACTGCCCGGTGATACCCGTATTCTCAGGCGAGCAGAGATAGCACACCATCGACGAAACATCCCCAAGCGCCGGCAGGCGGTTAAATCCCACTGCGTGACTCAGCCGTTCAATCTGCTCCGGTGCGAGATTCCGCCGCGTCATGGGTGTCTCCAGCGCACCCGGCAGGACCGCGTTAATCAGATGCCCGTCTCTGGCAAGATCTGCCGAAGCCGAAAGAATGAGGCCCTGCAACGCTGCCTTCGAGACGCAATACGAAAGCTTCGACTGGCGTGCGAGATTTTGCCAGATGGAACTGATCACACACATGCGGGCAGCCGGTGACAGGAGCGACTCCGTCAGCAGGGTCTTCAGCGTGGAAAGAATGTACACAACATTCGCCTGGTAGAGTTCGAGGTGCCGGTCGAGGTCCACGTCATAGACCGAGTCATTCTGATTCGCGCCCTGCGCCCAGCAGATTGCATCGAAGGGCGCTGACCTGGCCAACACACCCGCATCGGATCTCTCCGCCATCGGGTCGAAGACCACCGCCTCAACCCCGACGACGTGCTGCGCCGGCCAGTGGCGTGCTACTCCCGTGACGCGCCAGCCTCGTTCCGTTGCGGCAGTGCAAACCGCAGAGCCAATGGCTCCTGAAGCCCCGAAAACAAGGAGATGATGCGATGCTGGTTGCGTCTCTGTCATCACTGGTTCAGAACGGACCAGCGCTGTTTGAGCACGGTTCGGGCGAGTCGGAAGTTGTGCGTTCGAGATTGTTCATCCTCATCCATCGCGCTGCTTAAGCCTTGCCAGTATACCTGCCGAAATCACGCACCTGGCCAACTGGGCGTGAGCGCAAAAGTCCCTGATCACGCCGCCAATGCAACTGTGTTGTGCCGGACGGGCGTCGCGATCAGTTCACTCTCTGTCGGCAGCGGCCATCTCAGCGCCAGCACGAGCATGACGATCAGTGCCACTGCCCGCACCTGCGCGCCGTACGCTGCGCCGAACAGGATGACATAGCTCTCCGGCGTAAACACAATCGCGAACAGCACCATGTAGGTGGTCATGTGCGGCAAAGCCATGCCAGCCTGCTGCGCGCGAATGGCCAGGCACACCAGCACGGCAAACGCGGGATACAGGTTCAGCAGCGTGTAGTCATACGACACGGGCGGCAGAATGATCGACAGGATGCTGAGAGCCACAATCTGGTTCGGCAGCGGCAGGCGCCAGAGCCTCGCAAAATAAACGATGAGCGAGGCGCCCGCGGCGACCATGGTGTAGGGCCGCACCCAGCCCTGCAAGTCGATCCTCTTCAGGCTCAGGAATTTCACCAGCCCGAACAGCGAATGGTCGAAACCGAGATGAGAGATGCGGCCGGCGTAATACTTTGAGAACATCGCCAGATTAGTAGAGTTCCACACGTAGGCCTCGTGGACGGTTGGCCCGATTGCCGCATACGACGCGAATACCAGTCCCCCCGCTACAGCGATTGCCAGTGCCATGGCCCGGTAGCGCTTCGCCGATAGAAACATGCCCAGCAGGATGAACGGGTACAGCTTGCAGGCGATCGCCACCCCGACAGCAATGGCTGCCAGGTATGGCCTTTCGCGATAGAACGCCCACACGCCCAACGCTGTGAACAGCCAGACGACGACCTCCATGTTTGCGCGTTGAATCTCAAACATCAGCGGATAGGACGTGATGACGACAACGGCCACAAACAGTCCAAGCCACGCGCGCGGGAATGCCACCTTCTTCAACGCCCGGTAGAAGCCGTACACCAGTGATCCGACGATCAGTGTCATACAGGGGATAAAGAGCAGCAGCGTGCGCCGTATCAGCGGGTGGTGAAAGAAGTGGATCAACACAACCATGGGCGCGGGATACATGACGTATCCCTCACGCGTGGTAAAGAACTCCGGTCGGCCATAGAGAACGAACTTATGGTGAAAGCCAATGAAATCGTTCAGCATGTCGCCAGGGACAAAGTAGTATGCGGCAGTGTAAGGCAGCCCAAGTCCGAGAAGCCGGCAGACGACGACGAATACGAGGCTGAGAACGGTCAGGCCGATAGCCAGCAGGGTGAACGTTTTGAGCGATGCTGGCAGCTGGCTCTCGTTATATGAGTGAGGCCTGCCGTCGATGGCAGGGCTGTCTAGAAGGTCTCGCATCATTTCCTGGTCTCGTCCGGCGTGCTGACCTCGTCCGGCGCGAACATCCGATTCATGTCAGCCTCTTCGCGCTCCATGTCCTGTAGAGAGAGCAGCGGCGCGGATGGGTCCTGGTAGGCGCACAGTTTCCTGGTGCATCGGAACAGCGTCTTGCCAAAGCCCGGCACATCGCACCACATATAGTTCGGGATGCTGGTGCTTGGTGTGCATCCCGCGGGATGTGCCGCCGGTATGAAACGGCGTTCCCCCTTGGAGTCCCAGCGATCAAGGTGCCAGACTTCATTCGCCAGAAGGACCATTACTACGAAGAGACCGCCACCTACCAGCGATCGAGAGAACCTTAGACTGCCCATATTTCTGTGGAGCATAGCACGTCGCAGATTGCATACCTTCCCGGCTGGAGCCCCTACAACCTTACTCCGTCAGAAACGCGTTGTCCCCCGGCACGATACTCTGTCGCCGACCTGTTCAGGCGAGCTGCCCGTCAACGGTGAACTATTAGCGATAGGTTCTCTTGAGCTGGATCCGGCGGAGCGCAGCGTGTATCGCTTACCGGCGATCACTTGCTGCATCCCGCGGTGCGGCAAGGCCGCGTTGTGCAGCCTTCAGCAGCGTGGCTTGCGTTGTGTCGCCGGAGAGCTCCCAGATCATCACCCCACCCAGGTTGTGCTCGACCGCATATGCCGCTTTTGCCTGGACGCTGACGGGATCATCGAACGTCCAGAAAGCATCGCCATCAAACAGCCACGGCGTCTGCGAGACCGGGTCGCGGTACACCTTCGATCGGGGGAACAGCGTTTCGATGTAGCTGTAGGGCCGATCTCCGTGAATCGGTGTGCCTTCCTGGAAGACGCCCTGTGCCACCTCTGGAACCTGAGTCCATCCGTAGCCATAGAAGGGCAAGCCGATCAACAGCTTCGGCGCGGGCACACCCGCAGCAAGAAAGGCCTGGACGGAACCGGCAACTCCGCCTGCCGGAGGCGGCCGGGGCGCAGGTGTGCTTCCCGGCAGCGTGCCGGGTGGGACCGCCGCCTCGGCTGCAGGAGTTGTGCTGGCAGTAGGATTGCCGCCCGTCGGCGCTGGCGTCGGAGCCGGTGCGGCAGTCGCGCCCGCTGGATCGGCAGGCGGCTGGACGCGGTACAGCGGAGCAATGAACCCGGTGGTCTGCATCCACGGGCCCGCCATGTCATAGGTCATCAGGCCGACTTCGTCCACCTGCGCCGAGACAGCAGTAAAGTCCGTACCGTCATACATGCGAGGACTCGGGCCGACCGCGATGGATAGCTTGAGGCCGGGGCGAACCATGTCCATCTGCCGCCGGAACTCGGTCAGCATAGCAACGAAGTTGTCTGCATCAGGGCCGTGCGGATACTCCCAGTCCACATCGATTCCGTCGAAAAGGCCCGGCTCAGAGACATTCGCCGCGAGATTGCCCTTCACGAAAAGGTCGACGCACGACGCAACAAACGCCTGCCGGTTCTCAGGCCGCGCATCGAACGAGAAATCAGCCGCTCGGCCTTCGAGCGAGATCAGCGCCTTCAGGTGAGGATAGGCAAGCTTGAGCTCTGCAAGCTGGTGAAGATGACCGCGGAAGGGCGATGCAGGATCATCCGGTTTCCCATCGACGGACTCCGATGCATTGAACGTATGGTCCAGGTCGGCGTTCCGGTCAGCAACAGAACAATGGCCGCCAGTGACGAAGCCCTGAGCGTAGTTCAGCTGGTCAAGCATCCCCGCCTTGTTGTTCGTAGCGAGATCTTTCAACGTATACCGCGGATCGCTGTAGAGACCCCACTGGCCGAAGTAGCCGACCAGCAATGATTTCGCGACAGGACTCTCCGCCGGAAGCGCTCGAGGCAAGGCAAGGACCAAAAAGCTCAGGCAGAGCAAGCTAAAAGTAAGTTTTCGCAGCACATCAAGTCAGACGGGGCCCACAGTAGAAACGGTCCGGACAAATTGCGTATGGCAGACAAGATTGTCTTGAAAACTGCCTCACACCCATCGCAGGTTGCAATTAAGCAACGTCGTCGACCACGGCGATGGAACGCAATCCTCGGTAATCGCCCGGTCTGCGCATCCCCCTCGAGTCGAGAGAGTCTTTTCGCCATGCTTCGTGTCCACTTCGGTACGACCCTGGACGCAGTAACTGCCATTTTGACCCAAAGGATGTGCGCAAGTACAACGCTTGTCGCAATACCCGTCTCAAGGGCAAGGTTGCTGTTGGCCTGGCAATATTCTTTCGAGCAACATCTAGAGGACTGTGTATGCGTCGCACTTTCGGCTTTCTGCGTTTGTTTTCACTGGTCACGTTGGCCCTGGTATTTGGCAGTTTGTCCTTCGGACAGAGTCCCGCGCGGGACCGGATCACACAGGCGATCGGCACCAGCGGCAGCACCGCCCTGACGGGGAGCGTGCATCCGATGGCTCGCACAGAGTTCGACCGCGGCAGCGTTGACGGTGCTATGCAACTGCATGGCATGTCGCTGGACTTTACGCGCTCAGCCGCGCAAGAGGCCGCGCTGACAACCCTGCTGCAGCAACAACAGAACCCCTCGTCGCCCAACTACCATCACTTCCTTACGCCAGCAACGTTTGCAACCCAGTTCGGCATGAGTCAGAGCGATCTAAGCAGTGCGACCGCATGGCTGAAGTCACAGGGTTTCACTATCGATAAGATCGCCGACAGCGCCAACTCGATCCGCTTCAGTGGATCCGTCGCACAGGCTCAGCAGGCGTTTGGAACGCAGATCCATAAGTTCGTCGTGAACGGCCAGCAGCACTACGCAAACACCTCAGAGGTCGTGCTGCCCAGCGCGCTCGCCGCAGTTGTGGGCCAGGTCGGTGGTCTGCACGACTTCAAGCCGAAACCAAGGCTTGTCCGCCCTGCCGCCGTTCGCAGCGCCGCCAGCCACGCGAAGTTCACCTCTGGAGTTTCGGGCAGCCATTTTCTCGCGCCCGGCGACTTTGCGGTCATCTACGACGTGAACGCGCTGTACACGGCAGGCTACACCGGAGCGGGCCAGACAATCGGCATCGCCGGCCAGTCCGACATTGTGATGGCTGACATCACCTCATTCCGCAGCGCTGCGGGCCTTCCCGCTAACAATCCTACGGTCTTCCTGATTCCGGGTTCTGCCGATCCTGGCGTCCAGGACGCATCAGGAGACGTCAACGAGGCCGACCTTGACCTTGAGTGGTCAGGCGGTGTGGCGAAAGCAGCAAACATCGTCTTTATCAACTCAACCGATGCGCTCACATCGTTGCAGTACGCCATTCAGAACCAGGTCAACGGCCAGGTCATTCCCATCCTGAGCAACAGCTACGGTGATTGCGAGCCGAACTACACGACCGCCGAGCTGACCATGATGGAGGCGGCCTTCAAGCAGGCAAACGCCCAGGGACAAACCATCATCGGTCCCGCAGGTGACAACGGTGCCGCGGACTGCGACTACACGCCCGCGACCGCACAGTACCCGGTGACCTCGGCGACCCACGGCCTGCAGGTTGATTACCCGGCCAGCAGCGTCTACGTCACCGCGCTTGGCGGCAGCGAGTTCATGGGAGACGGCACGGCCGCCAGCCCGGCTACCGGCGCCGATCAGTACTGGAACGCAACCGGCTCGACCGACCTGCTGACCTCGGCAATTTCTTACATCCCGGAGATGGCATGGAACGACAGCACGTACGACATCAGCCTGGGTGAAGGCCTGAGCGGCGGCGGTGGCGGTGCGAGTCTGCTGTGGGCCAAACCAAGCTGGCAGACCGGTGTTCCCGGCATCCCCAGTGACGGAAAACGAGATGTGCCGGACATCGTCCTGAGCGCGTCCGCGGACCACGATGCATACCTTGTATGCACCCAAACCACCACGGAGAATCCCAACAAACCCCAGTACGTATCGAGTTGCAGCAACGGGTTCCGCCTGGCCGATGTCGGTTACAACGACGACCAGACGCTCGATGCGTTCGGCGGAACGTCCGTAGCAGCACCGTCGTTCGCCGGTATCCTTGCCCTGATCGAGCAGAAGGTCGGTGCGTCCCATGGTCTGGGCAACATCAACCCGAACCTCTACACGCTCGCCTCGAACGCAAGCACCTACGCCTCGGCGTTCCACGACATCACGACTGGCAACAACATCGTTCCATGCACGGCAGGCACGACCAATTGCGGCAGCACCGGCACCCTTGGCTACGCCGCTGCAACGGGCTATGACCTGGCGACCGGTCTTGGATCCGTTGACGCAGCAAAGCTCGCCGCCGCATTTGGCACAGTCGTAACACAGGTCGGAACGACAACAGCCGTGACAACTTCACCGACAACACCGGTTGTGGGAGGAACGGTCACTCTGACTGCGACCGTCACGCCTGCATCTGGCAGCACCGCTCCGACGGGAACAGTTACCTTCACCATTGACGGAACCGTTGGCTCGCCCATCACGATCACGAACAACACGGCAACCACCACAACGACCTTCTCGACCGGTGGGACACATACCATTACCGCCGTCTACTCGGGAGATACAAACTACTTCGCCTCCACCAGCGCCGCCGATACTTTCACCGTGGCGACACCTGGAACAGCGGCATCCACCACGACCAACGTTACAGCCGGGGCCACGACGGTCGCGCTGTATAGCTCCATCACCCTGACTGCCACTGTTTCCTCCACGACTGCGGGAACGGTCGCGGGTACGGTTACCTTCACGAACGGCGGAGCCACGCTCGGTTCCGCAACCGTCAATCCGGGTGCAAGCGGCACGGGAACAGCAACGCTGGCTGTAAGTTCTGCGACGCCTACTCTTGGCTTCACCGCAGGTACGGACACCATCACTGCGACTTATAGTGGCAGCTCGCTCTACACTGCCTCCTCCGGGTCCATTCCTATCACGGTCACCAACCCGGGCATTGGCCTGGCCGTCGCGAACATGACGATCCCGTCTACCAGCGCGGGAGCCTCCGGCACCTCAACCATCACGCTGACCTCGACTGGCGGCTATGCTGGTACGGTCAACCTGACCGCCACCGCACCCACCTTGAACGCCTCATACGCGCTGGGAGCAACGAGCCTCGCGCTCACCAGCAACGGAACGGCTTCAACGACGATCACCATCACCACGGTGGCACAGGCAATGATGAACCACATGCCCGCCCGCCCCGGTCACGAACGCGACGAAGCAATCTCGCTGGCGGGAGTCGGTGTCGGAGCCCTGCTGCTCTTCGGGCTGCGACGTCGGCGTAAGAACTGGGTGACACTCGCACTCTGCGTCCTGACACTGAGTTCGCTCGGAGCCCTGATCGGATGCGGTGGCGGCAGCTCAAGCTCATCGGGCGCAGCGCCAGCCGGCACTTACACGGTCACGGTGACGGCTACTGACTCCAGCAACTCCGCGATTACTACTTCCACATCGTTTAACGTCACCATTCAGTAAGGCAGCTGAAGTGGGTCTGTCAGACAGAACAACGTCTGATAGACCCATTCCCTTTTGGAGTACGTTTCGTCAGTAATGAACAGTAGAACAATCGTGAGATATCTACGGAATTGCGCAAACGCAACTCTTGAAATCCTTAGCAGTCGCGTTATCCAGGCTGCAGACATAGCCTGGCCAGCTTGGCGATAGTTTCTTCGCAGTAGCTCCCTTTAGGAAATGCTCACGGTACGCGCGACTTTCATTGCCAGTACCCTGCTTGTCTGCGCGGAGCCTCTCGATCAGACTGCGTAATGATGCAGGATTAAACCCCTCGACACCATAGGCGGCGTCAAAGGCGTACTCCTGAGTCCAGCGTGTTTCAACGCCCGTGGTGTTATTAGCCTCATACACCGCATAGTCGACCAGCGTTCCTGAAGAGGGATCAATAGACCCGACGGTAAACGACGGCCGATTCCCATCCACGGGACTGATAGACGGCACTACCTTGACCGGAACTGCAGCATTCTGGCCGCGCAACAGGTGAAGCTCATCCATGTGCGTGTGTCCGAAGATCCCAAGCTTGATCGTGTCGGCGTTCGCCGTGATCTGGTTTGCAAGGTCGTCTGTTGTCTGGAAACGTACCGTTCGATCGGTCGAGCAGAACGAGCCTTTACCGGATAGAGAGCTATCCGCGTTCACCGTGGGCGGCAGGTGTCCCATAATCCAGACGAGTTGCTTATCCCGACGTGCGCTCTCCAATTCTTTCTGCAACCAGGCTGCTTGCTCGTCAGCACCCCTGTTATCTTCAACCGCTTCGCAACTGGTGTACTTCGGCATCATGTAGATATCGTCGATGACAATCAAGCGCGTGTGGCGCATGGGTGCAGCCATCGTAACGGCATAGTAACCGGCTGAACGATAAGTCTGCGACGCAGCAGCCTTCTCAGCGGCACTTACACCGCGCAAACCGGCGAGTACAGCAGACGCCGAAGACGCCAGATAGTCATCATGAATATCCAGGCGGTTGTGGTTACAACGCGAGTCGTTATTACCAAGCGCAAGGTAGACAGGAATGGTCGGAAACGTGGATTCGATCTGCTGCACCACAAACGCGGTCGTTTCCTCAGCAAACTTTGCCGATACGGATTGATCGTCCGATGTGCTTGCCGGCAGCCCCATTGCAGCACGGTACCTGCAATCCAGATCATGGACCAGAAGGTCTCCGCTGACCGTCACAAAAGCGGCTTTCGCCGCCTGCGCCTTTGCCGCCGCAAGACTGCTTTGCAGCAGGGCATACGGCGTGTCCATGCTCTGCTTGGCATTGCAGGTGCTTTGCAGGGACGCAAAATGGGCTGGCTGGTCTGGCGATGCAGGCTGCGCAAGGATTGAAGACCATTGTGCTATCGGCGCCTTCACCAGCAGCGGGACCTTTGCGGGATCGTGAAGCGGATCGAAGTGCAGGTCGCTCAGCATCAGCATTGGCGCAGTCGTCGTTGAAGATGCCGTCGACTTGCGCTGCCCCGCTACCGCCACGGGCAAGACGACCAGCAGTACTGCCGCTCCGACACGTCGCATGATCCATGACGCTTGCTTCATGAGTTCCTCTGTGATTACCGGTGATCGCCTGATGACAAGGTTCAAATCCACCTCGCCTGCATTCCGATCCTAAGTGATGCATTGGTTTGACCGACGCTTACAGAGGCCGCCCAGCCGCATTGAACCGCAAACGCCGCTTGTATTCACACCGTTGTAACCTGCCCGTTTTCTCACTTTAAAAATCAGGCCCTAAGCTCAACGTTTGCCGCGAGACTTGTAATCCATTTGGCGATCCTATGGGAGCGCGCTTGCAGGCGCGAACCCGTGTTTGCACCAAGCGCCTGCTGTAGCGGCGCAAAGCAGCTAACCAGCCGGCCACGCTGGCCCTCGACCTTTTCTTCTGGAGTTCTAAGTGACAAACTCGGTTCTGAAACAACTCCGTACGCTGCCCACGCTGCTCGTGTGGCTTGCACTGTTTTTCTCGATGCCACATCTCATCCGTGCGCAGGGTGCCACCACGGTAAGCGGCACGATCCTGGACGGCAAAGGTGGTGCCATTCCGAAGGCTTCCGTACGCGTCAAAGGATCATCGGCAGCCGAGGTACACACCACCACCACGAACAGTGAAGGCCACTTCACAGTCACCGGACTCACACAAGGTCTCTACAGCGTTGAGGCATCTGCGCCCGGCTTTACGACGACCGTTCAACGCGATATTACGGTCCAGGAAGGTCAACCAATCGACGTCTCCGTGACGTTGGCCATCGGCGATGTCTCGACCCAGGTGAACGTCGAGGCGGACGCGACACACTCGGTTGCGGCCGCGCTTGCACCCATGGATGCGTTGCTCGACGCTCGCTCCGCACGCACAGAGATCACGTCCCACTTCATTCAGAACTTCACATCGCCCGTTGCCGACTATGGCGAAGCAGTTGCGATGGCACCTGGCACCTTCACAACCAACAGCAATGGCGTGGGCCTCGGTCAGTCGAGCACCTATTTCCGCGGCTTTCCTGATGGCGACTACGACATCGACTTCGACGGCATTCCCTTCTACGACACCAACACACCCACGCACCACTCATGGGCGTTCTTCCCATCGCAGTTCCTTGGCGGCATCGACTTTGACCGCAGTCCCGGAACGGCCTCTACCATCGGGCCTGCCCCGTTTGGCGGTTCGATCCACCTGCTCTCTAAGAATCTCTCGCCGGTGCAGAACATCCGAGGTCAGGTCTCGTACGGTTCTTTCAACACGCAGCTTTACGATGTCTCCTACGATTCGGGCGGCCTGTTCTCAGGCAAGAAGCTCGACTTCCAGATCGATGTTCACCATCTGCAGTCGGACGGCTACCAGACGTTCAACCATCAGACTCGCAACGCCGGCGCCATCAAGGCACAATACAAGTTTTCTGAGAAGACTTATCTGACGGGCTTTTCAGGTGTGATCTGGCTTGATGCCAATACACCGAATTTCGCCGCGACCCGCTGCCAGATGTATGGAGCGCAAACCGGCTACACGTGCACGGGAACTCTCGCGCCCTTTGCCGGCTCAGGCGTAAACTTCCTGCTGACTGACAACTCTGATCCCGTCAATTACCTTGATAACCAATACAACAACTACCACGTGCCTACCGATTTTGAGTACGTCGGTGTTCACTCGGAGTTCGGTAAGAACTTTATCCTTGATGTAAAGCCGTACACCTATAACTACGACAACGGTGAGAAGTATACGAACGCTACGCCGATCACCGACAATCACACGCTGGCCGGAACGGTTTACGCGCCGCTTGGACTGACGATTGCACCCTGCGACGTGGCGGTCACGAAAAAGGGCGTAAGTGCTATTCCTTGCGGTGTCGACAAGTACAACAGCTACCGCAAATATGGCGAGACCTCTACCTTAAGCCAGGTGTCCCGCTTCGGCATTCTGCGTGTCGGCATGTGGTATGAATGGGCCGACACAAACCGCCATCAGTTCCCCTCGAATCCCCTGACGAACTGGACGGATCAGGCCCTCAGCAACTTTAACGAGTCGTTCTGGACCAACTCCTACCAGCCGTACGGTGAGTACGATGTTCACGTGACCCACAAGCTGGATGTAACCCTGGGAGCTAAGTTTTCGCACTTCAACATCGCAACCAAGCAGTATGCCGATGATGGAAAGACGATTGGCGGTCTTGGTACAAACAATCCGGCGACGTTTATTACAAATTCAGGCGCTTACTCCGCGTGGCTGCCGTCCGCCGACGCGAACTACAAGCTGAAGACCAACTGGTCGGTGTACGGGCAGATCTCCACGGGCAGCGTCGTTCCCCCGAGCAAGGTATTTGACTACGCCCAAAGCGCCACCGGCACACCGGTCAAGACACTCCCAAAGCAGCAGCGCTCGACTACCTACCAGGCTGGAACGGTACTGAAGCTGAAACGAGTCACCTTCGACGCGGACTACTATCACATACGATTCCAGAATAGTTACTCGTCCACGCTGGACCCAAGTGGCGAACCGATCTACTTCCTTCAGCCTAGTTCGATAACCAAGGGCTTCGAAGCGGAGAGCAACATCTACATCGCCCATGGACTAAGTCTGTATCTGAACGCCAGCGTAGGCCGCGCCGATTACGTCGGCAATCTGGCGGTGAGCTGCACTGCCGGCACTGCCGGCTGTACTTCCAGCA
Organism: Terriglobus sp.; assembly: GCA_965199365.1. GTDB lineage: Bacteria > Acidobacteriota > Terriglobia > Terriglobales > Acidobacteriaceae > Terriglobus. The sequence continues at coordinate 1,581,301 of CBDARC010000003.1, read as the reverse complement.
CGGCACAACTTACCCTTACGGCTCCGTCAGGACTTTCCGTGGCAAATACACCGACGGACGTTGAGACAGAAGGCCTCACCTATCAGCACAGGGGTTGGGACTTCGGCTACTTCAACAAGCGAGTCGGAACGCTTTATGAGGACAACGGCGCATACCATAACCAGGCGACGATCAACCCGTTCTCCCTGTCGAACGCCTTTCTTAACTACACACTTCGGACGGGTGGGCGATTCGATCAGACAAAGCTTCGTCTCAGCTTCAATAACCTGCTGGACTCCCACAACATCACTGGAGACACGATTACCGGAACGGCGGCAACGCAGAACGTCGTCTCAAACGGTGTTACCTATCTCAACCCCTTTACCACGACGGGACCAACACCTATAGCAGGCGGTGACAACATCAGCACCCTGCCGGGTCGCAGCATCATGCTCTCAGTGACCTTCGGGCTATCACCGAAGCGATAAGTTCTGACTAACGACAAAGCGCCTCGATCTAGGAGGCGCTTTGTCGTTGGGCGGTAACACTCGCGTGACGCACCTGACGATAAAAGACCTGGTCATACAACTAAGGGTCGCGATACTGCCGTCGCTTGAGTTCGCGGACAGCATACTCGTGGCCTTGCTGCGCCGCCTGCTTGATCCAGTGGCGAGACTGTGTGTAGTCCGGCTCGACGCCCTGACCGACCGCGTACATGTGACCAAGCTGAAACTGCGCTTCAGCATTGCCTTGCTCCGCCGCCTTTCGATACCAGGCTGCAGCCTGCCCATAGCTCAGTGGAACACCCTGACCGAAATAGTACAGATCGCCCAGTTTCTGCTGGGCCTCGGGGTAGTTCTGCGTCGCGGCCAGCCTGTACCAGTAGGCAGCTTCGGTGTCGCTCTGGGCGACTCCTTCACCCTTGCGATACATCAGGCCGAGGTTGTACTGCGCCCATGCAAGATTGCTGTGAGCAGCACGCTGGCACCACGCGAACGCGTCGGCAAATACCCCGGCGGCGTTGTAGCGGAAGCTGAGATTCGCCTGCGCATAGGCATGGCCCTGCTCCGCAGATCTGCGCTCCCAGTAAGCGGCCTGAGCATCGTCCGTTTCAACTCCCTGCCCCGCGTCATACATGGTGCTCAGCAGGTACTGCGACTCGGCGTGACCCTGTTCCGCAGCGAGCCGGAAGGCGTCGGCTGCGGCGGCGAAGTTGCCCGCGTTGTACTCGAGCACAGCCTGCTGATAGTGCGGATTCGTAGCTGCATTGGCTGCGTCGCGGCGGCCGCGGGCGATGATGCCCGCGCGCGTGGTGCCGAGCGACAGCGCCGCGCTCGCGGGCACGTGCTGCAACCCGCCTTTCGCCCTATCGTCCATGCACGTTGATCTGCCGGTCGATCAGGTCAAAGCGGCGCTGCGCCTCGGCTATCTGCGCGTGGATGGCGGAGGCAAGCTCGGTCAGCAGGTCGCGATGCTGCACGGCAGCCGCCTCGGCATCCAGGTGCAATTGCGCGATTTCACTGGCAAGCAGCATGTGCCGTTCGGCCTCCAGGTTGGCGATGTCGCGCTCTGCGTGCCGTATCTGCCGCGAGATGCGAAGAAGCTCGGCAGCGGCACCTTCGCCTGCGACCGAAGCATTGATTTCAAGGTGATCGTCAAGCAAACGCTGCAGCGTTTCCGTGTCGCCCCGGCTGTATGCCTGGTTGGCGCGGGCCATCAACAGCGTGAAGTACTGCCCCTCAGCCTTATCGCGCGCGAAGTCAGGATGAATACGTTTGGCCACATCGCGGAACAGTGTCTTCAGGCTGGGCGGCGGCTCAAACTCCTCCGCTTCACGTGCTTCGCCAAAGGCCGCGTCATGCGTCTCCTGCGCACGTTGACGGCTCTCTTCAGCGCGCGCACGGGCAGAGTCGGAACCATAAAGCGTCGCCTCATGCTCGGCAATGCGCGCTTCCAGGTCGTCAAGCTGCGCATACAGTATGCCAACCTGCCGCAGGTAGCGGCCTTCGAATGCCTTCAACTGCGCGCGCACCTGCGCAAGCTCGGTCTCGCGCTCGGCAAGCATCGTGCGCACCACCGCCAGTTGCTCCCGCTTTTCGACGAGAGCAGCATCCGCAGGCGTGTGTGAGAGAACGATTTCGGCTGCCATGGCTCCAGACCGGAGCGTCCAGTTTAGCGAAAGCCATGGAAGAGCCAGCCAGCCCGTGCCCCAGCGACCGAGAGTGCCCGGAAAAGTTGTGGACGAACGGACACAACGCGACTACCATGCAGTAAACATTCAATTTGATGAGGTGAACAGTGCGAAAGCTTTTGCTGTTAAGTGTTTTTGCTTGTTCCACTCTACTGCCCGCTTCAGCCATGGCGGCGACGATCGCTTACAACGTCTCTTTCACGGCTTCAGGCGATGTCCCGGCGAACGGATCGTACACATTGACCTTCGATCCCACTCTCGCATACAGCGACACCACGACCGGCCTGGTTGTGAATTCCTACAACAATGGCTACGGCTCACCCGCGGTGACGGCATTCAATTACGACCCTACCGCGGGCGGGGTGTTGTTATTGGGAGGTACCAACAACGGCGTAAACGGGATGGCATGGGGAACGAACGATTACGTGCTTGTTATTAACAGCTTCACGACAGCGCCCACCTTGAATAGTTTCTATGTCAGCACCACTACACTGCCCAGCTCTGGTCTGACGGACTACACGGGAACTGTAACTGTCACACCTGCTGTCACTCCAGAGCCATCAAGCTTCTTTCTGGTGGCAACTGGATTGATCGGCGTACTGAACGCCGCCAGACGACATTTGATACGTTAACGCCTATGCGTCTGCCTCGCGCTATGCCTTCTGCGCGCTGCGACGGAAGAGAACGAGTGCGGTGCCAAGGCAGGCGGCTGAGAAGCAAATCAGCCACACGACATGACCCATCGCTGTCCATTTCATTGGAAATCCGATGTCGTGGATCGCGAGCTGGCCGAGGTGCCAGGTGGGCCAAACCGGGGCAATCGCCTGGATCCAGTGCGGCAGACCGCCGATAGGGAACCACAGACCTGACAGGAACGACATCGGCAGGTAGATCAGGTTGACGAACCCGATCGCCGCATTGGGCGGAACAACGCACGCCAGCAGAATGCCCATCGACGCGAACGGAAAGACGCCCAGCAAGACTGTTGCGGTAAGCTTCGCAATCTGCGCACCGGTGAAGCTGACATGGGCCATGGTCACGCCACACAGCAACAGCAGCCCGAAGATGATCAGACCGAACGCCATCGCCGTGAACAGCTTCGATAACAGGTAGGCCGCGGGAGGCATCGGGCTTGCCTGCTTCAACTCAAGCCAGCCCTGCGCTCGTTCGTTCGCGATCGTGCTGCACAGACCGAAGAGCGACGATCCCACCAATCCAAACACCGAGTATGTCGCCAGCAGGTACTTGGCGCGATCAAAGCCCTGTGCGTGATCGGTCGCAGCCACAATCCCGAACAGCAGGTAAAAGCTGATGGGAAACCCGATGGTCGCAACAGAAAAGGAACGAGCACGCAGCAGGCGGAGGAACTCGTACTTCGTCTCTTTCGCGTAGGGCGCAAAGGTGGAGTTAGCGGGACTGCCTGCCACTGCGGTGCTCATGCCTGCTCCTTGGGTGAGTCGGTAGTGCGTGTCAGCTCGATAAAGGCGTCCTCGAGCGCAGGGCTTGCGACCTCAAGACTGTGCAGCGTCGCGTCGGCGGCCAGCATCGCGCGCAGCACGGCCTCGGCATTGTCGACGGTCAGGGTGACGCCCGCGCCGGTGTGCTCGACCGAGCGCACGCTCGGCAGTTGGCGGAGGAAGCTGTCGGTCAGCGCTGTAATGCAACGGATCTTGCGTCCGCTGACCCGGCCTTTGATCTGTGCCGGTGTTCCCTCTGCAACTACTACACCCTGCGCCATTACGAGGATGCGGTCCGCCAGCGTGTCCGCTTCCTCCAGATAGTGCGTGGTCAGCAGAACCGTCTTGCCCGAGTCGGCAATGGCCCGCACCTGCCGCCACAGGTTGTGGCGTGTCTCGATGTCCATGCCCAGCGTGGGCTCATCCAGAAAGACCAGGTCAGGGTCACCGCAGAGCGCCAGGGCAAACAGCATGCGCTGTTTCTGTCCACCACTCAGGTCTTTGAACTGGCGCTTCTCGATGTCGTTCAGGCCTGCTGTTTCGACGATCTGCGCTATCGGCAGCGGGTGCGGATAGTAGCTGCGGAACAGGTCGAGATATTCGCCGACAGCAAGCGTCTCCGGCACCCTTGCCACCTGCAGCATGGCCCCGATGCGCTGCCGCGTCGCGCGTTCCGACGGGCTGCGGCCGAACACCTTTACTTCTCCCTTCGAGGGTTGCAACAGGCCAAGCAGCAGCTTGACAGCCGTCGTCTTACCGGCGCCGTTGGGCCCAAGCAGGGCAACCACCTCTCCCGGACGCAGCGTCAGGGAGAGGTTCCGAAGAGCAGTGTGCGTGCCATAACGGTGCGTCACGTTGATCAGTTCCGCTGCCGCAGATGCGGACGCTGACGTGGTTGGTGGTTGCAGAACAGCCGTACTGCTCATCGTTCGTACCCTCAGAAAGGTGCGAGGTCCGCCCGCGGCCGGAACGTACCGGGATGGCCGCGGCGCTCGGACTTCGCTCACAGAATCTATACTGCGCTTCCGCCCGCGCCCGGCCTATTGCGGAACGTCACAGACGGCAGGTGACAGATGTCACCATGTTCTCAGTTTCGCTGCCGCGATAAAATAGTTTGTACACCCCCGCTTCGTATGCCAAGCATCATCGGTGCTGCGCCGCTTTTTGTGTACACCCTGGAGATGTGTTGATGACGAAGAAGAAGACGGCTGTGGTGCTGGGCGCACAGTGGGGCGACGAAGGCAAAGGCAAGATTGTCGACGTTCTGAGCGAGCGCTACAACGTAGTGGCGCGCTATGCGGGCGGCCACAACGCCGGTCACACGGTCATCATCGAAGGCAGGAAATTTGTTCTGCACCTGGTGCCCTGCGGCGTGCTGCGACCGGGCTGCCTGGGCGTCATCGGCAACGGTGTCGTGGTCGACCCGGCGGCGCTGCTGACAGAGATCCGCATGCTCAAGGAGCAGGGCGTGCCCGTCGACGGCCAGCTCTTCGTTTCCAACCGCGCCCAGGTGATCCTGCCCTACCACCGCATGATTGAGCTCGCCGCTGAGAATGCTCCCGGCCGCACGAAGATTGGCACCACGTCCCGCGGCATCGGCCCCGCGTACGAAGACAAGATGCACCGCAATGGCCTGCGCGTAGTCGACCTGCTGAACGCGCAACTGCTGCGCACCCACATCACCAACGCGTGTAACGAGAAGAACCAGATCGCGCATGCGCTGTTCGGCACGGAGCCGCTCAATCCCGCGAAGATTTACGAGGATTACGCTCGCTTCGCCGACGAAGTAGCGCCCTACGTTACCGACACCGCAGTCCTTCTGAACGATGCCATCCATCGCGGCCAGTCCGTGATGTTTGAAGGTGCGCAAGGCGCTCTGCTCGATATTGATCACGGCACCTACCCCTTCGTCACTTCGTCCAGCGCAACCGCAGGCGGAGCGGTCATCGGCACCGGCGTTGGGCCGACTGCTATCGGTACCGTCATCGGTGTCACCAAGGCTTATGTCACCCGTGTCGGCGAGGGCCCATTCCCGACCGAAGATCATTCCAAAGCCGGCGATGAGCTGCGTGCACGCGGACAGGAGTACGGCGCAACCACCGGCCGGCCGCGCCGCTGCGGCTGGTTGGATCTGCCGCTGCTGCGCTACAGCAACATGATCAACGGTACGGAGTGGCTGGTCGTCACCAAGCTGGACGTGCTGGATACGCTTGCCGAAATCCCCGTCTGCACCCACTACCGTATCGACGGCAAAGAGACAGATATCATCCCCGCCGACATCCGGCGGTACGAGCAGATTGAACCGGTCTACCAGAACCTGCCAGGCTGGCAGGCGTCGACGGAGGGCATCACGACCTTGGACGCGCTGCCGCCAAACGCCCAGAAGTACCTGCGCTTCCTGGAAGAGGGCAGCCATGCGCGGGTCGGCATGGTCAGCACCGGCCCCGACCGCAACCAGACCTTCTCCGTGCCGGAGTTCGACGCGGCCACGGGGGCCGCATGATTTCGTTCACCGTCCGCTTCCGGTTTGCTCCGGAAGATCGCCCGGAGATCCGCTCGCTGCTGGAGAAGCTGGGATCTGCGTCACGGCAGGAACCTGGCTGCGTCAACTACATCGCGCACGCCGTCGACGGTGACCCAGACACCATCGTCCTGTATGAACGCTACCGCGATGCCGAAGCCCTGGAGGCACACCGCGCGTCCGAGCACTTTCAGCAGTATGCGCTTGATGGTCTCTATCGGAAGATGCGCGAGCGCACATTGGAGACGTTGTTGGAAATTGCCTGAAAGCTGCCGGGGCTTTAGCACAGCATTTGCAGTTATAGTGGGATGCACAAGTGTTACGATCCCATGCGCAGTGCTAAGTTGTTGTTGCGAAGCGTTTTCGAACACTGTACCGTCTCGCATTTGGGGAAGCTTACGCGATGCACTTGTGCCGCATAGCCTCGGGACGCACCCGCCACATCCTGGCTGTGGCGACCGTCTGCTCGCTCGTTTGCCTTGGCAGCTGGATGAGCGCCGGTGCTGAGAAGGTCGCGAAGCCGCACAAAGAGACTCGACGGTCTGACTCCCACCAGATTGAAGCGTTGGAAGAGCAGTGGCGTGATGCCCTGCTGACCGGAAACGCGTCCATCGTCGACAAGATGACCACCGACGACTTTCTCGCGATCTCTTCCAACGGCACCCTATCCGACAAGCAGGAGTATCTGAAGCGGATCTCCAGCGGCGTCAATGAGTTTTCGACGTTCGATCTGCAGGTGCTCAAGGTACGCGTGCAGCCCGGTTCTGCGATCGCAACCTCACAGGCACACGTGATCGGAAAACTCGATGGTAGACCGACTGACGCGGTCTTCCGCTACACAAAGGTCTACACCCGCGCGGCGAACGGCACGTGGCGCGTGGCAAATTTCGAAGTAACAAGGCTGTCGCGAGCAGTTGCCGGTGATCAGGGTATGGAGCGCGGTATGCCACTCGGCGCCCTGCCAGCGTCCCCGGAACGTCACTAGGATCGCTTCACGCCCAACCCGACAGGCGATCCGAGGTGCAGCAGCCTGTTTAGGCGACCTTCATAAACCCAGCCGAACCCGAGGGCGGAAACGGCTGCAAGTTCAACGCGAGCAAGCGGCGATCGAGCGATCGTGTCATACCGGTCAGGCGCGCATCCTCATGCTCAGATACGGCAACTGCGGAGCGCTTATGATGCAGGCTGGTCGCGACCTGCGCTGAGACTTCCTTCTTGGTGGAGGGAACGAGCGTCATCGGACTGCTCGCCGAATCAACTTTTCTGGACATAAGGCTCCTCCGAACTCAGACCGTACAGCCATGGAAGCCTGCAGTGGATGAGAGTGCGCGCCGAGGGCCAGCGTTGCTCTTACCTGTACAATCAAACTGACCTGACGCACTTTGGCGCTATCAACATGCTTTTTAGGCGAGCGGAAACCCAAGTGTCTGCCGGAGGCGCTCCCACGTTGAGTCGAGCAGCTCGGGCAGGACGCGCGTCTCCGCTGTCGCAGTCATAAAGTTGGAGTCACCGACCCATCGCGGCAGCACGTGCAGGTGCAAATGTTCGGCCACGCCCGCGCCTGCGGCCTCACCCAGATTCATGCCCAGGTTGATGCCATCGGGGTGGTAGACCTCGCGGATGGCCGTCTCCATACGCTGCGCGAGGGCCATCATTTCCGTCGCTGCAGCGGACGGCAGCTTCGCCAGCGACTCGAGCTGCTGGTACGGCACCACCATGACGTGGCCACTGGTATATGGGTACGCATTCAGGCAGATAAAGTTGTACTCGGCCTGCAGCAATACACCACCCGCACGCTCAGCCGCCGGCTGCGTGAAACCGCCACTCTCGTACGCCCACTGCACCGCACCGATCAGGTTCAGAAAGACGGAAGCGTGGTCTTCCGGGTAGCCGTCGAGCTGCTCCGGAACACCACGCCTCGCGCCTGGCTTTTTGTCGGTGATGTAAGCGTAGCGCCATGGTGTCCAAAGCCGGTCCATGGCGCAAGTATAGGTGGTGCGGCTTAGGCCAGCGCCGCCTTGCAGAACTGCAGGCACTTTGCAACTTCTGCCACGGAGTCAGAGCCGGCAGGCAGCGTGTACTCCAGCTCGATCGTCGCCGGAAACTTGTAGCCTTCCTTCTTCATCAGCTGCAGCGCCTGCTTGATCGGTGTATCGCCCTCGCCGAAAGGCGTGTTCTGCCCACCGCTCTCAGGATACTTGCGGTCCTTCAGGTGCATGCTGGTGATGCGGGCGTGATTCTTGCGAATGAACTCCAGCTGATCGTGATTGCCGGCAGCGGTGTAGTGGCCGATGTCGAGGTTGATGCCGTTGTAGGGCGACTGGGACATCGCCTCGTCCCACGTGTCCGGCTTCGCCTGCAGGTGCGCGTGATAGCCCACCATCATCTTGTACTTGCTGGCGAACTCGCCAATGCGCTTCGTCAAATCTGGCTGTCCGTCCGGCATTTCCATGGTGATCTGGTTTGCGCCGCAGGCCTTGGCCGCCTTGAAGGCGTAATCAAACACGGCATCCTGCATCTTCATGTTCAGCGTGATCTTGAACGCGTAGATGCTGACGCCGGCATCGTTGTACATCTTGCGCAGGGCTTCGTACTTCGACATAGGTACTGTCAGCCGCCACTGGTTCAGCGATTCCTGGTACGCGGCCTGTGCGGCCTTCTGCTCGTCGGTCATCTGCGGCCGGCGCTCGCCTACCTGCATGCCGGGCGACGGACGCGCGGGCATGGGGCGCGGTGGCGCCGCAGGGGCGCCTGCCCACGACTCCTGCACGTTCTCAAGCTCGACCGCGTTGATGCCGTCCTGCACCGCGTACTTCAACACGGAGTCGGCATCGAAAGGCTTCATCTGGCGATAGCTGTAGCTGATGACGCCGATCTGAACGCCATCGATCTTCGAGTTTGGCTTGCCCTGGGCCAGCAGGCTGCCCGGCTGAACGGCTGCCACCGAAAGCCCGGCCGCGGCCAGCTTTCCAAATTCACGACGTGAAACTTGCATGGTTCAATCCTTGGCAGCACGATCTCGCGCCGCGCGACAGATTGTAGGCTGTCGATCAAAAGGTTCGCAAGACTAACGTCTTCTTCGGCCTTCTACTCGTACCGCAGTGCCTCGATCGGATCGAGACTCGCGGCCTTCCACGCCGGGTAAATCCCAAACACCAGGCCGATTGCTACCGAGATCGTGAACGCCGCGACAACCCATCCGCCCGACAGCACCGACGGCAGAAACAGGTGCAGTGTGAGAGCGATCAGGGAGCCAAGAGAAATGCCGACCGTTCCGCCGATGGCACACAGCACCATCGCCTCAAGCGTGAACTGCAGCAGGATCGTCCGCTTCGTAGCGCCGATCGCCTTTCGAATGCCGATCTCGCGCGTACGCTCGGTCACTGAGACCAGCATGATGTTCATCACGCCCACGCCGCCCACCATCAGTCCCACGCTCGACAGCGCAAACATCAGCAGAAACAGCCCGCCAGTGAGTTGCGACCACAGCCGCGCCAGCGAATCCGAACCGAAGATCGCGAAATTATCATCCTTATCCACCGGCACCCTGCGGCGCACCCGCAGCACCTCGCGAACCTCTTCTTCGACTGCGGGCCGGTTCGCCTGGTCGTCGTACTTCACGGTGATCCAGTAGTCGAGGATCTCCGGATGTATGTGGTGGAACGTGGTGATCGGAAAGAAGCAATTGTTATCCTGCGGGTTCTTGCCCGGCGCAACACTCTTGAAGTTCTCCAGTGTGCCGATCACGGTAGCCGAGATGCCCGCAACCTGGATCTCCTTCCCGATTGCGTCCCCGTTTGGAAAGAGATCTTCCGCCGTGTCATGCCCCAGGATGACGAACTTGGCCGCGCGCTGCTCATCTTCCTTCGTGAAGACGCGTCCGGCGGCAAGCGGCCAGTCGTTGACGATGTACGACGAGTAGCTATCCCCACCCAGGCCAACGTTCTCTGCCTTGCGACCGCCGCCCTTGACCGTCGTCATACCCGTCGCGCCAAAGTTGCCGAATGTCGCATAGCGTAGCGCCGCCGAAGCAGCCACCACGTGCGGCAGACCATTCAGCGCCAGCATGTCGTCATACGTCAACTGCTTCCGCGCGAGTTCTTCAAGCGTGGGCCTGCTGCCAAACACCGAGAAGCGAAAGATAAACAGCGTGTTCGAACCAAGTTGCGAGATGATGCCGTTGACCGTGCTGTTCAGGCCGTTGATTACCGACGACATGATGATGACAGTCAGCACGCCAATCACGATGCCCAGCACCGTCAGGCCGCTGCGCAGCTTGTTCGTGCGCAGCGTATCGAGCGAAATGGTAATGGTCTCGCGAACGTCGGAGAGATTCATCTAAACGTCGCTCCTCAGCGCGGTAATAGGATCAAGCATTGCGGCCTTGCGCGCGGGATACACACCAAAAAACACACCAACACTGGTCGCAACCAACAGTCCGACCACGACACTCCACCATGCAATGCGCATGGGAAAGCCCGCAGCTATCGCGATCGCAAAGCCCACACCAACCCCAAACAGGACGCCAATGATGCCACCTGCGGTAGCCATCAAGCCGCTTTCAATGATGAACTGCAGCAGCACATCACGCTGCTTCGCTCCAAGTGCCTTACGAACGCCGATTTCGCGCGTGCGCTCCGTCACGCTGACCAGCATGATGTTCATTATGACGATGCCGCCGACCACAAGCGAGATCGCCGCAACTGGAATTGCGATCGCGCCGAACAGGTTGGTCACGGTCTTGAACAAGGACAAAAAGGTGTTGTTCAGGTCTAGCGTAAAGCTGTCTTCTTCGCCCAGTCGGTCATGCCGCGCGGATCGCATCAGCGTGCGGACTTCTTCCCCGGTCTCTTCAAGAGGAGCACCGGTGCCGGGTGCCTTCACATAAATCGTCAGCGTCTTCTGCGTGCCGTACGTGCGCTGGTACGCGGTGATCGGCACGGAGACATAGTTATCCTGGCTGCTGCCCAGCGTCTTGCCCTGCTTTTCGCCCATGCCGATGATGGTGTAGGGCACCCCATCCACGCGGATTTCCTTGTCGATGGGATCGTCACCCTTCAGCAGGTTCTCCTGGATATCTGTGCCCACAATTGCAACGCGCGCTCCATGCTCAACCTCTGTAGGAGTGAAGCTTCGGCCCTCAACGATGTTGAGGTTGCTCATCTCCGGCATGTTGGCGCTCCATCCGCGCATGCTGACGTCCGTGACGGAATCCGTACCGGCCTTCACCATTACCGTCGTGCCCTGGCTCGCGCCGACCATCACGCAGTGCTTGCAGTTCGCCTGGATAAAGTTGAACTCGTCCAGCGAAACGATGCGGCGCTTCTGAAACTTGGTGTAGTCGGCAAAGCTGGTAATCAGGTTGGGCTGCTTTGAAACGGTAAACACGTCTGACCCGTAGGTGTTCAGCTTGGCATCGACGTACGCGTTCGCGCCGTTGACCAGCGTGACCACGGCGATCACAGCCGCAACGCCGATGACAACGCCCAGCAGCGTCAGCACCGTTCGCAGCTTGTTGACCCACAACGATTGCAGCGCCAGCTTCAGCGCCTCAGTCCAATGCATGCAACACCTTATGATCTGTAAGCGTACTCCGCGCTACGCGGACAGACGAGAGAAAGTTCCCGAAAGGCAAGATGCAGTCGGCGAAAACGCCGTCGGCGCATCCAAGTGACCGATGTCTTTTTTGCGGCCCGCACGGCACGAGAATGGAATCTACCTGAATCCGGTCCCGACCGAGGTGGGCGCGACCCGCCACATGCCAACGGTGCTGCGGCGTCTGATCACCGGCAAAGAAGAGCGCGTCCCCCGCACACCACTCGGCCCATTTCGCACCGACCTGTCCGTCTTCAAGCGCCCGCCGGCAAGCGGTCTGCGCATCACGCTCCTCGGCCATTCATCACTGCTGATGGAACTCGACGGCACCACACTGCTGATCGATCCGGTATTTTCAGAGCGCGCTTCGTTCGTGCAGTGGTTCGGGCCCGGACGGTTCTACCCTGCGCCACTCACCATTGCAGAACTCCCGCCGCTCGATGCGGTCCTGCTGTCGCACGATCACTATGACCACCTCGACAGTGCCGCCGTTCAACAGTTGTACGATCGCACGCCCTTGTTCCTGTGTTCGGCCGGCGTCGGCGGCCACCTGCAACGATGGGGCATCGACGCTGCAAAGATTGTCGAACTGAACTGGATGGACAGCTTCGCCGTGCCCTCTGCGACCCCGACGCCGCTCACCATCACGGCGCTGCCCGCACGCCATTTCTCCGGCCGGTCGTTTAAGCGGTATACCTCGCTGTGGTCGTCCTTCCAACTCAAGACCGAACGGCACAACATCTACCACGGCGCGGATTCCGGCTATTACGGAGGCTTCGCGGAGATTGGTGAGCGCTGCGGCCCATTCGACCTCGCCACGCTTGAGATAGGTGCATTCGACCCGCTGTGGGCAGATATCCACCTGGGCCCGGACAACGCCATGCGCGCCGCCGCCGACCTGCGCACGACGGTGCTGATGCCGATCCACTGGGGCCTCTTCAATCTCGCCTTCCACGACTGGTACCAGCCGCCCGAGCGCATTACCGAACTCGCAAGCGCAGCCGGGCTGCCTCTGTGGCTGCCGGAACCGGGCGCCCCGACGGAGTTCACCGGGGCAGCGAACAACACGCTGTGGTGGCGGCGCTTCATGACCTCGCAGCCTGCGGATGCAACGGAAGGCGCCGGTGAGGCAGCGGCGAAAATTGCGGCTCGCACCTGACCTCTGTCGTACCCCAGCGCTCACCGTAACTCTGTCATCGCATAGCGCCCACCGAACCTTTCTCCCGTACATCCCCAACTGAACTACTGTCCCGCAGCGGAGGGATCTGCTCTTCTTCCTTAGCGCCGCGAAGATGCGCGAAGAACCAGGTACAACAGTTCCTCCGATCCGCTACGGAGTAACAGATCGACAACGAGATTTCCGCCCTGTCAGCAACATCACCGTCCAGCGCAGCGCCGTGAAACTACACTTGAACTGTGCCTCTTCAAGATGTCCTCGCAGAATCCATTGCCCTGCTCACAACCCTGCTATCCCTGAGCGGCCTTACCTACCTGCTGCTCGCGCTGTTCGCCGCGCGCCGCTTCAAGGCACAGCCCGCATTCCCCCTGCCGGCCGAGTGGCCCACCGTCTCCGTGTTGAAGCCAGTCAAAGGCATGGACCCGCATCGCTATCTCGCCTTCGCGAGCATCTGCACGCAGCAGTATGCCGGGCGCTTTGAGCTGCTGCTCGGCATGGCTGAGCCGGACGATTCAGCCCTCCTGAATGAGATCGAACTCCTCAAGGCAGAGTTCCCCGATACCGCCATTCGCGCGATTCCCTGCCCGGCGCGGCTTGGTCCCAACGGCAAAGTCAGCACGCTGGCGCAGATGGTGCCGCACGCGCTGGGCGATGTGCTGATCATCAACGATGCCGACATCACCTCGGGGCCCCATTACCTCCAGAACATCACCGCCGCACTCGCATCCGAGGGCACCGGCCTGGTCACGGTGCCGTACATCGGGCGCACACTGGCCAAGCCCACCATATGGGCACGGTTAGAGTCGCTCGGCATCGCGGTGGACCTGCTGCCCGGCGTCTTCACCGCAAGACTGCTGGATCGCGGCGTGCGTTTTGGCCTGGGCAGCACCCTGGCCCTGCGGCGATCGACGCTCGAACTCATCGGCGGCATGACACCGCTGCTGAACCAGATTGCAGACGATTACGAACTGGGCGCGGCTGTCGATCGCGCGGGCTTCGGATGTGTCATGTCACCGGAGGTCGTCGCAACATCGGTGCCGCAGTACACCCTGGGCACGTTCTGGGAGCACCAGATCCGGTGGTGGCGCACCGTGCGCGTCTCGCGGCCGTGGAGCTTTGCCGGCATGGTGACCAGCTACGGCCTTCCCTGGGCCATGATCAACGTCATCACCACGGGCTTTGCCCTGCCCAGCCTGACACTGCTGTCACTAGTTCTGCTGGCGCGGGTAGCGCTGGTGCTGAACGTGGGTGTGGGCCTGCTGCGCGACGGCCAGACACTGCGCGACCTGTGGCTGCTGCCGCTGCGCGACAGCTTCAGCCTGCTGCTATGGGCATGGAGCTACGCGGACAGCACCGTGGTGTGGCGCGGCGAACGCTTCCGCCTGCAGGGTGGCATGATGGTGCGTGCATAACCTCTAAACGCCGCGATCAAAGCTCGCGTCCATCGCCCTGCGGCGTGCAAAAGTACACGACAGCGCAGGGTACAACAATCGTCGCAAATGCCGCGCCGGCCCACAACAGGTACGACATGAGGTCTACCTCTTCTATCTGTCGAACACTGAAGCGAGGTGATGAGTGGCGCAACCGTCAAAGATTCCTTTGCTTTTCTTCCATCGGTCTATGCAATGAAATAATCAAACAGTCGCAGCAAAGCGGTTCGCGCTGGCTGCACTATGTCGTTTCCATGAAAGAAGGCTTCCATGCCGATCGACCTGCAGGCCCCGCTCTCACTGTCAGACCCGCAAATTGCTGCACAGATTGCCTTTGAGGCCGAGCGCCAGCATGACGGGCTTGAGATGATCGCCTCGGAGAACTTCGTTTCGCGCGCCGTGCTCGAGGCTGCAGGAACGGTCTTCACCAACAAGTATGCCGAAGGCTATCCGGGCAAGCGCTATTACGGTGGCTGCGAAGTCGCCGACGTTGTGGAAAACATCGCGCGCGATCGCGCCAGGCAGCTCTTCGGTGCAGAGCATGTCAACGTGCAGCCGCACTCCGGCTCGCAGGCCAATGCAGCGGCATACATGACGCTGATCCAGCCCGGCGACACCATCCTGGGCCTCGACCTGGCGCATGGCGGTCACCTGACGCACGGTCACAAGCTCAATTTCTCCGGCAAGCTCTACCGCATCGTCGGCTACCAGGTCAGCCGGGACACCGAGATGGTCGACTACGACGAACTCGAAGCGATTGCCAGGCGTGAGAACCCGAAGGTCATCGTCGGCGGCGGCTCAGCCTACCCGCGCACGTGGGACTTTGAGCGCATGCGCGCCATTGCCGACAGCGTAGGCGCCTACCTGATGATCGACATGGCACACTTCGCCGGTCTGGTTGCAGGCGGCGTGCATCCCTCGCCGGTGCCGCACGCACACATGGTGACCACTACCACGCACAAGACGCTGCGTGGACCACGGGCGGGCATGGCCATGTGCAAAGGGGAGTTCGCTGCCGCGCTCGACCGGTCAGTCTTCCCCGGCCAGCAGGGCGGACCGCTGATGCACGTCATCGCAGCGAAAGCTGTCGCCTTCCGTGAGGCTCTGCAACCCGAGTTCGCCGCCTATTCTGCGCAGACGGTCGCCAACGCAAAAGAGCTTGCAGCAGCGCTCGCAGGCGAGGGGTACCGCATCATCTCCGGCGGCACCGACACGCACCTGATGCTGGTCGACGTCTTCGCCAGGGGCATCCTCGGTTCAGAAGCAGAATCTGCGCTCGGCAAGGCGGGTATCACCGTCAACAAGAACGCGATCCCCTACGACACCAATCCGCCGTTGAAGCCGAGCGGTGTCCGCTTCGGCACGCCCGCGCTGACCACCCGCGGCATGCGCGAGGGCGAAATGCGCATGATCGCCCAGTGGATCGCCGAAGCCCTGGAACATCGAGCGGACGAGTCCCGGCTTCGCGCCATCCATCGCCGCGTCTCCGATCTCGCCGAGCAGTTTCCGCTGTACGAGTGGCTGCGCCAGCCGGTCGACGAGCGTGAAATGGTGCTTGCCGACTAACGTCATCACAGCGAAGACGACGGAGAAGAATGAACGAACTCGCACCATTTCGCCTGCAGCCCACCTTCGCGCCCCGCACGTGGGGGCGACCGGACCTTTCAGGCTGGTACCCATCCAGCGTTCTGCCAGCAGCACCAGCCGGCGCTGATCCTATAGGCGAGGCGTGGCTGACCGGTCCCGCATGCGTCGTCGCCGATGGCCCGGAAGCAGGCAAGACGCTGGCCGAGGTCGCGCAGGCAGAACCTGAAGCGCTGCTCGGCTCCCACTCTTCAGAGACCGAGTTTCCGCTGCTCATCAAGCTGCTGTTTCCCAACGCGAAGCTCTCCGTGCAGGTGCACCCCAACGACGCCGAAGCCCGCGAACTGGGCCTCGGCCGCGGCAAGACCGAGTGCTGGTACGTGCTGGAAGCCGAGCCAGGAGCGACCGTCGCCTGCGGCCTCGCGCCCGGCGCAACGGTCGAGCAGATGAGCGCGGCCATCGCGGACGGCACCATGGAAAGCCTGCTGAATCACCTGCCTGTCAAGAAAGGCGACATGGTCTTTGTCGACGCAGGCACGGTGCATGCCATTGGCCCCGGCGCGACCCTGCTCGAAATTCAGCAGACCAGCGACACGACCTATCGCCTCTATGATTACGGGCGTCCCCGCGAGCTGCATCTCGAGGCCGGGCTCGCCGTCAGCAAGCAGGACACCCGCGCCGGTAAGGTCGCCCCGCAGCCCATCTTGAACGGCACACGCCTGCTGCAGGAGCAGTACTTCACTGTCGACAGCTTTCCCATGAAAGCAGGGGACACGCTCACGCTTGGCGATGCTGCGGGCAAGCCGCATTGCTTCACCGCGCTTTACGGCGACGCAGAAATCGTCACAGCAGGCACGCGCACGCAACTGCCCGCAAACCACTCCGTCGTGGTGCCCGCAACGTGCGGAGAAGTAACGGTGAAGGCGTCAGGTGACATCGAGATCGTCCGCTCCATGCCGTAAGACTCGCATCAACGCACGGAATCACCACCGATAGACCTCTGATCTGCTTGCCAGAAACTCGCCATCGTGATCGAGCATCGGCAACGCGTCACCCCGGTATCAGTACTCCGTCCCCGGCAACGCAGGATTCTCAAAACGCGTGTAATCCGCCAGATAAGCCAGCTTGATTGATCCCGTCGGCCCATTACGCTGTTTGGCAATGATGATCTCCGCCTGACCCTTGATGTCTTCGTTCTCGCGGTCGTAGTACTCCTCGCGATGAATGAAACAGACCACATCGGCATCCTGCTCGATCGATCCTGACTCGCGCAGATCGCTCAGCAGCGGCTTCTTGTCGCCCTGCCGCTGCTCACTGCCACGCGACAGCTGCGACAGCGCCACGACCGGCACGTTCATCTCCTTCGCCAGCGCCTTCAGACCGCGTGAGATGGCCGAGACCTCCTGGTTGCGGTTCTCAGGCCGGCGTCCGCCCGGGCCCGCCGATGCCATCGTCATCAGCTGCAGGTAATCGATCAGGATCAGGTCGAGCGAGCCCTCCTGCTGCCGCAGGCGCCGCACCTTCGCGCGCATCTCGGTCAGGGTGATGCCCGGCGTGTCGTCGATGAACATCTTCGATCCCATCAGGCGATCCAGAGCGTTGATCAGCTTTTGCTTGTCTTCGCGCGGTAAGAAGCCCGTCTGGATCTTGCGCGAGTTCACCAGCGCCTCGCTTGCCAGCAGCCGGCGCAGCAGCGATTCCTTTGACATTTCCAGCGAAAACACCGCCACCACCTTGCCGTCGCGCACCGCGGCGTTCTGCGCGATGTTGATCGCCCACGCCGTCTTGCCCATCGAAGGACGAGCGGCGATGATCATCAGGTCGGCCTTCTGCAGGCCGCTGGTCATGCGATCGAACTCGGTATAGTGCGTCTCCAGGCCGGTGATCTCGCGGCCCTGCTCGTACAACTGATCGATCGAACCGAAGCTCTCTCCGACGATCTGACCGATGTCCGAGAAGCCGCGCTTGATCGCGTTTTCGCTGATCTCAAGCAGCCGCGACTCCACTGCACCCAGCACATCGAGCGAGGTCTCGCTCTGGTCGGCAGCACGGTTCAGTCCAAGCTCGCACACCTGCATCAGCTGTCGCAGGATGCTCTTGTCCTTGACCACCTGCACGTAGTTCTCGATCGCCAGGTGTCGCGGCAGGCCTTCCGTGAGCGACATCAGGTAAGCGCGACCGCCGACCGCTTCAAGCTCCTTGCGACGGATTAACACCTCCGCGACGGTCACGAAGTCGATCGCATGCCCAAGCTCCGACAGTTCCAGCATGGCCGCGTAGATGCGCCGATGCGAATCCAGCGAGTAGTCGTCAACGCCCAGCTTAGCCGTAGCGTCGACCACCGCAACCGGGTCGGAAAGCATGGAGCCGAGGATCACGCGCTCGGTATGGACCGACGCGGGAAGCCCCTCGCGCTCGACGATCTGGAGGAAGGTTGCCATGACCTCCAGTTTAGGCCAGCGCGCACAGCCGGCGCCCCTGTGAAGATTGAGGTCTGCGGGTGGATAATCGTGACCATGAGCCAGAAGGACGCACTTCCCATACCCGCCGCAGCATCCCGCGACCCGCGCTCGCTCGAAGTGCTTCGCGTTTGGATTGCCAATGGCGATCAGCACGTTGCGCTTGCATTCGGCATGTGGGAAGACCCGGCTGCATGGGGTCTGCTGCTCGCCGACCTGGCTCGCCACATCGCCGAAGCGCACGCGCAGCATGACGAACAGATTGACCCTGAGGACTTCCTGGAACAGCTCCGCAGCGGTATGGAAGCCGAGCTGGACGGTCCCACGGACGATATTGACGGCGCAATCCAGTAATCCAAACAGGAGAAGTGAATGCCCGCACCCGGCTCGCTCATCGGCTTCGTTCCCATCACGGATGGAGAGCGCTCGAAGGCGTTTTACGCAGACGTGCTCGGCCTGGAGTTCGTGCAGGATGATGGCTTTGCCCTCGTCTTCCGCTCTGGCGAGAACATGGTCCGCATGGTGCGCATGCCCAGCGTCACGCCCGCGCAGTTCACCATCCTGGGCTGGGAAGCGGAGTTGATCGAAGACGATGTGAAGGCGCTGGCAGCGAAGGGCATCGAGTTCATCCGCTACTCGTTCTTCGAGCAGGACGCGCTTGGCATCTGGACTGCGCCCAACGGTGACAAGGTCGCGTGGTTCGCCGACCCTGACGGCAACGTGCTGTCACTGTCAAAGCACTGAGCAAAGCGAAATCGAAGAGGGTGCCCACATCTCGACTCTGAGATGTGAGGATCGTCGCAGCTTCACGAACCCGTGTCTCAGAATCGAGACATGGGGCACTCACCGTTCGTCTCTGTCCGGCATGGCGTGCTACAACGAAAGCATCCCGGACATTGGAGCACCCATGCGACTCGCGCCGATCGCGCTTTCTGCAGCTTTCATTTTCAGCACTCTGCACGCGCAGACGACGCCCCCGGCGCAGCCACTTTCGTCGCCGCCGATCCCCATGCCAGCCAACCTGCCGGTGTTGCCCGCGGCCCAGCAGGCGCGCATGGACCGCGATCTGCTGGAGATCGACATCCAGCATCTGCAGGCGCTTTATGCAAAGCATACCTACACGGTTGAGCAGGTCACGCGCTGGTACATGGGCCGCATCGCGCGGTACAACGGCATCTACCGCGCAGTGCAGACTGTGGATGTGGAAGGCGCGTTAGCCGCTGCAAAGCGCGAAGACGCAGAAGCGAAATCACCCCACGGCCCGCTGTGGGGCATCCCCATTGTGATCAAGGCCAACACCGCCGTGAAGGGCCTGCCCGACACCGATGGCTGGCAGGGTTTCGCCCTGCCTGGGCACGAGTTTGTTGCGGACAAAGACGCGACCATCGTGGCGCACCTGCGCACCGCGGGAGCCATAATCCTCGGCATCACCAACATGCCGGATTTCGCCGCGAGCGACACCAATCGCTCCACGGCATTTGGCCGCACAGGTAACGCCTACGACGTGCGCTTCTCGCCCGGCGGATCGAGCGGCGGCACCGTCACCGCGGTCACAAGCAACTTCGCCATGCTCGGCACCGGAACGGACACGGCAAACAGCATCCGCATGCCCGCAGGCACCAGTGCCGTTGTTGGCGTGCTGCCGACGCGCGGGCTCACCAGCATCGCCGGCATCGCTCCACTGGATTGGCTGCTCGACAACACCGGCCCCATCGCACGCACTGTCACCGACGCTGCGATTGCCCTTGGAGCCATGACGGGGCAGCATGAGAACCAATCGAACGACCCGCTCGATTTCCGCACCGCCGACGCCGCAACCAGGGCGCAGCTTGGCCCATACACGCAGTACCTCAAGTCCGACGCGCTCAAGGGCAAGCGCTTCGGCGTGCCTGCCTTCATCCTTAGCGGTGATACCGGCTTTGGTGTCAGCCAGGCCGCGCGTCCGACGAATGCCATGCGCCCCGAAACGCGGGCCATGCTGATGAAAGCCATCGACCAGTTCAAGGCCGCAGGTGCTGAAATTGTGATCGACGACACCTTGCTGCCCGACAGCTTCGCGCAGACCGTCCGCAAGATCAACACCAGCGCCTACCGGCTCGACGGCACCAACCAGTGGCTGCAGAACTTCGGTCCTGCGCAGTATCACTCCGCGGACGACTACGCCAAAGCCATCGGCAGTCCCCTGCCCGCGACGATAACCGGCATCGCCAATCCCAACGCTCCTGCGAGTCCGAACCGCCCGCCCACACCACAGGTTGCGCTGAAGAGCGACCCGAACGCGGACGCGAACTACTTCGCTCCGCAGAAAGCCGCGCTCGCCGAGTACGTGAAAGCGCTCGCCGACCGGCACCTCGACGGCCTGATCTACCCCAGCGCGCAGATGCCTCCACCGGACGAGACCATGCCGCAGAACGGCCAGCTTTCCGGCGGCCCGCACAGCAATACAGGATGGGTCAACCGCATCGGTGTGCCGGCCGTGGTGGTGCCTGCGGGCTTCTATGACAGCGGCCTGCCTTTCGGTCTCGAGATCAGCGCACGGCCATGGCGCGATGGCGATCTGCTGGGGTTTGCCTATGCCTACGAGCAGGCCACCAGGCTGCGCAAACCGCCCGTACTGGTTGAAAGCGGTCTGCTGCCAAACGCGCGATGACGGCTCCCCGATTCGCTCTTCGCATCGCGGCCGATGCGGATATACCAGCGCTGCGCCTGCTCATCGAGCGCAGCGTGCGTGGCTTGCAGCGCGACGACTACAGCCCGGAACAGATCGAAGGCGCGCTGGGCCATGCTCTCGGACTGGACACACAACTTGTCGCCGACGGAACCTACTTTGTCGCCTATCCTGAGGACCAACCAGGCATCATCGCAGGCTGCGGTGGATGGAGCTACCGACGAACACTCTTCGGCAGTGATGGAGGCCCGCATCGACTGGCCGAGCGCATGGACCCGGCGACCGAAGCTGCAAAGATCCGCGCTATTTTCGTCCACCCTGACTACGCCCGCATGGGTCTCGGCTCGCTGATCCTGCAGCACGCGGAAGAGATCGCGCGACAGCATGGCTTTCGCCGCGCCGAGATGGGGTCGACACTCACCGGGCTGCCGCTCTATCGGCTGAAGGGCTACGTGGAGGGAGAGCACGTCGTCGTGCCGCTGCCGAACGGCGCACATCTGCCCATCGTGCGCATGACGAAGGAGCTTTGATCCCGTTCAGCCGCCTACTGGTGAGCCGCGGACGTATCACTGAAGGTACGGGTATGCACCTCGACCAGCACGTTTAGCAGCGTCATTGCGGCCGGCGTAATGCCAGGGATGCGGCTGGCCTGGCCGATCGTCTGTGGGCGCACGCGGTCGAGCTTTTCCTGGATTTCGCGCGACAGCCCGCTGATGCCTAGATAGTGAAACG
The DNA here is from genome assembly GCA_965199365.1 of Terriglobus sp. Lineage (GTDB taxonomy): Bacteria > Acidobacteriota > Terriglobia > Terriglobales > Acidobacteriaceae > Terriglobus. The sequence goes on along the minus strand of CBDARC010000003.1, from coordinate 1,559,508 downwards.
ACGGTGGAATGACGCGGTGTTCGGCTCGCTTCAGCTTGTCGATAGAACGGCGCTGCTGATCAAGGTAACCAGCGTATTTGATTTCTGTTTCGACAGCGCGCAGTTCGTTGCGCACGCGCGAACCCGTCTCAACCACATAGGGCGCAAGCTGCGGCATCTGCAGCAGCCGGTCCTGCAATGCAGGCATGAGCATCTCGATCCGCAGTTCAGGGCGCTTTAACGCTTGTGAGAATGTCTGGCCCATAAGCGTTGCCGGGTTGTCTAGCTTTGCGTGCGACGGCTCTGCAAAAGGACCAGATTCCTCTGCTTCGTTGCAGAGTGACAGACCCTCAAGATGGTGGGAAGCAATCTGATTTGCACACTTGGATACTTGCGCAACCATCGAACTATCGAGCTTCGCCGTCTCCAGCAGCACGGTCAGCGCGGCCATCCGTGACTGCCGCGCCTCGTATTCCATCCACGCAGCGTCGTCGATCAGCCCAAGCCGGCGGCCATGCGGTGTCAGTCGGCGGTCCGCATTGTCGATCCGCAGGTGCAGCCGAAACTCCGCCCTGCTGGTGAACATGCGATAGGGCTCGTTCGTGCCCTTGCTGATCAGGTCGTCGATCAGGATGCCGGTATAGCCCTCGGTGCGGTCCAGCGTAAATGCAGGCTCACCCTTCACGTTGAGCGCAGCGTTGATGCCCGCCATCAGGCCCTGGCAAGCCGCCTCTTCGTACCCGCTGGTGCCGTTGATCTGTCCCGCGAGGTACAGCCCATCGATGCTCTTCACCTTCAGCGAACGATCCAGTTCGGTCGGATCGATCGCGTCGTACTCGATAGCGTAGCCCGGCCGCAGCATCGTTGCCTTGTCCAGCCCGGGTATGGAGTGCACCATGGCCAGTTGCACGTCCGCGGGCAGGCTGGTGCTCATGCCGTTGATGTAGACCTCGTCGGTGTCGAGGCCTTCGGGTTCCAGGAAGAACTGATGCTGCACCTTGTCCGGGAACCGGACGATCTTGTCTTCGATTGAAGGACAGTAGCGTGGACCGATTGCTTCAATCTGCCCGGAGTACATGGGCGAGCGATGCACGTTCGCGCGGATCAGGTCCAGCGTCTCAGGCGTCGTCGTAGCGATGTGGCAGCAGATCTGTCGCAACTGCGGAACGTTCTTGGACCGCAGGGAGAATGGCGTGGGATCAACGTCCCCAGGCTGCTTCGCAAAGCGCGTCCAGTCGATGGTGCGGCCATCCAGCCTCGGGGGCGTGCCGGTTTTGAGACGGCAACCACGCAGACCAAGCCGCTTCAGCGACTCGCCCAGCATGACGCTCGCTGCTTCATGCGGCGTGCGCCCGGCGCTGGTCTTCTGCTCGCCGCAGTGGATCAGCCCGTTCAGAAACGTTCCAGTGGTGATGACCACGGCCTTCGCGCGAAGTTCGCTGCCGTCGCGCAACTTCAAACCGACGCAGCGGCGCGGAGTCTCCGGATCCCACATCTCAGACGCGAGATGCGGGGCACCCGCTTCCATCCCATTGGATGCCCCATGTCTCGTTTCTGAGAGATGGGTTTCGGCTTCCAGCAGAACGTCGACGACTTCCGCCTGCTTCAGAATGAGGTTGGGCACGCTGTCCAGCAGCGCGCGCATATGGACGCGGTAGAGCCGCTTGTCGCACTGCGCACGCGGCGACCACACTGCAGGCCCGCGCGACGTGTTCAACAGGCGAAACTGGATGCCTGACGCGTCGGCGACCTCGCCCATGATGCCGCCGAGGGCATCGATCTCGCGTACGAGATGCCCCTTGGCGATGCCGCCAATCGCAGGGTTGCAGCTCATCTGCGCAATCAGGTCAAGATTCAGCGTAAGTAGTGCGGTGCGCAGTCCCATGCGCGCGGCGGCAACGGAGGCCTCGCAACCGGCATGGCCGGCACCGACTACCAGCACATCGAACTGTTCCGCAAAACTCACGCCTCTATTCTACGAGCCGCGGAAGACACAATGCCTTACGGCGCGCTCGAGGTTGTACCTGCGGGCTGCGCCTCCGTGACGCGTGCGGGCGAGACGACTCCCTCGACCGCTTTCGTTTCGGGCAACTGCGAATCACCGACATCCGCCTTGAACGTCGGATCGACTGCACCGTGCTGCACCGCCGGATCGGCCACTTCAGGATCGGCGACGGGCATTGACGTTCCAGCGTTGCGAATGAAGTCTTTCGACTGTCCCACCGTGACGATCAGCGAATGCTGTCCCGCGGTCATACCAGCGGGACGCGAAAACTCCACGATGTAGCGCTCTCGCAGCAGTTGCGGAAAACGCGCCAGTGTAGTGTCCAGGTCCTTACGGGTGCTTTCCATCACCATACCGCCGCTGCCCTCGCTAACGAATGCCAGCGCGCTGGATGCAGTGTTTCCACCCAGAACAGCGTTCGACGGAAGATCACCCTGGTGTACCTTGTACCGCTCTGCCAGGGCGAAGACGGCCACGCCGTTGCTGGTTGCGACCAGCCGGGTCTCATCCGCGGTCAGCCTGCTGCCGCCATCGGCACCATTCGTGATCACCAGAATGACACGCCGGCCCGGTTCGCCCTGCAGCGAGTGGCTCACCCACGCGAGTGCGTCCCACAGCGCAATGGGAGACTCACACTTTTCACCATGCCAGTGGTGCACGTAGGGCGGAACTGCCTCCAGCGTCTTCACAGCGGCTCGCACCGTGTCTGCATCAGGAGAACGCAGCGTCGATGTCCGGCGCAGCTTGCATCCATCCAGGCCGTAGAACGCAATGCGGTCCTGCCGGTGCAGTTGGTCGTGCGCCATGGCAGCCAGGTTCTCGCTCAGGTCCAGCAGTTTGGGGCCTTCAGACGCGCCGTCGATTAACACCGCCAGCGTAATCGGATCCTCGCCCTCCAACCGAACACGCGGACGGAACGGCGGATTCCTGTCGATGTGCAGAAGGAACTTGTCCGGCTCGATGAAGGGTACGGGCTGATGCCTCGAGTTCAGGATCAGCACTGGAATCTGCAGCAGGTTGGTGTAAACGTGAAGCGTCGTTCCCGCCTCAACCTTTTGCTGCGAAACGGCTTGCGTGCATACGCAGAGCAAGACGACGCCAATGGACAGCCAACGCCGCACGGCGTTTCGCGTTGGAGATTTCCGCTGCATGCGTGCATGCACACTATCAGGAGAAACATCACACCTTCAAGTGACCAGGTCCTACTCGAAACGCGGAAGGTGGCGCATCTCGTTTGAGGGCACCGGCTCTGTCGGGTAGTCGGCGCGCAGCCAGCCGCGCAGACCGCCCTCAATGACCTTCACCGACTGGCCGCGCTGGCCCATCGCATGGGCGATCCGGATGCTCGTGGCGTCCCGCACGCACGAGCAGTAGACGTAGATATCGCATTCGGGCGCCAGCGTCTCACGCAATGCGTCCAGTTCGACACCGAGGCGATTCGGCTCCACGCGGATCGAGTTCTTGATGCGCTGCATGCCGGGATCGTAGTAGCCGTGCGAACGCACATCGGCAATCACGATCGGCCTCGACGGGTTCGGGTTGTCGAGCCGCTCGCGTACCTCTTCGATGGAGACGCGCAGAACGTCCTTGTAGCGCCGGTCGCGCATCTGGACAAACGCCCACATCAGCGCATACCCCGCCAGCGCCAGCAGCACAACACCCAGCGCCACGTGACCCACGACGCCCAGCGCCGACGTGACCTCCTTGATGTAGCGGCTCAGGAAGAAGCCGACAGCCGTCCACGTCAACACATGCAGCGTGGCCCCGGCAAAGTCGAGCCGCCAGAACTTGAACGCACGCATGTTCAGGCTGCCTGCCAGCGGCGGCGCCATGCTGTTCAGGCCGGGGATGAAGCGGGCCACCAGCAGCACACGGGGTCCACGCTCATAGAAGAAGTCAGCCGAGCGGAAGATGCAGACCTCCGGATCCATCGTCAATCTGCAAAGCCGCGAAAGCAGCCACCACCCGGACAGTCGGCCGCCCGTGTACAGCAGCGATGCACCGGCGTTTTCCGCAAGGATGCAGGCGGGGATCAGCCAGTAAAGGTGCAGCGTGCCGCCGTGCGCAGCCGCACCGCCCAGCATCAACGCCAGTCCCACCGGCAGCGGCAGCCCCAGGGCCGACAGAAACAACAATGCGGTTACGGAGAAATACCCGTGCGCCGCCACCCATGCCGCCAGACTCATACCCTGCAGATGCCCCGTTCACAGGTAGGATGCGGATTGGCTCACGCCATCGGCGGGTTCATCAACAAAGCTTGACGTGCCCACCCGTCGGGGCATCCAATCGGTCTTGACGAGGTGATCGCGTGAGCACCGATCCGAGCAACGGAACCGCGAACCAGGACGGAGCAGAGCCGGTCTACGGCCCCGCCGCGCAGGCAGGTAAACCAGGAGCAAACGCGGCAAGCCCCCGCGAAGCGCTCCTCGATGGCCCATCACCGCCCTACACTGCACCCTACCCGCCGTACCCATCTGACGTCCCGACGCCTGCGGCCATTTCAGGTCCGGTCGCGTCTGGACTGGCGTACTTTGTGCTGCCGGCGGTGTTCTTCCTGATCTCGGAACCGTACCGCTCTAACCCCCTGGTGCGATTTCACAGCTGGCAGGCGATCTTTTACTTTCTTGCGGTTGCAGCGATTCGCGTGGTGGAGTTGCTGCTGGTGTCCATGATGCCGGTCAACATTGCGTATTCGGCAACGGGTCTGCTCGTCATCCTCGTGGGAGCAGCCTGGCTGATTGCGGTAATCAAGGCGTTTCAAGGCAACAAGTGGATGCTGCCGGTAATCGGCAGCTATGCCGAACAAACCGCAAGCACAGTCAGCACCCGTTAGAAGTTTTGAGTTTGTTCGAAGGAAAGGGCTTCAGTCGAGCAGCATAGCGGCTGCGCTCGCAAAATATACGGCTTCGGTCACAGAGCAAGCGGCTTCGGTCACAGAGCAAACGGCTTTTGGTCACAGAGGAACGGCTTCAATCACAAGCGAAGACGCACGGTCGCAAGGCGAATCTGCTTTGGCCGCAAGGCAGCATGCTTTAGCCGCCGCGATAGCCAACCACGCCTGGACATCGGCGGCTTCAGCCGCTGAGATTCAGATAAGGCAGCCGGTTTAGCCGCCGATAGCCAACCACGCCTGATATTGGCGGCTTCAGCCGCTGAGATCCAGATGTCGGTGGCTAAAGCCGCCAATCGACGGTCCCGACTCTTATCTCGTTTCTAAAGCCTAGCATCGGCTCACGGTGCTTACCCTGAACCGAAGAGACCTAAAGCGTCTTCAAATACTCCACAACCTGCTTGATCTCCGCAGGCGTCAGCGTGTCCTTGAACGGCGGCATCGGTGTCTTACCGTTCACAATGCGCAGGGTGACACTCTCGTCCGTGACCTTGGTGCCGTCCGCCATGGTGCCACGTGCGTACAGTCCCTTCAGACCGGGGCCGATCTTCTGCTCGGTCGTATCCGCACTATGACAGATGGAACACTTCGAGGTGAAGATCTCCTTGCCATGGGTCGCGTCATCGCTCATCTGCGCCTGCGACGCAACGGCAAACGAAAGACCAGCCACAGCAACAAAGGCAATGGGCAACTTGGAACGCATGAGAGAAGTCCTTTGCTCCGGCACATGCCGGTCTTGAGCTATTTGAGAGACGCCAGAACCCCCGCGAAGGCTGTATCCCCGAACGCGAGCGTTTGCGCTATGAAAGCGCGGCGCATACCGTTACGGCAGCACCACCAGCCCCCACGGGCCACCGCCGCCAGGCGCCTTCGCCGTCACCGTGTTCGTGGCCAGATCAACTGCCGACACATCGTTCGAAGGCCCGTTGGCGCTATACAGCGTCTTGCCGTCGGGAGACAGAGCGATGCCCCAGGGCCGCTTGCCCACGGCTACGTCACCAACTACCGTGTCCGTCTTCGTGTCGATGGTGACCACTTTGCCGCCTCGGCCCGTGCTCGTGTACAGCTTGGTTGCGTCCGGCGACATCAACACGAACATCGGCTTCACCTCACCCGGCTTGCCGATCTGGATGGTCTTGATCATCTTGTTCTTCGCCACGTCCACCACGACCACCGTACCGTCGTTTTCTGCATTGATGTAGGCGATCTTGTCGTCAGGCGTGAACGCCACGTTGCGAGGACGATGCCCAACCTTGATCGTCGCCGTGATCTTCTTCGCGGCTGGATCGACAACGGCAATGGTGCCGGCCTCTTCGCTGGTCACGTAGACAAACTTGCCATTGTGAGAGGTCTTGACGCCCTCAGGCTGCGCGCCCATGTTCATCGTCGCTTCAATCTTGCCGCTGTCGATGTCGACAATGCTCACTGCCGATTCATCTTCATTCGAGATGTAGAGCTGCTTGCCATCCTTGCTGATGTCGAAGTTCTCAGGATCGGACCCGCCGGGAATCGTGCGTACCAGCTTGTTCTGTGCGACGTCGAAGACACCGATGCCGTCCTTCGAGTGGTCTGAAGGCGGCAGCTTGTCTTCATCCACACCAGGCCCGCCGATCGGCGTACCGCTCAGCGCGATGTACAGCGTCTTGCCGTCGGGGCTGGCGTGAATGCCGCGAGGCCGCGTGCCGATGTGCAGCGTCTCCAGCCGCTTCATGGTCGTGGCGTCAATGACGGTCAGGTCGCCAGACACTTCATCCGAAACATAGATGCGCGGCCCTTTTGCGCTTTCCATCGTGGGACCTTCGGGCACAGCAGCGCTCTTGCCTGTTTGAGCAGACTTGCAACCAGAAAGCGTGAGAAGAAATGTTGCCGCAAGTGCGAGAGAAAGCGTGTGCCGCATGGGTCCATCCTTTTGTTGCGCGAAGCGTTGCGTTAAAGATGTATTCCGCTGCCTGTGATCTGTTCAGGCCCTTCGAGCCCCAGATCACTCGTCGCGTGCTTCGCTGCATGGGCGATTATAGAAGCGCCGTACGATGACTGGCGATGTCGCGCCGATCACCCTCTGCACCGTCATCCTGAGCAAAGCGAAGGACCCCTGCAGAGTGTTGGATGCCACCGCGGTCTGTAATTCTCTCAAGAGAAAGCCTTCGACTGCAGTGACCAGTGAGTCCGACAGGGGGATCCTTCGCTCCGCTCAGGATGACAGCGGCTCAGAACTGCAGCGCGTCCACATTGCCCTTATCAATCCGCAACGGCTTGCCCAGCACGATCTCACTCCCACGCACCTGCAGATCCCCAAGCCGCCCCACATGCACCGATGTCGCGCCGCGCGGGATCTTGCGCTCAGCCAGTAACGCGCCCGCGTACACCGTCAGGTAGCCAAGATCGCGCGTGTTCCACAGGAAGATCGTCTGTACCGAACCATTGTGGATGTACGGCCTGCAAATCGACGGCAGCGAAAGCCCGATCACGTCCACATCCTTTCGCCCCGATTGCTGCACCGCCTCCGCCGCGCCGGGCACCGCAGGGGCGGAGATCGCCATCACCAGCTTCACCTGCGGGTACGCTTTCAGGATGACCTGGGTCGCACTGAACGCCTTGTCGCGATCGTCGTCACTTGGTTGGATTGTCGCGAGATGGACGTTTGGATGCGCGCTGGCCATGCGCGCCTTGATGTCGCGAATCCACTCGTTCTGGTTCTCGGCCGATAGCGCTCCGGTCACAATGGCGTAATCGCCGCCGTTCGGCAGCAGCCTCGCAGCCTCATCGGCGAGTGCCTCTGCAATGCCTTCGGGCGTGGCCTGGTTCAGGAAGTAGTCGCGCGCATCCTTTTCAGCGTCCGCATCCCACGTCATCACTGGTATGCCATGCGCCCGCGCTTTGCGCAGAACGGTCGAGATGCTGCCCCGGTTCTCAACGGCAACAACAATCGCGTTCACACCACGCGTGATCCAGTTCTCGACTAACTCATTCTGCTGCGACGCGTCCAGGCTCGTAGGCCCGTCCCAGATCAGGTTGACGCCAAGTTCCTTCGCAGCCTCTTCCGCACCGGCCCGCGCGCTGATGAAGTAGGGGTCGCCTTTCGCCTTCGGCATCACCGCGATGGTCAGTTGCTGCCCGACGCCACGCGAGTGCGAGCCATGCAACGCCACGAACACGCCGATCGCGATCGCAACCAGGGCACCCACGGCGATGAATGGCTTGCGCTGCCTCACCACCTGCTTGCGCGACTTCGCCGCACGGCTGGTCCGCAAACGATCAACGCTCACAATTGCCAGCAGCAGCACGCCGATCAGCACGCCCGTCAGCTCTGAAGGCAGCGCCATCAGGTGCATGCCATTCGCCAGCACCGACAGGAAGAACAGCCCAAGCAGCGATCCAAACAGCGTGCCGCGTCCACCAAAGACCGATGTGCCGCCAAGCACCACCGCTGCAATCGCCTGCAGTTCATAGCCGGTGCCAAGGTCCGACTTCGCCAGACCAAGATGCGCCACGTAAATGATCGCCGCAAGCGCCGACACCACGCCCGACAGGACATAGATCAACGCGAGCCGACGACGCACAGGTATGCCGGCGTAGCGCGCTCCCTCAGCGTTGAAGCCAATGGCATACAACGCTCGCCCGATCACCGACCGATGCAGCAGCACGTAATACCCAAGCACCACCAGCATGAACACCGGCAACTGTACCGGCACCACCTTCCAGAAGTAGCCCTGTCCAAAACGCAGAAACCCTGCCGGAAAGCCCGTATAGCTGACCGCACCGTGCGTAATGCCCTCGGCGATACCGCGGTAGAGCGAGAACGTACCCAGCGTGACGATCAGCGGAGGCAGTCCCAGACCCGCAATCAGCGCGGCGTTCAGCCCACCCGCAACCAGTCCTATGCAGAGCGACAGCAACACTGCAGGCAACATCGGCAGGTGCGCGCCCTGCGCCATTGCACCAAACAATACCGCTGTCAGGCCGATGGTTGAACCCACTGACAGGTCAATGCCGCCCGTGATCAGGATGGGCGTGAGCGCGACCGCAAGCAGCCCAAGCTCCACCGAGAACCGCAGCACTTCAAAGAAGTTGCCCCACGTGGCAAAGCTGGGCGCGCTGGCGCCGAAGAACACGCACTCCAGCACCAACGCAAACAGCAGCGCCCACTCACCGGCTGAAAGGATCGGCTTGCGATGAGAGGCGGTCTGCTCAGGCATGAACGACACCCGCGCTGCGCCGTCGGCGATAGCTGCCCAGCACGTTCGCGCTCACGGCCAGCAGGATGATGCCGCCCTGCAGCGCCTTCTCCCAGTACGCGCTGATACCAAGAAAGGTCAGAGCAGGGCCGATCATCCCCAGCAGGATCACGCCAAGTACCGTGCCGAGAACGGTCGCCGAACCACCTGTGATTGCCGCACCTCCAACTGCCACTGCCGCGATCACCTTCATCTCAAGCCCGATGCCGGAGTTACTCGGCACCTGGTTGAAGCGCACGGCGTTCAGCGTCGCAGCCAGCCCGGTCAGCGCACCCGTCAGCGTGAACACAGCGAACACCACCAAGTTTGTGTTGATGCCGATCTGCCGCGCCGCCGCTTCGTTGGAACCGGTCGCGAATACCGCGCGACCCGCTCGCAGATAGCGCAGACCAAGCGCGGTCGCAACGGTGAACAACACCGTCAGCGCGAGCACGGCAAGCGTGTACGCCGACTGCCCCATGCCGAAGCGCTGGAAGCTCGGTGGCAGATTGCCCACCCACGCACCCTGCGTACCCCATCGCAGACCGTCGCGCAGGGCCACCATCGTTGCCAGCGTCACGACAATCGAAGGGATGCGCACATACGCGCTGAGTGCTCCATTGAGCGCGCCGCACGCCGCACCGGCGACACACGCCAGCAGCAGAAACACCGGCCATGGCGCACCCGATCGCGCCGCCAGACCGGCAAGCACGCTGCACAGCGCGAACACCGAACCGACTGAAATATCGATCTGCGCCGTGACGATGATCAGCGTCATGCCCAGCGCAATCAGCATAACCGGCATGTTCGCCAGGAACAGGTCCGACAGGTTGTCCAGCGTGAAGAAGCCATGCGTCGTCGCGGCCAGCAGCACCAGCAGCAGGACATTGGTGAGGCCAATCGCGATCTCGCGCGTGTGCCCCTTCATGCCGCCGCCTGCTTGTGACCGAAGGCGAGTTCCATGATGCTCTGCTGCGTGGCGTGCTCGCACGACAGGAACCCTGCAATGGTGCCGCTGTGAAACACCGCGATGCGATCGCTCATGCCCAGCACCTCCGGCAGTTCCGAAGAGATCAGGATCACGGCCATGCCCTGCTCCGCGAGTTCAACGATCAACTCGTGAAGTTCGGACTTCGAGCCGACATCGACACCCTGCGTTGGCTCGTCAAGAATCATCACCTTTGGACGCGTCGCAAGCCATCGCGCCAGCGCAACCTTCTGCTGATTGCCGCCGGAAAGATTGCCCGCCGCCACGTAGACATTCGGCGTCTTGATGCGCAGGTCGCTGCGAAACTGGTTCGCCAGGCGAACCTCTTTGCGGCGGTCGATCAGCCCCGCCTGCGACACGTTGGCGAGGTCAGCCATGGTGATGTTTTCGGCGATCGGCATGTCGAGGATCACGCCATGCTGGCGGCGATCTTCCGGCAGATACGCAATGCCGTTGCGTATCGCATCGCCCGGGTGTTCAATCTGCACGGGCAGGCCACCCAGCAGGATCTCCGCACGCGCAGGCGTCAGGCCGAACAGCGTCTGCGCAAGCTCCGTTCGGCCAGAACCAACCAGGCCTGCGAAGCCAAGGATCTCGCCACGTCGAACCGCGAACGAGATGTCATGCAGACCGGCCGCTGCGTTGTCCAGGCCGCGCACCTCAAGCGCAATCTCGCCGATGGGCACCACGCGCTTGGGATACACAGAAGCGATCGAACGGCCGACCATCAAATGGATCAACTCGGGCTGCGAAACCTCCGCCGCGTGGCGCACAGCGACCGTCTCACCATCGCGCAGAACGGTGATGCGATCGGCAATCGCGAGTATCTCCTCGAGCCGATGCGAGATGTAGACCATCGCCACACCCTGCGCGCGCAGCGTCGCGATCAGGCGGAACAGGTTGACGGCCTCGCGCTCGCTCAGCAGCGCGGTCGGCTCATCCATCAGCAGGATCTTAGCGTTCGCTCCGACAGCCTTTGCAATCTCGACAATCTGCTGCTCGGCCATACTCAACGTGCTCGCGAGTCGCGCAGGATCGATGCTCGCGCCCATCGAATGCAGCAGTTCCTTCGCGCGCGCGATGCGAGCCTTCCAATCCACGCGATGCCTGGCGCTGCCCTGCTCGAGTGGCAGCGCGATGTTCTCTGCGACTGACAGATCAGGAAAGAGCGAAGGCTGCTGATAGATCGCAGCGATCCCGAGCGATCGCGAGAGATTGGGATTGTTCTCCACCACCGCATCGCCAAAGACGAGCAGTTCGCCCGTGTCCGGCTGGATGGCGCCAGTGATGATCTTCGTCAGCGTCGACTTGCCCGCGCCGTTTTCACCGATGAGGGCATGCACTTCACCCGCACGCAGGTCAAACGAAGCTGCACGCAGCGCACGCACGCCGGCATACGACTTCGTCAACGCGGTAGCGCGCAGAACTTCGGCTGTATTGACAAGCGGATCAGACGGCATGGTGCAGCGTGTTCCTGACAGGGCCATCGTACTGTCCCAACCCGTGCTCCGTCGAGAACGGCCTACTCTCCGCGCGCGGCGGGCTTGGCGGCACTCGCCAGGCGCATGCCCGACATCCCGTTCGCATAGGTGGCTACGCCGTGAAAGATCGACTCCGCCACGCGCTCGCGATACTCCGGCGTGCGCAGCTGCGAGGCGTCCCGGCCGTTGGTCACAAAGCTGATCTCCGTCAGGATCGAAGGCATGTTCGCGCCGATCAGAACCACAAACGGAGCCTTCTTGACACCGCGATTCTTCAATCCCTCATTTCCTTTGTGCAGGCCGTCATAGAGCGACTGCTCTACGTCCGAGGCGAACTCGCGCGACTCGTCAATCTTGTCCTTCAAAGTGATTTTCTTCACCAGGTCTGCGAGCTGATGCACGCCGCCGTCGCTCACCGCGTTCTCGCGCGCGGCCACATCCAGCGCGTCAGGCTGCGTGGTGAAGTTGAGGTAATACGTCTCGACTCCACGCGCCGTCTCATCGGATGAACTGTTCGCATGCACGCTGATGAACAGGTCCGCCTCAGCCTTATTGGCAATCGCGGTGCGCGTCTCGAGCGGGATGAATGTGTCGTCCGAACGCGTATAGATGATCTCCGCACCCAGCTTGTCATGCAGCAGTTGGCCCAGCCGCAGCGCCACATCCAGCACCACGTCTTTCTCCATCAAGCCATCGACGCCAAGCGTTCCGCTGTCATGCCCACCATGACCCGGATCGATGACGATGCGACCGATCTTCAGCCCCAGCGCTCGCTGCAGCGTACGCTCACCATCCGCCGTCGGCGCAGCGACGTGCACCGGCGTCACGTCCGCAACCTTGTCGGTCGTCTTCCCCCGCTTTGAAGACGTTGTTTTGCCTGGGGAGACAACCGCAATGGGCTGGCTGGTCGGCTGCGACGTGCCGCGCTGCGTATCAGGCGCCGTGCTCAGACCAGCGACTTCGCCACTGCTTGTCGACCGCGTAGCCAACGTGCTCGGCACAGACGCCACACGCACGCCACCAGCAGCTGGCGCCGTGGTCGTAATGGGCCCTATGGCAGAGATCGAAGTACCACGCTGTCCTGCAGCAACACTCGCCTGCACAGCCGAGGGCGGAGCAAGCAGATCACTGCCGCTGAGCCTGTCCGAGTCCTTTCTCGCCGACGAAGAGGTCGGAGCAACTGCCGCAGCCGGAGCCGCCGCCGAGGACCGCGCGCCACCATGGATATCGATGATCAGCCGGTACGGGTTTGGCAGCAGGAACGCCGAGTACTCCGTCACATCGTTCACATCCAGCACTACGCGCGTCATGTCGTTGGAGTACTGTGCCGCGCGAATGCGCTTCAGAAAACCATCATCCGTAACGGCGAATGACTTTCCGGAAAGCTCCTGCGCCAGCCGCGTGCCATGCAGATCGAAGTAGATACGGTCTGGATTCGGCACACGCGCAGCCTCGTACTGCACCTCGTCCCCCAGGTCGATCGCCACACGCGTATACGTCGGCGTAGACCAGTGCCGGATCGCCGAAACCGTAGCCAGTCCGCTACGTGTGTGCGCCGGAACCACCGCACTCGCATCCTGCACGGCGCGACCGGCCGGAACGGCAGCCTGCGATCCAACCGGCAGCGAAACCTTTGGACCGGTCTCCGGCGCGCTGTCCTGTGAAGCTGCCGCGCTTGCCTCAACATGCGCTGCCGGTGACACCGCTGAGCCCGCCACGCCGTTCATCGGCGAAGCACCGCGTAAAGCAGGCTTACTGCTTGTAGTGCCGGTGCTCGAAATCACTGCTGCATCCGGAGATGAAGGCAGCACACCGGCGCGCAGTTGCTTCAGCGCCGCCTGCGCCTCATCAATGTGCGCGGATAGCGGATACTGCTCGACGAAATCGCTGTACTTCGACCGCGCCAGCTTCACGTCCCGCAATCCATACGCGGCGATATGGGCCTCTTCAAACAACGCCGCAATGCGCAGCGACGCCTGGGGATACTGCGTCCGCAGAAACTCAAACTGCCCGATCGCCGCCTGCAACGTCTTCGGTTGATGCAGGGTCGTGCCCTGCTCTTCCAGCAGCAGACCCACCTCATAGATCGCCTCGGGAGCATGCAGATCGCCCGGCTTGTCGTGGTAGATCAGCCGGTACCCGTCCATCACCGTGCGGTAGTCCTCGGCCGTGCGCTGCTCCGGCGGGATCGCAAGCAGCTGCTGCCGCGCCTGCTCGGCCACCTGCCATGGAGTCTGCTCGACGGCATGCTTCGGCTTGACCGCTGCGACCATCACCGCAGGAAAGATCAGTGCGGCAGCTAGAGCCTGTCGTGCTCTTCGAGATGGAATGAAAAAGGCCAAGCCGCGCTCAGTTTACCGAGGAGTCAACACAGATCGCCTGCCGAAAGGCGCTGACGTACACCGCGTGGCACTCCCATGCCGGATTCAGGAATGCACACCGGCCAGTGCAACCCGCTCTTTCCATCGATTTTTTCTTCAAAATCGCTGGCCAACGCCCCATGCGAAGGACTACAAGGTTGGACGCAATCCAACCGGCGCCGATGGAGGGCGCGGTTATGTGGCGTGCAGATTCACTCTTCGGCAACTCCCCCATCCCCGACCATCACTCCGCATTACACGTCGACACACATGAGTCGCTGCCCCACCGCATCCGCGTGATCGGTGATGAACTGGGCCAGACAGTCTGGGGCGATCCAGTCAGGTTATGCCACGTCTGCCACGCAGAACTGCAACCGCACGAGTTCACGCAGGGCTGCTGCGACGACAAGGACGCCTGCTGCTGGCGATCCCTCAGCGAACGCTGCTGCTGGTAAACGGCATTCGGACACCGCTGAATCAATCCTTCAAACTTTCTGAAAGGTGGTGAGCCGGTTCGCGTCCCTCGATGAATGCCTTCTGCTGTTCTTCCAATACCCTCGCCGCGATCGCCAGGTTAAGCAGGTGGCCCTCGGAGATGCCCAGGCGCTCCGCCATCTCGTCCGCGGCCTGCCTGCTCATCTTGTCCTTGCCGATCCTGTAGCGATGGATTGTGCCTAGAAACTGCGCTTCGTCCTCTGCAAGCCGGTCCTGCGCATCAAGAAAGCCATGCACGGCGTTGTAGATGCTGCTGTACTTCTCGGCCTTGTCATACGGCATGTAGGCAATCGCGTCGGTCGCCTGCGCAGTGTGCCATGCCGTCTCCTCCAGTCCCACGGACGAGTAGCTCACGTCGATGTTGGCGTCCGCCTTCGGATCGGACTGCACCCTGGCGATGCTGTCGAGATTTGATTGCATCTGCCGGCGTTCGCGCGCGATGCCGTTCAACGCATCCGTCACGCTGGCCTCGTTCTTGCGGATCTCGCCGTTCAGCACCTCCTGCGCTTCCTTCGCAAGGTCGGTGTGATGGTGCCGCTCCACCGCTCCCTCGATGCCCACTGCGATCAGCAGGCCGATCGTGATGGTGAACAGATGAAGCAGAAACTCGCCGGTGCCGTGGATCGCTTTGTGCGGGGGATGGACGTCAAGCATGGCAACACTCTACCAGTGACTCCAGACACACCTTATGCAGGTTGATGCCGCGCGAATTGTCGCGCAGACTGGCGAAATTTTGGTTGCGCTCCATGCGAAGTCAGGCGTACAAGTAAGCCTCAGTCGATCCTCGCCCCAGCGGAGGTGCAGAGATGTGGCTATCCTCATTCAACCCAGGCACCTTGCGTAGCGAACCGCGCCCAGGCCGCAGCCGGCTGCAGCAGCTTGGTCAGCGCGTCAAGGGAACGCTGTTCAGTTCGCCGGTCATGCGATGTGAAATCTGCCACGCAGAGCTGACGCCGGACGAGTTCAACGACCGCTCATGCGGCGACCGAACAGCATGCTGCCTGCGCCGCTTTTCCCAGCGCTGCCTGTAGACGGTCTAAGCCAATCGAAGTAAACGCGACCGCCGTTTTGCCCAGTTGGTCAGCATCACGGCGTCGATCCAAGCCACAACGTGGGTGCCCCATGGCCTCCCCTGAGGCCGTCGAAGGGTCTCGCGTCTGAGACATGGGTACCTCAGACGATCAATTCTCCAATCGTCACTGCCGCCGCCGCCAAGGCAGCATCAAGCTGCGATGGGTCACTACCACCAGCCTCAGCCAGGTCAGGCCGGCCACCGCCCTTGCCGCCGACCTTTGCCGCCAGCGCGCCGACGATCTTGCCCGCCTGCACCCTGCCGATCAGGTCCTTCGTGACACCCGCAATCAAAGCGACTTTACCGCCGGAATCCCAACCCAAGACGACTACTCCCGATCCCATACGATCCCGTATCTGGTCGACAATCGTCCTGACATGATTTTTGTCTAGTGGCGGCAGTATGCGTTGCGATACTACGCGCACACCTTTCACGACTACCGCGCTATTTAGATAAGCGTCGTAGTTTCGAGCATCGAGTTCGCTCCGCATCGCGGCAATCTGCTTTTGCGCTTGCTTCAGCTCTTCTTCCTGCGCGGTCAGCTTCGCCTGGAACCCCTGAGGATCGCTTGCGCCCACCAGTGTGCTGGCCAGCTTCGCCAGCGCAAAATCCTTGCGGAACTCGGACAGCGAGCCCGTCCCGGTGATCGCCTCAACCCGTCGAATGCCCGACGATACCGAGCTTTCGCCCGTCAGCTTGATCAGGCCGATTTCACCCGTCGCGCCCGTGTGGGTACCACCACACAGCTCCGTCGAGAAGTCGCCAATCTTCACCACGCGCACCTTGTCGCCGTACTTCTCACCGAACAGCGCGGTCGCCTTGTACTCGTTGATCGCAACATCGATGGGCACGTCCACAAACGTCTCCACCTTGTTGTTCGCCAGCACCTGCTGGTTCACGATGTCCTCGACCTCCTGCAGCTCCTCATCGGCAACGCCGGCGAAGTGCGAGAAGTCAAAACGCAGCCGGTTGCGATTGTTCAGCGACCCGGCCTGCTTCAAATGCGTGCCCAGCACCTCGCGCAACGCCGCATGCAGCAGGTGCGTGCCGGTGTGGTTGCGCGTGGTCGCCGACCGCTCCGCACCATCGACCACCGCGTCGAGCGTGTCACCCACCGCAATCGTCCGGCGCACCGTCACCCTGTGCGCAAAGACGCCCTGCACCGGCTTGGTGCAGCCATGCACATCGGCCAGCGCCGCGGTGTGGTCCGTGGGATACAGCCAGCCGGTGTCGCCCACCTGCCCGCCGCTGTCGGCATAAAAGCTGGTGCGGTCGAGCACGACCTCGCCCTCATCGCCTGGCTGCAACACCTGCACACCCACGCCATCCTTCACCAGCGCAAGGACGACCGCATCATCAGCACGCAAACCGGTGTAGCCGACGAAGTCGGTCTTGTCGAGCGATGTGTAAGCAGGCGATGCGGTCTTCTGCGAACCGCCCTTCCATGAGGCTCGCGCTCGCTTCTGCTCTTCTTCTTTAGCTTGTTCGAAGCCAACCTCGTCAAGGGAAATCAGGGCATCTCGTGCAGCGTCTTGCATAAAGTCCAGCGGCAAACCAAAAGTTTCATAAAGCTTGAACGCTTCGCGCCCATCTAGAGTCGGGAAATGACCTAACCGCTTAAGTTGCTGGACAAGAATCAAGCGGTCCGATACTGTCCGCCGCAAAGCGTTCTCGCTACGCGACTTGGCAGCGATGATCTCCCCGATTGCTACTTTCTCTTCTGTGGAAAGCGCGTCGCGTTGTTGCAATCCGAGGCTCGTTTCCTGCAAAGCAGGAACTTCCGCCATCGTGTTAGATACCGCGCCCCAAAAAGCTGCTGAGAGGACGTCAGCCCCCAACCCAAGCACGCGCGCAAATTGCTGCTCTTCTTGCAGCACTGTCCTGCCTATGCGATCTTCCTCATCAAGCAGTTCGGGGTATGCCACTTTCATTTCGCTCACGACAGCATGCACCATTGCATACAAGAAAGGTTCTTGTTGCCCAAGCAAGCGACCGTGCCAAATCCCCCGACGGAGGATTTTCCGCAGAACATACCCGCGGAAGTCATTGCTCGGGTTGAGATGGTCAGAGATTAAGAAGGTGACCGCACGTGCGTGGTCCGCCACGATTCGCAGAGACGCAGCACTTTTAGCGTCACTGACCGAGGCTTCTTGCGCGCCCATGTCGGCGTAACCAGTAAGTTTAATGGCCTTCGCGATAAGTGGAACGAATAAGTCACTCTGATAATTCGATAACTTACCTTGCAGCACGCAGGCGATGCGCTCAAGCCCCATGCCGGTGTCGATCGATGGCTTTGGCAACGGAGTCAGTTCCGGCAGACCGCCCGGCGTGATGTGCCGGTCGAACTGCATGAAGACAAGGTTCCAGATCTCCATATAGCGTTGGTCGTCTTCGCCGAAGGGCTTGTCTTCGCCGGTCTCGCTCGCCTCAAGACCAAGGTCGTAATAGATCTCGGAACACGGGCCGCAGGGGCCGGTCTCGCCCATCTGCCAGAAGTTGTCCTTCGCGCCCAGCTGGTAGATACGCTCCTTCGGCACGCCTGCTTCGATCCAGAACTGCTCGGCTTCGTCGTCGCGCGGCGTCTGCGCGTCGCCTTCGAAGATGGTGACGTAGAGCCGGTCCTTGTCGATGCCGAACCAGTCGGGCGAGGTCAGCAGCTCCCACGCATAGGCAATGGCGTCTTTCTTGAAGTAATCGCCGAAGCTGAAGTTGCCGAGCATCTCGAAAAAGGTGTGGTGGCGGCGCGTGAAGCCGACGTTCTCCAGGTCGTTGTGCTTGCCGCCCGCGCGCACGCACTTCTGCGACGAGGTGGCGCGGACATAAGGCCGCTGCTCCGCACCGAGGAACGTGTCCTTGAACTGGTTCATGCCCGCGTTAGCGAATAGCAGCGTGGGATCGTTGTGCGGCACAAGCGACGAAGAGTGGACACGACGGTGCCCCTTCTCCTCAAAAAAACGCAGGAAATCTTCGCGAATCTGGCTTCCGGAACGGTATTGCATGGCCTTTAAAGTCTAGCAGTGCAAAAATGTTGTCAGCGGAGGTGAGGACATGCAGGTTGCACTTGAGAACGAGCAGGCGCTGTCTGCTTATGTCACAAGGGCGAACGCCGGGGAAGAGGTCGTTCTTACAAGGGAAGGTCGCCCCGTCGCACGGATCATACCCGAGCAGACAGAAGCAGACCAGCAGCATTCGGCCTCTGTGGATCGCCTCATGACTCTTCTGGTCTCAGGCTATGACCTGGGAGGCGTGCGCGTGGATCGGGATGAGTTGTACGATCGTGGCCACTAGGTACACGCTCGACACAAACATTTTGATATATGCCGCAGATAGAGGCGCACCGGCGGACAAGCGTCGACAGAGCCAAGGCCTCATCCGCGCCGGAGCGCAATCGAGACAGCCTCTGGCGCTGCAATCTCTGCATGAGTTCTGCCACGTCGTAACCAGAAAGCGACTGCTCCCGTTGGGCGTGCTAAGCGATCTTGTCTATGAGTACTCTCATTCTTTTCACCTGATTGCGTCGGACGAGTCGGCTCTCTTCTCCACGCTTGCTCTGCACGAGCGAACACGCAGCTCCTACTTCGATTGCCTGCTGCTTGTGACCGCGGCTCACGCTGGGTGTGCCATCTTCTTTTCAGAGGACATGCAGGACGGGTTCAGCGTCGAGGGCATGCAGATCGTCGATCCATTCAAGCGTACCGATGCTGAAGTGGAAGCTCTGCTGCAAAGTTGAGAACCGCTGACCGAGCGACTTAAAAGGACGGTACAAACGCATGCACTGGAATCGTAGAGAGTTTGTAGCAGCATCACTTGCCGCTGGAGTTAGTCCGTGGCCGGCACTCGCTTCAGCAGAAACGCCGAAGCCCTTTGGTGCCGTGCCCAGTGAGCGCCAGTTGCGCTGGCAGCGCATGGAGACCTGCGCCTTTCTCCACTTCACCGTGAACACCTTTACTGGGCGCGAGTGGGGGCTGGGTGACGAGGACCCGAACATCTTCGCGCCCACCGACTTTGACGCGGACGCCATCATAAGCGACCTCAAGGCGGGCGGCATGAAGGGCGTGATCCTGACGTGCAAGCACCATGACGGCTTCTGCCTGTGGCCCACGAGGACGACCGACCACTCCATCGCACACAGCAGATGGATGGACGGCAAAGGGGACGTGGTGCGCGCGATCTCTGATGCAGCGCGGCGGCAGGGCATCAGGTTTGGCGTGTACGTGTCGCCGTGGGACCGAAACAATGCCGCCTACGGCACGCCTGCGTACCTGCCAATCTACCGAGCGCAGATCAACGAACTGCTCTCGAACTACGGACCGATCACCGAGGTCTGGTTCGACGGCGCGAATGGCGGCGACGGTTACTACGGCGGTGCGAACGAGAAGCGCACCATCGACAAGCTGCACTACTACGGCTGGCCCGAAACCTGGGCGCTCGTGCGCAAACTGCAGCCGGATGCGGTGATCTTCAGCGATGCCGGGCCGGACCTGCGATGGGTCGGCAACGAGCGCGGCGAGGCCGGTGAAAACTGCTGGGCCACCATCACGCAGCAGGGCGAGCACGGCGGGCCCGCCTCTCCCGGTGACGTGAACACGAAGCTCAACAACACCGGCACGCCCGGCGGCATCGCGTGGATGCCCGCGGAGTGCGACGTCTCCATTCGCAAGGGCTGGTTCTACCATCCGGAGGAGGACGCGACAGTCAAGACTCCCGACCAGCTTGTAGCGCTGTATGAGAAGTCTGTCGGACGCGGTGCGGGACTGCTGCTTAACCTGCCGCCCGACACCCGCGGCCGCATTGCCGCTGCCGATGCCGCGTCCCTAAAAGGCTTTCACCAGCGCATCGGGCGCGCCTTTGCTGACAACCTGCTCAAGACTGCTTCGCTGAAAGCATCAAGCGATGCGGGGCATACCTGGCGTGCTACGAACCTGCTGGACAGCAACGAAGACAGCTACTGGGCAGCGCAAGGCAGCGGCGAAGCCGTCGTCACAGCGACTTTTGAGCCGCCCGTGCGGGTCAACCTGATCCGCATGCGCGAGGCAATCCAGCTCGGTCAGCGCGTGCGGAAGTGGGTGATAGAGGCGCGCACGATCGACGCCTGGAACACGCTTGCGGACGGTGAAAGCATCGGCAGTTGCCGCATCCTACGGCTCGCCCAACCAGTATCAGCGAAGCAGATCCGCCTGCGCATCACGGAATCTGCAGCTCCCGTGGCACTGAGCGAATGGGCCGCGTTCCTCGATCCGGCATGAAGGACCAGCCGCAAGTGGCGGAAGCTACCAGCCGATCGGGTTGTAGTAGGCAAGGATGATCACGCCGATCGTCCCCAGGGCGATCAAACCAGCCTGCCAGTACTTTTCAAACCAGGGCTGCGATTCCAGCGGAACACTCATGGGCTTGCCTCCAAAAACATGAAACTCGATTGCTCTCATTCTAAGCGACATCCGCCCCGCTCCGGTGCTTGAGGGCGCGTTGTAGCAGCCGATAAACGCGCCAGTCGTCCCGTTGCTGCGCTAGACTTGAACGCGGGGTTCCCCGTCTGCGATTTCACGGCGTGAACGCCTAACCCCCACATTTTAAGTTCCTGGAGCCCACTGCACATGCAAGCCAGCTATAACGGCATCGCCGTTCCGACCGAAGGCAAGGCGATTGAGTACGCGAACGGCAAGTACACGGTGCCGAACAATCCGATCATTCCGTACATCGAGGGCGACGGCATCGGCCGCGACATCTGGAAAGCATCCGAGCGGGTCTTCAATGCAGCGGTGGAGAAGGCATACGGCGGCGAGCGCAAGGTGTACTGGTTTGAAGTGATGGCTGGCGAAAAGAGCTATCGCGCCACGCAGAACTGGCTGCCCGATGACACCGTGAAGGCCACCATGGACTTTCGCGTCAGCATCAAGGGACCGTTGACCACGCCGGTGGGTGGCGGCATCCGCAGCCTGAACGTGGCCCTGCGCCAGTTGATGGACCTGTACCAGTGCGTGCGGCCCGTGAAGTACTACGCCGGCGTCCCCAGCCCGGTCAAGCACCCTGAGAAGCTGGACATCGTCCTCTTCCGCGAGAACACCGAAGACATCTACGCCGGCATCGAGTTCCGCGAAGGCACACCCGAGGCCGCGAAGTTCATAGATTTCGTGAACAACACCATGCTTGCCGGCACCAAGAAGAAGGTGCGCGAGGATAGCGGCGTCGGCGTCAAGCCCATCTCGATCTTCGGATCGAAGCGCCTTGTCCGCGCCGCCATCCAGTACGCCGTGGACCACGGCCGCAAGTCCGTCACGCTGGTGCACAAGGGCAACATTCAGAAGTTCACCGAGGGCGCCTTCCGCGAGTGGGGCTACGAAGTTGCGACCGAGGAGTTCCGCGACAAGGTCGTCACCGAGCGCGAAAGCTGGATCCTCGGCAACCTGGAGTCGAACCCCGGCCTAAGCGCGAAAGACAATGCGACGATGATCGAGCCCGGCATTGAGTACGCGCCTCCCGAGTTTGGCGAAAGCGTCATCAAGGAAGTCGAGGACGTGCTGGCAAAGATCGGCGAAACGCACGGCGCTGGCAAGTGGAAGAGCAAGATCCTCATCACCGACCGCATCGCCGACTCCATCTTTCAGCAGATCATCATCCGTCCTTCGGACTACTCGGTCCTCGCGACGACCAACCTGAACGGCGACTACATCTCCGACGCAGCGGCGGCGCAGGTCGGCGGCCTGGGCATCGCGCCGGGCGCCAACATCGGCGATGGCTACGCCTGCTTTGAAGCGACCCACGGCACCGCACCAAAGTACGCCGATCTCGACGTCATCAATCCCGGTTCGGTCATGCTCAGCGGCGTCATGCTGTTCGACTTCATCGGCTGGCCCGAGGCCGCACGCCTGATCGAAAGCAGCATGGAAAAGACCATCGGGCAGAAGTTCGTCACCTACGACTTCGAGCGGCAGATGCAGGGCGCGACCAAGGTCAAGACCAGCGAATTCGCCAGCAAGATGATCGAGAACATGTAGGTCTCTACGAACCCAGACGACGAAAGCCGCGGCTCTACCCGCCGCGGCTTCTTTATCCCGAATCGTCATCCTGAGCGAAGGGAAGGATCCCGATAGACTCTGCGCGTCGACACCTTCTGAAGCCTTTGGCGGAAAGGTGCGGAAACCTGAGCAGAGCGAAACATCATGGGGATCCTTCGCTTTGCTCAGGATGACAGCCGTGGTGTACCGACTACTAGCCGTGATGCTTGCCGCTATGCAGATCGGCATCATTCCACAGCGCGTCCGGCGGAGCAGCCTTCGCCTCTTCAAACGTCACGCGAGCCTTGCGCCGGTAGGCCAGGTTTGACATATAAGCAGCCACGGAAGACTTGTAGCCCACCTCGACGGTGCCGTTCACCTTCTTTGAGCGGCTACGGATCGCTTCGAACCAGTTCGCCATGTGGTCCACGCCTTTGGTCGTTGACTCCAGCACGGTGCCGTTGGGATCGTTTGCCTTCTCCGGCATGAACTTGGTGCCGCCGCGGCTGCTCTGGCTGCCGGTGACCATGCCGGTCGAACCGGACACATGCTCAATGGTTCCGTTCGATCCCAGGTAGTGCTCGCCCAGACCATAGCGAGAATTTGAGAACGTGGACTGCCAAAGGACGGTCAGGTCGTTGGGGTATTCCAGCGTGA
Organism: Terriglobus sp.; assembly: GCA_965199365.1. Taxonomy (GTDB): domain Bacteria; phylum Acidobacteriota; class Terriglobia; order Terriglobales; family Acidobacteriaceae; genus Terriglobus. The sequence goes on along the minus strand of CBDARC010000003.1, from coordinate 1,536,372 downwards.
CCGCGATGGTGTCCGGAACCTGACGGCCATCCTTCTCGCTGAAGACACCGCCCGCGCAATAGGCAGCCGCAGGCGTATCGAGGTCGAGCGCGCTGGCGATCCAGGCGATCTGGTGGACCATGTTTTCCGTGATGTTGCCGCCGGAATACTCCCAGAAAAGGCGCCAGTTGATGAACTGGTTCGGATCGAACGCCTTCTTTGGCCGGTTCGCGAGAAACAGGTCCCAGCGAACATGGTCCGGGTTGCAATCCTCCGGGATCGGTCGCACCCACTGCGGCTTGCCGCGCGGCGTGTTGCGACTCATCCAAGCCTCGACCATGGTCAGCTTGCCCAGTTTGCCGCTCTTCACCCAGTCCTGCACATCACACAGTTCGCCTTCGCTCTCGTGCTGCATGCCGATCTGCACCACCTGCTTCGAAGCGTTGGCGGCATCACGGCACGCCTGCGCGTCCGCGATGTTGTAGCACATGGTCTTCTCGGAATAAAGATCTTTACCAGCCTGCAGCGCAGCGAGAAAGTACTTTGCATGCAGGTGCAGCGGAGTCGCGTTGATCACCGCGTCGACGTCCTTGTCTTCGTACAGCTTCAGCGGATCGTCGTACGTCTTGATGCCGGGATGGTTCGCCTTCATCATGTCAAGCCGGCGGGTGTACACGTCAGCTGCGGCAACGACTTCGATGTTCGGCTGCTTCAGTGCGTCGCGCAGGTCCTGCATGCCGCGATCGCCACAGCCGACCAACGCAATCCGGATACGGTCGTTTGCGCCAAGCGCGCGGGCGGTGGGCAGGGCGGCGAACGCGGTCGCTGCTCCCATGGTGCCGAGGAAGGTTCTGCGCGTGATCATGTGCGGTCCTTTGGTACGGAAGTCTGCTGCCGGGTCCCGTCGGCCAGCCTCTTCAGCGTGAGCGGCAAGAGCATCTCCGGAACGCATAACAGCCTAGCCCACTTGCCCGTCAGTCGTCACGCGCGTGGCGGAACTTCGAACCGCAGAGCGATATAATCGACCTCACTGGGCGGGAGTAGTTCAGTGGCAGAACGTCAGCTTCCCAAGCTGAATGTCGCCGGTTCGATCCCGGTCTCCCGCTCCAACTTTCAATCTGCTGGACCCGATGCATCCATCCTGTTTGACCAGGGTCGATGCATCGGGTTCCTTGCGTTACTGCACCGTCAGAGTGATCGTCTCAACATGCGTCAACGTGCCGCTGGTCGCAGTCACGGTGTAGGTGTAGGTGCCTGCCGCCGTCCCGTTCGGATTGACATTGGACTTGTTGCCGCAGCCCATCAGACCGAGGCAAGCACTGCCAAGCACCGCCAGCAGCAGCAGCGACAGCAGTTTGCCCACGCGGCCTGAGCCGGCCAGGCGGCGCGAACGGCTCGCCAGAAGCATCGCCAGACCAGCCAACGCTGCGAAAATCATCAGCGATGTCCTGCTTGCGCCCGTCGGCAGCACAAACCCGCCGGAGAGTACGCGAGAAGTCGTTCCGATACCAACGTTGAAGGTGGCCGCACCCGCGCCAACCGTCACCGTCGGAGTCACCACGCAGGGCGCTGTGGCCAGCACCGTCGCAGCCGCGGTGCACGCTACAGAGACCGTGCCGCTGAACCCGTTGATCGGTGTAAGCGCCAGCGGTATGGAGACTGCACTGCCCGCAACCACCGTTGCCGTCGTGCTGGTGTTGCCTGAGGCATCGCCGATCGCAAAGTCCGGCATCAGCCCGACGCCGGTGAGCGTGCCTGTGAACGTGGCCGATGCAATGTTGGTAGCGAACGTCACCGTGCCCGTCCTGGTGCCGACCGCTGTCGGTTTGAAGACGACGTTAGCTGTGCAGGTGCTGTTGATCGCGACAGTCGTGCAGTTGTTCGACACGGCAAAGTCACCCGTGGTCGTAACGCCCGTCACCGTCACCGGACCCTCGCCGGTGTTCGTGAACGTGAACACCTGTCCGTTCGAAGTCAGTGCAGTCGACACACTGCCAAAGTTGCCGGAAGACGGGCTGATCGTTCCTGAGAGAACCGGTGCAGGAAGCGCAAAGTAACCCAGTGCAGGATCATGGTCAGACACGCGCGCCGGCGTGGTCGCGTCGTTGTAGGCAGTCAGCGGAAAGTCCGCATCAATGTGGACGTACGCGAGGCGCGCCCCGCTGACTAGCTCCGGCGTAACCACAATGTGGTCGAGGATCTGCGCATTGCCGCTGTCATCGTAGGACCAGCGCTGCGCCACCGGCAGTGTCAGCGCCAAATCGGTGAGCGGCGGATTCACGAGCCCCGGAACGCCCGGCTGCACCACCTGCGTCGCGGGCAGCACGTTGGTACTGGTGTACGTTGCGAGCGTGTCGTTGTAGCCGTCAGAGAACTCGAACGCGTTGAAGTCGCCACCAGAGATCACATGCTGCCCTGCCGCCTGCAGCGTTTGAATGTACTTTGCAATGTCTTCGGCCTGCAGCTCTTTTTTCTGCCGCGTCGAGGTGGACGTCGGACTGTTCTGTCCCGTCAGCGCCTTCATGTGGTTGACGATCACGGTGACGGGATAATCCTTCACACCCGCGCCGCGCTTGATGCCCGCGTTCAGCACCAGCCACGGGCGGTCGTTCAACGTAACGGGGCTGGTCGCGCCCGTCGGGGTGAAGCTCTCGCCCGCACCGTACTGGCTGAAGCCGAGTTTGTCGACCGTGTTCTTCACCAGGAAGCCAACCGAAATGCCGGTGCCATCCTGCGAGTAGTAAGTAGTGTTGTCCGTGCTGTAGGCGGTGTACAGATTCGGTACACCCGCGTCGGTGTTCACCTGCGTGGCGATGTCGTTGGCGACGTTCTGGTTCTCGACTTCTTCCAGCGTCACGATGTCCGGCAGGTTCAGCATGGTGCGGATCGCCAGCGACAGCTTCGTCAGCCGCCGGGCGTACGCAGCCGCGGTAATATCCACCGCCTCGGAGACATAGGTCTGCCCCGCGGACACTGTACCCGTACTCGAGCTGCCGCTGTACCCGGTCACGCCCGCCGGGACGTAGTACAGATCGTCCGCGCTGTTGGTGTTATAGAAGCGCTCGATGTTGAACGAGGCCACCGTGAACTGGTTTGCCGCAGGCAGCGCAGCCGCCTGCACCGTCATGCCGGGCGTCACGTTCGCGCGGTTGTAGCTCGCATCGAGGATCAGGCGGCTTGGATCGTAGAACGAATCGCTGCTGAAGGTGAAATCAAGTACGCCCGTGACATTGGTCAGCACCGCGCCGGTGGAGATCTCAATGGACGAACCGCCCGAAAGAACCGAGTTCACCAGGATGCGCTCTGGATTGTCATCGAAATGAGCAACATTCGCGGGAGTTCCAGGCACCGCAGGATCGCGAATGTCGATGCCCGGCTCACGGAAGGGACGCGGCGTGCCTGTGATCACGGCGTAGAAGTAGCCGACAGAGCTGGCTGTTTCGGTCGGCTCGCCCGTAGCGGTGATCGAGCCGTTCGTACCGGATGTCGACGTCATCGACGGCACCGACACGCGCATGCCCTCATACGGCGTCAGCTGGTACAGGCCGCCGGACGGTGTCAGCATTGCTGTGGTCAGCGTGATGGCGGTCGGCATCGCCGCCGTTGCTGAAAGCACCGTTACCGTGGGCGATGTAATCTCCGTCGCGGGCGTCTTGCTGGCCGTCACCGCGGGGTAGGTCTGCACGGTGCCCGTCACCTGCACGTAGTTGCCAAGAGCAACCGTCGGCGCGGAGCTGGTGAAGACTTCGATGCCTTCCGGAGTCAGCGGATTCGCATCGGCATCCGCATCGCGCGACTGCAGAAAGAAGCCATTCGAAATCACCGATGTCACGACGCCCGTCGTAGTCACACGCTGACCCGCATACGGAGAGACCGTGCTCGCCGTCGTCGACTTGACGCCCTGGATGTCATGAATAAACAGCACCGGGGCCGCGACCGGTCCGGTTGCCGATCCCGAGCTGTGCGGCGACGGCGCGGCCGTGCTGAAGTCGGTGGCATTGTTGACCAGGTCGACAGCAAGATTCGTTCGCACATCTGCGGTCGTGTTGCTCGGTGCGGGCGCGGGGCCGGTACCCTCGAAGCAATTCGCAGTCGGACCGAAACCGATCAGGTCAACGTACGTGCTGGCCGCCGGACACGCCACAGTCAGCGGTGTTGTGGTCTTCGCGATCACGATCTTGCCCGCGGTCGCGGAGAAGTTAAGCGCATTGCCAGTCGATCCGTTGCCGGAGATCACGAAGTCTGCCGCGGGTACCAGCGGCGCGTTCGTGACGGTCGTTCCTGCCGCGGCCTGGATTAAAAAATAGTGGCCCGGCTGTACAGAGACGTTCGGCAGCGCAACCTCGTTCCAACTGGCGCTGGTCGCAGCCGCGTACTGGATCGAAAGCCCGCTCAGGCTGATCGCGGCAGACGTCGGATTGTAGAGCTCTAGGAAGTCGTAGGTGAACTGCGCGCCGGTGTTGCCGCCGCCGCCGTACATCTGCGAAATAACCAGGCGCGTCTGGCCGATGGCAGACAGCGCGGCAAACAAACTGAAGAGGCAGACAAACAGCAGACGATGGGCGCGAACAGAAAGGGACATGAGGCCTCGTGCAGGGTGTAGAAGACGTTTCGTCATTCGTGGCGAAGGGCACGCCCGAACGACTGAGAGATCTGGGGTATCCCTCATAATGCGTCATCCGGCGCTGCAGGTCACGTGAATCTTCGAAGACTTCCGTGAGATGATGCAGTCTGTTAGAACGAAGCGCGATCGACTCACCGCCCAACGTGCGTGGCGTACATCGCCAGCGGCGTTACGCAGTCCCAGGGGCAACGGACAGCTCTCCGCAACGCTCAGGTCTGCCTACAGACACCCCTTCAAGAGCGCGAATGAACTTCGTAAGGGCACGGTTCAGCTGTGCCTTAGCTGCCGTTTAGAGAAAAGGGGCTTTAGCCCCTGAGTTCTGCTTTCGCGATCTGCGACGCTCCTCAGCATCTCGCCTGCACTACGGCAGTTCGTGGATCTTCACATTGCGGAACGACACGGGAAAGCCGTGGTCCTGCAGCAGGATGTAGCCGCTGTTTGCCTCTCCAAAGCCGGGATAGACATGGAATTTGCTCTCGGCCACGCGAGCCCGAAAGTCCGGCGTATTGCGGTCGTACTCAAGCACCTTGACACCGTTCAACCAGTGCTCGCCATGCTGTCCGCGAACGACGATGCGGGCGGTGTTCCACTCGCCTACCGGCCTGATTGGCTTGTTCGCCGCGGCGGGGATCAGGTCGTACAGCGAAGCCACCGTGCGGTCGCCATCCTTGCCCTTCTTCGCATCCGGATGCAGCGCGTCGTCCAGCACCTGGTATTCAAAGCCCACATTCGAGCCATGACCCTCATGTCCGGGTGTCAGATCGAGGTCGACGAAGTACTTGATGCCGGAGTTGGCGCCGGGGGTAATGCGGAAGTCGACTGAGAGTTCGAAGTTGGCGTACTTGCGCGTCGTGATGATGTCGCCAGCATTGCCGCCCTCTTCGCCGCCATGCTCCGTCACGGAGAGCAGACCATCCTTCACTTCCCATCCGGTCGCGGGGAAACCTGGCGACCTGGTACTACGCCATCCGGCAGTCGTAGCGCCGTCAAACAGCAGGTGCCAGCCCGCTGCCTTCTCCTGCGGAGTGAGCGCATTGGGCGCCTGCGCGGCAGCGGAGAGCGCAATGGCGCACGCGCAGGCAACAACCAGCCAGCGAAACATTTTCATGGAAGAACGATACGCCAGGATTGCGTAGCAGCGTACTCCAGGTATGGGGTCGGGCGTCCGCAGCTGGGTGCCCAAGGTCTCGTTCTGAGACATGAGGACCCTGCGTACGCTCACGGCGGACACTGATCCCGCATCTCGGAAGCGAGATATGGGGCACCCTCTTTGGAGGGGCCGGCAACGCAGCTATTCCCGCAGCCACAGACGGTAAAGCGGCCCCTCGGATGGGAGCCGCTTCGCTGATAACGCAGGGTGATTACTGCAGACTTGCGGTCCGGGTTTCCTTGCTCTTGTCACTGCGCTCTTCGAGAGCAAGTGCTTCGGGCATGTAACCGAGTGCCTTGGCGATCTCAGGATCCTCGTCCGTGCGGGCGCGGAATCCTTCGGTCGCTCCAAACTGCGACGTGAACAGCGAACCCTTGATGTTGGTCTTGGTCCACGCGAGATTCGTGTTGAAGTCAGCCTCGGTGTAGTCGATCTTCTCGGACTTCAGGAAGGTCTTAAAGTCGGCAAGAACGACGTCATCGACGGTGAAGTCCTTCGTGATCGTCTTGTGCGCGAGATAATGCTTCGTGAAGTTGAAGAACGCACCGTGCCCCGCCACATTCTGCTGGAACGCATTCGCCTTCGGCGTCTCGATCTTCTCGTCGGGCGTGATGCCGCCGCCGCCGTACACCGTGCGACCGCTGTCAGTCTGCTTTACTTCCAGATTGGTCTTGTCCGCCGGCTTGGCGTCGTTGCGAACGTAGTAGTAGTCATACAGCGACACACCGTTGTAGTCACGCTGAATCAGGCGGCCGCTGGGCGTGTAGTAGTGATAGGTTGTCAGCGCCAGGCCCGTGTTTTCGGCGATCTGAAACACGGTTTGCACAAGGCCTTTGCCGAACGTCGTCTCGCCAACGATCAGCGCGCGATCATGATCCTGCAGCGCGCCGCTTACGATCTCGGCGGCAGAAGCCGTATTGCGATTGACCAGCACAACGATCGGGTACTTCTTGCCGACCTCGCCGTGATTGGCGCGATAGACGACATCCTGGAACGAGCGGCCCTTCTGCGAGACGACGATATCGCCCTTGCTCAGGAACTTCTCGCTCATGCCCACGGCCTCCGTCAGGATGCCACCCGGGTTGCCGCGCATGTCGATCAGCAGGCCAGTCAACTGCGGGCCAAACTTCGCCAGCGCATCACCCACTTCGTGCGAGGTCGTCTCCTGGAACTGGGTCACGTGGATATAACCAATGCCGGGCTTGATGAAGTACGCCAGGTCGACAGAAGGCCGCGGGATCTCGTCACGAACAAGGTCAAACGTGATGGGCTTGTCGCTGCCTTCACGCAGCATCTGCACGGCGACGTGGGTACCCTTGGCGCCCTTCAGGATATTGCTGACGCCCAGCGAATCCATGCCGTCGGCACTCTTGCCGTCAATGAACAGTATGGCGTCGCCTGGCCGGATGCCTGCCTTGTGCGCGGGTGAACCCTCGAACGTGTCGATCACAATGACGCGCTGCACGCCGTCTTTGCCGACCTGCGGCTGGATGTGCATGCCCACGCCGTAGTAGCGCCCATGCTGGTCCTCGCGCATCTGCGCGTAAGCCTTTGGATCGTAGAAGTTAGAGTGGGGATCAAGCACATGCAGCATGCTTGGAATCGCTCCGTCGTAGATCACCTTGTCGATCTTGTCGGTGGCCAGCTTGTCGGCATAATTCTGTTCGACCACGGCGTACACGTCGGTGAACTGGTGCAGGCTGTCGCGGACCGTGGACTCTTCCGTGGCCGACTGCGCGTTAACGCGACCGTTGAGCAGCGAACCCGCAACCGCGCAGGTGCCGAAGAAGAGCGAAAGCGAGACAAGGGCGCGGCGAGTGCGTGTCGGCATGCTGGAAGCTGGACCTCAGGGGTGGTGCGTTCGCGCCGCCAGAAACAGGTGCAGGGGCGCTCCAGAGTATGACGGAGTATAGCACCGGAGTGTCACCCGGCAGGCGCTCGAATGGCCGCTCGAATCTGAGCCGTGCAGCACTTGCGCGCGGGGGCGTCCAGCACACCGCTGATACAATTCCAGTACCCAGCGCAAGGTTCGGCGCAACCCCCGGGATTGGGAGAGGCAGGGCTGGAAGCTGATCGCAGTCTGAGATGTTGTCAGGGAGAACGCCGCAGATCCGGTTTCTGCAAGGTAACCAAAACCCTGGATCACGAGCGAGGGATTCACATCGAGGGTTGTCGGAGTTGCCGGGGCTCCCGGTGTATAGACGAAGGAGTCCTGGTAGATACCAAAGGTTACTGTCACATCGTTTTGTGTGAGCGTGAACAGCTGAGTTCCGACAGCGTTTGCATACAGGAAGCTTGTAAAGGCGACCTTTTGGATCATCCCGTTGTCCAGTTGGCCGTAGATGCCGGGAAGCGTACTGCTGAGTAGAAACGCTGGATTCGTGAACGTGATCTGTGAAGCCGAAGCTGTCGCCGCCCGCGAGGAGAAGTTGCCTACGATCGAATCTGCGACGGCAGTCCCGGAACGCCAGAAAAGCAAGCTAACGGCCAGTAGAAGTGCTCGCAGAACAGGTTTCGCGATTCACCAATGGTGAACTCCTCAGGAGAGCGGCCCACGAGTGGCGCTACAACATCCGATTCAATTTCACAAACAATTTGTTGGCAAGATCATGCGCCTGTTTCCCAGATTGCCACGCTGAGCACCATCGCTCGCGGCTCTCCGCTTTTCGTTAGCAGTCTCAATCCGAGGAACACATGCCGGAACCAACAGATTCCCCTGCAGAGACACCGTTGATCCCGCGAGACCTATCGCACACACCCAGGCGTTACCTGGTGCTCGGCGCGACCTCCGGCATTGCCGAGGCCACCTGCCGCATCTGGGCGGCGCAGGGCGCGAACCTGTTCCTTGTAGGACGCTCGGCAGACAAGCTCAACGCTGTGGCAACCGACCTCCGCGTGCGCGGTGCGGCCTACGTAGACACCGCCGTCACCGACCTGGACGACGTTACTCAGCACGCCGAGTTGATGGCGCACGCGATCACCTCGCTCGGCGGGCTGGACGTGGCATACCTCGCATTCGGCATCCTCGGCGACCAGCCGCAGGCCGAGGTGGATTCAACCCACGCCGGGCAGATCCTCCACACCAACCTGACCGCTCCCATCAGCATGCTGACGTGGCTGGCCAACTACTGCGTCAAGCAGGGTGGAGGCACCCTCGCCGTCCTGTCGTCCGTTGCAGGAGACCGTGGCCGCAAATCGAATTACGTCTATGGAGCGTCAAAAGCCGGCCTTTCCGCCTTTGTCGACGGCCTGCGTAACCGCGTCGATCGCCTGGGCGTAGCCGTCCTCACCATCAAGCCAGGCCCGGTTAAGACCGCGATGACCGCAGGCATGAAGGGCAGCGAAAAGTTCGCGGACCCGAACAAAGTCGCCAGGACCATCGCAGACGCCATAGCCAAAGGCAGAGGCGGCGTACTCTACGTCCCAGGCATCTGGTGGCCCATCATGACGGTCATCAAGGCAATTCCCGATTCCGTGTTCAAGAAGCTGAATCTGTGAGCGGATTCTCTAACCACATCTGCTAGCGGGCTCTTGACTGAGAAAAGAGGCTTTAGCACCGTCGTCCTGAAGAGCGGAGCGACGAAGGATCCCAGACTTCGTCGGTTTGCACGGTCCGAGCCTTCAGCGAGAAAGCCTGAAGCTTCTCCGACGGGCAAGTGAGCGCAGGGATTCTTCGCTGCGCTCCGGATGACGACTTACTTGTTATCGATCTCTGAAAGCCGCTCCGCGATCGCATGCTGCAGAGTCGTTGAGTGCTCAACCGCACCCATCACAAAGTTGCGCACCAGGTGCGACACCGCTGAATCCGACGCCGCCACTTTCGTCATCAGGTCCGTCGTCTTCACCACGGAGCGGGCGATGGCCAGCCGCTTCTTCTCCCACTCTTCAAAGCCCGACTCATCGCCTGTAGTAACAGCGGTGTGCAGCACCTGCGCGAGCGACACCGCATCCTGGATGCCGGTGTTCATGCCCTGTCCACCGGCAGGACTGTGGACGTGCGCTGCATCGCCGCAAATCAGCATGCGGCCCTTGCGCAGCTGCATCGCGACGCGGTGCTGGATGCGGTAGCGCGAGGACCAGACCATACCCGTGACACGGCACTTCTCTTCCTGCGGCCCGCGTGCGTCGAGTATCTTCTGGATGTCGTCTATCGAAGGCGCGGATGGAGCCTCTGGCACGGTTGCGATTACGCGGAAACGATCATGCGGCAACGGCACGATGAGCACCAGGCCCTCCGGCGAAAAGAACAGGTCCATCGCGTCGCGGCCCAACGGATACTCCATCTCCACGTCGGCGAGCACGAAGTTTTCATCGTAGTTTCCGCCCTCAAAGCCGATGCCCGCGGCCTGCCGCACGGTGCTGTGCATGCCGTCGCAGCCCACCAGCCACTTCGCCCGAACATCCTGGATCAACACGCCGCCCGCCACATAGGTCGCTGTGACGCCGTCATCATCCGGCTCAAGCTGAGTCACTTCAATGGCCCGGATCTCGGCCCCGCCCAGCTCGCGCAGACGCCTGGTCAGCACCTGCTCCGTCTGGTCCTGCGTGCACACCAGCATGTAGCTGTAGGCCGTGTCCAGACCGTCGAAACTGATATGCGCGCGCACGGTGTCGCCCTCGTGCATGCGGGCGGTGTGCAGTATCAGGCCGCGATCAATCAGCTGTTGCGAGATGCCGAGCGGCTCCAGCACCTCAAGCGTTCGGGCGTGTACAACGGTCGCGCGCGAAGTGTCCAGGCCCGATGAGTGCTTGTCGACCAGCAGCGCACGCGTACCCAGCCGCTGCAGCTCCGCCGCGAGCGCCATCCCTGTCGGTCCCGCGCCGACAATCACCACATCTGCCTTCGTATCCGCCATGACTTTCCTTCGGACGCGCCCTGAAGAATGCGAGGTGCCTCTGCGGTTCCTGGCTGCCAGCGAAACCCACGAAGCTCTTAAGATAGCCGCCTAGCTGACGCCGCGGATCAGCGCCAGCATCTCTGCCGCGTGGCCTTCGGGCTTAACCTTCCGAAACTCGGCCTCCAGCTTGCCCTCGCGATCGAACACGAAGGTCGCACGCTCTATCTTCGTGACCGGCTTGCCATACATGGAGCCCTCGCTCACCACGCCGAACCGCTTCGCAACGGTCAGGTCCGGGTCCGCCAGCAGCGGGAATGGCAGCGAGAACTTGTCCGCAAACTTCTTCTGCGCCTTGACCGGATCGCGCGAGATGCCCAGCAGCACTGCTCCTGCCTGCTTCAACTCGCTGTACTGGTCGCGAAACTCGCAGGCTTCCACGGTGCACCCAGGCGTGTCCGCACGCGGATAGAAGAACAGCACCACCGGACTGCCGCGAAACTGCGACAGGTTGACGGTCTCGCCGTCCTGGTTCTGAAGCTCGAAATCGACCTGCTCACCAATCGTCATAGCAAACAGCTTACGACGGCAGCGTGGCATCATGGCGAAGCGCCATGCCCGATCCCGTCACCACCATCGCCGAACTTTGGCGCTACCCCGTCAAGGGCATGCGCGGCGAGTCAGTATCAGCGCTCGATCTGGACGCGAACGGCGTAGCGGGCGACCGCCGGTTTGCAGTCCGCAGCACCGGCGCACCAGTCGGCAAGCCGCTGCTGACCGGGGCAGAACGGGCCGCGATGCTGCTCTACCGGGCATCGGGCCAGAGCGGCGAAACGGAGGTGACAACACCGCAGGGCGAGATCTTCAGCATCCACGATCCGCGCCTGCTCACCCACCTGCAAGCGGCCATGCCCGGCGGCCACATCCTCTCGATGCTCGAATCCAGAAAGCCGCTGACCGATGTGCGTCCCATCGCGATCCTCGGGACCGGCACCATCGCACAGCTTGCGCGTGAGACCGGGGCACCCATCGACGCCCGCCGCTTCCGGGCCAACATTATCCTGCAGTTGGACGATGGCTTCGCCGAGGACAGCTTCGTTGGCCGGCACCTGCAACTGGGTCGCGACGCGGTGGTCTATCTCACCGAACGCGTCCCGCGCTGCCGCATCGTCACCCTGGATCCTGAAACCGCGGCAGCCGATCCGGCGCTGATGAAACACCTGGACCGCAGGCACGAGGGTCGCGTCGGCATCTACGCCAGTGTCGTCAGGCCGGGCAGTCTGCGAGTCGGCGATGCCGTTCACGCCACTTGAGTTCGCCAGTGTGCCTTCCGCGAGGAATCGTCGTCCAATAGAAACGATGAAGTACGCCCGCACACCCTTCCAGGCCATCGCCTCCGCACTGCTTGCTCCGCTTGCGCTGTCCGCAACGGGCCAGATGCACAAGGTCGCCGCGCCGGAAAAGGTAACGCGCGCCGTCGGAGTCTACGAATACGTTGGCGACCTGGAGCACCCAAAGGCAGCCCGGCTCATACCTGTCTCGCTTTTCATCGGCGGTCACTTCGAGGATGCCGGCGTGTACCTCGCGCGTCCGATCCCGTTCGCGCTCGCCGGCGGCCTGCGCTACGAATTGCAGCATGCCGGCGTCCGGCAGGATTACCTGGACGTGCTGGTCACGCGCAACTTCACCAGCTCTGCCGCAGCCGTGGCGACGCCGTTCGATGATGGCTGGTTCGGCTATGGTCGCGTCTCCGCGCCGCCCGCGCCAAAGGCCGGACGCGTGCGCCCGAACTGCGGCAACGCCCGCGTGGTGCAGGAGTCCGACAACAGTAAAAAAGATGACGGCAAGCCTCACTTCGGCACCAAGCCAGCCGCCGATGACGACTCTGCCGACACCAGGTCGAAGACCACCTCGAGCAAAACGTCAGCGCCCGATCCCTGCCGCGACGACGACAGCGAACGTCCGGAGAAGGTAAGTCTCGCCGAAGAGCGCGACAAGAACGCACCCGATCCCGAGCGGCCCACCCTGCACCGCTCACCGGAGACCACGGCGAACAACACCGGCTCGGCCGGCAAGCAGGACAAGAAGCAGCCCAACAAGCCGCCGCCGGCGACCATCACGGCAAACGGCAGCCCGGCCGACGACCCCGATCGCCCGACCATCCGCCGCCATACCGTCGACGAGAACGACCCCAACGCGCTGCCGCCTGACCCGATCGACCTGGCCAGCCGCGACCGCACGCAGGCGACCGCGAAGCCTCAGCAGAACGCCGATTCCGACGCGCCGACGCGCTCTGCCGCAGCCGCACCCACTGGAAACGACACCGTTGCGGATAACGCCACCATCACGGGCGGCGACACGGTGACAGGCAAGCCGGTACTGCGCCGCGGCCGCGTCTCCACACCCGCTCCTGACGCAGCGCCCGTAGCTGGGAAACCCGCGCAAGCCACCGCCGCGAACACAAGCAGACCCGCAGCAAACGCCCTCACCAAACCAGCGTCGACCGCACCGGCTTCGTCCATCACAGAACCGCTTGACGCCATCGTGGCTGTGAGCGATGCGAAAGATCGCCCGGCCCACGACTACAGCTACCACTTCGCCTCACCTACAGAACGGGCAGCCGCACTCGACACGCTGCAGACGATGGCGCGAGCCGTGCTGGCCAACCCAGCCCTGGCGACCGATGCGCCCGAAGGCACAAAGAGCGCCTCGGCCGCTGCTCCGGCGCCTGCACCGAAGCCGGCAGCAACGCACGCGTCCACCACGACGCACGCAACCACGACGCACACGGCAACTTCACGCACACCGACGGCCGCCGGCCGTGCGCGGGCACGTGCCGCAGCGGCGTCCGCACCCCCTCCTCCAGCGCTCGCGGATGAGCAGATGAGCGCCTATCAGCTCTACTTCAGCGCGCCGGTTACCTACATCTACACGGCCCGCATGCCCGCAACCGCGACAGCACCTGAACGCTTCGTAACAGTCATCGCGCAGACCGACGCCGAGGGCAAGCTGCAGCCCGCCATGCGTTCCGTCACTGACGCAACGCACCTCGACCGCACACCGCGTTACCGGCTGATCGACGCAGTGGACGCTGACGGCAGCAACCGCGCCAGCCTGCTGATGGAACTGCGCGCGCAACACACCCGCCAGTTCGCGCTCTACCGCCTGCTCGGCAACAAGCCCGACCAGGTCTTCGTAAGCGGCTCAACACTCCTCTAACCAGGTTCTGCCCGCAATCCAAAGCGGGTGCCCCATGTTTCGTTTCTGAGACATGGGTGCCGATACGTGAATCACTCTGATCGACGTGAGAAACAAGTCTCTCCAGAGATCGTATAGCGTGCGCTGAAGCGCGGCGTAGCGTCTCTGTTCTGCGACCGGATCCTTAGCCGGACCGTCGGGAGCAGGGCTGACTTGCTCCCCCGCCGACACGCTGTTCCAATACCTCCATGCCCTCAGGAGATCTGTTCGCCACCGAAGCCTCAACCAGGACCCGCAGCGACGGCGCAACTATCCTCGCGCACTGCGATGGAGGCGCGCGCGGCAACCCGGGCCCCGCAGGCTATGGCGCGGTCATCGTCGCGGAGGACGGCACGGTGCTGGCCGAACTCTCCGAGTTTCTCGGCTTCAAGACCAACAACTTCGCGGAGTACAGCGGCCTGCTCGGCGTGCTGCAATGGGCACTCGACAACGGCCACACACGCGTGAAGGTCGTCAGCGATTCGCTGCTGATGGTGAACCAGATTCAGGGCAAATACAAGATCAACAGCCCCGACCTCAAGCCGCTCTACGAAGAAGCAAAACGCCGCATCGCAAAGCTCGCCTACTTCAACATCACGCACGCGCTGCGCCACAAGAACAAGACCGCAGACCGCCTCGCCAACGAAGCCATGGACCGCGGCACAAGCCGCAAACCCGCCCCCGGCGCAAGCTCGCCAGCACCGCTCAAGGCAACACCCTACCCAACAAAATCAACCGAGCCACCCGCGCCACGCCGCATGGACCCGCTACCCCGCAGAACCGCGTCCACCCGCACACCCGCACCCGCCGAGATGATGCGCGGCTTCGTGCGTGACGGCGTCATTCACATGCTCGGCGGCAAGACACTGCCGGATGGTGTGTTTGTGAAAATCATCCGCGAGTAGCCTGGCTCGCGTAAACACTCGAATGCTGTCATCCTGAGCGGAGCGAAGGATCCCGATACGCTCTGCTTCACCACAGGCGTCGAAAGTTTCGCGCGAGAACGTCCATGCCACAAGGGTTCGTCTACATCGTCGGAAGCAAAACAGGAACGCTTTACATCGGCGTCACGAGCAAACTTGGCGAACGCATCCTGCAGCACAAGAGTGGTGGGGGCTCTCAATTCACTTCGCTCTACGGCTGTAATCGTCTGCTCTACTACGAACGACTCGAGGACATTCGCAACGCGATCAGCCGCGAGAAGTCACTCAAGGGCAAAACGCGAGCGAAGAAGATCGCACTCATCACGACCATGAACCAGGATTTCGGTGACCTTGCTGCGACGTGGGGATGGCTGCGCATCGGCGAACAGCAAAGCATCGCTGAAGTCGAGGCGTGGCTGCAGCAACATCCGGCGATGGACCCGGCAGTCGAAAAGAAAGCAGTGGCGAAAACCGGCAAGAGGCCGTTGCAAGACTAAGTCCGTCGGGATCCTTCGCTTCACTCAGGATGACGGCTCAACAATGGGCAGCTTCACTTAGCAAGCTCATCCTTCAAGATCTGGCTGACCGTCTTGTTATCCGCATGCAGCCCGCTCGCCATGATGCGCTGCTGCACCACGCGCATGGCGGGCCCCATGTCCTTCGGCCCGGGACGTGTGCCGTCTGCCGCAAGATGCGCGATCGCGCCCTGCACCACCGCGCGAATGTCTTCGTCGCTCGCCGTCTGCGGCAGGTAGGTTTCCAGCAGCTTGATCTCGTCCTGTTCCTTGCTGGCGAGTTCGGGGCGATTGCCCTTGGCGAACTGCTCGGCCGAGTCCTTGCGCTGCTTCACCATGGTCTGTAAGACGGCGATTTCTTCGGAATCGGTCAGCGGCTCGCGCTTGTCGATCTCCTTGTTCTTCATGGCGGACTTTGCCATGCGCAGCGTCTCCAGCCGCAGCGCTTCCTTCGCCTTCATGGCCTCGATGATGTCTTTGCCGATCGTTTCGCCGATTGCGCCCATGGTTCATCTCCTGCTTGTCATCAGCCAGTCTAGTCCCACCCGCTAACCGCACGAAGCACGCCGAAATCAGCTGACCTGCTGACCCGCTGCCGTTCGACTCGCTAAACTAGAGGCATGATTCGCAAGACACGCCTGTTCACGCCCGGTCCGACGCCCCTGCTTCCCGCTGCACAGTTCGCCATGGCAGCTGCGGACATCCACCACCGCACGCCGGAGTTTCGCGCCATTTACACGCGCGTGCTGGCACAGTTGAAAGAGTTCGTCGGCACAAAGAACGATGTCATCGTGCTCTCGTCGAGCGGCACCGGCGCGATGGAAGCATCCGTGTCGAACCTGACCTCGCCCGGCGACCGCGTGCTTGTGCTCACCGCCGGTAAGTTCGGCGAACGCTGGACCGCACTCGCCAAGGCCTTTGGCTGTGCAGTCGATGTCGTCTCCGCACCCTACGGACAGACGTTTTCGATCGACGCGGTCAAGTCCGCGCTCAAGCTCGAGACCCGCGCCGTCTTCATGCAGGCGACCGAAACCAGCACCGGCGTTCGCCATTGCGTGCCCGCCGTCGCCAAGCTGCTGAAGGACATGAACAGCGAAGCCCTCCTCGTGGTCGATGCCATCACCGGCCTCGGCACCAGCCATCTCGACATGGACGCATGGGGCGTGGACGTGCTCATCGGCGGATCGCAGAAGGCGGTCATGATTCCGCCGGGTCTGTCGTACCTCGCCGTCAGCGACAAGGCGTGGGACCGCATGGAAGCGACCTACAATCCGCGCTACTACTTCGACCTGCGCAAGGAACGCAAGAACGCGAAGCTCGGCGAAAGCGCCTACACACCCGCGGTCGCGCTGATCGCCGCACTCGGCGCCGCTCTGGACTACATCGCCGCGCAGGCCGATGGCGACCTGGTCGAAGGCCGCAAGAAGCTGATCGAAAACGCCGAAACCATTGCCGCCATGACCCGCGCCGCTTGCCAGGCCATGGGTCTAAAGCTGTTCGCGCCGGACGCACCCTCAGCCGCCGCAACCGCCATCCTCGCACCCGAGGGCTACACCTCGACCCAGTTCGTCAAGGCGCTCAAGAGCCGCTTCGCCGCCATCATGACCGACGGCCAGGGCGAGATGAAGGGACAGATCTTCCGCATCGCGCACCTCGGCTACTTCGATTACCTGGACACCATCGCACTGATCGGCGCGCTGGAACAGGTCGCCGTGCAGGACCTGAAGCTGCCCGGCTTCACCTTCGGCACAGCACTCGTCGCCGCGCAGAAGGTCTACGCCGAACGCAGCGCCACGGCAGCCGCTGACCGCGCCTGCTTCTGCGGCCGTACCGACGCCTGCTGCAACCTCGTACACCCGGAGTTCGGCGTGACAGACGTCAAGTCTGCGATGTAGCTCCTATGAAGACAGCCGGCCTGGAGCAAGCTTTACGGCGCCTCTAACCGGCTGTCATCCCGTAACGAAGTGAAGGGATCTGCTTTCCCCCATCCTCAACACGCATGATGAGGATGGAATTGGAAGCAGATCCCTCCGCGTTGCCACGGGATGACAGATGACAGGAGGGTGTGCGTACCGGGCACCGACGGCCGGCCCTTCAGATGATCCGGCTGTACTTGTAGCCGTTCTCATTCAGCATCGTGAGCAGGTCATCTGCCTGCTCGCGACCGCGTGTTTCCATGGTGATGTCGATCGTGGTGTCGCCCAGGTTCACGCCGTAGTACGCACGGTTGTAGAGCGTATCCACAATGTTGACGCCATGTTTGGCGATGATGGTGGTCAGGTCCTGCAGCGCGCCCGCACGATCCAGCAGGTGAATGCGCAGCCGGATCAAACGCCCGTCCTGCACCATGCCACGCTCGATAATGCGCGACAGCAGCGTGACATCGATGTTGCCGCCGCAGACCAGCACCGCGGTCCGCGTGCCCTTGTCGAGCGTCGTTCGCTGCTGCAGCAGGGCCGCAAGCGCCGTTGCGCCAGCACCCTCCGCGAGTGTCTTTTCGCGCTCCAGCAGCATCAGGATCGCGGCCGCAATCTCGTCCTCTTCGACCGTGACAATCTCGTCGACATAGCGCTGTACCAGCGGCAGTGTCTTCTCGCCCGCGCGTCGTACCGCAATGCCGTCGCCGATGGTGGTCGCCGCATCGATCGTCACGGGATGGCCCGCCTCGCGCGCCGCCTGCATGCTTGGCAGCCGCGCCGTCTGCACACCGACCACGCGCACCGAAGGCTTCAGCGACTTGACCGCGCATCCGATGCCGCCGATCAATCCGCCTCCGCCGATGGGCACAACCACGGCTTCAAGACCATCGACCTGTTCCAGCAACTCCAGCCCGATGGTGCCTTGCCCGGCGATTACATCGGCATCATCGAAAGGATGAATAAACGTGGAACCATCCGCGTCGCAGCGGCGGCGTGCCTCCGCATACGCTTCGTCATAGTTCGCGCCGTGCAGGATGACGTCCGCGCCAAAACCGCGCGTTGCCGTCACCTTGACCATCGGCGTCGGCTCGGGCATGACAATGGTCGCGCGGATGCCTCGGCGCGTCGCGTGATACGCCACACCCTGCGCATGGTTGCCGGCGGAAGCAGCGATGACGCCGTGAGCGGCCTGCGACGGCGTCAGCAGCGAGATGCGATTCAGCGCCCCACGCTCCTTGAACGCGCCCGTCATCTGCAGGTTTTCGAGCTTGAGATAAATCTCCTGGCCCGTCAGTCCGCTCAGCGTGCGCGAGTGCGCGCAGGGCGAGTAGTACACGGCATCACGCACGCGTTCGCGCGCGGCCTCGATATCGGCCAGGGTCACGGCCAGCTTCGTCTCTAACTCTGCAGTCGGCATTGGTATCAAGACTAAGCTGTTTTGCGCGCCGCGGCACTGGCGGCGCGATCAGGCCGCTGTTGCCGGGTCTGGTGCTCAAGATTCTGCGCCTCAGTCCGGGCCTGCAAACGCTCCAGCGCGGTCTGCAGAGACCGCTTCATCACGCGCAGTTCCGAAGACTTGGCATCGGCCCAGATGTACCGTTCCAGCTTGGCCGACAGCGCCAGTCCGCGCAGCAGAACACGGCGTCCCGTAGGCGTCAGCGTCGCTCGCAGCACACGCCGGTTCGCCGGTGAGGGAGATCGCGTGATCCACCCGGCGGCCTCGGCGCGCTTGACCACGGCCTGCATGCTCTGCGGTGTGATGTAGCAGATGCGCGCGAGTTCGGCTGCCGAAACCTCCTTGCGCTCGTTCAACGCGTTTAACATGCGGATCTGGGCCAGCGTTATGCCTTCCTGCTCGATCATCGTTTCCAGCAGGGCCTTATAGCCGGTGATCAGACGCTTCATCAGCAGGGAAAGCTCCCTCTGCTCCACGTCTCGGTCGCTCCGGGTTTCTTTTCGCATGGTTATCAGTCAACTGATACTCTATATCAGCACACTGACATGCCTGACCTGCACCAAGCCGAATGGAAGCCGAAGCATAACCCTTGGCTGATCGCGCTTACGGTCACTCTGGCCACGTTCATGGAGGTGCTCGACACCTCCATCGCCAATGTCGCGCTGCCGCACATCGCAGGTTCAGTAGGCGCGTCGCAGGACGAAGCAACCTGGGTGCTGACCAGCTACCTGGTGGCGTCGGCAATCATTCTACCCATCTCTGGCTGGATCTCGAACCGCATCGGCCGCAAGCGCTTCTACATGACCTGCGTGGTCATGTTTACGGCATGTTCCCTGCTCTGCGGCCTTGCTCCCACGCTGCCGCTGCTGATCGTCGCGCGCATTCTTCAGGGGCTCGGCGGCGGCGGCCTGGCGCCAAGCGAACAGGCCATCCTGGCCGATACCTTCTCCATCGAGAAACGCGGACAGGCCTTTGCTCTCTATGGCGTGGCCGTCGTGATCGCGCCCGCCATCGGTCCCACGCTGGGCGGCTGGATCACCGACAACTACAACTGGCACTGGATCTTCTTCATCAACCTGCCGATCGGCCTGCTGTCGCTGTACCTGTCCAACCGCATGGTCGAAGATCCACCGGAGTTGACCGCCCGCACCAAGCGCCGCGACCCGGTGGATTTCATCGGACTGTTCTCTGTCGGCATCGGCGTCGGCCTGCTCGAGTTCACGCTCGACAAGGGTCAGGAGAAGGACTGGTTCGGCTCCGGTGAAATCCAGACCACCGCCATCCTTGCGGTCATCATTCTCGTCTTCTTCGTGTGGTGGGAATGGCACCACGTCGACCCCATCGTCGACTTGAAGCTGCTGAAGAATCGCAACTTCGGCACAGCCGTGTTCCTTCAGTTAATCCTCGGCATGGTGCTGTTCGGATCGACCGTCCTGATCCCGCAATACCTGCAGGTGCTGCTGGGCTACACAGCCCAGCTCGCCGGCGAAGTGCTGTCACCCGCGGGCCTTGTGATGATGGTGATGATGGCCGTCGCGGGCCGCACGCTGGGCAAATCGGATCCGCGGCTCACGGTGATGCTGGGCTATCTTGCCGTCGCGGCAGGGCTCTACAACCTGACACGGCTTGACCTCAACGCGTCGTTCGCTACGGTTACGTTCTGGCGCATGCTGCAGGTGGTTGGCCTGCCGTTCATCTTTATACCAATCAGCACGTTGAACTACGTCGGCGTGCCGCGCGACAAGAGCAACCAGATCTCATCGCTCTCGAACTTCGCGCGTAACATCGGCGGCTCCGCCGGCACTGCCCTGCTGACGACATTTCTTGCGCGTTCGGCGCAGGTCAACCAGGATTCGCTCGCCTCAAACATCACCGATGGCAGCTACGCGATGAACAACTACGTTCGCACGTTTGCAGCGGGCATCCACTCCAGCATGGCAGCCGCCCAACCCGCCGCAATGGCGTCGGCCTATAACCAGATGCTGCGTCAGGCCAACATGCTGGCCTATAAGAACGCCTTCGCCGTGCTGTCGTTCGTGCTGCTGATCCTGTCGCCGCTGGTGTGGATCATGCGCCTGCCACCCAAGCGGGTAAAGATCGATCCGGAACAAATGGCAGCACACTAACGACTGGGTGCCCCATGTCTCGCGCTTGAGACTTGGGATCCTTCGCCGGGCATGCCTCCTGATTCCCACGTCTCAGAAGCGAGACGTGGGGCACTCCACCTTGGTCGGATAGGTAGAATGGGCAGACACGCCGCAGGCACTGCCTGCGTAGAAAGCAAGCCCGAATACATGCATCGCTGGTCCAGACTGTTCACTCCCACACTGCGCGAAGCGCCCGCCGACGCCGAGGTCGCAAGCCACCAGATCCTGCTGCGCGCAGGCTACATCCGCCAGCTTGGCGCGGGCATTTACAGCTACCTGCCGCTGGGCACGCGCTCGCTCAACAAGATCATCGCCATCGTGCGCGAAGAGATGGACAGCATCGCGCAGGAGTTCTTCCTGCCCGCGCTGCACCCGCGCGAAGTGTGGGAAGAGAGCGGCCGATGGACCGGCATGGGACAGAACATGTTCCGCCTGAAAGATCGCAAGGGCGCGGACCTGGCGCTGGGCATGACGCACGAGGAGGTAATGACCTCCATCGCGCGCAACGAGGTGCGCAGCTACAAGCAGCTGCCGCAGATCTGGTACCAGATCCAGACCAAGTTTCGCGACGAGCCGCGCCCGAAGTCGGGCCTGCTGCGCGTCCGCCAGTTCACCATGAAAGACTCCTACAGCTTCGACATCGACCAGGCCGGGCTCGACGTCAGCTATGACCTGCACGACGCTGCTTACCGCCGCATCTTTACGCGCTGCGGGTTGGAGTTCGTCGCCGTCGAGGCCGACAGCGGCGCCATGGGCGGATCGCAGTCGCAGGAGTTCATGGTCTACACCGAGGCCGGTGAAGATTGGATTGCAAGCTCGCCCGACGGCACCTACGCCGCGAACATCGAGAAGGCAACGTCGAAGCTCGCGCCGGTCACCGACCTCGATCCGACCGGCGACGGCATGCCGGAGTTCATCTACACGCCCGGCAAGGGAGCCATCGCAGACATCTGCGAGTTCCTGCAGATTCAGCCGTCGCAGGACATCAAGTGCGTCGCCTACATGGGCAGCATCCCCGGCCCGGACGGCGCAGCCATCGAGAAGCCGGTCATCGCGTTCCTGCGCGGCGATCACCAGGTGAATGAAACCAAGCTGGCCGGCGCGGCCAACTGCGATGAATTGCGTCCTATGCAGGCGGAAGAGCTGCAGAAGTACATGAGCGGCCCGGCAGGCTTCCTCGGCCCGATCGGCCTTTCTGCGCTGCCGGTCGAAGCGCTCAATGTGAATCGCGGCTTCTTCACGCACGGTGCGAACCTGGACAAGCTGAAGGACGTCTCCGGGGACCTGCTCGCAAAGATCAAGGACGAGCGCGCATCGACCGTGGTGCTGGACGAAGGCCTGCTCGACCGCAAAAACCTGGTCGCGGGCGCGAATAAGTTGGACTACCACTACCGCAACGTCACGCCCGGCCGTGACTTTCAGTGGACGGTTGCCGCGGACATCCGCAACGTTGCCGCAGGCGAGCCTGACCCGGTCACCGGCCAACCGCTGCGCCTGGGCAAAGCGGTTGAGATTGGCCACATCTTCAAGCTCGGCTACAAGTATTCGCAGAGCATGGGCGCGCGCGTGCTCGACCGCAACGGCAAGGAAACGACGCCAATCATGGGCTCGTACGGCATCGGCATCGAGCGCATCCTGACCTCTGCCATCGAGCAGTCCGCTGCGAAGCTGGGCAGGAACGATCGGGGCGAGTGGAGCTACGTGCTGCCCGCGTCCATCGCTCCGTTCGAGGTGGTCGTCACCGTCACCAAGCAGAGCGACGCACCGCTGGCCGAGGCAGGCGAGAAGATTGCCGCAGACCTCGAACGCGTCGGCTTCGATGTGCTGCTGGATGATCGCGACGGCAGCGCCGGCGTGAAGTTCAAAGATGCCGACCTGATCGGCGTGCCCTATCGTGTCACGGTAGGCAAGCGCCTGGTCGAAGGCTTCGTGGAGCTCGTCGACCGGCTGGGAGGCACCACGCAGGAGATTGCAGTGACCGAAGTAGTCAACGCACTAAGCAAGCTGCGCGATAGCGCGCGGCCCGCGTCCAAGTAGCAATCAGGAGGACGATGGCAGTCAAGGTAAAGCTCGGGAGCGAACGGCGCTACACCACAGGCAGAAGCGGACGTCCGCTGTGGCAGCGCGCCCTGCTGTTCTTTGTCGCCATCGGCCTGATCGCCGCGCTGATCGGCGGCATCATCCTGACGTCACTTTATAGCCATTATCGCGGCGTTGTGGATGCGCGTTTGAGCAGCGGTCCCCTGTTCGCCAGCACGGCGCAGGTGTATGCCGCGCCGCGCGAAGTTCGCCCCGGGCAGAAGCTGACTGCCGACCTGATCGCCGCGGACCTGCGCCGCGCGGGGTACAACAGCAACCCGAATCTCGGCACGTACCAGCTCAGCGGCGACAGCATCACCATCAAGCCGGGCCCGGGCTCGTTCCACTCCACTGACGGCGCGACCATCACCACCGACGCGGAGCAGGTCACGGCCATTACCGCGGACAACGGCGTCGCGCTGAAGGCCTACGAGCTTGAGCCGCAGGTGATCACCAGCCTCAGCGAAGACAAGAACCGCACCAAGCGCCGCCTGGTCACCTACAGCCAGATTCCAACGCAGCTCGTCAGCGCGGTGACCGCGATTGAAGATCGCAAGTTTTTCGAGCACGGCGGCATCAACTACTCCAGCATGCTGGGCTGGATCTGGCATGACACCATTCGCGATCGCAAGGTGCGTGGCGGCGGATCGACCCTGACCATGCAGCTTGCGAAGCTGCTGTTTCTCGAGCCAAACCGCTCCAGCACGTATGAGCTGCTGAAGTACAAGGTGCGGCAGATCATCGTTGCGTTCCAGCTTGAGTCGCATTACACCAAGCCGCAGATTTTCGAGATTTACGCCAACGAAGTTCCGCTCGGCCAGCGCGGATCGTTCGCCATCAACGGCTTCGGCGAGGGCGCGCAGGCTTACTTCGGCAAGGACCTGAAGCAGCTCGACGTCGCGCAGTGCGCCCTGCTGGCCGGTATCGTGCAGCGGCCCAGCTACTTCAACCCGTTCCGCCATCCGGAGCGCGCATTGGAGCGCCGCAACCTGGTGCTGCGCGCCATGGTGGAAACGGGCACGTTGACGCCCGACGCATCCGACCGCGCGCAGGCCGAGCCGCTGAAGCTTGCGCCCATGAACGTCGACGCCAGCGAAGCTCCCTACTTCGTCGACCTGGTGCATGACCAGCTGCAGCAGCGGCTCGGTGAGCAGGCCGGCACCTCCGGAGGCACGCTTCGCATCTACACCTCGCTGGATCCGGAACTGCAGCGCGCCGCTGCGGAAGCAGTGAACGCCGGCATGGTCCACGTCGATGAAGAGCTGCGTCGCGTGCACGCGGGCAGCGGTCCGGGAGCGATGCCGCAGGTAGCGGTGGTCGCGCTGAACCCGCACACGGGCCAGGTGCTGGCGCTGGTAGGCGGTCGCAACTACGGCCAGTCGCAGCTCGATCATGCCACCAGCAAGCGCCCCACCGGCTCCATCTTCAAGCCATTTGTCTACGCGACCGCCGAGGCAGGAGCTGTGAGCGGCCAGCAGCTTGGGCAGACCACCGACGACGAGGGCAACATCTCCGGCGGCGGCACGTTCACAGCGGTCACGCAGCTATCCGACGTTCCCACCACCTTTACGTTCGACAACGGCCGTCAGACCTACTCACCTCGAAACTTCCATGGACAGTTTCATGGCCAGGTGAGCGCTGCGCTCGCGCTGGCGGAGTCGCTGAACAACGCCACCATCTCGCTCGGTGAGAAGGTCGGGTTTGAGAATGTTGCCGCGCTCGCCCGTGCCTCCGGCATTGTGAACGCACGCGGCACGCCGTCGGTCGCCTTGGGCTCATACGACGCCACGCCGCTCGACATGGCCGGTGCGTATACCGTCTTCGCCAATGGCGGAGTCCACCTGACGCCGTGGCTGCTCGCCAGCGTGCGCAACGACCGCGGCGATGTAGTGGCCGACTTCACTCCCGAAGCCCACCAGGTCATGGACCCCAAGGCGGCGTTCCTCACCAGCAACCTGCTGGAGGGTGTGATGAACTTCGGCTACGGCGTTGCCGTCCGCCAGCGCGGATTTACCGCTCCCGCCGCAGGCAAGACCGGCACCAGCCGCGACGCGTGGTTCGCCGCGTACAGCACCAACCTGATCTGCGTTGTCTGGGTCGGCTATGACGACTACAGCGACGTCAAGCTGACCGGAGCCGTGCTCGCCGCACCCATCTGGGCCGAGTTCATGAATCGTGCCATCAAGCTGCCACAATACAGCGACATGAGGCCTTTCACACCGCCCGAGGGCATCACGGAGTACCGCATCGACAAGGTCAGCAACCTGCTCGCAGACGACAGTTGTCCCGCGGCCTACACGCTGGCCTTTCTAGACGGCACGCAGCCGCAAAGCACCTGCAGCCACATGGGCGACAGCGGGCGCAGCCTGATGGATAAGCTGTTCGGCACAGGCAGCAGCACCGCTGGCACCGACATGACCGGCGGAGGCCAGCAGCAGGACAGCCAGCAGCCGCAGCAGCACCGCAACTTCTTCCAGAAGCTGTTCGGCGGCGGCAGGAATGACGGCACCAGCCAGCCAACACCACCGCCGCCACCCAACCAGTAGAGCTCCTGCCAGGCTGAGTTACTCGCCTGCGAGATACGCCTTGCTGTTCAGCAAAGGCCGCTCCATGCTGCGCGAGAACTCCGTCACCTCATCCGCCCGTTTGCCACCCTCGATGGCCTTTGCGAACTCGGCACGCATGTTCTGCATCTTCGCTTCAAGGTCATCGATCGCGCTGAACACCACCGCTTCCGGCGTCATCGGCAGCTTCGGCGAACCATACTCGAATCGTCCGTGATGCGACAGGATCAGGTGCTCCACCAAAATGCGGAGGCGCTCTGGAAAAGGCTGCAGCGCAGCAACACGCTCGCGCAACATGCCGATCGCGATCGTGATGTGACCAAGCAACTGGCCCTCGGTCGTGTAGCTGAAGCTCGACTTCCACGCCAGTTCCCGCACCTTGCCGATGTCATGCAGGATGGCCGCCGTCATCAGCAGATCAGGATCAACCTCATCGGGATACTGCGGCGCCACACGCGCGCACAGGCGCAGCAGGAACACCACATGCTCCAGCAAACCGCCAATCCACGCATGGTGCAGCATCTTCGCTGCAGGCGCTGTTCGAAACGCCGCACCAAGCTCCGCATCATCGAGGAAGCTGCGAACCAGCCGCTGTAAATCAGCATTGGCAAAGCCATCGACATAGCCGAGCAGCTCTGACCATAACGCGTCCACATCGTACTTGGTGGCGGGCTGAAAGTCGGTGATGTCGATCTCGGCCTCGCTGGCGGAACGCATCTGCGCCAGGCTGATCTGGAACCGTCCCTGGTACTTCTCGATGCGCCCCTGCACCTTCACATAGCAGCCCTGCGAACACGATGAAAGCGCCTTCGCAAACTCCTCCCACATGCGCGCTTCAAAGCTACCCGTCTTATCCGTCAGCGTCAGCGCAAGGTACTGCCCACCGCCGCCCTTCTTGTCGCGCGCCGAAATCTGCGACAGCAGAAAGAACGAAGTAATCACACTGTTCTCGTGCTGCGCCGCATCGGCGATATAGAAATCCTTCATGGTGTCAGGATACTGTGCGATGTGCAGCGGGACGGTGTGACAAGGTCCGGTGCCCTGCAACAGAGTCATGAGGTAACAGCCAGGCGCAAACGCAAAAGGGCGCGGCCGAAGCCGCGCCCCTCCCTATACAGAAATAAACTACCGCGGAGCATTACCCGTCTGCGGCACTGGCTGATTGCTGGTCGGCGAAGCAGCCCCATTCGTCGGAGGCGTCTGGCTGGGGATGGTGCTGCCCGGCGCGGGCTGTGTCACGGGAGCCAGCGTTGTCGCATCGCTGCTGCCAGGCTTCAGTGACGTGCCCTGCGCTGCCGTTGCTGCCGGATCGTCCGGCTTCACAGGAGCGTTCAACTGGTGCAGGCGGTCGGGCAGACCGTTGTCCTGTAGCGGAGCCTTCGCTTCTTCCGGCTTCTGCTGCAGACGGTCCTTGGGATCGCCCTTCTTGCGCTTCGCCTTCTTCTTCTTGGCGTCGCTGCCGTTCAAACCAAGAGCGCTGGCCTGAACAACCTTGGCCTGCTTCTCGTCTGATGTGGCTGCGATCGGCGTCGCATTGACCTTGTCTGCCAGCTTCGCCTGCTGCACCTGTACCTTCTTCTGCTTGATTTCGGGTTCGCGTGACGAAAATCGCGTCTTGACGCGCGGCCCTGCCTTTGGCGCAAGCGGATCGGTATCGGTATCGGCGGGTGCGTTCGCCGCAACCGTGTTGCTCGTGCTCTCAAGCGGGCTGATCACCGCACCCGGCGCAGCCGCGCTTGTACCTGTCGCGGGCAGCGCGGCCGCTGCGACATCCGCATCAGCCGAACCGGGAGTATCGGGCAGCGCGGTCCGCGGAGCCTGACCAAAACGTACCTTCTCGCGCTTTGCCTTTTTCGGCTTGCCATTCTTGCCAACCGTCTGCACGGCAGGCACAGCAGTGGCCGGAGCAGTAGCCTTGGTCTGCGCCAGGCGGGCCTGCGCGATCGTGGCATCCATGCGCTTCTTCTTCTCGACAACCTTCTTCTTCGGCGTGGGCGCGACGTACGCCGCAAACACCGGCTTGGTCTCCTTGGGGCTTGCGCCACTGTCCACAAAGCCGGGACGGATATCGATGTAGGCCTCTTCACGCAGGCGTGTCAGGTACGCACGCAGCGCCGGCTGGATCGCGTCCTGGTACATCGCGTTCTGCACGTCGCCCTGCACCGTCTCGAACGGAGGCGTACCCGCCTGCTGGTGCTCCGTCGCCTTCAGAATGACAAAGCCCTGCCGCGTACGGGTTGGCTCCGTGTAGCCGCCCACAGGCAAGGCAAACGTCTTCTGCTCCAGTACCGGCGCCAGCGCGCCATGCTTGAACTCACCCAGGTCGCCGCCCTGCGCCGCTGTTGGTCCGCCTGACGACTCCTTCGCGAGAGCAGCGAAATCCGTTCCGCTCTTCAACTTGTCGTACAGCGCCTGCGCCTTCTTCTGTGTGGCGGCGATGGCTGCATCGTCGGCGTTAGCTGCGGTCGGCACCAGGATCTCGGACAGGCGCACCTGCTCCGGCTGCGCGAAGTCGGCCTTGTGCTCGTCGTAATACTTGCGCTGCTCCGCCGTGGACATGTGGATGGTGCGGCCCACCTCGTCGCGCACCACGTTGCCCGTGATGATGCTGTTGCGGATGTTCGCCTTGAAGTCCTCAAAAGAAATGCCCTGCGAACGCGCCGCTTTCTCCAGGTCGTCCAGCGTGGCAAAGTTGTTCTGCTTGCGGATCTCATCAAGCCGCCGCACGACCTCTGCGTCAGGGTTGATGCCGAGCTCCTTGCCCTTGGACAGCAGTAGTTGCTGATCGATCAGATCGCGCAGCAGGTTCTTCTCGCGCTCGGCAGGATCGCCCGCGTTCTGGTTCGACGCCAGTTCCTGCTGCAGCTGCTCCTGCGAACGCTCCAGGTCAGACCGCGAGATGATGCCGTCGTTCACGCGGACAATCACGTCCTCGACCACCGTCGCGTTCGGCGTAATGGCAGGCGTAGCCGGCAGGTTGTACTGCGGCGTGGGCCCCTGGATCGGCGCGACACCAGGGCTTTGGTAGCGAGGAGTCGGCAGCGGCTTGGGCGTGGTCGGCTGCTGCGCGTGCAGTGCCGAAACCGCGAGAAGAAGCGAGCCGGCGAGAGCACCGGCGCGATACAGCGTGTTCAATCTGGTCATGCGTACCTGCATAGAAGCTGTCGAAAGAAACGCGCCCGGCCGTGCTCGCGCCTGTCTCGTTGGACGTGCCGGCAAGCCGGCCCGGTAGACCTCACCATTCTACGCATTCGTGGAACGATCAGGAGGGTTCCCGTCTCTCGCTGCTTGCTGCAAGCGGCTTCAGCCGCCGGATCAACGCCACGCTGCTCCCAGCACACGGCTTCAGCCGCCGACAGAGCCCCACGCTGCCCTGAGCAAGCGGCTTCAGCCGCCGGGATAGACAACCAACCAGCTACGCGCACACGGCTTCAGCCGCCGAAAGAGCCCACGCTGCTCAAAGCAAGCGGCTTCAGCCGCCGGGATAGACAACCAACCAGCTACGCGCATGCGGCTTTAGCCGCCGAAAGAGCCCCGCGCCGCCCTGAGCAAGCGGCTTCAGCCGCCGGGATAGACAAGCAACCAGCTACGCGCACACGGCTTTAGCCGCCGAAAGAGCCCCGCGCCGCCCTGAGCAAGCGGCTTCAGCCGCCGGGATAGACAACCAACCAGCTACGCGCATGCGGCTTCAGCCGCCGAAAGAGCCCACGCTGCTCAAAGCAAGCGGCTTTAGCCGCCGGGATAGACAACCAACCAGCTACGCGCATGCGGCTTTAGCCGCCGGGATGATGAGTTCCTTCTCGACGGTCATGCAGGGTTCCTCGTCGCAGTTGGTACAGTAGAGACGCAGGCATGAAACTTCGCGACCGACTTGCTGCGCAACGCTCAAGTCGCTCACGGGAGTGCGTTGCCGGCTAGTCTTCCTCCTGAGGACTTGGCTTGCCCAGCAGCTAAGCTTCGCTCCATGAGGAACTTGCACACTATCGAGGAGGCGGGGTACATCCCTGCCTCCAGCCCAGAGGAACGCAGTCCAGATGAAAATTGTTCTCGCCGAGAAGGTTTCGCCCGCAACGCTCGCAGTCTTTCAGCAGGAGCCTTCGTGGCAGGTCGTCACTGCCGACAAGATCACCAACCTTGAAGCAGAGCTTGCTGACGCCGATGCGCTGGTCGTCCGGTCTGCCGTTCAGGTGACCGATGCACTGATGGAGCACGCGCCGAAGCTGCGCGTCGTTGGCCGTGCCGGCGTCGGCGTGGACAACATCGACGCGGACGCAGCCACCAAGCGCGGCATCGTGGTGATGAATACGCCCGGCGCAAACGCCGTCGCGGTCGCCGAGCTGACGCTTGGCCTGATGATCACGATGGCCCGCCAGATCCCAAAAGCGACCGCCGCTCTGCACAACGGCAAGTGGGAAAAGAAGAGCCTGCAGGGCACCGAACTGCGCGGTAAGACACTTGGCATCGTCGGCCTCGGCCGCATTGGGCTCGAGGTCGCGCGCCGCGCCCGCAGCTTCGGCATGGAACTGATTGGGTATGACCCGTTTGTCGCGCCCGTGATCGCGCGCGAAAACGGCGTGACGCTGGTCGCCATCGACGACATCTTCAAGCAGTCGGATTACCTGACGCTGCACGTCGGACTGACGCCGCAGACCGAAGGCCTGGTCAACGCGCACTCGATCGCCATCATGAAAAAGGGCATCCGCATTGTGAACTGCGCGCGCGGCGAACTGATCGTCGACGAAGCTCTGGTCGAAGGCTTGAAGAGCGGCAAAGTCGGCGGCGCCGCGCTGGACGTCTTCCGCGTTGAGCCGCTGAAGGACTCCACCTACTTCGGCATGGAAAACGTGATCCTCACGCCGCATCTTGGTGGATCGACCGACGAAGCACAGGAGGCCATCGGCATCCAGCTTGCCCAGCAGGTCAGCGCCTACCTCAAGCTTGGCGTCGTGCAGAACGCCGTCAACGTGCCGTCGCTTTCGCGCGAAGAATATGTCGAGGTCGCTCCATTTGTCGATCTCGCCGAGCGCTTTGGTCGCTTCCTCTCGCACGCGACGCCTGGCAACCTGGAGAACCTCGAGATCGCCTACAGCGGCCGTCTCGCCACGGGCAAAACCGACCTCATCCGCAACGCCGTGCTTGCAGGCGTGCTCAGCGACTCAGAGAACGTGAACCACATCAATGCATCGGCCATCGCGGCGGAACGCGGCCTGCGCGTCCAGGAAGACAAAAAGGAGTTCGCCAGCGGCGGCGCGGGTTCCGTGCTGAAGGTCGTCCTGCACTCGGCCGACGGTGATGCCAGCGGCAGCGCCACGGTGCTGCACGGCAACGCGCCTCGCCTGCTGTCGCTCGATGGCATTGACATCGAGGCTCCGCTGACGGGAACGCTGCTCGCCATTCGCAATCACGATGTACCCGGCGTCATCGGCCGCATCGGCACGGTGCTGGGCGAGCACGGCGTGAACATCGCCAACTTTGCCCTGGGCCGCAGCGTGCGCTCGCAGCGTGTGCCGCAGGGCCAGGCCCTCGCCGTAGTCCAGATTGAGGCGCAAGCGAAGCAGCTGGCCGACGTGGTCAGCGCACTGCGCAAGGTGGACGCGATCGCAAGCGTCCGCGTGATCGAACTGCCGTAACCCAACTCACGCGAGAGGAGAGCACACATGCCGATCTACGAATACCAATGCAAGACCTGCGGACGAAAGCTGGAGAAGCGGCAGAAGTTCTCCGACGCTCCGCTGACCGTTTGCCCGCACTGCTCCGGACCTCTGGAGCAGTTAATCTCCGCACCAGCCGTGCAGTTTAAAGGCGGCGGGTGGTTCGCTGACGGTTACGGCTCCAGGAGCAGCGCAAAGAGCGAGTCCTCGTCTGAAGGCGGCACAGCAGCCAGCAGCTCGAGCGAGAGCGGCGGCTCGGGCAGCAGCTCAGGCGATAGTGGCGGCTCGGCCAAGTCGAGCGGCAGTTCGTCCGACTCGTCTTCCTCAAGCAGTGCTGCCAGCACATCCTCCAGCACACCGGCTGCAAGCTCGACAGCTACCTCCAAGAGCTAAGTTCCGTCCAGCGCGACGTAGACCCACCCGCCTCAAGGCTTGCAACGCGCTGTCGCTTTCGGAAGGGCATGGCCTAGCCATGCCCACCGATACGAAACGCGCAACCGCATGTTCACTCAGTTTCGACTTACTTCTTCTTCGGATCGTTCGGGTTCGGCGGGACCTTTTTACCGGCGCGGCGCGCCTCCGATAAGCCAATGGCAATCGCCTGCTTCGGGTTCGTCACCTTCTTGCCGCTGCGCCCCATCTTCAGCTTGCCCTCATGCATCTCGTGCATTTCGCGGCCGACCTGCTTGCCCGCTGCAGGCGAGTACTTCCGCCCGGCGCTCTTCGCGACAGTCTTTTTAGCTGGAGCTTTTTTAGCAGCCGTTTTCTTGGCAGCCGTTTTCTTGGCAGCCGCTTTCTTGGCAGCGGTCTTCTTAACAGCCGTCTTCTTTGCCGGCGCCTTGTTTGCGGATGTCTTCTTCGCAGCCGATTTCTTCGTGCTTGCCTTTTTCGTTGCCATGCTACCTCTCCCTGTGTTGCCGTGCTGTACGTGCGGTGACTCTGTTGCGTTTTAATTACGGCTGCGGCGAGACGCCGCCAGCCACGCGATCAGGCCGGTCGCAAGCAGCGCGCCGGCAAGGGTAAGCGCCTGACCGTTGACGCGGCGCGAGCGAAGCGTGCCCTGCTGCCATGCAGCGTATGCACGTAGAACATCGCTGCGAACGCCCGGCACGGTGATGGCGTTCAAGTCATCCGTAGGCAGTGAGCCGAAGATGCGCTCAGGCGCAGGCGCATCGCCTTGGGTATCCTTCGGCACGGCTTCCATCAGCCGCGTGATCTCAGCGTCTGGCTGGTCGTGGAAGAGCTCGGTGCGCGCGGTGTTCGGGAACAACGTGGTCTTGCCCGTCATCCGCATCTCGATGGCGCCGACCGCGTCCTGGCAGACACCCAACGTGTAGTAGCCACCAAACGGCAGTTGCGGATGCGCCGCATGCAGATAGGCATACGCACGCACCATCCCGCCGGTCAGCCGTGTCACCTCGACCGCGTCTGCGCCGCGATACTCGTGCGCATGGCGGCCCATCACCCACGGCTGGTTGAGCTGGTCGTTCGTACGAAACTCCGCGCGGCCATCGATGCCGAAGTAGAACGTCACGTCCGCATTGATCTTCGGTCCGCTGACGATCCACTCATACTCCGCGTGCGCCACCGGCACCAGCAGCGGACGCGAACGCTGCCACCAGTGGTCCGCCGGGACCAGGTACTGGCTATTCAGGAGGAACGGCATCTCCACGTCGCGACCGCTGTAATGAAAGTGCCCGAAGTTCGCGAAGTACCGCGCGTCAGCCACCGTGACCTGGTGCCCGCTGGCAACCAGTGCCTGCACCAGTTGCTGCGGCGAAGTCGCCGTCTGCCCCGCAAGCGTCGCAACAAACGGTGCGGTCGACTGAAAGCCGTTCAATGAAAGCCGGTTCATTACCTCCGCAAGCCGCACACTCTCCGGGTGCGTCGGCGCGATCCTTGAATCGGCACCATCGCCGTTCGTCACTGCATCCGTCAGCCTGGTGACCAGGCCCTGGTCGCTGAAGGCAGGGCGATTCGAAGGCCTGTCGAAAGACTCGGTCGCAGCGGCATCAAGCGCGTATGGCCCCACCTGCACCAGCGAGGCCGCTGCAGCTGCGTCGTTGCGTCTCTCCAGCAGGCTCTGGCCGAGATCGATCGTGCGGGTGACACGATGGATCGTCCATCCCGGAAAGCGGTCGAGCCCGCTCCAGTCATTGCCCAGCACCAGCTTGCGAAATGTGTCGAAGAGCTCCGGCGTCAGCATCGCGCCGTTCTTCTGGCCCTTGTCGATGTAGCTGAGCAGTTGCTCTGTAAAGCCGGGCTGCGCGGACAACTCGCGCATCATCTGCGACAGCATCACGGTGTTCGGCGGCACTGCGGTCTGATCTTCGGCGATGACTCTCTTAACGCCCGCCTTGCCTGCACAGCCGGTCAACAGCAACAGCGAGGAAAGCCGAAGGACCGTGAACAATCGCATGCACACGTTACGATGCAATCGTCCCCGCGCCGGTACATCGGTTCGTCACAACAATCGCGACGATACACCGGGTAGTCCTTACCGCGTAAGAGCATTCTTTACCGCGATATGTCCAACCCGGCGACGTGCTGAGACAAACACCCGGCGCATCCAAAGAATGAACGCTGTCCATGAGGATCCCCCAATGTCCCGTGCCACCACCCTGCTGCGCTGTGTCGCTCCTCTCCCGTTCGTGTTGTTCGTTGCATGCGGCTTTGCGCAGAACGAACAGGCACCCGCTGCAGCGCCTCCATCAGCCCAGGTTCAGCCGCCGTCCACGTTGTTACGGCCTGCGCTTGAGAGTGTCGGCCGCGCAGGCAGCAGCGTCGATCTGAACAAATGGAAGGGGCCGACCGCAATGCGCGAAGAGGTGGATGCAAACCTCGGATCCATGCAGAAGGACCTGCAGACCACCTTGCCCGCGCTGCTCACCACGGCAGACGCAGCGCCTACCTCCGCGGCTGCATCGCTGCCGGTGCTGGCGAACATCGATGCGCTCTACGACGTGCTGCTGCGCGTCACCATCGCGTCTCGCACCGGCGCGCCTCGCGACCAGAGCACCGCGCTGGAGCAATCGGCCGTGCTGCTCGACAGCGCGCGCCGCGACTTCGCCGACGCCATTCTCGCTTCAGCCAAAGCGCAGGAGAAGCGCATTGCCGATCTGCAGGCGACCGTGCAACAACAGGCCGCAACTCTTGCAGCTGCAGCCGCTCCGCCTCCTGCTGCTCCTGCTGCCACTCCGCCAAAGCCAAAACGCAAAAAGACAACAACGACGCAGGCGCAACCCGCTTCATCCCAATAGCGCCCACTGACCACGCAAACGAAATGAGCCGGCATGGTTAGCCGGCTCCTTTCTTTTCTACGTGTTCAGGCCTACGGATTGCTGGTTGTCTGCGGAACGCCTGCGGACGGCACCAGCGGTGCCAGCAGGTACTCCTTGCCCATGACTGTACCGTTGCCAAGCACGCGATTGTAGCCGCTGGGTGTCGTGGAGTAGAGACCGTTGTAGCCCGGAATGCCCGTGTGGAAAGCCTTCACAATGGGCAGACCGGTGTCCTGCAACGCAGCCAGCGCGTACAGGTAGTAGTTCTCGTTGCCAAGACGCGTGCCGTAACGCTGCACGGCCAGGGCGGTCAGGCCGGCGAAGTCAGGCGCGGCAGCGCTGGTGCCGATAACGTAGACCAGAGCGCCGCCAATCGCCTCAACATCGGCACTGTCATCCGGATTGCAGATGGCATCGACCGGGCATCCACCCATGTGCAGTGCAACGTCTGGCACGGTGCGCACAGAAGCTCCCGTGTTCACCAGCTGCTGGTACAGCGGCTTCTTGAACAGGACGCTGTTGCCACCGCCCGAACCCCAGTAGCCGCCGGTCACGCCGGTGCCGTAGAAGATGTCTGCCGTCAGCGGATCGGCATAAGCCTCTTCACTGATGTAAGCCGAGTTGAGGTTGCCGGCAGTGTAGGTGGTCTTCAGGTTGGTTCCGCCAACGCCCACAACGTGCGGGCTGGATGCCGGAAACTCGGCCGATGGCAGAAAGGTGCCGGTGCAGGTGTCCTGGTAGAAGCAGGCCACCGGCAACGCCGAAAGTGCACCGGAATCGCCGGAAGACGCGATGAACGTAATGCCCTGCGCATTACCCTGGGCGAACAGATCATCCTCTTCCCGCAGGATGTAGGTGAAGTCCTCGCCTGCGTTGTAATCCGCCGTGTAGTAGATCTCCGGGCCGCCAAACGACATGCTCACCACGTCGGTCTTGTTGTCTTCGAGGATCTGCGAAAGGCCGGCCATGATCGAGTCATCCGACAGGTCGGGAATGTTGTAGACGATGATGTTCGCATTCGGCGCCATGCCGCCGGTCTGCTGCATATCGAGGTGTGTCTCGAACGAATCACCGGTGGGGTCATACGCCGCTCCGCCCAGCACGTTCACGACGGAGAAGTTCGGTGTGGCAAGCTTTTCATGCTTGAAGTACAGGTCCATGTCAGGCGGGTTGTAATTGCCGTCGATCACGATACCGATGGTCGTGCCCTTGCCGGTGTAGGCCGCATACGTGGGCCACTGGTAGGCCTGCTTAAGGTCATCAAACCAGTACGGGCCAGCGGTGGAGTAGCGGTTGTCCGTAGAGCTGGGATGCGCGTGAGACCGCATACGGATGGTGGCGGAAAGGCCTGTGATCACGCCTCCAAGCCCGCTGATGGTGCTGGGTGGCGTTACCGGGGTGGCGGCGACCACAACCTGCTTGCCTCCGGCAAACACCCCCGTCTTAAGCTGCGTGGAAAGCGCGTGTTCCACAGCGGTCGCGGTGCCTGTTACACGCAGATAGTGCGGAGAAACCTGCTTGACCGTCAGGTTGTTGGCAGCCAACTGGCTCACAATCGACTGCACGCTGGCGGCCGGCGCCGCGAACTGCGCATTGAACTGTGCGGGCGTCAGCCAGTGCTGATACTGGCCTGAAGTTGAGTCGTGCAGGTTCGTCAACAACTGCTCAAGAGCAGCACGATTCTGCAGCGGCAGGTACACGTTGAAGCTGACGGTCTGGCCTGCCGGGACAGAACCCTGCAGAACGGCCTTCTGTGCCGCATGCAACGCGGCGCTTGACACGAAAAGAGCGAAGGCGGGAACGGACTTCCAAAGCAGGTGCATAACTTGACCTCGAAAAAGGGGGAGTACCGCAATTGGACTGCATTGTTACGAACGGATGGGTTACGGAAGGTTGTACCCTACGCACTGCTGACGAGGCAAGCGGTTACGAAAATTTGTCTGAGCCATTCTGCGTGGCGTCAAAGAAGGTGTCCGATTTGCCTACTCAAACAGCGTGGGCCGATCATACTGCCCCGCCTTCGTCGGCACGGGGATGCCGAAGTGCTCATACGCGCGCCGCGTCGCAACCCGCCCGCGCGGTGTGCGATCGAGGAAGCCGATCTGCATCAGGAACGGTTCATACACCTCTTCCAGTGCGTCCTCTTCTTCCGCGAGCGCCGCTGCCAGCGTATTCAGACCGACCGGCCCGCCATCGTACTTCTCAATGATGGTGCGCAGCAGCCTGCGGTCAAGCTCGTCGAAGCCGTGCGCGTCTACCTCAAGCATCTGCAGCGCGGCCTGCGCGGTCTGCAGATCGATAACACCTGCCGCACGCACCTGTGCATAGTCACGCACGCGGCGCAGCAGCCGGTTTGCAATGCGCGGCGTGCCCCGCGAACGCATCGCGATCTCCGCCGCACCAGCCGCGTCGATCTCAACGCCAAGCACCTCCGCCGACCGCTCCACGATGAAGCGCAGATCGTCATCGGTATAGAACTCAAGCCGCAACAGGATGCCGAAGCGCGATCGCAGCGGCGACGACAACAGGCCCGGCCGCGTGGTGGCCGCTACGAATGTAAACGGCCGGATCTCCATCACGTGCGTGCGCGCCGCAGGCCCCTGCCCGATGATGATGTCGAGCTTGTAGTCCTCCAGCGCCGTGTACAGCTTTTCTTCCAGCACCGGCTGCAGGCGATGGATCTCGTCCAGGAACAGCACCTGCTTTTCACGGAGGTTGGTCAGGATCGCCGTCAGATCGCCCTGGATCTGCAGGGCCGGTCCGCTGGTCTGCTGAAAGCCAACGCCCAGCTCATTCGCGATGATGGTGGCAAGCGTCGTCTTGCCGAGCCCCGGCGGCCCAAACAGCAGCACGTGGTCCAGCGCTTCGCCACGGCTCTTCGCCGCTTCCAGCGCGATGGCAAGCTGCTCCTTTGCCTTGGCCTGACCGATAAACTCGCGCAGTTGCGTGGGCCGCAGCTTCAACTCGAACGCGGCGTCCTCGCCCATGCTGCTGGCACTCACCAGCCGCTCGGCATCAGCACTCGCAGGCGTGCGGTTCCCGTCGAAACGCTTCTTGGTCAGGAAGTCCATCTAGGGCGATGGTACGGCGAAGATGAACGTGAAGCAATCGGCGACTTGTTAGGCTAGGTCCATCCACACCATGCCCTCCTCCTGGTCCACAAAGCGGCTGCTCATCGTCATCGCATTCGCCTGCGTGTATTTCTTCTGGGGATCGACGTTCGTCGCCATCCGCTATGGCGTGCAGTTCCTGTCGCCGGCGTTCGTGTCGGGCTTTCGCTACTTCATTGCGGGCGTGCTGTTGATGGCCATACTCGCGGTGCGCGGCGTGCACGTGCGTGTATCCAGGGCGGAGTTGTTGCGCGCACTCTTCATTGCCCTGCTGATGCTGACCGTCAACAACGTGATGGTCAGCTGGGGCGAGCAGTACATCTCCGCCGGCTATACGGCCCTGCTCGCCGCGGGCATTCCGCTGTTGATCGCGGTCGCGGAGACCCTCATCCCGGGCGGCACGCCGCTGAATCGTATTGGTTGGGCAGGCACGGTCATTGGCTTTGGAGGCCTTGCACTGCTGCTTGCGCCGGTGCTCCGCAACGGTCTCACGACGCACACTGCGGGCGATCGCGCCGTGCTGATGGGAACCCTCATCCTGCTGGTCGCGAACTTCGGCTGGGTCGCCGGATCGCTCTATTCCGGCCGCCATCCCACCACGCTGAACCCGCTGCTTGCAGCCGCATGGCAGATGCTGCTGGGCGGCGGCATCAACATCCTGCTAGGCACGGCGCTCGGAGGCTGGCAGCATGCGCACTGGACGCGCGGCGCCATCCTTGCGGTGCTCTGGCTGGGAGTCTTCGGATCGCTGGTCGGCTACACCGCGTACACCTACCTGCTCCACAACGTGCCGGTCGCAAAGGTGGCCACATACGCGTATGTGAATCCAATCGTTGCGGTCACGCTGAGCGCCATCTTTCTCCACGAAGGCCTGCACGGCTCGCAGTGGATTGCCATGGTGATCATCCTCACCGCGGTCGCCATCGTAACGCTATCCAAAGCAAAGCCGCTGCCCGCAAGCGATCCGCAGGAGCAAACCGCAGACTAGCTGCCGGCAAGTACCTGGGACGCGGCACGCAAACCGCTCCGCATCGCTCCATGAACCGTGCCCCAGTGACCGGTCGTGTCGGTATGTTCTCCGGCAAAATAGAGCGTGTCCTCAACCGGTTGACTCATCTTCTCCGACGCGTCCACCGCCCCCGCAGGCACCCACGAATACGCACCGCGCGCCAGCGGATCACGCTGCCAGTGATGCAAGTGGTGCGAGACCAGCTCATCCAGTACCTGCTCCTGCGAAAGACCAAAAACGCGCGCCAGATCGCCGCATGCGATGTGCGCGATGGCGTGGTCCTCCAGGTCGTCGAACGCAGCCGCCCCAGGCCCGCCGACCCACGCTGTCAGCACTGGATCGGGCGCCGGAAAGCCTGTCCAGAACACGCTGAAGTGCGCACCCTCCTGCCGCTGAATCGGCAGCAGAAAACCAAGGTCCTGCAACGCTTCATGCTGCGGATGATCGATCTCGGCCCACCAACGCCGCTTGAACAGGAGATTGATACGGCACACCTGACCCATGCGCATGCGAGCCGCGTGTTGCAGCACATCACCTGGCGCAGGCACGAAGCGGACAGCGCCCTGCTGCAGCACTCCCAGCGGTAACGTAACGATGACTTTGTCTGCGCCGAACAACGCGCCGTCACCGCACAGGCAGTGCGCAGAACCACGCGTCCACTGGATCTCAACTAACCGCTCGCTGAAACCGATCTTTCCACCCGCGAGTCGCAGACGCTCTGCAAGCGCCTCGGTCAGGCGATCGTAGCCACCGCGAACATGAAAGCTGGTGTCGCCATCAATGCTGTCTTCCGCCCGCTGCTGAACTGCGAGTGATCGTACGGAGATTTCCGTGGCGTCCGCCGCGTTGAAGCCCTCTACGTAGCCGGTCGCACTCGCGGCCTGCTCCTTTGAAACAGGGTGGAGCGCCAGCCACTCCGAAAAGCTTAGGTCTTCATCGGCATGCGCTTCGCTCCATCGAGTCAGCTCCTCCAGCAGCGTGAACGGACCATGATCATCCTCATCTTCATCGCTCGCCGCGTCCTCATGCGGATACAGTGCGCCATCCGGTGAAAAGCTGATATCCGTCCCGCCAAGTTCATATTTCTCGATCTGAAGTTCATGGAGACAGGCCAGCAGCTCAGGTGGCTTGCCGTGCACAAACTCCGCGCCAAGCTCAAGCGCAACATCGCCTCGGTGCACTGTATGAATGCGACCGCCCACGCGATCGCTCGCCTCCAGCACCGTTACGCTCCATCCGGCATCGGCCAGTCGGACCGCCGCAATCAATCCCGCAACACCTGCTCCAACGACAATGACGTCCCTCATACTGCCGCTGACTCGCTGACTTGCTGCTTCAGCGGATCACCGCTCCGGCTCAGCAACTCGCGCAGCAGGTTGATCGCCTCATCGCGCGTGCAGATCGTGCCCTCAAGCTGAGCATCCTCAATGTCCGCGAGCAGCTGCTTG
The DNA here is from genome assembly GCA_965199365.1 of Terriglobus sp. GTDB lineage: Bacteria > Acidobacteriota > Terriglobia > Terriglobales > Acidobacteriaceae > Terriglobus. The sequence continues at coordinate 1,496,445 of CBDARC010000003.1, read as the reverse complement.
AATCGCGGCCCGGGCTTCAGTCCCGCATCGATCAGGTCGCGACCGGTCAACAGCAGCGCAGGCTTGTGCTCCTCAACCGGGGCGGCCTCGTAGTGGCTCCTGGCGTAGTCGTACATGCCCAGCAGGTTGTGCGATGCCGTCACGTCGAGGTAATGCAGCGCAAGATGCTCAGGAAAATCCTGCAGCCGAAAGAACCGCTTCAGTGTGCTCTGTTTCATGTTCTTCACATCGCCGAAGCGCATGTGGTTCGCCACCAGGGAGACGATCTGGTCGGTATCACTGTTCGAAAAGCGCAGCCGGTTCAGGATGTGCCGCGCGATGGTCGCGCCCACCTCTGCGTGGCCGTTGAAACGTATGCGCGGCTTCGCATCCGCCGGATCGGGCGCACGAAACGTGGGCGGCTTGCCCACATCATGCAGCAGCGCCGACCAGGCCAGCGTCGGCTTCACGCCAGGCTCAAGCTTCTGCAGCAACAGCAACGTATGCAGCCACACATCGCCTTCCGGATGCCACTCCGGGGGCTGCTCCACACCCTTCATCGCCGCAACTTCAGGCAGGGCATGATGCAGCAGGCCGCTCTCATCCAGCAGTTCAAAGGCGCGGCGCGCATGGCCTTCTGTCAGCATCTTCGTCAGTTCGTCGCGCACACGTTCGTTGCTGACCTGCACGATCGTCGATGCCTGCCGCTGCATCGCGCGCATGGTCTGCTCTTCAATTGCAAAGTCAAAACGAGCCGCAAACCGCACCGCACGCAGCATGCGCAGCTTGTCCTCGGCAAAGCGCCGCTGGGGATCGCCGATAGCACGCAACAGCTTTGCGTCCAAATCGGCACGGCCACCGACGAAGTCCAACACCTTGCGCTGCAGAGTGTCGCTTGTGAGATCCACGGGATCGAGCAGCATGCCATTCACTGTGAAGTCCCGCCGCAGCACGTCCTCTTCCGCAGTGTCGGAGTAGCTCACCTCATCGGGCCTGCGCCCATCGCTATACTGCCCGTCTGAGCGGAAGGTCGCAACCTCGGTCTGCACCTCGCAGCCCTCGTTCTTGTTTGCCGTGCACACGATCACCACGCCAAAATGCATGCCGACGGAGAACGTGCGATCAAAGCCCATCAGCACCTTCTCCGGCGTCGCCGATGTGGCCACGTCATAGTCTTTCGGCGCAATGCCAAGCAGCAGGTCACGCACGCATCCGCCCGCGAAGTACGCCTGGAAGCCACGCGCGCGCAGCGACTCGACAACGTGCAGGGCGGCCTTGAAACCGTCACTCTCCTTCGCCGCACTCAGGTGGTTATCGCTCATCCAGTGTCCTATCCTATTCAGATGCACCAGGGGCACGAGCGAAGCAGGCCGGACAACAAGCGAACAGGCCTGATCCTCGGCATTGAAAGCTCGTGCGACGAGACCGCTGCGGCGGTCGTGCGGGACGGTCGCGAGGTGCTCAGCAACGTCGTCGCATCCCAGATGGAGATGCACGCGCTCTATGGCGGCGTCGTGCCCGAGCTCGCCAGCCGCGAGCACCTGCGCAACATCGTTCCGGTCGTCCGCGAAGCTCTGCGGCACGCCAGTGTGACCGCGGCGGACCTCGAAGCGATCGCCGTCACCTCCGGGCCGGGGCTTGCGGGAGCGCTGCTGGTCGGCATCTCGTTCGCGAAGGCGTACGCGTTCGGCCTGGGCAAGCCGCTGATCGCGGTCAATCATCTTGAAGGCCACATTCACGCGGTTCTGATGAATGTGGTCGCCCCACGACCTGTCCTGAGCTCGCCGAAGGATCTCGCCTCCAAGACGTGGGATGACAAGTCTCCCGAGGCCGCAGAACCCATGTCTCAGAAGAGAGACATGGAGCACCCACTGCTTGCTCTGGTTGTCAGTGGTGGTCATACGCACCTGTATCTCGCGCAGCAAAACGACGGCACTTGGCACTACCGCAACGTCGGCCGCACCGTTGACGATGCCGCGGGCGAGGCCTACGACAAGGTCGCCAAGCTGCTCGGCCTGGGCTATCCCGGCGGACCGTGGATCGACCGCCTCAGCGCGTTCGGCAACGCGAATGCCGTACCCTTTCGCTTTACCGACATCAACCGCGGAACGAGCGAAGATCCGAGTTTTGATTTCTCCTTCAGCGGGATCAAGACGGCCGTTCTGCGCTATGTCGAGACATACGGCTTGAAACCGGCGATTGAGGCTCGTCGTGCGGCATTGGCGCAGGTCGATTCGCCAACATTCGAAGAGGTGCATGCCCTCTGCGATGCGGCAACACTCGACCTGATCGCCTCATTTCAAAGCGCCGTGGTCGGCAACCTGATGCGGCAGACGCTTGCGGCAGCGGTCCACTTTCGCATAAGCACCATCGTGGTCTCAGGAGGCGTCGCGGCCAATCGATCGCTCCGAGCGCGCTTCGCTGAGGCTGCCGCACAGCGCGGGTTGAGCGTCCACTTTCCGCAAGCGGCGCTGTCGACCGACAACGCGGCCATGATCGCCGCAGCTGCCTGGCCGAAACTGCTGGGGGGCGACGTTGCCGACGCAACCCTGAACGCGACGCCACAACTGCGCCTGGGCTGAACGGCGCAAACGGACTGCTCGGCTAGAATCAAGTCAGACTGCGGCGGCAGACTGCGCAATGGCGCAAGTTCCGGGCGCGCACGCAAGTCAGTCCAAGGAACGAACCAGCCCGGATGGCGATCGAACTGTTCAACACTCTCGGCAGCCGCGTCGAGCCACTCACCGCCGCGCGCGACAACACGCTGCGCATGTACTGCTGCGGACCCACCGTCTACGATTACGGCCACATCGGCAACTTTCGCACCTTCCTGCACGTGGACGTGCTGCGCCGCGCCGCGCGACTGCAGGGCTTTACGCTGAAGCACGTCATGAACATCACCGACGTCGACGACAAGATCATCCGCAACGCCGCCGCCGCGAACATGCCGATCGGCGAGTACACCGCCAAGTACGAGAAGGCGTTCTTTGAAGACATGGACGCGCTCGGCGTCGAGCGGCCCGAGATCATCGCCCGCGCGACCGAAACCATCGGCGAAATGGTCACGCTGATCGAGCGCCTTGCGAGCGAAGACATCGCCTACAAGACGGAAGACGGCTCCTGGTACTTCCGCATCGCAAAGTTCCCCGACTACGGCAAGCTCTCCGGCAAGGACCTTGAAGGTATTGAGGATGGCGCACGCGTTGACGTGGACGAATACGACAAAGACGCCGCGCGCGACTTTGCCCTCTGGAAGGCAGTCAAGCCCGGCGAAGCATCGTGGGACACGTCCCTCGGCACAGGGCGGCCGGGCTGGCACATCGAGTGCTCCGCCATGGCGATGAAGCACCTTGGGCCCAGCTTTGACCTGCACGCCGGCGGTGAAGACCTCGCCTTTCCGCACCACGAAAATGAGATTGCGCAGAGCGAGTCTGCCTCGCACGTGCCGTTCGCGCGGCACTGGTTCCACGTGCGGTTTCTGCTGGTCGAAGGCAAGAAGATGTCCAAGTCCGAGGGCAACTTCTACACGCTGCGCGACCTGCTGCTGAAGGGCTATCGGGCATCGGCCATCCGCTTCCTTCTGCTGAGCGTGCCCTACCGGCACCAGATGAACTTCACCTTCGAAGGCCTGAAGGAAAGCGCCAACGCCATCGAACGGCTGCGCACCTTCGCCCGCCGCATGGAGGCGGCCGCAAAGAACCCGGCGCTGCCGGTCGAACGCAACGAAGAACTGGACGTGCTGGTTGCCAACAAGGTTGCGGCCTACCACGCTGCTCTTCAGAATGACCTCAACACCGCTGAAGCGCGTGCCGCCGTCTTCGATGCGGTGCGCGCGACCAACATCACACTCGACAATGGCACCTTCGGCATCGGCAACCTCGAACGCATCAACAAGCTGCTGACCGACTTCGACAGCGTCTTCGACATCCTCACCGACCGCGATGCAGCCATCTCGCGCGCGGCCATGGACTGGGCCGCCACTGAAGGGCGCACCGGCGAAGCCGCGCCGGAGATGCTCGCCTCACTCAGCCTCAGCGACGAAGAAATCGAGACGCTGATCGCGGAGCGCACAGACGCCCGCAAGCGCCGCAACTTCGCCCGCGGAGACGCCATCCGCAACGAGCTCGCCGAAAAAGGCGTGCTGATTGAGGACGGCAAAGACGGTGTCACCTGGAAGCGCAAGTAGCGTCTATGACGGAAACAGGACCGGGGTAGCGAAATCGGCACCCCTAAATGCAAATTGCCTTTCGGCATTGGCAAATCACCGCACTATACTCCGGCTTAAGTCGCACGCAAGCTTGTGATTCAAAGCAGGACAGCATCCCGCAGGAGGAACACCCATGGCAACCACAACCATAAGCGTCGACGAATTCCAGGCACTGGAACAACGTGTCATGCGCACCGTGGAGCTGATCCGCAGTGAGCGCGAGGCGCGTGCCAACGCCGAATCTGAGATGACCGTTCTCAAGGACCTGTTGGACACCGCGTCCGCAGAAAACTCGGCATTGACGGTGGAACTCGCCGCTCTGAAGCAGGAACGCATGCAGGTAAAAACCCGCGTCGATGCCATGCTCAAGCAACTCGACGATCTGGTCTAAGACAAATGAAACAACAGCGTCCCCCGCGCTGCGAAGGAGGTCTCACACGATGAGTAACAAGGCACCCGGTTCCGTCTCCGTGGAGATCTACGACCAGACGTACCACCTGCGTGGCGTCGACCCGGCGCACATCACCGCGCTTGCCCAGATCGTCGACGGCAAAATGCGTGCCGTGTCGGCGCATGGCGCGACAGTCGATTCCCTGCGTGTGGCCGTGCTGGCCGCGCTGAATATCGCGGACGAACTCACCGAGCTGCGCGCGCGGCATAACGATCTGCTGCGCTCGCTCGACCACACCGAAAGCGCCACACGCAGCCGCGCCACATCGCTCAGCAACATGCTCGACGAGGCTTTGCGCGAGGACTACCGGCACCCCATCGCGGTCTAGTCGCGTTTAGACCTGGCAGCGTCGATCTTGCGACACGAACATCTCCCCGGCCTCGATTCGGGTCTGATGTAGCATGTCTGCTTTTCGCCACGCCTGCTGCGCCTTGACTTTGTTCGCTCCCCTTCTCGCATCTGCTCAGCAACCGGCCGCCCCCGCGACCGGCGGCCGGCCGGTGACATTCGAGGTGTCTGTCACTGATCACGACGGTCACCCGATCCACGGGCTGACAATGCAGAGCTTCAAGCTGCTCGATAACAAGTCGCCACAGCCAATCACCTCCTTCAAGGAGGTGTCAGCAAGCCCGCAGTCCCTGCACGCGTTCCTCGTGATCGATGCAGTCAACGTTCCCTACACGCGGCTCGCCTATGAGCGCAGCGAACTCGACAAGTTCCTGAAGTCCAGCGGCGGCAAGCTGGCGCAGCCAACCACGATCGCCATCCTGACGGACAAGGGTGCGCAGATCTCAAACGGCTTCACGACCGACGGTGAGGCATTGAAGGCGTCATTCGACCAGGCAGACATCGGCCTGCGAACAATCCGTCGCGACACGGGCTTCTGGGGCGCCGATGAGCGCGTCCAGATCTCCCTCACGGCGCTGGGACAGCTGCTTCAGTACAGCGGGACCCTGCCCGGCCGCAAGGCCATCATCTGGATTTCGCCGGGATGGCCGCTGCTCTCCGGCGCGCGCGTGAACCTCGAAAGCAAGCAGCAGAAGCAGATCTTTGGCGACGTGGTGTCGTACTACCGGCAGATGCAGCAGGATCACGTGACCCTCTACGACGTGAACCCGCTGGGTCCCGAACAAAACCTTCTACAAACCGATTACTACCAGAGCTTCTTGAAGGGCGTGGGCAAGCCCTCCGATACGGACCTTGCCGACCTCAGCCTGCAGGTGCTCGCCGCCCACAGCGGTGGCATCGTGGCGACCGGCAGCAGCGATGTGGCCGGCAACCTGGCGAAGGATCTAACTGACGCCGCGTCGTGGTACGAGATCACCGAAAACATGGTGCCGTCAGAACATCCTGATGAATACCACCATGTGCAGGTGACCGTGGACCAATCCGGTGCAACGGCTCGCACGCGCGACGGCTACTACGGCCAGCCGTAGCCGGGCATGAACTGGATCAGCTTACAGGCCGTCTTGAGCTCAATATTTCAAGCTGTTTGACTGAAACGCTTTGCGCGGAGCAGAAGTTACGCTACTCTTCCCGCGTGAAACTTCGGCTTGCTTTCCTGCTGCTCTTATCTGCCCGCCTGTGCGCACCCGCGCAGCAGGTTGCCACGCCCGCGTACGCTTCCAACCCCGAGTTCCAGAAGCAACGAGCAAAAGCGTTGCAGGTAGCGCGTGATCCTTACGGCCGCAGCTTCGTTGCGGATGCGTGGATGAAGGCGAACAAGGCCGCGGGCGGCCATTGCATGGATTGCTTCCAGGCAGCAATTACAGCCGATCTTGCCATGGGTGAAAACAAGAAGGCAGCGCAACTCGCACGCGAGATGGATATCGCGGCGGATCAGCCCGGCTACCATTGCGTTGCAGAGGTCATCCTCGCGCGTGCGTTGCTGCAGGACGGCGGTGGCAGGAAGCCGAACACAGCCATGCTCGAAGAGGCGCACACCGCCCTGGTCAAGGCAGAAGTGCTTTCATCCGCGGCGTACTTCTACGACGGTCGCGTGCTCTCGCTGCTACGGCGAGATGAAGAGGCAAGCGCAGCCTTCGTGAACTACATCAAGAAGACACGCAGCGATGACGTCCTGCAGGTGCGTGCCCGGCACTTTGCAGCGCATCCTGAACTTGCCCGCGAGGACATGACGCCAGCGGTTGTCGTCGACACCCTTGGCGGCAAGCACTTCAACCTCGATGAGATGAACGGCCGCGTGGTGCTGATCGATTTCTGGGCGACATGGTGCGGGCCATGCAAAGAGGAGCTGCCGCACATGAAGCAGCTTGCAACCAGGTATGCGAATGAGCCATTCGAACTGATCAGCATCTCGTGGGACGCGGATGAAGCCAAGTGGAAGCAGTTCATCGCTGCAAACGGCATGACATGGAACCAGTATCGCGATGCCGATCATTCGCTCTCAAGAGCATTTGCTATTAACGCAATCCCGCATTACTTCACCATCGACGCCAACGGCGTGCTCACCGCGGAGAACCTTGGCTCCGGTTCAAACATCGACGGCAAGATCAAGAAGCTTGTAGAACAGGCACGGGCCATGCGCGAGACAGTCGCCACCAATACACCATCGGCAGCAGGCTCCAACTGATTCTTCAGCATGTAACATGCGTCGGACGCAATGTGGCGCTGAGCTTTGCTTTCATACAACCACCCTGCGCATTGTGTTCGCAGTCGTCTTGCCATCTATCGAGACCACGCGTAGCATCTGCAACAGATAACCGGCCTGCAAAGCAGGTGGGGGAATAACGCTGGTTGAACCAACATTCATTGAACAGGGGTTTGACTCGTATATATGGTTCGGTGTGCAGTGTCCGCCAGTCCGGAATGCCTAAAGAACCACGGTCAAATCCCGCCGTCTTAGGGCGGGTTCACCGGCGCTTCCTTCACGGCCCAGCGGGTCGGTTTTCTGTCTCTTCCTGAGTTCCCGTTCGAAGCTTTGTCTTACTCTTCCTGGTAGCGCTTCTCGCCTGCAGGAATGGCCACTGCCAGCCGGTTCTGCATCGGCGGTATCGGGCAGGACGTATGCGATGAAAAGGCACAGAGCGGGTTGCGTGCCATGTTGAAGTCCAGCACAACAGACCCGGGCGCACTCAACCCATGGTCCGGCATGCGGGCCTCCAGGAAGCGCCCACCACCATAGGTCGTCGTGCGGCTGGTCCAGTCCTTGAAGACGAAAAACAGCGGCTTGTCACGACCCGCAGTCACGCTCGGCTCCAGTTGATACGTGTGACCATTCAGCGTGAACTCGGCCACCCCGTAGGACGTCTCTTCATTCACCTGGCCAAGCACATTGGCGACGCGCAGCACGCGCGGCTGCGGCCACGGCTTCCATTGCGCAACGATGCGGTAACGCCCATCGGGCGCGTACCAGTTCAAGCCATGAAAGGCCAGCAGCGCGGGTGCGTGCGTGTCACGACCGACAAGGAAGAAGCCAAACTTGTGCCGCAGGACGAAGTTGACACTGCCCTCAACAAACACCGGCGAGGTGCCGTCCGCGTCGAAGCTCACCGGACCTGCGACGGCCGCTTTGCCGCCGATGGTAAGGTCCTTCGGGAAACCGCCGGGTGGAGGCACGAACTCGATCTGCTCGCCATGCAGGCGCACGATGCCGAGGGTAGGCGCTGCATGCTCCAGCAGAATGTTGCTGCCGGTCGATGAGCCAATGATCGTATCGCCGTCGCGAAGCTTCTCCAGCGACACCATGCCAAGCGCGCTGCCTGGGCTGCGGAGGATCTCCGTCTGCCTTGCGCGGAACTGCTGAATCTCTGCCTGCGCCTCGCTTGAAAGCGTCTGTGCGCACGCCACCATCGAATGCGCCATCAGCAGCGCACCCGCAAATCTAACCAACCGCTTCATACAACGTCCTTCTGGGTACCACCGGCGACCTGCCGTGTCGTCCCGCACAACAAACGTCTGACACGTATTCTTACCTAAGATGCATCCGCACCTCGCACGTTTCGGCCCGGTCACTATCCCCACGTTCGGCGCCATTGCCGCGGCCGGGCTGGTGTTGTCGATCCTGCTGGCTGCACGCGGTGCCCGCGCGATCCGCATCAGCGAAGACGCCGTCTGGAACCTGTGCCTGTTTACCGCCGCGGGAACGCTGCTGCTGTCGCGGCTGATCATCATCGCGCAGGTGCCGCGGTCGTTCCTGCACTATCCCATGTACATCCTGACGCTGCCCACGGTGACGCAGTACGGTCTACTTGCCGCGGTGGTCAGTGCGATCGGGTACGCGCTACTTAAGCACCTGCCGCTGCTGCGCACCGCGGACGCCATCGCTCCCGCTGCCCTGTTGCTGCAGTCGTCGTTGCACATCGGCAGCCTGTTCGCAGGCGATGACCTCGGCTCGCCCACCTCAACGTGGATGGGACAGTTGATCCCCGGCGACCGCGGCTTCCATCCCGTGGCCCTCTATGCAGCGCTGCTTTCGCTGTTATCGACAGCAGTCACGTTCCTGTTCCTCTCGCACGAACGCCGCGCAGGCGAGACCTTCGGCCTTGCGTTGACGCTCGCCGCGCTTGCACGCTTCTTTGTCGATGAACTGCGACCTGACTACGTGCTGCCAGAAACCATGGCAGGATTTCTGCGGGTCGATCAACTTATCCTGATCGCGCTGGCCGCGGCGGGACTCTGCTTCTTCTTTGGACGAGGTACTCGCCATGCCCAGTAAGAACATGCTCCGCAAGGGCAAGCGCCGGGTCTCGGTCAAGGCTGACTACCGCAGTGCGCGCGACAAGGTGAACGACGCCGCGGCACAGGAACTGCAGGCAGCCGAAGCCGCACTCTACGGCCAACCTGTGCCTGCAGCCGCGCCATCAGTCCCCGACACCGCCGTGCCTGACAAGCCGCAGCGCGGCTACCAGAAGAGCGGACGACGTGCGCAGCGCACGACCGAAGCCCCGGTCATCGCACCATCCGAGATGGACGATGACGACGACCTGGTGCTGCCCAAACCCTCTGAACTGCCGGACGGCGTGCGCAAGTCGTGGACCGCGGACCCCGGCGCACGAGGCCAGCGGCTCGACCTGCACTTGGCCAAAATGCTGCCGCAGATTTCGCGGGCTCGCGCGCAGCTGCTCATCGAGCACGGACAGGTGCGCGTCAACGGCGTCGTGGGCAAGACGAAAGGCAAGCTGAACGGCGGCGAAAGCATCGTGGTCGAGGGCGAGCCGCGCCCTGCCCCGCTGCGCGCCACGCCCGAAGACATCCCGCTGAACGTGGTCTATGAGGACCGTCACCTTGCCGTGATCGACAAGCCTGCAGGCATGATGGTGCACGCGGGCAGCGGCCTGAGCGACGACGCGCGATCAAGTGGCACACTCGTCAATGCGCTGCTCTTCTACCTGAAGGACCAGCTCAGCGAAGTCGGCGGCCCGCTGCGCCCCGGCATCGTGCATCGCCTGGACAAGCAGACCAGCGGCCTGATCCTCGTCGCGAAAAGCGATGCCTCACATCGCGCGCTGGCCGACATGTTCTCTGACCGGTCGCTTGAGAAGCGCTATATCGCGCTGGTGCATCGCGCGGTCAAAAGCGATCGGGGCCTGATCGACCTGCCCATCGCGCGTGACCGCGTGCGCCGCACACGCATGACCACGCGCACCGCGAACCAGTACATGACCACCGCGAGCCATGGCTCGCCGAGCCTGCGGCATCCCGACGAGCCTGAGCCATCGACCAAGCGCAGACCCAACGATCCGCGGCCCGCACGTACCCACTACACCGTGCTGGAGCGGCTGCACACCTCCGCGGGCGACTTCACCCTGCTCGACCTGAAGATCGAAACGGGCCGTACCCACCAGATCCGCGTACACATGCAGGCGCTCGGTCACCCTGTCGTGGGCGACACCCTGTACGGCGCACCCGCACGCATCGCCGGCCTTGGCCCTGACAGCAAGGACGGCCCCACGCTCCATCGCAACTTTCTCCATGCGGCATCGCTCAAGCTCGCGCACCCCATCACGGGTAAGCCGCTCGATCTGGACGCGCCGCTGCCGGACGAGCTGACGTCGCTACTCAAGCGCCTGCGCGACCTGGAACTGCCCAAAGCAAACAGCAAGCCCACTCTGCACGAGGATTGGTAAACTACGCCGGATATGGATTTGCCTCGCATCAACGTTTTCCGCTGTCTCTCCGCGACTCTTCTGCTCGCCCTCGCCTGCTCCGTCGGCCGTGCTCAAGACGGAACGTCGGCTCCCGGTTCAGGTGCCACGAGCGGCACTCCGGCTCCAGCACCAAAGGAACCCGCGATTCCGTCGCAGGCACCGAACACGCAATCGACGCCGGGCACGGCGGCACAGCCCGCCGCACCGGTCAACGCAGCCCAGCAGCCACAGGCCAGCGGCAACGGATCGTTCACGCTGCGCACCTTCGTTCCAGAGGTCGATCTTGTCTTCACCGTCACCGACGGCAAGGGTCACTTCGTCACAGGCCTGAAGCAGTCGGATCTGGGCCTGCTCGACGACGGCAAGCACCCCGAGCGGGTGATCTCGTTCACCCAGCAGGCAAATCTGCCGCTGCGCATCGGCATCCTGCTCGACACATCCAACTCCATCCGCTCGCGCTTTCAGTTTGAGCAGCAGGCTGCGACCGAGTTTCTGCTGCAGGTGCTGCGGCCCAAGCAGGACGCGGCGTTCGTCACCGGCTTCGATGTGCGGCTCGACCTTGCGCAGGACTACACCAACAGCATCGACAAGCTGAGCACGGCCGTCGAGAAGCTGCGGCCCGGCGGCGGCACGGCCTTCTTTGACGCGGTCTACCAGACCTGCCGCGACCAGATGCTGACCATCCAGTCCAACGAAACGCTGCGCAAAGCAATCATCATCGTCTCCGACGGCGAGGACAACTACTCGCGCGTCTACGAACAGGACGCCATCAAGGAATGCCAGCGCGCCGAGACCATCGTGTACACGATCTCAACCAACGTCTCGCCCTCCAAGAGCAAGGGGGATGATGTACTGTCGCGGCTGAGCGACGCGACCGGCGGACGCGCCTTCTTTCCTACAAAGATCGAAGACGTTGCCGCTGGCTTTCGCGCGATTGAAGAAGAGCTTCGCTCGCAGTACTCACTCCGCTATCGCCCCGCCGATCTGAAGCAGGACGGCGCCTTCCGCTCCATCTATCTTGTGTCGATCGACCAGCGTTACCACGTGCGTGCCTTGAAGGGCTACTTCGCGCCAAGGGCACCGCAGTAGCAAGCCTCTACGCCGTCATCCTGAGCGAAGCGAAGGATCCCATGACAGCCTGCGGCTTAAAAGACGTCTGAAGCTTTCGTGCGAGAAAGCCACTTGCTTCTGTGGTTGTTAAGAGTTGTCGGAATCGCTCGCTGCGCTCAGGATCACGGCGCTCCAAAGACCCGGCAACACGGTTACTTCAGCTTCTTCGCTCCACCCGGCAGCTGTTTCGCATCCGTAAACCGCCGCGTGCCCAGCGCCACCAGCAGTTCCACGACCACCGTAATCCCACGACGTCCCTCGCGCGAACTCACCTTCTTGAACAGGCCCCACATGGTCAACGGCTCGTCTGCTGTCTTCTTGCTGGCCGTACTCATGGCAGCGGCGATGCAGCTCATCGTCTCCGGCTCGATTGCGCCGAGTATCTTGCCCACACTGACCAGATTGCGCAGAGCATCCACACTCTCCTGCACACGCGCGCCCTCGGCAATGTGGCCGAAGATCTCATCCTTCGCATGCACCATGCCGTGCAGCGTGTCGAGAATGCCCTGGTCGTGCGCCTCCTGCAGCAGGTCATAGGCCACCAGCAGCGCCTCGGCATGGGCCATGGGAGCAGCTTCAAGCTTGCGCATCAGGCCTTGCTTCGGGTCATACGCCGCTGGTTTGAACGCGATTGGATTTGCCATGCGAGCCTCGTTTCTAAGTAGTCGTTGAGTTGATCTGCACGAGTTTGTCCGCATTGCGCGAGCCAGGCTGATAGTAGTCCGCGCGGGCCCACTTGCGCTCGACCTCGACGCCCTGCTGCGGTGTGCGCCGGCCGTTGCGGAAGTTCTCCGCACGCAGCGGCGAGCGGCCCTTCGGCTCCAGCACGCGGAGTCGCACCGCCGTCTCCTTGTATGCAGGAGTGTGCGTGGCGCGATCCACGTGCGCTCCCGTCAGGCGATTTACCGGCTCTTCCACGGAGTTCATCGGCATGTACAACTGCTTGCCTTCCACGCGGTCGGTCACCAGCACACGCGCGCGGATGACGCCCCACTTGCTTTCGACCTCGACCTTGGTCCCGCTCTCCATGCCGCGCTCGGCTGCCAGCTCCGGCGAAACCTCGACCCAGTTCAGCGGCGTGATGCGCTCGATTCCCGGCACCTTGTAGGTCATCGCGCCCTGCTCAAAATGCTCGAGCACGCGACCATTGTTCAGGTGCAGATCGAACTCGACGCCGATCTCTTCGCTCGGAGCGATCCACTCCAGCGGGTGGAACATGGCCTTGCCGTCCGGGAATGGAAACTTGTCCTTGAACAGGATCGGCGAATCCGTTCCGTCCTTCGCAACTGGCCATTGCAGGCTCTTAAAGCCTTCCAGCCGCTCGTACGTTACGCCTGAGAAAAACGGTGTCAGCTCTGCGATCTCATCCATGATCTCGCTGGGGTGCGAGTACTTCCAGTCGGCCCCGAGACGGTTCGCAATCAACTGCAGGATCTCCCAGTCCGGCTTCGAATCGCCCAGCGGTTCCATGGCCTGGTAGAGCCGCTGTATGCGGCGCTCCGTGTTGGTGAAGGTGCCGTCTTTCTCAAGCGCAGGCGATGCCGGCAGCACAACGTTCGCATACTTCGCCGTCTCGGAGAAGAAGATGTCCTGCACGACCAGGAACGGGATCTCGCTGAGCGCCCGGCCCACGTCATTCGCGTTGCCGTCGCTGGTGATGGTGTCTTCACCCTTGATGTACAGCGAATGCAGCGAGCCCTTGTGGATCGCGTCCATCATCTCGTGATTGTCGAGACCCTTCTTCACCGGCAGCGTGACCTGCCATGCCGCTTCGAACTTCGCTCGCACGGCCTCGTCGTCGACGTGCTGATACCCGGGATACATGTTTGGCATTGACCCGAAATCACTTGCTCCCTGCACGTTGTTGTGGCCGCGCAGGGGATACGCACCGGCGCCAGGACGACCATAATTTCCCGTCGCAAGCAACAGGTTCGAGAGCGCCGTGGAAGTGTCCGATCCGCCGCAGTGCTGCGTCACACCCATGGCCCACAGGATGCAGACACCATCCGCTTTGACAATCTCTTCCGCCACCTGCTTCAGCACATCCTGCGAGATGCCGGTGATCTGCTCCGCATACTCCATCGTGAACGGCTGCAGGCTCGTCACGTACTCGTCGAACTTGTTCACGCGCTGCTCGATGAAGTCCTTCGCGTGCCAGCCCTGGTCGATGATGTACTTCGTTATGGCCGACGCCCACACCATGTCGGTGCCGGGATTGGGCCGCATGAAGATGTCTGCGCGCTCGGCCATCTCATGCTTGCGCAGGTCGGCAACAATCAATCGCTGACCGCGCCACTTGTGTGAGCGCTTCACGCGCGTCGCCAGCACGGGATGGCTCTCCGCCGTGTTCGTTCCAACCGCAAGGATGAGCCCGGCCCGCTCGATGTCAGCAATCGAGCCGGAGTCGCCGCCGGTCAGCACCGTGCGTTCCAGGCCCTTGGTTGCGGGCGTCTGGCAGTAGCGGCTGCAGTTGTCGATGTTGTTGGTCCCGATGACTGCCCGCGCGAGCTTCTGCATCAGGTAGCTCTCTTCGTTGGTGCACTTCGAGCTTGCGATGAACGCCAGCGCATCGGGGCCGTGCGTGTTCTTGATCTCGGTAAACCTGCTTACGATCAACGTCAGCGCTTCATCCCACGTGGCTTCGCGATAGGTACTGTGCTGGCCGTCATCGACACGGATCAGCGGCGTATGCAGGCGCGCCAGCGAGTTGGTGTAGTCGTAGCCGAACTTGCCCTTGACGCAGGTGGAGATGCCGTTCGCCGGGCCTTCCGTCGGCTCGATCTTCAGGATGTGGCGGTCGCGCGTCCACACCTCAAACGAGCAGCCCACACCGCAGAACGTACACACCGTCTTGGTTCGCCGTACGCGTGCCTCGCGCATCTTGCTCTCGATGTCCGACAGCGCGAGGATCGGCGGATATCCTGTCTCCGGCTCCACGCCCTTCACCACATCGATCAGGTCGTCGAGCACGTTTGCGGGCAGGTTCGTGAGATAGCCTGCGTGCTGCAGCATGCTCTTCTCCATCAGCGCATTGCACGGGCACACCGTCACGCAGTGGCCACAGCTCACGCAGCTTGATCCCGCAATCTGCTCGCCGCCATCCCACAGCACGCGCGGATGCCGATCGTCCCAGTTGATGCTCAGCGTCTCGTTGACCTGCACGTCCTGGCAGGCCTCTACGCAACGACCGCAGAGGATGCACTGGTCAGGGTCGTAACGATAGAACGGGTTGGAGTGGTCCTGCTCATACGGCTTGTGCAGGTACGGGCGCACCTGGTGCTGAATGCGCATTTCGCCGACGGCATTATGGATCGTGCAGTTGCCGTTGTTGTTGTCGCATACCGTGCAGTACAGGTCGTGGTTCTGCAGGATGCGGTCCATCGCCTCGCGCTGTGCGCGGTCCGCGCGATCACTGTTCGTCAGCACGCGCATCCCCGCCGTTACCTCGGTCGAGCAGGCGCGCACCATGCGACCATCCACGTCAACCATGCAGGTGTCGCAAGTCTCGATCGGCCCCATCTGCTGCAGATAGCAAAGCTGCGGTACAGACCGGAAGTTACCCTCATGCTGCGCACGCGAAGCGTCCGGCGCTGTGCCCGGATACTCCTCTTTTGCTGACGGATGGCTGTCGCCGAGATGCGAATCCTCGTTCAAAGCCGCACGCTCACCCGGGCTCAGACGCCGGTCTTCCGCGTGAAATCCGGCATCCGCGATGGACAGGTTGGCCAGCATCGCGGCGCGGTTCAGCACCTCAACCAGCAGTTCGCCTTCACCGGCCGGTACAGACCGCCCATCGACGGTAATTTCTGTCGTATGAGGAACATCAATGGGTGAGTTGAGCAGGCGCTTCTGTGGCATAGACCAGTAGGATGCATCCAGTCAGCGAGCAGCAACGAATCAGATCAGCAGCATCTCACGCCATGAAAACGATGGCTGCCGCAAACCCCAGGACGGGCCGCATTCACATCGGCATCTCCGGCTGGCGCTACAAGGGCTGGCGCGGCCGGTTCTACCCGCCGAAGCTGCCGCAGCGCAGCGAATTGAACTTCGCCGCCGGCCTGTTCAACTCCATCGAGATCAACGGAACGCACTACTCCCTGCAGCGCCCGAACAGCTTCGCGCAATGGCGGGACGAGACACCGGACCGCTTCCTCTTCTCGGTCAAGGGCTCACGCTTCATCACGCACATGAAGAAGCTGCGCGGCGTGGAGCAGGGTCTTGCGAACTTTTTCGCGCAGGGCCTGCTGGCGCTTGGACCGAAGCTCGGACCGGTCCTGTGGCAACTGGCACCGCAGTTCAAATTCGATGCCGAACGCCTGACAGCGTTCTTCGATCAACTGCCCCGCACCACCGAAGCCGCCGCAACGCTCGCACTCGAACACCATCCACGCCTGCAGGGGCGCTCTGTAACCGAAGCGCTGACAAGACAGCCGCTGCGGCACTGCCTCGAAATTCGCAACGACACCTGCGTCTGCCCTGACTTCATCGCGTTGCTGCGCCGCCACAACATCGGCCTCGTGGTCGCCGACACGGTGGAGTGGCCGCTACT
Organism: Terriglobus sp.; assembly: GCA_965199365.1. Classification (GTDB taxonomy): domain Bacteria; phylum Acidobacteriota; class Terriglobia; order Terriglobales; family Acidobacteriaceae; genus Terriglobus. The sequence continues at coordinate 1,480,039 of CBDARC010000003.1, read as the reverse complement.
CTTCGACCTGACGTCAGACTTCGTCTACTGCCGCCTGCATGGGTCGGAGGAGCTCTACGCATCAGGCTACGGCGATGCGGCGCTCGACACCTGGGCCGAGCGCGTCGTGCGCTGGGCTCGCGGACAGGAGGCCGACGATGAGCCGCCCGGCAGCCGCCTGCACGGCCATCACGCCAGCACCGTCGCACCGAAAAAGCGCGCGACCCGCGACGTGTATGTCTACTTCGACAACGACGCAAAGGTCCACGCGCCGTTCGATGCCCAGGGGCTGCGACAACGCGTGGACCGGCTGCTGGATCAGTAGCGGTCTACTTTGACCGGTCGTAGACGAGGGTCTGGTGAAAGGTATGTCCTGCCTTATCCTTCACCGTGTCGCTAAAGACGGTCTTCTTCGAATTCGGCATCGTGAACGAGTAATCCGTGACCGTTCCGTCAGGCAAGACGGTGTGACCCGTATCGGTCGCCGCGTTCCAGCCTGACATGGCTCCCGGCACGCCCTTCAGCGGGTGCATGGTGCCGTCCGGCGGTCCATCCCAGCTCGTCTTGATGGTCTGCCCCTTGTCATCCACGGTCACATCCGACCACGCCAACCGCTGCTCGGTGTCAACCGTAACGACCTCCACGTCAGACTTCATCGTCGGCCCGCCGCCGAAGTCGGTCTCCTTCAGGTTCAGCGACCAGGTACTCGGCGTAGGAACGTGGGTGTGTGCGGCCAGCGCCGGCAGCATGCCCGCCACGGGCAGCACGGCGGCAAGCAGAATCTTCGCAATTCGCTTCATGCATTTCTCACTTTCAGTGGGGGAACGCCAGTATGCCCGCACACACCCGGGAACGCCACCAGAAAGTGCATCAACCTGCGCGGTGCTTCCCGCCAAGACTGGTCAAAGCGGCAATCGCCGCATCCTGCCACGCAGTCAGTTCTTCTTCGCGCAATGTGCGTTCCGGCGATTGAAAGACCATGCGCAGCAGCAGCGAATACTCACCCTGCGCCACCGATCTGCCCTTGGGATCGCGATAGATTTCAATGGGCGCGAGCGAGATCATCTCCGCGATACCGAGACCGCGAAGCGCAGCCTGAACATCGCTCCAACGCACGGTGTCCGCGAACAAGAAGGACAGGTCGCGCTCAACGGCCTGGTAGCGCGACGGCTCCTGCGCGAGAGGCTGTCGCAGCGCATGCGCAAACAGCACCGGGACCGCCAGTTCAGCCAGAACGACAGCTTCCTTCAGTTTCCGTGTGTCACGCTCCGCAGCCGTCAGTTCGCCCAGCCAGCCACACACTTCGCCATCAACAAGAACACGCGCACCGCGACCAGCCTCGACCCATCCCGGCAGAGCCTCACCATCGAACGCAATCGAAGCGATCGCAAAGCGCGACAGCAGCTCTTCGAGAGCGCCTTTCACCTGGAAGAACAGCGCGTCCGCAGCGCTGATCGTGCCTGTAGAGACAGCGTCACCGTAGGCACCAAGCGACAACGAAGGCCGCTCATCCACCTGCGCCGTCGACCCGGTGAAGACAGTGCCGTACTCGAACAGGCGCACTTCGCGAACATCGCGCGTGCTGTTCAACTGCAGCATGCCAACGGCGCCGGGCAGCAGTGATGGACGCAGCATGCCCGCCTCCGCGTTCAGCGGATTGCCCATCGGCACACCCGCTTCGCCCGGAGCGGCAAAGGTCTTCGCATCGTCCTCACTGCAGAACGTGCTGCTGATCGCCTCACTCCATCCAAGCGCGCGCAGCACGTTGCGCACGGTGTCTTCCTTCGCCGCATGCGGCAGCGCTGCCACACCGCCGGAAAAGCCGGGCAGCGTATCCGCGAAACGGTTGTAGCCGTAGACACGCGCGATCTCTTCAATCAGGTCGATCTCGCGCTGGAGATCAAGACGCCAGCTCGGCAGCGTCACTTCGTACGCACCGGGATCATCCGCAGGACGCAGATGGCACCCAAGCGCCTGTAGATACTGCTCGATCACCTCGGGCGGCACCAGGTGTCCCGCGCTGCCCGCTTCGAGCGTCGTTCCCAGCAGCCGCTGGACCTCGTCAATCGAAAGCAGCACATGCGGCCGCTTTGTGGTGCGCGCTTCCTGCGCGGGCACGCTCACGTCTGCCATTGCGCCGATAGCCTCGCCACCGCAAGCCGCGATCACACCACGCGTCACCATCCGGTTCGCCAGCGCGCAGGCACCCAGGTCGGCACCGCGTTCGTAGCGGTGCGATGCGTCCGTGTGCAGGCCGTGCCGCCGCGATGTCGCGCGGATTGCGGCGGGATCGAACCATGCTGCTTCGACCAGGATGTTCTTCGTCGCTTCCGTCACGCGGGAGTCCCAGCCACCCATCACACCGGCAAGACTGACCGCCTTCTTCTCATCGGCGATGACCAGATCGTCCGTGGTCAGCGCCTTCTCGCTGCCATCCAGCAGCTTGAGCCGCTCGCCCGCGCGGGCACGCCGCACCACGATGCCGCCCTCGATCGTGTCGAGATCGAAGACGTGCGTGGGATGCCCCATGGCGAGCCACGTGTAGTTCGTCACATCGACTGCGTTGGAGATCGATTTTTGCCCAAGCTGCGCAAAGCGCTCGGCCACCAGGCCGCTGCTCGCGCCAACCGTGACGCCTCGCACCACCTGCGCGGTAAAGCGCCCGCAAAGGTCTTCGGCCTCGATGCGCACAGGGAAAGCTCCCGTCCAGCCGCTCGAAGGCGCAGGCACATCGCACGCAAGCGACGGCAGCTCATTCCCGGTCCGGTCACCGACTTCCGCATGGATCACGCGCCGGTCGTCCAGCGTCAGCAGCGGCACACCGTAGATCGCCGCGGCCTCGCGCGCTATGCCGTAATGGTTCATCGCGTCGACGCGGTTCGTGGTGATGTCCATCTCGAAGAGGTGTCCACCGCCCGTGAGTTCGTGCACACCTTCGACGGCAATGCCACGCAGGGTAAGGTCTTCCGCAAGCTGCCGGTCGTTCACTTCGAGCGCGGGCAGGTACTCGCGCAACCAATTCGACAAGATGTTCACAGCTACTCCGAAGTGCCCGGTTCGGGCATGATGCGCTTCATAAATTCGTCAAACAGGGGCACGGTAAACACCGTGTCTCCGTGGCTGGGACTCCAGATCATCCCTTTGTTAATCAGGCTCTGCCGCAAGGGGCCAAATGCGTTCACCGAGCGCCCAAGCTGGGCCGCGATGTCGCCGGACCGGTGAGGCCCCGCACCAAGCTCGGCCATGGCGCGCAGATAGTTCTTTTCTTTTGGTGTCAGCCGGTCGAATCGAACACGAAAGAAACTCTCATCCAGTGCCGCAAGCGCCAGCCGCGAGCTCTCCAGCACATCGCTCTCCTCAATCGGAGACTGTCGCGCGGTGTCCCACACATGCTTTCCCCATTCCTGCAGGAAGTAAGGGTAGCCCTGCGTCTGCCGCAGAATCTCACGAACCGCCCCAGGCGTGAAGCGAACGTTCTCAGCCTCGGCGGGCCGTTCCAGCGCACGCGCGGCTTCGATATCGTCGAGCCGGTCGATGATGGGAAAATCAAACAAACGCTCCGCATACGACTTCGCGTGACCGGCAAGTCCCCTGACCTGCGGCAGCCCCGCGCCCACCATCGTCACCGGCAGCTGCAGCTGGGCGCAGCGATGCAGCGCAGAGATCAGCGCGGCAAACTGATCGTCCTGGATGTACTGGATCTCATCCAGAAAGAGCACCGCTGCCGTTCCCGCTGCCTTGGCTGCACGGCCAACGTGCTCGAACAGTACCGAGAGGTCCGTCTCCAGGTCGCCGTTATCGGCCAGTCCCGGTTCGGCGTCGAAATCAAAGCCAACTTCAATGTCGTGGTACTTCACCTTGAGCGACCGCGCGAAACCGCTCAGCGCTCGAAGCGCGCGCTGCGCAATCTCTTTCGCACCCTCCGAGCGGCTCAGCCGCAGCAGCAGCGTTCGGAACTGCGGCGCCAGCAGGGCCGGCAGCGAGCGGTTCTCAGGCGTTTCAGCCCTTAAACCGATGATCCCGTCCGCTTCCGCGTCCGCCTTCATCCGGTCGAGCAGAACCGTCTTGCCCACACCGCGCAGACCGACCAGAATCACGCTCTTCGCAGAACGTCCCAGCCGAATGCGGGAGATCGCGACCCGTACCTGTTCCCGAATACGATCGCGCCCCGCGAGTTCGGGCGGCGGCGCGCCTGCCCCAGGCGAAAACGGATTGAGAACGGGATCCATGTATAGAAAGGTTAGCAGGTTTATGCTACAAACATAACTTCACTAACCTTCATATGAACTGGCTGAGGAACCGCATGTCGCCCGAGTAGAACTGGCCGATATCGCCTACGCCGTACTTCATCATGGCGATGCGTTCCACGCCCATGCCAAAGGCGAAGCCGCTGATCTTCCTTGTGTCGTAGGCGGGTTCCAGGCCGTTCTCAACGCGGCGTGCGTCGACCGCGGCGAAGACAGCCGGATCGACCATGCCGCAGCCCAGCAGCTCAATCCAACCGGAGAACTTGCACTTGCGGCAACCCTTCTGACCGCAGAACGGACACGAGATCTGCACGTCCGCACTCGGCTCTGTGAAGGGAAAGAAAGATGGGAAAAATCGCGTCTTCACGCTCGACCCGAAGAACGCCTTCATCGCGTAGTCGAGCGTGCCCTTCAGGTCGCTGAAGGTGATGTTCGTGTCCACGCACAGACCCTCCACCTGGTGGAAGATGGGCGAGTGGGTCGCGTCGCTTTCGTCATTCCGATGGACCTTGCCGGGAATGACAATGCGCAGCGGCGGCGCGTTCGTCACCATGCTGCGGATCTGCACGGGCGAGGTATGCGTGCGCATCAGCAGGCGTTCACGCAGCGGCTTGCCGTCCTGCTCGGCGACGACGAGCGTGTCCTGCGTGTCGCGTGCAGGATGGTTTGGCGGAAAGTTCAGTGCTTCGAAGTTATAGAAGTCCGTCTCAACCTCCGGACCCACGCCGACCGAGTAGCCAAGCGCGGCGAAGACCGCGGTCATCTCGCGCATGGTGCGCGTCAGCGGATGCTCCACACCGATGCTGCGCCGAATGCCGGGGAGCGACAGGTCAAGGCTTGGCGCGGCAGTTGACTTTGCGGACGCCTCGCCTGAAAGAGCCGCTTCGATCTCTTGCTTCAGCGTGTTGAAGCGCATGCCCAGCGACTTCTTCGCTTCCGGCGGCGCGGTCTTCAGCCAGGTCTCGCTCAGCAGCTTCAAGCGGCCCTGCTTGCGGCCGAGCCACTCGAGGCGGAAGTTCTCCTGCGCCTCCGCGGACTTCAATTGAGGAGCAGCTGCACGGACTTCATCGCTCAACGCGCGAAAGGCCATGTCAAGCGAGGCATCATCAAAGGCGCTCAAAGGTGTGATGGTTTCGATCATGGTGCGTCGGTTCAGGATAACTGACCGGGCGCAGCTACAGCGCGGACCAGACTACTACAGCCGACACCGCGCCCAGCAGCCAGCTGGTGCGATCGGTGATGGCGTACACGACCGGGTCTTCATGCAGTTCGCCGCGGCTGGCCAGCAGCCATACGCGGCTGATCCAAAGCAGCAGCACCGGCACCAGCAGCCAGAGCCGGTTGACGTGTCCGTAGAGGTTCGCAGCCGCGAGATTGGAGATGTACATGGTCAATACCACCACGCTGGCAAAGGCGCTGCCCGTGCCGAACGAGCGCAGCTGCTCGATGTCGCTGGTCTGGTAGCCACGACCGCTGGCCTTGGTTCTGCCGCCCTCGATCATCAGGGCAAGCTCTGAGAAGCGCTTCACAAACGCCAGCGACAGGAAGAAGAAGATGGAGAACGCACCCAGCCACGCCGATACCGGCACGCCTGCAGCGGCCGATCCCGCCAGAATGCGGATGGTATACAGCCCACTCAGCACCAGCACATCCACCAGCGCCAGGCGCTTCAGAATGAAGGAGTATGCCAGCGTGGTAACGGTGTAAATGCCAAGCCACAACAGGAACATGTAGGGCGGCAGAAGGAATCCATGTACGCCGCCAAGGCCGGGCAGCATCGAGTACAGGTGCGGCACGGACACGGCCAGCGTGATAGCGATGGCAAAGAAGATCGCAATCACAACCACGCCGCTGATCGGCGACAGATCGCCCGCGGCAAACGGCCGTTTGCGCTTGCGTGGATGCCGCCGGTCGGCCTCGATGTCCAGCAGATCGTTCATCAGGTACGTTGCGCTGGCGCAGAACGAGATGGACAGGAACGCCAGCAGGCACACACACAGGCTGCGTGGTGACAGATCATGCGCCAGCACCGCAGGCAAAAAGACCAGCACGTTCTTCGCCCACTGGTGCAGCCGAATCGCCTTCAGCAGCACCTTGACAGGCGACCTGCGATCGCTGAATTCGCGGTGCAGCACGGTGCCGTCGCGGCCAAGCGCCTTTCGCAGTGCCCGGTGCGGATTCGCCGCCATCGGCTGGTGGCTGGCCTGCAGCAGGGTGCGGTCGGGCAGCGCGTTACCGATATAGGTGAAGCCCCCGGGAAACCGCTCCTGGAACGCCCGCAGCTTGTTTGCTCCGGCAAGGTTGTGCGTGCCATCCGAAGCGAGCACGCCGTCAAACAGCCCGACGTGCGCCGCCACCTGCTCGGCAAACGACTGGTCGGCAGCCGTGGCCAGATAGATCTTGCGGCCGCGCGCCTTTTCTTCCTGCAGATACGCAAGCAGGGACTCGTTATATGGCAGGTGCTCGACCTCGACGACGGCGCGATCCGTGATCTCGCGTTTGAAGCCCGCCCGGCCGCCACGCAGCCACCGCGGCCATTGCAAAGGCGAGCGAGGCTGCTGCCGCAGCAGCAGCAGAACCGCATCCAGCAGCGTGTCGCTCTTGACCAGGGTGCCGTCCAGGTCCACGCACAGGGGAACTTCCGCCGTGCTCACCTGGTCTGGGGCGGCGTTCCCGGCTAGGGTCTCAGACATGCGGAACGTCTTTCCTTTGCGGATCGAAGCAGGGCCATGCATGGCGGGCCGCATCCCGCGCGAGCCGCGGCGCACGGGCCACCTGCCGCCGCAACGAAATACATCGAAACCTCTGGGCGGGGTGCTCCGTCATTCCCTGTAGTCTAACAATGTGAGCGTTTTAGCTCTGGGATTTCCAGGGGTCCGCGAGCGTTTCTGCACCAAATCAAGACCAGGACGGTTCTGCCTAGATCATGCTTCCATCTTCCAGCGAGTCCACTGAAACTTCCTCGCACGAGACTCAAGCGCTGCCGGAGCACGCTTCGCCCGCCTCCACGGGCCTGCCGAATGACGCCTCGCAACATCCAGTGCCGCGCAAATCTTCCTGGCTGCGCATTGTTGTACTCATACTTCTGATTGGTGGCGCGATCGGGTTCGTCACCTACCGCATCGTCACGAATAAACCGGCGCAGCAGGCCGGTGGTCCGGGCGGCGGCGGACGCCGTGGCGGCGGCGCGAACGCCATCGTTCCAGTGTCGTTCGATGTGGTGCAGAAACGTACGGTACCCATCTCGCTGAACGCGCTGGGCACTGTCACCGCCTACAACACCGTCACTCTAAAGAGCCGCGTCGACGGCCAGATCGTCAAAGTCAACTTTCAGGAAGGCCAGCGCGTCCGGCAGGGTCAGTTACTCATCCAGATCGACCCGAAGCCCTACCAGGCAACCCTCTCCGTCGCGCAGGGCAATCTCGCCCGCGACCAGGCCAATGCCGCGCTGGCGACGGTGCAGGCATCGCGCTACAACCAGCTGTACGCTGCGGGTGTCGTCTCAAAGGAATCGAACCAAACCCAGGAATCCACCGCCGGGCAGGCCATCGGCACGCTCGCCGCTGACCGTGCCGCGATTCAGCAGGCACAGGTCAACCTGAACTACACGAACATCACCTCGCCCATCACCGGCATCGTCGGTCTGCGGCAGGTGGATGTGGGGAACATCGTGACAGCCGCCGGCAGCACAGGCCTCGTCGTCATCACCCAGGTGCAGCCGATCGGCGTGATCTTCACGCTCCCGGAAGACTCCCTCCCTGCGGTGTTTCAACACATGCGTGGCGGGCAAAAGCTGATTGCCGAGGCGTGGGACCGCGCAAACACTGTAAAACTCGCAACCGGTTCCCTGCTGACCGTGGACAACCAGATCGACACCACCACCGGCACAGCGAAGCTGAAGGCCGTCTTCAATAATGAGGACAACGCGCTCTACCCAAACCAGTTCGTCAACATTCACCTGGTGCTTGAAAACCGCGTCAACTCGCTCGTGATCCCGGCCGCTGCCATCCAGACCGGCAATAACGGCTCGTTCGTCTACGTGATCGATCGCACCAAGCCGCAGACCGCCGGTGGCGGAGCGGCTGCTCCCGGTGCCGGTGGTCAAGGCGGCGGAGGTCAAGGCGCTGGACGCCGTGGTGCCGGTGCGAACGGTGCAGCCAGCGGAGCAGCTCCGGCAGGTGGTCCCGGCGGCGGAAACACAGGCGCGGCCGGTGATGCCGCGGTTGCGGGTAGCGGCGCAGGAACAGACGCATCCGGCGGTGCAGGTCAGGGTGCGGGCGGTCAGGGTACGGGTGGTCAGGGCGGCGGACGCAGAGGCGTCGGCGCACCTGGCGGCGGTGGACCACAGACCAACTACCCTGTTCATGTAGTGAATGTCGTCGTCGACAGCACCCAGGGCACCGACGTCATAATCAAGAGCGGCCTGCAACCAGGTCAGCAGGTTGTAACGGACGGCACGGAAAAGCTGCAGGACAACAGCCGCGTCATTCCGCATCCTTCCGCTGACATGGTTGCGGCGAGACAGGCGCGTGGAGCCGGCGCGGCACCAGCCAACGCAAACGCAACGGACGCAGGTTCGTTCAGCAACGGCCGTGGTTCCGATCTTGATCCGACCGCCACTCCGGGAGCACGCGGCCGTCGCCAAGGTGGCGCGGACAGCTCCGGCGCAACCGCAGCGGGTGGGCCCGGCGCTGGTGGACATCGTCCTGGAGCAGGCGCTCCGGGAACGGGCGGTGCGGGGAATCCGGGTGGCCCGGGTGCTCCGGCCGGCGGTCATCATCATCCCCCTGCCGGGGCCGGAACTCAGTAATTCGCTGCGGCACGACAGCAGCGCCCGCTGATCTCCGGAACAGGCAGGTCGGGAAGGCATTTCCGGTAACGCTCGAGTTGAAGGGCCTGCCGGTGCGGAGCAAACCGTCGTGAGGAGTGATCCCAGCGACGAGAACGCGCAGCGGTTCGCTGACAGCAGGCCGGTATGACGCCGGTTCGACTCGGGTTCAGCGAACACGCCGCTCAGTACCTTTGGAGTCCCTGCGTATGAGCCCATCACGGCCGTTTATTCTTCGCCCGGTCGCAACCGCGCTGCTGATGATCGCCATCCTGCTCGCGGGCGGCGTGGCCTACTTCCAGCTGCCGGTCTCGGCGCTGCCGCAGGTCGATTACCCCACCATCCAGGTGCAGACCTACTATCCCGGAGCCTCCCCTGCGGTCATGACGTCGTCCGTCACCGGGTCGCTGGAGCGCCAGTTCGGCCAGATCCCCGGCCTGACCCAGATGACCTCTGTCTCATCCGGCGGCGGCTCCATCATTACGCTGCAGTTCAACCTGAACGAGTCCATCGACGTGGCCCAGCAGGACGTGCAGGCCGCCATCAACGCGGCCCAGCAGCTGCTGCCGCCCGATCTTCCGCAGCCGCCGATCTACAACAAGGTGAACCCGGCCGACGCGCCGATCCTGACGCTGGCTCTGACCTCGTCCACGCTGCCGCTCACCAAGGTCGAGGACCTCGCCGACACGGTGCTGGCGAACAAGATTTCCCAGCTCTCCGGCGTCGGCCTGGTGACGATTGCCGGCGGTCAGAAGCCGGGCGTGCGCATCCAGGCAAACCCGACCACCCTCGCCGGATTCGGCCTGTCGCTTGAGGATCTGCGCACCGCTCTCGCCTCGGCCAACGTCGATCAGGCCAAGGGCAACCTGAACGGTCCCAAGCAGAGCTACACCATCGGTGCGAACGACCAGCTGCTGTCCGCGCCCGATTACATGCACGTGATCGTCGCCTATCGCAACGGCTCCCCAGTGCGTATGTCCGACGTAGCTGTCGCGTCGGACGCGGCGGAAAACGCATTCCAGGCCGCATGGATGGGCCGCGCGGCACAGGGCGATCAGCCCGCCTATACCAGCCCCGCGGTCATCATCAACATCCAGCGCCAGCCCGGGGCCAACATCATCGGCGTGGTCGACCGTATCGAATCGCTGCTGCCGAAGCTACAGGCAGCGCTGCCCTCGTCCGTCAAGCTGGAAACGCTGACCGACCGCACCGGCACCATCCGCGCCAGCGTCTCTGACGTGCAGTTTGAACTGCTGCTGACCATCGGCCTCGTCGTCGCGGTTATCTTCCTCTTCCTGCGGTCATGGCGAGCCACCATCATTCCGTCCATTGCCGTGCCGCTGTCGATTGTCGGCACCTTTGGCGTGATGTACCTGCTTGGCTACTCGCTGAACAACCTCTCGTTGATGGCGCTCACCATCTCGACCGGCTTCGTCGTCGACGACGCCATCGTCATGGTCGAGAACATCGACCGGTATCTCGAGATGGGCGACACCCCGCTTGACGCCGCGCTCAAGGGGTCTGAGCAGATCGGCTTCACCATCCTGTCGCTGACCATCTCGCTGATCGCCGTGCTGATCCCGCTGTTGTTCATGGGCGATATCGTCGGCCGGCTCTTCCGCGAGTTCGCTGTGACGCTGGCGGTCACCATCCTCGTCTCGGCGGTCGTCTCCCTCACGCTGACGCCCATGATGGCGGCCAAGCTGCTGAAGCACACACCCGAGCACGAAAAAGGTCGCTTCTACAAGGTTTCAGAGGACTTCTTCAACTGGGTCATCGCGCGCTACGCCGTGGGTGTGCGCTGGGTGCTGCGACACCAGGTGTTCACGCTGCTGGTCACGCTGGCCACCTTCGTTCTCACGTTTGTGCTGTACGTCATCGTGCCGAAAGGCTTCTTTCCCGTGCAGGACACGGGCGTGATCCTCGCCATTACCGACGCACCGCAGGACATCAGTTTCAGCGCGATGAGCCAGCGGCAGCAGGCCCTCGCCAACGTCATTCTGCAGGACCCCGACGTCGATTCGCTGTCGTCGTTTATCGGTATCGATGCGACCAACACCACGCTGAACTCCGGCCGCATCCAGATCAACCTGCGTGACCGTGAGCAGCGCAAAACCAGCGCCAGCGATATCATCCGTCGCCTGCAGGGCAGGCTGGCGCCGATCGAGGGCATCCAGGCGTACATGCAGCCGCTGCAGGACCTGACCGTCGAAAACCGCACCGCGCGAACCCAGTACCAGTACTCCGTTGAAGACGCCAACAGCGCCGAACTGGTGGAGTGGTCCGACCGCATCCTGCAGAAGTTCCGGTCGCTGCCGCAGCTTGCCGACGTCGCGACTGACCAGACGACAGAGGGCCTGGAAGCAGCGCTCGTCATCGACCGTGATACCGCATCGCGCCTCGGCATCACGCCGCAGAACATCGACGACACGCTGGACGATGCCTTCGCGCAGCGCCAGGTGTCGACCATGTTCACGCAGCAGAACCAGTACCACGTGATCCTGGAGGTCTCGCCGAAGTTTCAGACCGACCCCAGCCAGCTGAACAACATTTACGTGAAGAGCGCGAACGGCACGCAGGTTCCGCTCTCTGCCTTCACACACTTCGAACAGAAGCCGGCAACGCTCGCCATCTCGCACCAGGGCCAGTTTCCCGCGGTCAACCTGTCGTTTAACCTGGCGCCCGGCTACAGCATCGGCGATGCGGTTTCCGCCGTTCGCAAGGCTGAGAAAGAGCTGAACATGCCGCTCTCAGTCAACGCCAACTTCCAGGGGACAGCGGCTTCGTTTGAAGCGTCTCTATCCAACGAGCCGATCCTCATCCTGGCCGCGCTGGTCACGGTGTACATCGTTCTGGGCGTGCTGTACGAGAGCTACATCCACCCCATCACAATCCTGTCCACGCTGCCGTCCGCGGGCGTGGGGGCAATCCTCGCACTGTTCATCACGGGCACCAACCTGTCGGTGATTGCGCTGATCGGCATTATCCTGCTGATCGGCATCGTGAAAAAGAACGCCATCATGATGATCGACTTCGCACTCGAGGCCGAGCGCGAACACGGCAAGACACCGGAAGAGTCCATCTACCAGGCCTGTCTGCTGCGCTTCCGTCCCATCATGATGACGACGATGGCCGCTCTGCTGGGCGGTGTCCCGCTGGCCTTCGGAACGGGCACCGGCTCCGAGCTGCGGCGCCCGCTGGGCATCACCATCATCGGCGGCCTGATCGTTTCGCAGGTGCTCACGCTGTACACCACGCCGGTCGTCTACCTGTTCTTTGACCGCATCGGCCGCAAGTACCTCGGCACCGCAAAAGCCGATCGCGAAATGCAGCAACACATGCACGAACAGCCGCAATACGTCGCGGGAGACTAAACCGTGCGGACACCGCAGACCGACATACGTCCAACACAGGCGAACCAATGAACTACGCACCCGAACCCGGCGACAAGCGGCCCACCGACCACACCCGGCCCGGTGACGAAGCCAGGCTGCACGGCACCAGCCTGCGCGGCGGCGATGTTGACCCGCACGATTACGCCTCGCAGCAGGACGAGTACCTGAACGCCGTATCCTCGGAAGGCGAGAGTGGTCCGATTGGGGCTGTGGGCGGCGTGCACTTTTCCGCGCCGTTCATTCAACGCCCGATCGCAACGTTTCTTCTGTCCATCGCGATCCTGCTCGCCGGTGCCGTGGCATACAAGCTGCTGCCGGTGGCTTCGCTTCCCAACGTTGAGTTCCCCGTGATCTCCGTCTCGGCCAGCCTGCCCGGCGGCGATCCTGAGACGATGGCATCATCGGTCGCAACGCCGCTGGAGCGCCAGTTTTCCCGCATCGCCGGCGTCAACCAGATGACGTCGAACTCCGCGCAGGGCTCCGCAAATATCGCGCTGCAGTTTGATCTGAACCGCGACATCAACGGAGCGGCTCGCGACGTGCAGGCCGCCATCAGCGCTGCGCGCGCGCAGCTGCCCGCCAACCTGCCGCAGAATCCGACCTACCGCAAGATCAACCCGTCAGACGCGCCGATCCTGATCCTGGCGCTCACCAGCGACACGATCCCCGTCCCGCAGCTCTACGACGCGGCCGACTCCATCCTGGCGCAGAAGATCGCAGCCGTGCAGGGAGTAGGACAGACCAACGTCGGCGGCTCTGCCAAACCCGCGGTGAGGCTCGAGGTCAACCCGAACCAGCTCACGGCCTACAACCTGTCGCTCAACCAGCTTGCTGCGGCAGTGCAGACGATCAACGTCAATGAGCCAAAGGGCTTTCTGAATGGAGACGGACCCGACGGCCGGCGATGGGCGATCAGCACGACCGACCAGTTGTTCGGCGCCGATGCCTACCGTCCGCTGGTGATCGCAACCAGCCGCGGCTCCATCACCAACGCGCAGGCGAACAACGGCCTGCAGGCGAGTGTCGCCAGTGCCATCGCGTCCAACGCCGCCGTCACCGGCAACAGCGCCAACGCGAACATCGACTCCAGTGCCGGCTACACCTCCGCGCAGGTGGGCAACTTCGCTTCAAACGTCGCGACCACCAGCACCAACGCCGCCGGCATCGTGCGTATCGGCGATGTGGCCCAGGTCGTCGATGCGAACGAAAACACCTATAACTTCGGAACCACGAACGGCAAGCCCTCCATCCTGATCACCATCTTCAAATCGCCGGGCGCAAACGTCATTGCTACCGTCGACGCCGTGCTGAAGCAGTTGCCGCTGCTGCAGGCATCCATCTCGCCGGCCATCAAGCTGCAGGTGGCGCTTGATCGCACGTCCACCGTTCGCGCGTCGGTCAAAGACATCACCCGCACCATGATCATCACCATCGTGCTCGTGATCCTCGTGGTGTTCTTCTTTCTGCGCGAAGTCCGCTCCACGCTCATCCCGTCTGTCTCGGTGCCGCTGTCGATCATGGGCACCTTTGGCGTGATGTACCTGCTCGGCTACACCCTCGACAACCTGTCGCTCATGGCCCTGACCATCTGCACGGGCTTCGTTGTGGACGACGCCATCGTTGTGATCGAGAACATCACGCGGCACCTGGAAGACGGCCTTACTCCCTATGACGCCGCCATGCTCGGGTCGAAGGAGATCGGCTTCACCGTCCTCTCCATGTCCATTTCGCTGATCGCAGTGTTCATCCCGATCCTGCTGATGGGCGGCATTGTGGGGCGGCTGTTCCGCGAGTTCGCGGTGACACTTTCCGTCTCGATCTGCGTGTCGCTGGTGGTTTCGCTCACCACCACGCCCATGCTTTCGGCCAAGTTCCTTGAGCCGCATTCCGCGCGCAAGCACGGCGCCATCTACCGGCTGGGCGAGCGCTTCTTCAACTGGCTGCTCTCAGAATATGACCTTGGCCTGCGCTGGGTTCTGCGGCATCAGGTCCCGGTGATTCTCATCTGGATCGCCACGTTCATCCTGAACATCTACCTCTTTTATCTTGTGCCGAAGGGCTTCTTTCCGCAGCAGGACACCGGACGTATCGGCGGCAGCATCCAGGGCCAGCAGGACGTCTCCTTCTTTCCCATGAAGGATAAGGTGATCGACTCCGCAGCCGCGGTAAAGAAAGACCCTGATGTACAGAACGTGATGGCATTTGTCGGCGGCGGCGGCCCTGGCGGCGGCGCATCCAACCGCGGCAACATGTTCGTCTCGTTGAAGCCGCTGGACCAGCGCGCCGATCGGGCGAGTGCCGATCAGATCATCAATCGGCTGCGACCCTCGCTGTCGCGCACGCCCGGTCTGCAGACCTTCCTGCAGTCGCAACAGGAGCTGAACATCGGCGGCCGCCAGTCCGCAACGCAATACCAGTACACGCTCTCGGCCGACTCTGTCAGCGAGCTGAACCACTGGGCACCGATCATGATGGCGGCCATGCAGAAACTGCCGGAGCTGCGCGACGTGGCCACCGACCAGCAGGACCATGGCCTTGAATCAAAGCTCGTCGTCGATCGCGACACCGCATCGCGCCTCGGCGTGACCTCCCTCGCCATCGACCAGACACTGTCCTCCGCATTCGGCCAGCGCCAGGTATCCACGACCTACAAGACGCTGAACCAGTACCACGTTGTGATGGAAGTGGCCCCGCAGTTCCAGCTGTCGCCGGAGGCGCTGCGCACCATTTACGTCAAGGCCTCGAACGGCTCGCAGGTACCGCTGTCGGCCATCACGCACTTTGAAATGCAGCGCATCCCGCTGCAGGTGAACCACCAGGGACTGTCACCGGCAGCAACACTCTCGTTCAATCTCGCGCCGGGTATCTCACTCTCGCAAGCCTCTGAAGCCATCAACAACGTGCGCAACTCCATCGGCATGCCCGCCAGCATCAACGGCGGCTTCCAGGGTTCGGCACAGGCCTTCCAGGATTCACTCAAGTCCGAGCCGATCCTGATCCTGCTCGCACTCACGGCCGTCTACATCGTGCTCGGCATTCTGTACGAAAGTTTCATCCACCCGCTCACCATCCTGTCGACGCTGCCGTCTGCGGGTGTCGGTGCCATCCTCGCGCTGCTCATTACGCAGGTCGACCTGTCCGTCATCGCGATGATCGGGATCGTTCTGCTGATCGGCATCGTGAAAAAGAACGCGATCATGATGATTGACTTCGCCATCGTGGCCGAACGCCAGGGCGGCAAGTCGCCCGAAGAGGCGATCTACGAAGCCTGCATGAAGCGCTTCCGTCCCATCATGATGACGACCATGGCGGCCCTGCTCGGTGGCGTACCGCTGGCCTTTGGCACGGGCGTCGGGTCCGAGCTGCGGCGGCCGCTCGGTATCACCATCGTCGGCGGGCTCATCGTGTCGCAGTGCCTCACGCTCTTTACCACGCCGGTCGTCTACCTGTATTTCGACCGCTGGCGCCAACGCGCAGCGAACGTGACCAGCCGCCTGTCGCGCAAGCGCAAGCATGCGCATGAACCCGCAATGGAACCCGTACCGGTCGCCGGAGACTGAAGCAGCACGGAACAACAGCGTGGAGCCGAGCTCCAGGCGTTCGGAAGGTTGGCTCGGCCAGCCATTAGAGACCTCTCGCGAGAGGCTCGGCTCGCCAGCCATGCACGGCATCTGCGGCGGGACCTGGCTGAACGCTGCCGTTTGGACCTCTTTCGAGGGGCATGACTCACAGCCATGCCATAGACCCGCCAGAGAAGAACCGCGTCAGCCGCTGAGAGATGCACCGCAGGCCTGCAAGCAGATCTCAGCGGCTGACTCCTCAAGATCAACCGGCGCATCGGCACAGCTAAGACTGCCCATTGCGAACGCCGAGCGCCTTAAAAGCTGTAGCGCACACCAAACTCTATCCTCCGACCGTTGTCTGCTCCATAGGCCCTGCCGAACAGGGGCGAGCCGAGTACGCCGCCGACCTGCCGCACGTTCGTGTGGTTCAGCACGTTCGCCGCGCGCACGTTCACGCCGAGCGTCTGGACGGCGTCCTTCGCCGCGTGCGGTGTCAGCGTGAAGGTGCGGCTGAGGTTCGGATCGAGGTACACACGAAACGGTGCGGTGCCCGTGTTCCGGGGAACAACGCCCGTTCCGCCACTCGCGACCAGCATCCCGTAACGCGTGGCCACCGCGTTCGGGTCGCCGGGCCGTGCATACGTCGGCCGGTCGTTGAAGTCGCCGTCGCCGTTATTGTCAAAGCCGGTAGTCAGGTTGAATGGACCACCGCTGCCGACGTAGTAGTCCGTCGAGAGATCCACCTTGCCGGGCATGTGGAGCGTTCCGCTGCCGAAGATCTGGTGCTGGTCCTGCCGGTCGCGACGCGCGTACTCGCCGGCATCGGTGAACGAGCTCTGCGGTGTAAAGAACTCGTCATTGTCCACGTTGTCGCGAAGATCGACACGCGCATAGCCGACGAAGATGTTCAGCCACTTCAGCGTGTGCTGATTGACCGAGAAGAACTCAATGTCACCCTTCATCGATCCGCTGTTCTGCATCTGCAGGATGTTCAGGTTGGCCGGACCCGGTCGCGGACCGTTGGGCTGACCATTCAGCGGCGAATTCGTGTTTGCGGACCGCGCAAAGTTCCAGCCGCGAATCCAGTAGACCGTTCCCTGCACGTCCCACCCGCGTGCCAGGCTGCGGTCTACCTCAAACTGTTCTTCCGCGAAGGTCACGTTGCCGAACTTCGGCGCGAGCGTGCGGACGGTGCTGATGGGTGTCGCACCGGAAAACGGATTGCCGTACACGGGCGAGTACACGGTGCTGCTGGTGCGTTCCACGCCGTCCAGCCTGCGCAGCTCGATCCAGTCCGCCACGCTGTAACGCCCGTTGAACATGCCCGCATGCACCTTCAGAGTCCACTTCTGCGCCTTGTCCGGCGACCAGGCGACGCCTGCCCGCGGCACCAGGCTCAGCAGGACCTGCGGATCGTTCTGACCGTAGTAGCGCGCGCCGAACGACACCTTCAGGTTGGGTCGCAGCTTCCAGTCATCCTGCGCAAAGATGGAGGCACGCGTCTGCGTGAAGTTGATTGCAGGTGTCCCCGTTACGGCGGTGTACGCCGTCGGCGATCCACCGGGCAGCCCAAGCAAAGCGCGGCGATACTGCTCCAGGCCGGTAATCGTCGCCATGCTTCCGGTTGCGACGTTATTTGCATCCAGCACCGGCGCAGTGCCGCCGCCGAAGATGTAGGTGCCATTAAAGCTCTGCGTCGCCTGCTCGCGGATGCTGTAGGTGCGCAGGTTGATGCCGACCTTCAGCGTGTGCGGCCCCCGCGTCAGGATCGCGTCGTCCGCGACCTCGATGCCAAATTCGCGGTTGGTCTGCGCTCCATAGGTGTTGCCGCCGCCTGTGAATGCGCCTGCCACCTGCACCTGCGGCGCGGTGCTCTTGGGCGCGTACAGGTCGCCGGTCCAGTGCAGGCTCAACCGCGCTTCGTGCATCAGGTTCGCCGACGCGGTGGTGATGTTGATGAAACGCAGCGTGTGCTCGTAGCTGGTCTCGTCGTATGCCGTTTCCGCGATGGCGTTGCCACCTGCTCCGCGGTTGCTCTGCTGGTTCGCCGTGGCCGTGTAGGTTCCGGTAAACGTGTTCTTCGGCCCGAGCTGCCATGCCACGCGCGCGCTCGCCTCCCACAGGCTCTCGGGCGTGGGAACGGTCTGCAGCAACGGGATCTGATTTCCCGCACCGTCAAGCGTGACGGCGTTTACGGCAGCCACGCTGTTGATGGCGCGATGCTCCAGGCTCAGCGCGAAGTCGCTGCCCTGCCTGCGCACCGGCCCGCTCAGGTCAAAGCCGTAGCGCTGCTTGCCCAGTTTGCCCTTGGCCACCGTGAAGGGATCGCTGGCATTCAGCGCCGAACCACCGTAGGTCATGAAGAGGCTGCCATGAATGCGCGGCTGGCCGGGCTTGGTGTACACCTCGATGCGACCGCCGGTGTAAGGCGGCTCCTGGTACTCCGCCGCAAACAAATCGGGATTGACCTTGATGTAGGCGATCGACGATTTCGGTGGCAGGCGGCTTGTCCCCTGGAAGCCGTCTACGGTAATCAGCGCGTCGGCAGGGTTACCGCCCGCTCCTGCGGAGAGTTGCTGCAACTGCCGCAGCAGGTCGTCGGGATCGTCCGCCAGCGCCTTTAGATCGTCACCTGCAAGCGTCCGCGAGACGCCCGTTTCAGTGTTGTCGACGCCGCGCGCCGCACCCGCGTTGACTGACACAGTCTGCTCCACCGCCTCAGGCACAAGCGTAATCACCACGTCTCCGCGGTTGCGCGCATCGTTCAGCGCCAGATCCAGCGGTGCAAAGCTGGTCGCGACCACGTGTAGACGATGTGATCCGGAGGTCACGCAGCGCAGCTGGAAGCGCCCGTCCTTGCCCGTCTGCGCGGATGTGCCATCCTCCAGAGTGATTGCCGCTTCAGCAACGGTGGCTCCCGTGGTGTCGTGCACCAGGCCTGCAACGGGAGCGCCGCTGCTGCACGCACCGGCCCGCGCCGCAGCGTCAGCGGCTTGCGTGGTCTGCGCCCCTGCCAACGCACAGGAAAGTCCAAGCGCCATGGTGTACGTGGCAACGATCGAACGGTTCATTCCGCGTCCTTGTCTTACAACCGCGAGAAATCGGTGAATGCAACTGGCTTACCTGAGAGTTACGGAGCCTGCGTGCAGAGCGAATGCAAAAATACGCGGGGCCAATCGAATCCGCGCGCCCAGGGGGATGCACGCTGTTACGCAGCCCGTCGGCAATCGGTTCCGCAGTTTCTCATGCGGCGATACGCTAGAGCCAATGGCTATCCAATCGATCGCAACAAGCGACAACGAACTCATCCGCGGGCAGGCGCGCGTGGGCGCGGCGGAGATCACCGTCTGCACCGACGGCACCTGCCGCTTCGACGGCGGGGCCATGTTCGGCGTCGTCCCAAAGACGCTCTGGTCAAAGCGGACCGAGCCGGATGAACTGAACCGCGTGATGCTCGGCCTTAACTGCGTCGTTGTGCGCATCGGTGGCAAGACGGTGCTGATCGAGACCGGTTTCGGTAACAAGATTGCCCCGAAGCTGAAAGAGATCTACGCGATCGAGGAACGTCTGCCAGCATCGCTTGCCGCAGCCGCCATTGCACCGGCAGACATCGACATCGTGATCAACACGCACCTGCATTGGGACCACTGCGGATGGAACACCGTGCTCGACGAGAACGGCCGCGCACAACCATACTTTCCCAACGCGCAGTACATCGCGCATCGCGGCGAGGTCGAGCATGGTCGCCGGCAATGGGAGCGTGACCGCATCAGCTACGTCGCCGACAACTACGAACCCATGATTGCCACCGGCCAGATGCAACTGATCGACAGCACCGACGCTGACATCTGCAACGGCATACGCGTCGAGTGCTTCCCTGGACACACACGACAACAGATGGCCGTTCACATTGAGAGTGATGGTGAACATGCCTGCTTCATCAGCGACCTGGTTCCTACAACGGCACATCTCGATGTTGGCTGGGCGATGGGCTTTGATCTTGACCCGCTGCGCACCATCGAAGAACGCAAGCGTTTCTACGCACAAGCCATTCCCGGGCAATGGCTTGTGCTGTTTCCCCACGACCACCGGATACCGATGGCGAATCTATTGATGGATGATCGGGGACGGATTCTTCTCGCAAAGTGATATCACGGGGTAAAGCCCAATGACTCCCCAGGACGTATCGTTACTGACAACAGCGGAGAATCGATGGCGACTGTATCCATTGCGGCTGATCCGATTGCCGCACACCGTCGGGGCGAAATGCTTCGGCGACTCGGCCTGATGAACGAAGAGTATGAGGCTGACTTTGACGAGATGGTCGGCCTTGCCGCAGCCATCTGCGAAAAGCCCTTAGCCGCCGTAACGCTGCTGGATGAGACTACGCAGCTGATGAAGGCGCGCACCGGATTCAGCGGATCGCGCACCATGCCGGTGAAGGACTCGGTCTGCCAATACACCATTCGCGGCACCAGCCTGATGATGGTCGAGGATGTCGGCAACGACCCACGTTTCCTGAACAACAAGACACTCTCTGACGAAGCCGGCATCCGTTTCTACGCGGGCATGCCGCTGGTCAGCGAAGCCGGCCATACGCTGGGCGCACTCTGCGTCATGGACGTGGAGCCATCCACGCTGAGTGCAACGCAACAAAGCGCGCTGACCATCCTGGGCCATCAGATCAGCAACCAGATCCAGCTGCGCGAACGCGCCCAGGCAATGGAGCGCATGGCGCTGGAGCGGCAACGTGAGCATGAAATGTTCACAACCATCCTCGACCATGTGCCCGTCGGTGTGTACCTGAAAGACCGCAAAGGTCGCATCCACTTTTACAACCGCACCATCGCCGAGCGCTTTGGCATCAACCGCCACGAATGGATCGGCAAGACAAGCTATGACCTGTGGGACCGCGCGACCGCGGACCAGATCACCGCGGAGGAACAGCGCATCTTCAACTCGTCGCGGCCGCACGAGAGCGTCTCCAGCACACCCGAACCGGGCGGCGAGACCAGCCTCTGGATGAATTACAAGGCACCCTGCCGCAACGCGGAAGGAGAGCCGATGCTCTCATGCTGCTCCATCGACCTGACCGAGCCGACGCGACGCGAAGCAGAACTGCAGGCCATCCGCAAAGAGCTGGAAGAGGCGAACCACAAGCTGAGTTCACTCGCGCTTACCGATGCACTGACCGGCCTGTGGAATCGGCGCGCTTTCGATG
Source organism: Terriglobus sp. (assembly GCA_965199365.1). Taxonomy (GTDB): domain Bacteria; phylum Acidobacteriota; class Terriglobia; order Terriglobales; family Acidobacteriaceae; genus Terriglobus. The sequence continues at coordinate 1,458,806 of CBDARC010000003.1, read as the reverse complement.
CGCAACTTCAGACCAGCATCATGGCAGCGCAACGCCATGGGCACGGCATGGCATTGATGCTGATCGACGTCGATCACTTCAAACACATCAACGACCAGCACGGCCACCCCTATGGAGACCTGGTGCTGCGCAATCTCGCCGTCGTACTGAACCGCGTCAAGCGCGCAAACGATATCGCATGTCGCTTTGGCGGCGAAGAGTTCGCCATCCTGCTGCCGGTTATCGAAATCGGCGCGGCACGAACACTCGCGCAGCGCATCATGGATTCGCTGCGCCTGTTCCCATGGGAGAAGGATCCAATTACCGTCAGCATCGGCATGGCCATGTGCTCAGACACATGCACAGCAGACGAACTGATCAAAGACGCCGACACGGCCCTGTACCGAGCCAAACGCGAGGGCCGAAACCGCGTCGTCCTGCAGGGCTGCAGCTAGCGAAGCACTCCTACTCAACTGCAACCAGCTTCGTCTTCTTACCCAGCTTGACGGTCAGCGTCACCGGCAAGGCCAACGCAAAGCGCACTTCGTTCGCTGTCTCCCCGTCGATCTTCACGGCGCTCTCGGCCCGCTTGCGGCGGGCTTCGCCCATGCTTGCCGCAAGTCCTGCGGAGACCAGCAGCTTGTCTGTGCCAATCGTTCGCGATGCTTCATCGTAGGCAAGCTCGTTTTTGCTTAGCGTGACGCGTTCCGTGTCTTCGCTGACGCCGCCCTTCTGAAACTGCGTGGACCAGTTTTCCTGCGCACGCATCGCTGCGTTTTCTGACGAGAAGCCGGCCGTGATCGTGCGCGCCATGGCCTTCTTCGCTTCCATCGGGTGCAGCGTGCCGGCAGCGACCTGCTCGCGCATGGCGTCAATTTCGCTCTGCGGCAGATCGGTCAGCAGCGTCCAGTAGCGCCACATCAGGTCATCACTCACCTGCATCAGCTTGCCGAACATCTCGAACGGCGGCTCGTTCACGCCGATGGCGTTGCCCAGCGACTTCGACATCTTCTGCACGCCGTCGAGACCCTCGATGATCGGCATCATCAGCACGATCTGCGGCGGCTGACCGGCGCTGCGCTGCAGGTCGCGGCCACGCATCAGGTTGAACTTCTGATCGGTGCCGCCAAGCTCCACATCGCTCTCGAGCGCAACGGAGTCATAACCCTGCGCGATGGGATACATCAGCTCATGCAGGGCGATCGGCTCTTCCGCATTAAAGCGCTTGTGGAAGTCTTCGCGCTCAAGCATCTGGCTCACGGTGAACTGCGCCATCAGCTTGACCATGTCGTAGTAGCTCAACTTGTCAAGCCATTCGCTGTTCCAGCGGATTTCGGTCTTATCGCGGTCCAGAATGCGGAAGACCTGCTCCTGGTACGTCTTTGCGTTTTCTCCAATCTGCTCGCGTGTCAGCGCCTTGCGTGTCTGGCTCTTGCCCGTGGGATCGCCGATCAGCGCGGTCGAATCGCCGATCAGGAAGATGACGGTATGCCCAAGCTGTTGAAAGTGGCGCAGCTTGCGCATCAGCACCGTGTGACCCAGGTGCAGGTCCGGCGCGGTCGGGTCAAAGCCGGCCTTGATGCGCATGGGCTTGCCCGTGGCGATCGACTGCTCGATGCGCTTCTTCAGGTCGTCAAGCGGGATGATTTCGGCAGCGCCCTTGGTGATCAGGTCGAGCTGCTCTTCAAGCGGCGGAAAGGTTGGCATAGACATCTTAAGTATAGAGTTCATGCCCGACCGCAAACCGAAGCCGCAGACAGACCAGTCGCATCCGCCAAAGACCTGTGCCGCGTGCGGCCGCACGGTCTCGTGGCGTAAGAAGTGGGAGCGCGACTGGGACAACATAAAGTTCTGCAGCGACGCATGCCGGTCGCACAAGCCCGGCGCGCGCGATGCCGCACTGGAAGCGACCATCCTGAAGCTGCTTCATGATCGAGGCTCAGGCAAGACCATCTGCCCGAGCGACGCCGCGCGCACGGTTGCCGGGGAGGGCGTTCTTTCAGACGAACCCGCAGCATGGGAGCCGCTGATGGAGCCCGCGCGTGCTGCGGCGCGGCGGCTTGTCGCTGCCGGCAGCATCGTCATCACGCAGGGTGGCCGCGTTGTTGATGCCTCCACTGCAAAAGGGCCGATCCGTTTACGATTGCGTTGAACTTCGGGTGCCAACGACTGCACTGACAGCGAACGTGGGATGCCTCAAGTGCCTCTAAGCTCGCATGGCAACGGCAACGAAGTCTGCAACCAGGAAGACGGCCTCGAAGAAAGCTCCTGCAAAGGGCGCGACGAAATCTGCAAACACAAAGACCGCAGCCAACCGTCGTCACATCAAAGGCGCCGATACTCACAAGACTCCCGGCAAGAAGACCGCGGCAACCAAGGGAGGCAAAAAGACCTCCGCCGCGAACGCCTGCTGGCCCGGTTTCGAACCGACGCCCGGCAAGATGCAGGGGGAAAAGGGCAGTTGCGAGCCAAAGAAGCACCAGACCGCCGCTGAGAAGAAAGGCGATCAGAAGGCCGCGGCAGCATCGAAGCTGAGCGGCCAGCGCAAGTAGGGAAACTACACTCTCCGGGGCTCACGCATGCTGCATGCGTGAGCCTTTTTCTGCTCCGGAAATCAAAGCCTGGGGCTGCCGATCACTTCAGGGCCGGCGCCGAAGATACCCGCGAACGAAAGCCGGTAGGTGAAGATCAGAAACAGCTCAAGCACGGTGACCAGTAACGGGATGGCCAACCCACCGTGTTCAATCAACGCCGAGAACAGCAGGATGTTCACAATGATCGGGCCAAGGATCGTGAGCGCGATCGGCACATAGCGGCCCACCAGCAGCAGCAATCCCGCGATGACCTCAAGCAGGCCGACGAAGGCAAGATACTTGTGCACGTTCAGGATGGTTGCGAACGTGCCCGCGTCACCCGCCATGGCAGGCATAGGCAGAAACGGCACGATGTGGTTTGCTCCGAACACAACAAAAATCAGTCCCAGCAGCATGCGTGCGACGAGAACGGCGTATTTCATGTATGCGTCTCCAGGCGGTCAGATGAAAGCGATTGCATTAGTTCGATGTCGAAGCAGTTGGATTGATGCAGGATTTTCGCTTCCCCGTGTGGCATAGTCTAGGGCCATGGGACTGGAACGCACACGAGCGTACCTGCTGAGCCTGCCCTTTGTCGAGGAAACACTGCAGTGGGACGTCCTTGTCTACTGGGTGCTGGACAAGGCAGTCGGCGGGAAGATGTTCGCGATGCTGCCGCCCGACATGAACCGGCCGCACGTCGTCGGCTTTGCCGCTCGTCCCGAGCTGTACAACGACCTGCTCGAGATCGAAGGCGTGCGGCCCGCACCCTATCTTGCCCGTGCGCAGTGGATCGTGGTGGACCGGTGGGACGTCTTCACCGAGCGCGACCTGCACGAGCACTTGCGCGCTGGCTATGAGCGCGTCGAGGCAAAGTTGCCCACGCGCGTGCAGCGCATCCTGCAGCTGAAACCGGCCGACTACCGCAGGCTTGTCCGCGAACGGCGTGCGCTGGTGAAAGCCGCTGATAAGACTAAGAGGTAGCCCGCCGTTTGCACGGTTCCGATGGAGCCGGTAGCGTTGCTGCATGACGAACGAAGCACAATTCACCGGCGTACCCCTGTCGCTGGAGGGCCGCGTCGCGCTGATCACCGGCGGCTCGCGCGGCATCGGCGCAGCCACGGTCCGGCTCTTCCGGCGGGCAGGCGCTCGCGTCGCTTTCAGCTATCAGTCTGCTGCCGCGCAGGCAGACGCACTGGCCGCAGAGTGCGGCGGACCTGACGTCTGCCGCGCCATCCGGCAGGACCTTGCCACCGCAGCCGACGGCGGCGCATTGATTGAAGCTGCAGTGCAGGCGTTCGGCCGCCTCGACTGCCTGGTCGTGAACCACGGCATCTGGCCGCCGCACGACGCTCCCATCGGCAGCATGACCGACGCGCAGTGGAGCGGCACGCTCGGCATTAATCTCAACAGCGTCTTCGGCCTGCTGCGCGCGGGCGTTGCCCAGATGCAGCGTCAGCCCGCACCTGCCGACGACGCGAAGGGCCACATCGTGCTGGTAAGCTCGACCGCCGGGCAGCGTGGCGAGGCGTTTCACGCCGACTATGCCGCCAGTAAAGGCGCGCTGATCAGCATGACCAAGGGGCTCTCCACCGAGTTGGCGGGCGAAGGTATCTACGTCAACTGCGTCGCGCCAGGATGGGTGCACACCGACATGTCCGACAGCACCCTGCGCGATCCAGTCACGTCTAAGAAGGTGTTTGGAACGATTCCGCTGGGCCGTGTCGCCACGCCCGATGAGATCGCCGGGCCCATCCTGTTCCTATGCACGCCATGGGCGGGCTTCGTGTCAGGCGAGATCTTCAACGTCAACGGCGGCGCTGTCCTGGTGGGTTGAATCCTGAGCCATTCGTAGCGCCCTTCCAGAAGATGCAACGTTCGCGAAAGCCCACAATGTTCCTTTGTTCTCATTCCAGATGTGTCGTTCTCACTGCCTTCCTCTCGCTATGCGCACTGCCTGCGCTGCTTGCGCAAAGCACGCCGCAAATGCCCAGGCGCGAAGAGAACATCGTGGTCACGCAGCCCAAGCCGGGCGACGGCGTGGAAGAAGCCAGGGCGCGCGCCGTGTTGAACGGGATGTATGCGGCGCTTGGCGGCGACAAGTGGCTGCATCGCGGCGACTACGTGCTGAAGGGCCATACCTCGTCCTTCTACAAGAACGCGCCGACCGGTGTGGGTGACTTCCTGCAGTTCCACCACGTGTTGCCGAACGGTGTCGCGGAGGACCGCATCGAACTTGGCAAAAAGCGCGATGTCGTGGCGTTGTGGACGCCGACGGAAGGCGTTGAGATCACCTACAAAGGCCGCAAGGCACTGCCGGCGAAAGACCAGGAAGAGTACTTTCGCCGTGCTCATTACTCGCTGGATGCGATCGCGAACACGTGGCTCAAGGACCCTGGAACGCTGTTGATCTACGGCGGCACAGCCGTGGTCGCGCGGCGCGAGGTCGAGGAAGTCACGCTGATCGACAAGGACAACAACTCCGTCGAAGTCGACGTGGAGCGCAACACGCACCTGCCGCTGCGGCGCATCTTCAAGTTCCGCAACACGCAGTACAAGGACTTCGACGAAGACCTCGAGGAGTACAGCGATTTTCACGATGTAGACGGCATTCCCGTGCCCTACGTGACCACACGCTACTTCAACGGCGACATGGTCGCGCAGCGCTTCGTGGAAGAGATGCACTTCAAGCCAGTAGACCCCGCGCTCTTCGAGCCGAGTGCGCCGCTCGGTAAGCACAAGGACTAAGAAGCGGCTTCAGATCTCCTGGCCATTTCTTCGCGGACCGCTTGCCCAAAGGAATGTTTCTCGTGGAACATCGTCCGAATGTTTCACGTGGAACATCGGGGAATGTTTCACGTGGAACATCGGGTAGTGTTTCACGTGGAACATCGGGTAGTGTTTCACGTGGAACATCGGGTAGTGTTTCACGTGGAACATTGGAGCAGGACAAGCCGCTGAAAGCCGAAGCTTAATGAACCCGGATCGCTCTGCCAAGCGCCTCGAGATCGCGTTCCGCATGAGATTGCCGAAGGAAAATGTCTAGCTCGGCATACCGCCGACCTACATCGGCGTTCTTCGCGAGGGGAGCCGGCCCCATGCAGCGGGCGAATCGCCGCAAGGTGTCTGTGCACGCTTGTTCGACGAGGTGCCGCACCTGCAGAGCGCGCACCATGGCATTGGCCTGTGGCTCGCGGTCAAACTCGTCACCCGCAACCTGCAGCAGGCACTCGGTGGCCCACACATTCGCCTGCATGGCGCCGAGGTGGGCCGCGGTGTGCGCATCGTCGCGGCGGGTGGTCATGGCGTAGTCGGCCAGGCCCGCAGCTCCGCCCGCCCAGGCTGCAGCAGGGCCGCACGCACCCTGCCAGAAGCCGGGCCGCTCGACGTACCAGTTCGCCTCGCCTATGACGGCCGCTACCGGGCACTCCCGAAAGGTGAGCGCAGAGGTCTGTGTGAGGCGGAACGCGTCTACCCGCCAGCCGTCACTGTCCTTGTCGATGCGGTCAGGGAGCGCCCGCAGATCGACCTCAACCATGCACGAGCCCTGCGGCCCGGCGGTCAGCAGCGCACGATCGACAAGTCCCGCGCCGCTGCAGAACTCCTTGGCCCCCGTGATCGTCGAGACAGTCGACACGTCGTTCAGCTGCAGTTCGCGCCCGGGAATCTCCGACGCCCACACCGCGTAGCGTGCGCCTGCGACGGGCTCACGGCCAGCTTCGCGCAAGATGGCGACGGCGTCCCAGTGGGCCTCGGCAAGCTTAGCAAGGCTCAGGTCCTCACGGCCCGCCTCGAAGATGCGACGGTGGCGTGCCGCGGTGTTGCCGCTGCCGGGACTCGGCAGGTCTTCACGGCAAAGCTCGGCGAACCGCGCGAGCAGGTGTTCGCTCGTCATGCGGCAGCGTCGGTTGAACCAGCGTCGTTATGCTTTGCCAGCGCTCCTGCAAAGCCGAGCGGCGCGCGACCGGTGCGGCGTCCACTGGTTAACACCTGCAGCCGCGCGTCGGACAGGTGCGCCCCGGTGTGCGCGCGCAGGCGTCCCCACATGTCGTGGTCCTCGGCGGTGGTCAGCGGATTCCACCCGCCTGCCGCCAGATACGCATCGGCGCGCATGCCCAGGTTTGCGCCGTGGACGTGAGGATGCGTGTTATCGCTGTTGATCTGGTACGTCATGCGAAACCGGGCCTCAACGATGGGCAAGTGCTCTTCAAAGCAATCGACGTCGATGATGCCCGCGACCGCAGCATAACCATTGTGCGCGAGTGCCAGCTGGTCCAGCAGCCAGGTGTCCGGCACCTCGCAATCTGCATCGGTATTTGCCAGCCAGCAGCGCGAGGCATCGCCGCGAAAGCGCGAAAGCGCCGTTTGCGCAGCCACCGCACGTGCGGTTCCTACGTTGCCCGCCTCCACCTCAACGACAGATCCGCGGCCGCGCAGTAACGTCCTGGCAACACTCGCCGTCTGGTCAGAGCAACTGTCCGACACCACCACAACATCGCTGCTGACGTTGCCGGGCAGCAGGCATCGCGCAGCAATCACGGAGCGCAGGCAGCGCGGCAGCAGCGCCTCTTCATCACGCGCCGGGATCAGGACTGCGATGTGCCAGTGTTCATCGTGCGGTGTCACAGAACGCGGGTCCAGCGATCGATGCGAAAGCCGCTGTTCCTGGGGTGGGGATGCCGTTCGGCGTGTTCGTGTCTCAACCTGGGATGCTGCATGCACCTGTGTACCTCGTCGCCGGACAAAATGTGGTCCGGCGAACTTCCGAGCCAATGCGATGCCAGCAACGTAGTTCCCGGGTGCATGTGTTCGGCTATGTCTGATACCAGACTTTGCCATGCGGTGGAAGAGAAGTAGTACCCAATTTCGCTGAGCACAATCAGGTCGAAATCAGCGATCGGAGCGGGGTCTGTCACCGACGCGCAACGGACGGAAACACCCGGAAACCGTGCGCAGCGCTGGCGTGCCTGCTCGACCGCGGTCTCGGAGAAATCACACGCATAGACGCGGTCGCAAATGGTCGCCAGCTTCTCTGTGAGCGCACCGACGGCACATCCAGGCTCAAAGGCGAAGGCATACCTGCGGCCGTCCAGGGCGCGGATGATGGTGTCGTAGCGGGCCTGCTCATAGCTGTCATGCGCCAGGTCCCAGGGGTCGCCGCTGGTGCGGTAGCGCTGCTCGAAGAACTCGGCGGACGATCTGTCAGGCGCGCTCATGCCGGCAGGAACACCTCGAATGGCCAGTACGCCGGCCCGAGCAGACGCCTCGGCAGGATCGGGTCGAACTGGTCGTGCTCCAGTTGCGAGTGGTGGCAGCGGAGCGCCTGCTCCTTAGCCTGCAACGCAGCCTCGCCCGGAATGAAGCGCCGCACCGGCAGGTCGGCAAGCACGGAGTTTTCGCCGCGATGCCACGTCCAGAAAAAGTAAGAGGTCAGCGGCAGTCCCTTGGCCTGCGCCACCGTTGCGGCAGCGCGCGCGCAGGCCTCGTGGTCGGGATGGAAGTCACCGCTCCACGGTGCGATCAGGTGCATGCCGGGCTGTGCGATGTTCATCAGGAGAGCGGTCAGCCGGTCCTCGCACAGGTGCAGGCCGCTGTCGGAAAGCCGCAGCCGATGGATCGCCTCGCGCGCCACACCCAGCACCGCAAGCGCTTCCCGCTGTTCCAACTCGCGTGTGCGACCCAGCGCGGCACACTGATCCGGCGCCGCGTCATAGGCGTTCTCGCCATCGGTGGCGGCAACGACCGTGACGGGCACACCCCGCATCCGCAGCGTTGCGATCAGCGCACCCGCGCCGAGCGTTTCATCGTCAGGATGCGGTGCAAGCACCATCGTCGGCTCTAAGGGCGGCAGCCATTCAGGCAGAGCGCCCAACGCAGCCCGCCACGTGGAATCATCGACAACGGAAACAATCACGGCAACTGTGATGCGAAGCAGCCTGCCGGGGTCTATGATTCGCCTTAGTAAGTGGGGACGCGGACTCACACCCGGGCGGCCCTGCTGCAGAGACTCAACGACATCTTGCCCCCGTGGTGCTGGTAGAGCTCAGGTTCTTCATTCACGAAGGGATCTGTACACAGACATGAGTCTAAAAGCGATCGCCAGAACACTTTCCGAGCCCGTCAGGGCTTACACACCGGCCCTGTACGACTACGCGATCAAGAAGCTTTCGTCTGAACGGGTCAGGACGCTCCGCAACCTGCACAAGCTGCCCGGGGAAAATCGGCTCGTTCGAAGCAACGCTCCGATCTTTGCCGCGGACCTTGGTAGCAGACAGGGTTTCGGCTCGACCCTGTCGTGGGCGGCGGAAGTGCTGGCGTATTGCGAGGCAAAGAACCTGACCCCCGCACTTCGGTTCAGCAATCCTGTCTACGCTCAGACGTTCGGAGAAGACTGGCTGCGCAGCTACTTCGACCTCAAGGTAGACATGCCCGAGTTGCCGTTTGACCGGTACATGCAGCAATCCGTAAACCTTCGACGACGCCTGAAAGCGGATGCCGGGCTACTGTCGATTCAACATGCGCATGATCTGTTTTTCTCTGTGCTCGATTTCCGCAGCTCGTATTACGAAGAGGTCGATCAGTTCTGCAAGGCAAGGGCAATCGGATCGAATACGGTCGGGGTTCACTTCCGAGGCACCGACAAACGACTGGAGGCGACCCGACCGGACTGGGAGATGATCGCGCTGCAGGTTCAGACGCTGGTGAGCGCTTCGCGGTCGAACATCTTCGTCGCAACCGACGAGCCGGAGTTTCTCGCGTTCATGCGCGAGCGCTTCAGCGGCCGTGTCGACGATCTCGAGTGCCAGGAGATTTTCGCCGGCAAGTCGGCACACCTGACTGCCGGCAATCCCGCAGTCAAAGCGAGTGAGGCGATCCGCACCATCATCACGCTTTCGCGCTGTGGCACTCTCGTCCGAACACGTTCTCACCTCTCTGCCTGGGCGAAGATCCTCAATCCGGCGATACCGACCATCGTCTTTGGCAAGATGCTCCATGGCGACAAAGTCGGCTTCCCCGAAGCCGCGATTCCCGAACAGGTTCACCAGGAGAGCAATGCCTAGAGGGTCGTCGGCTTGCGCCGGCTCTCGCTAAATGCTCCTGCGCTCCCGGCCTTCTGTGAGGTCCTGCGCTCCCGGCGTTCTGTGAGGTCAGCTCGCACGTCTTCGTCGCGTACGACCCCGGCTTTACGAACGCCGCGCGGGCTGAAGTTCCCTACTCGAGCGAAAGAGATTCACTCTCAAAGCGCTGCATTGCCTCTTCGTCCCAGGCGTGGCTGGCGCTTCGCCAGTGATTGCGGCCGTCGTCCATGAAGTTGGGAAAGTTGCTGCGGCAGCAGCTTTCGCGGCGCTCGAAATCGATCAGCACCTGCGGCACGCCATCAATGCGAAGCGCGGCACGCAAGCCGTCGCTCGACCACTCGACGGTCAGCAGGCGTTCGCGTTCGCCGTCCGGTTCGCGCTGCATGGCGTCGGTGTTGTAGACCAGCATGGCGTCCATCACCGTCACGTCAAAGTCGTCGTCGACGGTGGCGCGCGTGCCGTCGCAGGCATAGCAGTAGCCGGCCGCGCCTTCGTCCTCAAAGACCACGCGCCACGGCAGATCGCGTGACGGCGAATAGCTCACCAGGCGTGCATTGCCAACATGAAACCCCAGCGAATCCATGCCACCAGAATACGTGAGGCCCGGGGCAGCGGCGCTGCGCCGCACGCAGGTACACTCAATCAGCACGTTTCCATGAGCCTTCATTTTCACTTCGGCAGACCGCAAAAGATCGCTGCACTGATGCTCCTGTTCTTCCTGGCGGAGGCGGTCTACCTCATCGGCCGCAACCCGCTGATCGAAAGCGATTACCGCTACGCGCTTTGCGGACGCGAAATGTGGGAGAAGCCTGTTCCTGCTCCTGGCTACTTCACCACGTGCGGCAATATGCAGGGCGATGGATCGCTGGCCTATCGCGCCGCCGGGCTGCCGCTCTCCATCTACGTGACCGGCCTGCGGGTGGACGACTGGATCCAGTCAAAGCGAGGAGGACCTGCTTACACGCCGAACCCGATCGGTGGATCGGTCTATGACCTGCGCCACCAGATTGACGGCACGCGCTACCTGCTGCGCATGCCCTTTGCGATTGCAGCGGCGCTGCTGGGGGCTGGATTGTGGTGGGTCAGCCGAAGGCTCTTCGGCAACATTGGCGGCGCGTTCGCCCTGGGGCTGTACTGCGTTTCGCCTGCCGTGCTGCGAGCGGCAACCACGCCGAACAACGAGATTCTTGCAGCGTGGGGCCTGTATGCGGTCATCTACACGGCCATCGGCATTGCCCACGCGATGTACGGCCCGCCGCGCAAGTGGCGTCCGCGCATCGTGCTGTTTACCGTTGCACTGGGGCTGACGGCGTGTGCCCATGTGCTGGCGGCGGTGTTTGGCCTGATCGCGTCGGCGGTCTTTCTGCTGTACGTGGCAGAGCGCCGACGGAGCGCCGTGCTGCCCCTGCTGCTGGTGTCGACATTCGGAGCGCTGTTCCTTGTCCTGGCCGCGTATACGTTCCGCCTCGGCATCTTCATGTACATCTTCACGGCTGGCGCGGGGCGGTTCACGCTGGCGTATACGCCAGTGCTTGAGTTCTTCCGCGACCCGCTGCAAATGGCAGCAGTAGCCGCGGTCGGCATCGCGCTGGTGCTGTACCTCGCGGTGCGCCGCTCGCGGTATTTCGGCAACACGGTGCCGCTGCTGGTCACGCTGGCACTGCTGCCGATCGAAAGCACACAGGTGCGATCCGAACCAATTCTGTGGGCCTATCCGTTCCTGCTGACCTTCACGGCAGGCGTCTTTGCCGACGCCACCGAAACGCCGTATCGCAAGCTGTTTCTTGCAGTTGTGATCACCACCCTGCTGGCGCAGGCCGTGCTGTGCGCGACCTACCTGCTAAGGCCGAGCTAGCCGATAAAGCCGACGCCCTGCGGAGGTACCCCCGGCGGAACCCGCCGCCGGGGGCGGTTCCGGCATCCTAGCGTGGTATCCATGCGCATTGTCCCCGTACTTCTGCTCACCTCTGCCCTGCTCTCGACATCTGCGCTATCCGGCTGCAAGCGCGCTCACCAGATCGTTCACCACGTCGCCAGCAGCGAGCCAAATGACACGCCGCAAATCCAGGCAGACATCACCAGCGGCCATCTCGATGGCTTAAAGTACCCCGATTTCACTGACATCCAGCCGCAGGTCACGGCGCTCTACGACGGCCGGGATTTTGACCTGGTTTGGCTCAAGAACGGCAAGCCGACATCGCAGGCAAACGCCATGCTGCAGGAGTTCTCCAACGCCGCGAAACGCGGCCTGCGTCCGGAGGACTATGACGCAAGCCAATGGCAGTCGCGCGTCGCGAACCTTGGCACACCTGACGGAGCCGCGCTGTTCGACGTGGCCCTGACCGTCAGCGCCATGCACTTCATCAGCGATCTGCACAACGGCCGGACGAATCCCGCGCACTTCACCTTTGGCGTGAAGGGCTATGACAGCAACAAGCTCGACACAACCGCAACGCTGAGTGACAAGATCATCGACAGCAGCGATGTGAGCAAGGCGCTCGATGAGCTGGAGCCGCAGGCCGAGCAGTACACCGCGCTGAAAACCGCTCTGGGCCGTTATCTCGAGCTTGAACCGCAGGACCACAGCGACCCTCTGCCCGCGATGGAGAACAGCGCAAGGCCGCTCGCGCTGACCGCGGGCTACCCCGGGCTGCAATCCCTGCAACAGCGGCTCGCGCTCGTCGGCGACCTGGACACGCCGGCTGACAGCAATTCTTCGCCTGACATCGCCGCGCTGACAGCGGCGCTGACGAAGTTTCAGCATCGCCACGGCCTGAACGAAACGGGCAAGCTGTCACACGATACGGTCGAGGCGCTCAACACGCCGATCTCAGCACGCGTTACCCAGATCGACGACACGATGGAGCGCTGGCGCTGGCTAAACGACGAGTACCAGAACGCCGCCATCATGGTGAACCTGCCCGAGTTCCAGTTGCGCGCATATGAAGGCACCGGCAGCGATCATCACGAGGTCTTTCGCATGAACGTCGTGGACGGCAAATCCGACGACGAGACCCACCACACGCCCATGATCGCCGACCAGATGAAGTATCTCGTCTTCCGCCCGTTCTGGAACGTGCCGCCATCCATCGCGAAGAAGGAGATCGTTCCGCACATCGAGAAGAACGCGGGCTACCTGAGCGCGAAGAACTACGAAACCGTCGACATGAAGGGCAATCCCGCGAGTGCGGACATCTCCCGCATTGAAAAGGGGCAGGTGATGGTGCGGCAGAAATCCGGCACATCAAACTCGCTGGGGTTGGTGAAGTTCATGTTTCCAAATGCCTTCAACGTCTACCTGCATGACACGAATGAGAAGGCGCTATTTTCGCGCACGCGCCGCGATTATTCCCACGGCTGCGTCCGTGTGCAGGACCCGCCGAAGCTGGCGAACTGGGTGCTTCGCGATAACCCCAAGTGGGACGAGGACTCGATCGCCGAGGCAATGAACTCCGGCGAAGACAATAAGACGGTGCTGCTGCCGAAGCCGATCCCCGTCGTGATCTTCTACGGCACGGCGTGGTCAGACAATGGCGAGATCCACTTCTTCAAAGACATGTACGGCTATGACGCGGACCTGGAAAAGACGCTCGACAAGGGCAGGCCGTATCCGCAAAAGCCGGTGAAGGAAGTCACCGAGAAAGACGTATAGGCGGAATAAAGTGCGCGTGCCGGGCAGGATTCTTGCTCGCTGACGGGCGGGTCTTGCCTGTATTCTCATCACATCCGATGAAACTGCTCTGTCACCAATGGCTTGCCGGCTGCGCTGTCGCTGCACTGCTCGCGACAGCGGGTGTGCGCGTTGCCATGGGCCAGGCGTCTCCCACGCCATCTGGTGAACCGGAGGTGTTGCGGTCACCCGCAGGCATCACGGAAGTCGGTGTGCTGGGCCGTGCGGAGTACCGCATCGACGTGCCCGCCAACTGGAACCGCGGCCTTGTCGTCTTCTATCACGGCTACTCGGAATCGACGTTCCGGTTCCGCCTGGACGGCAGCATCGGAGCGCAGCCGGAGCAGATGTTCAAGCGCGGCTATGCAGTCATCCAGAGCGGGTATTCCGAGACGGGATGGGCGCTGCAGGCGGGCTACGCGGACACTGAAGCGCTGCGCAGGTACTTCATCAGGAAGTATGGTCAGCCGCGTGAAAGCTTTGCCGCGGGCGGATCGATGGGCGGCGCTCTCACCATGATCAGCATGGAGTTGAACGACAAGGTCTACACCGCCGGTCTTGACCTGTGCGGCGCGGTCGGCCCCAGCTACGTGCACCTCAACCGCCGCTTCGCAATCCGCGCTGCGTTCGACTATTACTTCCCCGGCATGATGGGGCCGCTCGATCCTGTTCCCCAGAACTTTGAAGAGAGTGAGCCGCTGCGGCAGCGTGTGCTGGCCGCCCTGCGAGCGAAGCCCGATGCGGCGCTCGCCATGCGCGAGCTCACGCAGTTGCATTCGGATGTCGAGGTGGCGCGCGCCATCGGCTACTTCACTTACGTGATCGGCGACATGCAGCGCAAGGCAGGCGGCAACCCGTTCGACAATCGCAACTACATTTACACCGGCACCAGCGTCAACACGCCGACGGACTATGCGCTGAACGATGGCGTGCGTCGCTACGCTCCCGAACCGAAAGCGCGCGACTACCTGATGGCACATTACTGGCCCACGGGGCGGCTGACGCGTCCCATGCTGGCGCTGCATACGATCTACGATCCCCTGATCCCGGCGACCACGCTTTCGCTCTACGCCAGCGAGGTCGCGCACGCGGGCTTTGCGGACAACCTGGTGCAGCAGTACGTTCATCGTGAGGGCCACTGCACGTTTACACCGGAAGAGGTCGGCCGCGCCTTTGACGAGCTGGTCGTATGGGCGCACACCGGCCACGCACCGCAGGCCGGCCTGCTGCATTAGAAGCGGTGCGCCGTCTGCTCCTTCTTCATAAGGACCATACGTCGAGACCCCTCTGATCTTCATGTGGGGTTCACAGCGGTGCCTGTCTCGTGTACTCGATACCTCTAAAACTTAGCTCTTCCTAAGGGTGAGCTTCCTTTCCCGGAATGCCGAGTGCTTGTAACAAAGCGGTTCGCGGCGCACAGGCGTTCGTGTTTCGCGTCCTCATCACGAACTCCTCATTTCAGGGTAAGCAAATGTCCAGCGATCGATCGATCCTGCAGTCTGGTGCGTCGCACTGTCTGCTTGCAGCCGCAACGTGGTCCGTGTTGCTGCTGACCGGCTGCGGCGCAGGCACCAGGAGCGTGATCGCCGCCACCAACACGGCGACAAGCCCCACCCCGACCACACCCACGTCGCCAGCGACATCCCCACCGGCAACGCTCACGTCCATCACTCCGTTCGCGGTGATGGCGGGCACACAGGGGGCCAGCGTCGCGCTGGTGGGCACCAACATTGTTTCCGGTGCCATCGTGCTGGTGGATGGTGTGGCCCGCGCGGCCAATTACGTCAGCAACACCGAGATCGATGTGCCTCTCACCGCTGCCGACCTCGCCACGCCAGAGCGGCATGCGTTTGCCGTGCAGAACCCGCAAGCCAACGCCTCGGGCGCAGAGACCCTGCTGGTAAGTTCGGGCTACAACGCGTTCGGTGATTCCATCACGAAGGGCGTGAACCTCGATTCGCCGGTTACGCAGAACTACACTGCATTGCTGTCCTCGTCGCTCTCGATTGCCCACACTGACAACGGCATCGGCGGCGACCAGGCCTGCGATGTATTTCCACGCCAAATCTACCCGAGTGGAACCGGATTCGCCTCGCAGCCGGCCGCCCTGCAATCCATGATGGTCGGCACCAACGACGTTGACTATCGCGGTCCCGGTTACTTTGAACCCGTCTACAACGCCTGCTACCGGGCGGCGCTTGCATGGCTTGGCACACCGCGCGAGTCGAGAGTGATGGCCGGTGACAGCAGCCTGTCCACCACGGGCGCATGCGCCAACACGCCCAGCGTCACGAACTTCGGCGGTGTGGCATGCTCCGCCGCGGGCACCATCACCGGCAGGCTCAGCACCACGGGCAATCCCATCTACATCTGGTACACCTACAGTGAAAGCGCAACGGCGGCGTCATTCCAGGTCTCGCTGGATGGTGTCGCGTCGGGAACGTATTACATGCTGACCCCGGGCTCCATCAGCACAAATAATGGCACGCGCAGCTCCGTCGCTCTCATTCGTCTGCCGACGGCAGCCGGCCCGCACACCGTGACCATCACGACCGCGACGGGCAACATCGGCATCCAGGGGCTCGGCAGCAATCCCTCGTCAGGCACCACTCTGCCGCGAGTTCTGGCCGGCGACCTGCCGAACCAGGAACTGACCGACCCGTGGGCACCGATCGCTTCCCAGCTCATCTACAACGCAGACATCGCGGCGAACGTGGCCCTGATCGCATCGGACGGCATCGACCTGCGTCTTGCTTCCACGCGCAACTTCATGCTGGGCAGTGCGGCAGAGATGACCGACTCTCTCCATCCGAATGCGCTCGGACATCAACATCTCGAGGCCGCGTTCCTGTCTGCTCTGCCATAGGTCGCAACACCGTTACAGGGCGATCGCAACGGAGAAGTGGTCCACCGGAACGGCAGGCCCAACCGGTGCTGTGAGCGCGTATGTGCTGCCCTTGCACAACTGCATGGTTGCAAGCGCAGCCGGTCGCAGGAAGTCGATGGTGAGGTCCTGCTGGATGGCGTCGGTGATGAGCGCCAGCAGACCGTCCCATGCCGGCGTGACCGCATCCGGCGTCTGCAGTGCTGCCAGTTGCTGCAGTGCGGCGCAGAAGTTCATAAAGCGCTGCGCGGCCCACAGACTGTGTGCGATCTGCACGCGCGGCGCAGGCGAAGTCGATGCCAGCGAGGTCCAGGCGTCCGGAAAGTTCACGATCTGGACCAGCTGCGTACGGTCAGGCGTTGCTTCACCCGTCTGGGTGGTGTTCACCTGCTCCCACGACGTGTACTGCTTCAGGAACGCCGTCATTGCCGGGTCCAGCCCAGCCGGTGCAGTCAGCGCCCATGCGTCCAGCGCATCCGATGCCGCGACAAAGGCGTTCCAGTTGCGCTGGTCTTCCGGCCCGTTCTGGATGTCGGCGTGAATGTTGCCGTATGCCTTCGCCGGGATCGTTACCAGCAACTGCACCAGGCGCTTGCCAGGATTGCCGTTGAACGCAGTCAACTGACGCGTTACCGCAGCCATGGCTGGCGAGCTGTCGAACGCGCCGAGTAGACGAGCGATCGTGCTGACGACGTTCTTGTCTCCGGCGCTGTTCAGACCGATGTTCAGCGTGATGTCCAGGTTCGACAGCGGCTTGCCGACCTTCGCATCGGCGCTCGCTGAGAAGTAAACGTCCATGCTCCGCGACGCGCCCACGGTCTCCGTGCCGTTAGTCCTGCCCACCTCGGCCAGCATGTGAAAGACGTTGTTGCCGGCATAGACCATCGACACGTTGCTGGTGAACTCATCCCAGGTCTGCATGTGCCAGAGGTTGAAGAAATTGCATCGGAACGAAGTCTTCTGCCGATACTCGCGCTCCAGGCCGCTGCCCGGTTCAAGCGTTACAGAGCTTGTACTCAGTGCACCGTAGAAGTCGCCCTTGACCGCGAAGTCCCATCCCGCGGCAAACGTCGGGGCTGTCAGATCGAACGTGTACGAAGCAAGCAGCAACTTCTGCTGCTCCTTTTCGATCGCGACCTGCAGATTGCAATTATGTCCATCCGCCTTGTTCAGCCAGCATTGCAGCTTGTCCGTTACTTCATCCGCGTACTTCGTCAACTCACCATCGGCCTCGCCAGCCACTTTGCCGACAGCGTTGCCGCCCGCTGATCCGCTGCCTCCGGCACATTGCACCAGCGACGTCTTCAGATCGGTCAAATGCGCGGCCACCTGCTGCGACAGCGTCACGGCTGCATTCACGTTGATCGTGAGCCCTGCCGACGCCGTCACCGTCTCCGTCAGCTTGTCGGACTTCAGCAGGTGCAGACTGCCTGACGTGCCTACTTTCGACAGCACCGCCTCAAACCGCGAGGTGTAATCCATCTTGAAGTCCATCGCTGCTGCCAGCTTCACTTCCGGCTTGATGGACGCGCCCAGCGTCGCCAGGCCGCTGCCGTTCATCTTGATCACGTCAGCTGAGCCATTCCCTGCGTAGAACACCTCGTCCAGTCCCACGTACGCCCCGACCGCCAGACCGACCCTGCCATCGAACTCGTACCAGAGATAATCGCCATCCTCCATATCGAGCAGCAGGCGCTCGCGAAACGGCAGCACAAACGCCTCGAATGTCTGCGCGATCGCCGTGCCCACCGTCGTCGTCGGCGCAAACGCTTTGCAGAATGTCACCGCATAGGAATCCTTTGTGCTGAGCGCCGCGGTCACGCCGTAGTCCCCGCCGGAGTACTTACCAGTGACATCCGCCGACAGATTGAAGCTCATCGTCAGCTTGACGTACGAATGGCCCGCAGGCACCGGCACCTGCACCAGCACAGGCGACTCAAGCCCATCAAAGTACCTGCCGATGCACCCGCTGTTCACGATCTCAAGCGAACAAGCAGCACCGCCCTGCAGGCCGAACGTCACGGCACAGCCATACGGAGCCCACGACGCCGCATCGCTCGTGTACTTGACCGACGTCGGCCCCTTCACGGGCACAAGCGCCAGTGCGCTGTTCAGGTACGGTTGCAGGTTCTTATCCAGATCAAAGACAAGCTGCTTATCGGTGCGCAGGTCTTTGAGCGAACCCGGCTGAAGAGGCACGGCAGTGCCCGCAATCGTCACATCGACAGACATAGGAGGAGCCTTTCAAGAACAACAGGTGAGCTCGCCAAAGGGCGCAAGCCGTAGGTCGTTACCATTTGCCGTTGGCGCACGCCGCTTGTCAAGCTTTATCGCTGCTCTACTCGGCAACAAAACACCAGAAATTACCAGCCATCCTGCGGTTCGCTAGAATAAGCTATGGGATTACCGCAGCCAGACTCACGGCGCGCACCGCAGGGCATGCCGGCCGGCCAGCTTGACGCCGCACTGCTGTCCAGCGATTCCGGCCGGAATCTGGAAGCGGCCGTTCCTGCGCCCACTCCGCTGGAGCCAACGGCTGCTCCGCGTGCTGCCAACGCAGAGACCGCGGTCGCCGTGCTGGCGGAACCCTCCGGCATGCTGCAGCCGGTCTGCGCGACGCCTGACTCGTTGTCCGAAGTCGTTCCATCGGCCAGGCCCTATACGCAGGGCAACGCACAGCTTGCGGCAGAGATCGACGGGCGTTTCCGGCACCTGCTTGACACGCTGCACGCAAACCGTCCCGCCGATGACCTCGACCTGATCCGCGATGCCTGGCTGTTCTGCATGCAGCAGCACGAGGGCCAGAAGCGCGCCAGCGGCGAGCCGTACATCATCCACCCGCTCGAAGTCGCGCAGCTGCTCGCCGAGATGCAGATGGACTCCACCGCCATCGCCGCAGGCCTGCTGCACGATGCAGTCGAAGACACCGACGTCTCCACACAGGAGATCGCCCGCCGATTTGGCGAGCAGGTCGCACACATCGTCGAAGGCGTCACCAAGCTGGATCGCATCAAGTTCGCGAACAAGGAAGACCAGCAGGCCGAGAACATCCGCAAGATGCTGCTGGCCATGGTCACGGATATCCGCGTCGTCATCATCAAGATGGCCGATCGCCTGCACAACATGCGCACGCTGGGCCACCTTAAGCCCGAAAAGCAGCAGCGCATCGCCCGCGAAACCCTCGACATCTACGCACCCCTGGCTCACCGTCTCGGCATGGGCAAGCTGCGCGGCGAGTTTGAAGACCTCGCCTTCCGCTATGTCGATCCCGAGCGCTACCTCAAGCTCGCGCAAGAGGTCGAGCTGGTCCGCAATCGCGGCGGCGAGCGCTTCATCGAAGAGATCGTCGCGCACCTCAACAGCGAACTCGTTCTGCACGGCATCCCGGGCCGCGTGGAGTACCGCACCAAGCGCCTCTACTCCATCAATATGAAGGTCACGTCGCAGCTGAACGCCGGCGGCACCGACGACCTCAGCCAGGTGCACGACCTGTACGCCGTCCGCATCATTACCGACACCGTCACCAACTGCTACCACCTGCTCGGCATCGTGCAGAACACGTGGCATCCCGTGCCCGGCCGCATCAAGGACTTCATCGCAACGCCCCGCCCCAACGGCTACAAATCGCTGCACACCACGTTGATGGCAGAGGGCGGCCACCAGTTCGAAGTGCAGATCCGCACCGAAGAAATGCACAGCATCGCCGAAGACGGCATCGCCGCGCACTGGAAATACAAGGCCACCGAAAGCGTCAACGCACGCGACGAGCAGAGGCTCGCATGGGTGCGCCAGCTGATGGAATGGCAGCGCGAAATGACCGACCCGAACGAGTTCATGTCGACCCTCAAGATCGACCTGTACCCCGAAGAGGTCTACACCTTCACACCCAAGGGCAAGGTCGTCGTTCTACCCAAAGACGCCACACCCATCGACTTCGCCTACACCATCCACACCGAGGTTGGTCACGCGACCGTTGGAGCAAAGGTCAACGGCCGCATCGTTCCGCTGCGCCACCGGCTGGTCAACGGCGACATCGTCGAAATCACCACGCAGACGGGCCACACGCCGTCGCGTGACTGGCTTACCTTCACCAAGTCGTCCCGCGCGCGCAACAAGATCAAGCACTGGCTGAATGAGTACGAACGCGAACGCGCCATCGAGATCGGTCGCAAGTTACTCGAGCGGGAAGCGCGTAAGTTCAAAGTAAGTCTGAGTAAGTTCACCGACGCCGATTACGAGCGCGTTGCGCATGAATATGGACTAAGTACCGGGACAGACTTATTCAATGCAATTGGATTTGGTAAGTACTCCGCACGGCAGGCGCTGAACAAGTTAGCGCCCGGCAGTACACGCGTCGCCACCGATGGCGAAACCGCGGCGGCCGCGGGACAGCCCGCACCGGCAACCGGCAGCCTTGCCAACGTACCCGCCAGCGAGTTCAGCAAGATGACGGACGCGGTCAAGCGCGTCTACATCGGCAAGGGTTCCGACTCGCTGCAGGTCGAGGGCCAGGGCGACCTGCTCGTCTACCGCGCACGCTGTTGTAATCCCATTCGCGGCGAAGAAATCGTCGGCTACGTCACCCGCGGCAAAGGCGTCGCGGTCCACGCACGCAGCTGTCCCAACGTGCAGAACCTGCTGTACGAGAGCGACCGCCGCATCCAGGTGGAGTGGTCGCCACTGGCCGAACCAGCAGGCGCACCCGGCCCACAAAGCTCCACACCCAAGCCCACCCGCTACCCCGTCCGCCTGATCGTCACCTGCGAAGACCGCAGCGGCATGCTCAAAGAACTCACCGCCATCATCAGCGACGACGACACCAACATCCGAAGCGTCGACAGCCGAGCCAACGAAGACGGCACCACAGCCACCGTCGACTTCGTAGTAGAAACCCTCGACCTACGCCACCTGAACAAGCTGACAGTAGACATGCGCAGGATTCCGGGCGTTAGAGAAGTGCAGCGAGTTTCGAAGATTTAGTTCGGTATGAGCATAGGGCGTCCGGCGCGCGAGCGTAGGCTTGTACATAGGCGTTTCACTGTGCGACATTGTGCTAGATGCCTAAAGCCCTAGTACCGCTTGCGATCGCATATGATTTCGACGGAACCTTAGCTCCGGGCAACATGCAGGAACACTCTTTCCTGCCAGGCCTCGGCATCACGCCAAGCACCTTCTGGAATGACGTTAAGCAGATCGCTTGCGACAATGACATGGACGAGATTCTCTCGTATATGTTTCTGATGCTGCGTGAGGCCATGTCGCGCAACGTGCAGGTCTCTCGGCAAGCTTTCACCAAACATGGGAAGGGATTACCGCTATTTGCCGGAGTTGAGGATTGGTTTCCTCGCATGAACCTTTACGCAAAAGCGCGAGGGGTAAGACTCCAACATTATATTATTTCCTCGGGGTTGAGAGAGATCATCGCCGGGACACAAATCGCGAAGCAGTTCGCCTTCGTCTTCGCTTCCGGGTTCAAGTACGACCAGCACGGCGTGGCAGAGTGGCCGGCTCTAGCAGTGAATTACACGAACAAGACGCAACACTTGTTCAGAATCAACAAGGGAGTTGCTAATTCATTTGATAACACAACGATCAATAAGTATGTTCCTGAGAAGGAGCGCCCTGTTCCCTTCTCAAACATGATCTACATCGGGGACGGAGAGACCGACATACCATGCATGAAGATGGTCAAGTATCAGGGCGGATACGCAGTGGCTGTTTTCGATCGAACGAGGCGCAAGAAGCGTGGCAAACCGTCTGCAAGACAGATGTGCCTCGACCTAATTCAGCAGCAACGAGCCGACTATGCAATCCCCGCAGACTATTCCGAAGGGAAAGAGCTGGATTCACTAGTTAAAGCCATCATTGACAAACTCGCGACTCAAGCGCGAATAGCTTCGATAGCAAAATAATCCTTGGACTACCACAGATAGAGCCGAGGCTTTGTCGGGCCTGCGACTAGCTTTTAGGCCCAACTATCCTTGGGGGGTCTTGGAGCGACTTTAACCCCTGGGATAGAAGATAAGCCACAACGAGAGGCGGCTTTAGTTGCTGGGATTGCGGATCGTGGGTCAACTTCATAATCCGCTTGCGTGCGAACAGGCCTCTTGCTCACGAAGCTCGCGTAACTGATGTTTCTGGCCCAGTGGCTAAAGCCATCTCTAATCTCATCTGCCATCTATCTCGGCGGCTAAAGCCGCTTTGCTCACAAGACAGCCTGCGTCTTCGACACGGACAGCGGCTTTAGCCGCTGAGATAGACAACCAGTCGCACCCCATAAGCGGCTTTAGCCGCCGGGATGTTCAGGCATCGGGTCCACCTCATACCCCGGTTGCGTGTGAACGAATGCATACACCTCCCATCCCTTTCGCGATGGGTTTGCGGCGATGTACGCCAATTGACTCTGGTAATCCGGCTCGTTCATCACACGATGAACGTAATACCCGTCCTGCCACACGGAGCCGCGATACTGCTCGCGCACGGCAAATGAGAAGCCACCTTTGATCAGGCCCACGGCCTGTTCCACCGCCGCGACGGGTGAGAACAGCACATGCACGTGGTCGGGCATCACGACGAAGCCGTGTAGAAGGAAGCGTCCGCCTGCGCGATAACGGTACAACGTCGCGACCAGTAGCTCGGCATTTGCAGTGCGTTGGAAGATGCGCATGCGTTCCGCACACACCAGCGTGACCGCATATGTTTGAGGAGTCGCGCGCATCCGCCGAGCATAACAGCGTCATCTCGGCGGCTAAAGCTGCTTAAGGCGATCACGCTTTTCGATCCCGGCGGCTGAGCCGCTTCCCTCTAAATGCGCTCTCAATCCCAGCGGCTAAAGCCGGCTCTTCGGTGAGTTCGTTTGCTATCCCGGCGGCTGAAGCCGCTTGTGTCGCCGCGCTGTGTAGCCCGGCGGCTAAAGCCGCCTTCATCTCGAATGGCTCCCTTTCGCCTGTCCGCGCTTCTTGCGCACCTTCCAAAGATTTCGCAGGCGTGCTATACATCACCCACCATGAAGACATCGTACGTTCGGCTTTCACTCCTGGCAGCCGCATGCCTGTCCAGCCCCTTGCTCCCGGCGCAGCAGACGAAGACCCTACTCGCCACACCGAAGACGGTTGCGTGGGGATACTACTGGTCTGAGGCGAAGCCGGTTCTTACGATCAACTCGGGCGATGCGGTTACGGTCCAGACGCTCTCAACGTGCGGGCCGCCGGAGCGGCTGGTGCAGCGTGGCGTTGCGGCGAAGGACATTCCTGGCTATGTCGGCCAGGTGTTCGCCGGTGTGCCGCAGAGCGAACGCGGGCCTGGCGGACACATCCTCACAGGTCCTATCGCCATCACGGATGCCGAGCCGGGCGATGTGCTGGAGGTCCGCATACGGAAGATCCACGTCGATGTGCCATGGGCCTGCAATGGCACGAGCAAGAGCGGCTTCATGTCCAAGGACTTTCCGAAGAACTTCTCAAAGATCATTCCACTCGACCTCACGAAGATGACTGCAGCGTTCGGGCCGGGCATCACGGTTCCGCTGCACCCGTTTTTTGGCAGCATGGGTGTTGCGCCACCGCCGGAACGCGGCAAGGTGAACTCCGCGCCTCCGGACATCTGGGCCGGGAACATGGATAACAAGGAGCTGGTCGAGGGCACGACGCTGTTCATCCCGGTGCACGCCGCGGGCGCGCTGTTCGAAGCAGGCGACGGTCATGCGGGGCAGGGCAATGGCGAGGTGGATATTACCGCGCTCGAAACGCAGCTGACCGGCACCTTCCAATTCGTCCTGCATAAGCAGCCGGCCGGAGGAGGGCCCCTGCTCGCATGGCCGCGTGCCGAGAGTTCGATGCAGTACATCGCGATGGGCTTTGACGAAGACCTGACCAAAGCCGCGGAGATCTCCATCCGCAACATGATCGACTTTCTGTCAACGCAGATGACGGATCATCCGCGCCTCTCCCGCGAAGATGCGTATGCGCTCATTTCCGTCGCGTGCGATGTCGACGTCACCGAACTGGTCGACGGCAACAAGGGAGTCCACACGATGTGTGCGAAATCCCTCTTTGACGGTAAGTAGGCGGATCAGCTCGATCTTTGTGATGGAAGCGACAGGGGTGTTGACGTCTATACACTCGATTGCGGTCTGTCGTTTTGCGGCATGACGATGCGTAACGAGCTCGCAGAGTGCGGAGTTTCCCTGCCGGCACGTTGCATAACCCACAAATGGCGCGCCTTATGTCAGGTTCTGGCCATAGCCCCGTCGCCGCTGTGGCGACGGTTGCCTGGGTTCCAGCATCTTACCGTCCTGTGATTACACTCGCGGAACACCACAACGACCCCTCAGGGCCGATCGAGACTCTTTGTTTTTCCCACTTACGGTGGAAGTTCGTGTATCAGCGGCCGCAACACTTGCTGACACGTGCGGCGAAACATGGCCGTGTCCATTTCTGGGAAGAGCCCATCTTTGAACCTGGGGTGTCTCCGACGGTTGTTGCGACAGAGGAGCAGCCCGGAGTGCGGGTGCTGACGCCGAGCCTGCCGCATGGGTTGTCAGCGAACGAGGTAGTCCGCGCCCAGCGAGAGCTGCTGGATACCTACCTTGCCAAACAGCGCGTTCAGACATTTATCACGTGGTACTACACGCCCATGGCGCTGTCGTTCTCTGACCACCTGGAGCCGTTGTGCGTGGTGTATGACTGCATGGACGAACTCTCCGGCTTCCAGGGTGCCCCGCCTGAACTGGCGCAAATGGAGCGTGAGATGTTCTCGCTGGCCGACGTGGTTTTCGCGGGCGGCGCCAGCCTGTATGCGTCCAAGCGCCACTGGCATAACAACGTCCATCTTTTCCCCAGCAGCATCGACTATGCCCACTTTGCCGCGGCGCGCCTGGCGCAGCGCGATCCCGCTGACCAGGCTGCCATTCCCCATCCGCGTGTTGGGTTTTATGGCGTGCTGGACGAGCGGTTGGATCGTGACCTGTTGCGCGATGTCGCCCAGGCACATCCTGACCTGCATTTCGTGCTGATCGGACCGGTGGTCAAGATCAGCGAAGATATGTTGCCGCGCGGCGCGAACATTCATTACCTCGGCAAGAAAGAATATGCGGAATTGCCGTCGTATATCGCGCACTGGGACGTTGCCATGCTGCCGTTTGCGCAAAATGCTTCCACGAAATTCATCAGTCCGACCAAGACTCCGGAGTATCTGGCTGCGGGTAAGCCGGTGGTCTCCACGCCGATTCGTGACGTAATCACTCCTTACGCGGATAAGGGCCTGGTCAGTATCGGCGCTGACGCGGAGAGTTTTGGTAAGTTGCTTCAGGAAACTTTGCTACAGCAAGCGGGTTCGGCGAGGCTTGCCGATGTCGATCGCTTTCTGAAAGGTAACTCCTGGGATAAAACGTTCCAGCGCATGTGGCAGGAGATAGAGCGGTTTACGTTGCCGACCCACACGCCGTCACGTACTGAAGTTCAGACTGTGGGAGCAGCATCCAATGTTTGATTACCTGGTTGTTGGTGCAGGGTTTGCAGGCAGTGTTCTGGCCGAACGGCTCGCATCGGAACTCGATGCGAAAGTCCTCGTGATCGACAAGCGGCAGCATATCGCCGGCAACGCCTATGACTTCTATGATGAGGCGGGCATTCTTGTACATCGGTACGGGCCCCATATCTTCCATACGAACTCAGAGAAAGTATTTGATTACCTCTCTCGCTTCACCGCGTGGCGCCCGTATGAACACCGTGTACTGACCAGCGTCGACGGCCAGCTGGTCCCGATGCCGATCAATGCCGACACTCTGAACACACTGTACGGGTTGAATCTTACATGCCACCAGGTGGAGGAGTACCTTGCTTCCATAGCCGAGCCACGCGAAAACATTAAGACATCGGAAGACGTTGTTGTAAGCCGGATTGGCCGCGATCTGTACGAGAAGTTCTTTCGTAACTACACGCGCAAGCAGTGGGATCTGGATCCATCGGAGCTGGATGCGAGTGTTACGGCGCGCGTTCCCATCCGCACGACAAGAGACGACCGCTATTTTACGGATCGCTACCAAGCGATGCCGCAGCAGGGATATACCCGTATGTTCGAAAGAATCCTCGATCATCCGAACATCAAGGTCATGCTGAACACGGATTATGCCGAATTGAAAGATGAGGTGCAGTTTCGCGAGCTCATCTTCACTGGTCCAGTGGACGAGTATTTCGACTACTGCTATGGCAAACTTCCGTATCGCTCGTTGCAGTTCGAACACCAGACGCATGACAAGCCGCTCTACCAACGTGCCGCTGTTGTCAATTACCCAAATGAACATCCGTACACGCGGGTAACTGAGTTCAAGTACCTGACTGGACAGGAGCACGCGAGGACGAGCGTGGTCTTCGAGTATCCTCGCGCGGAAGGCGACCCTTATTATCCGATTCCCCAGCCTGCGAACGCAGAGCTCTATGCAAAGTACAAGTCGCTCGCGGAATCGGTGCCAAACGTGTACTTTGCTGGACGCCTGGGTACCTACAAGTACTACAACATGGACCAGGTAGTCGCGCAGGCTTTGACGCTTGCGGACAGACTCGTGACACGTCGCAGAGCGAAGCATCCTGCGGTACCTGTGGTGCTGCCTCCGAAAAGCTTCAGCAAAGAAGATAATAGTGAAGCCGCTTGAACGCTGAGTGGAAACACCTATCATCGCCGGGTCGTACTCAAGCTGCTTCGCCTGACCGCAGTATCGAGGTCTGGGGTGGCGTTGAGTACACCTGCAACCGGGTAGGTGGGGATTATTTCGACCAGATGGATCTGTCGGGCCACGCAAGCAGGTTGAGCGACTACGAACAGATCGCACAACTCGGCATTAAGACACTTCGGTTTGGTTTGTTGTGGGAGCGCCATGCGTTCGATTCTGCGTGGCAATGGTCTGGCCAGCAGCTCGCCTGCCTGAAGAGCCTCGGCATTCGACCGATTGTAGGTTTAATGCACCATGGCAGCGGCCCGCGGCACACTGACTTACTCGATCCGCTTTTCCCGGAAAAGCTTGCTGCGTTCGCGGGTTCGGTAGCTGAGAGACACCCCTGGATCAGTGCGTACACTCCCGTGAATGAGTGCAATACTACCGCACGGTTCAGCGGCATGTACGGCATCTGGTACCCGCATGATATGTCACGTGGAAGCTATCTTCGCGCGCTCTGCAACCAGGTAAAAGCGACAGTGCTAAGTATGCGCGCGATACGGCAGGTAAATCCCCGGGCCAAGTTGATTCAGACAGAAGATCTTGGCAGTATCCGGGGAACTGAAGCGCTGCGACCTGTGTGGGAGATGATGAACCTGCGCCAGTGGCTGCCGTACGATCTGCTCTGCGGCATGGTTCATCGACATCATCCAATGTTCGGCTATATGCGAGATGCAGGCATCCCGGAGCGAGACATTCTTTGGTTTAAAGACAATGTCTGTCCGCCGGATATTCTGGGAATTAACTACTACGTCACCAGCGACCGCTATCTCGATCACCGCGTAAATCGTTATCCTACGGAGCGCATTTCTGCCGAGGGGCACTTTGTGGATGTAGAGGCGGTGCGGGTTGAGTCGGCAGGTATTCAGGGCTTCCCGTCGCTGTTGAAGCAGGCATGGGAGCGCTATGGGATTCCGCTAGCCATTACCGAGGTACATCTGGGGTGTTCGGCTGACGAGCAGATCCGTTGGCTCGTTGAGGCCTGGAACGGTGTAAAGCAGGCGCAGCGTGCAGGCGTGAAATGCAATGCGATTACCGCGTGGGCATTGCTTGGGTCTTATTACTGGAACGAGTTAGTCACCTGTGCGAACGGCCACTATGAGCCGGGTTGTTTTGATGTGCGCAGCGGAACGCCCGTCCAAACCGAGTTAGCCCACGTCGTGCAGCAGCTGGCTACAGGCCAGGTCCCGAATCACCCCGCGCTTTCGACGGCGGGATGGTGGCACCAGGATTCGCGCGTTCTGTACAGGGGCAGTGACGAGAGGCGCGACTCAACCCGTTCAGAGGAGCTACAGCAGCTCGGCGCGGCTGCGTAGCCTGGCTCCCCACTTAGTACTCAAAGATATGTGGCGCGGGATATCCAAGCGTACCGTCTGAACGTTGCACGGAGATAAACAGGCGGCGTGCCTTATCCCCATTAATCGTTGACGCGACGATGAGGGTAGTTCCAAACGGTCCCGACCCATCCGAGATGGATTTATCGACGTGGTGCGTGTGGATCGGACCGACCGGGCTGTAGGTCGTCCAATCCTCGGTAAAGCGCTTCAGCGGATATTCCTTGTATTTGTCCGGATGCGACTGCCAGTGAGGGTCGTTGAAGTAAATGCCATAGGCGTCGGTGAAATCCTTCTTCTCGATATCCGTGAGGAAGACGTTAATGCGGTGCTCGGTGTGCAGGTTGGTAAACAGCCATCCGTGGCCGCTGATGTAACCCGCCAGCGTGAGCACGACGAGCAGCGCGAACAGCGCGCCTGCACCCTTCAATGAGCCGCTGATCAGTTGTTCGCGGCGGGCGTTGTAAGCGGGAGCATTGAGCAGCGTCATGGGTCGTTCCGTCCTTCTATCTCTCACATATTAGACACCGGGCGTCGAGAAATGGTCAGCCGTCACCGTGCAGGCCTCCGCGCGAAGTTATCGGAAGTAGTCGCGCTGCAGCCGTATGTCGGGCTGGCTATTCGCAGCGAAGTAGACCGAAACAACGTCAAAGCGAACGGCCATCGATGGTGCCTCGCCCAGGCGCCAGGGCAGTTGCCGAACGTAGGCGTCGGCCATGCGGCGCGTTGCAGCAGCCTTCGCCTTATCGATGCTGAACTCTGCCGCAAACGGCGTTCGGCTGCTGCGGGTCTTCACCTCGACCGCGCAGAGGGTGTCGCCATCCCATGCGATGAGGTCTAGTTCGCCGTCCAGCAGGGCGTGCCGCCAGCGCCGCGCGACGACGACGTAGCCCTGCCTCCGCAGGAAGAAATAGGCGGCACGTTCGCCGCGTAGCCCCTGCCTGGCCGTCGCGTTCTCACCGGAGCGGTCTCGGCGCTCCAGCAGGGCGAGAGCGCGATCCATCAGCGCGAGCATTGGGCGCGGCATAAGCATGCTGGCAGTATCGCTCAACGCGGCCCCGCACGGCCGTATGTTCAACGTAAGGCACGGGATGCGGCGCTTGACCGGGAGTTCGCGCATCGAAAGAACAGCAATGAAACAGGGCTGGTTCACTTACGTTTCCATACGCGCGCTTGCCTGCGTGGTGCTGGCGCAGGGCACAGTTGCGTCTGTCGCTGCGCAGACCAGCGCTCCTCAAGGCGCGGGAGCCGCTGCCGAGTCGACGCTGGGCGGGGCACAGCGCGAACGCCGCGGCCTGGACGACACAGCGCCGCAACAGGGCCGGCCGCAGCAGGGTCAGCCCTCCGCGCCGACCAACGGCAATGGCTCGCCGAACACGCCGACCGCTCCTCGGCCGGGCACGGGCCGTAAGCGTATCGGCCTTGCGCTTGGCGGTGGCGGAGCGCTCGCTCTCAGCGAGATCGGCGTTCTGCGCTGGCTGGAAGAGAACCACATACCCGTCGACGTGATCGCGGGCACCAGCATGGGGTCCCTGGTGGGCGCGCTGTACGCGACCGGTCACACGCCGGACCAGATGGACGCGCTGACCACGGACAAGGTCTTTGGGCAGGTCTTCCGCATCTCTGCCGACTTCAACAAGCAGAACTTTCGCCGCCGCGAAGACGGCCGCTTTTTGCCGGGCGGCTTCACGCTCGGGCTGAAACATGGCGTCTCGATTCGGAACGGTGTGCTGCTGGATTACGGGCTGAACCAGTTTCTGAACACGCAGTTTCTGCCGTACGGCGCGGCGTTCTCATTCGATAACATGCCGCTGCCCTTCCGCTGCGTTGCCACTGACATCCTTGTCGGACGCGAAGCTGTGTTCACCCAGGGTCCGCTGGCCGAGGCAGTGCGCGCTTCCCTGTCCATTCCAGGCGTGTTTCCGCCAGTGCAGGATGGTGGACACATCTACGTCGACGGCGCCCTGACGGAGAACCTGCCGACTGATCTGGTCAGGCACGATCTGCATGCGGACGTGGTGCTGGCCGTTTCGCTGCCGTTGACGCCGCCGGATGAGGGCGACACCGCGTCTGTCCTGGGGGTGTTGCAGCGCAGCTTCTCCGTGGCATCGTGGAGCAACGAGGTCCGCTCGCGTGCGCAGGCGGATGTGATCATCGAACCTGTCGCGCCACCCGGGTTGGGTGCGGCTGATTACGCGCAATCACCCGCACTGGCGAAAGCCGGCTACATGGCCGCGCAGAGGGTCGCATCGAAGCTGCTGAAATACCGGGTCAGCGACGAAGAGTGGGCGACCTACCAGGCCAGGAGGCAAGGCCGTGAAGCATCTCCGCTGCGCAACATCGCACATGTTGAAGTGATCGCGCCGTCCGCGCAGAGCGCCATCGGCGTTCGCGACACGTTGATCGATCTGCCCGGCAAGAAGCTGTCTGCAGACACCATCGATGCCAAGCTGGACGAGGTGCGGAGCGATGGACGCTTCGAAACGGATTACTTCCTGAGCAAGGCCGGACAGCCGATCGACACGGACTTGACCGGCCCGGCAAACATCGGCCGGCCCAACATTCAGGGCCACGAACTGCTGCATCCGCAGGAGAAACGCGGGGCCGGTGAGGACATCGCCAGTTCGACCGCAGACAGCCCCTCCCTGCCCACGCAAACAGCAGCCACCGACGGCAGCCGGAAAACAACATCGTCAACTAACGTTGTCCCATCCGGCCAACGCGGTGATGGCGCAAGTATCAAGCAGCCGGCCATTGAGACGGTCGCGCCCAACAGCCGGGGCAGGGTCGCGATGGCCGAAGCAAAGCCTCCGGAGAACTACCAGCCTGGCAACGGAGATGCGGACCTGACTATTCGAGTACGCGATCGGGAGGGCGCTCCGCCCACGCTGGTGATCGGCGGCAACGTGATCACGCAGACCGGTGGCACCGCGCGCGCCACGATCGATGGATTGGTCACGCAGCAGGATTTTGGCGGGTACGGATCGGAGTTGCGTGCCCGCTTTCGCTTCGGTTTTCTGACGGAGTTCACGCCTGAGTACTACCGTCTGATCGCCGAGAGCAAGGTCTTCATCGCACCTCGGCTCAACCTGTATCGCGCGCCAGTTTACATCTGGGGCAACCAGCAGAAGATTGCCGAACGACTGACCTTCATGGTGGGTGGCGGCGTCGACGTTGGCTATGCGCAGTCGCACAAGACGGAGTGGCGTGCCGGCTGGCAGCAGGCCTATGAGCAGTGGCACACCATCACGGGCAGCGACGGCCTGCCCGATCTGAACGGCGACGCCCAGCTTGCGCGCATCCAGTTCCGTTACAACGGCCAGGACCGCGCGATGGTGCCGCGCAACGGACTTCGCGTGGATGCGTCCGCGGGATACCAGTACAACGCTGTCGGCAGTTCCAACGCGCCCCGTATCGAGGCCGCCGGCGCTTACTTCCGCGACATCGGGCGCGGCAACACGCTGTCGCTGAGCCTTGAGGGCGGCACCATGTTCCAGCGGCATGTCGCCGACCCGTTCCGCTTTACCCTTGGTGGGCCGTTGCGGCTGACGGCATCGTCGTTCGAGGAATATCGCGGCACCGATTACGCCCTGGTGCGGCCGGCCTATTTCCGCCGCGTCGCTAACCTGCCGACACCGTTGGGGCAGAGCATTTACGTGGTTGGCACGTACGAGCTCGGCTACATAGCCGCACCGAATCAGCCATCCGTTACACGGCAGGATGTCTTCTTTGGCCTTGCCGCCGAAACGCCCCTGGGAGCCATCACGTTCGGTCCGGCCATCGGCGATCATGACCATCGCAAGCTCATCTTTACGCTCGGACGGTTCTTCTAGGACGAGGCTCCGAACGCAGGACCCGCGTCCGCAGCGAACAAGTTTTGCGTCCTTTGGCGTGGCGGCTCGTCTAGACTGCAGCACCCCATCCTGATCGTTATTGGAGAACCATGCCCGCTTGTCGCAGCGTCCTATCCCGATGCACCACCTTTGCGGCTGCCCTGCTGCTGTCCAGTTCGGTTGCGCTCTCACAGGCTCCGGGCGGCCAGGCGGGGCCCGGAGGACCGGGTGGGCCACCGCCGCCTCCACCACCACCGACGGCGGGCGCGAAGCTCGAGATCATCGATGGTTCATCAGCCTCGTACCGCGTAACCGAGCAGCTTGCAGGGGTCGATTTCCCGAACGACGCGGTAGGCACAACGAACAAGGTGACGGGCTTTATTGGCATCCAGCCGGATGGCAGCATCGCTCCAGGATCGAAACTGGTCATCGACCTGACCTCGTTGGCAAGCGATCAGAACATGCGTGACGGCTACATCCGCAATCGCACGCTTGAGACGGCCAAGTTTCCCGAAGCGGTCTTCGTGCCGACCGAGGTGAAGGGCGTTCCCAAGATGGTGCCTTCGACCGGCCAGCTCGGCGTCTCGCTCACCGGCAACCTGACGATTCACGGCGTGACGAAGCCGGTTACCTTCCGCGGCATCGCGACCATCGACCCGCGTTCGTCTACCGTTGCCGGTCGCGCGCTGACCACCATTACCTTCGCTGATTTCGGGTTGACCAAGCCAACGCTCGCCCGGCTGATGAGCGTTGAGGACAAGATCACGATCGAGCTTGTGTATAAGTTCAAACGTAGTTAACCCGGTGAAGCGATCTTGTAAAGACAACAAAACAAGGCCCTGCTAACGCGGGGCTTTCTTTCGTCCGATAAACCGGAAGATGCTGCCAGAAGCGAGTGATCGGAATCTAACACTGCATGATTCGGGTACTTGTATCGCCTTCTGGAAGAATGATCGAATACGAGCATATGAGCTAGGGCTGGGCTGCGTGCCGCGGTAGTCACACTTGCCGCGTCGTGCTTAATGCCAACTGTTACGCGGCGGAAACCCTCTTACTTTTTAGAAACGAGTCCACCTCACATCGATCCCCTTAACCAGATCGAACAAGAGATTCGCCGCTTTGAGATGGGGCGTGTCACTGCGCTGCGGTTCGCGCCTCCGCTTGAGGCCAGGTACCGCCGCGAGACCGGCCGGGCCCGCGCGGGCATGCTGCTGACCCAGGGCCTGGTCGCGCTGCTGGCCTACGACTTCTTCATCGTGGGCGATTACATCCTCGAGCCGAAATTGATTGTTCGAGCGGCCATCATTCGTTTCGCCATCGTTACGCCGCTGGTGCTGCTGGTGGCCCTGCTGGTGCGGCGAAGCGAAAGCGCGTTTGTCATGGAGTCATCGGCGGCCTTCCTGTGCATGATTGGCAGCGTCAGTATCGTCTACCTGCACACCGGTGGCGTGGACCGGTTCTCATCCAGCTCGCAGACAGGCCTTGTGCTGGTGCTGCTGGTGGCGAACTGCATGTTGCGCATTGAGCAGCCATACGCGGTCGCAACAACCGGGTTCGTACTGCTGCTGGACGCGTTTGCGATCATCATCGACCGGCAGCTGGCCGCACCGCAGAAGATGTTTCACGGCGGCATCATGGTGTGGGTCGCGATCCTCACGCTGACTGCGAACTTCACGCTGTCTCGCGAGCGCCGCTACTCGTACCTGCTGCAACTGCGCGGCCGCCTGCAACACCGGTTGCTGGCCAAGGCGAACTCAGAGCTGACCGCGCTCTCTGCGACCGATCGCCTGACCGGCCTGCCGAACCGGCGTTCGTACGACGAGCGGCTGATCGAGCTGTGGCATGTCTCGTTCGAACGCGGCGAGCCGCTCAGCGCCATCATGATCGACGTGGACCATTTCAAGCGGCTGAACGACGCACACGGACATCCTTACGGCGACCGCGTGCTGCAGCGCGTTGCGTCGCTGCTGCAACAGGCGCTGCGCGGCCAGAGCGATTTTGTCGCACGCTTCGGTGGCGAGGAGTTCATCGTTCTGCTGCCCAATGCCGACTCAAGCACAGCGGTGAAGGTTGCCGAACGCATTCGCGTGCTGGTGCAGGTGGCGGGATCGCCCGCCCTGCAGAGGGAGTCGCCGACACTACCCCTGAACACGTGGTCCACGGTTAGCTGCGGCGTTTCAACCGCGCTGCCCGGTGTGTCGCATGACCCGGCGACCCTGATTGCCGACGCCGACGCGGCGCTCTATCGTGCCAAGCAGGAAGGCCGCAACCGGGTGTGCTGTGCACCGAATCCAGAGATTCCCGTCTCCGCGTGAGGTGTCGTGATGTGCAGCGCCGGCGCTCGTATATCGCACATCCGGGTCAGTAAACGCGCACAGTGTAACGCCCGGATGCTACGCTGTTGCCCATGGCGATGACCCTCTTCCAGCACGTGCGGCAGCGGCATAACGCCGAAATGGCTGCGCTGATCACCGCGATTGCCGACGGCGCGGCAGCCATCGAAGCCAAGATCCGGGTGGCCGGCCTGAACGATGTGCTCGGCGCCGCAGGTAATGAGAACGTGCAGGGCGAACAGCAGCAGAAGCTCGACGTCTTTGCCAACGACACCATGACCGAGGTGATGCGTTCACTGCCCAGCGTTGCTGCCGTCGTGAGCGAAGAGGATGACGAGCCGCTGGTCTTCGGTGATCGTCCGAACGCGAAGTTCATCGCCATTTTCGATCCACTGGACGGCTCCTCGAACATCGACGTCAACGTCAATGTCGGCACCATCGTCTCGATCCAGGGCATGTCGCCCGGCGGCAATCCGCGGGCGGCGCTGCTGCAGCCCGGCACCGGCCAGGTAGCCGCGCTGTACGTGAACTACGGCCCGTCGACCATCCTGGTCTACACGGCAGGCAAAGGCGTGCACGCCTTTACGCTCTCAGAGGGCGAGTTCATGCTGTCGTCTGAAGACATGCTGATGCCCGACAAGGGCACCTACTACTCCATGAATGAGGGCAACATCGCCGAATCGCTGCCGGTGTACGGCAAGGCGATCGCACGCCTTCGCGACGGATCGCTGGTCGGTCGAAAGTACAGCTCGCGCTACGTCGGGTCGTTCATCGCCGACTTTCACCGCACGCTGCTGAAGGGTGGTGTCTTCCTGTATCCGCCCACGAACAAGGCGCCCAATGGCAAGCTGCGCCTGCTGTATGAGGCGAATCCGCTCAGCTTCATTGCCGAGCAGGCCGGCGGCGCGGCCAGCAACGGGCGCTATCGCATACTCGAGATTGTGCCGTCAGAACCGCACACGAGAACACCGCTGATCATCGGCAGCCAGTCGGAAGTGTCCGCGATCGGCGGCCTGATTACGATCACGCCAAGGGAGTAGCGTGACCGGAACCGGGGCCGCCCGCCGCATCTACTACGACGAGCCGGAGCGGCTTGAGTTTACCGCCGAAGTTACAGCCATACGCGAGCTGGCGCGCGTGGACGGTCGCCAGGTCTGGCAGATCGCGCTGGACCAGACCGCGTTCTATCCCACCAGCGGCGGCCAGCCGTACGACACCGGTAACCTGATCGCAACCTCCCGC
Source organism: Terriglobus sp. (assembly GCA_965199365.1). GTDB lineage: Bacteria > Acidobacteriota > Terriglobia > Terriglobales > Acidobacteriaceae > Terriglobus. The sequence goes on along the minus strand of CBDARC010000003.1, from coordinate 1,423,168 downwards.
TCCGGAGCTATGCTCGAGGTTCCCGTCAGCAATGTCGAGGAAGATGAGGCCGGCGAAGTCTGGCACACCACGGGCAAGCCGCTGCAGGAAGGCACAGCCATACGCGGCGCTGTCGACGCGGAACGACGGCGCGATCATATGCAGCAGCACACCGGTCAGCACCTGCTGTCGGCCGTGCTGCAGAGCCACTTTGGCTTGAAGACACTCTCATTCCATCTCGGAACGGACACCTCTACCATCGACCTTGACGGCGATCTCACTCCCGAACAACTCGCTGGGGCTGAGCAGGCTGCAAACGAAGTGATCCGGTCTGTATTACCCGTCACGATCCGTACCGTTTCACAGCAGGACGCAGAAGCGATGCTGGCCGAGGGCACGCTGCGCAAGCTGCCTCCACGCACCGGGCCCATCCGCATCATCGAGATAGCGGGGATCGACGTGAACGCCTGTGGCGGCACACACGTCGCCAACACAGCCCGAATCGCCCCGCTGCTGCTGCGCGGCACCGAGCGCGTGCGCGGCGGGACGCGCCTGACGTTTCTGTGCGGCGAACGAGCGATCGCTGCGGCCCGGGTCGACTACCAGCGGCTTACCTCCATCGCTCAATCGCTCTCAACCAGCGCGGAAGACATCGCGGCCGCCATCGCCCGCCTCCAAAACGACAGCAAAGCCGCCGGCAAGCAGCAGACTGCGCTGCTCGGTATGCTCGCATCGCTGCAGGCTGCGAGCCTTGCCTCGGCCAGCTCCGTCGTAACGCACACGCTCGACCCGCAACAGCCCGCCTGCACTGCGGAGTACGCCAAGCTGCTGGCATCGCGGCTGGTCAGCGCAACGGCCACGGCTGCTGCGCTGGTCATCGCACCTGAGCCGGAACGCGTCTCTGTCGTGCTCGCCGCAAAGCCCGGCGTGCTGGATTGCGGAACCCTGCTGCGCACCTCGCTGGCCGCACACAATGGGCGTGGCGGAGGCTCGCGAGAGATGGCGCAAGGCGCATTGCCCCTGGACTCACTCGCCGCCTGGCAAAGCACATTGGCCGAGCAGCTGCGGCCAGGCACCTGACTGCCGACAGGACGTCCAGCCGGACATGTGCCCCACCTCGCGAGCCAAGGTGCGTCCCCCTCAACTGTGACCAAGGATGGACATAGTTCGCGGCAAGGCCAGGGCACCCGACTCGCCCAGCCCGGATGCTTTCCTGTACACTCAGGATTGTCGCGCCGCGGATGGAGCCATCCATCTTCACCTGCAGTACGCCGCGTGCACATGGGCCTGTAGCTCAGCTGGGAGAGCGCCTCGTTCGCAACGAGGAGGTCAGCGGTTCGATCCCGCTCAGGTCCACCAAAACACCAGATCAGCGTAAGCCTTCTGATTCCCTCCCCATGCCATTCTGCGGCAGACGTCACTCATTGCTTGCGTTCCTCCATGGCGCTACCTAAGCTCGACGATTGCTCCCAGCGCGTGGCGGTTGCGACCCTAAGCGACACGATCCACGGCAGATCTGCGAGCAGTGTTTTGCTTTCGGAGGCGTCGCATGAATCGTTCGTTGTTGATGTTGCTGGGGTGCACCGCTGCGGTGTCCGGCTCGCTGGTCTCTCCGGTCGCGGCCCACGCGCAAACTGTGACCGGCACCGTCGTCGGCACAGTCGTTGATGCCAGCGGTGCCGTCGTTCCGGGTGCCAGCGTGCTCGTTCACAACGTGGACACGGGCGTTGACTCACCTGGCACTACGGACAAGTCGGGCCAGTACCGTGTTGCCAACCTGCCGATCGGCCGCTACGAACTGACCATCAGCGCGCCGGGGTTCGGCCAGCAGACAGTCCCAGCGTTCCAGCTTGAGGCGGTGCAAACGGCCACGTTCAACGTGACGTTGACGCTGGGCAGCACCAACACCAGCGTGACGGTATCGTCTGCGCCACCGATCATCAACACGACCGACGCGACACTCAGCAGCACGTTTTCGTCCAACACCATCTCTAACTTCCCATTGAACGGTTTGGATTTCTCTGCGATCACGCTCTATGTTCCCGGCGCAGTCAGCACCGCGGGCACATCCGGCACTACACAGATTGAACGCAGTAACTATTTCACAGACACAATCAATCTGAACGGCAATCGTGCGCAGTCGAATAATTACACGCTCGATGGCATCGACCTCAACGAGACCTTCAATAACCTGATCTCCTACAGCCCGTCGCCGTTCGCCCTCGAAGAGATTACGGTACTTACCGCAAGTTCTCCCGCCGACTACGGTAACGTCAATGGCGCCGGAGTTGTCTCCGTGCTGAAGAGTGGCACTAATCATTTTCATGGATCGCTCTTCGGATATGTGCAGGACTGGAGATTCAATGCCAACAGCTGGGTCAATAAGCACACACCAGACCCGAGCAGTATTATTCCGCTGAGTAACAGCCCTTACTCCCAGGACCAGTTTGGCGGCACCTTCGGCGGCCCTATCAAGCGCAACAAGCTGTTCTTCTTCGTGGATTACCTGGGGTCGCGTTACCATTCCGGCGGCACGCAATTCGCCAGCGTCCTTACGCAGGCCATGCGCAACGGCGATTTCTCTGCCCTGCTGGCCCAGTCCAGCCCCATCCAACTGTATGACACCCAGAACGGCTTCGCACCGTACGCAGGAAACAAGGGCGTTCCCGTCGTAAATCCCGTCGCGAAGTATCTCTTTTCGCATCCGGCCATCTACCCGTTGCCAAACGCAACACCGACCGACGGGCTGACACAGAACGACTACCAGGGCAGCTATCGTAAGTACACGGCTAACAATCAGGGCGACGTAAAGCTTGAATATGATCCTCGCTCCAGCGATAAGTTGACCGGCTTCTACTCCATGGGAACGGGCTACGATGGCGCGAGGAGTCCCCTGGTCGTGGCCTTCGCCGGAACCACGGTCTATCCCACGAAGCTTGGCGGCATCACGTGGGTGCATATCTTCACGCCAAACCTTGTAAGTACCGCCCGCATTGGTTTCACTCGAACGATCTGGGAAAATGGCGAACCGCAGGACACCAGCGGGGTCTTCGGCTTTAACGGCGATTCGGTTGTGGGAATCCCGTTCTCAGCGCAACAGTACCAGGGTTTCTCCTTCCAGAGTATGGGTACTCCAAGTCTTGGCAACCCCGCCCAGGGAGGCGGATTAACCGATAACACCTACAGCTATATCGACGATATCTCATGGCAGCACGGACAGCACACAATCAAGGCCGGCATACAAGCCCTGCGTTACCAGAACAATTACCCGACCGCGAATAATTACGGCTTTCTTGGATCATTCGGGTACAGCGGCAACTTCACCAGTAATTCCACTCTGAATATTCCGGGCACAACCACGACGGAGCCGGGGTATGCTCCCGCCGACTTCCTGCTGGACCGTGTCACCAGCGTCGCTGTTACCCTGGGCAGCGTAAATGTTGGGCAGCGGCAGTGGAGGGTCGCTGGTTACTTCAGCGATTCATACAAGCCGACATCGAGACTCACCTTGACCGCCGGCATCCGCTACGAGATCGATGAGCCGTGGGTCGAATCGAACAACAAGACCGGCAACATCGATCTGACGACCGGGCAGATACAGTATGCCCACGCGATCCCCGCGGGCGCACCCGCGGGTGCAGGCTTATGCAGCAATCGCGCATGTTACGACTACAACTTTCACCAGGCCATGCCGAAAGTAGGGTTTGCATACCAGGTGAATAACTCGCTCGTGCTGCGCGGCGGCTACGGAGCTACCAGCTTCTTTGAAGGTAACTCGTCAAACCAGCGCCTCACTTCCATCACGCCGTTCATCCAGGCGGTCAACGTGAACGTTGCGCAACCCGCGCCTGGAGCAGTTACAACGCCGCGCACGGTAGAGGAGGGCTTCACCGGCTCGCTCGCCTATGGCGGCACCTACAACGTGTATCCGAAGAACATCCAGCCCGCCTATGTGCAGCAGTGGGATCTATTCACAGAGTATGCATTGACGCACAGCACCTCGTTGTCGGTAGGCTACCTTGGCGAGCAGGGTCAGCACATTGAAGACTACGGGAACGTGAACCAATGGAAGGCGCCCGGCGATTCAACCTCAGCGCCCTTCTACAACAATCCTTACATTGGCGCGAACGCAAACCCGGCCATCTCCGTCGGCTCGAACAGCCTGCTGATCACAGAGTCACGGGCCATGATGAACTACAACGCACTGCAGGTGACCGTACGGCAGCGCGCCAGCTATGGCCTGGAGTACACGGTCAACTATAGCCTGGCAAAAGCGATGACAAACAGTCTTGGAAACTATGCGTTGAATGTCAATGGCTTTAGTGGCGCCTTTCAGAATTACTACGACAGCGCCGCGGATTATGGCCCGGCAGGCTACGACGTTCGTCATACCGTAAGCGCGACTGGCGTGTACTCACTACCGGTTGGGCATGGCAAGACGTTCCTGCCCAATGCCAGTTATCTTGTCGACGAAGCAGTGGGCGGATGGAAACTATCCCTGGCGGCGATTGTGTATACCGGCTTTCCAGAGACCGTCACAATTACTAACAACAATAACGTCAATACCTACGGCAATCTGAGGCCGGATTATAAAGCTCAACTGCACGTTGTAAACCGCAGTGTCAATCAGTGGTACGGCAGCAGCTATGCGAACGCGTTTGCGACGCCGGCCGGGCAGTTTGGTACTTCGCGCAATGGAGACGTACGCGGGCCGGGCTATCAGAATGTTGACATCTCCGCGTTCAAAGACTTCCGCACCTGGCGCGAACACACCGTTGGCTTCCGCTTCGATGCGTTCAATGTCTTCAACATCACAAGTCTCGGTAATCCTGACTCTAACTTCAGCGACTCTACCTTTGGTGAAATCTCAAACACGCGCTCGGTAGAACGCCATCTCCAGTTCAACGTCAATTACAAGTTCTGACCTGTGTACGCAAGCATCAGGGCTTCGGCGTTGCAGACGGGGGCGCCGCGGCCGACGCAGGCGAAGGTACGGGTGCAGGTGGAGCTGCAGCCGCTGGGGAGGCCGCAGGACTCGAATGTAGCGGGGTAGGCAGCTTCAGCGTGGCCTCCGCTGCCGGATCGTCGCGCAGCTTGAGATAGAGCGTGGCTCCATCCGCAGGGGTCGGCACGGCAAAGTCGCCCTGTGCGTACCCCGTGGGCACATCCGTTGGCTTTGCAAAGTCACTGGCCGCGCTGAACGATTGCACCAGGAAGATGTTCTTTCCATCGACGGTGCAGGTCGGTGCGTCCGCGGTCGTGCACTTGACCTCGCTGATCTCGGGCGTCCTCACCAGCACACCCAGCCGCGTCCAATCACCCGCGCTGCCATCCGCCGCGACCGGCCTCATGGCCAGCGGGCCGAACGCCGACTGACCGAACGCCTTCAACGGATCCAGCGTCACCACAGCCGTGTGATCGTCCTGCAGAACAAGGTTGCTGTCCGCGAGCGACAGCATGGTCTTGACGCCTTCATTCGCCGTTGCAACTTCGATTTTCTGCGTGCGCGGAAAGACATCCTTCGTGGTGACCACGAACGTCAGCTTGCCCTGGAGCGGGATCTCGTCTTTGCCGCCGAGCGTGATCGGCAGCATGCCGCCCGCGTTTGCCGGTGTTGCGTTCATCGACACCAGCGTCAAGCCCGGCCGGGGAGCCGCCGCCGTGACTTTTACCGGAACCACGCGACCATCCTTTAGCTTGGCCTTGGCCTCATCGCCGTCCTTTGGACTGACGGCTGCCTTGGCCTCGAGATGAACGCTGGTGTCGTTACCGCCGGCAGCGGGCGTAAATGTCTGCCCATCCAGGTCCACCGAAACGACCGTGTTCACGTCTTTGCCCGTGAGAACGGCGGTCTTATCACCGGTGTGGATCGTCAACGCATCCAGCTTGATGTCCGCGTTGTACGCCGTGAGGGGAACGCGCTCCTGGTTTTCATCTCCGAACTGCTTGATCCCGAGCGAATAGGTGCCCGGCTGCACGCTCTTCAAAGACACGCTGAGCGCAAGGGTGTCCTTCTTCGACTTGCCGCCGTCGTCCTTTGCCGGAGCGTACTTCACATCGACGTCCTTGGCGTCCTTGGCGCCCTGCGCGGGGCTCAGCGCAATGTGCTCTACGCACGCGGTGCCATCGCCCTGCAAAGTCAATTTGCTGTCCTGACCTGCCATCAGCTGGGTGTCCCCGACGACCTTCCAATCTTTGCCATCCACCTGCTGCAGGGTCAGCGTTGGCCCCGTGAAATGGTCGAAGCCCCAAAAGCCCTCGACCGTGCCGGAGATCGTCAGGTCCGTGGCTGAACCGACCTTGCCCTGCGGCTTTACGTCGTCGTTCGCCTTGGTCATCGCATCGTCGAGCGGCTTTCGCCCGGCGTCGGCAGGCAGAACGACGAGACCGCCACGGTCTGCATCCGCCTGCAGTGGCAGATCAGCGGGAGCTCCGGTGCGATTGAGGTGCAGCACCATGTCGTGCGCCAGAGCTGTCGAGAAGACCAGCGGCGCGCCCTCAAGCTCCAGCACCATCTTCGGGTCTTTCAGGCACGCGACCTGGTCGGCATTGGCCGGCTTCAACGGCGGCAGCGTGGCAGGCTGCACGGCCGGCAGCGCGATTACGATGACCGACTTTGGATTGAGGAACGAGACTGGCGCATTCAGCTTGAGGTTCAGGGTCGCGCCGTCGGGCAGCGACAACGCCGGAATGTACTGGTACTGCGCCGTCTTCATCAGGTTCACGATGTGAACGACATCCACGATCACGCCCACGTACGCCGAATACAAGCCAAGCCCCGCCTGCGGCGTGTACGACGCGTTGCTGGCAAGGTCCTGCGCGGTGCCCGACGAGAGCGCCTCGGTCACAGTCATCTCATGCCCATCGTTCAACAGCAGCGGTACGCTGCCCTGCGTAAGGCACGTGATCTGTTGCGCGACCGGCTGCTTGAAGCAATCAGGATTCGGCTTGAGTGCAAGCGTCTCGGCCAGCTTTGATGAGTGGTCGGCAATGACCTTCGGATCCTTCGAATCGACCTTCCTCATCGCGGCCAGGTAGTGCTGGATCCTCTGCTGCTCAAAGGAAGCTTCGTTCAGCCCGGCATCTGCGCGGATGAAGAGCCCCGGCCTGCCGCGCACGGCTCCGCGTAGCGTCTTGAAGTCACCGCCGGTTTCTGGAGCGATGAACATCAGCGCCTGTTCGGCGCCCTCTGGAACAGTGATCGTGGTGCCCTCGACCGTTTTCTTGTTCCACGTCTCGATCTCGTGGAACCAGTCCTCGGGAGGCTCGTTCGTCGTCCCTCGCAGGAACGCAACGATCAGCAGCAGGTGATTGGACTGGGTGGAAGGCAAATCTGCCTTGATGAACAGTTTGTCGCCGGCCAGCAGGTTAGGCACCTGTGCGATCGGCAGGGTGATGGCACCACGCTGTACCCTCACATCGACCTTGGGGCCGGGCAGGTCGAACTTCACCGGGTCGTCTGCCCATAGCGGCGAACTCGATCCGAGTATTCCCACCATTCCGGCGATCAGACACGCGGCACGTATCGTCCTCTTCATCACATTCACCCTAAGTCGGTCTCCGGTCATACGTTGGATGGCCGCGGTTCCACCGTCGTTGTGTCCGGGACACAGTTCGCGGGAGAGGATGACATCCAATCGGCAAGGAATTCACGCCGCATTCTTCTGTAGTTTGCTCCTGGGCCCTCGACCAAGAGGTTTTTCATGCAGCAGCAGTTCCGCCGCGCGGACCCTGGGATTGGCATGAAACCAGCTCTGCACAGCGTTCTTTGCCAGCAGATTTGTAGCTGCGAGCAAAGACATGCCCTGGTGATGTGCCATCCAGCTTCTTACCAGCTCCGGTTCTTTGGCGCCCGAGGTAAAGTCTGCTGCCTCATAGAATCCGTAGCTTCCAACCCACCCCAGCTTCTCCATTCTGCGTAGATTTTTGATCGCGCCTTGCCGCAGAAACTGAAGAGCGAGAAACGAGGAGTAAGGAGAAATAACAGGACCGTCATCCGCACCATACTTCAACGCGATCGCCGGGATACCCCACGCATAATATCCGTACCGACCAGACGCGTCCTGTTGCGCCCGACCGCTTTCAGAGATGCCCCACGGGATGCGTTTGACGTGGTCACGCTGAATGGCGACGGCCGCATCAATGGCGCGGGACATAAGCGTGTCGTGGTAGTGCCGCATCCACAGCGTCGGCATCAGGTACTCGAACATGGTTCCCGTCCATGACAGAAGGGTCGCGCGGCCCTTGACCAGGACGTGTGCGCGGCCCAGTCGAAACCAGGCGCGCTGTGGGATGTCGCCCTTTGCAATTGCAAGGAAAGTGGCGATGCGGGCCTCGGATGCGAGCAGGTCATAGCAGGAGCCATGTAACTCCTCGGTCTTGCCGTCATACCCGATTGAAAGCAACTGACGAGCCTTCACCAACAGAAATCCAAAGTGCATCTCGTTGGCGTAGCGCTCACTGACAGCCGCTATCTCACTTAGCTGAGAGCAGAGTTCCGCTACTCTCGTCTCCGCCGCACCTAACAGAGCCCTGAGTTCATTTGCAAGAGCTTCGTCGCTCCCGGTAGCGGCACGAGTAAACTCTTCGACTCTCTGGTTTAGTGCGCGGATATAAGGCACGGCGTCCTGAACGTTAGGCATTACTTCATTATCCGGATGCCGAAATGCGTTCATCGTAAAGAGCGGAGCAAAGCGAGGCAGCAACCATGGCACGTACTGCTCCACGTAGTCGCGAAGCTGCACTCGCCGCCGCTCTGCTTCTTCCAGCACCCATTCCCCCGGAGTGTTCAACGGTGCCAGATCGTAAAGCCACTTCACCGCTCCTCGCAGTTCAGACGGCAGAGCTGCCGAGTCCGAGGCGCGCTGCCTCATACGGTGCAGTGCTGCAAACAATTCCGCAGTCAGCAGCGGGTTCTTGAGCGTTTCGAGTACGCCGCCGTGTAGCGCATAAAAACTGCCGCACAGGTTGCCGCTGTCTACCGTGGAGATGGTGAAGGGCGGCATCGCCTGCAGGGTACGAATGTCGATCCAGTTATAAATATGGCCGTGTACCTTCTCTAACTGCGAGTACGTGTCCAGCGTGCCATAGGTTGCACGGATAAACTCCGGCGGAGTTACAAAGCCCAACGCTAATGCCGCCTGCCGTGCGTTCAGCAGCATGCCGAGATTAGTCGGCGACAACGTCATGACCTGGTGCAGGTCTCGCTCTTCGACGTTGTCCGGAATAAGCCAGTGGTTTGACTCGCCACCAAATTCTGCATAGAAGCGCCAGATGAGTAGCGCATGGTGCTCGACGAATGCCTGGTCGGCAGCACTCAGTTGACCTTCAAGCTTGGGCGGCGGTGAGTTCAACCAACCTGTCAGTATGGGCGCAATCAGCCAGAGGAAAAGGATCGGGCCGGTCCACCATAGATCCCTGGGATGCCTGAGCCCGATGACGGCTCCGAGCGCCAGCGCCAGCAGCGGTGAAGCCTGCAGATAAATGTCCAGCGAGCTGCGCGTGCGCATCGTCTCTGCTTGCGCAGCCGTTTCCCATTCCAGCAGGTGTCGGCCAGTGATGCTGCGGGCTATCGAACGAACAATCGCGTCGATAGACAGCATGGTCTGGTGCTCAAGAAAGGTAAGACTCAGGAATTGGTAGCCAAGCGAGCGATAGAACGTTTCAAACGCATCGATGCAGCCGTCCCAACTGGCGTTGAGCGCGGCGCGAATCAACTTAAAGCCAAGCTGTACGACAACAGGGAAAAGAATCAGCAGCAGCGTTGCGATCGTCCAGTACTTTGGACCTCCGGGCAGCAACAGCCAGCCAAAGACAATCAGGAAGAAGGTGACCGGCTCCACGAGGCTGCGCCGCATGTTGTCGAAGATCTTCCATTGCGAAATCAGGCTGATTGGATTTGGGCCCAGCTTACCGGCTTCATCGGGAACGTTGTTGCGCAGCCAGCGCGCAATCTGCCAATCGCCGCGCACCCAGCGATGTTTGCGCCGGGTGTAGGCCGAGTAGTGAGACGGGTAATCATCGACAACTTCAACGTCGGTGACCAGGCCGGCCCGCGCATACGCACCCTCGATCAGGTCATGCGACAACAGCACATCGCGGGGAAAGCGCTTGTTCAAGACCGTATGTAGCACGCTGGCTTCGTAGATTCCTTTGCCAGTAAAAATACCCTCGCCAAACAGGTCTTGATACACATCGCTCACCGCGCGTGTGTAAATGTCAAAGCCTGTCTCTCCAGAGTAGATAGCGGCAAGTCGCGAGCGAGATGCCGATGCGGCACTCACGCCCACGCGCGGCTGCAGGATGCCGTATCCCTTCGTCACGATGCGAAGTTGAGGATCGATGATCGCACGGTTGAGCGGATGTGCCATGGTGCCGATCATCCGAGCTGCAGTATTCCGAGGTAATTGCGTGTCAGAATCAAGAGTGATGATGTAACGAACGTCCCTGAGGACATGCGTTGGTCCGGCCTTTACCGGGAAACTATCGAACTGGCCCGAGAGGAACTTATTCAAGTCCAGCAGTTTTCCGCGCTTTCGCTCCCATCCCATCCATGCGCCCTGCCGGTTGTTAAAGACGCGATGCCGATGCAGCAGCAGAAATGCACCACCACCCTCTTCTGCATATTTGGCGTTAAGTTCATCGGTAAGTCGAACCGCAAGATCAACAAGTTCGTTGCGATCTTCTGAGAGCGGCCGTGTTACTGAATCCGGCAGATCGGTCAGCAGGCCAAAGTGCAAATGGGGGTCCGTATTCGCCAGCCATCGCGCCTCCAGTTCCTCAAACAACTCCATCACCTGCACTTCATTGATCAGCAGGGTCGGCACTACTACAAATGTACTGTCAGAATGCGGTATGCCTTGCGTGTAATCCAGCTTTGGCAGGGCGCGAGGTTCGAGCAGCGACGTGACAATGTTATTGACAATGTCGGCCGCGCCCTGAGTAGCTGGGAGCAGTGCAAGCAGCAGCGCGGCAGTCGTCCAGGCAAAAGGATGATGAGGTACCAGCGGCAGAGTTAATGCTGCAACGGTCAGTATTGAAATTACCGAAATACTGAAGATATAAACATCGTCCGCATTTCGCTTCACCCAACCCCGAATGCGCTCGCGCATGGGTGCGTGATAGCCGATGCGTTGCGCAAGTATCGGCAGCCCTTCTTCGAAGAGGTAGTATCCCACGTGCGAGCGCCGTCCTGTAAGTCGCGGGTCTTCATCAGGCTCTGGGTTGGCACTGACTGCAAGGTCAATCGCCGCATTTGCTACTTCGAACTCAGTGTGGTCCGAATGCTCTGCCAGGTCTGCCACCCGGCTCATGTACGCGGCCCGCGTTTCTTCCTCCATGCGGGGATAGACATGGTGCGGGTCTCGGGCAAGCACGCTGGAAAATGCGACAAGATGCTCAAGGGCCTCGGGCCACTCGAACTGGTTCAACCTGCGGAGTGAATGTATGGAGGCGGAAAAAGGTGAAGCCTCAACCGGCGGAGCTTCCGGGGCGAAAGCCTCGTCTGCACGATCAAGAATGAACTCAAGCTGCGCAAGCCTGAGGAAGATCGGCAGCATGCGAATTTCGTCCAGGTGCAGCGGTTCCCCCTGCTCAATCGCTCGAATAAACGTCTCCATCGATTCGGGAGACCAGACGCCCTTTGCGGTATGCAGGTATTCCTCTGTAACGCGCATGACACGCGGCACCTTGTCGCCCTCAGGCGTCTCCACCACGACAAGGTGACGAAAGGCCTTCTCTTCACCCTCAGCCTCTTTCAGCACATCCCGCAGCATGCGTGTGCTTTCAAGCAGTTGAAGCTGCGGCGTTGGCGTGGTCGTGGAAGCAGTCTTCTTACATTCTGCAAGCCGTGCCGTCAGTCGCCGCTGTAATTCATCGAGCCGGCGCTGCATGTAGACACTCTTCTGTTCTTTCTGGCGTGTCCTGTGCCAATGGCTGACAAGCTCTGCGCCAGCACGGCTAAATTCGTCGTCGCTGACATCGGGCCTATCGTATGAACCAGCAGACGCATAGCTGTCGGCGACGAACTCAGGTTGATCTAGCGTTGGTTCACCCTGAACATTCGGCATTCTATGTACTCTCAGCGATAACTCGCAGCTTGTAATTCGAACATTTCGGCATAGAGTCCGGAGAGTTTCATAAGTTCTGCGTGGCTGCCCTGCTCAAGCAGGCGACCTCCACTTAGAACAACGATCCGGTCGGCCATGCGGACGGTTGAAAACCGATGCGAGATCAGCAGCGCCATTTTGCCTTGGGTCAGCTCTGCGAAGCGTTCAAATACTTCAAGTTCACTGCGTGCGTCCAGTGCCGCGGTCGGTTCGTCCAGGATCAGCAGTTGAGCATCCCGAAGGTATGCCCGTGCCAGCGCGACACGCTGCCATTCGCCGCCCGAGAGCTCGACGCCGCCCTCGAACCGTCGCCCCAGAATCTGATCGTAACCGTTTTCCAGCTTGGCGATGACCGTGTCGGCAAGGCTGCGATGCGCCGCGTCCTGGATGTCATCCTGCTGGTTCTGATGATCGATACGGCCGACCGCGATGTTCTCACGCGCCGTCATCTCGTACCGCATGAAGTCCTGGAAGATGACGCCAATCTCGCGGTGCAGATCCTCCAGCCGGTAGTCCCGCAGGTCCTTGCCGTCCAGCAGGATCTGCCCTTCGGTCGGATCGTACAGTCGGGTGATCAGTTTGACGATCGTCGTTTTCCCCTGCCCGTTCTCGCCGATCAGCGCCACACGCTCGCCCGGCTTGAGCGAGAACGTGAAGTCCTTCAACACAGTGCGGTTCGTTCCCGGATAGGTGAAGGACACATTGCGAAACTCAAATCCTTCGCGGATGGGGCGCGGCGCGTCGAGACCGTCGGGCTTTGAGTAAACCGTCGGTTCCATCTTGAAGAATTCGATCAAGTCAGTCATGAAGAGTGCCTGGTCCGCGATGCCCGACGCGGTTGAAAACACCTGCTGCAGGTTTGAGTTCGCCTGCTGGATAGAGGCGGTCAGAAACGTGAAGTAACCGATGCTGTAGTCCCCATGAATCGTGCGCATGATGACGAAAAGGTACGCGCTGTAATAGCCCATGGTGCTGATGACGCCGAGCAGGCCGCCCACCACCAGCTTCTTGCGCGAGAGCGCCATATCCTCCTTGAAGATCTGGGCGGCAAGCGTCTGGAACCGTTCGGTGAAATAGGCGCTGAGGCCAAACAGCTTGATCTCTTTGGCGCCATCGCGACTGCCCGCGACTGTTCGCAGGTAATCCATGTGGCGTTTCGCGGGGGTCTGGCGGAAGTTCTTCGCGTAGCCGAGAAACGCGAAGTGCGTCTCTCCAAGAAACGACGGCAACACGCCGACCAGCATCAACAGCACCAGCCAGGGGGATGCGAACATCAGCCCGATAGAAAAGACGAGCGTGGTGATGGCCTGTTGCAGCAGCCTGCCAATCTGCTGGATCATCACCAGCCGATCGGTCGCCTGTACGCGCGCGCGTTCCAACCTGTCGTAGAACGCGGGATTCTCATAGGTAGTCAGGTCCAGCCGTGCCGCCTGTGCCATGACCTTTACAGACGCATAATGCGTGTAGCTGTTCGCGAGAATGGCGTCGCTGTAATCGATTGCGCGCAGCAGCAGGCCGATGGCGACATTGACACCGATCTCAGCGGCGACCCAGTCCCAGAACAGCGGATCGAGCGGGCGACCATGCGACCTGTCAGCAATGTCGTTGATGATGTATTGCACGATCTTGGCCGCGGCAAACGGCAGGACGGCGACCACCGCGCGAAGCAGTATGCCCCAGACTACCGCCGTGGTGCTCGACTCCCAGAGGATCTTGAGGACGAGGGGGACGTTGCGCAGCGCAACAATGCGCTCGCGCCATGACTTCCCTGGGTCTTCGGTTTCTGCCATTGGGACGAGGGGGCTCCGCGGTCAACTCTCAATTTGTGTTTGAGATGCCAAATCTCGCCAACGAATGGTCTGCAAGCGCAAAACGGCACCTGCGCCCGCCGGGATCTGGCGAGCCTCGATCTAAGCGGGATAGAAGCCGACAGCCCTCATTGCTTTCGCAAACGCGGGGATCTGGCGGCTGGCAGCCCAGATGCTGCCTGTGGTCAGGTTCTCGACCATAAGCATGCTCAGGCCCAGGTCGATTGAGATGGTGTCGGTGTCGTACCAGCCGCCGTCCGCACCGCCGGGATTGAACGCATTGACGAACCCATAGCGCGTCCACGATTTCGGATATTGCGACCGGAATGTTTTGAGCGAGACGATACATTCCTCGGGCATGAGGACGAGCCCGCCGGCAGCGGCGTGGGGGCTGAGCGTTCCATCCCAGTTCCCGATGACCGGCGGCGCGGCCCACGCTGAGTAGGCGCCGCGCGGCGTGTCTGAGGCGGAAAAGCCCCAGATGCGCTCATCAATCCAGTCGAACTTTCCGTGCTGCAGCATGCACCACGTCTTGTGCGCCCGCATGGCGAAGATGGAGTTCTGAAAATAGCTGACATAGCGGTCGCGCACCGACCGAAGATCGATCCACAGGTGCGGATACTGGTGGATAAAGAGCGCTCCAAAGCTTGATACAAACCGGATCCCACCAAAGTCGTAGGTGTTCCGCGTGACGGCGTCCCAGCTCGAAGCAGGGAGCGGGTGGGTCGGCGAACCGATCGCCAGCAGGTACATGAAGATGCACTCGGAATACGAGTTCCAGCGCGCATTCTGAAAGCCGCCCTTAGGCTCCCAGCCCATCACCAGCGTCTCGGCATGGTTCGTCATCCAGCCCCAGTCGACCCGCTCGTAGATCCTCCTGACGAGCGCGTCGGCGCGGCTGCTGTTCAGAACGCGGCCTGCGTGCAGCGCTCCTGCGAGAAACAGGGCGGTATCGATGGACGAGTATTCCTGCGGCGGCAGGATTTCAAGCGTATGGGCGTTGACGTAATGCGGCAGAAATCCGTGCTGCTGCGGCAGCTTCTTCGCCACGGTCTGCAACGTTGTCTCGATCCGCTGCAAGCATGCGTTTTCAGGTAGATAGCCGTGCGTGGCGGCGATGGTCAACGCGCTCAGGGCAAAGCCGGTAGCAGCTATCGACGCAAGTGGTTGCGCCCTGGCCGTAGTCGAGCCATCGGCGCGCGCCCGGTCAAAAACCATGCCGGTCTCCGCCACACCCTGGTCGAAGAAGTAATGAGCGGCGCGCTCGCGAAGCTCTTCGAGCAGGCGCGCTCCCTCAGGATCGAAGTTGCTCGGCTGGTTGGTGACCGCATCACGGTCTGGTGGCTGTCTTGCCGTGGAAGACCGCTGCCGTTTCTGGGTTTTCTCGGCTTCGGCGATCCCCAGCAGCGGACCACTGATTGCCGCGCCTGCGGAGAGAGAACCGATCGTCCGAAGAGCCTGTCGTCTATCCACTTCTTTACAGATGCACGCGAGGAATGACCGGTCACCACGAAAAAACTGCCACATTGGCGAGTGCGAGCCCGTACTCAAACCATTTTCAATGAACCCATCGCCTTGGTGCGTCGTGGAGCGCAGACGGCCTGTTCACCAGAACGTGATGTTCGCCTCGACCGCATACGGTAGACTGGATAGGATGCGCGCGGAGCTTCCCGCGTCGTTTGCGGGTGCTTGCCTGTGCGCGTCCCTCTGTCAGCCCACGCTGCCTGCTCTTGGATGAGCGCGCGTGTGCGTGCAAGATTCGTTCGCCATCCGCGGGAACACATAAGGAACACAAGGTTTGAGCACAGTCATTCGCAACATCGCCATCATCGCGCACGTCGATCACGGCAAGACCACCCTCGTCGATGCCATGCTTCGTCAGAGCGGCACCTTCCGCGCCAACGAAGCCGTCACCGACCGCGTGATGGATTCGAACGACCTTGAGCGCGAGCGCGGCATCACCATCCTCGCCAAGAACACCGCGGTCATCTTCGGCGACGGCAAGATCAATATTGTCGACACACCGGGCCACGCCGACTTTGGCGGCGAGGTGGAGCGCGCTCTGAAGATGGTCGACGGCGTAGTCCTGCTGGTCGATGCGTCGGAAGGCCCGCTGCCGCAGACGCGCTACGTGCTGTCGAAGGCGCTGGAAGCGAAGCTGACCCCGATCCTCGTGATCAACAAGATTGATCGGCCTGACGCGCGTGTGCAGGAAGTGCTGAACGAGGTCTATGACCTGTTCATCGACCTGGATGCCGATGAGAGCCTGCTGGACTTTCCGGTCGTCTACACCAACGGCAAGGCCGGGACCGCGACCCTGAACATGGACACGCCGGGCACCGATCTGCAGCCGCTCTTTGAGACGATCACGAGCGCGATCGCTCCCGCAAAGGGCGATGCGGACGGTCCGCTGCAGATCCTCGTCACGAACCTGGACTACTCCGACTACCTGGGTCGCCTGGGCATTGCGCGCGTCTTCAACGGCACGCTGAACACCGGGGACACCGTCAACATCGCGAAGCTCGATGGATCGCTGATGCCGGTCAAGATCACGAAGCTGTTCAGCTTCAGCGGCCTGAAGCGCACCGACATCGAGACCACCACGGTCGGCGACATCATTGCCGTTGCAGGCGTCTCCGGTCTGACCATCGGCGAGACCATCACCGGTCTTGAGAACCCATCGCCGCTGCCGCAGATCGTCATTGACGAGCCGACCATCGCCATCCAGTTCTCGGTGAACAACTCGCCGTTCGCCGGCCGCGAAGGCTCCTACGTCACCAGCCGCAATCTGCGCGAGCGTCTCGACAAGGAACTGCAGACCAACGTGTCCATTCGCGTTGAGGACACCGATTCACCCGATACGTTCAAGGTGCTGGGCCGCGGCGAACTGCAGCTCGCCGTTCTGATCGAAATGATGCGTCGCGAGTCGTTCGAGCTGACCGTCGGCCGTCCCGAAATCGTGACCAAGCGCATCGACGGCAAGCTGATGGAGCCGGTCGAATACGTCACCATCGACGTGCCCGAAGAATTCGCCGGAACCGTGATCCAGAAGCTTGGACCCCGCAAGGGCGAGATGGTCAAGATGCACGGCCAGGGCCGTGTTCGCATGGAGTTCAAGGTGCCCTCACGCGGCCTGATCGGCCTGCGCTCTGAAATGCTGACGGAGACCCGCGGCACCATCGTGATGAACACGCTGTTCGATGGCTACATCGCTTACCAGGGCGAGATTCCACAGCGGCCCACGGGCGCGTTGATCAGCGATCGCACCGGCGTCACCACGACCTATGCGCTCAACGGCATCCAGGAACGTGGCGTGCTGTTCCTGGGCGATGGCGTCGAGGTGTACGAGGGCATGATCGTCGGCGAAAACAGCCGCGACAACGACCTGGACGTGAACTGCGTTCGCGAAAAGAAGCTGACCAACATGCGTGCCTCGTCCGCGGACGAAGCTCTGCGGCTGGTGCCTTATAAGCAGCTCACGCTGGAGCAGTGCATCGAGTTCATCGCCGACGACGAGCTGGTAGAAGTCACGCCAAAGTCGCTGCGCATGCGCAAGAAGGTGCTGCAGGCCAACCGCCGTCCGCGCCGCAGCCAGGCAGTTGAAGCATAACGTTCACTTTGCAGCGGCACACACAGCAGAGCGCGCCCACGATGAGCGCGCTCTGTTAGCGTTAGGAACAGATGTCCGTACCACCGCAGCTTCCGCTCGCCGCGCCCGCCATGGCAAAGCATGAAGAACCCACGACCGGGTCTCTGAACCCGGCTCAGGCAGGCAGCGCACACGCTGCACCCGCGCCCGTGTGGCTGCAGCGGCTGTCGCTGGGCGTGCTTGTGGTTTTCTGCCTTTACCTGGGCCTGCTGATCGCGGTGTTGCCGTGGTGGAAAGACATGTGGGACCGCAATGCCCTGCTGCTGCGCTTTCCGTCCGTGCACGCCATCCTCATCAAGGGCCCGGTGCGCGGCCTGATCAGCGGCCTGGGCGTGCTCGATCTATGGATCGGCATCTCCGAGCTGATCCACTACCGCGACTACAGGAACTGAATAATCCAACACTGTGCGTCAACAACCAACACGGCGGGTGCCCCATGTCTCGCCTTTGAGACATGGGAGTTACATCCCAGTTGGAAACCCATGTCTCAGAAGCGAGACATGGGGCACCCGCGCCTAACGCTCGGCAGCAAACTCCGCGGCTGGCGATCCCGGCTGCGCCTTCAGCGTGAACGCCACGAGCAAGGCCGTCAGCAGGATCACCAGCAGCACGTAGACGCTGCCCTCCGGCCCGGTCAACCCGCCGCTCTGCAACACAGGTCCCTGGGGATGCGTGGCAAGCAGCCGGTGCTGTGATAACCCGCCGCTGTCCGCCGTGCCATAGAAGAACGACTCTGCCCAATCCCACGCGGCGTGCCAACCCACGGCCCACCAGAGCGATCCTGTACGCCACAGGCTGAACGCAAACACCAGCCCGATAAGGCCTGCCGCCACCAGGCCGATGGGCGACTCGCCCGGATTGTTCTTGTGGCCAAAGCCAAAGATGAACGAGAAGAACAGTGCCGCAATCCAGAACCCAACAGCCTTGCGGACGCCCTCACGCAGATGCAATCGCCCGGTCAGACCGGCCACACCTCGTGCGAGCGTGAACTGCAGGTATCCCCGGGTGAGGAACTCTTCGAACAGGCCAACCAGCAGGAACGCAATCGCCCACAGGATGCCCCACTCGAACTCCGCTCCACCATGCACAAGGAATCCGCCGAACACGATCAGGTGCGCCTTCCACAGGATGCCGATCAGAAGCGACAGCGTGGCAAATCCAAGCACCAGGCCATACATAAACTGACCGACGCGACCTGAGAGCGGGCCGAGACCATAGCGTTCGAAGCGGCGCTTCTCGATGAAGGTCATCGCCAGCGCTGCCAGTGCCGCACCGGCGAACTGCGCTCCCTCCGTAAGCAATGCTGCCTTGACGCTGATGTCGGCGTGCTGTGCTGAAGAGGTGCTGCGATGGACCAGGCCTACCCGCAGCATGATGCCGAAGATCGCCGCGGAAATCGAGACAAAGATCAGGATGAACAGCAGGATGGACCAACCCGCGCGCAGACCGTCCTGCCCATAGAACACGCGCCGCACGCCCGATGCCTCCGCCGGGCGCATCCTGTTGTCGTCCTGCGGCGGCGGAAACCACTCCGGTTCGCCTTCGGTTGCAATCGGTGTGGCCTGTGGCGTGATCTCGTCGGGCATTGGCTTTCCTCGTGTTCCCTACGATACGCGCGGATACACCCGTGTCGTATGGCTGTTATCCGTAGCAAACGACCGAGGGTTCACTGCGGTATGACAGGTGACATAGGGTCTTCACTGCGAAAGACAGGTGAGGTGCGGTCATTGCGGGACGACGGACGAAGCAGGGTTCGCTACGGAATGACGTACAAGAAGAGGGAACCGAATAGAAGCAAGCCGCTCAAACCAGTGCGCCCTGCTCCTCGAGCTGCGTGGACAGCTCTTCCCACTCCGCCATCAACGCCTCGTGCTGACGGCGCAGCGTGGCGAGCTCTGCGGTCTGCCGCTGGCTTTCTTCCGCCGACGTGAAGCTGCCCAGGCCAGACTCCAGCGCGCTCATGCGATCTTCCATGCGCGGCATCTCGTCTTCTGCAAAGCGGATGCGTTCCTGCATCTGTTTCAGCTTGATCGGGTTCAGCTTCTTGACGTTGACGACCGCGGGCGTGGTCACGGGAGAGATAATTGCGGGCGGCGCTTCGACCATTGGAATGTGCGCGCGCTGCATCTCCATCGCTGCTGCCTGCAGCGACTCCGGGCCGCCGTTCTTGCGCCACAGGTAGTCTTCATAATTGCCCGGGAACACCTGCACACCGCCGTGCTCGCACTCAAAGACGCGCGTCGCCAGGCCATCAATGAAGTAGCGATCGTGCGAGACGAACAGCACCGTGCCGGTGAAGCCGCGGATCGCCTCAAGCAGCACATCTTTCGCGCGCAGGTCGAGGTGGTTGGTCGGCTCGTCCAGCAGGATGAAGTTCGCGGGACTGACCAGCATGCGTGCCAGCGCGTACCGATTGCGCTCGCCGCCGCTCAACACGCCCAGCTTCTTAAACACATCGTCGCCAGCGAACAGGAACGCCCCGAGCAGGTTGCGAAGCTCGGTTGTCGGCACCTTGGGCGCGGCGCTGCTGATGTCTTCCATCATGACGGCGTCCGGGTTCAGCACCTTGTACTGGTCCTGTGCGAAGTAGTCCGCTAGCACATTGTGACCATAGCGGACGGTGCCTTCCGTCGGGTCTTCCATCTGCGACAGCATGCGGATCAGCGTCGATTTACCCGCGCCGTTGGGTCCCACGAGCGCGATGCGATCGCCACGTTCAATGGTGAAGTTGACGTTCCTGAGGATCTGCTTCGGCTCGTAGCGCTTTGCAAGGCCGCTGACCTCGCACACCAGGCGTCCACTCGCAGGCGGTTGCGGAAAGGTGAAGTGGATCGTTTCCTCATCTTCCGGCACCTCGATGCGTTCGATCTTGTCGAGCTCCTTGATGCGGCTCTGCACCTGCTTGGCCTTCGTGGCCTGGTAGCGGAAACGGTTGATGAAGGCCTCAAGCTGCTCGATGCGATCGCGCTGGCTGGCGTAATCCTTCGCCAGTTGCTCGCGCCGCTCGGTCTTCTGCTTCACATATTTTTCGTAGCCGCCGGTGTAGAACCAGACGCGCTTGTTCCACACCTCGGCGATCTTCGTGACCGTCACGTCAAGGAAATAACGGTCGTGCGAGATGAGGATGAATGCGCGCGGATAGCTGCGCAGGTAATCCTCGAGCCAGTTGCGCGTCTCGAGGTCGAGGTGGTTGGTCGGCTCGTCGAGCAGCAGCAGCGAGGGCTTCTCAAGCAGCAGTTTGGCAAGCGCGATGCGCATCTGCCAGCCGCCGCTGAACTCGTCCGTCTGCCGCGACCAGTCTTCCTTGCTGAAACCAAGCCCACCCAGCACCGCGCCGACCTGCGCATCCAGGTTGTAGAGATCGTGCTGCTGCAGCGTGTCGCTGACCAGGCTGAAGCGGTCCGCGACGACGGCGTACTCCGGGCTGCTTGGGTCGTAGTGCGCCAGCTTGTCGCTGAGGTCGTCCATCTCGCGGTCCATCGCCAGCGCCTCGTGAAAGACCGACAGGCACTCCTCGAAGACCGTCTTGCCGCGCATGACGAGGCCGTCCTGCGGCAGGTAGCCGATGGTCAGGCCCTTGCTGCGGTTGAGCTGGCCGCCGTCCAGCTGCTCGATGCCTGCAAGCACCTTCAGCAGCGTGGATTTGCCGGTGCCGTTACCGCCAACCAGGCCGGTTCGCTCATCCGGCGTGATCAGCCAGTTGGCGCCCTCAAACAGTAGTTTGTGTCCGAAGCGCTTGGCTCCATCGGCAAGGTGCAGCATGGTTCTATTTTCGCATTGCGGCGCTTCGTCTACCGTAGTTGCTATGCTTCGTCGGTTCACGAGCCTCTGCGTCGTCTTCCTGCTCTGCCTCGTGCCCACGCGGGCGCAGACCCTCGCGCATCCGGGATGGCGCGGCAACGGCATCGCCTCGCAGGCGTGGTGGCAGCATGCGAGCTTCGTTCGGATGGGCGCGGACACCACGTTTGCCGACGCCGCTCACGACCTGGATGCGATGGCGGAAGCAGGCGTGGACGGCATGATCCTGCCCGATCTGCAGCCCGCGGCCGACAGTCCGCTGCCGTTCAACGAACGCTTCGGCACCCAAGACGACCTGGATACGCTGCTGCGCGAAGCCTCGGCGCGGCGCGTTCACGTGCTGGTCAGCATGCCGGTGACGCGGCTGTCCGTGGGTGGCGGCGAGGTGCGCTTCTGGATGACGCGCGGCATCGCCGGGTTCGATGTCGGCGGCGTCAGTCCGGGCGACCTGTCCGTCCTGCGCGGTGTCAGGTCGGCGATGGCGCACTTTCCCGGCGAACGCATCCTGATCGGGCACTCGGCAGCCGGTGCCACGGCACCATCGGATGACAGGCGCGACCCGATCACGCTGCACGCCGCGGTGACGGGTGAACCCAGCGCTGCGAAGCCAAACACGCAAGCGTGGCGCGCGGTGGAGGTCACGGCATGGGACGATCCCCTGCCCGCGCCGCAGGGCCATGTCGCGCTGATCTTCGATCTGAAACTGCTGCAGGGGGAGGGCGGTCCAGCCAGAATCCACACCATGCTGCTCGAGCGCGCCAAGCGCCATTCGCGCTAGGCAGATCCCAGGCCCGAGTAGCCGGCATACACGTCGTCGAAGATCGCGTCCCACGTGCAGCTGAGCGCGTATGCACGGGCCGCGCTGCCCATCGCATGCAGACGGGGCTCGTCCTTCAGCGCGTCGCAGATTGCGGCAGCAAGTTGTGCCGCCGGCCTGACCAGCCCCGTCTCGCCATCGCGCACGATGAACTTTGGCCCGCCACCCGTCGTGACCGCCGCAGGAACACCGCTGGCCAACGCCTCAAGCACCACGTTGCCAAAGGTGTCCGTCTCCGATGGAAAGACGAACAGGTCCATGTCAGCGTAGCTCCGGGCCAGCTGCTCGCCGCGCTGCACGCCCATGAAAGAAGCACGCGAAAGGCTGCCGCGCAGCGTTGCCTCCTCGTCTCCATGGCCGACTATCAGGAAGCACACATTCGGCACACCCGCCGCCTGCAGCGCGCGCTCGATCTGCGGCAGCATGGCGACGTTCTTCTCGACCGACAGCCTGCCGACGTAGCCAAGCACGATGGTGCCGTCGTCGCCGGTGCGGGTGCGGCGTGCAGGCGTGAACAGCTCCGTATCGACGCCCCGGCGCATGGCATTGCATGGCCGGCCGGTCTTCTCGCGCAGCAGGTCGCACAGCTCGTCGTTGGGCGCATACAGCACGCGGGCAAGGCGATAAAAGCGCGCCGTTGCTGCGAGCGTGCCGGCCTCGATCCAGCGGTGTGCCACGGGCACGATCCGCGTCAGCCACGTGGCGCGCCGGGCAGCATACTCATGCACGTTCGTGTGCCAGCTTGCTGCGAGTGGGACACCCATCTTCCACGCAAAATACGCCGCGAACATGCCGAGTTCGCTTGGCCCGGTCATGTGGATCACGTCCGGCTTGAAGTCGCGCAGGGCGCTCTCAATGCAGCGGGCATACCGCACAAACAGTGGGTCAAAGCTGAGGTCTTTTTCCATGCGGATGGCTGCACGGCTGCGTGGCAGTTCAAGTGTCGTCACCGTGCCTTCGCTCACCAGCACAGGGCCGCCACGCACGCCCGGCAGCGCGGCCCGAACGCACAGGAACGGCAATCCATGCCGATGCGCATACGCCTCGAAGTTACGTGCGGTATGCGCGACGCCATTCACCTCGTGAAACGAATCGGGGAAGAACGCCACGCGCAGAGCTGCGCTCATGCCTGCCTGCTTTGCCGTTGCGTCGTCGCCATGCCAGCACACTACCAGACACCGTCATGAGAGACTTGCGCGCATGGCAGACCCGGCGCAAACCGTCTCGCTCCGTGCGGCACTGCGTGCGATGCTGCGGCATCCGTTGGTGCTGCTGCGCGAATGGAACTGGAAGGCTGCACTGTTCTCGGCGATGCTGCGCGGCGTGCTGTTCTTCTTCACCAACCTGCACGCGGGCCGGGCGCGCGCGGGCAAGGCAATGCTGGTGGAGTTTGTCTACGCAACGATCGCCGCCGGCCTGGCAGGAGCTGTAACGCAGCGTCTGCGTCATGCTGTTCCCGTGGTCACAACTGCCGCCTTTGTCTGGCTGGCGATCCCAACCATCATGCTGGCGGTGCAGGCCGGGGTGCACCACGCGATGGGAACACCCCGCCTGCGTGCCAGCCTGATCGCGTCCTTTATCTTTTCGGCGTTTGCGACCGGCTTCAACTGGTTTGCCATGCGTCGCGGCGCCTTCGTCACGGGAGAAGGCCGTTCGTTCGCGCGCGACCTGCGCGGCGTGCCCCGCCTGCTGCTGCAGTTTCTTGGATCGCTGGTCGGCTTGCATACCAAACCGGTGCACGACGAACGCTAGGCCGCCTTTACGCTGGGCAAGGCGGGACGGATTTGCGCCATTTGCGGTCGAGTCAACCAAGCGGATATCATCGGTGATGTCCGGTACTGATTTTCCTGATTACCCGGTAGAGCGACGATGCGCCGCTCACCGTTTCAGGCGCTAGTATGGAACACAGGAGACCGGCAAAAGACCGGCCCCGTGAGCTGAGAGCACCACCCCTCTTCCCCCAGCCTGTAGTCACACATTTACACACATTCCCCGTGCGGTGTAGCTAATGTCTCCAGGATTGACGTTTGTCAGCTCCATGTTTTGTGGTGTCGCGGTCGTTGCGCTTCTCCTCACGATTTATGTTCATGTAGAGGGCAATCGCGTGACGGCAACCCGTCATGCGTACCTCGACATTCGCCGCGAGATGTTGCAGCACCCCGCGCACAAGGTATGGTGGCGGGCGTTTCGCATGGCAATGGGCTGGCGCAAGCGTGACCGCAACCGCAGCTCGCGTCGCAACAACGTCACCGTGATCAGCGCCGGGCAGTATCGGAAGCGCGCCTAACCGAGGGTTGCGCTGATGTCCGGGCCGAGCTCTTCCTGCGCGCTGCGGGCGGGTTCGTCCGGCACACGCTCGTCAGGCGGGCATTCAGGGCAATATTTCAGCAGACCCTCCCGCAGCAGCGCGAACGCCGCCTCCGGCGTATCCGCAAAACGAAACAGGTCCTTGTCCTTCATTGCGATCGCGCCCTTCTCTGCCAGCAGATCAAGATTGATCACGCCCTTCCAGTACTCCGAGCCGTAGATGATGATCGTCATCTCCTTCGCCATCTTGTGCGTCTGCGCCAGCGTCAGCAGCTCGAACATCTCGTCGAGCGTTCCAAAGCCGCCGGGGAAGACCACCAGCGCCTTTGCCAGGTAGGCGAACCAGAACTTTCGCATGAAGAAGTAGTGGAATTGGAAGTTGAGCGCGGGCGTGACGTACGGATTCGGCCGCTGCTCGAACGGCAGCGCGATGTTCAGCCCGATGGTCTTGCCGCCTGCCTCGAATGCGCCGCGGTTGGCGGCTTCCATGATGCCGGGACCGCCGCCGCTGGTCACGACGAACCGGCGTCTGCGGCCCTTCAGTCCCTTGGCCCAATCCGTCAGCAGATACGCCAGCCGCCGCGCGTCTTCGTAGTAGCGGGCCATCTCCACGGCGGTCTCGGCACGCCTGAGTTGCAGTTCACTGGCGTTGGCCTCGCCGGGTTGCGCGGGCTGCTCTTCAGGCGGAGCGGGCGCGGCGGAACCCGTGTTCTCCAGCAGCTCCATCCTGCTCTGCGCCACGTCCAGCGCGGCAAAACGAGCCGATCCGAAGAAGACGACGGTGTCCTGGATGCGTTCGCGGCGGAACCGCGCCATCGGCTCCTGGTACTCGGCAATGATGCGCAGGATGCGGGCGTCGGGCGAGTCAAGAAAGTCATCGTTCTGGTAGGCAAGCGGAGCCTGTTCCAGCGGAGTCTCGGGCAGGGTTCGATTCGGCATCGTTCCTTCTGATGCGCACCGGCGGGTCACGGCGGAAGAGAACCTGCAAGTCCGATGAGCATGATGCTGAGGACGTTCGGTTGGGCGCGACCCGACGGGCGGTTTCGAGTGGGACGTCCGGACGGGCGCGATATGACGGGCGTCTCGACTCTCGCCTCAAGTATCCGAGCTTCGCTTCATAGACGACGCTAGCGGCTGCACGAGACTGATATCTCCACCCGCTGCGGCGTTTCCCCGACATCGAACTGCGCCAAGTCCTGCAGCAGGCGTGCCTGACCGCGTCGGCCCTGCATCTCGGTGTCGCCGGCGACCGGACGAAAGCCCTTCGCGCAGTAGCAGTTCACAACATCTCCGCCACCATTGCTGCTGCATGACAGGAAGCGGCCCTCCTGCACGGGCTGGCCGTTTGCGCTGTAAATCCAGGGCGCGGCAAGGTCCGATGGAAGCATCACCGTCGCCTGGTAGGTACCCACGTCGACCGCGATCATTTCAGGGGTTGTTTGGCGCGCATGGGACAGATCGACCCCATCGGCAAGGCGGATGGAGCTCACCTTCAGACGGGTGCCGTGCCAGAAGTAGGGTGTCGCATCATCCGTCGCCATCGTGCCGGTGACCGTGACCTGCTGCCCACGATAGGCATAGAGCCGCGCGTAATCCGAGTAGCCCGCAAGCCCGATCTCATGCAGAACCTGTCCCTGCGTATCTCCGCCACCTTTGAAGACCGGCACATACGCAGCGGCTGTCTTCACCGTGACAAACTGCAGGCGACCTGCGGGTTCCATCGTCAGCTGCCCGGTCAGCGTCACCTGCTGGCCATCGCGCAGCGGAGTCGCTGCACCCTGCCCCATGACGGGAAGTGTGGCTGGCAACAAAAAAGCGAGTGTCGCAAACAAGCGGCGCATGAACGCATTCCTCCACCAGCATTAGAACGCCACTCGCGCGTGCCGCGATGCGGAAAGTTCTTCCGCATCCCGCGAAGGACCCGCCTGATTGCCGGGCTGGCGTCGTCTGCCGCCCTCATTCTTTCCCCTTGCAGTGGCTGAGGCATAATCGAAACCATGGCGGGTCTGTGGCACACGGCGAACTGGAGCGATCGGCTGGCCGAGCTGCAGGCGCATGAGTCCGAGCTGAAAGAGGCTCCGCTGCGGCGCGATGTGCGATCGCTGGGCACGCTGCTGGGCGAGGTGCTGCGCGAACAGGGCGGCGACGAGCTGTTTGAGCAGGTGGAGTCGCTACGGCGGCTGGCCGCCGAGCGCCGCCAGGCAGAGTTTGAAGGCGATCCCGCAAAGGCTAACAGCGCGCTGCAAAAAGCCCTGCTGCTGGTGCATACGCTCACCGTCGACCGCGCCTACCAGATGGCCCGGGCCTTCGGTTTCTACTTCGAGCTGATCAACCTGGCGGAGACGAACCACCGCAAGCGCCGCCGCCTGGCAGGCAGCCTGCGAAGCGACGCGGAGCCCCAGCGCGGCAGCCTGCAAGGCACGCTCCGCCGCATGCGCAACGCGGGCTACACCGCCGATGAAGCCATGGACCTGCTGCACCGCGTCTGCGTCACGCCCGTCTTCACGGCGCATCCGACGGAGGTCGCACGGCGTTCCGTCATCAGCAAGCGTCATCGTATCGCGCTGCTGCTTGAGCAGCTTGACCAGATCCCGTCGTCCGATGACGAACTCGACCGGCTGGAAGACGGTCTGCTGACGGAGATTACCGGCCTGTGGCAGACCGATGATGTTCGCCTGCAGCGCCCTGCCGTGACCGACGAGGTCCGCATGGGCCTGGATTACTTCAACGACTCTATTTTCGAGACGCTGCCTGCTCTCTACGCAGAGGTCGCGAACGCGCTGCACAAGGAATACGGCCTGCAGCTTGCCCTGCCTGACCTGCCGACGCTGGTGAACTTCGGCTCGTGGATCGGCGGCGATCGTGATGGCAATCCGTTTGTGACACCGCAGGTCACGCGCGAGGCCCTGAGCATGTCGCGCGAGGTGCTGTACGTGCACTACCGCATGCGCCTGCACAATGCGTCGCAACAGATATCGTCCTCGACGCAGCAGGTGCCCGTTACGGCAGAGCTGGCTGCCGCCGTCGACGAATACCTCGCCGAGATGCCGTTGACCGGCAAACATCTTCGCGAGCGCTTTCTCTGCGAACAGCTGCGCGTGATGCTGACGTGCATGCTGCTGCGGCTTGGCGAAACAGCCGCCGTCTGGACCGATACCGCCGACAACGAGCGCATGGCGCCATACCAGTCCGCCAGTGAAATGCTGCGCGATCTCGATCTGATCCGCGGATCGCTGATGGCAAACAAGGGCGAACGCATTGCAGAAAGCATCATCGATCCGCTCATCGTCGAGGTGCGCACCTACGGCCTGCACCTGCAGACGCTCGACATCCGCCAGCACGCCACGGTGCACGCTACCGCGGTGAAGGAGATCAGCGCATGGCACGACGATGGTTCACTTCCTTCACCACTTTCGCCCATGACAGCCGAGGTCATCGACACCTTCCGAACGGTCGCGATGGTCAAGCGCGCGGGCGATGCGCAGAGCATCCGGCAGTACGTCATCTCGGGCGCAACCAGCGCGGAAGACGTGCTGCGCACGCTGTGGCTTGCACGCATCGGCGGTGTCATGGCCGAGCGCACGGAGCATGACCCCGGCCTGCTGATCGCTCCCTTGTTTGAGTCGATTGAAGACCTGCAGAACGCGCCGGACATCTGCCGCGAACTGTGGACCTCGCCTGCCTACCTGCCGCTGCTGGAAAGCTGGGGCCGCCGGCAGGAAGTGATGCTCGGCTACTCCGATTCGAATAAAGATGGCGGCATGATCTCGTCCACGTGGGAGGTCTGGAAGGCGCATCGCGCACTGCACGAAGTCGCCCGCGAGTGCAATGTGAAGCTGCAGCTGTTTCACGGCCGCGGAGGCACTGTCGGCCGCGGCGGCGGACCCACGCATCGCGCCATCTACGCGCAGCCGCTCGACAGTTTCAACGGCCAGCTTCGCATCACGGAACAGGGCGAGGTGCTCAACTTCAAGTACAGCGATGTAGTGCTGGCCGAGCGCAATCTTGAGTTGATGATCGCCTCATCGCTCGATGCGGTGGCCCGGCCTGACCTGAGGGCCTGCGGTGGGTGCAACACGCACCTGACCGGTGCAGTCGATGACACGTGGGTCGAGGCGATGGACCAGCTTGCCGCATGGTCGTTCCATCGGTATCGCGCGGACATCCTCGAAAATCCGGACACCTTTGATTACTTCCAGCAGGCCACGCCGGTCGCCGAACTGGAGCATGCAAAGATCGGCTCGCGCCCGGCCAAGCGCAGCGGCAAGCGCTCGCTCTCAGACCTGCGCGCGATCCCATGGGTCTTCGGCTGGATGCAGTCGCGTCACAGCGTGCCTGCGTGGTATGGCGTTGGAACGGCGCTGGAAAAATACGTCACCGAGGTGGCTGACGGCATGCCCCGCCTGCAGACGATGGTCCGTGACTTTCCGCTGTTCCTTGACATGCTGCGCAACGTGGAAACGGCGCTCGCAAAGAGTGACTTCGGCATCGCACAGCTCTACGCTTCGCTCGTCACCGACGAGGCGTTGCGCGCCCGCGTCTATCCCATGTTGAAGGCCGAGTTCGAACGCACACGCAGCATGCTGCTCAGCATCACGCAGCAGACGGAATTGCTGCAGGGTAACCGCGTGCTGGCCCGCTCCATCCGCCTGCGCAACCCGTACGTCGACCCCATGAGTTGGATCCAGGTGGAGCTGCTGCGCCGCAAACACGCGTCCTCCAACGAAGCCGATGAGAACGAGTTGAATCGTGCCATCACGGCCACCATCAACGGCATCTCGGCAGGCCTGCGCAACACCGGCTGACGCATTTATCATCACGGCGATGTCCTATCGCGGACGCATCGCGCCCTCGCCCACCGGCTATCTGCACCTTGGCCATGCACGCACGTTTCTGATCGCGGCGGAGCGTGCGCGGCAGGGTGACGGCACGCTGATCCTGCGCAACGATGACCTGGATACACAGCGTGCACGGCCACGGTTTGTCACCGCCATGATTGAAGATCTCGCATGGCTCGGCATCGAGTGGCACGAAGGCCCGCAGCCTGGCGGCGCCGAACCCGGCGGTGTTGGTCCCTACTCGCAAAGCCAGCGCCGCACGTACTATGCCGATGCATTCGAGCGGCTTCGCGCGGTGGGTGCGGTCTACCCGTGCACGTGTTCGCGCCGCGACCTGCAGGCTGCTGTCGGCGCACCGCATGCCGAGGACGACGATGAGCCGCTCTATCCCGGCACCTGCCGCTCGCGCGCTGCTTTCGAAGCACAAGCGACTGCATGGCGGTTTCGCGTTGCCGATGGCCATGCGATCCACTTCGAAGATCGTCTGCTTGGACCACAGGAGTTCGTCGCCGGTCGCGACTTCGGAGACTTCATCGTCATGCGGCGCGATGGCGTGCCGAGCTATCAGCTTGCCTGCGCCGTCGACGATGCCGCAATGCGCATCACCGAAGTGGTGCGTGGACGCGACCTGCTGCGATCCACGGCGCGACAACTGCTGCTGTTGCGTGCGCTGGGCCTTTCACAGCCTGCGTACGCACATTGCGACCTCGTGGTGGATGAGCATGGAACGCGCCTGGCAAAGAGCGACCACGCGCGCAGCCTGCGTCATCTGCGCGAGAGCGGCATGTCAGCGGCGGCAGTTCGCGCCCTTGCACTCGGCGGAGGCGAAACATAGGGGCGTTGCGGTATCGTGAGAGGCATCATGCGTCCTCTCCTGTCGGTTCTCCCTGCCTTTGTGCTGCTTGGCGCAGCATGCTCGTTCGCGCAGACCGCGCCTCACGCCGCGACCGTGGACTTCCTGTCGCAGGGCCAGCCGATTGCCGTGCAGGCGGCCGATCCGCAGGTTACAGCCGCGCTGCGCGACATCTCGGCGGCGGAGATGCGCAAGACCATCGAAGCCCTCGTCGCATTCAGGAACCGCAACACCGTTGGCACAACGGACGCAGGTCTGCCGCCGGGCATGGGCGTCAAGGCCGCGGCAGCATGGGTCCACGAGCGCTTCGACGCGATCAGCGCTGCGTGCGGCGGCTGCCTGGAAGTCAAGGAAGACAACTTCATCGAGCCGCCGATGACCGGACCCGCCGCCCGTGTGAAACAGCCGACGCCGCTGACGAACGTATACGCCATCCTCAAGGGCACAGACCCCACGCAGACCGCGCGACGCATTCTTGTGACCGGCCACTATGACAGCTTCTTCGTAAAAGACATGCAGAACACGCGTGACGACGCACCTGGCGCGAACGACGACGCCAGCGGCACGGCCGTCTCGCTGGAGTGCGCCCGCGTGCTCACCAAGCATCGCTTTCCCGCCACCATCATCTTCGTAGCAGTTGCGGGTGAAGAGCAGGGACTGCTCGGCAGTCGCCATCTCGCCAAATTGGCAAAGAGCGAAGGCTGGGACCTGGAAGCCGTGCTGAACAACGACATCGTCGGTGGAGACACCACGCCCGCCGACCTGGCGAACGAAGATAAGCACCGCGTCCGCGTCTTCTCTGAAGGCATTTCGCTTGCCGCCACGCCGCAGCAGACGCAGCGCATCCTGCAGTTCGGCTACGAGAGCGATTCACCTTCGCGCGAAGTAGCGCGCGCTATCACCGACATCGCCCGCACCTACACCGAGCCCTCGGGCGCGCATGCGGCGAGCGCTGCAAGGCAGGTCGTAACGGCTAACACGGCATTGCAGCCGGTGCTCGTCTTTCGCCTCGATCGCTACGGCCGCGGAGGCGATCACAGCTCGTTCAATCGCGAAGGCTTTGCTGGCGTTCGCTTCACCGAATGGCGCGAGAACTTCGACCACCAGCACCAGTGGGTGCGCGTCGAAAACGGCGTGCAGTTCGGCGATCTGATCCAGTTCGACGACTTCGATTACATGGCCCGCGTCGCCCGCCTGAACGCAGCAACGCTCGCCACACTCGCCAGCGCACCCGCGATCCCGGCCGACGTTGCCGTATCGACACGCGGACTTAACAACGACTCCGTCCTTAGCTGGACCGCACCCGCGGCGCCGCTCGCAGGCACCACCTACGAGGTCCTGTGGAGAGAAACCAGCGCGCCTGACTGGCAGTACACCGCACCCGCCGCAAAGTTCGCTCAGACGGTCAACGGAACCGCCTACACCGTCACCGTCCCGGTCTCAAAAGACAACGTACTCTTCGGCGTCCGCGCCTGTGACAGCAAAGGCCACTGCAGCCCGGCGGCCGCACCGCTGCCGCGCGCGCTGCCAACGCAGGCCAGCGATGGGTCTCCTGTCCTGAGATAGGCGCTGCGCCACCTTTGCGGGAGTTCATGCGGGCATGCACGTCGCGAGAGGTGCTGCGATTACTTTGCACCCCGAATAAAACTAGCCACCGCCGTCGATCTGCATGCCACGTCGGGTACCATGTTCGTCTCTGAACTCAGCCCTTTGGAGTCACGGCGAAACATGAAAACAGTCGTTGCCGCGCTGATGCTGCTTGCCTTGCCGGCGTATGCGCAATCGCTCTACACCTCTCGTCCGCCAGACCCGCTCGCTGTCACGGCGGACGCAACGCTGGGTCTGCATGGCGACGGCGTCGCGGATGACACAGCCGCGCTGCAGGCAGCGATCGATCGCGTTGCGGACACCAGCGGCACTGGCGTCGTCTTTCTGCCGCAGGGGCGGTATCGGGTTACCCACACACTGCATCTCTGGTCCGGGATCCGGCTGATCGGCTATGGTGCCAAGCGGCCGGTGATTACGCTTGCGCCCAATACACCCGGCTTTCAGAGCGGTCATGACTTTCTGGGCACCGGCCGCTACATGGTGCAGTTCGCATCGCGAAAGGTGGCCGAAACGCTGAGGTTGTCGATGCGAATGAATTCACTTTCTACAGTGGCCTGAGTAATGTTGATTTCGAGGTGGGCGACGGCAACCCGGCCGCGATCTGCATTCGATTTCACGTTGCGCAGCACTCGTTCCTGTCGCACATTCACTTCGCAGTAGGGCAGGGTCGCGCCGCACTGGAAGATGTCGGCAATCAGGCTGACACACTTGAGATTGATGGCGGCGACTACGGCATCCTCTCAGTACGGACGTCGCCGGCGTGGCAATTCCTGCTGATGGATTCGCGCGTCAGCGGGCAGCGAATCGCCGGCATCCACACGCAGGAAGTCGGCATGACGCTGGTGCGGGACACCTTTGAACACGCGCCCGTGGCAATCGAGATCCCATCGAATATGCCGGAGCAACTGTATGGGCGAGACCTGCTGCTTCGCGATATCTCGCGAGTCGCGATCGTCCTCGGCGATACGACCAGCCAGCATCACCAGGTGACGCTGGACCATGTGCTGTGCGCGGGCGTGCCGCGCCTGCTTGAGGCCACACACAACAATGTGGTTGGGTTCAACGCCATCGCGGCGCCGGGTAAATACTTTGCCGAAGAGCGCCTGACTGTCGGCCAGGAGATCGATCCTCATGGACGCGAGGGCGACATCGCCCTGCGGCACCACGAGACAAAGCTGCCCGCATCGCCGCAGGCCGTGCCCTCTGATATCCCGGAGCAACCAGCGGTTACGGAGTGGACCAGCGTTCGCGACCTGGGCGCGACCGGTGACGGAGGCACAGACGACACGGAAGCACTGCAGCGAGCCATCGACACTCATCGAGTGCTGTATTTCCCCAGCGGTTTTTATCGCGTGCGCGGTACCCTGCACCTCAAGCCGGATTCGGTGTTGATCGGTCTGTCGCCCTCCAGCACAGTGATCGTTGTGAACGATGATGACCCCGTCTTCGCAGGAACGGGCTCAGCCATTCCGCTGGTCGAGTCGTCCAGCGGGGGTCACGAATTCATGAGTGGCATCGGCATCTTTGCGGGTAACTCGGCACCCCGTGCCGCGGGCATCTCCTGGCGCAGCGGCCCGCGCTCGTTCCTGCAGGACGTCAACTTCCCCGCTGGAGTTCGACCACCGCAGGCCTTCGCGCCGAAGTATCCGGTGCGGCCATTGCCTGCGCAAAGGCCTGCGACACCGCCGCCGGACCATCGCTCCTCGCAGCATCCCAGCCTTTGGGTCCACGATGGTGGCGGCGGCATCTTTCGCGATCTGTGGACTGCGGACACCACCGCGAGCGCAGGCGTGCGCGTCGAGAACACCAGCACCGCGTCCATCGCATACCAGATCTCCTGTGAGCACCACATGCACAACGAGGTGCAGTTCCATCACGCGTCCAACTGGACCGTGTACGCTCTGCAGACCGAAGAAGAGAATCCGAACGGCGCTGAAGCTCTGCCGACCGAGTTGCAGGATGCGCACCACATCACCTTCGCAAATTTGTTCGACTATCGTGTCTCGCGCAATGTGATTCCGCAGCCCACTGCAGCCCAGTCGACGAGCTCGTCTGACATCCGGTTCGCAAACATGCACGTGTTCAGCATGACGCGCCTGGCCTTCGACAACAGTCTGATCGACGAAACAAGCACCGTCAGGATTCGCACCCATGACTTCACCGTATTCACACTGAACGATTCCGTTACGGCAGGTGCCCCACTGCCGCTGCCCGTGCCGTTCGAACGGCGAGCGTCGCTGCAGCGGCTGACGCCACCGGGCACCTTCAGCAACGTTGCCGGGATGGTGACAGATGAGCGAGGCGAACTCTATTACGCCGACGCAGCCAGGCACATCGTCGGCCATTGGAACGCAACAACGAAGTCTGCCGACGTACTCCCAACGTCCATCCCGACACCCATGGCGCTGGGGTACGCAGGCACGGACAGGCTGCTTGCAATCGACTTCGACAAGGCAGTGTACCAACTGAGCACGACTGGCGGCGCCGCACAGAAGCTGACAAGCAGCGAACCGCGGCCGGGCACTGCGCTGATGCTGCCGGTGGGCTTTCACAACGACATCGGCAGCCTGCAGCGCATCGTTTCACACCAGGGCTACGTCTATGCGCCTCGCAGCAACATGGCCCTGATGCACGCGGTCGAGAACGAACCTCGCAGCTTCTTTTACGCGACCGGATCGGACGTTGCAGTGATGGCCGGTGGTAGCTGGAAGGGCCTGCTGCAAGCCGTACAACTGGCGCCGGTGAAGGTCGGCGATACGACCTATGCGGTCAGCGAGGAAGACGATAAGGTCTATCGCGTGACTCTCGATTCACTCACGCATCTCGGCGCGGCGGAGTTTGTGCCGCGCAGCGGTACCTCGGTCGTGACGGACAAGGCCGGCAACGTGTATGTTGCGGGGGCGCAGGTGTTCGTCTACTCGCCGCAGGGCAAATCGCTTGGGACACTTGAGGTGCCGGAACGCCCGGGATCACTCGCGTTCGGAGGTGCCGACCACCGCACGCTCTACATTGGCGCGCGAACTTCTCTGTACTCCATCCGTACTGCGGCAGCCGGCGAATAAAGGCGGGAGAGCGCCTGAGGAACAGCCTGATATTTCTGTCGTTTCGCTTGACCGTAAATCGTCTGCTTCAGGGTGTGCGGTTCGCGCATGCGGCCTCGAAGCACAGGTTCTTACTGAAGAAGGGCATCACGTGATTCTGGAAGCGGTCTGCCACTGCGCTGGTATGCGTGCCGGGGTAGATCTCGAATGAGTTCGCCACGCCGTATCGATCCATGATGTCGTGCAGCTTGCCCGCATCGATTCTCAAGCCGTCCTGGTCACCCACATCCATGGCGATGGCCTGGTAACGCTTCAACTGGTCGATGTATTGATCGACGAAAGCAAGTGGCGCGTTGGCCGCCCACCTCGCCAGCACGTCTGGTTGCGGCACGCCGTCTTTGGTCGGCAGATCGAGATACAGTGGCGGGTTCTTCGGGTCAGGCGACCATGCCGCAGCCGAGGCCAGCTGCGCGCGTGCACCAAACGGCAGCTTCGCGGAGTCCTCAGGGGTCTTCACTGCTGCCAGCGTCGCCTCCAGGCTGCTGTTGGGTGGGCCGCCGCCGCCCATGCGGGCGGACATGCAGCAGGGACTCATGATGTACAGGCTGCCGAAGACGTCGGCATGCTTCATGCCGATGCGGCTCGCCCCATAGCCACCCATGGAGTGGCCAACCAGGCCTCGGCTGTTGCGGTTGGGGAGGGTGCGATAGTGCGCGTCAATGTACGCGACGAGGTCCTCCGCGATAAAGCGCTCGAAATCGCCCGTGGTCATCGAACTCGAGTACATGGAGCCGTTATGCACGGTCTTTGAGTCGGGCAGAACGACGATCATGTCCTTCGCGCCCTGCGCAAAGCCGCCTTCAATCGTCTGCGGCGTGTGGATCTCTTTGCTCCACTGCTCCGCACCAATCGAGTACCCATGCAACGCATAGATCACGGGGTACTTGCGCTTCTTATCCTTGTCGTAGCTCGGCGGCAGGTAGACGATGACGTCACGATCTGCAGAGTCACCTTCGAGGCTGCCTTCCAGGTGCTTGCCGTGGACCTTGATCATGTCCGCACGGACCGGTTTCGCGCCGGGAATCACGGGCGGAACTTCCGTCTTCGCCTGCGCGTGCGCGCCGGTGCAGGTCGCTGCCATCCCCGCCAGCATGAATACCGAGAGTGCAAGACGCTTCATCGACAATCCCCTTCCTTCTAAGTGGCGCTACTCTTCTGCCAGTACACCGAATACTTCTGGTCGCTTACCTGGTACATCGGCATCACCTGCGCTGCTGTGTCCGCCTTTGCCGTGAACTGCAGGGGCTTGCCAGACATCGGCGTCAGCCACTCAGCAGGAGCGCCTGCCTTCACCACGGGCAGGGGCGCGGGTGGACCTACCTTGTCCTTCTCCGGCGCGGTTGCGCGGCCCGTGATGATCCTGGTGTCTCCCGTCGCCGGGCCGTTGCCCATCGTTGCGGCAAGCACCAGCGGACCGTAAACCGCGGCTACCGTCTGTGGACTGCCGAGCAGAGCTTCTTCCCGCATCGCCATGGGCAGGTGGACCATGATGGTGTCGTCTGCGTGCCACGTGCGGCGCAGTACAAGGTACGACCCCGGCTCCGCAAAAGCTTCGAGTCGCTTGCCGTTGATGGCGACATAGCCGCCGTCGCTGATCCAGGACGGGATGCGCACTGCGATGGCGCGCTCCTGTGGCTGCGCAGTCTGGATCACGAGCTTTGTCTGGGACTCGGTTGGAAACTTCGTCTCCTGCCGCAGGGTGAAGCCCTTCTCTTTCCACGTGAGCATGGACGCGATGAACTGGTTCACGTACACCGTGTCGTTCGCGTGGGAGTAGATGGAGTCGCCGAACTTGGCGAAGTCCTCCGCGCCGGTTCCGGTGCAGCACCAGAACGAGTCTTCCGGTGAGCCGTATGCGCGCCAGTAGCCCGCCGCGAGCGGAAAGAAATACTGCTTCAGTCCGTCTGCGTTCTGCGTACCCAGGCGCGCGTTGAACAGGGTGCGCTCATACGCGTCCATCCAGCGCGCATCGCCTGTCCACGCGAACAGGTGTCGCTCCAGCTTCATCAGGTTGTACGCGACGCAGCACTCGGCATCCTTCAGCGAGAGCGAACCCGCAAGCGATCCGGCAGGAGTCTTCCAGTGTTCATCATCGCTGGTGTTGCCGATGGCGTAGCTGTGCTCGTCGAGCACAGTCTCAAGGAAGAAGGTTGCGATGGCGCGATAGCGCGGATCGCCCGTTACCTCGTACATGCGCGCCGCGCCGATGATCTTCGGCACATTGGTGTTGGCGTGCAGGCCCTGCAGTTCATCGCGATGCAGTGCAAGTGGATCGAGAAAGGTGGGTTGCTCAAATTTGCGCGCAGTCGCCAGGTACCGCTCCTTGCCGGTCAGGCTGTACAGGTTGACCAGCACCTCGTTCATGCCGCCATACTCCACGCGGAGGATGCGCTGGCGCTGGTCGTCACTCATGTCGGCGAAGAAGCTGGACGCCCAACCTGCCATGCCTTCCGCGACGTTCAATGCATCTTCATTGCCCGTCTGCACATACATGTCGACGAGGCCTGCCATGATCTTGTGGTACGTGTAGAACGGTGCCCAAACGGGCTTGCCCTGGGCCAGACGCGCAAACAGGTCCGTCGGATAGGCGCTCAGGTAGCCGTTGCCGTTCGCTCTCTGGCAGGCAGCCATGGCAGCTACCATCCGGTTGCCCTTGTCACGCAGAACGGTGTTACCCGCGCCTGCGGAAGCGAACGCAACCGCCGAGAGAAAGTGCCCGCCCGCGAAGTGCCCACGCAGTTCGCCGGTCGGCATCTCCCAGCCTCCATACGGCGTCACGGTGGACGTCATACCGGACGCCAGGCGGAAGCTATGGAGCAGACGGTCAACCTCAAGGCTGTCGAGGTAGCGCTCGTTGATGTCCGCTTCGCGCTTGAAGTCGCCGTCCAGCAGACGGACGCTGTTCATCGGAAAGGAAGAGAGCCGGACTTGAGCCTGGGGAGAATTTGCGGTGTGCGCGGCAAGGACCTGTGAGGGAACCTGGCCCCGCAGCGCGGGAAAGGAGCGCGCCATCGCGGCAACCGCGCCCCATTGCAACAGCTGCCTTCGCGTTACACCAACGCACATATCGGCCTGCTTCTGTTTCTCTGATTCTTTGTCGGTCAGGTTCTGACGGCACGCTGGCTGCATCGCCTGAACCAGTGAGTATCGTAAGCCGTTGATGGCTTCATTCATCAACCGTTGCTGACGCACGTACAAGCATGCGCGAAATGATAGGGCCGGTTGAGGGAGCCGGCACCCATACTCCCACTGCACTCAGCGCATGCGGGGCGGCGGCGTGTTCATCAATGTGTCCTTTGCAGCGGGATCCCTGGCCACACCCACGATCAGGAACTCCAGCGGCTCGGTGCCATTGTTCGTGATAGCAATTGCTTCCTCAAGACGCACCGGGATCGCATCGCCGGTACGGATCGCTGCAGTTTCTGCCCCGATCTTCGCAGCCCCGGTGCCTCCCATGACGTAGTACACCTCGCTCATGCCGGGCTTCGACGCCGGCCCTACCGAGCTGCCGGGCGGGATCAGCAGATGATCGACATACGACCAGGTAGTGGTGAAGACGCTGGGAGGCAGCGCGCGGCGGTACTGCACGGTGCCCGTGCCGCCGCCCATGTGCTCTACCGGTTTCAGCAGCGCACGATCGAAATGCACTGAGACGAACTGCGGAACGGGATCAAGCGCAGCGCCCACGCGCGAATCGCCAAGGTTGAACGCGTCATAAATCTTGCTGATGCCGACGTTAATGTTGAGCCACTGCACCGGCGTATCAGTCGCGTTGTAGATGCCGTGCGCGTGACCCATCAGGTCAGGCACGGCGACCGGCCCCTTCAGCAGAGAGGTATGGCCGTCCACGGTGAACTGCGCCTCACCATCCAGGATCACGAACATCTCTTCGCACTTGTTGTGGAAGTGTTCGCCGATGCCGCTCTTCGGCTCGATAACACCTCGATGAAAGAAGATCAGGTTAGTGTCCAGCGCGTTCGCCCCCAGCAGCGGGCGGAAGTCGACGGCGCCTGCGCCATCGTGCACGGCTGTCTGATGCATGGCCTTCGCAGGATCCGTGTGGCCGATGCGCTGTTCCAGTGTTTGCGGGCCTTGCGCCCCCGCCGGCCGCATGGGACCGCCTTGTGCAAACGCCGCCGTTGAAACCAGTAAACAGAGCCACGCTACGTTCTTCAACATCAGCCAGTCTCCTGCCAATCCTTGTTCCGGCACATGCCTGCGTATTGATTTCACTCGGCCAGGACGAGTCACTTCACGTACCTGGGCATGGTGCCCGGCGTCTTCACTTTCAAGCGATACACGCTGGTCGATGCCGTGATGTAGAGCGTATGACCGCCGTCAGCCCAGGCGAGGTTTGCGGCCGTTTCCGGCAGCTTGATCTGTCCAAGTACCTTGCCCGCAGGCGAAATGATCCGGATGCCGCCCGGACCCGTGGTCCACAGGTTGTTTGCGGAATCGAGCTTCAGGCCATCGGGAACGTCCGGCGCGCGGCCCGGGTATTCGATAAACCTGGTGCCGTTGGAGACGGTCCCGTCCGCGGCGACGTCGTACTTCTCGACATACATCTGAGGGCCGGAGTTCGAAACGTACAGCGTCTTGCCATCGGCTGTGAAGCCGATGCCGTTCGGCCTGGTCAGGTCCTGGATCGGAGCGGTGAGCTTGCCGTTTGCGTACCGGAACACCCCGTTGAACGACAACTCCTTCGCCGGGTCGTGATCGCCGCCGGTCAGCCCATACGGCGGGTCGGTGATCCATAACGAGCCGTCGGGGGCGAACACCAGGTCGTTAGGGCTGTTGAATTTCTTACCCTCAAAGTTGTCCAGGAAGACCGTCGGCACCATGTCCTTGCCGACACGCGCGATGCGGCGCGCCCCATGCTGGGTCATCAGAACGGTGCCGTCTTTGTCCGTCACCATGCCGTTGGAGCCCTTCGACATGCCTGCCGGATAGCTGTCGAGACCACCGGCATGGTCAATCAGCACCGTCGCCTTGCCGTCCGGCGTCATCGCGTACATCTTGTTTCCAACGACGTCGGAGAACCAGAGGCGACCCTCATGCCACATGGGCCCTTCTGTGAACGAAAAGCCGCTTGCGACTTTCTCAATCTTGCTTTCCGGTGCGATCACGGCGTCCAGCGCAGGGTCAAGCCGCTGGATCTCGATGACAGTGACGGGACGCGGCGCCATGGTGTGCACGGGCGGCGGCGCACTCGGGGGTGCCTGCGTCTGGGCGGCGGCAAAAGCGGCACCTGCAAGGCTAAGAACCAATAACGTTGAAGCACGATTCATGTAGGCTTCCTATCCTTATGTCGCCGACGTTCTGCACTCGACTGCGTTCTGGCCGTCGCGAGGTTGGGGCGGTCGCTACGCCTCGTCGGTCAGCAGGACGAGGTAGTCCTTATTGGTGACGAGCGCTTCGATGTGGGACCACACGCGCTGATGGACATCCGACGCGATCCACTTCTGCCGCAGTTCTTCGCTTTTGTAGGTCAACTGAAAGCGATAGTTGACGCCGGGGGCGGCGCGGGCCGGCCCTGGATGACCTTGCGCAGCTTGAGCATCTTGACATCGACATACCCCTCGAAACGGGCTGCCGCAGGCCGGAACTCCTCGTGGAAGTGCCGGAGCATCTCGGCCTCATGCGCCGGATCGATAGCCAGGTCGCAATACAGCACGATGCCTTTTGCCCCGGCGGCTTTCGCAGTCTGCGCTTCTGCTGGTGAGAGCGATGGCAAAGCGCCTGCGAGGCCAAACAGTGCTGAGTACTTCAGTAGAGCTCTTCGTTGCATGTTTTACTTCCCCACTCAAGAGAACTGCCACGTTGCGGCAGTAAACGTTTACCTGGCACGACATAGCCGACATCTTCCTTTGCCCTTGGGCCGATCGACTAAGTTCGAGGCATGGAAAAAGTATCGCTTCGCCGCTGTGAGTGTCAATGTCATCGAAGTGTGGCATCGGGAGCAGCGCGTCCGTTCACCTCAAGTTCAGAAAGCCCCCTTCATTTCGGTGCCGCGACCGGAGTACCAGGCATCTGCATCAGGCCGAAGTAGCGCGACAGATAACTCTCGACGCGTTCCGCCTTAGCGTTGTCACCCTGCGCCCCGCGGGATCGCATGTCCTGGATGAGGTCGTGCCATCCCTCGGGCGAGCGGCGCACGGAGATGGCCGTGGTGACACCGTGACACGGGCTGCACATCGAGGTGAAGTCCTCCTTACCATCTCCGTCTGGAAGGGTGACGGGGCCGGGCAGACCGGGCGCTGCCGCTGCCGCGTTCGCAGCGCCAGCCGGTGGACGCGGCGGGAACTGCATGGGCACCGGCGTGTACTGCGCCATGCTGACCGGCTGGTCGCCTGCCCGTGACAGAGCGTACGCGATCAGGATGGCGTGAAAGCTGGCGGGCCTGCCAGGCATACCGAGTGTCCCGGGACCTCCGTCAGGAACAACCACGTATTGGCGGCCGCTCTTGCCCATGTAGGTGATTGGCGTGGAGGACGCGGGACCTGGCAGGGTCACGTTCCAGACCTCTTTGCCCGTGTGCGAGTCAAAGGCGCGGAACCTGGAATCGACCGTCGCGCCGATGAAGACAAGACCGCCAGCCGTCGCAACGGAACCGCCGATGTTGACCGTCCCTGTCTTCTTACCGGCTTCCCCAAAGTCGTCTGCCTCGCCCAGCGGTGAGCGCCACGCGATGTCGCCCGTGTTGCCGTTTACAGCGATCAGTTCACCCCACGGCGGATTCAGGCACGACCAGCCCTTCGGATCGGCATACCGGCCATAGGCGCCCTCGAGTTTGTACCCACCCGAACCGTCAGGAACCATGCGGCTGGTCGTGGGGTTGTTGGAGACATTCACAAAGAAGTAGCCGTTGCTCGTGTCCGTCGACACGCCGCCCCAGTTGCCGCCGCCCGAGGTGCCGGGCGCGAACAGCGTTGTCCCCTTGATGCTGACTGGCGTGTAAGGGCCTTCGTTGTGCAGCTGCAGCTTGTTCCATAGCGCCAGGCAGGCGGCGTGCGATTCGGGCGTCAGCGTGGTGATGTCGTCTTTCGTGAAACGCATCTTTACGAGCGGCTGCGGCTTCAGCGGGAAAGGCTGCGTAGGCGAACTCTTTTCGCCGGGTACATCGCTCGGCGGGATGGGCCGTTCCTCGTCGCCGAAGACCGGCTTGCCGGTACGGCGGTCCAGGATGAAGGCGATGCCCGACTTTGGCACCTCAACCAGCGCGGGGATCACCTGCCCGTTGCGATGAAGGTCAATCAGGCTGGGTGCGGCCGGCGCATCGAGGTCGTTGATGTCGTGATGGGTGAACTGGTAGAACCACTTCAGCTTGCCCGTACTCGCATCCAGCGCGACGACAGAGTTTGCATAGTAATTCTTACCGGGACGATCGACGCCGTTGTAGCTGTCGTCTGGATTGCCAATCGGAATGTAAACCAGGCCCGACGTCGGATCGAGCGTTGCTCCTCCCCAGGCGCTTGGCCCGGCGCGCTCCTTCCAGCCCTCCGGTCCCCATGAACCATCCTCCGGCTCACCCGGTTGCGGCACCGTGTGAAAGCGCCACACCTGCTTTCCTGTAACGATGTCAAACGCGCGCGGATCGCCGCTGGGCCCTTTGCTGCCAAACTCCTGCGTCGATGGCGAGATGATTGCGAGATTCTTGTAAATGGCCGCGGGCGAAGCGATGGTGTACAGCGCGTTAGGATACTTGTCCGCCACTTCGTCTCGCAGGTTGACCATGCCATTGTTCCCGAAGCTGGAGACGGGCAAACCCGTCTTCACATCGAGCGCGTACAAACGATCGGAAATGGCATAGATGATGCGCGGCTCGTGCGCGGCGTCGCCGGGCCAATACGCCACGCCGCGATCGCGCCCTGGCCGGGAAAGGTTATTGGGGACGAACTTCCAGAGTTCCTTTCCGGTCTCCGGATCAATTGCAGAAGCGCCGCCCGGGATTGACAGGTACATGACGCCGGCAACGACAATGGGAGTCTCCTCCCATGCGCGCCCCTTCGCGCCAGTGTCGTAAACCCACACCGGCTTCAGGCTGTTCACGTTGGCCGTGTTGATCTCTGCCAGAGGCGAATAGCGCCTGTGACCAGAGTCCACCGGCATAACCGCTGCGCCCGTGGAGGTGCGGTGTGTCGCAGCTGCAACGGCACACAGTGCGCACAGGCCGAGGGCAAACATGCTTCCAATTCGTTTGGAGTTCATCATGAGCGATGCGTGTGAAGCAGTCCTTTTCGTGAATCGTTTACGTCCACTTACGCCGTTGCAGAGCGAGGATCAAGTTTCCACACGGACTTGCTCGTGGGGTCGGCAAGCGGTCCGGGGTAGCGGCTCACACCCGCCTCTTTACCAAAGAAGTCGGTGTCGATACGCCGGAACGCGGAGACCTTTGGCAGCGGCTGCTTGCCGCTGATGGTGAGTTGCAGCGTGTCCGGATTGAACTCGACCTGCACATCGGCAACGGTTCCGTTCTTGTCCCATCCGTGCCCTTCACGCCATTGCGCCAGGTCCATAAACTGCCTGGAATCCGACGGCGTGTAGCCGAGAAAGTCCTTCGGCATGTCGGCGTACAGGTTGCCGTCGGCCTCGTTCTTCTGATTCAGGAAGATGATGGCTGTCTTGTCGCATCGCGCGAAGATGTTGTTGTAGATCTTGTT
The DNA here is from genome assembly GCA_965199365.1 of Terriglobus sp. Lineage (GTDB taxonomy): Bacteria > Acidobacteriota > Terriglobia > Terriglobales > Acidobacteriaceae > Terriglobus. The sequence continues at coordinate 1,379,643 of CBDARC010000003.1, read as the reverse complement.
GTCGATTGCGCGGCCCGTGCCCGCGCGGTCGTCGCGAACGATGGCGAACACGCCCGAGTTGTCGCACCGACCGATCAGGTTTTGCGCGATGACCGTCTTCTCGCTTGCGTTGATAAAGATGCCGGAACCGGCACAGCCACGCTGGCCGGGCGTTCCCGGCTCTGCGTTGCGAACGTCCCAGATGACGTTGTTGTCGATCTGGTTTTCGCCCATGTTCACTTCTATGTGGACCGCCGCGGCGACCGTGACCGTATCGGCAATGATGTTGCCCGTGATGCGGTTGTTCACATTGCCGCTGTCGAACCAGACGGCGTTGGCATGCCGAATGTGGCGAATGATGTTGCGACGGAACATCATGTTCTGCGCGCGGTGAAACTTGGCCGCGCCTGCCTCCCACGCGCGTTCCGCGTCGGCCCATCCGCACCACTCAATCAGGTTGTCTTCTATCAGCGTGTTCTTCGTGCCCATGCCGCCAATGGCTTCCACGCCGCAGTAGCGGATGGTGTTGCGGCGGATGATCTGGTTCAGACCGGCTTGCTGCGCTCCGGGCCCGTTCCAGTCGCCGTTGCCAATGTCCAGGCCCATGCCGTTGGCCCATTCGATGGTGTTGTCTTCAATAATCCAGTGATTGCCGCCACCCGTCGAAACCAGCCCGCGCTGCGGCACGGGGATCACGTTGCCGGCATGCTGGAAGGTAATGCCTTTGACACGAATGAAGGCAAGGCCCTTCGTAGCGGGAGAGAATACCTGCTCCCGGGTGGTGACCTCAATTTCGTGATCCGCCGGCGTGCCCTGCTCCAGGCGAATGTGCACGCCTTGGCCGGTGGTATCGACGGAGAAGCGACCGTTCTTGGTACCGCCAATCTCCTGCATGATGGGCGCCGTTCGGATGCGTGTGGGCTGGCCGTTCAGCACCTTGGGAGCATTCGGTGGTGGTGGTCCCGGCAGGTTCACCGCCACCAGTTCACGGGTCTGCTCGACCGGTTCAAGCGGCTTGCCGTCTACAAAGATCAAACCGCGGCGGCGAAAGTAAGGCCCCATATCCACCGTCTTTGTGTCGAGCCACGAGCGGTCGCCCGGAGCGCTGGCAAGGGCGAACGGATTGTAAGCGTCGGGAAACAGGCTGCCGCTGAGCTCATGCTGCCACAGCTGGATCGGTGTGGGCGCCGGACCGGTGTCCTGCGGTCTGCGGAAGGTCGGCAGCGTCTCAGGCTGCCACCCATCCTTTAGTATCTCGGAGCCCCGGACGATCACCTTTGCGCCAGGCGCTGCCTCGTAGCTGATCATCTGCGACGGACCGCTGCCGCCCCGCACGGGACGCACGCACTCGCGATAGATGCCAGAGGCGATGACAACACGCTCTCCCGGCTGGAGCAACTGCGCCGCCCGGTTGATCGTGCGAAACGGCCGCGACGCGCTGCCCGGGCCGTTGTCGCTGGCCTTTGCGGACGTGTTGTCGACGAAGTAAGTCTTTGAAAACGTCAGCGGCACTTCCCACGAGACGTGCTCTGTGCCGTCCGGCAGCAGGTTGTCCTCGGAGGTCTGCTGCTCCGGTGCCATGCCCAGTGCCTTTCCCCTCATCGCGAACACGGCGCCAGCGCCCGCAATGCCTTGCAGGAAGCGCCTCCTGTCGATCGCGGAAAGCATTGCCCGGTCCGCAGCATCTGGTAGCCGCGAGACCAACGCTGTATCGTCCTGCTTCGTCATCTTCGACCCTCGATTCAGCCCTGCCTGTGCCGTGTGGCCGTTCCCGCTCACACGTTCCTGTGATTGGGAACGGGCGTATTTTCGGTAAACGTTTACCAAAGCACAAGCTGCCGAAACGGGAAGATAATACGACACCAGAACTATATAAGTCGACCTGCTGCATCTGCAGGGCCTCAGACGGGCCTGCAGATGCAGCACACGTGGCAGCAAACACCCCGATTGCAGAGCGCGTTGCACATCTATTCGGCGCTTTAGGCTGCGAGGCTCCTCAGAAGAGCAGTTTCGCTCCCAACTGCATCTGGCGCGGCGGGTAGGCACCATTCAGCCGCCCGAAAGCACTATCAGTAACGGTGCTATCCAGCCCGGAATAGTTGGTTTTGTTCAGCACATTGAAGGCATCGGCCTGTACTTTCAGTTGCACTCTCTCCTTGTACGAGAACGACTTGGAAACAGTGACGTCACCCTGCTCAAGGCCGGGAAGAATAACGGTGCCCACGCCCGAGTTGCCAAAGCGTCCGGTCGGCGCCGCTGCGAACGCTGCCGGGTTCAGCCACTGCGCCTGGTGAGAGGCAAGGGTGAACCGGTTATCCTTGAGGTACATGTTCCCTCCGAGGTAATCGGCCCTTCGGCTACCGGTCGCGGTGTTGCCCGATATCGTTTGATAGGGTCCACTCTGCACACGCGCTACCGTCACGATTTGGAACCCGCCTATGGTCTGGTGCAAGAAAGCATTGCTGTTAAATGTAGGTAGCTGCCACACGACAGTGCCTACAAACGCATGACGCCGATCGATGCCGAGTTCACCGTAGTTATAGGAAAGGCTCTGCCAGTTCGCCAGGTCGCTGCCGTTGCTCGAGGAATCGCCCAGCGCCTTCGCGTACGTGTAACTGATCGTGTAGTTCAGTTGGCCCTTCCGCTTAGTGAGATAGACCTGCAAAGCGTTGTAATTGGTATTTGAATCACTACGGTTCTGACTGATGCTGGAGAACCCTTTGTACGGATTGAAATAATTCGTACTGTAAGTAGGATTGGCCGCCACCGACGCAAGATTTGGGTAATTGATATTGGGCGCTCGCAGCAGGTGATGCCCGACATTTCCAACATACGTCGTTTCCATCAGCATCCCCATGGGTAGCTCCTGCTGAACGCCTAAGCTGTACTGCTCAACATAGGGATTCCGCAGGTTGGGATCGATCGCTGTGATACTTCCCTGGAGTCCTGTGTTGTTGGGCGTGCCGGCACTGATGTTGCTTAGGTTCGCCAGGTCAAATTCCACGTTCTGCAGGTAGGGCTGAAGATTTACCTGGCTGAACCCAACGTTGCCCTCTGATCGGTAGAAGAAGGTGCCGAAACCGCCACGGACGGAAATCTTTTCTGTCGGAGCATAGGCGAATCCGATACGCGGGCCAAACGCTCCGTTCATCTTGTACAGGCCGCGCGGCGCAACAGGCGGTATCTCCGCATAGGCAGCCGTGTTGGTGTAGGGGACGCGAACCGTCTGGTCTGAAGGGATCGGGGCCGCGGTGCGGATCAGGCCATTGAACGGGTTCCCGGAACCTGGAACGACCTTACCTGCTGTCGTCACGGTGATTGCATTCCCAGGCACATAGTACGCCGGATCGAAGTTCCCGTAATTGTTTGCCTGCGTATACATCGGCAACAAATCCTGCCAGCGAACGCCGTACTCGAAACTCAACTGGCGCGCTGCCTTCCACGTGTCCTGCACGAAAGCTTCAGGCTGGCTGAAGCGGAAGTGGCCAACCGGATCCGCGCTTGCTTCGGTATAGCTGCTGAACTGCCCAAGAAGAGCATCAGCAATCGCCAGACCGGTGGAATCTACATTACCGCTCGTCGTGAAATTAACATTACCGTTGTAGTTAGGGCGCCCATTCTGATCGACCCGGTTCCGGATATAGATACCACCAAACTTGATCAGATGATTGCCTTTGACGATAGAGATCGTGTCACCGGCCTGGATGTCCGTCGTCGGAGAGAACAGCGAGAAGTATGGGCCGGAAAATCCGCTGAATCCCGTAACATTCACCGACGGGATACCATTGGGATACTCTCCTGCACCGGGGAAGAGCTTGTTGTACTGGAAACCAAACGTGGAGCGCTCCCAGTTATCTCCGTATGGGGGTATGTGTTGCGAGACAAAGCTGAAGTTGAAGGTAGCCTGATTGATGATATTCGGCCGGACATTCCACGTCTCTGAAACTAGATAACTCTGCCCAGGACGGTTCCGCGTGGTCGGCACCGTCGGCAGACCGCCGGTCGAAAACGTTCCAAACGGATCAATCAGCGTGTTGTGATCGCTTATCCAACGACCGAAGATGGAATTCTTGTCATTGATCTTGTAATCGAGCCGAACGATGTCTTCCCGGAAGTTAAGCGGGTTTGACGGAGTCACTATAAGGTTGTTGCTGGGCAATGTCGCGGCGCCGGCGGGTGAATCGGTGAAGGCACCGGTCTTAGAAAACGTGCTGTAGACATTCGCAATTGCTTTGCCGTCGGGCGTGATGAACGGCGCGATGTTGTTGCCCGGGATCGGTGTCGTGGTACCCGGAAAGACAAGTTGCAGAGGCTTGCCGCCTGAGGTCAGACCAGCGAAGTTGCCGGCCAGCATTGCTGTACTGGGCACGGTCAGCGTCGTGGGATTCTGCTGCTGGCGCAGGCGCTTGAACTCCTCACCCACAAAGAAGAACAACCTGTCGCGCTTGATCGGGCCACCGACGGCATATCCGAAATCGTTGTAGACAAGGTGCGTCTTGAACGTCGAGAAAAACGGTGTCGCATCGAAGAGGTTGTTACGCAGCGACTCAAAGGCTGTTCCGTGTATCTGGTTGGTCCCGCCTTTGGTGACGATATTGAATGCCGGACCGGACGTCCGTCCGTACTCAGCAGAGAAGTTTGAAGTTGCAATTTTGACTTCTTGTATAAAGTCAGGACCGACGTTATTGACCAGGCTGCCGTTACTGCCCGAGGCCTGGTTATATGCGCCGTCTACAGTCAGGTTGGAGGAATCAGCACGGTTACCGTTGCTGGCCTGGTTGGTAGAGGCAAGGCTGGTTGTAACCGAAAAGACGTCTGGATTGGTTACGACGGATCCTGGAATGAGGGTGATCAACTGGATGTAGTTTCGTCCGTTGAGAGGCAGATTCTCCACCTGCTTTGTATCGATTACGTGTGCTAATTCACCGCTGGTTGTATTCAGCGTCTCGCCAGGCGCGGCGGAAACCGTTACGGTCTCGCTCGCGGTGCCCACTGCCAATTGAAAGTCGGCTGAGACGTGAGCGTCAGCCGTAATCGACAGGCCCGTCCTCTTCTCACCACGGAAGCCACTCTTCGCGATCTCGACGGAGTAGTCGCCGATCGGTAAATTCGTTTGAACAAAGAAGCCACTCGCGTCGGACGTCGCTGTCTTGACCGCCTGGGTACCAAGGTTTGTGATCGTGATCGTGGCCCCCGGCACAGCCGCGCCGGATGCGTCCGTGACGTTGCCTGCAATCTGCCCTAGAGAGGTCTGCGCCTGCAGTGCGGACGTGGCGGCAAAAACGATAGTGGCGGCAACGGCTGGCACTGCCACACCGAAAAGTCTCGTTGACATGGCTCTCCTGAAAAGGCTGACCTGAGTAGGTAGCTTCAGCAGACATCTCGGTCGCTGAAGCATCGGGGACTTGTGATCGGACGGAACAATATGCCGTCACAGTTCGACTTGTCAAACGTTTCCAGCGTGGTCTCGATGTAGTGAAACATCCGTTGGTTCACGAGATGAGGCGGCGCGCACAACAGCTTCTCGGACCGGATCTGCCGGACAGACGCCCACCTTTGCAAGTTCACCTCAGGGTCACACTGCTCGACTACGTGGCACACATCGCGTTGATGAGATGGGGTAGACTCATCGTGCCCCGTTTCCCCTGAGTTGAGGTCCACATGAAACGCAACGTAAATGCCGTAACCGAGGCATCAGCCGCTGGAGGTTCTGTCCTCCAGGCAGTGGCGCAAACACAGCCCGCATCATCGGGAGTAAGGTTCTCCTGCGAAATCGCAACGCTGAAACTGCCATCCTTTGATCGCTGTGTCGAGGTTGTTGCTGAGGCAGGCTATCAGGGTGTGGAACTTACCGGTTACTTCCAGGATTGGACCTCCGCTGAGCAATCCCGCCTGATGAATAAGATGCATTCCCTTGGCGTGATGATCGACATGCTAAGTGGGCTGCCGGCCAGCTTTGCGATACCTGACCAGACAGAAGAGTTTGTAAAGCAGGTGACAAAACATTGCAAGATTGCAAACTCCCTGGGAACTCCTCAAATAAACATCAAATCCGGAAAGAAGTTAGAGGGTGTCGATCCCGCGATACAGCTTGCTGCCGCCGTCGATAACCTAAAGCGGGCCGCAGACGTGACCGCAAGCGCTGGAATAAACATCGTGATCGAACCAATCGATCTAATCGAAAATCCGACGATATTCCTGACGTCTGTCAAGGAAGGGTTCGAGATAGTACGCGCAGTGAATCGGCCTAACGTGAAGGTGCTGTACGACTTCTATCATGAGCAACGCGGCGGCGGAAATCTTATCGACAAGCTTGAACACAACATAGAGTGGGTTGGATTGGTACACTTCGCAGATGTTCCGGGACGCCATGAGCCTGGAACCGGTGAAATCAATTACCGGAGTATCTCCCAGGCTCTAGGCAGACTAGGTTACAACCGCTTCATCGGTATGGAGTATGGCCCTACTACAGACCCCGTCATCTCACTGCGGAAAGCAAGGACCGAGACGCAGAAGGCGCTGGCAGAGGGCGCCAGCTCCGCCACACGTCTTTTCAGCTAGGGCAAGCCGCGGCAGGTACGTTCCGGGGCGTGCAGCGCAACAAATCTCTACCATGAGGGTTGGACCCCTTAAGACATGCCAGCGTGCAAAGGTAGAAGACGCTTTTAGCGGCTCCTAAGCGGGAAACAATACCCGTGAATCAGCATCGAGAGTTAAGGAGAGTATGAGCGGATCGGCTCACCGGTTGACCCCACCCCCCGGAGCAAAACGGCTGGCCGCAGGCATCTGCTTGGCATCCGCGGCTATCTTCCTGCAGGCGTGCAGCAGCGATGGACCGGCTGCACCAGCACCGCCCGCAACGGGCACATTCACCTTGCAGTTACAGCCGGCTAGTCCTGTGCTGACGGTTGCGCAGCGAACCTCCCTGGGGTTCAAGGACGGCCCTCCCGACGGCACGCTCGGCGTTTTGCTAAGTAATGGCACCTACAGCTTCTATGGCTCGGCCCTGAGCGGGCCCACCTGTGCTGGTACGCCGGGCGTCCAAGGGACATACCGGCTTGGAGGCAGTCTGACGGCCATCACATCGCCCTATGGATGCACGGCGCTCCTGCAGCCGGGCGGCGATCCGAACGGCTATACCTTCGACATCAATTATGCGGGCGGAGGCCCTGTGCTTCCCGTGACCAGCGCTGCGGGGCAGGCTGGCGTGCTGCACATCTACCATGGTGAGTTTCACGGAGGTGTCTGTGGAACCGGCACCTGTACCTATGCTTCGCTCGGGATGGCCATTTCAAAGGATGGCGGATCGACGTTTCAGAAACTTGGCGAAATTGTGCAGCCCTATGCGACACGCAGCACTCAGATCAATGCGGGTACGTTTACCCAGTTAGGAGGCGGTACTCTCATTCTCGCGGATGCAAACGGAAACCATGTTGCGAATATTACTTCAGCGAATCCTAACTCGCTGTATCTATACGTGTTTTATTACGACGCGGATCCGTCTGCTGCGTCACCCTGCGATGTGGGTCAGTGCCTCGCCGTGGCAAGGGCTCCATTGACTTCCGTACTGACCGCCGCGTTTGCAGGCAATACGGCAGCGTTCCCGACATTATTTACAAAGTATTACAACAGCGGCTGGACACAACCCGGCACCAGCGGCGATCCCAACGCCGCGACGAACTCTGGTCATTACACGCCAGTGATTGCAGCTACAGGAGCGTTCCCGAGTGTCGTTTACGACACCGCTACGCAGCAATACCTGATTGCCTATGCGGCCGCGAATCATACCTCCATCACCATGCAGCATGGTTCCAGCCTTCTGTCGTGGTCAGGGCCGATATCAACAGGAGTCGTGACAGACGGCACGAATGCCCTTCTGTATCCCACGCTTGTGGGCGAAGGCAGTGATCCAACGACCAGCTCAGGCGAGCCATGGCTCTTTTATCTCGACGCGACAACATGGCCTGACTGGACCGCCGCAACGATTATGAATCGGCGCGTGCAGCTGAGTCTTCAGTGATCCTGGGGCTGTACAGACATTGGCATGCTGCTGAACCAGGGTACGTATCGGTGCCGGTCTTCGACACCCCGCTGGTACATGAGGCTGCTCTGAAGTTTGCGCTCCTGGCAGTTTGATTGATAGGCTCCATCGGCTATACCTCTGGCAACGACGTTTGCGTTATTGAGCCTTCTTCTTTGGATGAGCGACAAGGTCGGCGACAGCCGCCTTCAGGGCAGCTTCGCCCGCCGGATTTGCAGGGAGGGACTTCTTCCGAAAGGCGGGCAGAAGGTAATCCCAAATAGCATTGAGTTCGTCCTGCATACTCCCTGTATCCGCAGTGATTGCGACAACGGCGTCCTGGTCCGGCATCACAACGATGAACTGACCGCCTGCCCCGTCTGCTCGATATGCGTTATGACGGCAGCGCCAGAACTGGAAGCCGTACCCTTCGACCCAATCGGGGCCGATGCCCGCGTGGCTTTCCTTTGCGTTGTCGATCTGCTTTCGGGTAGCCTGGTCGACCCATTCGCGAGGGACCAGTTGGCTATGATTCCACTCGCCTTTCTGGAGGTAAAGCTGTCCCAGCTTGGCCATATCTTCTGTGCGGAGATAGAGGCCATATCCGCCGAGGGAGTTGCCCTCGCGGCTGTGGTCCCAGCGGGGGGATTCGATGCCCAGCGGACTGAACAGACGCGGCTTGAGGTACTCGAGCGCCGTCTGCCCCGTCACCCTGGTGACAATCGACGAGAGCACATACGTGCCCATGGTGTTGTAAAGAAAATGGGTTCCCGGCTGAAACACTACTGGCTGGGCGAGAAACTGCTTCACAGTGGGACCACCCTCGCGGCTCGGCTCCACCTCATGGCCGCCGGACATGGTCAGCAGGTCCCGCACCGTCATCGCCTGCAGGTTCGCCGAAGGATCCGGCGGGGCATCGGCCGGAAAGAACTGCAGCACTCGATCGTCGAGATTCAGCTTGTGCTCATGGATGGCAAGCCCAACCGCGGTGGACGTAAAGCTCTTGCTCACGGAGTTCAGGATGTGAGGAGCGTCTGGAGAATTTGGCTTCCACCATCCCTCCGCGATTACCTTGCCATGTCGCAGAACCATGAAGCTGTCGAAGGTATCGACATTCTTATCAGCAGCTTGAACAAACTTGAGAATCGCATTCGATGACACGCCCTCAGCCTCTGGAGTGCTGCGGGGGAGGCTTTGTGCCCGTGCCAGCAAACCGCTTCCAAGCAGTACGACGAAGCCCACCCAGCCGCGCATGCGATTCGTTTTCATTGCACCTACTTAATCCCCTTTGGAGTCACAGTCAAGAAGAGCCGCGAACCAGGATGCGCTGCTCCTCACGCCTGAGGAAGGCATAAAGATTTTCGTGAGTCCTTACGGGTTCCTGACGCAGTCCCGGGTAGTTTGATGAAGCGATCTGAGACATGCCCTTCATGCACGCTGGGTAGTGTGGGAGAAGTTCATGCATCAAGGCCCAGTGTTGATCATCGAAACCTATCCTGCCGACGGCGCAGGCATTGCGAGCAGTCTGAAGGCAGGCGGGTTTGAGGTGCGACAAACAGCCTTTGGCGAAGCTGTATCAACTGAACTAAAGAGCCGAGTTGGTGACATGAACTTACTCAGTGAAAGTAGGAAGGACACAGGCGACGCACATGCGGCGAACCCGATCAGGAGTTCCCATCAGCCTGTCGCCATTATCGTCCTTACGACGCACAGCGGCCACGAGGACCTGGTTGCTCGTTTGGTCGAGGCCCTGGGCCACGCACGCCCGTCGCAAGGCGAATCTCCAGGCTGCATGAGGGTTGGCGACATATGCCTGGACGCTCTTGGACATCGCGTGACCAAGGCGGAGCAGATCGTCCACCTGACACCGAAGGAATTCAAGTTGTTACGCGTCCTGATGGAACATGAGGGTCTGCCGCTTACACATCAGCAGCTGCTGGAACTGGTGTGGGGTGCGGAATATGCGAGTAAGCGGGACTACCTCCGCACCTACATCAGTCAGCTTCGCCGCAAGCTCGAGAGTAATCCATCTCTTCCTGTGTACCTGCTGACTGAAAATCACATCGGATATCGATTTCAGCAGCCATCTCCGTCGACTGTCTGACTTATGGATTGCTAACCCGCGATCAACGCGTTTCGTAAGACAGCCGGACAACGATGACAAAACTTACGACACATCGCCCTTATACCTTCCTGATGCCGTGGTGCGTACGCTGTGTGAGTCCTGTTAAAGGAAGCAGGGCTGCGAGTTCATGAGCACATCACAAGGCACGCCGCTTCGTCGTTATGTCATTCCGATCACCGTCATGCTCTCGTTCGTTTCGTTCTGGAGAGCCTCGGCGATCGTCCTTTGCGACCTGGGTTCGTCGGCTTACTACGTCGGCGGCATCGCCGAAAAGGCCATCGGCAAAGCTGCGCCGTGGTTCATCCTTGCTGTCATGCTCTTCTCCTACGCCGTGCGGGCGATTTACATCGAGAGCTGCAGCATGTTCGTTCGAGGCGGCGTCTACCGCGTCGTCCGCGAAGCGATGGGCGGCATTGCTGCGAAATTCTCCGTGTCCGCGCTGATGTTCGACTACGTGCTGACAGGGCCGATCAGCGGCGTCAGCGCTGGACTCTACATGGCCGCGTTAATCAACGAACTTGGAGAGCACTTCCACCTGGCATGGATGCACGTACCGGCGCCGTGGTTCGCGGCGAGCTTTGCTGGCGTGGTAACACTCTACTTCTGGCATACCAACCGGGTCGGCGTTCCCTTCTCCAGCACAAGGGCTCTGCGCATCATGCAGGCCACAACCGTCATGGTCGTCATACTGATTGCGTGGTGTGTCTACACCATGGTCACGCACGGCTTTCAGCCAGTTCCCGCGCCTATTCCGTCAAACTTTCACTTCAGCGACTCTGCACTGGGCTGGTTGAAAGGAACGGCGCTGCCCGGCGTCACGTTTGTTGCGGTGGCCGTGGGACTGGGGCACTCGGTACTCGCGCTGAGTGGAGAAGAGACGCTGGCCCAGGTGAATCGGGAAATAGAAGCACCCAAGCAGAAGAACCTGGAACGGACAGGCTTTGTCGTCTTCATCTACAGCTTGATGTTCACTTCACTGGTCTCGTTTTTCGCAGTCATGTTGATACCTGATGCCGAGCGCGGCAAGTATCTCGACAACCTGATTGGCGGCCTGTCGATGGTTCTTGCTGGACCGTTCGCCCTGCGGCTTGTCTTCCATGGCTTCGTAGTGCTGATCGGCGTCCTGATCCTGTCCGGCGCTGTGAATACGGCCATCATCGGTTCGAACGGTGTGCTGAATCGGGTTGCCGAAGACGGCATCCTGCCGCCGTGGTTTCGAGAGCCGCACCCAAAGTACGGCACCTCCCACCATACGATCGCCGTCATCGTTGGCCTACAGCTGCTAACCATCCTGCTCAGCCGCGGCAATGTCGACATGCTTGGTGAAGCGTACGCCTTCGGCGTTATCTGGAGCTTCGCGATGAAGGGTCTGGCCGTCGTCGTACTGCGGTTCAAAGACCCCGACACGGAGCGGTGGAGGTTCCCGCTGAACTTCAGGGTCGGCCGCATCGAGGTACCGCTCGGCCTGCTGGCGACCACCGCCATTCTCTTCCTGCTCGCCTTCGTCAATCTCTTCACGAAGAAGACGGCGACGATCTCCGGCTGCTTGTTTACCCTGGCCTTTTACACCGTCTTCAGCATCTCGGAACGAAAGTACGCAAAGCAGCAGGAAGCCAACAAGATCAAGGTCGACTTTGACCCGAACGATCCCTTCCGTGAAACGTCGCGCGAGCGCTTTCGGCTGCAGGCCGGCGATCACCTGACACCGGAGTCACTCAAGCTGACGCGTGACTGCGTCCTGGTGAGTGTGGAAGACGCCAACGATCTGCGAGCTCTGAAGAAGGTGCTGTCTCTCGACATCGCAGAGCGCAGCGACGTCGTCGTGGCCTGCGTCGGTGAAGAGTCGAACGAGGAGCAGCAGGCCGATGACTCTATTTCCGACCATGTTGTCGACGTGTTCAGCGAGATCGTCTTTGCTGCCGAAAAAGCCGGCAAGCCGGTCAAGCTGCTTGCGCTCACAGGGATGGATCGGACACGAGTCATCCTTGACGCCGCGCTCTGCCTGCATGCTTCTCACGTGTGGATGAGTTCCGGAGATCTCGCGGACCCGAAGCAGCAGGAAGCATTGAACCAGGAGTGGAAGAACGTCGAGCCAGCGGGCCGATCACTTGATGTCTCTATCGTCTGCGACCCCGAAGCTGAGCCGCAGGAACTCTGTCTGCAAGGCTGACCCGTTCTGCTGCGGCAAAGGTGAGGTTTGATGTCTGACGAGGCGCAGGGCTCCGCGCGCAAGGTTCTTTACGCCGCGATGGCCGCCAACATCGCCATCATGGTTGCGAAGCTGGTGGCTGCGGCTCTTACAGGCAGCTCTGCCATGCTGTCCGAGGGCATACACTCACTTGTCGATACAGGAAACGGCGCGCTGCTGCTGGTGGGCATCAGGCTGAGCCGGCAGCCCGCGGACGAGCTGCATCCGTTCGGCTATGGCAAAGAACTTTACTTCTGGACGATGATCGTAGCGCTGGCGGTATTTGCGCTCGGCGGTGGCATGTCGATCTACGAGGGCATGGTGCACATCATCACTCCGCATCGCCTGGATCACCTGAAGGCAACCTATGTAGTGCTGGGTTGTTCAGCACTGTTTGAAGGCTCATCGCTTGCTGTCGCAGTCCGCGAGTTTCGCAGGTGCAATCCCGGTCTCCCCTTGCTGAGTTCGCTTCGAAGGAGCAAGGACCCAGCGACATTCACCGTTTTGTTTGAGGATTCCGCGGCGGTCCTGGGCATCATCATCGCGTTTACCGCGACCTACCTGACCAACAGGTTTCATCTGCAAATCCTGGATGGGATTGCATCCATTCTGATCGGGTTATTGCTGATGTTCGTCGCGGTGCTGCTGGGCGCAAAGACGAAGGCCCTCTTGATCGGTGAAGGTGTCGATCGAAAGACGCTGCAGGAGATACGCGACATCGCCGCAGAGGTCCCGGGCGTCGAGCGGCTTGGGTATCCGTTTACCACGTTCTTCGGCCCTCAGAACGCGCTGCTTACCATGACGGTGCAGTTCCGCAGAGGCTTCTCAAGCAGGCAGATCGAATTGGCTGTCGACCGCATTGAGGAGTTAGTCCAGGGGCGTTATCCGGAGCTGAAGCACATCTTCCTCGAAGTCGATACCATCCGCGAATGCCTTCCGGAAGACACCGTCGACGGCGTGGTCTCGCCGCAGAAGGCTGTCGAGACAGCGTTCAGCGTGGAGGCCTGAGGCTGTCTACAATCTGAGATCTGCAGTCGACGTTGGGTACTGGAACCGGTATCCAACGTAGTTTTCAGTAAGCAGGTACCTGGGTGCAGACGGGTCCACCTCCAGCTTTCGCCGAAGCTGGCTGATATAGGTTCGCAGGTACTCACGTTCGTTGCCGTATTCCGGCCCCCACACGATCGACAGCAGCCGATGATGCGTGATGGGACTACCTGCATGCTTCATCAACAGGTGCAGCAGTTCGAACTCCTTCGGAGTCAGGTGTATCTCCTGCTGCGCCTTGGTGACGCGGTATGCGACGGCGTCCAGGTGGATGTCTCCAACCTCGATACGGCGCGCCTCGTCGCCCTCGGGCTGGCGCACACGGCGCACCGCGGCGCGAATGCGTGCTGCCAGCTCCGGTACGCGAAACGGCTTTGTTACATAGTCATCCGCACCGGCGTCGAGCGCCTCAATCTTGTTTTCGTCGTTGTCGCGGACCGTGAGAACAATGATGGCGAGATGCGGGTACGAACTCCTCATTCTGGCAGCTGCATCCATTCCACCCATGCCTGGCATGTTCAGGTCGAGCAGGACCACTTCAGCCCGCCGGCTACGTAGTTCGGCAAGTGCGCCTTCACCGGTGGACGCTTCTCGAACCTCGAATCCCATCGCACCCAGCGTACTGGCGATGCTGTGGCGCAGCGGAGAATCATCCTCGACAATCAATACAGAACCCTGGTGCATGATGCTCCTCCTAAACCGGTAGCGTGACGCAAAATGTTGTGCCATGCTCCAACGTGCTTTCAACCCGTATGCGGCCGCCCTGTGCCTCAACGGCGTGCTTCGCCACGGAAAGACCGATGCCTGTGCCCGGCGCTCGATGCTGCACAGAGGCGCTGCGGAAATAGCGCTCAAAGATCAGCCCCTGCTCCGACTGTGGGATGTACGATCCGTCGTTATGCACTGACAGCGAAAGTTGTTCGTCGCTGACGTTGACGTTCACCTGCACCTTCACACCGTCAGCGCTGTACTTCAGCGCATTCTCAAGTAGCTGCACAAGCACCATGCGCGACAGATCGGGATCGAGCCGAACGGAGACTTGGGTCAGGCCATGCACCTGCAGTCGCGTGATGTCGTACGCGCTGCGCAGCTCGGCTACCGCGCTGCCGAAGACCTCTGGCAGCCTGACAGAACGCGGTTGCACTAACAGTTCGCGCTTCTCGAGCTTCGCTGTCTTCAGCAATTTGTCAGTCAAATCTGCCAGGTACGAGGCCTGGTTCTCGATGGCGTGCGCAAGCTCATCCTGCAATGGTGTAAGGCTTCCGACCTCGCGTAAGCCGGAGCTTGAAACGACAATGGTGGTCAGAGGAGTTTTAACGGCGTGCGCAAGCCCATCCAGCACTGCGGTGCGCAACCGCTCCGACACCGCCTGCGATTCGGCAGTTACTTCTGCCCTCAGCGCCCGCACGCGTTCCATATGCGTTGCAATCAGCGTTGCCACTGCATCTGCCATCAGGGGCTCGATGTCACCGCGGAACAGCATCGCGCCGACTGGCCGAACGCCAAAGCGCAACACGCGAAGGCTTTCCGCACGGTTCGGCTGATCGTAGCTGCATGCCGCGCGAAATGCTGCCTGGATACGATCCCGTGCGTTTGTGGTGTCACCAACACTGGTAAAACTCGCCTCACGCTCATCCCACAACGCGACCCCGGCCAGATGGAGCCGGTCCAGCACCAGGGAACACAGCTGTTGATCCACGCAAGCCTTCCACTCGATGAGCAGGGCCGCGCGAGACAACTCGTAGAGAGCGCGCTGCCGCGCTTCAGACCGGGAAAGCTCATCTGCGTTGGCCCGAATGCGATGCGACAGCTGGCTGATCAGGAGGGACACGACGAGGAAAGCGATCAGTGTCAGTACGTCCTGTGGTGAAGCGACAACAAGCGTAAAGCGCGGTTCCGTGCCGAAGTAATCCAGGCACAACGTGGCGACCAGAGCGACCGCTACCGAGGCACTGAACCCCGCTCGCCACGCCACCACCACCGTGACCAGCATGCAAAGAAGACTGGCAACGGCCGGCGACGAAGAGCGCGGGATGCTGAGCAGTGCGGCAGCAAAAACAAGCAGCGCGCCAAGAACCATCCAGCCAATCGCCGCGAACGAGATGCGCTTCATACAACGTTCCTGCATCCAGCCTAGACAGCTACTTATAAGAAATCTGTAAGGGAACGATGACTGTCTTAATTTTTCTGGAGGTAAGAGTTCGAGAACAAAGCCGTTCGTCTTTCCAACAACTTCTTCAACGGATCCAGCCGGCTTACCTGCCACGCCCGCTAACTCCCAGACTTAGACAACCATCCGGCCCCTCCAGGAACACGCTGTTTGTCCTCGGGCACCATGATCCAGCGTTTCATTTCGACGACGCGGAGGGGACGGAGAACTTCGATAGGCAGAGTAGATTCCACTTGTATCTCAAGCCACCTTGTGTAGTCACTTTGCGCCACAATGACGGGCATTTCTTTAAATAGATCACCCAGCAGAATGCTTGGATGGATCGTTATTGCCCGGAATACTTTCGTGCTGGTTCCATCCGCACTCGTAGCGGCATCCCAAACCCCTGCCAGCGCAAACAGTGGCTCGTCTGCGGGGCGGAACTCGAACACGCTCTGCACCTCATTCCATTGCGTGCGCTCAACGCGAAGGGCACTGACCAGGATAAGGCAACGACGGTTGCAGAACGCCTCCCACGCGAGTGAATCGCTTGCTAGAAGCCCCGCGGACACCGCACATGGCGTCTGGCGATGATCGACTTTGCTGGCGGGAAACATCGCACTGACCGTAGTGCTGCCAGTGGCACGATCGTATGTGACGACCGGGAACATACCTTCCTGCCGGTGGCTCTGATCCACGCGCGTGCGAGGGATCGAAGACGTAGCCCAACGTTCTACGTCTTCTGGATTCGCCGTCAGCTTATAAGGGCAGATCATTGTCGCAATGCTCTAGGTGACCCGGAGATGTTTCATAGTCACAGTTCGCCCTTTACTGACTGAAACGGGGGTAGTTTCCGAAGAGGCTTACCAGCAAATACATCGCAGTCCCAGCGAGAAACGTACAGATGAACAGATACACCGTGATAGACATCACTCGTTTCAAGTGCTCTAGCTCAGCAGGACGTTCTTCCTTGTCCCAACGGTATCGATTCCGATCTGCCACCATCACGTCTTCGCTGTTACCTGTCTGTACTATGCAGGAAAGAACATAAAGAACGTATAAGGGCGCTGCATAGACTGAACTAGGCGACGGAAGTATGAATGCGGCTCTCGATCAGGTCGAGCTCTCGTTGCAAGGACCGAAGGACTTCGTCATCAATTCGTTCTTCGTTGCGGAGACGCAGCAGCGTTTCACGTTCGACCCCGGTCACCTCCAGAAGAGCTTCTCGGCGCAATTTTCCGCTCTGGATTATCTTTCCCGTGACTTGGCGATTCGACGGGATGGCGTCCAGGCGACGCTGATACGTTGTCATCAGTTCTTCCAGTACTTCGCTCTCATAACGATCTTTTGATCGCCGGCGCCCGAGATGGACCAGCGCCTCTCGCAGCATCGTACGGCGGGCATCCCGCTCTTCGTAGATCAGGCCTGCGTGCCCAGCCAATCCCAGCTTCCTGATGAGCAGCGGCAAGCTGAGACCCTGCAGCACGAGCGTTGAAAAGATGAGGCAAAACGCCAGAAAGATGATCGGGCTGCGCTGCAGAAAGGGCCCGCTCGGTGTGGCAAGCGGCAGCGAAACGGCAGCAGCAAGCGACAGTACTCCGCGCATACCGCCCCAGCCCACGACAAGCAACTCGCGCGGATTCTGCGGCGATCGATCGTCGGTATGAAGGAACCACTTCATCACAGCGCGCGAGACATAAGGCTCTGTCAGAACCCACACCATTCGGAGCGCAATCATGAAGAGGCTGAAGCTCGCTCCATAGAGCACAAGTAAATGCAACGGAATGCCGTGGATCTGCGCCAGCACAAACGGCAGCTGTAATCCGAGCAGAAGGAACACGGCACCATTCAATGCAAACGTCAGTGCGTCCCAAACCGCCGTCGACTGCAACCGAACCTGGGCAGACATGAACGATGTACTCTGCCGGCTCATATACATGCCACACGCGATGACGGCCATAGCTCCAGAAACGTGAATACGTTGAGCAAAAATGTACGCGCCATACGGCACAAGTACACTCAGCACAATCTCAATGGGACCATCGTCTATGAACTCTTCTGTCTTCGAGATAAGGAAGCCGATAACCAGGCCCACGAAGACGCCACCAGCAGTGATAAAGACGAACTGCCCTACGCCGTCGACAAAGGACGGCAGACGGCCCGTTGTAAGCACCAGCACGCCAAACTGTAACGCCAGCAGGCCTGTCGCATCGTTGACGAGACTTTCAGCTTCAAGCAGTTCCACGATGGAACTTGGCAGGCCGACACGGCGCGCGATCGCTGTTGCGGCAATCGCGTCTGTAGCAGCGACAACGGCACCGAGCAACAAACCTGACTTCCAGTCGAACCCCGGCAGAAACATTCCCGCACAGAACGTAAGCAGCAGGATCGTCACAACAACCAGGCCGATCGCGTGCATGGCGATCTTCGCGAAGTTGCGTTGGAACTCCCTCCAGGAAAGTGTCCACGCGGCGGAGTACAGCAGCGGAGGGAGAAACACAAGAAACACGATGTCAGGTGGAAGCGCAAAGCGTGGCATGTGCGGCACCAGGCTCAAGCCGCTGCCGGCGACTACCAGGAGAATTGGGTATGGGATCTTCAGTGCTCTTGCGAAGCTGCCTAAAAGCACGAGTAAGAGTAGCAGCAGAAGAAGGCTGCCGACCGTCGCTGTGCTCTCAAGCATCAGTACATCCCCTCGCGCGAAGTTACAGCGCTTTATCTACTGTCTCATTGCAGCTCACATTGAGAGCAGAATACGTGTACTCCGTCCGCTGCAAAGCGGAATGCTGCTTGGTAAACGGCCCTTAATGCCGTGACCCCGTGAGTACCCATAGGTCAGCAAACATCTAACCGGCAGAGTAGAAGTACTTATGCCTTTCTTACTGTCAATAGCCGAAACTCGATGATGGAGGCGGCCCTGATTTGCAGGACCGACAAGAATCATGCTCCTGAACCCTGCTCTGCCCGTGACCTCCGACGATGCTCGCCCGGCGCTGCTGCCTTCGCGGGCACAGTACCGGCTCTGGAACCCTGACCACAATCGGCGGCGCTTCGAAGATTGGTGCACCGCGATGCGCGAAGGTGAGTCTGAAGAGGCGTGGTCGATCAACGACCGGGAAGGACAGCACTGGCCTTCAGCACACCAACTCTGGAATGGCGAGCCACTGCAGCAGAGCACGATCGAGCTGGAGTCGAGACATGGACTGGGTGACTTTGTGCAGATGATGCGGTTCGTGCCCGTGCTGAATGAGATGGGCTGCACTGTATCCGTCAAAGTGCGCCCCGAACTTCAGGCACTTGCGCCCTGTTTCAAGGGAGCGTTCACCACACGCGCCCTGTGTGATCGTCCATCGAGGCTCCACTCCGTCGAGATTATGGAGTTGCCGTACGCTTTGCGCCTTCACAGCACGCAACTACCCGCACGAACCAGCTACTTGACTTTGCCCATTGAAGTGACGGCCCGGCAGCGAGTGCACATGGGCACTCGCAGCGGAGTGCAAAAGATCGGCATCGTCTGGAGTGGTAGTAGCTGGGACCCGGAGCGCTGGATTCCCTTCCATGATTTGCGGCCGTTACTAAACATGACGTGCGTCGAATGGTGGAGCATGCAGGGAGGACCGAGTCCGCCCTCCCAATTCCACCCTCACTTGCGTCAGTTAGGTGGGCAAAGCAGCGGATCCCTCGTGGACTTTGCGGCGTCCATCCAGGCCCTTGATCTTCTAATAACGGTCGATACACTTGCCGCTCACATCGCCGGTGCACTTGGAAAGGAGGTCTGGGTATTGCTGAAGAAACAAGCCGACTGGCGCTGGATGCAGGACCGGTCTGATTCGCCGTGGTACCCTTCGATGCGTTTGTTTCGCCAGCAGGAAGCAGGCGACTGGGCGAGTGTACTGACCACGGTTCAAAGTGAGCTAACCAGGCGCCTAATAGCCTAATGATCGGAAGCACTCAGTCAGAATGAAGCATCGGAGCGGCGATCCGGATGTTTAGTGATGCAAGGAACTTTCCTGCTTCGCCTTGAATACCTGCAACCTGACGGAGTAGCCGAAGCCAACTACATAATCAGGAGCCGCGGAGGACAGTCCGAAGCCGCAGTGTAGGTCGAGTTGCTGATGTGGACTCATTTTGTAGGCCGCACCAAAGTCGACTAGATGCTGCGGACTGCCCCGCTGTGAGAATACGCCTGAATACTCAACATAGGCGTCCAGGGGCGGGGTGACCTGTCGATCGAAGTACACGCTCGACTGTCCCATGAGGTTACGTCCTGCCTTCTGAGTAGGCCAGCCTAGCGAAAACTGCCCCGCAACCGTCCAGTCCTTTGTGAGCGAGTGAGACCATGGCACTTGCAGACCAGGATCGTATCCGTGACTCGATAGCGCTTCTGCTCCAGTGGGAAGACTCAACGACGGGATTACCGAAATATCAAACCCGCGTACCTTTCCGAACTGTTGTTTCAAGCCCAAGGTTAGATCGCCGAGGCCGCTTGTTTGCGCAGTTGGAGCAATCGCATTAACGAAATAATTGGGAACAGTAAATCGGAGCTCTATGTTCTTAGCCATTCCGTAACGAACCGATGTCTCCGGCAGATCTACGGTCCGCTGTCCCGAGTTGCTTGTAACCTCCAGACCATTCTCGAGCTGAAGACCTCCGCAAGGAACCACGATGCTCGAACTGGTGATCTGTGGCCGGTCTGTCGAGATGCTGCTCTGGGCGTCAGCACCGCAGGTCTGTGCTTGTGCCGTCAGCAACGAGCCGAGGACTGCCACAAGAAGGGACATGGCCAGCCGAAAGGATGACAGTTGATCGCAGCAGTGAATATGTCTGGATCTCATACGATCTCTGCCTGGCTCGGGCCTGCCGCAACTGAGGGAGAGAGCTCCACAATACGACGCGCTATAGGTACCACGGAATATTGATCACGATGATGCGCTGATTTCCACGCACCAGCAGCAAAAGCTTGAGTAGCTGCGCGCGTTGGTTGTGGAGTGGTGTTTGCCACCAACGCTTCACGACCAGTTCAGGCACCAGGACGGCGATCTGGCGTTCGGGATGGTCGTGCTCCAATTGAAGGATGTGGGTGACCAGCGGCATCAACACAAAGCGATACGGTGACGGCACAAAGACGAGGTTGGGCACCGGCCTGCCTGCCTGCTGAATTGGCCCAGCAACATTCCGCTGCCACATTTCGTTCACCTCATCGCGGTACTCGGTATCGACGTGGACGGCTTCTACCTCGTCGCTGAGTTTCATCGCGAAGCGCAGACCTTTTTCGGTGATGCGCGACCACCGGGCGATCGGGACAACCACCAATGGCTGCGTCAGGTCAGCAATCCTTATAGGACGATCAATGATGGTTTCTCGCTCGACGGCGACATAGTGCCGCTTAACCGCAAGCATCAGCAGCATCAGTGCGGGCATCAGGATAGCAACGATCCATGCGCCGGCGGTGAACTTGGTTACCAGCACCACGATTAAGGTAAGACCGGTTGCCACGGAGCCGATGCCATTCACGATCATTCGGTGCAACGAACCGGGGCCGCCCTGCTTCTTCCAGTGCACCACCATCCCAGCCTGCGACAGCGTAAATGCAAGGAATGCGCCGATGGCAAATAGCGGTATGAGCCTGTCCGTGATGCCGCCGAAGACAATCAGTAGAACCGCAGTAAAGGCGACCAGCGCCACGATCCCATGCGAGTACAGCAGGCGCCGTCCCCGGATCTTGAAAACATGGGGAAGGTAGTCGTGCATGGCGATGGCACGCGTGAGCCGGGGAAAGTCAGCATAGGAAGTATTTGCCGACAAAGCGAGCACCAGCAGGATCGAAGCGCTGCCCACGTAATAAAACCAGCCGCGGCCCACCACGGCGGAAATTAGTTGCGACAGAACACTCTGGTAGCCGGCTGCAGCAGGGTCAGTCGCGCCGATGGTGTACGCGCGGCAAAGCAGCGCAATGCCGCCGAGGAAAACCATAAGTAGAACAATGATCATGGTCAGCGTGCGCTTTGCATTCTGCTGTGTCGGATCACGAAAGGCGGCAACGCCGTTCGATACAGCTTCGACACCTGTCATCGCGGTGCACCCGCTCGAGAACACCTTCGCCAGCAGCCACAGCGAAATCATCGTCGTCGCCGCGGGCAGATGAGGCGGCGCGATCACCGGCACGGGATGGCCATGGCTGATGATCACGCGGAACGCCCCAAGGCCGATGACGAACAGCAATGTACCGATAAACATGTACGTCGGTATCAGGAAGGCGATACCCGTATCCTTTGTGCCGCGCATGTTGATGAGCGTCAGTATGGCAAGAATCAAAAGACAAAAGGCGAGAGTATGCGGCAGCAGCGAGGGGAAGGCCGAGACCAGGGCCTCAACGCCGGCAGAGATGCCGACGGCGGCGTTTAGTATGTAGTCAATCATGAGAGCGGCCGCAGCGAGCAGGCCGGCAGTCTCTCCAAGGTTTTCACTTGCGACGGTGTAACTGCCTCCACCATTCGGGTAGGCGTCAATCGTCTGGCAGTAGGAAAAGAAAACGATGGTCAGCAGCCCGATGATCGCGAAGCTGATCGGAACAATGTGCGCTATGCCAGCCGCACCGAGCGGGATGAGCAGCGTGAGGGCGGCCTCTGGACCGTAAGCTGCGGAACTGAGTGCATCCAGACCAAAGACCGGAATGCCTGACACGGCATCGATGTGTTCAGCGCGTTCCTCAGTAGTGGCGAGAGGCTTACCCGCGACGAGTTCAAAAAGGGACATGGACGCTCCGGCAGTCTCCGATGTGAGATCCGCCACCTGCAATATGCTAGCCAGACGTCCATTAAAGAACCATAAGGATGTGGAGCTGACTTACGCCTATGTATAGGCGCAGACCATAGCGCCGACTTACCCGATTAGTTCACCAACTTCGACCCGTCGGGCGTTTACTTAGCACAAAGGAGGCGAGACCATCACAATCTCGCCTCCCTTGAACAGCGCTTGCCCCGTGTCAGAAATCAATTCTGAGCGCGGCCTGCCCCGTGCGATTGCCGGCGTTCTCAGCCGTCTGGGGCGCCGTCAGCGCTCCAAATTGTGAGTTGTCGATTGCTGTCGCGGGTGGTGCAAAGTTCGTATGGTTCAGCACGTTGGTGAACGTCGTCTCAAAGCGCCCGTTTACCCGTTCGAAGATATGGAACTGCTTTGCGACGCCAAGACTTACCGTGGCTGTTCCCGGCCCTTGCAGTATGCCAACACCAGCGCTTCCAATCCTGCCGGCGTTTGCAGGCGTGGGAGCGAAGGCATGGACGTTAAAGTAAGCGGCCCGTGATTGACCTGTGTAGTAATTCTTTGAAACGACATCGGGCCGGATGACAGTCTCGCGACCTTCCGCGTTTGTATTCGATTGATCTGCGGAGCTGCTGATGCTGGGTGTGAGCCAGGGACCTGACTCCAGCAACGTGATGGTTGTAAGATCCCATCCTCCAAACAACGCGTTGGCGACGTTGCTCCCGTGCATGAACGCACGGCCCTGGCCGAACGGAAGCTGATAGACACCAGTCAACAACATGCGGTTGCGTCGCGTACCTTCCACGTTACCCAGGTCCTGCTTGATGTGGAAGCGATCGGTGATGGCCAGGCCGTAGTTGACCTCTCCCGCAAAGGCGCTGGGGGCGTCGCCCTGGTTGTCGGCTACGTTATGAGCGAGTGTATAGTTCGCGCTGAAGTACAGCCCATGTTCCATGCGGCGAGTGGCTTCAAGAACGAGCGCCTTATAGTTGTCCTCGCCGGCGTTGAACGTGCTGAGAAGCGTTGTCCAATTCTGGTAAGGCGCCCGCTTATCTACAAACGTCCCTGCCGTTGCTCCGCTGTCGTACGGAATCGTGCTTGCTGGGATCTGGTTCAAATCCTCCGTAAGATTGAGCCGGTACGAGTGCATGCCGACATAGCTGGCCCGGACTACGGTGCTGTTGGTTATTTCCCGTTCCACCGTGACATTCCACTGGTTGGATTGCGGGTCACGGTATAGAGGATTGACGCCCTGATCCAGGCCACCGCCGCCGTACGTGGTACCGGTTGACGTTGGGGGAGCTGTGTTCGGGAACACTATCTGCGGTGTATTTGCGCCGGCCTTATTGCTGTTGGAATAAATAAACAGGCTGGAGGTAGGATTGCCGCTGTTATTAAACGATAGTGGCCCAAGATTCGTCATGGTGTAGATGCCGAACCCAGCGCGAACCACTGTCTTCGTATCGTTAAAAGGACGGTAGGCTACGGAAACCCGGGGCTGAAAGTCTCCCTTGTAAGTCTGGCGAAGACTCTGAGGCAGTCCATCCTGGCTGGCCGTAATGTAAGCCGTGCAGGGCGAGCCGTTCACCACCGTACCTGGGGCAGACCCGGCTGGGCAGGCATTGAACGACTGCTGGAAGGCGATATTCGAAGCCGTAATTTTCTGGCTGGCGAGGTACCCTGCAAGGGCATCAGGCACAACAACGGAGTTGTTGCGCTGATCGAAGTTTGCAAGATTGCCGCCGTCTTCCTGGAAGCCCGGCAGCACTTGCCAGCGAAGACCGTAGCTGAGTGTCAAACGACTGCTGAGTTGGAATTCATCCTGGGCAAACAAGCTGTATTGTGTTGCAGTTCCGCCGACATCCGGGCTGGACACTGCGAAGTAGAGGTTTGTCGGCGCGCCTTCGAGAAAGTCACCGAAGGAGTTCCCCGTAAATGTCGGCTGAAACACAAACGTTCCAAAGTCATCAGACGCGAACTCCGGCGCAAAGCTCTCCAGATCGAAGTAGCGAACGCGACGAATGTCGAGGCCTGCCTTGAGGGTGTGCTTGCCGATCGAGTAAGTAAGATTGTCGCTGAATTGAGTGGTCTTAGACTGAGTAACACCCGCCTTATCTCTGCCGATGATGGTCTGGGTGTTCAGATTACTGTTAAAGCCGGTTCCCGCGCTGAAGTTGAAGGTAGGGAAGGCATGGGTCAGCGGATGCTGACTGATATTCACGCCGTTCAGATCGAGCTGACCAAGTGCCGATGCGCCCTCTATGGGGAAGTTCACGCTGGTGGTCACGTTCGTGAAGCCATAGCGGAACTCATTTAGAAGCTTCGGCGTGATGGTGTAGGTGTCTGAAACCAGCAGGCTGCGATTGTGCACGCTGTCGGCGTCGTCAGGCAGGAACGGGTTGGCTACATCCTCCGTAATGTTCTTGCGGCTAAACCGCGCATAGATCGACTGCTTGGCTCCGATTGTCTGATCGACCCTCAAATCGGCGCCATCTGTCTTCGAGGGCGTGGCCTGGAAGTTCTCGTAGTTGTAAGCAACGGGAGTAGCGATTCCGTTGCTGCAACCCAGGCTGACCGGGACGTTGGGCAGTGGGATGTAAGTCAGCAGAGCTTTAGCCGTCGGGTTAATCGCACCCGGTGCAACGGTATTTGTTGTTCCACATCCTGTGCCGACAACCTGGTCGCTAAGATTGCCGGTGCGATCGGCGGCAGAGGGCACAAGGAATTGTTGAAGTGTCGCAGTACGCCTGCGGTTACCTTCATAGTCTGCAAAAAAGAACGTCCTGTTATGACCGTCATACAGGTGAGGAATGGTGACTGGGCCGGAGAAGGAGAACCCGAAAGTATTAAACTTCTTTGGGAGCTTGCTCGGAAAACCGTAGGGCGCGGCATCGAGCGCCTGATTCTGCAGGTATTCGAAGACGCTTCCGTGGTACTCATTTGCTCCACTCTTCGTGGTGAAGGTTACATCACCTACCTGTGAGAATTCTGCACTGTTGTTAAATGCTGTCACCTTTACTGCAGCAATACCCTCCTGGGAAGGGTAGGCATCCTGAAGTGCTCCGTTCTGGCGAACGTTTGCCGTCGAAATTCCATCCACGGAGAAGTTGATCATCGACGAACTCGCGCCGCCAAGTGCGATGTTGCCTGAACTGTCGGTCTGCACATTGGGCGAGAGGCCAAGCGCTCCCAGCGGACTGGTGGTAGTGGCCCGATTGTTCAAGGGCAGCTGCGTCATCTCGATGTTGGTCTTCGAATCGCTAATGGTCGCGTTCTCAGTGTTGATCTGGTCTGCGCCGGCGGACACCTGCACAGTCGTCGCGTCTGTCGCTACATTCAGCGTCGACGACAACCGCAGATCCTGCCTCGCCTCCACGGTGATACCAGACGTCACCGTGTCAGCAAACCCTTCGTGGTGAGCTTTAAGGCTGTATTTTCCGGCCTTCACATTTTCAAAGAGAAAGCTGCCAGCCGCATCACTTGTAAAGGTCCGGTCTGTGTTCTCGTCCAGACTATGCAATACCAGCTGAGTGCCGGGAATGCCGGCACCGGTGGAGTCCTGAACCGTTCCGCGAACACTGCCGAAGGTGGATTGTCCATGCGCAGAACGCACGCCGCCAAGCAATAGGCAGCAGCACGTAACGGCAGCAAGGCCGGGTGCTGCATGTCCGAGGAAAGAAGAGTAAGGCCGCACACGATCGCTTTGATGTTTACTCTGCCATGGGCCTTGCAGTGTCGCGATCGCCAGCGGGAGTGTACGCGCTGTCTGGGAAGCTGGAGCCTTAAGGAGACCTCTGAGAAAGGTCATGTCGAATCACCTCTATGTCGTAAAAAGACCGACAGTCCGAGTGAATCGCAGTAATCATAAGGGCTGCATAAAGGCCCATCAATTCATGTTCTGTAGAGTTTGCAAATCGAAAGACTTACTTCAGTTTAGGAACGCTTAGCAGCTGAAGATCTGCTAAGTACAGTGCTTACTCGTCTCAAGTGGCTGAGCAGCAAACTTACGAGCCAGACCCAGCCTTGAAGATTTCTTCCGCGTAGTAGTTCTCTACCTTGGCCTGGTCGCGCAGCATCTCGAGATAGGCAGACTTCAGCAGTTGTTCGCGTGTGTTGCGTAGCTGGTCGCGGATGTTCTGCTGCACGGCGGGATTGTTCAGGTCGCGCTGACCGGCGGCTTCACGCGACACGAGGCGGATGATCGAATAGCCGACCGGCTGCTTCGCTCCAGGGGGGATGATCGGCAGGATGGGCGTGTTCTCGCCGGCTTTCAGCTTGCTGACTGCGTCATAGACGGTCGGGTCCTGGCGCAACTGCGACACGGAAACAAAACCCATGTCGCCGCCGCTGGGCGCGGTCTGCGGGTCCTCAGAATAGTTTGCGGCAACCGCACCGAAGTCCGCACCGCTGTCGAGTTGTGCCTTCAGCGTCGCTATCTTCTTGCGCGCGTCGGCGTCTGTCGTTGCCTTGCTGCCCTGCAGGTTAGCAGCGCCCGCCTGCTGCGGCTGACTGGTAACCACGATCTGGGCCAGGTGGATCTTGTCTTCAATCAGGTTGAAGTCGGACTTGTGCGCGTTGAAGAAAGCACTTACTTCCGCATCGGTCACATTGATCTTGCTGTTGATTTCCTTGTTCAGCAGCTTCTCGAGCGTCATCTGCCGGCGGATGTCGCGGCGGACCTCTTCGAGCGTTCGACCGCTTTCCTTCAGCACCTCGGCAAACTGCTCCTCGGTGTAGCGCGACTTCATCTCTGTGAGCTTGGCGTCGACTTCTTCGTTGGTGGCGGTCAGGTTCATCTTGGCCGCGCGCTGCTCGATGATTTCGCCGTCGATGAGTGTCCGCAGAATGTTCAGGCGATCGCTCTTCTCCTGCTCTTCCGTCTCTGGCTGCTGGTCCTGCTTGCCGCGCTGCTGATCGTTGAAGTTGCGATCGAGGTCGGTGCGGCTGATCGCATGGCCGTTGACGCTGGCCACCACGTCCGCTCCATGCTGCTGCTTGCAGCCAGTCGCAAAGGCGAGCGCCGCAAGTGCGGCCACGCAGGCCATGCGGGTGGAAAGAGAAGCGGGTCGGAGAGTCCGAAAGGTGGTTGCGTTCACAAACATGCCGTGCTCATGGTATCGCCTCTTGCGTCCCTGCGTTGCGCGTGCGGCACTTAGTGAACGCGCTCGCGGATCTCGGTCCGCACCAGGTACAGGAAAAACACCATGGAAAACGCAGCCTGGATCAGGATGGCGCCTCCGCCCGCCACACCGACATGCGCTCGGATGTATTGAACGACATCATAGACGGAGAGAAAAAACGCTCCCCCGGTCAGCAGGGCCCAACCCCACCGCTTGAGTCGCAGAAACCCGAACACACCTACAACGAAGAGCGTGCAGATACACAGGGCAACCGTGCGCACAATGCCGAATCCGTATGCGCCACGCCAGGCCGCGAACACGTTGATCAGCGAGTAGAACAACATGAAAATCGCGATCATCGCCATGCCGGGCAGCATGCGCGGGCTCCGCGAACCGGTGATCTCAGGCGGAACTGAGCCCGGCGGCAGCTTGATGCGTCTTGGTTCGGTTGTTTCCGGTTCGGACATGCTGTTGATACGTTACAGGGTCTTCAGATAGGCGAGGATGTCGGTGATCGCTTCGTCGTTGACCGTGCCGCCAAGCGCGGGCATGTTACCGCGGCCGTGCAGGATCACGTTTCGAATCCTGTCGTCGTTCGCCGGCGCGCCGCTTGGTAGATACGGCTTCTTATAGACGCCCTTCAGCGAAGGCCCGTGCAGCGATCCGCTCTCGCGATCGTAGTGGCATGAACCGCAGTTCACGGCAAAGTTTGCGCGGCCCAGTTGCTCCTGCGCAGTCAGCAGTTCGAGCGGCTTGGGCGGAGGCGTGCTCTGGCATCCGCACAGAACGGCGCACAGGCTGGCCGTGAAGAGCGAGGCTGTGAGCGGCTTACGCATGATAGAGATGCATCCTCGCAATATAAAGCGCGACTGAAGGGGTCAACATGGTGCCGCACGAGACGCCGACCCGCAGACGTTCGCGGATGCCGGTTGCCGACACATCCTCATCGAGTTCCGGCAGCAGGTGGACGCGGCTGCGCTCCTCATCTGTCAGGTTCAGCGAATCGATATCGTCCAATGAGAAGTCCGGCCGCGCAACCACGATCCATTCCGCAAGCTGCAGCAGGCGCTGCGGCTGATGCCATTGGCGCAGCGTCAAGAAGCTGTCCGCACCGGCAAGGGCAAACAACTGCGCCTGCGGCTCCTGCGCATGCAGGCGGCTGAGCGCGTCCACCGTGTAGTTGGGCGAGCCATCCTCGAGCGGGCCATCGATGGCCGAAGCCTCGAGCCGGGGATCGTCCGCGCACAACAGCCGGGTCATGGTCAGGCGGTCTTCAAAGCTCACCTTTGGAGCCTCTGCCTTGAGCGGCTGCAGGCCCGTGGGAGCAAGCAGCACGCGGTCGAGCGCAAACCTGTCGGCAGCCGCCTGCGCCGCGCGCAGGTGCGCACGGTGCGGTGGGTCAAAGGTGCCTCCAAAATAGCCTATGCGCATGCGCTCACAAGTATCTCGCGTTTAGGCTGCGCATGTACGAATTCGAATGTCTTGTTGCAGAGCATCGCTCCCTTGTATGTCAGATGCGCCTAGCTCCGGTCGTCGAACATGCTGGCGATCGCGCCGCCAACCAGTCCTCCGCCCAGGCCGGACCGCGTCTCGCGGCTTGGCCCCGGCAGGTACTCCTGCAAGGCATGTGCAAGGTTGCTGAGCGGCAGCGTCTGAAGCCACACGCGCCCCGGTCCGGTAAGCGCAGCCAGAAAGATGCCGTCGCCGCCGAAGAACAGGTTGCGGATGCCCGGGACCGTGGTGATCTGGAAGCTGACCGATCCGGCAAACGCGCCCACATGGCCCGGATGCACGCGCAGCGTCTCGCCCGGCTGCAGATCGCGGATGACGACCTCGCCAGACAGCTCAAGCCATGCCGTGCCCTGGCCGTAGATCTTCTGCAGGATGAAGCCGTCGCCGCCAAAGATGCCCGCGCCCAGCGACTGCTGGAATCCAAACCCCAGGCCGATGCCCGCGGTAGCGCACAAAAAGCCGTGGCGATGCACCATGTACTGCTCCGGGCCGTGCAGTTCCAGCGGAAGGATGTGGCCGGGAACCTTCGTCGCGAACGCGATCTCGCCGGGATAACCCTGTGCCGTGTACTCCGTCATGAAAAGCGTGCCGCCGCCGGCCATGCGCTTGATGGCACCAAAGAACCCGCCGCCGCCCGCCGCCTGCGTGTGCGTGTGCATGCCGATGGAAGCGGACATCCAGCTCAGCTCGCCTGCCTCGGAGATGACGGTTTCGCCCGGCTGCAGCAGAAACTCGATCGCCGGCATGGTGGTCCCGTGTATGCGCGATTGCATGATGTGATTTCTCCTCGAAAAGCCTTAGCTTAGGACACCGTCGCGACTTCTGTGCAACAACATACGCCTTTGGCTGCACAACAGTTCCACACAGCGCCAGACCGGGAACGCACGCCGATGCAGCCATTTCGGTGCACCTGGAAAAAAACGACACTTTTTCTTTGACGACGGGTTCAAACGGGAGCAGAATCGTCTCACTTTCCCCTTGTATGGCGTCCAGCGTAAGGCTGCCTGGCGCCGGCGTCTCTCGCACGGTGAGCGCCGCTCCGACCTTTGACGTACGTCGAACACCGGCTCCGCATCCCGCGGGCCACCTTTCCCCAAGGGGGTTTCCGTGAAAGCCAGATACGCACTCTCGCTCCTTCTTTTTGCCCTGCCGTTCGCCGCAAAGGCTGATCAGTTGGTATCCGCAGGATCGCTGCTGCAGTGCACCATCTCTGAAGGCAACATCTCCTCAAAAACAGAGCAGATCGGCGATCCGGTCATGTGCCAGCTCGGCCATACCGAGATGTACGGCCGCAACTCGTTCCCATACGGCAGCTACGTCATCGGTCACTTTGCCGCGTACAAGGATCCGGGCCACTTCGTCGGCAAGGGATGGATGGAGCTGGACTTTGACCGTCTTGTCATCCAGCCGGACACCGTGGTGCCGATCAACGCACGCGTCGTCGCCGCGCCGAAGAACAAGGTGGATAAGGACGGCCACATCGAAGGCAAGGGTCACGCCACCAGGGACACCGTGGAGTGGCTCATCCCCGTTCTGTGGCCGATTGACCTGATCAACCTGCCGCGCCGCGGACCGACGCCGACCCTCAAGGCCGAAACAAAGTTGACGCTGAAGGTGATGGATGACTTCGGCATCCCGACACCGCAAGAGAATGCCGTCCGCACACCCGCGCTGATCTCGCGCCAGACGCCGGACGAGCCGACCTACCAGGGCTATCGCGAACAGGCCGCGCCCATCGAACGCGCCTACGCACAGCCTCCGGTGCAGCAGTACGCGCCACAGCAGCAGTACGTGCCGCAACAGGGCTACTCGGCGCCAGTCGTCGTGAACCTGGTACAGCCCGCACCGCAGCAACAACAGCCCATCATCATCCAGCAGGCACCGCAACAGCAGCAGCCGGTCTATATCCAGCAGGCGCCGCCGGTGGTCTACAACCACTACCCGCCGCCACCACCGGTGTACGGGCCTTACCGGTATTACTACCGCGGCTACTAAACCATAATTTTCAGCACCAGTAGAAAGGGGCCTCGTATGAGGCCCTTTCCTTTGGCAGCGAGCATTGAGGATGACTGGCTGTATTACCAGCGATAAGCTGACTATCAGGACGGATCTTGTCTCCTCTAAGAACTCGCTCTGAGCGCTTGATATTCGAAACTTGCTCTGGTGCTATCGGAGTCTGACACGATAGCCGAGAGCATCGTGTCGCAATAGAACGTGCGCCGAAAGGATTTGGCCATGCCTCTTAGCCAGTTTTCACGGCCTGTTCAGTGCCTTGAGCCGTTCGTCCGCTTTTACGTCCAGCGCGATGTCCGGCTCGGCGGAGCAACCGTAGTGCATCCCGTTCCGGCCCGTCCCGCGCCGATGATCGTCTTCGACTTCAATGATCCGACGAATATCTTGCACTACGCGCAGAACGAAGTTCAGAAATCTCCCAGGGTCGTTGTGGTCGGACCGCAGACCTATCGCCGGCTAGAGATGCAGTTGCAGGGGGCACTCGATACGTTCGTGATCGGATTTCAGCCGGACGGGATCTATCGTCTCTTCTCCGTCCCCACCAGCGAACTGACGAACTTCGATTGCGAGGCACACTCCGTTCTAGGCAGCTCGATCACGAACCTCGGAGAGCGCCTTGGCAATGCCAAATCATTTGCTGAGCGTGTCCAGTTCGTCGAGGAAGTCTTGCTGCCGCGAGCCCTCCGATCAGGCACCCAGGACGGCATCTCCGCAGCCGCGCACGGAATCATCCTTGCCAATGGTCGCGCTCGCATCCCCGACTTGGCCTCGAAGACCGGACTAGGCGTAAGGCAGTTTGAGCGGAGATTCCTGCAGCAGATAGGCATGCGCCCTAAGCTGTTTGCGAGAGTGGCCAGGTTTGAGGCCGCGCTGGAATATAAGGCGCGCTTCGGCAAAAACTCGTGGGCCGATGTTGCTCACTCGTTCGGCTATTACGACCAGATGCACATGGTCCACGACTTCGCTGAGTTCACCGGCGCTACTCCGTCGGAGACCCTGGATCAGTTGGAGAGGGTCTATGTGGAGCAGATCAAGTCCTTACGATCAGGTGGTCCCCCTCCGCCCGTCGATCCTTTGCGGCTCGTTCTCTAAAGCCTTGCGTTGGGACCAAACTCGGTACGTAGAGGCGACGCCAGCCTGGTAGGGCTTCTTCCTGGAGATGTCGTATTTCTACTATCTTGTCGTTTACGTCGCCGCTAGCCTCAGGTCAAGACTCATAAGAACCGAGGGATACATGAAGCCGATAAGCAGAAGGAAGCTATTAACATCAGGCGCCGCCGTTGTGGCAGCATCGACATTCTCGCTGGCAGAAGCGCAAAGCGGCCACATTCCCGCTGCAGGCCCGTTTGCTGTTCGCGCGGGTGAGGGACGCCCTGGCGGCCAATGGCTTGTGCATGGAGAAAAAGCCTTTACGACGAAAGTCTCAGGAGCAGACACCGGTAAGACCTTCGCTATCATCGAGGTTCATACGCCGCCTGGCCTTGGGCCCGAGCTGCACGTGCATCCCGCTCAGAATGAGCTGATCTTCGTGCTCAAAGGGAGCATCGGGTTGCAATGTGGTTCTGACCGCACCGTTCTTCGAGCCGGCGACGCATTTATGGCGCCCCTCAATGTTCCTCACGCTTACGTGACTTTAGGTTCAGATCCTGCACACATGCTGCATCTTTTCGATCCAGCCGGGGATATGGAAGGGTTTTTCGCAGACTATGCTCCGCTTGTTAGCGTAGACGGTGAACCAGATCATCGGAAACTCGCAGAGGTCAGCGCGAAGCACGGAGTTAAAGTAGTCGGGCCTCCGCTCATGGCTTCGAGTTTCGTCTCGTAAAGTTCATCCTGAGACTTTTGCTGCACCGCAACCCGAAACTGTACTTCTGGGACGGTGCAGCTTCTCTTTGCAAGTTATCAGTACCGACAGATGCTCTTGTCGTAAGCAGGATGACTTGGTGAGCCTGAGCGCTCACTGCTTACTTAGGCCGTAAGCTGGACCAGTTCCTCGCGTGGCTCGGGCTCGACCGTCCGTTTTAGCTGACCGCAGGCCGCATAGATGTCGCGCCCGCGAGGACGGCGGATGTAGGTTGGCAGACCATTCCGTATAAGCGTCTGCTGGAACACGTCGACGGCTGCAGGCGTGGGCTGTGTGTAGGCGATGCCCGGACCCGGGTTCCAGACGATCAGGTTGACCTTGGCGTGCATGCCTTTGAGCAGCGCCAGCACCTCGTGCGCGTGCTCGGGCTGGTCGTTGATGCCGCCCAGCAGCACGTACTCGAACGTGACCCAGTCCCGCTTCGTCATGGGCACGGTGCGCACCGCGTCCAGCAATTGCTCGATCTTCCACTTGCGCGTGATCGGCATAATCTGCTCGCGGACGAGATCGTTCGACGCGTTCAGGCTGAGTGCGAGATTCGGCCTGACTGTCTCCTGCGCAAATCGACGAATCGCCGGCTCGATGCCGCTGGTCGAGACCGTCATGCGCGATGCGGGAATGCCGACGCCCTCCACCAGCAGCAGGACGGACGCCATGAAGTTGTCGTAGTTGAGGAATGGCTCGCCCATGCCCATGAAGACCAGGTTGATGCGGTCTTTGCCGATCTGCACGCGGTGCCGGTTCAGCACGGCGGCGACCTGTCCTGCGATCTCGCCCGCGGTCAGGTCGCGCCGGATGCCGAGCTTTGCCGTCAGGCAGAACTGGCAGTTGACCGCGCAGCCCACCTGCGACGAGATGCAGATGGTGGCACGTCGGTACCCTGCCTCGGCCAGTGCACCCCAATTCCGCTTGTCGACGCGTTTGTCGATCTTCTTCGCCGCGGTGCGATCGGCGCGGCTGTCGTTCGCGTCCTCGGCATCGTCGGTGTTTTCGACGCCGTCGCCGTCCGGCATCCAGACGGTTTCAACGGTCTCGCCGTCAGCCATGCGCATCAGGTAGCGCTCGGTGCCGTCGACGGAAACGGCGGTCTGCACCATCTGCGGCAGGCCGATGGTGTGCTCTGCCGCGAGCGTCGCGCGCAGCTCCGCCGGAAACGTGGTGATGCTGTCGATCGTTGCCACACGCTGGCGGTACAGCGCGTCCCACAACTGGCGGGCGCGGTACGGCTTCTGACCCAGCGAGAACGCCAGTTCGGTCAGTTCCGGCAGCGATTTACCAAAAAGTGCGGCCATCTTTTACAGGATACTGGCTTATGCGCCGGCTGCGGGCAGATGACGACGGCGCAGAAGTTAGAGTCTAACCAGCACGAGGAGTTTCTCTTTTGACACTGCGTTCGGTTTTGTCCCGCTCTGCCATGCTCGCCCTTTCTGCCTGTTCCGTCGCGTTTGCTGCCCAGACTGCCCGCACCGCTTCGCCAGAGGTGACGCGAGCCACGCTGCCCAACGGCCTGCGCGTGGTGCTGGTGCACAATGCGCTGGCGCCCGTCGCGACGGTGGAGTTGAACGTGCTCGCAGGCGGCAACGAGACTCCCGACGGCTTTCCCGGCACGGCGCACGCGCTGGAGCACATGGCCTTTCGCGGCTGCACCGGCATGACCGCCGACCAGACCGCAGCAATCTACGCGCGCCTGGGCGGTGACAACAACGCAGACACCCAGCAGAACATTACGCAGTTCTACGCGACCGTTCCCGCGACCGACGTCGACGTGGCCCTGCGCGCCGAAGCGGCCTGCATGCAGGGCGTCGACAACTCTGACAAGGAATGGGACCAGGAGCGCGGCGCCATTGAGCAGGAGGTCCAGCGCGACCTCTCCAGCCCCACCTACAAGCTGATCACGCGGCTGCAGGAGGAGATGTTTGCCGGCACGCCCTACGGCCACGATGCGCTGGGCACCAAGGCATCGTTCGATGCGACGACCGGCGCGACCCTGCGCGCGTTCTATGACAAGTGGTACTCACCGTCAAACAGCATCCTCGTGATCGTCGGCGATGTGGACCCGGCCGCGACCATGGCCAAGGTGCGCGAGATGTTCGGGAGCATCCCCAAACGGACGGTTCCGGCGCACCCTGCCGTGACGCTGGGCCCGGTCAAATCGGACACCTTTACCATCGACAGCAACCTGCCCTACACGCTTGCCGTGATCGGCTACCGCATGCCCGGCACCGACTCAAAAGACTACGCCGCATCGCAGGTGCTGGCGGACGTGCTGAGCAGCCAGCGTGGCGACCTGTACGCCATGGTGCCCGCAGGCAAGGCGCTCGGAACCCAATTCGGTGTCGCCGCCGAGAACGAGAAAGCCAGCCTCGGCTTCGGCCTGGTCGCCGTGCCGTCTGAGGCGGATGCCTCCGGCGCGCTGGCCGAAATGCGCAAAATCCTGAACAACTACGCGCAGAACGGCGTTCCGGCCGACCTGGTTGAAGCCTCAAAGCGCAGCGAGGTGACCGACGCGCAGTTCCGCCGCAATTCGATTCCCGGCCTTGCCAACATCTGGTCTGACGCGCTTGCCGCCAAGGGCCGCACCTCGCCAGAAGAAGACGTGGACGCCATCAGCAAGGTCACCGTCGCCGACGTAAACCGGGTCGCGAAGCAGTACCTGCTGAACGTGAACACGATCACCGCGACGCTGAAGCCCGTTCCCAGCGGCGAAGCCGTTGCTGCCGAGGGCTTTGGTGGAGGCGAAAAACTGACCGCCGCGCCCACCAAGGAAGTCGCGCTGCCGGAATGGGCCGCAAAGCCACTCGCCGAACTCCGCCTGCCGCAGCCCATGGTGATGCCGTCTGACGAAAAGCTGCCGAACGGCATTCGCCTGATCGTTCGCACCGACCACACCAGCCCCACCGTCACGCTGATCGGTACGGTGCAGCACAACGAAGACCTCGATACGCCCAAGGGCAAGGAAGGCGTCGCGGACGTGCTCGAGGAGCTGTACGGCTACGGCTCCACCAGCCTCGATCGCATCGCGTACCAGAAGGCGCTCGACGACATCGGGGCCACGGCGCACGCGGGCTTCTCGTTCAGTTTGAAGGCGCTCAAGGAGAACTTCGGCCGGGGCGTCACCCTGCTGGCAGACAACGAACTCCACCCGGCGCTGCCCGCGGACGCCTTCCCCGTGGTTCAGAAGCAGGCGGCTGATTTGACCGCAGGCCAACTGAAGAGCCCGGCCTACCGCACGCATCGCGCGCTGACCGAAGCCCTGCTGCCAAAGGATGATCCATCCCTGCGCGACCAGACGCCCGCGACCATCAACAAGCTGACCCTGGCCGACGTGACTGGCTACAGGGCCGCCACACTGCGCCCTGACCTGACGACCATCGTGATCGTCGGCGACATCACTCCCGCAGAGGCGCGCAGCACCATCGAGAAGGCCTTTGCCACGTGGCAGGCCACAGGGCCGAAGCCCGCAATCGACCTGCCGCCGGTGCCCGCCAACAAGGCGTCTGCAGCGAACGTCGCCGACCCGCAGCAGGTGCAGGATTCCGTCACGCTGTCAGAAGAGCTCGCGATCAATCGCTTCAGCCCGGACTACTATCCCATGCAGCTTGGCACGTACGTGCTTGGCGGCGGCTTCTATGCGAGCCGGCTGTACCACGATCTGCGTCAGGTCGCGGGTTATGTCTACACGGTGGATGTGAGCCTGCGCGCCACCAAGACGCGCTCAACCTACACGGTCGATTACGGCTCAAACCCTGAAAATGTCTCAAAGGCGCGCGCACTGGTCGAGCGCGATCTACAATCCATGCGCACCACCCCCGTTTCGCCTGCCGAGCTGCAACTCGCCAAGTCGCTGCTGCTGCGCGGGCTGCAGCTGCAGGAATCAAGCGAGGAATCGGTGGCGGGTGCACTGCTCGCACGAGCCGAACTCGGCCTGCCACTGAACGAAGTCGATAACGCGGCAAAGAAGTACATGGCGATCACCGCCGACCAGGTAAAGGACGCCTTTGACCGCCAGCTGCGCATCGGCGACTTCGTGCAGGTGGTTCGTGGACCGGCTCCTAAATAGCGGACGGGACACACGCCGAAGCACGCAAACCTCAAATCTGTCCCCGACCTCAGGCCTGCGATGCAGCAGGAAATCGCTCCGCTCTGGCAACGGGAGCGGAGCGTCTGTACACTGAGTAACGGCTCAGAGTACACCGGCATGAGTAGAGTGGATGCTAGGCAGGACATCGCCGCAACCATCGCATCCAACGGTTGCAACGGTTTACTTGGCAGCAAAAAGTTTTGAGATCTGAGGAGAGCAAGATGGCAGCAGTTGACGAGAAGGTGAAAAGCATCATCGTGGAACAGCTTCAGGTAGATGAAGCCGAAGTGACGCCCGGCGCGTCGTTCCAGGAAGACCTCGGCGCGGATTCCCTCGATGTGGTCGAGTTGGTGATGCAGTTTGAAGAAGCCTTCGACATCCAGATTCCGGATGAAGACGCCGAAAAGATCAAGACCGTCAAAGACGCAACCGACTACATCGAAGCTCACGCAAAGGCAAAATAATCGTGGCACCAGCACTGACCATCCCGGCGCGGCGCGTTGTCGTCACGGGTATCGGACTGATCTGCGGTATCGGCAACACGGCCCCGGCAGTGTGGGACAGCCTGATGGCCGGGGCCAGCGGAATGGCGGAGATCACGGCCTACGAGCTTGAGGGCCACTCCGTCCGCTTTGCCGCCGAGGTGAAAAACTTCGATCCGCACGTCTTCGTCGAGAAGAAAGAGGCCCGCAAGATGGGCCGCTTCATCCACTTCGCCATGGCCGCAGCGGCCGAGGCGATGGCACACTCCGGCCTGCAGGTGACGCCGGAGAACGCGGAGATGATCGGCGTCGACGTCGGCTCGGGCATCGGCGGATTCGACATCATCGAGCGCGAGCACACCAACCTGATGAACGGCGGGCCGCGCAAGGTGTCCCCGTTCTTTATCCCGGCTACCATCGTCAACCTGGCCGCGGGACATGTCTCCATCAAGTACGGCGCCAAGGGCCCGAACCAGGCTACGGCGACCGCCTGTACCACCTCGGCCCACACCATCGGCGATGCCTATCGCATCATCCAGCGCGGCGACGCAGACGCCATGATCGCGGGCGGCGCCGAAGCAGCCATCACACCGCTGAGCGTGAGCGGCTTCGCCAACATGAAAGCGCTCTCGACCCGCAACGAAGAGCCCACGCGCGCGTCCCGTCCCTGGGACAAAGACCGCGACGGCTTCGTGATCGGTGAAGGCGCGGGCATCCTGATCCTCGAAGAGCTTGATTTCGCCCTGGCACGTGGTGCGAAGATCCTTGGCGAGGTGGTCGGCTACGGCATGAGTTCCGACGCCTTCCACATGACGGGCATGGCACCCGAAGGCGAGGGCTGCGCGCGCTCCATGCGCAACGCGCTCAAGTCGGCGGGCCTGCAGCCAGATTGACTACGTCAACGCCCATGCCACATCGACCCCCCTGGGCGATGCCATGGAATCCAAGGGCATGGAGACGATCTTTGGCGAGCACGCCCTCAGCCACAAGCTGCTGGTGTCTTCGACCAAGTCGATGACCGGCCACCTGCTCGGCGGCGCGGGCGGCCTGGAAGCCGGCATCACGCTGATGGCCATGCAGAAGAGCATCGTTCCACCCACCGTCAACCTGGACAACGTGGACCCCGAGTGCCGCCTGAACTACGTGCCGCACACCCCCGTTCACAAGGAAGTGCGCTACGCCCTCTCCAACTCATTCGGGTTTGGCGGCACCAACGGATCGCTGATCTTCAAGCGCTGGGATGGCGAGTAACCCCGGCGCTGCCCGGAGCGCCGTGCCCGCACGTTCGGCGGTCCCGTCTGCAGCAGAAGCCTGTAGATAGGCGCGAACCAGCCGCGTCAGTTCCCTCTCCAGTGTCGCCATGGTGTCGCGCTTCACGCCCGACTCCAGCATGCCGCGGCTGACGCCCGCCATTGCGCTCAGCAGCGTGGCGGCAACCGCACCGGGCTCGGCGACGGTGTGTGGGCGTGCGGTTTCGAAAAGTCCCGCCATGGCCGCGGTGACGCGCGCGTGCATCCCCCGCGCGATAAGTTTCCCTTCCACGTCATCGCTCACCGCGTAGAGCGCGACGCTGGTCTCAATATCGCGGAACTTCGCCTTCACGAACGCGGCCGTGATGCCCTCGGCCATCGCCGCCAGCGAAGCTCCGCGCAGCGACTCGCAGGCTGCTTCGACCGCGACTGACGTGCCCTCAAGATGCTGCTTCAGCAGCGCCTGCAGGAGCGCGCTCTTGTTCGGGAAGTACTGGTACAGCGTGCCGACCGAGACACCTGCGCGTTCGGCAACGCGCGTAGTGGTCAGTTTCAGGCTGCCGTCCTTTAGCAAAACCTGAACAGTGGCCTGCAGAATGGCATCGACGCTCGCCGTTGAGCGCTCCTGTTGTGGCGTCTTTCTTGGCTGGAACTGCGAAACGAGTGTCCTTGGCAAATGCGAACTCCAAACCTGAAGCTTCCTTCATCCAATCTACCGAACCACCAGGAGAAACGCACCATGGCAGATGAAAACAAGCTCGGCGGCACCTTTACCTTTCCCGGCACTTCGATCACGGTCAACCGCATGGGCTATGGCGCCATGCAGCTGGCGGGGCCGCATGTGTTCGGTCCGCCTAAGGACCGCAGCGCAGCGATTGCCGTTTTGCGCGAGGCGATCGAGACCGGCATCAATCACATCGACACCAGCGACTTCTACGGCCCGCACATCACCAACGGCATCATCAAGGAAGCTCTCCACCCCTATCCGGACGACCTGACGATCGTCACCAAGGTCGGCGCCAGGCGCGACGACAAGGGTGCATGGCTGCCGGCGCAGAGCCCGGCAGAACTGGAATCGGCCGTCCACGACAACCTGCGCAACCTCGGCCTCGACGCGCTCGACGTCGTGAACTACCGCGCATGGACCGGCATGGAAGGACCGAAAGATCAGCCGCTCGAAGAGCAGTTCACGACGCTGGCAAAGCTGCAGGAGAAAGGCCTGATCCGGCACCTGGGCGTGAGCACCGTTACGGCGAACCAGATCGCGAAGGCGCGCGAGATTGCCCCCGTTGTGTGCGTGCAGAACGAGTACAACCCTGTTCAGCGCCGCGACGACGCGCTCATCGATCAGCTTGCAGCCGATGGCATCGCCTACGTCTCGTACTTCCCGCTTGGAGGCTTTACGCCGCTGCAATCGTCCGTGCTGAACGATGCCGCCACCGCTCTCGGCACCACGCCCATGGTGCTCGCGCTGGCATGGCAACTGCACCGCGCGCCCAACATGCTGCTGATCCCCGGCACATCGTCTGTCGGTCATCTGCGCGAAAATATCTCGGCAGCATCGCTGCAGATTCCCGCAGAGATCATGGAGAAGCTGGACACCATAGCCAAGGCGTAAGGCACCGGGTGGAACGCTCGTTGGGAGAGCGGCTTTAGCCGCCGGGATAGAACGCAACCGACAACAAAGCGGCTTTAACCGCCGGGGTAGACGAACCGCGCCCGATAAAGGGGCTTAGCCGCTGGGATTCCAGTCCCGGCGGCTAAAGCCAACTTTCTTGGGTCTCGATCTTGCTACTCCGGCGGCTAAGGCCCGCCGTCTCGCATGCCGACTGACTACCTCTGCGCCTAAACGATCTCTCGTCTGCCGGAGCTCTAAATCGGCAAGGAGGGCGGGATCGCCTTCGCATCCGCGCCCAGCTGCTCGTTGGGCGTGCTGCTCATCACGAACCGGAGCGTGCCGCCGCCTGCGATGTCGCTGTGACGAAACCAGACCTTGTCCTGCTTCGCGCCGTTCACATAGAACTCGCGAACGTAAGCATCGGACGGGTGGTTACGTTCGACCTTGATCGTCAGAGCCTTGCCGCCGCCAAGCGCAACGCGCGCGCTGTCGACAATGGGTGAGCCCAGCACATAGATCCCGCTGACCGGATCAATTGTGTAAAAGCCAAGCGCGCTCATCAGGTACCACGCGGACATCTGGCCCACGTCTTCGTTGCCCTGCATGCCGTCAGGCGCTGCGGCATACATCGTGTCCATCAGCGACCGGACACGCGCCTGCGTCTTGTGTGGCGCGCCCGCGTAGACGTACAGGTAGGCGATGTGGTGCGACGGCTCGTTGCCATGCGCATACTGACCGACCATGCCCGCGATGTCAGGCGGCGCATCCGCGGGCAGTGTGGGAGCCGCGCTGAACAGCCCATCCAGATGCACAACGAACTTCTGCGGCCCGCCCTGCAGTTCGATCAGCCCGGCAGGGTCATGCTGAATGCCAAAGGTCGTCTGCCACGCATTGCTTTCG
The DNA here is from genome assembly GCA_965199365.1 of Terriglobus sp. Taxonomy (GTDB): domain Bacteria; phylum Acidobacteriota; class Terriglobia; order Terriglobales; family Acidobacteriaceae; genus Terriglobus. The sequence continues at coordinate 1,338,533 of CBDARC010000003.1, read as the reverse complement.
GTGTAGTCGCGCCACTTCTTCGTGTGGCCCATGTCGATCGGGTCGAACGGCGTGGCGAAAGCGCCGTCACTCAGCTTCGCGCGCATAAAGCCGGTGGTCGGATCCCAGTTGTTCTTGTAGGTCTTCGAGCGCTCCACCAGCGTGGAGCAGTCGGAAGACAAACCAGCGTGCTTCGCCAGGTTCGCCATCGCCCAGTCGTCGTAACAGAACTCGAAGTGCTTCGAAACCGACTCGCCCTCAAGGTCGGCAGGGATAAACCCCCTGTCCGCATGCGCCTTCATGCCGCTGACGTCGTCCATGCGGCCGCGCTGCAGCATCCTGTACGCCTTCGCGTAATCGACTTTGCCCGCGCCCAGGCCTTTATTGCACGCCTCGGCGATGACCGACGACGAGTGGAAGCCGGTCATGCACTCCGTTTCGCGGCCATGCAGCGGCCAGACCGGCGCGCCCGCGGGGCTCTCCTCGCCCATGCGGATCAGCGTGTTCACGAACTGCGGCACGCGCTCCGGTTCGATGAGCGTGTACGCCGGATGCGCCGCGCGGAACGTGTCCCACAGCGAGAACGTCGTGTAGTTCTCAGCGCCTGCGGGCAGCGTGTGAACCGCGTTATCCATGCCGCGATATTTGCCATTGGCATCGTCGAAGCGGGTCGGTCCCAGCGACATGTGGTACAGCGCGGTGTAGAAGATCTTCCGCTGCGTGTCCGTCGCGAACGTCGCGTCGATCTTGCCAAGCTGGCCGCGCCATTGGTCCTCTGCCGCGGCACGCACGCCGTTGAAGTCCCACGCCGGGACCTCGGCCTTGATGTTCTCCGCAGCTGAGTCCGCGCTCACGCCCGAAATGCCGGTCTTCACCAGGATCTGCTCCCCGGCTTTGGTCTCGAAGTACATGACGCACTTCAGGTTCGCACCCTCGACCTTGCCCACCGGCACAGCCGCGTCGTCCTTGAAGAAGACGACCTTCTTAGGCTGCTTCGAGACCTGCAGTGCGAAGTAGGCGTGACGCCCGTGTCCCCACGCGTTGGTGATGTGGCCGCCACCGATGCTGTCCGGGCCGGTCGGTTCCAGTTCGCCGGATGCGACAAGCGTCTGGCCATGGTCCATCTGGGCGTGGTGCAGGTCGACGAGAATGTAGGCCTGATCGCTCGCCGGAAAGGTATAGCGATGGACGCCCACACGCGTGGTCGCGGTCAGTTCCGCACGCACCTTGGGCGTGTCGAGCATCACGGCGTAGTAGCCGGGCGACATCACCTCGGTGTCATGGCTGAAACGCGAACGATAGCCGCTCTCAGGATTGCTGCGATCGCCGGGCTGCAGCTTTGCTTCACCCACGCCTGGCGTAACGAGAAAATCCAGCAGGTCAGACGCACCCGTGCCGCTGAGGTGCGTGTGGCTGAAGCCCATGATCGACGAATCGGAGATGTGGTATCCCGAGCACCAGTCCCAGCCCTCGTTGAAGGTGTCAGGGCTCAACTGCATCGCGCCAAACGGCACGCTCGCGCCGGGATAGCAATGGCCATGCCCGCCCGTGCCAATGCGCGGATCGACCCACTGCAGCACGTCGTTCTTGGCCGGCAACGCGTGGCCGGGCAGCGTGGTCAGGTTAGCGGCGGCATAGGCGGCCGTGGCCGATGCGAGGAACTTGCGGCGTGTCAACATGTGCTTCTCCAACGAACAATCGTACCTTTGCGTCTACCTTGGTCCCAGCCAAAAGACCCGAAAGCTCGGTCCTGCTAAGGCTTTGACGCTACCGCACGCTCAATCGCGGCCTCGCAGCAACACGGGCGAAAACGTGGCAAGCAAAGCCACGGCAAGCACCGATGCCAGCACTGCAATCGAGTGAAAAACCGAGAACAGAGCCCACGATCCCAGCACCCAGAACGCCATGTTGGCCGATGCCGCGACGTACACCCAGTCAGAGAACTTGTGCTGATCGTGCACAAAATCCATCGTGCCGAGCGTCGGGTACACCGTCTCGGGCCGCAGCGTCAGCCGCAGCAGCAGAACCGGTAACAGGTTTAGCAACAACACAAACGCGATCCACACCACGGGTGCAAAAGGCTGCGGAAACCGCGGCACCAGCCACCAGGTAACGCACACAGTCATCAGCACATTCAGCGTCGCGCCGGCGTTGACGACCGCCGGAAAGTGACCCATGTCTGTAAGCCGGTTCATCTCGTTCAATCGCTTTTGCGAAGCGTTCATGCGTGATCCTCGCGCTGTGCCGAGTGTATGTGCATCCAACCGCAAGGTACATGCACCAGCGGGTGAAATCATGGATGCGGTGAACACGAGCGAAGTCGAATCAGTATGGGACTACCCTCGGCCGCCGCGGCTGGAGCGAAGCGGCCGACACCTGCGCATCGTGCACGCGGGCCGCGTGCTGGCCGACACGACTGCATCATGGCGCATCCTCGAGACCAGCCATCCGCCTGTCTTCTACATCCCGCCAGGCGACATCGCCATGCAGTTCCTGACACGCTCTTCGCGGGGCAGCAGCTTTTGCGAGTGGAAGGGCTTCGCCACGTACTGGAGCATCGAGGTTCCCGGCGCAAAGCCCGTCCCCGATGCAGCCTGGAGCTACGAAGAACCGTCTGCAACCTACCGCCCGCTGCAGGGACATCTCGCGTTCTATGCAAGCCGCGTGGATGAGTGCACCGTCGACGGCGAGCGCGTTGTGTCGCAACCCGGCGACTTCTACGGCGGATGGATCACCTCGCACGTGCGCGGCCCGTTCAAAGGCGCGCCCGGCACCATGGGCTGGTAACACCCGGCCCTTGCTGCTCACCTGATGGCATGACAGTATCGAACTGATGAATCGACTAGCACGTCTACTTTGCTTTGGCGGACTGCTTGCCGCGGCGTCGGCTTCGTCACAGACCGCGAGCTTCCACATCGTTCCACTGCACCCTGTGGAGGAACTGCGACGTGAGGCGCTGGCCGCGAAGCCACCGCACGAGCAGGGGCAGTTTCGGCAGGCTGACCTGGTCGAGCTCGTGAGGCTTGACCCAACCATCAAGCTGGACGTGCGCTACGCAACGTCCAACAATTTTCTCGGCACACCGGTCTACACGCAGGCGCGAGCCTTCCTGCAGAGGCCCGCGGCAGAGGCCGTCGTACGAGCCAGCCAACAGCTGCGACCGCTAGGCTACGGCCTTATCATTCACGACGGCTACCGGCCCTGGTACGTCACCCGCATCTTCTGGGACGCGACACCGGACAAGCAGAAGATCTTCGTCGCCGATCCCACGCAGGGCTCGAAGCATAACCGGGGCTGCGCGGTGGACCTGTCGCTTTACGACCTGAAGACCGGTGCCGAAGTGATCATGCCGAGCGGCTACGACGAGATGACCGAACGCGCCTACGCCGACTACCCAGGCGGCACCAAAAAAGAACGCGAGCGCCGCAGCCTGCTGCGCAGGGTGTTGACTGTCCAGGGCTTCGCGGTGAACCCCACCGAGTGGTGGCACTTCGACTACAAGGACTGGAAACAGTACGCCATCGGCAATGTTCCCTTTGAGAAGCTTGGAAGATAGCGTGCCATCTTCCAAGCCGGGCTGCAGCTACTTCCCCTGGCTGTCCTCAGAGTTGGAGGCCGACTCGTCAATGTCGGCAGCCGCAAACGGGTGCGGCGCACTGGGACCTTCGCCCAGCTTGTCGCCTGCGTCTGTCATCGTCTGCCCTGTCAGCGCGGAGGTGACTGCCGTGTCCATCATCAGTTCGGCAAAGCGGTGCGTGCGCTTGTCGAGGGTGTCGATGCCGCGGCGGATCAGCTTGTAATCGCCGCCCTTTACGCTGGCGTCCAGTTCCGCCGAAGCGGCATGGATGTGCTCGATCTCATCCGCCGTCAGCTTTTGCCATGCGGGATGCTTCTGGCCCTTTTCGACTGCGTCGAGAATCGTCTGCGCTTCGTTCTTCGCCTCGATCAGTTGCCGCTGGTTCAGGTCATCTTCGGCGTGATCGAACGAGGCCAGAATCATCTCCTCAACCTGGTCGTCGGTAAGACCGTAGCTCGGCTTCACCTCGACCTCGGCAGCCTGGCCGCTGCGCTGCTCGCGCGCACTCACCTGCAGAATGCCGTTCGCATCGATCAGGAACTTCACCTCGATGCGCGGCATGCCCGCGGTCATCGGCGGGATATTTTTCAGGTCAAAGCGAGCGAGCGAGCGGCAGTCCTTCGCCAGTTCGCGCTCACCCTGCACCACGTGGATGGCGACATTCGTCTGGCCGTCGACACCGGTGGTGAAGTGCTCCGTTGCGCTGGCGGGGATGGTGGAGTTGCGCTGGATGATCTTAGCGACCACCCCGCCGAGCGCCTCGATGCCGAGCGACAGCGGTGTCACATCCAGCAGCAGAAGCTCGTTCGTCGCGGCCGATCCACCGGCAAGGATGTCGGCCTGCACCGCCGCACCAAGCGCGACGACTTCGTCAGGGTTCAGTTCGGTATGCGCCGTCTTGCCGCGTGCCGTCAGGCCGAAGACCTCATCGACCAGCTTGCGAACGGCCGGGATGCGGGTCGATCCGCCGACCAGGACGACTTCGTCAATGGCCTCGGGCGCGATGCCCGCATCTTTGATGGCCTGCTTCGCTGGCGCCGCAGTGCGGGCAATGACCGGGGCGATCAGCGTCTCAAACTGCTCGCGGGTGATCTCGCGCTGGTAGCGCTTGCCTTCGGGCAGCAGCAGGTCAAACTTCGCGCTGTCAGCAGACGAAAGCGCGATCTTTACTTCGATGACAGCCTTCCGCACGGCCTGCACGATCTCCGGCGCAGCAGACAGGCCCAGATCGTTGGCGATCTCGTCGAGCGCGATGTGCATCAGCAGGTTGTCAATGTCATCGCCGCCCAGGTGGGTGTCGCCGTTGGTCGCGATCACCTCGAAGATGCCGTCGTGCAGCTTCAGAATGGACACGTCGAAGGTGCCGCCGCCAAAGTCGTACACGGCGACCGTGCCTTCCTTCTTTCGATCAAGCCCGTAGGCCAGCGCGGCTGCGGTTGGCTCATTCACAAGGCGAAGGACTTCGAGGCCGGCGATGCGGCCGGCGTCTTTCGTCGCTTGCCGCTGCGCATCATTGAAGTAGGCGGGCACGGTTATCACCGCGCGCGTCACCGGCGAACCGAAGTAGCGCTCCGCATTGCGCTTCAACTGGCCGAGCACGAGCGCCGAGATCTCCGGCGGCGTCAGCGTGCGGTCGCCGACAACAAGGTGAAGAACGTCATCCGCCTTCTGGTCCGGTGCAATGTGGAACGGAAATAGTGCAAGTTCGTCGCGCACATCGTCGATGCCGCGGCCCATCAGGCGCTTGGCGCTGTAGACGGCATTGCCGGGCTGCGTCAGCAGGGTGCCGCGCGCCCCGTTCCCTACGGTCACCTGATCGCCCGCGATGGCGACGACAGACGGCACCAGCGACGACCCATCCTCGCCCGGGATGACAATCGGCACGCCCCCCTCAAGGAACGCAACCAGCGAGTTGGTGGTGCCAAGGTCAATGCCGACAACGCGATTCTGTTCTGCCATAGCTGTACTTTCCGATGCTCTCAAAGCAGATTTCGACGCACTTCGAGCAGACTCTTCATTGTCTCACCGGGTCGGCGTAAAATTCGCTGCCATGAGCATCCCCGGGCAGACCGTATCCGTGATCCCCAGCGTCCTGTTTCGCGACGCAAATGTCGGCATAGAGTGGCTGAAGAGCGCATTGGGCTTCACCGAACACGTTGTGTATCGCAGACCTGACGGCGCGGTCGAACACGCGGAACTGCTCTTCGGCAACGGCATGCTGATGGTGGGTACCGCAGGCCTGAACCCGCAGACAGCCGGTTGGATGGTGCTGCCGTCCGAGATCGGCGGCAAGAACACGGGTGGAGCCTACCTCGTCGCGAAGGACTGCACACCCGTCTGGCAGCAGGCGCAGGCCGCCGGTGCCGAGGTGATGCTGCCGCTACGCACCATGGACTATGGCGGACAGGCCTTTACCGTCCGCGATCCGGACGGCCACCTGTGGTCAGTGGGCGAGTACGATCCATGGACCGCACCCGCCGCTTAGCTGATGGCATTCCGAAAGCGCAGCCTACGGCTTCTTGTAGTCGATCCGCCAGATGCGTCCCTTGTTCGAGTCCGCCACATACAGCGCGCCGTCGGGACCAACCGCAAGACCAACGGGACGATATGCGGCAGTCTTCGCCGTCTTGTCGCTGGGCAGCGGACCGGCGAAGCCCTCGGCAAAGACCACCTGCGCCTCTGCCTGGTTCTTCTTGAACGGAATGAACACGACGTTGTAGCCGGCCTGGCCACCGGTGGACGCGTCCATGTCAGACCCACCATGCAGCGCGACAAACGCGCCGCCACGATACATCTTCGGAAACTCCTTACCCTCGTAGAACACCAGGTCAAGCACACCGGCGCGGCGCGGCTGGAAGAACGATGCCACCGGAGTCGCATACTGCCCGGCGGGCGGCGAGGTCCTGCCGTCGCCCCCGTACTCCGGCGCGATCAGGCGAACCTTGCGCACGGCGTCGTAGTACGTGTAGGGCCAGCCCATGTCCGTGCCCTTTTCAATGCGAAACATCTCATCCGGGATCGCATCATCATCCGCCGCGGTGACGAGTTCCGGGAACACCGCATGGGTCGCATCGCGCCCGTGCATGGCGCCGTACAGCGCGTCTCCCGCACGGTAATCCAGGGCGCTCATGTCGCGCAGACCGGTGGCGTAATGCTCCCCGTCGCTGAACTTCTGACCCGCCCTGGAATCGTCAAAACGCCAGATGCCGGCCCTCGTTTCCAGGTTGGGGCACGGCTTCAGGCCGACGGGCTTTGTGCCCTTCGGCGTGTTCGGCGCGAAGCAGGTGTTTCCGCCGCTGCCAAAGCTGACATACATGCCGCCCTTCCCGTCGAATGCGATGCCGTGATTACTCGGCCCCGCCAGGCCGTCCACGATCGCCTGCGGCTCTGCGGCAGGAACAAGCGACGTCGCGTCCAGCTGGTAGCGGTAGATGCCGGTGTTGGACGCCGCATACAGCGCACCCTTGTAGATGTGAATGGCCGTGCCGTTATCCACGGTGCCGAAATGCTCGGTCTGCTTGACCGTGTGGTCGGGCCCAAGGCGCAAGGCGAAGATGCCCGTGCCGGGCTTATTGCGCGGGTGCGATGTGGACACGTAGATGTCGCCGTTGTCTCGAACGGCCATGTGCCGGATGGGGCCGAGACCCTCTGCAACCACGGTCGCGTGGAAGCCCGGTGGCAGCACCAGGCCGTCCGGTTCGGCCGCTGCCGCGGACCCGGCAGTTATGGAAAAAGCAATCGCAGCAGCAAGAATTCTCCTGATCATTTCAGCCCCTGATACTTCAGCTATCCAGATGAGAAGCCATCGTATCAGGGGCGAAGCGATGCGTCAGCCGTTCGGCCGAGCTGCGATCATGCGTTCATTGAACGTCTTGACGAACCCGTCGTAATCGCCCTGTGCCGCGAAACGCAGCGGCTTCACCCGGTCGATCACGACCTCTGTCACGTCAGGCTGATCGCGCAGCACCGCAAACGTCTCGCGCAGATAGTCGGCCAGTGGCATCGCCATGGGATCGTTCTTCTGGCGATCGCCCATCAGTTCCGTCTGTACGTACGGTGGAATGATCTCGATCACCTGCACCTTCGTCTCGCGCAATTGGAACCGCAGCGACTGCGTGTACGAGTGGATCGCGGCCTTGGTCGCGCAGTAGGTCGGCGTCATCGACAGCGGCACATACGCCAGCCCGGATGTCACCGTCATCACCGTCGCCGCGGGCTGCTGCAACAGGTGCGGCAGCAGCGCAGAGTTCAGCCGGATGGGGCCGAGCAGGTTGGTCGCGATGGTCGCCTCCGCTTGGGCGGTCTCGCCCTGCTTCAGATCCTCGTTCTTCATGATGCCGGCGTTGTGCAACACCGCGTTCAGCTCTGGGTACTTCGCGATGAGGTCGGCAGCAAAAGTCTTGATCGCGTCAGCGTTCTCTATGTCCAGTACCTCGGCGTTCATGCCGGGGTTTGCCGCGACCACTTCGTCCAGCACGCCCTTGCGCCGGCCCGCGATGATCACCTGATTGCCTTCGCTGTGAAAGGCCTCTGCCAGGCCGCGCCCGATACCGCTGCCGCCGCCCGTGATGAGGATGGTGTTGCCCTTGATCTGCATGATTTCTCCTGTTGCTATTCGAGTGCTGCGTTCACGTCGCGAACCAGGTTGCGCAGGTACGACCGCTTGTTCAGCAGTGCCACCATCTCGTCCTTGGCCGCATCTTTGGCGCCGTCGTCACCGCTGTCCACGGCCGCGTCCCAACTGGTCCACTCCGCCTCAAGCTGCTGCTGCGACGCATCAAGCATGGCGGTGAAGTTGGCCTTCGCGGTTTCGAGATCCTTGCGAAGCTGCGGGTCGTCATCGCCCATCTTCTTGGCCATCTTCATCTCTTCCAGCTGCATGTTCAGTTCGAACGCCTCTTCCAGCAGGTCAGGCGGCACGATCTGCTTCTTCTGGGTACCGGACGCGCGAGCAGACTCGGTCGCCTTAACCGACTGCTCTTCCATCTCGACACCTTCGATTTCCAGCAGGTACTCCGTCCGCCGGATCGGGTCGCGCAGGGTGCGATACGCATCGTTCAGCAGCGAGGATTTCTCGGTCGCCGCAGCCTGCTCCTCTGCCGGCTTCGAGGCAAAGCGGTCGGGATGGAACTCGCGGGAAAGCCGGTAAAAGCTCTTCTCCAGCGCAGCCGCATCGAGGCCAAGCTTGGGTGGCAAGGAAAACACTTCAAAGTAGGTCACAGTGGCTCAGATGCGCGCGGAACGCTGCGGGTGCGGTGTTACTGGCAGTTGCACGCGGCTTCGGAATCCCGCGGCTTGATGAGCGCTGGCAGCAGCACCGCCCCAAGCAGCATCCCCGCGAGAAACGGTGTCATGTCGTGTTGGTTCCCGCTGAGTGCAAGCGAAGGCACGGCACCAACCGATACCGACCAGAACAGCATTACCGCTGCGGCAATCGCTGCGACACGCACCCCAAGCAGCGCACGTCCGCGCTGCCGCACTGCAACCAGGGCCAGGGCAAGCAGCGCGAGTGTGCAGAGCAGGAACAGCAACTCAGGCGATCCGTGCCGCCCTGCCACCAGCAGCGTCGCCATCGCCGATTCAGCAAGCGCGAAGACGACCAGCAACACTGCCGCGACATAGCGAACGCCACGCGTGGTCGAACTCTCGGCCGCAGCACAGGGCTGCATCAACGCTTCACCCATTCGCTTCTCCCTCTGTCCCAACGATCCGCAAAGGTATGACGCGGTGGGGAAACAAACGATGCTGCAGCCGGTTCGCCGGCGCTTCGATCAAGGTGTACGTACCCCACGACAGCGCCAACGCGACCACCACCAGCAGCGGGTAACCCGTCAGGGTGCTATCCACCGGAAACGGCCACATGAACCGCAGGCTGCCATGAACCAGGTACAGCGAATAGCTGATGCGGCCAAGCCACAGCAGCACCGCCGGAAACTGCCTGTGACGCAGCAGAAACGCACCGCCGAACACCACGAATCCAAGCGCCCATGACAGCAGCGTGCTCCCTGCTCCAGCGGCGTACGTGCCGTCATCAACGCCGCCCACCGAGGTCATCTCCCGCGCATGCGCCATGAAGGCGATCACCGCAAACAGGGCAGGTAGAGGCCACAACACGGCCGATCGCGAAACGCCGCCCTCGAAGTAACGGAACACCACCGTCCCATACAGCGCAGTCACCACCAGCCCGAGCGCAGTCGCTGCAAGCGCATGGTGGAACATCGCGCGATACCCCGCCGAAGCCGCCACCGACAGCACCAGCCCGGTCCACAGCCAGAACATCGACCGCTGCTGCACACCCGCCACAAACAACAGCGAACACACGATGTAGAACACCACCTCGTACGTCAGCGTCCAACTCACATCGACCGCAAACGGCACGTGCAGCGCATGCTGCACCAGTAGCGCATTGGCCACGATGTATCTTGCCCAATGCACGTGCGAGGTGAACAGGGACCCGTACCGGTGCACCGTCACATACGTCACGGCAATCGCGCACACGTAGTACAGCGGCAGGATGCGCAGAGCCCGCCCGACCCAGAACCGCAGCAGCGATCCGTACCGCTCAAGACTGATGGGAATGATGAAGCCGCTGACCAGAAAGAACGCCACCACGCCCGCGAGGCCAAAGCTCAGGTGATCCTTGCCGAACCGCATGGGGCTGTGCTGCACGACGACCAGCAAGGCAGCCACGCCGCGCACCACATCCAGAAACTCCCACCGGCGGCGGTGCTCACTTGCCTGCAGTACAGGCTGCTGGTCCGGCTCAGGCACTGGGCAAAGAATCGCAGCCGCGTTGACCAGTCAGAGCGGCAGAACGGCATCTTTCATGCGGAATCATGCGGGTACAGCCACTTGCTGAGCACGGCTGGTCGGCTCAGGAATCGGCAGACCGTCCTCGGCAAGTCCAGCAAGGTGCAGTGCGATCCCGTCGCGGATCAACTCTTCCGCTTCCTCAAACGTATCGCCCACGATGCCGAGGCCTGGCAGGTCCGGCGCATAAGCACCCCATCCACCATCGGCTGCGGGTTCGTAGATCACAAGGTATTCGCGCATGGTGTTAGCCCAAACCTGCTTGCCGCAGAATACTCTTCCGCGTGCCCTCGGGTACATCTTTACCAGGCTTGCCTGCAACCGTAACTCGTCCAGCTTTGGTCGGATGCTTGTATTGCTTATGACTACCGACCGTGGTGTGCAGGTACCAGCCGTCCTGCTCAATCAACTTTATGATCTCTCGGTATTTCATCTTGCTCCCGCGAGCAATGGGTGGACTCGCGCCAGCACAATACCAGATTCCAGCGTGTTGGCCAGCAGCTAAGCCGTGAACGAAGAACCGCAGCCGCAGCTCTTGGTGCTATGCGGGTTGATGAAGTTGAAGCCCTGGCGCATCAGCGTCTCTTCGAAATCCAGCGTCATGCCGCTCAGGTACAGAAAGCTCTTGGGATCGACGAAGATCTGTACCTTGTCGCCGTCCTGCTGGTAGACGTACACGCGGTCACGCTCGCGCGGCTGCGAATCGAAGCGGATGTTGTAACTCAGGCCGCTGCATCCACCGCCGGTGATGCCGACGCGCAGGCCACCCTGCTCGCCGTTGACGTTCTCCTTGGCCATGGCCGAACGGATGCGCTTCAGCGCTTTTTCCGTGACGGCGATGTTCTGTGCCTTGGCGTTCGCCTCCGGCTGCGACACCGGCGTGGCGATGGGGCTGGAGTAGACCGGCGCTCCGGACTGGGGCGCTGGTGCGCTCATCTCATTGCTTGTGGTCGTGCTGATTCCAACAACGGACATGCTTCTCCTCTTACCGGACGGGTGGCTTGGCCCAGACAGCCATTACCGCCTACCATGGCTCGTATGGCGCAGTTACCGCCCTACTCTGCCGACCGCTTTCCAGCGGACTTTGCGACCTCACTGGTGACAGCGGCGATCACCGCGATCGTCAGTGGACCGGCCGTCTGGTACCTGTCGCTGCGCTACCTGGAACGACACTACCCGCATCACGAAGAACTCTATTCGGCCGCCATCGTTGCAGGGTGTCTCGACGGTGCGCTGCTCGGCCTGCTGGCCTTCATCTTCACGTTCGCCGCACGTATCTGGCGCTATGAACGCGCAGAGCGCAAGCACAGCGACCTGCTGCTGCAGCTTGCGCTCGACGACATACAGCGGCTCGACGGCACGGGGCGAGAAGAGCGTTAGTGTGCCGCGCCTGCGAGCGCGGGCTCTGCCTCGGCGACATTGTTCTTCTTCTTCCAGTCGCCGATCGCCGCGCGGATAGCGTCTTCCGCCAGCACCGAGCAGTGAATCTTGACCGGCGGCAGCGCCAGTTCCTTCACGATCTCGGTGTTCGAGATGCTCAGCGCCTCGGCAACCGTCTTGCCCTTGACCCACTCCGTCGCGAGCGACGAGGATGCGATGGCCGAACCGCAACCGAACGTCTTGAACTTTGCGTCTTCAATGACCTGCGTCACGGGGTTCACCTTGATCTGCAGGCGCATCACGTCGCCGCACTCCGGTGCGCCAACCAGGCCGGTGCCAACCTCAGCCGAGCTCTTATCGAGCGTGCCGACGTTGCGGGGATTTTCGTAGTGATCAACAACCTTATCGCTGTATGCCATGGTGTTCTCCTGTTAAGCGAATGCGTTATTTAGATGCCTGCCGGTCTGGTTACGACTTGCCGGCTACCATTTGTCCTGCGCCATCGTCTGCGCATCAGCAACCACCAGGCCGTGCTGAAGATCAGCGAACAGACCAGTGCCGCTTCTACTGCGCCCCGTCGGAGCGCGCGATGAACCACGTAGTGATAGGCCAGATATGCGGCGAGGTAGATCACCACACACTGCACCCAGGTCAGCCACGTCGGCTTCACCGCGGGCGTCATTAGTGAGCCGTCCACTCGATCTTGGTCAGGTCGATGCCTTCCTTCACCATCTCGTACAGCGGCGACAGTTCGCGCAGCTTCAGAACAGTGTCGATCATCTTGTCCGCGACGTAGTCCACTTCTTCTTTCGTGTTGAAGCGGCCAAGTCCGAACCGGATGGAGCTGTGCGCGACATCGTCACCGAGGCCAAGCGCCTTCAGCACGTAGCTGGGTTCCAGCGTTGCCGACGTGCAGGCCGAACCGGACGAAACAGCGATATCGTTGATGCCCATCAGCAGGCTCTCGCCTTCGACGTAGACAAAGCTCATGTTCAGGTTGCCGGGCAGGTGGTGCTCCATGTTGCCGTTGACAGCGACATAGTCCAGCGCGGCTTCCAGCTTGTTCTTCAGGTAATCGCGTAGCTCGGTCAGGCGCTTTGTCTCAGCCGCCATCTCGTTCATCGCAATCTCGCACGCCGCGCCCAGGCCCACGATGCCGGGAACATTCAGCGTGCCGGAACGCATGCCGCGCTCGTGACCGCCGCCGTCGATCTGTGCGTTCAGCTGCACACGGGGATTGCGGCGGCGAACGTACAGCGCGCCCACACCCTTCGGACCGTACAGCTTGTGCGCCGTCAGCGACAGCAGGTCGATGTTGTCGGTCAGCACGTTTACCGGGATCTTGCCGACAGCCTGCACCGCGTCCGTGTGGAAGAGCACGCCCTTCTCATGGCAAAGCTTGCCGATCGCGGCAATCGGATTGACCGTGCCGATCTCGTTGTTCGCGTACATGATGCTGACGAGGATGGTCTTGTCCGTAATCGCCGCCGCGACATCGTCCACTGAGACCAGTCCGTCTGCCTGAACGGGCAGGTAGGTCACCTTGCAGCCGTTCTTCTCAAGCCGCTTGCAGGTATCCAGAACCGCCTTGTGCTCGGTCACCTGGGTGATGATGTGGTTGCCCTTTTCGCGGTACATCTCGGCAACGCCCTTGATCGCCAGGTTGTTCGATTCGGTTGAGCCGGAGGTAAAGATGATCTCCTTCGCCGTGGCGCCGATCAGCTTTGCGATCTGCTCGCGCGCCTTGTCGACGCCCTGCTCCGCCTCCCAGCCAAACTGGTGGTTGCGGCTGGCAGCGTTGCCGTAGATCTTCGTCATGTACGGCAGCATGGCCTCGAGCACGCGCGGGTCAAGCGCGGTTGTGGCGTGGTTATCCATGTAGATCGGCAACTTCACGCCGGTGTGGACGGGGGTTGACTCCAAAAGCTCTATTTCTGCGGCGAGGCTCATATTCTCTGTCTCCGTGTACTGCAAGCGAAAGGTGCTGCGTCGATCTGTCTACTTGGTTGATGTCTCTAAACTGCGATGGAAACCAGGCCGCCGGCGACCGGCTGAATGGGTTCTGAATCCGGGGGTTCGGCAAGATCGGCAATCACAATGCCGCTCAGCAGATCTTTAATGCTGTCGTTCACCTTGCGCAGCGGCTCTTTGATGGTGCAATGGCCGGCAAGGTCGCAGGTGCCGTGGATCGTAATGCAACTGGTAATAAACAATGGGCCGTCAATCGCCCGGATCACCTCAAATGCGTTGATCTGCGATGCCGGACGGGCCAGCGCATAGCCACCGTTCGTTCCAGCATGCGACACGAGCAGGCCCTGGCGCGTCAGCGTTTGAAGAATCTTGGCCAGCAGCTGCGGAGGGATGTGGTACGCCTCGGCGATGTCCTTCGCCGACTGGGCGCTGGCTGCCCCCGTCTTGCCCGAGAGCAACGCCTGCTCGGCAAGATACTTGAGGGCCATCAACCCGTAATCCGCTTTTTTGGTCAGCCGCAGCATGGGAATCGTTGGACTCGTACCGAACGCGGACCAGTCCAGTCCTGAGTTTATGCCCGACTGGAGCGACTTGCAATGGCTAAGGGGTGTTCTTTAATAACAATTATCGTGCATCCGCTGGTTCGCTATCACGCCACGGGATACGTAAGCCGCCAGGCTGCGGCGCCGCTCGATCGCGGTGAACGCACACGCAATCAGCACGGCCATGCAGCTCGTCTGGGCCAGGTGATGCCGCGATCCACTCTCATAAACGCTGTCGATCGCAAACTGGTACGCAAGCGGCAGGAATGCGACGCCAAACCACGCGGGCCAGTCCGGCGATTGGGTCAACGGGCGAAAGCAGCACAACAGCACCAGCCAGAGCGCCAGCCAGTAGACGCTGGTGAGCAGTTTCAGGCCGCTGTACAGCAACACGGACGGTGACTGGTTCCGCTTCAGCCCCTCGTACACACCGTCGCCGTCATCGCCCCAGAACACCACCTGCTTGCGGATCGCCAACACCGTGAACGCCAGCGGATGATGCGTGATCCACTCCCGCGCCATCGCGTAACCCTCGCGATCGGCGGCAATGGTATCTTTCGGCAGCGCCACCTCACCTTCGGCGGAGTACGACGCGTTAGCGTTGGGGTTGTTCGCCCGGTAAAAGACGCTGCCCCCATTCGTCGAGATCGCGATCACACGACCGTAGTCGACGTAGTTCCGTACCGTCCACGGCAGAATCGCGCAACCCATGGCGACCGTCGCAACTACGGTCCGCAGCAGCGCGGGTGCCAGGCGGCGGGTCAGCAGAAACTCTGCCAGCAGGATGGCCGCTGGCAGCAGCATCAGCCCTGGCTGGGTAAGCGCGCCCAGTCCGCACAGGACGCCAACACCAATCGTGGCAACCCATAGTTGACGTCCCGACCACGTCCGCGAGCCATACAGCAGGCCCATGACGGCTGCGAAGATGCAGGAGATCAGCGCTTCCTTGGAATTGTTACCGACCACTGCGATGTAGCCCGGCCAGACTGCGGGCACCCAGCCGGCCAGTGATGCCGCATTTGGTCTGACCCGGTCATCTGCCGCGCTACCCGCCGCGTTACAAGCGTCGTCACGGCAAACAGCAGCATGCCGACGAAGGTCGCAACCCAGAAATGCGCCCCCAGCACCGCAAGAAACGGCGACAGGAACAGCGGAAAGCCCGGCGGCCAGAACGTGCCGTCAAGAAATGCCTCTGGGCAAGATTGGTCGCTTCAGTAAAGTAGCCGGCGCCGTCCGACGCAAGCGGCGGATGGAACCGCAGGACCCAGAGCAGCCGCAGCGCCAGGCCGATGCCGACCGTTACACCTGCCGACTGCAACCCTCGGGGCAGCCGCTCCGCCACTCGAACGATCGCAGCGAACAGGCGATGCCGCTGTGCATACACCGCACCACAAAACAGCAGGCCGAGTACCGCGATAACCCACGATTTGCCTGGAGAATGCGTCGCCAAAAAGATCGTCCGGTAAGGAACGGAGAACAGCACCTCAGCACACAGCACGAGGAATACGGCTGTCGCGGCTCGAGCCACGCGGGGGTCATCTCTACCGCGCACGCTGCGTGTCGTCGGTGAATCAGCGTGCAATTCGGCGGCGTACCCCTGGGGCATGCGGTAAGTGTAGGCACAGCAGCCTGCAATCGCAAAGCATTTGAACCATTGCGAGTTCGACTCGCCTGAAACTGGAACTACTGCGCAAGCTAGGAGCCAGTAAGCGACCTACAACGCTTCGATCGGCTCCGTCGCAATGCGATGGGTCACGACCCACGCGTACTGCGCCGCCGACAGCGGAGCCAGCCACGCAATGGCCACCAGCAGCACGTGGCAAAGCATCGACAGACCCGTATTGTTGCGGCCCGCGGTCACCAACACCACCAGCATGGTGAAGATCTGCAGCAGCGTATTCGCCTTGCCAACCACGCTGGGCCGAAAGTCGCGCATGGTGTGCGTAAAGAACAGCAGCATGCTGATCACCAGGATGCCGAGATCGCGCGCAAACACCAGCACCGTTACGTAGTACGGCACCAGCCCCATGTGCGTCGTCGTCAGGAACAGCGTGGACAACATCAGCTTGTCGGCGATGGGATCAAGATACTGTCCCAGCCGCGTGCTCTGGTTCAGGCGGCGCGCCAGCCTGCCGTCCACCGCGTCCGTCGCACCGGCCAGCACAAAGATCAGCAGCGCCTCTTCCTGGTGGCGGTTCAGTATGGCGATCACCAGGAACGGGATCGCCACAAGCCGCAGCATCGTCAGCAGGTTAGGTGCGGCGCGAAACTGGCGAAGCAAGGTCATAGGTGCGTGAACGGGGGCTTCGACCATTCTAGGGCGAAGCACTTTGTTAGCAGCACATTCAATCACTGCTGCAAGAGTGCAAGCGCCGCGACGGCCGCCTGCTCCGCTGGTATGTCCAGGATGCAGTGAGGTTCCAGCCGCGAACAGCCGTCCTCGCATCCGGGCCTTGCGTGCTCCGGCTGCAGGATCGCGGCCCGGGGTCCCAGCGGCCGAAAGCGCCTGGGACTATTACTGTGGCGACCGTCGTCAGTCCGGCAGTCGGCAGCCTGCGCAAACAGCGTCACCGTCGGGCAACCGACCGCCGCGGCCATGTGGCCGAGCCCGCTGTCCGTGCCGATGAACACATCGCATTCCATCAGCAGCCCGGCGGCCTGCATCAGCGGCAGTTGTTGCGCGAGGTGGCTGCCCGGCAGGGTCGCGTGCAGCTCGCGGGCCATCGCCGCCGTAGCACCATCCGCAAAGATGATCGGCAACACCGCAGTCTGCTGACCGAGCGCCGCCACTGTCTGCCGGAACAGCTCGGCAGTCCAGAGTTTTTTAGTCTCGGCTGATGAAAGCCCGAGGCCGACCACGTGCATGCCGCTCGTGTCGCCGAGCCACGCACGCGCCCCTTGGCGTTCCTGCTCGCTGACCGGCAGATGCGGAACAGGGTCACTATCCGCTCCTCCCAACGGCTGCACCGTGTCCAGCGCCCGCTGCGCCTCGTGCTGCAGCGGACCGGCAGGCAGGCAATGCGTCCACGCGTGTTCGAAACCCGGGTTCAGAAGGAGCTTGTCGGGACTCGTCTTGTCGGTATACCCCACCGTCACCGGCGCTCGCGACAGCGCGCACAGCAGCGTGGCCTGGTAAATGTCCGCGTCCCATCGTGGCATCACGGCGAGGTCATACTGGTTGCCGCGCAGATGTTGCCACCATGCGCGGACCGCTCCAAGCAGCCCGCGAAGATACCGGGGCATGCGCGGAGGCAGCGCCGGAACCACCGTGCGGACGTCGACCGCCGACCCCAGAGACGCAAAAACAGGAGCGGCCATCGGCGTGGTCAGCACCGTGAGACGCGCCGCAGGATAGCGCTGCCGCAGCGCATCCAGCAGCGGCAGCGTCAACACACAGTCGCCCAGCCCGTCCAGCCTCACCAGCAGAATCGATCGCACCTCTGCCGGTGCGCGACGCCTCGCCCGGCATGCCTTGATGGCCAGCAGAGTGGGCCAGCGCAGGAACAGCCGCGTCTTCGCAGCTGAACTCGCATCACGCAAACAGGAGCGGAGGTTCATGCACCTCCATTGTCAGTGACAGGCGCGGCATCAGCAGAAGCAGACGATCTAACTTCCTCGTGTGCGATCCTCGATCTTTATCTCTGCCCCGAATTGGAACTAACACCTATACTTTCGATACTCATTGTCGGAATCGCGGTCCATTCGTTCACATGTGCCGTCTATTAGTTCCGGCACACCATTGCTCGGCGTATATCGTTGGGTATCAGGGCGAAGACATGAACCCGCATTTGCAGGCAACGATGGGAATGGACTGGCGCTATGAGTGATGGAATCCTGGTCAATCTTGACACCTGCGCACGAGAGCCGATCCACATTCCTGGGGCAATCCAACCTCACGGTCTGCTCTTCATCCTCCGCGAACCGGAACTCCGGATCGTTCAGGTAAGCGACAATGCGGAGGCCATGCTCGGCATTCCCTCCGACCGCCTGCTAAACCAGGACGTCTCAAGCTTTCTCGATCCCGAGCAGGTCGAGCAGCTCAGAGCTGCGTTCGATGCCGACGATCCGCGCGACAGCAATCCCGTGGAGCTGGGACTCAAGACGCTCGCAGCCGGTGTAACCCTGGATGGATTTGTTCACCGCCACGATGGTCTCTCGTACCTGGAACTCGAACCAGTGTTGCCCGCTGAACGAGATCGCTTCCTCGACTTTTACAAGAAAGTGTCCCTGCTCACGACCAAGCTGCACAGCGCGTCAACGCTCTCTGCGCTGCTGAGCCAGGCGAGTGTCGGCATCAGGAGCATGACCGGCTTCGACCGCGTGATGATCTACCGCTTCGCCGAAAGTCACGAGGGCGAGGTGATCGCCGAAGCGCGTGCAGACGAAATGGAGCCCTACCTCGGCCTCTGGTATCCGGCAAGCGACATCCCTGAACAGGCTCGCCGCATGTACCTGCTCAGCCCCATCCGCAACATCGTCGATGCGGACTACATACCCGTTCCCGTTGTGCCCGCCATCAATCCCGACACCAGGCGCCCCGCGGACATGACATACACCGCCCTTCGCAGCGTGTCCCCCATCCACTGCGAATACCTCAGGAACATGGGTGTCACGGCTTCCATGTCGGTCTCGATCGTGCTCAACGACAAACTGTGGGGGCTGATTGCGTGCCATCACCGCACGCCCAAAATCGTCAGCTACGAGACTCGCAAGGCCTGCACCTTCATCGGGCAGGTGCTGTCCGGCGAGATCTCACGGCGCGAGACCCTCGAGACATCTGCGTTCCAGTCACATGCGACCGGGATGCAGGCAAAGTTCCTTGAGTTGATGGCTGGCTCAACGAATCCGCTGCTGGGACTGATCAACTCCTCGCCGAACCTGCTGGACCTGATTCCCTCTGCCGGTGTCGCCGTGGTGCAGGGGGGCAAGGCGCACATGCTGGGCGAGACCCCGGGCTACGAAGACCTGATGCAGCTGGTCCAGCTGCTGCAAAGCGCGGGCGTTTCCGACAGTTTTGTGACCCGGTCGCTGAAGAACCACTTCCCGCTGACCGAGGCCATGCGCGGCACCGCGTCCGGACTGATCGCGCTCCTGATCGAGCGGGAGCCGGCAACGTACCTGCTCTTCTTCCGCCCGGAAATCGCCCAGACTGTCCTGTGGGGCGGTAATCCTGACAAGCCCGTGGTCCCGTCCGAAGACGGCTTCCAGCTGGGTCCGCGCAAATCCTTTGCCGCTTGGAAAGAAGAGGTAAAGGGTCAGTCGACGCCATGGACCCGCAATGAGCTTCGCGCCGCGCACGAGTTACGAAACCTCGTCACCGTCGTCGCGTATGGCAAGTAACGAGAGGGCGTCAGACCGGACGTTTCGGCTCGAACGGCAGATGGATCGAGATGACGGTCCCATGCCGCTTGGGATTCGTTGAACTCCGTATCGAGATCTTGCCTTCATGCTTGGCGATCAGGTCCTTCGTGATCCATAGCCCCAGTCCAGTACCCGTGATGCCCTTTGTCGTGTAGAACGGCTCGAAGATGCGTGGCAGCGCGTCGGCTGGGATGCCGTGCCCGGTGTCGGCGATCGTGATCCGGACGCCGCGCTGAATGCGGTACTTCCATGACACCGACGGACGCAAACGGATTCGCAAACGCCCACCCTTGTTTGTTGCCTCAACCGCGTTCGCGACGATGTTAGACAGCGCCTGGCGGATATCGCCCGCAAGGCAGGTAAGCTGCTCGGTTCGCTCGTACTCCCGCCGCACGGTGATCTCAGACGCAGCAATCCTGGGCCGGTAAAACGACAGGATGGAATCCATCAACTCGGCCATGCGCGTTGGTGCGGGGGATACCGACTGGTTGTGGAACCGCAGAGTCTGCGTCGTCATTTCCGTGACCCGTGCGATCTCCTCCTGCGCCGTATGCACATACTCCCGTGCAGTCTTGCTGAGCGATGGCTGCGACCCCAGCAGGTACAGCAGGTTGGTCACGGACGTAAGCGGGTTGTTGATCTCGTGCGCGATGCTGGACGCCAGCCGTCCGACCGCGGCCAGCTTTTCAGTCTGACGGATCGCTTCTTCGCTCCGCTTCTGCTGGGCTATGTCGGTCGAACTGCCGATCCACTCCATGGCCCTGCCGGCATCGTCCAGGCGCGGCACCGCTCGATGCAGAAACCAGAGGTACTCGCCGTCGTGCCGCCGCAGACGGTACTCGACAATGAACGTATGCTGTTGCTCGATTGCTTCTTTCCACACCTGCAGGGCACGTGCCCTGTCCTCAGGGTGAATGAAGTCATTCCACCCATGACCGTAGCAGGCGCTTGCCTCAACGCCTAGAAACCTGGCGCAGGACTGGCTGACAAACTCGCAGTTGCCCTCTTTGCTCGCCGTCCACAGCAGTTGCGGGATCGACTCTGTCAGAAACAGCAGCCGCGATTCCTTGAGCGCCATCTCCTCTTGCAGCCGCGTCTTCTCCGTCGTCTCGCGCTGGATCGCCATCCAGTGCGTGTACCACCCGGTCGGGTCGGCGATCGGCACAATCGAAAGATCTACGGTGAACGCCGTTCCGTCTTTGCGATAGTTGATCATCTCTTCGCGGATTGGCTGCCATGCGGCGAGCGCCTTACGTATACGATCGAGCGCGGCCCTGCTGGTCCTTGGACCCTGCAAAATCCTTGGTGTCCGACCGATTACCTCGTTCGCCGTATACCCGGTCATCTTTTCAAATGCGTCGTTCACGTACAGAATGCGAGGACCAGGCAGATCGCAGGGCTCCGCCTCCGTGATCAGGAACACGTCAGGCGCCCGCTTGACCGCGGTAAACAGCAGCCGCATCATTTCGTTATCAGCGCGCTCATCGCGGAGTTGCCGTTCCACGTCTGCCTGACGCTTGATCGCGAGATCACCCAGCTTCTGCTGGGTCACATTCATTGAGAACATCACCATGCCGGCCGGCTGTCCGTCACCGTCGCGCAACAGAGAAATCGAATGGTGCGCGTAGATCGATTCGCCTGACCTGGTCTGGCTGCGCTGCTCCCCGCGACAACTGCCTGTCGCAACAACAGTCGGCAGCACATGCTCCTGCAGCAGGTGCTGTTCTTCCCTGGGGTACAACACTGAAAGGCTCTCACCGACCAATTCTTCAGTCGCATACCCATACATCTGCGACGAAGCGCGGTTGCAGCCGGTGACGATCCCGTTCAGGTCCGTCACAATGACAGCGTCATGCATTTGATCGAGGATCGACGGCTGCAGAAACATCCAGTCCGCGGCGTTCGACACCGGAACGCCCGCTGGTTCGTCTGTGGAACCTGTTGAATCCTGTTCTGCATGTTTGATCTTCATTGGTGAACCGCCTTGGGAGCGTCATAGAAGCCAGAGTGCGGCCTCGAGGTTGTGTACCCACAGCCATTTGAAGTCAGCGACCGTGTTCTACCAAAGTGAAAGCCCAGTTCCGCGCACGCTTATTTGGTACTACGGAACACGCCGTTCACGTAGTGTAAAACTCCCTCGCACGACACGCAGAGCTATCTTGTTCGTCCTATGAATGTTACGACCGAGCTGCCACAGACGTCATTGAAACACAACCTGTCTTGTGGCAGAATATGGCAATGCAACCCTCTGCATCCTCGCTGCATCATGGTTCCACCATCTTCGTTCAAGCCGCGATTGTCAACGGCTTTGCCCTGATTGGCTTCTCAGACGGACTAACCGTGGTGTTCGATTCCACCACTATCCGTCACCTGCTGCCTTACGCGGAGTTTGTGTACAACGCCCCGCTCACCCGCGAGTCTGCCCCCGAACTGGTCACCGTCGAAGACTTCTAGGGCCACCAACCTGCTCAATGGACGGCCCGTACGGTGCCGTCCAGGCAGCGATCTGCACTGATCATTTGCCGTTATCGTTCGTACCGACACTCCCATTTGCCCGGCGGAGCCTCGCCACGTACACTGACAGAGCAACGCTGTGAGCGGCCCCGGCTGCATCGGCATCCAGCATAGGCGCGTAGCTCAGTTGGTTAGAGCGCTACCTTGACACGGTAGAGGTCTCCGGTTCGAATCCGGACGTGCCTACCATTCCTTTCAGTGACCCAGCTTCCCCTCAGCGCTCAATGGAGCGCTGGAGTTGTCCTCAGCGCGTCCGCGACCGCCTCTTCAAGCGAGGTCGTCGGCCGCCCTGTCACGCGGCTCAGCGTATGGGAGTCATCGTCAAGCGCGCCTTGAGGCGCGTGAGCTTCCGCATCTGCGATCACTTCAGCGAGCATTCCCGGCAGAAACGTGCTCAGGATCTCCTGGTAGTCCGACTGCGAAAGATCGTGGTATCCAATTACCTTGCCGGCTTGCTTGCTTACCTCTGCGGCCAGCTCGGCGCGAGTGTATGGATGGTCGCCGCCTAGTTCCAGAACACTGTCGTTGTAGTCTCCCCTGGTCAGCACCGCAGCGGCTGCCGCGGCATAGTCACGACGCGAAGCGGCAGCGAACCTGCCCTCACCAGAAGCACCGATGAAGGCACCATTCTGGATAGCCGCCGGAATGGCCGCCGTTTGATTTTCGAAATACCACCCGTTGCGTAACAGCGAGTAGCTTAGACCGCTCGAAAGGAGGTACTGCTCTGTCGCGAGGTGCTCCTTCGCCAACGCAAGAGGCGACGTATCGCAATGCAGAAGACTCGTATACGCGATGAAGGTCACGCCAGCCGCTTTCGCCGCGTCGATGACAGCCCGATGCTGCTCCTCCCGTCTGCCCAATTCGCTGCCGGAAATCAGGAGAAGCCTTGACGCTCCCTGGAAAGCGGCAGCAAGTATTTCCGGCCGTGAGTAATCGGCCTCACGCACCACAACGCCGAGGTCTGCAAGAGTGCGAGCTTTCTCAGGCGACCGGACAGCGGCAATGATGTCTGCTGCCTGTGCGGTCTTTAGGAGCTCGTCAATGACAAGCCGGCCCAACTGTCCTGTTGCTCCTGTTACAACAATCATGGTTCTCTCCAATGTGGCCCTTGGCCTACACTGACGAGAGTACCGGGATCGGCTTACTCTTAGTAAGTACATACCTTGAGGTAAGCTCTTCCTATGCCCTGGCCGAAGTCTACAAAGGCGATCCGTGTTCCCAAAGCGAACCTTTATTCCGCGGACTGCCCGACCCGCATGATTCTCGACGATGTGATGTCACGGTGGGGTTCGCTTGTGCTCGTGCTCCTCCTGGAGCGCAGCTATCGATTCAGTGAACTGGCGTATCTGATCGGTGGCGTCAGCGAGAAGATGCTGGCGCAAACGCTGCGCAGGCTGGAGATGGACGGCTTCGTTCATCGGGAGGTACATGCAACCAAGCCACCAAAAGTCGAGTACAGCCTGTCACCACTCGGACGAGAACTGGCCTCCCATGTTCAAGCGTTGCTGCACTTCGTGCACAAGAATGCCATTCGAGTGCTGAAGACCCGCGATGCATACGAAAACAGTTCCGCCATGGTCACTGATTGATGTGCACAAGTTCCTGCCGGTCCAGTGGTTACAAGAGGTCGTCCGGAATGAAGCTCGCTGGCGTTCTTTGCGGTACGCATGGCGTCAGTCCTGCTGACGATCTGCAGTCCACGCTTTCCAGACGGAGAGGAGCTAAAGCAGCGTGATTAGCCTCCTTTACGAACATAGCTTGTGGAGAGAAGACGATCCTGTTTCGACAAGGGAACTAAGTGATCGAAGTTAGTCAGCGCGGGGACCACTCAAACGGACCCATCTCAAACCTGGAAAGCCGAAGCCGTCCATGGCGTAAGCCCGCTTTTGGCGTAGCGGCTTCGCTCATCACTGTGGGTTTAGCTCCCCTTGCCTACCTGGGATGGTCAGCAACGGCTTACAGCACTGAGCCGCTCGTGTTTCCGCTCTCGCTGAAGCAAGGAACTTATACGTCACCCTCATTTCGGACAGATTCTGATGAGGATTATCAGGTCGAGCTATATTTTGTACCGGCCGATCGGAGCCCACTCAACATTGATTGGAAGATCGTAGATGAAAGTGGAACAGCAATCAAAGGAGGTAGTTACAGGGAGGACCAGCAATCAGGCGGCAACGATGTGATCCTTGAACGGCGTTACCGGCACAAGGGCAGATCAAGACAGAGAGCTATCGTGACCATTCTTGGGGACGTCAGGGCTTCGCAGACGAACACGACGCTGCATGTTGGGCTGCCAGGACGCCGCCTCGCAGACACGTATGCATGGCCCCTCGCGATGTTCTGTGCAGCCGTTGTAGCAGGTACTGGAGCCGTTTTGTTGTTGGGTATCGCGATCAGTTTTGTGATCCTGCGGCAAGTACCCTGAGACTGCCACTGCAGCTATCTCCGGCACATTCGAAGCGCTAGTGGTTTCATTCATGGAATCTCCATTGTTGGCCTGCGAACCGGTCGAGGACCTGCAGGAAATAAGTATCTGCTGTTGTGCCGAGAGGCCAGCATTCGAAGCTTTGCCGCGAACAGCCCCGCAGGCAGCGGTGTGGTGGACCTCACCACAGGCAAACTGAGCCGAGTCTCTGCTAAGAAGCCTTCACTGCGCAGAGACGCAGCTCTACTGCACTCAACTTGCGCATGCGCATCTGAACCACCCCTTTCAAGCAGGCTTTTCGCTCTCTGGAACGTCCGTTTTTTAAACTGCTTCGGTCTGATCCGCTGCCTGCGCTCTCCGATCTTGCTTCTACTCTATCCACTCTCTCTACGCGATGAGAGTCGCTTTGTTGCGTGGCGACTCCAGCAACGCCGAACAGACCTGTCCCAAGCGAAACCGGAAGGTTCTGCGGCGTTGGGTGCAGAAGATCTGCCGATTCAGATCGGCAATTTTTCGTGTACCCCCACGATCTGCGGCCCTTACCAACTGGATCGCCTCGGACTCACCAGGACCATCTTGTCCTTGGTAGAAGGCTTCGAGGCTGGCAGCCCGATACGAGTGACGCACTCCATCGAGAACATCGACGGCTTCTTTCCGAAAGACATGGAGATCAATGTCTATCGCATTGTGCAGGAGGCGTTAGGAAACATACTTAAACACGCCGAAGCCTCCGAAGTGGATGTTGGTGTGACTCGCACCGATCCATGCTTCGCTTGGTAGTCACCTACAACGGGCGCGGATTTCCATCCCCTGCAAGCGGTTCAAGGCAAGGAGGCCTGGGACTGATCGGCATCGAAGAACGTGCGGAAGCGCTTGGAGGCCGCGCGGTGATCGAGTCAGGGGGCCTGGGCACAAGGGTCATCATCACCGTAGCGCGAACAGAGTAGTGACAATACTGCGAGGAAGTATGGACGATCCCATTGCGACACCCATCACCATCCTGATTGCCGACGACCACCCGTTGATGCGCCAGGGCATCCGTATGGCTTTTGCAGCGGAAAGCGATATGCAGGTGATCGGTGAAGCCTCAAACGGGGTGGAGGCTCTGCAGTGCGTTGCCTTTCTGAATCGTGACGTGCTCATTCTGGACCTTGACATGCCCAAGCGGGACGGCTTGTCTGTCGTTCGCGAGCTGAACCGTCTCAACTCGCCTGTCGGCGTGATCATCCTTACCCTGCACACCGGAGCGGACCTGCTCTTTCAAGCCCTTGAACTCGGCGTTCGTGGGTACATCTTCAAAGGCTCCGCGGCATCGGACGTGGCGGAGGGAGCGCGCCGTGTAAGCGGCGGCGGCAGCTATCTTAGTGAAGCGGTGCAGCAGGCTCTCGAGAAGGGCGGGCCCGGAAAAGACCTGCCGTCTGGGTTGCAACGGCTCACACCGGTCGAGTTGAAACTTGTGCGGGAAATTGCGCAAGGGCGCACCACACGCGAGATCGCTGCGTCCCTCGATCTCAGCAGTCGCACCGTGGAAAACTACCGGACGGCCATTTGCAACAAGCTGAACCTCTCAGGTCCAAATGCCCTTCTGCGCTTTGCCCTCAGTCAGCGCACTGTTCTGATCCCGGATGGCGCATGAACACCAAAGATTCAGCATCGTCGGGCTTCGGGTGCAAACCGGATCCGATCATGCCTGGTACTACTCAACGGCATGGCTTTCACAGCCATTGTTCCGGTGTTCTGTGTGTCGTCCTCTGTGCCGCAGTTCCCAGATGCCTGGCTGCTCGCCATTTTACGAGGAACATTTAGTCGCACGAGAGGACGAGCGGTCTTAAGCGCGGCTGAAGGTACAGCGTGCGACGCTAGGTTCAGAGTTTGTGAACGATAGCTCCAGTTCAGGCAAAGGCGAGCACAATCGCTCCGGCAGCAATCAGCAGGCCTCCGAGCGCTTTCTTTGCCGTGAGTGCTTCGCCAAGGATCGGGGCAGCCAGCAGGATGACGAAGACGACACTCAGCTTATCGATGGGAGCCACCTTGGATGCTTGACCCAGTGACAGTGCGCGAAAATAACAGATCCAGGACAGACCCGTGGCGATGCCGGAAGCGGTCAGGAACCACCAGCTTCGACGCTCGATATGCACCAGCCCGCCGTGCGTTCCAAGGCTGAGAGCGATGACCCACGCAAACAGAACAACTACCGTGGTGCGAACGGCGGTCGCAAGGTTTGGATCGACGTTCGTCACTCCAAGCTTCGCAAGAATCGCCGTCGCCGCGGCAAAGATCGCCGAAAGAAGAGACCATACAAGCCAGGTCATGTTGAGCGCGCTCCCCAATCAATCGTACGTTGGCTCCAGGGTGGTCGATCACTGCAGACAGGAGGCTCGTTGTGCGTGTCCTGGTCGTTGAAGATGAGGTACGGCTGGCAGAAAACATTGCCACGGGCCTGCGTGAGGGCTCGGGATACGCGGTCGATGTTGTGCACGATGGCCAGGATGCGATGCAGCTTTGCCGCACCAGCAGCTACGATCTGATCGTGCTCGACCTGATGATTCCCAGCCTGAATGGGGAAGAAGTTGTGAGGCAGCTTAGAGCCACGCGGTGTGCCACGCCTGTCCTTGTGCTGACGGCGGTCATCGAGACGGGTAAAACCATCGACCTGTTGAACGGCGGCGCGGACGATTACATGACGAAGCCGTTCGACCTGGGAGAACTGATCGCCCGGGCAAAAGCTCTCATTCGAAGGGGAAAAGGCGCCAGCGAGCCAGTCCTGAGATTTGCCGGTCTGCGAGTCCATACCGGCGAACAGACCGTGCAGTTCGATGACATGCACGTGGAGCTTTCGCCGACCGAGTACCGCATCCTCGAATACTTGATGTTCCGGCCTCGAACCATCGTGTCCAAGCGCGAATTGCTCGAACATCTGTACGACTTCACATGGGAGCACCACTCCAACGTGATTGAAGCGCATGTGTCCAACCTCCGCAAAAAGCTGCGCGGGACGATGACGGGCGACATCCTTGAGACGCTACGCGGGCGGGGATACCGCTTGCAGGCTCCTGGTGACGAAGCATGAAAACGCGATCGCTCATGCGGAGGACTGTCGTTATCGTGTTGACGGCCCAGATGCTATGCACCGTTCTGTTGTGCGGCGCCGCTCTGATGAATGAGCGGCATGCACGTTTTCGCGCATTCGACACACGCCTGCAGGGCCGTTCCGATTCGCTGCTCGGAGCCATCCAGGACGCCGAAGACCCCGACGACAACGTGACCATCGATCCAGCCGAGCTGCGATTGCCGGAGGACGACGTATACGCGGTCTACAACCAGGGAGGTCGGCTGCTGGGCACGTCACCCAATCCGCCAGGAGCGCTGATCGCTCGAGACGAAGACGGGTACCGCGATGTTCGAGTGAACCGTACCCGGTACCGGGTGCTGCAGCGCGATGCCCTGCGCGTTATTGATCGCGCGGAGAATGGCGGCGTAGGTCTGCGTCGGCCCGTCACAATCGTGTATGCCTCGCCGGAACGACATATCTGGCACGAGATCCTGGAGGCGGCAAGCTTTTACCTGATCACGATCGCCCTGGCTGCCATTGTCACCGTGATCCTCGTCGTCGTCCTGCTGCGACGTGAGTTGCGGCCTCTGGCTGATCTGGCTGCGGCGGCAGCGGAGATCTCCGCTCCAGCGCTGGAGTTTGAGGCGCCCGTGTCCGCATTGCAGGTGAGCGAACTGCGGCCGCTTGCGCATGTGCTGGAGAGCGCGGTTGGGCGCCTGCGTGACTCGTTTGCGAAGGAACATCGCTTTGTCGGCGATGCCGCCCACGAGCTGAAGACCGCGATCGCCGTGGTTCGTTCCTCCGTGCAGGTGCTGATGTTGAAGAAGAGGACAGGCGAGGAGTACAGCACGGGGCTGGGGCGCATCCTGGAAGACACGCAGCGACTGGAAGTGCTGGTCAGCCAGATGCTCCAGCTGGCGCGGCTGGAAGAGGTCGACGCTGCCGACGTGCCGGTCCTCGATCTCGGAACCGTGCTTCGATCTGTCGCGGCGCAGCTACAGCCGATTGCCGACAACCGCGGCGTCCAGGTCGAGGTGCAGGATCGACCGGACCTGTTCGTCCGTCTGCAGCCGGAGTCGGCCGAGGTGCTGGTATCAAACCTCCTGATGAACGCAGTGCAGCACAGCAGAGCTCATGCTTCCGTTTCGCTGTCTGCGGCGCCCGCGGTCGCCGGTGGCGTTCGGCTCGAGGTAGTGGATCATGGTGACGGCATCGGGCCTGAAGCGCTGCCCCACATCTTTGATCGTTTCTACCGCGAGGACAGGTCGCGCTCGCGCGACACCGGCGGAACAGGCCTGGGTCTGGCGATCTGTAAATCGATTACAGATGCGGCCGGCGGCACCATCATCGTGGAAAGCACACGCGGTCTCGGGACGCGGGTTGAGGTCATCTTCAGCCCCGCTTAAGCACTCACGTGGATACTTCAGGTGCGCTCCAGAACGGAGCTACGAGGAAACCATTGAAATCCATTCGGCTCGTCTCCCTGGCAGCAATTGCACTCTGCGCTTCCGCCTCATGCGCGGTCGCGCAACAACCGTATAGCGTCGTCGACCATTGGAAGATCGGCGGTACCGGCGGCTGGGACTACCTGTTGGCCGATCCTTCCGCGCACCGGCTCTACATCACGCATGGCCCCCGCGTAGAGGTGCTGGACACGCAGACCGGCAAGCCCGTCGGAGCCATCACGGGCCTGAAGGGGACACATGGCGTTGCACTGGATCCAGACGGAAAGTTCGGCTACATCAGCGATGGCGGCGCGAACGCGGTCGTGGTCTTCGACCGCAAGACCCTGGCGACTGTCGCCTCGATTCCCGCAGGCACCAACCCGGACGGTATCGCCTATGAGCCGGTAACGAAGACAGTATGGGCTTTCAACGGCCGCAGCAAGAATGTCACGGTCATCGATACCGCCAGCCGTACTGTCGTGGCGACCATCGACCTGCCGGGCAAGCCGGAGTTCCCACAGGCCGACGGCAAGGGTCACGTCTTCGACAACATCGAGGACAAAAATTCGATCGTGGCGCTCGACGCGAGAAGTAAAACGCTGAAAGCCACCTGGCCTTTAACGGCCTGCGACTCGCCTTCCGGATTGGCGGTCGATCGGGCGCACGACCGGGTCTTCGCCGTGTGCGACGGCAAGAAGATGGCCATCGTGGACACGAACAATGGTAAGCAGATCGGCACTGCACAGATCGGCGACGGACCGGACGCCGCGGGCTATGATCCTGCGAAGCAGCTCGCCTTTGCGTCCAGTGGCGACGGCATGCTCGCAGTGGTCGACGCGGCGCACGGCTTCAAGACAGTCGAGATGTTGCCCACGATGAAGGGTGGCCGCACGATGGCGTATGACGAAGGCAACGACAGTGTGTACGTGGTGGCGGCTGAGCAGGGGGCGCGTCCTGAACCGACAGCCGCCAACCCGCGCCCGCGTCCCGCGATTGTGCCCGATTCGTTCCAGGTGGAAGTCATCCGGCGCAAGTAATTTCGCTTAAGTCGAGACACAATGACCCGCCCATCGTGGCGGGTCATTTGCTTGTCTGCTCATCCGCTACGCAGTTGCGGCAGGCTCTAGTTGGTTCAGGGTCAGCAGGTAGTAGATAACCGGCGTCACGATCAGGCTCAACAGCAGTGAGATGACCAGGCCGCCGATCACGGCGATCGCCAGGGGCTGCAGCATCTGCGAGCCCGCGCCCAGGCCCAGCGCCAATGGAAGCATGCCCGACACTGCCGCGAGCGCGGTCATCAGGATGGGCCGCAGCCGGCGCTGCGCCGCCATGACCATCGCTTCGCGTGCATGTGCGCCTTCCGTCCGAAAGCGCTCATCCGCATCCAGCAGAAGAATGCCGTTCTTGGCCACAATGCCGATGACCATGATCAGCCCCATGAACGAAGCCACGTTGAACGTGGTGCCAGTGACGAGCAGCGCGCCCACCACACCGCCGATGGAGAGTACCGACGACGCGAGGATCGCTGCAGGCGCGGCGAAGTTACGGAACTCCGTGAGCAACACGCCGAAGACCAGGATGAGTGCCAGCACAAGCACGCGCAGCAATTCTGCGAATGACTTCTGCTGCTCCTGGTACGTGCCGCCGTACTCCACTCGAACACTCGGCGGCAGGTGCATTGCATCCACGCGCCCCTGTACCTGCTTCACCGCGGTGCCGAGGTCCGTGCCCTCCAGCCTGGCCGTTACGACGATCAGCTGCTGCAGGTTTTCTCGCCGGATCTCATTCTGCGGCGGCAATTCCGTGACCGTTGTCATCGAACCCAGCGAAGCCGTGTGGCCCGTCTGAGAGTTGAAAACGGTATTGCTGATGGTGCCGAGGTTTTGCCGCGTCTCGTCACCAAGACGAACGCGGATGGTGTACGGCCGGCCGTTTGCGATCAGCGGATCGTTGACCGTCACGCCGTCCAGGATTGATGTAGCGTCTTCCGCGACCTCGGTGGGTGTAAAGCCGAGCCGCTGCGCGAGTTGCGGGTTCACCTGGAAATTAGTTGCCGGTCCGCTGATCGTGTTGTCGATGCCGTTCTCCACATCCACAACACCGTCGACCTTCCCGATCTCCTTGGCCACGCGCGGACCAAGCTCGCTTAACAGCGCGGGATCGCTCGCGAACAGCTTTATCTGAATGGGTTCCGGAGCGTTGGAGAGGTCGCCAATGTTGTCCTGCAGCACCTGGGTAAACTCAACGTCCAGTTGCGGCTCGGTCTTCTTGATCTGACTGCGTACGTCAGCTATCACCTCGTCGATGTCGCGGCTGCGTTTGTCTTTCAGCTTCACGGTGATATCGCCCGTGTTGGCCTCGGTCACGGCCGCTAATCCCATCTGCAAGCCGGTACGGCGGCTGGTGCTTTCCACCTCGGGGGTACTCTTCAGAATCTCGTGCACGTGGCCAAGCACACGGTTTGTAGAGTCCAGCGAGCTGCCGGCAGGCATCACGTAATCGAGGATGAATCCGCCTTCATCCATCTCCGGCAGCAGATCTGAGCCAAGCCCGCGATAGCCAAGGTATGTGCCGCCTGCCAGCAGAACGCAGAGCACACCCAGCCACAACGGCCTTGAGAGCGACCAGTCCAGGGCGCTTCGATGCCATCGCAGAACACGGTCCATCAGCGGCCCGCTCTCACCATGTTCAGCATCGGCATGGTCGTGTTCGGAGGACAGCTTGCGCGGACCGAGCAGAACGATGGCGAGGCCGGGTGTGAAGGTGACGGCAAGCACAAGCGATGTCAGCAACGACACCGTCATGGTGATCGCCAGCGCGCGGAAGAAGCTGCCGGTAACACCAGTGACAGCGATCAGCGGCAGAAACACCACCACCGGCGTGATGGTGGAGCCGACCAGCGGCCGCGAAATCTCATGGAGCGCTTTGCGTACGGCGTCGACGCGGTTCTCCCCCGCATCGCGATGCAGAACGATGTTCTCGATGACGACGATGGCATCGTCAATCACCAGGCCGATCGCTGCGGCCAGCCCGCCGAGTGTCATCAGGTTGAAGCTCTCGCCCGTAATCCAAAGCACGAGGACTGTAACCGAGACCGTTACCGGGATCACCAACCCGGCGATCAGTGACGAACGCCAGTCGCGCAGGAAGAGGAACAGGATGACACAGGCCAGCACCAGTCCGATCAGGATGGCGTCTCGCACGCTGGTGATGCTTTCCCGCACGATGTGGGATTGGTCGTAGAAAGGCTCGAGTCGCGTGCCCGGCGGCAGGTTCTTGCGCAACTGGGCAACCTGGGCCGCCACTGCGTCCGCAACGCCCACGGTGTTGCTGCTGGGCTGGCGAGCGATGTTCAGCAGAACTGCAGGCTTGTCGTCCGCGCGAACGACGGTGTACACCGGTTCCGTCGCCGGCACGACAGCGGCTACATCGCCCACACGTACCGGCGCGCCGTTCGCCGTTGTCTTCACCGCAAGCTGCTTCAATGACTCGGCATCATGCGCCTGTGCGCCTACCAGACCCAGCACCAGCTGGTGATCCTGCTCATACAGGCCGGGTGAATCGATGATGTTGGCCGTCTGGATGGCATTGGTGAGGTCAAGGATGGTGACACCGGCGGCCTGCAGCTTCGCCAGGTTGGGCACCACGTGGAACTCAGGCACGGCACCGCCCTGGATCTTGACGGTGCTGACTCCGTTGACGCGATTCAGCGGCGGCTTCAGTGTGTAGGTGGCCAGTTCCCACAGCTGTGTCTGCGACAGTGTGCTGGAACTCAGGCTGTAGCCGAGAATCGGAAACGTTGCAAAGGTGAGGCGGTTGGTTGTGAGCTTTGCG
Source organism: Terriglobus sp. (assembly GCA_965199365.1). Classification (GTDB taxonomy): domain Bacteria; phylum Acidobacteriota; class Terriglobia; order Terriglobales; family Acidobacteriaceae; genus Terriglobus. The sequence continues at coordinate 1,305,646 of CBDARC010000003.1, read as the reverse complement.
GTCGATGGCAGCGACTGCTGCACCTTGCTCAACGCGGCGTCTACGAGTTGCAGCGTCCGGAACATGTCTACGGACCAATCGAAGAACAGGCTGACTTCCGCGGAGCCCCGGCTCGTCGTAGAGCGCACCGTCGCCAGGCCGGGGACGCTGTTAACGGCGTCTTCGATCGGCTTGGTGATCGTGACCTGCATCTGCTCGACAGGCATGACACCGTTGTCGACGCCGATGACCACTCGCGGAAAATCCGTCTCGGGGAACACCGCGATGGGCGTGCGGAAGAACGCGTAGATGCCGGCCACGGTCAGCGTGACAGCAAGAAACAGGATGGTGCGGACAGATCGAGCGAGCCAGTACTCCCGGCCGGCGGCGTCGGTTGACGTGGCGATGGATACCGGCATCAATCCTTGCCTTTCTCGTCAGCTTTGTCATCGTCAGCGGCGCCCGGCTTACCCACGGTCACCTTGGTGCCTTCGTCCAGGCCGTAGCCGCCCTCGGTGATCACGGTGTCAGCGGTGGTGAGTCCTGAGAGGATCTGCACGGCTTCCGGCGTTCGGATGCCGACCGTGACCGCACGTTTATGCGCGGTTCCGTCGGCGGCGACGACCATGACAGCCGTTCCGCTTTCCCCGCCGGGCAGGATCGCGGCGGTAGGCAACTGCAGGGCGTCGCTGATGGTCGATCCCAGGATGACCGCGTGGACGGGTGTGCCGACCTTCAGATGTCCGTCGGCGTTGGGCAGCTTCAGCCAGACCTCCACCGTGGTCGAGCCCGGATCGAGCGCAGGGCTGATGAACGAAACCGTCGCCTCGATCGCGTCGTCGACACCGGGCACATGCACTTCGGCCTTGTGACCGAGGGTCAGCTTCTGCGCCGTCGCCTGTGCCAGGTGAAGCTTCGCCAGCAGCGAAGACGTATCCATCACGGTAATGACCGGGGTTCCTGCAGCCGCAGTCTCGCCGGGGAAGAGCGGACGGTCCGTCACGACACCGCTGATCGGGCTACGCAGTGTCGCATAGTTTAACTGCGCTTCCGCATTCTTCAGCCGGCCCTTTGCAGAAGTGAGCTGCCCCTGCGCGGCTTCCTTGTCCGTCACGCGTGTGGTCCTCGCGACCGCCTCGGCGTGCTCGCGGGCGGTCTCATACGCAGCACTGGCCTGGGCCTCCGCAGCCAGCGACGTGTCAACATCGCGACCGGAGAGCGCACCCTGCCGGAACAGGTTCTGCCGTTCCGCCGCGGTTCTCTGCGCGACCTCAAGCGCGGTCTTCAATTGCGCCGCGTCCAGCTGCGCCTTCTTCAGTTCCTCGGGAATCGAGGCGTTCGTCATCGCCGTGAAGTTCGCCTGTGCGGCAGCGACAGCGCCCTGGCTGTCGAGCGCGCTGCCTTGCAGATCGAGATTGTCCAGCGTCAGCAGTAGCTGACCGCGATGCACGTGGGCGCCACGCTGTACATACTCCGCGCGGATCGGCGCACTGATACGAGGTGAGAGGGCCGCTTCCGAAAGCGGTGCGAGGATCGCATCCGCTCCGATCTCCTCCGAGATAGGAGCCTTGGACGGATGCGCTGTCTCAACGGTCACCGTCACCTCCGGCACCTCCGCTTCCTTCTTTTTGCAACCTGCGACAAGGCAGCACAGCGCAACAAGAGCCAGCGCACAGCCTGAGGAATGGTGGGCCAAGGAGAGTCTCTTCATGTCAGAACGTACCGGTAAGTGTTTGCAGGTTAGCCAGCGCAAGCTGGAAGCGCGTTTGACCGTCAATGCGTGCATTCTCGGCCGAGGTGAGTGTGCTTTGAGCGTCCACAACCTCCAGGACGGTGCTTTCTCCATCGACATAGCGCAATTCAGTAAGCCGCAGGCTCTCGCGAGCGGTCGCCACGGTTGCATCGAGCGAAGCCAGTTGTTTGTTGGCGGCGTCGGCTTCTGCATAAAACTCCGCCAGGTCAGCCGCAAGCCGGCGCTGGGCCGCGGTGAGTGCCACCTTCGCGGCGCCTTCACGCAGCCGGCTCTCTTTGATCCTCCGTTCGGTCGAGAGCCAGTCCCAAACAGGAATGTCCAGCTGCGCACTCATCGAGTAGCCCAGGTTGTGGATGCCGTCGGGTCCGTTCACGCCGAAGTTCGTTGCGTCGATGCCGTACGTGAAGTTGAGGTTGAGCTCGGGCAGCAGAGCCGTTCGCGAACTGTAGGTCTCGGCCTGGTTCGCTTGCAATGACGCCAGCGCGCTGCGCAGCTCAGGGTTGTTTTGGCGGGCCAGCGTATCGATGCTGCCCCGGTCCGGCAACACCGGAGGCGCAGCACTCGGCGCCAGATTGAACGGCGTAGTCGGGTCCGGATACAACAACACTGCAAACTCGAGCCGAACCTTGTCCGCCGCCAACCGGGCATCCGCCAGCTCACGTTGGCGCTGCTGTTGCAGCAACTGAGCCTTTAACACGTCGGAGTGGGCTGCCTCCCGTGCCGCTTCGCGTTTCTGCGTGATGTCCAGAAAGCGGTCAGACTCCGCCAGCGCCCGCTCCGCGACGGCCGCTTTGCCCGTGCCGGAACCGACCCCGTAGAACAGCGTGACCACCGTGCTGACAAGGCCTCGTCGCGCAATCTCCAGCTCGGCCTGAGCACGCGCCGCGTTGGCATCGGCCAGGCGTATCTCCGCAACCTGCCCCAGTCCGAGGGTCTCGTTGAACACTCCCTGGCTCACGTATTCGCGTACGGAGTTGTTCGCAATGAACGCGGGTGCAGGTGCGTCCGTGGTCTGGCCGATGCGGCTGGTTGGGACCCCATTCGGCCGCGTATAGATAGCCTGGTTGTGGTACGTGGCAGTCGGCAGCAGCGCGGCCCGTGCGTTGGTACGCTCTAATCGAAGCGCTGCACGTTCGGCCTGGGCTGCCGCGAACGCGGGCTCATTCGCCATCGCCCGTCCGATGGCCTGGTCGAGTGTGAGCGTCTCGCTCGGTCGCGTGGCAGCAGCCTGTGTCTGCGCACTGCAGAGTCTGGGACTGGTGAGCAGCGCCAGGATGCAAGCCGCTCCTGCACTCATCCGAAGAAGAAGCATTCGATCAAGGTAAGTCCGAAGCCTTAAGCCACGCTGAACGGAGCTCTTCCGCCCCAGATCGTGCCCGAGCCGCCAGCTTGCGCCAGCAGTAGCGCCGTTTGAGCGCGCTACAACGAAGCGCAAATCCCGCTGACGCTGCTATGCGCCGGTCAGTCCGATGTCGGACAATCCACGGGTTCGCTGCGAGCTACTATAACTGCACGATTTCGGACGAAAGGCCTGGACTCTCACTTGTTCGCGGCCGTCTTCTCAGAAGAAAGAGACCATGGACCTGAGCCAGTACTCGATGGACGATCTGCTGCGGAAACACCGCGGCCTGAAACGACAACTGTTGGAGACGGACGGCCTGCGGGAGATCAGGATCGCTGTCCTGGGCGGCTCGACCGTCAATGAGCTGGTGAACTTCTGGGAGCTGATGCTGCTGGAAGAAGGCTTCAAACCAGTCTTCCACCACACGGAGTACGGCCGTTACTTCACCGACGCGGTCATGTCTCCGGAAGAGATCATTGAGTTCAAACCCGAGCTCATTTACGTCCACACGACTGTTCGCAACATCGAGCGCTTTCCGCCGCTGACGACCACGGAGGAGCAGCTTCCAGTTGAAGTCGCGGCAGAGCTGGGCCGCTTTCAGCAGATCTGGGACTCGCTCGAAGAGAAGGTCGGCTGCCAGGTCATCCAGAACAATTTCGAGCTGCCCTTGTGGGCGTCGCTCGGCAACCTGGACGCGGTCCATCCCGGCGGGCATAGCCGCTTCGTCTCTGAGCTGAACCTACAGTTTGCACGCGAAGCATCGCGCCGCTCCAGGCTGATGCTGCAGGACATTCAAGGCATCTCCGCGCGTCTCGGACTGAACCACTGGTTCGATCACGACCGCTGGTTCAACTACAAGATCGCGCAGACCGTCGAAGGCAATTTCGCCATCGCGCAGTCGCTGACGGCCATGGTACGCGCGCTGTACGGACGGTCGCGCAAGGTGCTCGTGCTGGACCTCGACAACACCCTCTGGGGAGGCGTGATCGGCGATGACGGCGTCGACGGCATCAGGATCGGCAAGGAAACTCCCGTCGCCGAGGCCTACACCGCGTTCCAGGAATATTGCCTGGCCCAGCGCGACCGCGGCGTGCTGCTCGCCGTCTGCTCAAAGAACAACGAGGACGTGGCCCGGACAGGGTTCGACCACCCCGATTCCATCCTGAAGATGGAGCATTTCTCAGCGTTCAAAGCCAACTGGGAGCCGAAGCACGAGAACATCACACAGATCGCCCAGGAACTGAACCTCGGCGTCGACAGCTTTGTCTTTGTCGACGACAACCCGGCGGAGCGCGCCATCGTGGCCGCGCAGGTGCCCGGCGTCGCAGTGCCCGAGGTAGGCAGCGACGTTGCCGGTTTCGTGCGCGTCCTCGAGCAGAAGCGGTACTTTGAGCCGGTCTCGCTGGCCAAAGAAGACCTGCAGCGCGCGGAGCTGTACGCCGGCAACTCACAGCGTGCCTCGCTGCAGCAGAAGTTCGCGAACTACGGCGAGTATCTCGACTCGTTGGAAATGTCCGCCGAGATAGCGCCGTTTCGACCGATCTACATCGAGCGCATCGCGCAGCTGACCAACAAGTCCAATCAGTTCAACCTGACGACCCGCCGCTACACGCTTGCCGAGATGGAATCGGCCATGGCAAACCCTGACGTGATTACGCTGTACGGCCGGCTGAAGGACAAGTTCGGCGACAACGGCCTGGTCTCCGTCGTGCTCGGTCGAAAAGAGCGTGACCGCCTGCATCTTGACCTTTGGCTGATGAGCTGCCGCGTGCTGAAGCGCGACATGGAACTGGCCATGCTGGACGTGCTGGTGGAGATGGCAGCAGACGCAGGCGTGCAGCAGATCCTTGGCTGCTACATCCCGAGCAAGAAAAACGGCATGGTGGCCGGCCACTACCAGGCCCTTGGTTTTACGCAGATTTCGACGGACGACGCGGGCGGCTCAACCTGGTCGCTGGACGTCGGGAGCTACACCCCGCGGAACCGCCACATCGACCTGACCTCGAGGCAAACCGACGCATAGGGCGTTCCCTGCATCCTAAAAGGCGAAAAGTCAGCCGCTTACGTATTCCACACCGCCCCGCAAGGGTGGACGCAATGAACGCAGCCAACACACTTTGCCGTCATGCTCTTCTCTCAGCAGGAGCAACGGCACGACGATACGCACCCGAGAATGCTTCAGAACACCTTCGCTTACCTACTGGGTCCCCGCGCTGAACTCCCCGGAACGCGGGAAGGCCGTGCCTTCCGCTCGCCGTTTCGCTTTGAGGCCCTGGACGGTGTGGTGCTGGCGCTTTACGTCTGCGTGCTGGCATGGTCCGTGCCGCACCACCGCCCGTGGATTGACGAGGCCCAGGCATGGCTGATCGCCCGCGACGACTCCATGCGCGACATGCTGCTGCGCCGCCTGCACTACGAGGGTGCGCCACCGCTCTGGCACCTGATCCTGAAGACGGCGCTGGCACTCCATGTGCCTTTCGCGGGCCTCAACTGGATCTCCGCTGGCTTTGCGATCGTGGGGATCTTCGTTCTCCTGCGCTATTCGCCGTTTCCACGCATCATCCGTTGGCTGCTGCCGTTCACGTTTTACCTGCAGTACCAGTACGCTGTGGTCGCGCGTCCATACGCGCTTTACCCGCTGTTTCTGTTCACGCTGTGCACGGTGTACTGCCTGCGAAAGCCGCGGCCTGTCCTGTTCGGCGTGGTTGCCGGCATGCTGGCAAACATCAATGCGCATGCAGGCATTCTCGCTTGCGTGTTTGCCGCGCTGTATCTCTACGATGTGCTGCGGCGAGCCGACACAGGGCAGCAGATCAAACGCCAGCTGGTCGGAGCCACCGCCGTCTTTATCGCGCTGTGCAGCATCAGCGTGCTGTCCGCCTTCCCCGCACCCGATGCGATGGTGGTGCCGGTCGCCACGGGGCACGTCAAGAAGACCAGTCCGTGGCGCGTGAAACTGCTGCCGCCGGAGCGCATGCCGGTGGGAGCACCTCCGCTGGATCCGCCTCTGGGCGACCTGACATCAATGCGTGAGGGTAAGCCGCCGGAGGTGATCGGGCCGCACGAACCGCTGTATGTCCGCGCATTCAACCGGCTTCGGATTGTGACGCCCTTTACCCTCGACGTGGCGACCTTCCCCGTGGCTGAATCGAACGTGCTGGCCGTAGCTTTTCTGCTGCTGTTCGGTGGCTGGCTGTGGTCGCGCGGCAGCCTGAAGTACGCCCTGCCGTGGATGGTGACAGTCCCGCTGGCTGCGTACATCTGGATTTACGACCATCACACCGGCATCTTCGGGCTGGCGCTGGTTGCGGCTGCCTGGATCTCGTTCCACCAGCCGGCTGGTGAACGCGGACCGAAGTGGCTGGCGCCAGCAACAGCAGCAGCGGCGGTCCTGGTGATGTTGCTGCAGATCGGCTGGACGAGCCATGCGATCTCTGCGGAACGCGACCACCCCTACGATCCCGGCAGAGAAGTCGAGGCATTCCTCGCAAATCATTACCGCGGAAAACGCATTGCAGGCTTCAGCTTCCAGACCGTGTCGATCGAGCCCTATGCCACGCACAATCTCTTTTTTAACTGGGACCACACCTACTGGCTGTGGAGCAACGCGAACCCCATCGATCTGCGCCGTACCGAGGTCCTGGTGCAACACCCCGACGTAGTCGTCATCGGCGACCTGATCGAAGACAGCGACACCCTTTACCACCAGTGGACACCCAGCCTGCCATCCGGCGGCCATCCGTACAAGGAAATGGTCCTGTACTGGCAGGAACACGGCTATCACGAAACCCATCGCTTCTGCGGCACCCGCTACATGCGTGCCGGTGCAGACAACTCCATCTGCGAATTAATCTACGAGCCAGATAGCCCTCGCTCCTGACCACCCTTCACTCGAGAGGAACAAGACTGTTTGAAGTTTCGATTGCACCATGTCGGTTACGCAGTACGCGAGATTGCCCCCAACGCCGAGGCCTATGTTGCGCGCTACGGATATGACGTCATCACTCCTGTAATACACGATCCGTTCCAAACCGCGCACGTTCAATTTCTCAAGCTGCAGGGCGACGAAGCCTATCTCGAGTTCGTCGCCCCTGATGGTCCGGACAGCAAGCTGACAGGAGCAATCAAGCGTGGCAGCACGCTGAACCACCTGTGCTTTATTGCTCCGAACCTTGAAGAAGCTGTTGCCCACCTGGAGCAGCAGGATATGCGGCAGATCTCGGAGTTCAGACCCGGCGTGGCGTTCGCGGGCAGGCGGCTCTGCTGGCTTTTGGGGCCGGATGGAGTTCCCATCGAGTTAGTGGAACAACGCTTTAGTAACGACCCATGCGAACCGTCGCTCTAAGTTGACGCCAATTAGTGCCAGTGTCCGGTACTAAGCCGACGCGGTCGATCAATGCTCGCTAAAAGACACTATGGCATGGCTGAATGCTCTTTAATTCCTACCCATTTCTGTTCCTTTTCCTGCCTGTAGTTCTCATCGGATATGAGATTGCAGGACGCTTTCACAGGCGCGCCGTGGTGGCTTGGCTGGGGCTGTGTTCGCTGGCGTTCTACGCCTACTGGAAACCCGCGTTCCTCGTCCTGCTGCTTTGCTCCATCGCCTTCAACTACGCCCTGGCCAGTGTCATCAGCCGGCAAGTCCCACAGGGAACGCGTTCGCGTGCGTGGCTGTGGACGGCCATCAGCGGCAATCTGGCCGCGCTTTGTTACTTCAAATACCTGTTCCCGCTGCTGAACTTTGTCAGCTGGACGGCCGGTTCAACACACCGTTGGACGGATGTACTGCTGCCGCTCGGCATTTCGTTCTTCACCTTCACGCAGATCGCATACCTGGTCGATCTGCAGCAGGGCATTGCGACACAGCAGGACTTCTTCAGCTACCTGCTGTTCGTCACATTCTTCCCGCATCTGATCGCCGGGCCGATCCTGCACCACAAAGACATCATGCCGCAGTTCCAGCAGAACCGGCAGTACCGTCTGCAGATGAACGATCTCGCCGTGGGCGTGACCTGGTTCACGATGGGTTTGTTGAAAAAGACGCTGATAGCCGACTCGCTGGCAGCCTATGCGGCCCCGGTCTTCGACGCGCACGGGCATGTGCCGGCCGGCGTCGCGTGGCTTGGCGTGATTGCCTATGCCATGCAGCTCTACTTCGATTTCTCGGGTTACTGCGACATGGCCTGCGGACTTGCACGCATGTTCTCCATCGACTTTCCGCTGAACTTCAGCTCGCCGTTCAAGGCGACGAACATCATCGATTTCTGGGCGCGCTGGCACATCACCCTGACGCACTACATCACCGACTATCTGTACAGCCCCATGCAGATGATCATCAGCCGCCGCCGCCAGGAGCAAGGCAAAAAGGTCTCGCGCAAGGCACAGGCCACCGCCGAAGGCTTTGCCAACATGATCGCCGCGCCGACGCTGCTGACCATGTTTATCGCCGGCATATGGCACGGCGCGGGCACGCAGTTTCTCATCTTCGGCCTGCTGCACGGCGTGTACATCACAACCGTTCATGCGTGGCGCACCTTCTTTCGCAAGACTGAGGCAGAGCTGGCGAAGGTCGGTGCAGCTCGCAAACGCGTCAACCATGTCTCGGCCGTTGCCATCACCTTTGGCGCTGTCGTTTTCGCAGACATCTTCTTCCGCGCGCCCAGCACGCGGGCAGCCGTTCGCCTGCTGAAGGAAATGCTCGGCCTGCACGTCGCCTCGCAGGGTTCGCCGGTCGCCTATGACGGCATGGTGCGCCCAGTCCTCCTGCTGCTCGCCGCCGCCGTGATCGTCTGGTGCTTCCCGAATACGCAGCAGATCCTCGCCCGATACAAGCCCGCCCTGCAGCTCACGCCTGCCGACGGCAAGGAGCGCTCCGTGCCTATCTACTGGAGGCCGAACATAGCGTGGGGAGTAGTGATCGGAGGGCTGTTTCTCCTGGGTCTTGTACACGCACAGAATGCATCAACCTTTCTGTACTTCCAGTTCTGATCGCCCAGGAGCTCGAGTCCTTGTCCACCATCCCCGTCGTAGTACGAGAGCCAGAAAGGGCCGAGCACGCAACCTCTTCGCGAGCCGAATCTACGGCGCGACGCTTTTTCGCGGTCGCACTGCTCGTCTGCTTCCTGCTCTACATGCTGCCCTTCGTTGCGATTCGCTACCGTCTCGCACCGCGCTGGACCACCTCGTACTGGGGACAGGTGATCGATAGCAGCTACTACACCGCGCACCAGGATGCGGACGTCGTCGTGTTCGGCGACTCCACGTCCGCCACCAACTTTGACCCAGTGCGCATGACCCGCGATCTCGGCATGAAGGTCCTGGTGCTTCCCAACGTCTCCACCAGCCTGCCGGTCACTGGCTTCGCTCCCCTGGAGCAGTACCTCCGCAACAACAAGCAGCCGCGGCTCATCATCTTCTATCTATCCGGATGGGACTTGAATTTCCTGTACAGCCCCTTCACGAAAATTGTCGACGAAGGCGTGGAAATGGTGCTGATGCACGACTCGAATCCGGAGCTGTTGCACTACCTCAGGAAGCATCCACGCAACCTCCTGATGTTCCCCCTGCACTTCTATGCGAGCTCCAATCGTCTGGCGGACATCGCGTATCTCCGCCCGCATGAGGATCCGCGCGTGGAAGACGGACACATCGTCCAGTTGGGCCATGAAATACCGATGGAGTCGGACTGCAGCCTGGATCTGCTGCGCATCAGCCACAGCGGCGAAGATGTCTCGGTCCGCGAGGGCGTCAGCAAGTTCACCGTGCCCGGCACGCAGACGGTCGTGGTCATCTCGCCCCTGCCGAACTGCAAGCACATCGAAATGATGCAGAACAGGCCGCATCCCGGCCTCGACATCCCGCCTTTGCAGGTACTCCCTGCGCCGATGTTCCGCGAGGACAGCTGGCAGGCGCACATGCTGACCGAAGCAATCGGCCCCTCTACCGACTACCTTGAGAACGTTGTCCGGTCAAAGCTCGGGCCAGCAGATCGAACCGGACAGGCCCGCTGAACACTCTTTCTTCTGACCTTATCCCATCTGCTTTAAGTCATTTACAGTAGAAAGGGAACCTTTGATTTACGAGCGACCAGCCCGGAGGAACACCTTGGACCCCATCCTTGAACAACTGCAGCCCATCTTTCGGGATGTTCTTGATCTGCCCGATCTCGTGCTCACGCGCGAGTCAAATGCATCGACGGTGGAGGACTGGGATTCGCTCGCGCACGTAAACATCGTCACGGCGGTCGAGCGCCACTTCAAGATCAAAATCGCACTCGGCGAGTTGCAGGACCTGAAGAACGTCGGCGACATGGTCGACCTGATCAAGGCAAAGCTCGCCGCGCGCTGACGCCGTCTAGCTCGCCCGGCTGAGGGTGACGATCGCGAGCAACAGCACCGCGATGCCTCCGCTCATCCAGCGAAGCGCGGCGGCCGGTGACCCTCGCCATTCGCCCAGCAGCAGCCCCACCGCGTTCGCAACCAGCAGCCCGGCAGCCAGGCTCAACGGCCATCCTATCGACGTCCCCAGGCGACCCAGCGCAGGAGCCGCCGCGCCGTAGACGAAAATGCTGCCACCCCAGAGCAGGCTCATCAGCAGACCCAGGCCGAACAGTCGCGGCATGCCCGTCTGCAGCAGCTTGCCACCGGTGCGGTTGCGCACCATCAAGGTGCCGCAGAAGACCAGGTTTGCGACGGCACCGCCGCCCAGCATCAGCACCCAGATCATGTTCGTCGCAGCAAACGTCGACAGGCCGCTGCCCTCGCCGTAGCGAATGATGGGTGCCGCCAACGCGAACCCGATGTTGAACACGGCAGAGAGCAATCCTGAGCCGCAGACCAGCAGCAACGCGATTGCAAGCGGCCGGCGCTTGCCGACCAGGTCGCCGCGCTGCTCCGTTTCCGCGACCGCGGAGGCACGCTCCTTCAGCGCCCCGGCACGCCCGCACAGCGCAATCCCGACCAGCTCCACACCGATGCCAAGCAGGATGAAGTGCCCGGAACGCTGGTGCAACTGAGCGGGGTAAAGGATCAGCATCGGCAGCAGCGATCCAAGTGCCGAACTGATCGCCAGCACCAGCGTGTTGGCCATCGCGATGCCGATTGCACTGACGCTCTGGCCGAACATGATCGCGCCAAAGCCCCAAGCAAACCCCGTCAGCAGCGCAATCCACACCGCCCCATGAGGAGCGTGCGGCAGCAGCGCCCAGCTTGCAGGCGCGGTGACCGACACCACCGCGGCCGGCAGTAACAGGCACGCGCCAACAATGAAGACGGACCAGACGTTCTCCCACGACCACCGCCCGAGGAACCGCATGGGCATCGTGAAGAGCCCATTCATTACTCCCGAGACAACTGCCAGACCCGCTCCAAGTTCTACGTTGCTTTGCATGGTTCTCCCAACTGTGCCGCGCCTGATGCAGAAGCTGTGGCAATCGAATCGGTTCGGTGAAATGCTTGCGGTAGGCGCAGCGACGAACGCATTTCAGCTGCTACATGGAGACTATGACGGCCACGGTAGAACAGCTCCGGCAAAAGCTTGTGATTTCGTGCCAGGCGTCGCCGGGCGATCCCATGGAAGACACCGGCACGCTGCGGCGCGTTGCGCAGTCCGTCGTGATGGGAGGCGCGGAAGCTCTTCGGCTGAACAGTGCGGCGGACATCCGGGCTATCCGGCAGGACACACAACTGCCGATCATCGGCATCCAGAAAGCGTATGAAGGTGGTGCGCTCCGCATTACACCGGATTTCGCCGCGGCAAAGGCACTCGCGCAGGCGGGAGCCAGCATCATCGCGCTCGATTGCACCGACCGCACCCATAGCTTTGGAGAGCCATGGCGGGAGATCGTGCATCGCGTGCAAAGCGAGTTGCACCTGCCCGTGATGGCCGACATCGCCACGCTGCGCGAAGGGATTGCCGCTGCCGAGGCCGGCGTGGAGATGATCGGCACCACGCTGAATGGCTACACCGCCGACACCGCCGGCGTGCACGCCTTCGACTGGGTGTTGCTGCACGAGCTTGTGCGGCTTACCGGTAAAGCAATCGTTGCCGAAGGCCACATCGCAACGCCGAACGACGCAGCGCGCGCGATTGAGGAGGGAGCATGGTGTGTCGTCGTTGGCTCGGCGGTTACGCGGCCCGGCGTGATCACCAGCAGCTATCGTGCGGCGTTCGACCGGGCAAGGCGTACTCCTGGTGCCCCCGTGAAGCATGTCGTAGCGCTTGATGTCGGTGGCACCACGGTGAAGTCCGCCGTCGTCAACGAGCGCGGCGAATCGTCGCTGCACGGCCGCACGCCGACCATGGCGGCGGAGGGCCGTGTCGCCATCGAGCGCTCGATGCATGCCGCGATCGAGGACCGCCTGCGAGAAGCCAGGGTGGACGGCATCGCGCCCGTGGCCATCGGGATCGCAAGCGCAGGCGCAATCGATGCAGCCGCCGGCCGCGTCTTCGCAGCCACCGACAACCTGCCAGGATGGGCCGGTTTTGACATTCGCCAAAGCGTGCAGTCGCTCTTCGGCTTGCCCGTCTTTGTTGAGAACGATGCGCATGCGGCCGCGCTCGCCGAGCTTCACTATGGAGCCGGACGCGGCGTGCAGAACTTCGTTGCGGTCACGCTTGGCACGGGAGTCGGCGGCGGTGTCGTCATCGGCGGCAAGCTGCAACGCGGCAAGTACGGCTTCGCCGGAACCGTGGGTCACCAGACGATCCGCTTCGACGGACGGCCCTGCAACTGCGGTCGTCGCGGATGCCTGGAAGCCTACGTTTCGGCGGCCGCGCTGGTGCACGAGTACACGCAGTTGATGCCGGACAACCCGGCCATCGGCACCGGCCTGACGAACGAGGCCATCTACATCGGCGAGCAGGCAGCCCAGGCTGAACCTGCCGCACTGCAGGCCTATCGCACCCTCGCTGCGTACCTCGCAGAGGGCATGGCGAACATCTTCAACCTCTTCGATCCGGATCGCGTCATCCTCTCGGGCGGTCTGCTCGATCCCGTGCCGCATTTTGAGCAGGACCTGCAGGCCATGACTGAAGGCTTGCTGCACTTTGGTAAGCAGAGGCCGCCGATGATCTTCCGCGCACAGGCAGGTCATACGGCGGGTCTCCTGGGAGCGGCTGCGAGTGCGTTCGATGGAATCGGTTAGGCGAACTGCTGCGCGTGCAGCGGCTCACGTCAGTCGAACCCGACTTTGGCAGCGGCAGACACGGACGTCTCACCCCGACTGGTCGCCGCCGCGTTGACGTCGTTGATGTTCAGGTACGCACCGTGGCTGCGCAGAACGCCCTGCAGTTCCGGCACGGAAACCTGCTGCACCGGGATGTTCTTCTGGATCGCAAGGCTCGCGGCCGTTCCCGCGGCCTGGCCCAGGATCATGTATTGCGGCTCCATTCGCACCGACGAATACGCTATGTGCGTCGCTGAGAAACACACCGGGACCAGCAGGTTCTGCGCCTGCTCGGGCAGCGGCAGCATGATGCGATAAGGAATCTCGTACGGCTGAACCGGCACCTGCACATCCCCTTCATTCGTTACCGTTCCGTCGGCCTTGGTCACGCGCTGAATGTTGTGCGAGTCGCTGTTGTACGAACCCATGCCGATGGAGTCGGTCTTGGTGCGGTCGGTCTGCAGGTCTGCCTGCTTCATCACGTAGGTGCCAAGCATGCGCCGCGCCTCGCGGATGTACAGCTGGTTCGGCCAGTTACCCGAGTCCTGGAACTCGTCGCGCGACAGCCCCCACGTATTCGTTTCCTGCTGCAGCGTGGGCGGCACGCTGGGATCGTGCGCCAGGAAGTAAACGAAACTCTGTGTGTACAGCAGCGTGTCATGCCAGATGCGGCTGCGCTCGGCATACGACGCGTCCGGATATGTCCAGCTATGACCGATGTAGTCCGTCGAAACCGGTCCATTGTTGTTGAAGTCGCACTTGTGATTGGCAAAACAGACCGGGTTCATCACGTCGCCGAGCTGCGGATCGCGCCCGACGTGGGCCTTGTACTCCGACAGGTAGCGGCGCAGCAGCGCGAACTTTGCAGGATCGTAGCCGTCCGGTTTGGGCCATGGCACACGGTTCGATGGATCATCCGTCAGGATCAGGCGGATGTTGTAAGACTGCACCTTCTTATCGCCCGTGCCGGGCGCGGCAAGGGGTCCCTGCTGCACCTCCGGCAGCAGGTGGTGCTGATCGTCGTACCCGCTGAGCGGCCACGTGAACTGGTGCTTGGGGGTCATGGCCCGCACGCCCGCCAGATCCTCGCCATACTGCGCCGAAGACTCGCGACCGACGGTGTAGTGCACCTTCGACTGCGCCATCAGGTCGCCCTCATAGCTGCAGTCGGCGAAGATCTTCCCTGCCCACCGCTTGCCGTCCTCAGTTGTCACGGACTCAAGATGCCCGGCCTTCATCTGAACGCCGCCATGTTCCTTCAGCCGCTCGTGCAGGTGCAGGTCCACCTTGCTCTCCTGCAGCATCTGCTGGAACACCTGCTCACCCACATGCGGCTCCGAAAGCCAGTCAGCCCGCTTGTTCAGCGTCGTCGTGCCATAGTGGGCAGCGGCACGCCTGTAGAACTCGCGCGAATAGCCGCCGATCACTTTGAATTGCGCTGTGTCCGTTGCGGACAGACCGCCGGTCACCATGCCACCGATGTGCCCCGTTGGCTCCAGCAGCACAACGTGCAGACCCTGTTGTGCGGCGGCGTAGGCGGTGATGATTCCCGAAGCGGTGGCTCCGTAGACAACGAGGTCAGCCTGCGTCGAAGCATTCGGTTTGGGCGCAGCGAACGCAGCAGTGGAGCACGCAACCGTGAATCCGAATGCAAGAGTGACGAAAATCCTGGGCATGGCAAAAGCTTGCCATGACGGCAGGCGAAAGGTTTGTTTCATGGCGTATGTTACTGCGTTACATCGCCGGCCGGCGCTGGTTTGTTGTACGCATGCATCGCGACCGGCCAGCAGCGAACGGCATGATCGCCCGAGAGTTCACTCTGCACCACCATCTCAAAGAACTCCGGCGAGCCGTGCTGTCGATACATCCGCTGCACCATCTCGTCCCCGACGCGCGAAGTGAGCAGCTCGATCAGCGAACTGGTATGCCGCGCCTGCAGGATGATCAGCTTTTTGCCCTTGCTGCGGCCCGGCAGAACCGCCACCAGCGCCGGTTCGATGGTGATGCCTTTCCCCGGGTTCGAGAACAGGTACTGCTTCTGCTCGCCGGGTTCAGGGTGCGCGTTATCGACCGAAGCCTCGCCCTCAGACACGCTGAAGTTCATCGTAGCCAGGTAGTCACGAAATGGGTGCAACGTGGAATGCGCACCGAAGGCAACGACGCTCGACTGCTCCAGCAGATCCATCGAGCGATCGGCCGTAACCTCGAACGAAACATCCTGACCAAGATGGACGCGATCCAGGTAGCGCCCCAGGCTGATCGCCGCCAGCGTATCTGACGTGACGGTATAGGCCCGGTCAAGCGCCGGCGTACCCGCGGCCGCTGCCTCGCGCTGCAGAGAGGTCGATTGCGCCCAGTGGTCGTAGTCGTTCACGTCCGTATCGCGCACGTGCAGGCTCGCGACTCTGGGAAAGGTGAAAAACGTCGGAGTCGGCAGGATGATCTTTATGGGCGTTCCCGGCGTTGCAAAGCTCTTCCAGAAAACAGTCGCGGCAACGGCGTCGGTCTTTGCCGCAGCCGCAGCAGTGTGACGTTGCCATAGCAGCCATCCACTCAGGCACGCCAGCGCGGCAACCAAGGCGCCCAGCAGATACACGCCACTGCCTCGCGGTTGCGGCGCTACGAACGGATATTCTACCCGGACGAGTACGGGCTGAAGCGAAAGCTGCGGGGCAGGAGGCACAACTGGCGCAACAGGCACCACCACAAGGGAATGGGTGCCCACCGGGATCTGCAACTGGCAGGGCTCATGCGCGCCCTCCAGCTCGTAGAAATCCTTTAGCTTGCGGCGCAGACGGGAGATCTGCACTCGGACGGACGCATCGGTCTTCGGGTCGAAATCGGACCGGCGGCCGAGCGCCTCGGTACCGACGGCATACTCGCTGATGTTGCTGTGCCGGTTCTGCCACAGGTACAGCAGCAGCTTTCGCAACGTCTCTGCCCGAAGAAAGTGCGGGCTCGACGCAACTGCCAGGACGTGCTGCTCAAGGCCCTGCTGGTGCAGCTCGCGAGCTTGGATGTCGGCGTCCAGTAAACCGTCCATCACGGCATTCTAGATGCTGGCGAGAATTGCTGGTTGTATCTGTCCGCACTCTGGACCACGCTTGTGACGCAAGGCGGAAACGTTGGTAACAGCGCACAATCTGAACCCTGACAGGTTCGCTCGGTATGCAGGAGACATGCCCCTGTTCACCCCGGCACGAGAGCTATCGCACTACTTCCTGCTCCTGTAGCTCGGCGCTTGCAGCAGGACGGCCTTTGACTACTCCTCCTGCCAAACGCACGCGCGCGCCGGGACGTGCGATCACGTCGGGTGGAACTGCCGTGCTTCCAAACAGCTTGTCCGCGACGATCCGCGCCGCTACGTTCGAGGCTCGTTTGCCATAACTCGCATAGATCGCCGGCGCAAGACGCTGCAGGCTGTTCAGCGAGGGCAGCTCGTGCCGGCCATCAACAAGCAGGTAATCCAGCCCCGCCGTGAGACCCTGGCAGCTCGTCGCGCCTGCCGGATCGCAGCAGATGAAGGCCACCGTTCCCGATGCGCAGGCCAGCGCGTACATCCCCGACCTGGTTAATAGGGGGACGGGATAGTACGCGAAGCTTGCGAGTGACGATCGCATGATCGCCGCAATCTCGTCCGCCGGCAGAACGCCCTTCCGGACCACTGGGACACCACGGAACATGCTGCAGTTGTGTTCTCGAATGGCCGCACCAATGTCGATAATGCGTTCTGCTCCGATGGCTGCGCACACCTTCGCCAGCGCCTCTGCACCGCGCGTGTACGTCAACCGGCGCACGTCAGTCCCGCCCCAGACCACCACGCTTCGCTCGCGCGTTTGCCCCTGCGGTAGAAAATCGATCTCACCGATGCTGGCGAAGTTCGGGATCAGCGACACGTCTGTGTGTCCCCACGCCTGCAGCCTGGAGCGGTGCGGAGCCGTGTTCGTATACGCAAACTGCGACAGCCGCAATAGCCTGCGCAGCAGGGTCCGCTGAAACGCCGGCACCCAGTACGCGCTGCTGAAGATACGGGAGCTCTCCACATCCAGCTCGTGAAAGGCAGTGCTTACCCGCCCGCCAAGCCGCTCGTCGGCGGCCTCAAGCGCACTCACCAGCCACACAGGGCAGCCACGTCTGCCGTACCGGTAGGGCGAGCAGTGCAGCAGGATCTGGCCGTTCGACCTGCCCTCGTGGGCCATCAGCAGCAGCACCTCCTCCAGCATGCGCCTGGTAGATCGCTTCTCTAACCGGACGGCGTCGAACTCGCCGCTCCACCCGTCCCGACGCCAGCGCGGATCGCACACGATGAACGTCGTTTCCACCCCCGCCTGTTCCCGCAGGCGCCTCGCCAACAGCAGCGCATGGTCCCCGATGCCGTCAGCTGAGGGCCACAGACCAGGAACAATCTGGATCAGCGAGTTCGTTGTATGGGACATCCTGACCTCTCTCTTCGCTCATGTGTCGGAACGACTGCATCAAGCCACAGTTCCGCAAGACACCTCAACCCGATCCGGCACGGCAAGACGCTGGCCCTGCGAAGAGGCTGCACTCCTCGGCAGATCGGCAACCTTGATCTAGAGCAAGAGTGCGTCCGACGTAAGAACCAGGGGTGCAATGTTGTTTTCAGGAGTAGGCCGCCGAATGCTGCACCGCCGACGGCGGCATTCGATGCTCGTCGATCAGGTGAATACACTCGGCAAGTGGATAAGTCGCCAGCTTAGATGTTCGAAATCATGACTTATATCAAGACTGCCGCGACTTACAGGGCTAAGTTATGCCTTAAAGCAGTTACTACTCTTGTCGAGATGCGGCGTATTTTCCTGGGCAGGCTTTCCTTTGGTGCGCTTGTGAATGATCCTGCTTAGCGTTTCAGGCTTGATCGCCAGCAGCTGCGCCAGTTCCATTTGTTTCAACAGCGGCAGCGGATCAAACGTAGTCCACTGCAGATGCTTCGTTTCACGTTCACGAAGAAAACACGCCAGGCGGTCTTCGGCGTCACTCGACATCAGCTGGGCCTGCATGACACCCTGCGACGTAAGCTCCCGGCACACGGTCGAAATGAAGTGCCCCAGCAGCCGGGTATTCTGCATTAACTTCGCGCCGAACTCACCTGCTGGAATCGCGGCGATCGAGCACGGGCCCACTGTCGTGACGGAATAGACGCTCGGCACACGCGTCATCACGGGAGCCGCGCCGGCGTACCACCCGCTCGTCCTCAATCCCAGCATGATCTCGCTGCCGTCGGGATGCAGGTAGTCCAATCGAAGCAGACCCTCATACACCAGCAGGACGTTCTTCGGCATCGTGCCCTGTGCGATTAATTTCGTTCCGGCGGCGACTTCGCTGCGGGCAGGAAGATCGGTGAAGTTATTAAATGCTTCAGAACTTATCGGAGCGAATCGCGGGTATTCGTTTACAAATCGGGCGTCGGTGGCGGCGTTCGTTGACGCGTCGTCTAGTGCATGTCTCCACGTCATCGTTCACTCCTGGACTTAACAGTTGCCGGATACGGCGGGTAAGTTGACTAGGGTCAATATGACACAAGACAAGATCAAGAGAATGCGTCAAAGCGGCAGTGACATCACCCGCAAGATCTAATTCGCGATAAATCTGGCGTCTGCCTGCAACGTTCCGATCGTCCTTGCTTCACGTGCGAACGGCAAAAACGATCAACCTCCCTGAGCTATGTCAGGAAGGTTGATCCACACGCGGTACGATGTTCCTTCGGGATATCAGGCTTGATGCCAATCAACTTACGTGGATCGTTGCCCGACGTTTATAGTGATGCGTTTACGACTGGCCTTTGCTGCAAGTGTTCCTCTGGCGTAACCCGATTGCGACCGCAGAACGGAGCAGCGAATGACTTCTTTTCTTTCGTTCTATGCGGACCGAGCGCTCGACGAAACTGATAGCGAGGGACACTACCATTCGCACATACGCCCTTCCGCATGGCGCAGATGTCGCCGGGACGACCGATCGAGCTAGTTGCGCCGGATCGGCAGTCCGTGTGACTGGAAGTTGTTTGGGCGCACCATGCCGGCGGTCGGAGCAGTTTTGCTCTGCTGCTCAAGCCAGCTCTCGTGTTCCATTCGACTGATCTTTTCAGCAACAGCAAGGCTGATGAAGTGGTTCAGAGAAATCCCGTCGTGCTGGGCCAGCTTCGTCGCCTGCAGGCGTGTGGAAGGGCATAGCCGCAGGGGGAAGCTCAACATGCGTTTCGTTTCCATCGCTTTGTCCTGATCTGCTTCCAGTGTCTTTCGGGAAGCACTGCTTCCTGGGAGAGAGGCCAAAGGGTCCTTCAGCGAGCGCCTTACGATCTGCGTTCTGCCTGAGGCGGGGGCAACTGGTCTTACTTGGAACAACGAACAACGTGCTGTGCCGGATTGCTGCACATCACGATTATTTCCTGAATGCGTACTACGACTCACATACTAACGATAAGTCGCAGGGAAATTGCAGTGGCATTTTTATTCTGACGACGAAGACCGGCTCGGGATTTGTGCTGCAAAAGCCCTAATTCACCGGAGCAACATGAGCCATGACACCTACTTGCGGATTTCCGCTCATTCGCTTAGTTCATCGCGCCAGCCTCCAGGGGCAGATCTAACGGGTGTGGCAGGGGCATTCAGGCGAGTAATAACCATGCTTAAAGTGCCTGATATCACTGGAGATATCCAGCGTTGTTTTTATCTGCCGGGCGGTACTTTTTGCCTACATCCGTTCATTACTTCCAGAGCGTCTTCCTTCAACACTGAATGCTGCGTTCCGGAGCGGTAGAGCCATTTAGATGGCTTGAACGTTCCGGACCTCATTCTTTGGAGGCGTCATGGGACTGTACGCGAACAAATATAAGTACGGAGTTTCCCAAAATGGGATAACTCGCATAATTTCGGCAGGACTGCTGCTCGGAGCAGCCTGCTTGTCAGTCGTTGGTTGTGGTTCAGGCGGATACGCAGGTCAGGCTCTCGCAAGCCTGTCCGCGTCAAGCGTCACCATCGATGCAGGCCAGACCTTCTCGGTCAGCGCCAACGATCCAGGCAATCTGCCCCTCACGTGGACACTCAGCAGCGCGGCCTGCACAGGCGCAGGTTGCGGCACAGTGTCATCCGCGACGGGACTGACGACAACCTATACAGCACCTTCACCGCTCACCTCGCCCCTGGGCGTGACGCTGCAAGCCGCCATCTCCGGCACCCAGAGCAGCAAGACGGTCGCGATCACCGTGAATCCCGCACCGGCGATCACCGGCGCGACGCCGAATGGAACGGTCGGCGTCCCGTACAGCGCGACGCTTACCGCGTCCGGCGGCACGGGCGCACTTACTCTCAGCCTTGCGAGCGGAACGCTTCCGGCGGGGCTCAGCTTCAACCCCAAGACGGGCGTTATCTCAGGCACGCCCACGGCCAACGGCACCAGCAGCTTCACGGTGCAGGTGGTCGATCAGAGCAGCGTGCCTGACACCGTGACGGTCTCGCGGCAGATCACCATCGGCAGCACCGCCGGAACCCTTACGCTTAGCGGCAATCCGCCGGCTGGCGTTGTCGGCACTCCTTATACCTCTGCGCTGACGGCGACCGGCGGCACTGCGCCGTATACCTTCACGCTTGCGTCCGGATCGCTGCCCGCAGGGCTGACCCTGTCGAGCGCCGGCATCATCTCCGGCACGCCGACCGCTTCCGGCACGTCGACCTTTACCGCGCAGCTACAGGACGCTTCCGGAACAAAGACCACGGCGGGTTTCGCCATCTCGATCACCGCAACCTCTGGCGGCATCGTTCTGACCACAGGCACGCTGCCCAGCGGCACGGTGGGCACACCTTACTCCAGCACCATCGGCGTGGCGGGTGGCACCGGTCCTTATAGTTGCGCCATCGCAGGTGGGGGGCTGCCCGCGGGTCTGAGCCTCGGCTCCGGCTGCGTCGTCAGCGGAACGCCGACGATGGCTGGCACCAGCTCAGTCACTGTTCGCGCGACCGACAACGGCGGCAACACGGTTACTGGAACGGTCGGCATCACCATCAACGCGACCTCGCCCACCCTCACCACCGGCACGCTGCCGGCGGGCACGGCAGGCACGCCGTACAGTGGCACCATCGGTGTCACGGGCGGAACAGCTCCTTACACCTGCACGATCAACGCTGGCACGCTGCCCGCAGGCCTGACTTTGGGCGCTGGTTGCGTCGTCAGTGGAACGCCCACGACGACCGGCACCAGCACGGTAACGGTCGGTGTGACGGACAGCGGTACTCCTCCCGGAGCCACCACTGGTCCGGTCAGCATTACCATCAACCCCGCCGCTCTCAGCATCAATTCCGGTACGCTGCCCAACGGAGTTGTCGGTACGCCCTACAGCTCCACGGTCGCGGTGACCGGTGGAACCGGGCCTTATTCCTGCTCAGTGGTCTCGGGCTCACTGCCTACCGGCCTCGCCTTCGGAGCAAATTGCATCGTCACTGGAACGCCAACTGTCGCCGGTACAAGTACGCCGACGGTGAAGGCGACCGACTCCAGCAATCCCCAGCTCAGCACAACCAAGCC
Source organism: Terriglobus sp. (assembly GCA_965199365.1). Taxonomy (GTDB): domain Bacteria; phylum Acidobacteriota; class Terriglobia; order Terriglobales; family Acidobacteriaceae; genus Terriglobus. The sequence goes on along the minus strand of CBDARC010000003.1, from coordinate 1,283,868 downwards.
GATCAGCATCACCATTACCTCTGCTGCGGCGACGATCGTGATCGCGTCACCGCCGGCAGCAACCGTCAACACTCCCTACACGGGCACCATTCCCGTCACCGGCGGCACGGGACCGTATGCCTGCGCTCTCAGCGGAGGCGCGCTGCCCGCAGGCCTGACGCTGAACAGCAGCTGCCAGATCACCGGCACACCGACGACCAGCGGATCCACGACGGTCACGGTGAAGGCGACTGACTCCAGCAGCCCGACCAACAGCAACACCGGCCCTGTAACCGTCACGGTCAACCCGGGCAGCGCGACGCTGACCTTTGGCACGCCGCCGGCGGCGACGGTCAACACGCCCTACACGGGAACGATCCCTGTTGCGGGCGGCACGGCACCGTACGCCTGCGCACTTGCCGGCGGCTCGCTGCCCAGCGGCCTGGTACTGAACGCCAACTGCACCATCACTGGAACTCCAACGTCCGCGGGATCCTCGACCATCACGGTCAAGGGCACCGACTCTGCCAACCCGGCGAACTCGAACAACGGCAGTGTCGTTGTGACCGTCAACCCGGCCCCGGTCACGCTGACCATCGGCGCGCCGCCTGCAGGCACAGTCAACACTGCGTACACCGGAACCATCCCGGTGGCCGGCGGCTCCGCACCCTACACCTGCGCTCTCACCGGTGGCACGCTCCAGGCCGGTCTGACGCTGGGTACGAACTGCGTCATCACCGGCACTCCTACCGTCTCCGGCACCAACACCATCACGGTGAAGGCGACCGACTCCGCCAGCCCGGCCAACACCAACACTGCCAGCGTGCCGGTCACCATCAATCCTGCAGCTGTCACGCTGACCCTCGGCACACCGCCGGCAGCAACAGTCAACACGCCGTACTCCGGAACCATCCCGGTGTCAGGTGGAACCGCACCCTACACCTGCGCTCTCACCGGCGGCACACTCCAGGCCGGTCTGACGCTGGGTACAAACTGCGTCATCACCGGCACGCCAACCGTCTCCGGCACCAACACCATTACGGTGAAGGCGACCGACTCCGCTAACCCCGCCAACACCAACACCGGCAATGTCGCCGTTACGGTGAACCCGGCAGCCGTCACGCTGACCATCGGAACACCGCCGGCAGCGACCATCAACAAGCCCTACTCCGGCACGATCCCGGTGTCCGGTGGAACCGCACCCTACACCTGCGCCCTCACCGGCGGCACATTGCAGGCCGGTCTGGCGCTCAACGCGAACTGCACGATCACCGGCACACCGACGGTGTCCGGCACCAACACCATCACGGTGAAGGCGACCGACTCCGCCAACCCCGCCAACACCAACAGCGCAAGCATCCCGGTGACGGTTAACACCACGGGCGCAACGCTCTCGCTGGGTGTGCCGCCTGCCGCCACCATCAACATGCCGTACACGGGAACGATCCCGGTCGCGGGCGGCACGGCGCCGTACGCCTGCGCTCTCACAGGCGGATCGCTGCAGGCCGGCCTCACCCTCAACGCCAACTGCGTCATCACCGGCACACCCACGGTAGCAGGCACCAACACCATCATGGTGAAGGCGACTGACTCCGCCAGTCCGGCCAACACCATCACGGCCAGTGTGCCTGTGACAGTCAACCCCGCAGCCGTCACGCTGACCATCGGCGCGCCGCCTGCAGGCACAGTCAACACCGCTTACACCGGAACCGTCCCGGTGGCCGGCGGCACCGCACCCTACACCTGCGCTCTCACCGGTGGCACGCTCCAGGCCGGTCTGACGCTGGGTACGAACTGCGTCATCACCGGCACTCCTACCGTCTCCGGCACCAACACCATCACGGTGAAGGCGACCGACTCCGCCAGCCCGGCCAACACCAACACTGCCAGCGTGCCGGTCACCATCAATCCTGCAGCTGTCACGCTGACCCTCGGCACACCGCCGGCAGCAACAGTCAACACGCCGTACTCCGGAACCATCCCGGTGTCAGGTGGAACCGCACCCTACACCTGCGCTCTCACCGGCGGCACACTCCAGGCCGGTCTGACGCTGGGTACAAACTGCGTCATCACCGGCACGCCAACCGTCTCCGGCACCAACACCATTACGGTGAAGGCGACCGACTCCGCTAACCCGGCCAACACCAACACCGGCAGTGTCGCAGTAACCGTTAAACCGGCCGCTGTCACGCTCGCCCTCGGCACACCGCCCGCGGGCACGGTCAACAAGCCCTACTCGGGAACGATCCCCGTGTCAGGTGGAACCGCACCCTACACCTGCGCTCTCACCGGCGGCACGCTGCAGGCCGGTCTGACGCTCGGCACCAACTGTGTCATCACCGGCACTCCGACGGCGTCTGGCACCAACAGCATCACGGTGAAGGCAACCGACTCCGCCAACCCCGCCAACACCAACAGCGGCACCGTGCCGGTCACCATCAACCCGGCGGCCGCGACGCTCACCATCGGCAACCCACCCGTCGCAACCGTCACCGTACCGTACACCGGCACCATACCAGTGACCGGCGGAACAGGACCGTACACCTGCACCGTGGCTTCGGGCACTTTGCCCGCGGGCATTACGCTCGGCGCTGGTTGCGTCCTCTCGGGGACGCCCACCACCGTCGCCGTCACTACCGTCGGCATCACCGCAACGGACAGCTCCAACCCGGTGAACACCACCACCTCACCGGTTGCCATTACAGTGCAGGCCATTCCGGCCCTGACCTTCACTGGCTCGCTGCCCAACGGCGTGGTCAACGTGCCGTACTCCCAGACGCTGCAGGCCACGGGCGGTGTGGGACCGTACACCTACGCAGTCACCGCAGGCACGCTGCCGGCTGGACTTACCTTGTCCACGGCTGGCGTCGTCAGCGGAACACCAAGCACCCCAGGTGCAAGCAGCTTCACCGTCACCGCCACCGACAGCGAGGGCAAGCCGCAGACCGCAAGCCTGCCGCTGGTCCTGCTGATCACCTACCCAGCCACACCGTCGGACGCACTGCTGAAGGGACCATACGCATTCCTCTTCCAGGGTTATGACGACGCAGTTGCAGGCGTTGCCGCGTACCAGACCGCAACCATCGGCAGCTTCAACGCTGACGGTGCGGGCGTTCTGAATACGGGCGAGCTCGACAGCAACCACCAGACCTCGGCGCCAACGGGCAACACCGTTCCGACGCGGAGCTTCCTGGGCACTTACACCATCGGCACGGATGGCCGCGGCTACTTCGCCGTCACCACCCTGAACGCGGACGGCACAGTGGCGGCCACCACAACCTACCGGATCGCTCTTCGCCTGCCTGTTGCTCCGGCAACACTGGCGACGAGCGGTTCGCTGATCGAGTACGACGGCGACAGGCTGTACGGCACCAAAGGCAGCGGTACCCTGCTGGCACAGAATCCGACGGCAATCGCCAACGGCCTGACCGGCAGCTATGCCTTCGGCATCGCGGGTGATACACCTTGCCTGCCCACCTGCACGCTGTCGGTGCTGACGGCGGGTCCCGTGGTCGAGGTTGGTCAATTCAACGCAGCCGGCGGCACCATCACCGGCGGCGAGGCTGACACGAACGCGGCCGCTACTCACTTCGCAAACTCCGTACTCAGCGGAACCTACGCAGCGCCAGACGGCAACGGCCGTGTGCAACTGGCGATGACCACCTCTGACCTGACGGGAACGGTTTACCCGACAGACTTCGCGGTGTACATCGTTGACGCCAACAACGCCTTCCTGATGTCGACGGATAAACACTCCGCCTACGTCCTGCAGGCAGGCACCGCCAAACTGCAGACGCAGGCGACCTACAGCAACGCATCGCTGAACGCACCCTTCGTCGGCTATGAAAACGCACAGGTCAACCCCGGTCTGGTGTCCGGGACGGTCCTGAACCAGGTGCTCAACTTCTCCTCGGCCACGATCTTTGAGGGCCTCGGAAACGGCGACGGCACCTGCACCACGCGCAGTGTCACCAACGCGGGTCTCACCGGCGCTCTCAGCACTCTGCCTGGCAGCGTGGTGGGCGGAACCAGCCTTGTCCCCGGCATCGTCGGCAGCTACACGGCTACCGGCACTGCAGGGTGCACGGTCCAGACCAACGGCCGCGCAACCATCGACTACGTAACCCCAACCTCGCTGGTCGGTGGTCTGCTGCCTGTGCTTGGCAGCTCCACACCGGCGCCGCGGGTCGCCTACCTCGTCAGCCCAAATGCTGGTTACTTCCTTGAAACCAGCTATGCGGGCCTGGGCACGCTGGAAGCTCAAACAGGAGCTCCCTTCAGCCTGGCAACGCTTAACGGGACCTTCGTCTACAACACGGTTCCAGCAAGCACCCTCGCAACCATCGATGCCTCCGGCGTCTTCACTGCCGACGGCGCAGGACACACCGCTTCCACTCTGGACGAGAACACAGGCGTTGGAACCTTCAACGTCCTGCAGCTCGGAGTCGCTGGATCGGCCACCTACACGTTGACCGCCCAGCCTGCCCCCTACGACCCGGCACAGGTCGGCGAATACACCCTGAGCGATGGCACCACGATCTACGCCATCAACCCGGGTCGGTTCGTCCTCCTGAACCCCGGACCAGTCAGCACCTCGCCCTACATCGTGCTGCTGTTCTAGGTAACCGCTTGTCAACGGCCAGGCAAAAGCCTGTGCAGGGAAAAGGAATGGAAGTCATGCGTCATACATCGGTTGTTCTTCTACTCGCCGCCCTGGGCACCCCACTTGCGATCGCGCAAGTGGGGGGTCCAAGCCCCACTCCTTACGTTCCGCGGTACACCGTTGCCCTGGGGTACCAGTACATCCGCGCCAACGCACCGCCCGCAAGCTGCAACTGCTTCAGCACCAACGGCGGCTTCATTGAAGGCGCCTATGCCTTCCGCTACTGGCTGCGAGCGGCGGCTGAAGTCTCCGGCAGCACCGCAACCAACATTGGCCCGCTCGGCCAGAACCTGAACCTGATGACCTACACCGCGGGACCGCAGGTCGCACTGCACATAGGGCGCATCGAGCCCTATGGGCAGGCACTCTTCGGTGCCGCGCACGGCAGCAACTCGTATTTCCCTTCATCTACCAGCTACTCAACGTCGGCCACCAGCTTTGCCTACCAGGCCGGCGGCGGTATTGACTTCACCCTGACCCGCCACATCGGCATCAAGGTGATCGAAGCGCAGTACCTGCACACCAGCTTTCCCAACGGCACCGACAACTCGCAGAACCACCTGATGCTTGGTGCCGGCATCATGTTCCGGCTGCATGGCTCGTTGTGGACTCCCGATCCGGGTAACCAGCGAGCCAAGGCAGACAGGGCCATGAGGCGAGAAGACAGGGCAGCAGGCACTGCTGCCGTGGCTCCCCCGCCGCCGCCACCGGTCGCCGTGACTGCCGAGGCGGTTGCACCGCCGCACCCTGCGCTGGATGCATCGGCCTCTGCCGCCGGGTTCAACGATGCCGTAAAGAATGCCTATTTCGACTACGACAGCTACGACCTGCGCCCTGATGCAATGGCAGCGCTGCAGCAGGACGCGGTCTACCTCAAAGCTCATTCGGATCTCAAGGTGATCGTTGGCGGGTACTCCGACGAACGAGGCACCTCCGAATACAACCTCGCCCTCGGCGAGAAGCGCGCTTCCGCCGCACGTGACGCTCTCATCGCGAATGGTGTCTCACCGAACCAGCTTGAAGTGGTGAGTTACGGCAAAGAAGTGCAGACATGCAGCGCTGAAAACGAAGCCTGTTTTCAGCTGAACCGTCGAGCGGGTTTCGAGCCCCGCCGATGAACGGCAGCCGTGTCCATCTACAAGTCCCGGGTGGGCACGGCTCCGATCCCCTTACGCTCAGTGCGCTGATTCTCTCCCCCAACCATCAATCGCGTCTGATTCGACAGCAGGACTGCCGGGTCTCTCCAAGCGCCACATCAGGAGAACTCAATGAGTGCAAACAACAGAAGTGATCTTTCCATTCAAGACTTCAACGGCGTCGCATCTCCTCTCTGCGACGTGCCTCGCGCCTGGTTCTTCAGAAGGCACCTTCGGCTGTCCGGCGGTGCTCTTTTCCTGGCGCTGTCCGCATCGCTCGTTGCGCAGACACACTTCTGCATCGGCGGCGATATCGACCATCTGTCGCCCGCAAGTGTCGTTGCCTGTGAAGCCAAGCTGGCCGGTGTGCGCAGCGCTGTCAGGCAGATCGGCGCTCCCGCTGACTGGCACTTTGTCGTGGTCTGCGACGAGATGGGATGGAAGGAATTCACCAGCTTTAGCCACCGCGAAGCAGGCCTGCTGTCCAACGCAAGCTACAGCACCGACCCGCGGCTGCACTGGACCTTCCTGCGTGGCAGCCAGATCGACATCGAACAGCCGCAGACGGTCGTCACCGCCGTCACGATGGCCCTCGGGAAGATCCCCACGCGCAAGAGCGCACCCGAAGTTCCTGTTGTCAGATCGACGCGGCAATACATCGCGATGGCCCAGCGCGATCCCTCCGCCCCACCCGACACCTCGGTCACACCCTGACGGCGATGCCAACACGCGAACGGACGTGAAACCCCGGACCGGAATGTGCCTTGGAGCACATCGGTCCGGGGTTCTTTGCCTCGACTCGACACGTTGCAAAAACATGCGGCTTGCACAAGGCAAGCCGCATCGCGGGAATGAAGCGATTGATGATGAGGGCCGAACTCTAGAACAGCACCTTTAACCCGAACTGGATGACGCGCGGCTGAAACGTGCTGCTGATGATGCCGCCGCCGGTGGCCACGTTCGTGGTCGTGGTGCCGACGGTGCCGCTGAGCGCGCCAGACGGCAGGTATAGGTTGGTGTGGTTGATCAGGTTGTAGAACTCGGTACGGAACTCAACCTTCACGCGTTCGACGGGCGTCGAAAACTTCTTGTTCAGCGCAAGATCGGTTTCGTAGAAGGCCGGGTTGCGCAGGTAGTTGCGCGGCAGGTTGCCGAACGGACTCAGCAGGCCGGTGGCTGCCGTCCCGGTTTGCGGAAAGCTGAACGCTGCCGGGTTCAGGTACTGGATGTAACCCGTCCCTGCAAGCTGCGTGCTCAGCCTGGGATTGACGCCGGGGACAAGGTTGGGCCGGTAAAGGTTCGCACCGCGGAAGCTGTTTGAGATCGTGGGCGACACCGAGTTGCCGGCCGCAGGCGAGTAGGTGATGTTGAACGGCGTGCCCGACTGCATGGTGTTGATAATGGACACCTGCCAGCCACCAAGCGCGGCGTCGATGAACCCGTTGTCATTCGACATGAAGCGCCGCCCGCGGCCGAACGGCAGCTCATAAATCAGGCTGGTGATGTTATCGATCGGCAGGTTGTAATCAGACTGGCCATAGTCGCCGCGAATGTTATTGCCGTCCTGTGGCGATGGTGTGTTGCCTTCAAGCGAAGCGCTTGCCATGTCCAGTGAGTGGGACCAGGTGAAGGAGTTGAGTAACGTCAGCCCTGCAACAAACCTCTGTTCATAGCGGACCTGCAGCGAATTGTAGTTAGACGAGAACTCGTTCAGCGCTTCGGTTATGTCGGAGAACTTCGGGTAAGGCCGGCTCGCCTGGGCAAACCCAACCGCCGGATTAAACTGGTTCGCGTTCACAAACCCTTGCAGCTTCAACCCATGATTACCAACATAGGCAATATCCAGCCGGGTGTTCTTGTAAAGCTCGCGTTGCACGCTGAGGAAGAAGCTCTCCACATAACTATCCCGCGTGTTCTTCGGAATATAGGTGGTGTTGTCCGTCAGCGGGTTGAACGTTGTTGTCAGACCCACCGGGAAACCCTGGTCTGCAGTGACGTAGCATGTGCCGATCTGCGCGACCGTGGGCTGACCCGTGCAGTGGTTGGTCGGTGTCGGCTTCAGAATCGAGTTCTGGTTCACTGCCACAAACAGCGCCTGTGGCGCGTTGATGGCCAGGATATCGCCCGATCCGGCCCGCGTGTAATGCACAAAGCTTGTACCGAAGCCGCCGCGGATTGCCGTCCTGCTGTCCGGCGCATAGGCAAAGCCGATGCGCGGGGCAAAGTCCGTCAGGTCCGGGTTCACCAGCGTCTTGTTGTACACGCCGCCGCTCCCAGAGACCGGCGTTACATACGGTCCGGCAACAGCTCCGGGAGCCGTTGTGAAAATCGTCTGCGAAGCCGGGTCGAAGTTGGAAATGTAATTATTTTTCTCAGAGTACGGCGAGCCGTACTCCCAGCGCAGACCAAGGTTCAAAGTCAAGTTCGGCAGGAACTTGTAATCATCCTGCGCATACGCACTATGCAGCGTCTGGCGCAGGTGTACTTCGAATTCGTTCGCTGCAGAGTACACGCTGGTCGTGCCAAAGAGAAAATCGGCCCAGTAAGTATCCGACACGGTCGAACCACCTGCGTTGGAGTAACCGCCGCCATACGTGAACGAACCGTACAACGGATTGTTATCGCTGACGCCCATCCAGATCTTCTCGTACTCATACCCGAACTTCAGCGAGTGTTTTCCCTTGACATAGGTGAAGTTGATCTTGGGATCAAGCAGCGCTGGATTCTGGAACTGCGGATTGGTACTTTGACGTCCAAAGCCGCTGAAGCCGGTAATGGAGGTCGAGGGCAAACCACCCGCCACAGCAGGATCGGTGGGCAGACCGGGAATATTGAATGATGTGCTGCCGATCGACGTCGAGAACTTACCGGCCTTGGTGCGTGACAGGCCAAGCCGCACATCCAGCACCTTGTTGCTGCCGAACAACCGCGTATGGCCCAGCGCAATCTGCTGATCGAGCACTCGGATCTTGCCGTTCGTCTGGCCGTCCAGCGGCAACGGCAACGCGGGCGCATTCAGGCCGTCTTCCTTGCGGTCGCTGATGCGGAGGAAGTACGACGCGTTCTGGTTCTGCTGGTAGTCAAACCGCAGATCACCTTTGTCAGAGTTGTCGTTGAACGGGACCTGGACGGCATAGTCAAACTGCGCCAGACCTGTCGTTGACAGGCCGGCCTGCGGCAGCCCCGGCACCTGCTTGAACGCGTTTATGATCTGCAATGAAAGCGGATTGATCGCTGCAGTAGGAATCTGCTGACCTGCCGCATACACCGTGCCGGTAATCGGATTCTTCACGGGAACAACCAGGATGCCATTCAGTTCATTCAGAGTAGGCAGTGTAAACACACTGAGCGGCTTCAGTACCTGCCGGAATCCTTCATAGTCCAGGAAGAAGAACAGGTGGTCCTTGATGATGGGACCGCCGAAGTTCACGCCGTATTGATTGCGATTAAATGTCGGTTTCTTGAATGGAACCACAATGCCCGAGGCGCCCGTGTTCGTCGGCTTGAAGAATCCCGGTGCGTTCAGAGCGGTATTACGGATGAACTCATACAGCGCGCCATGGAACGTGTTGGTTCCACCCTGCGAAGCCACGTTAATCGTCGCGCCGGAAGACCGTCCGTATTCCGCACTTTCGTTGTTCGTCACAACGTTGAACTGCGCGACAGAGTCTGGCGGCACAGCAATAATCTGGTTGTCAAATCCCTGGTTGCTCTCGCCGTAAGCATTGTTATCCATGCCATCCAGCAGGAAGTTGTTAAACATACTCCGCTGGCCGTTGATGTTATAGGCTCCGGCGCGCACCAATGAATTAATTGAGCTGGTTGTAGCGGCGGTAGGTGCCTGCCGCGATCCTGTTACCAGCCCAAGCAGATCGCTATAGTTACGCGTAACTAGTGGAAATGCCTCTGACTGGTAGTTCGTGATCGTCTGGTTACGCTGGCTGTCTTCTGTTTCCACCTGCAGTTGAACGTCACGGACCTCGACCGTGGTCTGCTGTCCACCAACCGCCAAGCTCAGGTCGATGCGCTCGCGGCCGCCGACCGCGACAGCAACATTTTGCGCGACGGCATTGGAGAAACCACCTGCGCTGGCGGTGATGGTGTACACGCCCACGCGGAGTTGCGGGAAATCGTAGTCGCCTGCCTCATTTGTCTTCGCATCGGCAGTTACGCCTGTGGCCGTGTTGGTGACCGTCAGCGCGGCTCCCGCAATCGGCGCGCCGGAAGCATCGCGGATGGTGCCGACGATACTGCCGTTCTCATATTGAGCGTGCAGGGTACCGGTAGAAAGACAGGCGACAGGCAAAGCAAGCACAATCGCGCAGGAGAACGCAGCATTTTTCCGAGGCATGGCAGCGAAGATAATAGTCGCTACCCACACGGTTTGTTAATAGCCGTTGAACGTACGATGAACGCACTTGTGAAACTTCGACCTGCTTGCCTACGACGTGTGGTCCAGCACAATCTTCCACCCGGCTTCGGTCTTCTCCAGCACAAGCGAGAAGATGCCCGCGGCGTTTCCACCGCTCTTCTTTGACCGCTCCAGTGCAAACTGCCCCGTAACGATTGCAAACTTATCGTCGAGCAGGTGCGGTTCCAACTCGCTGAAGGTCAGCTTGCCCATGCTCGCTTTGTCCGGGTAGTTCTTCGTATAGCGAGCGACCATCTGGTCGTAGCCGCGCGCCACCTCGCTGCCGATAAAGAGTGTGTCCGGCGAATTCTTATAGCCGCTGGTAAAGCCCGCCATGTCGCCCTTGTTCCACGCGCGCTCCTGCGCCAGCAGCACCTTCACCACGTCCAGTTCACCCTGCGGCAGCGTCTTCATCTGCGCGCCTTCGCGCTCCTGCGCATGCACGGTAAACGGCAGCAAAAAGCTGGAGCAGAGAGCGAGTGAGAGCAGGATGCGGCGCATGGCGGACCTCCAGGAATGGGCTTAGCTGCTGTTGATGCTTGGTCTTGCGGAGCCGGAACTCCTACAATCATCCCATGCCGTCGGCACCGCAGAACGAGGTTCAGGCCAGCTTGTCTTCACGCCATGAAGCGCGGGGCACGGCTGCTGCGACGCGCGTGGTGCATGCGACCTGCTCGCTGGACTGCCCGGATAGCTGTGGCGTGCTGGCAACCGTGGACACCGCAACGAATCGCGTTGTGCGCATCGCCGGTGACCCCGCCCACCCGGTCACACGCGGCTTTCTGTGCGGCAAAGTGGCCCGCTACCTTGACCGCGTCTACGCACCGGATCGCCTGCTCTACCCCATGCGCCGCCGCCCCGGCGTGCCCAAAGGCCCGCTGCCTCATGGTGAGGAGATGGCCGCGTTCCAGCGCATTTCGTGGGACGAGGCGCTCGACACGATCGCACGCAAGCTGCAGCGGATCAGCGACACCTACGGCCCGGAATCAGTCCTGCCGTACAGTTATGCGGGCACCATCGGGCAGCTTGGCTATGGGTCTATGGATCGCCGTTTCTTTCACCGGCTGGGAGCGTCGCAGCTCGACCGCACCATCTGCGCCAGCGCCGGTACTGCCGCGTTCAACGCCGTGTACGGCACACGCATCGGGCCGGAGCCGCAGAGCTTCGTTCACGCAAAGCTGATCGTTGCCTGGGGAGCCAACCTGCACGGCAACAGCATTCACCTGTGGCCGTTTGTGGAGCAAGCCCGCCGCAACGGTGCACGCCTGGTGGTTATCGACCCGTACCAGACCAGGACTGCTCGCCTCGCCGATCAGCACCTCGCTCTGCTACCCGGCACAGACACCGCGCTGGCCATGGGCATGATGCACGTCATCCTGCGCGATGGGCTTGAGGATCGCCCCTACATAGAGGCCTGTACGCACGGGTTTGAAGCCCTGCGCGCCCGGGTGATGACGAGCGACTACGCACCCGATCGAGTGGCTGCGGTTACCGGCCTCAACGCCGAGACGATCGTCGCCTTTGCCCGCTCTTACGCGACGACGACCCCCGCGGTCATCCGCGTGAACTACGGCATTCAGCGCACTGATAACGGTGGCACGGCTGCACGCGCCGTCGGCATGCTTCCGCTGCTGACTGGGGCGTGGAGACACCATGGAGGCGGCGTGATGATCTCCACATCGGCTGCGTTCGGCTTTAACTCGGCGAAATTGCACATGCCGGAGCTGATGCAGGCCAGCCCACTCCGCCGCGTGGCGCGCACCGTGAACATGAGCCAGCTTGGTCACGCTCTAACGGAACTGGGCGAACCCGGCGTGCATGCTCTTTTTGTTTACAACTCCAACCCGGCGGCGGTCGCGCCCAATCAGAACGCAGTGCTGCGAGGCATGCGCCGCGACGATTTGTTCACCGTGGTTCACGACTGCTTCTGTACCGATACCGCAGACCACGCCGATATCGTTTTGCCCGCACCCACCTTCCTCGAACAGGATGATCTGCAGGGCGCGTACGGCCACTACTTCGCGCAGATTTCGCCGCGCGCGATGGAACCCATGGGAGAGGCGCGCAGCAACGTATGGCTCTTCAGTCAGCTGGGGCAGCGCATGGGCTTCACCGAGCCCTGCTTCCGCGATACGGAACGCGACCTGATGGCGCAGGCTCTCGACACATCGCACCCATGGCACGCGGGCGTCACGCTCGAACGGCTGGAGCGCGAAAAGATCGTGCCGCTGAACCTGCCGCGCAACGAGCGGGGCGAGTTCCTGCCCTTCAGCGATGCGTCCTGGTTCCGCACGCCGAGCGGTCGCGGCGAGTTCTACTCAGCGTCTCTGGCGGCGCAAGGCCTCGATCCGCTACCCGGCTATGCCACTACGCCCGAGCGCAACGACACCACTCAGCCGCTGCAGATGCTCGCGCGCAAGGCCGACCATTGGATGAACTCAACCTTTGCCAACGTGCCGCAGCACCGCGCGATGGAACAGGGGCGCATCGGTCTCGGCATGCTGGAGATCCATCCGGACGACGCGGCGGAACGCGGCATTCGTGAAGGCGACCCTGTCGAAGTAGCCAACGAGCGCGGCTCGATCCGCCTGCAGGCGGCGTTCAGCGATCGTGTGCAACGTGGAACAGTCGCAGCCACCCTCGGCTGGAACAAGCTCGCTGCCGACGGCAACGGCGTCAATGTTCTGACCAGCGAACGCCTCACGGATCTCGGCGGCGGCGCTACGTTCTATGCCGTCAACGTCGAGGTGCGCCGCGCCGCCGAAATCGTTAGCGACGCGAACCAGTTAGAAGCCGCGCACGTTTGAGCCGGGATCGAGCGGCCGCATCTCAGACGAACGACCAAGGCTATCTCGGCGGCTGAAGATGCGTTTCCGATAAGCGCAGAAGGCAATCCGGCGGCTCAACCCGCGCTGCCAATCGTCGGTTAACCGGCATGCGAATGTACCGACACGAAAGGCCGCCCGAAGGCGGCCTTTGTTACAAATCCACTCCTATGCGAGAGCCTTGCGCCCCGCGCCCAGCTGCGTCGTCTTGCCTTTGCTGGCGCGCCAGTCCTGGTACGCGACCAGCATCGGTGCGGCAACCGCAATCGACGAATACGTTCCGATCAGAATGCCTACGACCAGCGCAAATGAGAAGCCGTGCAGCACTTCTCCGCCGAAGATATATAGCGCGAGGACCGTCAGGAACGTGAGGCCCGATGCGATTACCGTTCGTGACAACGTCTGGTTGATGCTCTTGTTGACGATCTCGCTCAGGGTTGCGCGGCGCATCAGCTGCAGGTTCTCGCGGACGCGGTCGAAGACGACGATAGTGTCATTCATGGAGTAACCAACCAGCGTCAGAATGGCGGCGATCACCGTTAGCGTGATCTCCTGGTTCGTCAGCGAGAAGAAGCCAATGGTGATCAGGGTGTCATGGAAGACGGCGATCACAGCGGCCGCGCCATAGATGAACTCAAATCGGAACCACAGGTAGATCAGCATGCCGAGCAGCGACCATAGCACGGCCCATCCGGCCTGCCGCGTGAGCTGCTTGCCGGCGGTCGGGCCGACGGTATAGGCGTCCTGGATCTTGTAGCCGGACTGGTGGTAGTTCGCCGCAAACGCGTTCACCACGGCCTGCCGGGCGCTATCGCTGGTCGCGTCAGAGCTCTGCGGCAACGTGATCAGTTCTTCGTTTCCGTTACCGCCGCCAAGCCGCTGCAGGCTGGCATCGTGGATGCCGGACTGGTCCATCACGCGGCGCAGGTAGTCTTCGTTCGGCTGCTGATCAAAGGAGACGCGAACCTGCGTGCCGCCTTTGAAGTCGATGCCCACCGGCACATGGTGCCAGAACAGCATGCTGAGAATGCCGGCGACCGAAAAGATCAATGAGAAGCCGAGAAAGTACCACTTCTTGCTCAGCCAGTCGATGTTGATGTTGCGGAACAGTTCCACGTAATTGAGCCTCAAATACCTTCGTCGTCTGTCATCCCACGCTTACATCTGTCGCGGAAGAGCTGAAACCTAAATCGAAAGCGCCTCGCCATGCGTCTTGCGCGTCAGCACGCTGTCAAAGATCACGCGCGAAACAAACACCGCGGTAAACAGGTTCGCCAGCAGACCAAACGTCAGCGTCACCGCGAAGCCGCGCACCGGACCGGTGCCCACAAAGAACAGGATGATCGCGGAAACAATTGTGGTAACGTGCGTGTCCAGCAGCGTGATCCACGCATGCGCGAAGCCGTTGTTCACGGCGGCGGCTGGTGGCTTGCCCATGTGCAGTTCTTCGCGAATGCGCTCAAAGATCAGCACGTTCGAATCGACGCCCATACCAATCGTCAGGATGACACCCGCGATCCCGGGCAGCGTCAGCGTCTGCCCGGTGAAGCCCATGAAGCCAAGCAGGATCACCAGGTTCAGAAACAATGCCAGGTCAGCATTGATACCGGCGCCGCGATAGTAGAACAGCATGAACGCCATGACGGCCAGCATGCCCGCGACCGCCGCGATCACGCCCTGCTTGATGCTTGCCGCACCGAGCGAAGGCCCGACCGTGTGCTCTTCAAGGTAGTTGATCGAAGCGGGCAGCGAACCCGTGCGCAGCATGAGCGACAGATCGGCAGCGGCCTGCTTGCTGATGCCGCCTCCGCTGATCTGTCCCTGGTCACGGATGGCGCCGTTGATGGTCGCCACTTCCTTCACCTTGTTATCGAGAACGATGGCCATCTGCTTGCCGATGCTGCTGCTCGTGTACTCGTAAAAGCGATCGCCGGCGCCCGTGGTCAGGTTGAACGAAACATCGGGCCGACCCGCCTCATCCTGTCCAGGCCGCGCATCGCGGAAGTCCGGACCCTGCACAATCGCGATCCGTTTCAGCGCCCAGAACGAGTTGTCGTCGGCGCTGTTGCCGCCCTGCACGAGGATCGAATCCGGCTGCTGCGAAACCTGCGCGTCCTGCTCGGTCGCATACGGTCCGGCAAGCACCTCGTGAATCTCGAGTCGTGCCGTGGACTGGATCACGTCATGAACGCGTTCCGCGTTGTCGATGCCCGGCAGCTCGACGAGGATCTGGTCTTCGCCAAGGCCATACTTCTGGATGACCGGCTCGGCCACGCCAAGTGAATCGACGCGGCTGCGGATCGTCTCGATGGACGTATCCAGCGTGCGCTCGCGCAGGTCCTTGATCTCCGCCAGCTTCATCGCCAGCTTGAATCCATCTGGCGTCGACGTCACGTCGTAAGCGGAGAAGTTGTTGCCGTTCAGCGCGTCGCGCACGGCGTTGCGGTTCCCGGCGGAGACACCGCTCACGATCAGCACGGGCGTCTGCGGATCGGGCTTGGTCACCTTTACACCAGGAGCGACCTTGGCCACATCAGCCTGTGCACGCTGCAGATCGGTGTCGCTGGTGGCCGCGACTGCCTCTGCCGTCTTTACCTGCAGCACAAGGTGCGTTCCGCCGCGCAGGTCAAGTCCGAGGTGAATGCGGTCCGTCAGCGTCTGCTTCAACGACCCATGCGGGATGCCGAAGATGCCGTACAGAAAGATCAGGAGTAGAGCGACGATGGCAATGATTCTGCCGTTGATGTTCTTCTGCATATGTTTCAGGGCTGACCGTAACTGACCGGCCTACTTCTCCGCCTCATCCTCCGTCGTCACGGACGCGATGGCGCTCTTCAAGATCTCAAGCTTGATGTTGTCCGGTGCCAGCCGCAGGATCAGCACATCATCGCGGAGGCTGATGATGGTACCGCGCAGGCCGCCGGTGGTGGTCACGCGATCGCCCGACTTCAGCGACTCGAGCATGGCGGTCCACTTCTTCTGCTTGCGCTGGTTGGGGATGGCCGTCATCAGCACCATGCCGATCAGCAGCACAGGCAACAGCAGCCCGAGACTGCCAAAGCCGGATGCCGATTGAAATAGATAGAAGGCGAACACTGCGTACACAGGAACTTCCTTGCTTGTCGCACAGACGCGACGAGGCGCGCCAGGCGGAAAATCGTTGCACCAGATGTCTCGGGATGTCCCGCGGCGAACTGCTGCCGCCACCGGCCTGCAACAAGCCACCGGAAACGGAAGACACCGGCCGGCAAGAGGCGAAGGGGTGCTAGTCCACTATCGTCAAGGATTACTGCGGGAGTGTCAAGATTCCGCAACGATCCTGGGTGTCGGCACACGGGAGATCGCTAATGCAGTCGACTGTGGGGCGCTGTAAGCTTCGAGCAATCCCCCACATTCTAAGCACACGAGAGCTCCGACGATGATTCGTCCTGTCCGTTTCTTTCTGCCCTGCTACTTAGCTTTTGCGCCCTCAACGCCTGCCGCGCTGATGTCTTCACGTTCAGCTTCGCCGGTGATCCGGCGTACAACAACTACTTCAATCCATACGGCAACACACCGCCAGTGGGCTATGACCCGGTGGCAGTTACCTCCTTCAATTTCACCATGACAACGCCGTACGGAGCGCCGCCCGATTACGTTGACACGTACAGCAGCCGCTATACCAGCTTCAGCTTCGTCTCCAGTTACATTTCGGTGCAACAACCGGACAGCACCACTTCTTTGGGCAGTGGTGGCATCACCTATAACGGCCGGTACCTTTCTCCCGTCTGGCAGATCGATTCGGAACACCGAACAGCGCCAACGACGATACCGACTTCGTCATCTACTTCCACAATCCTTTTTTCCGACGAACTTGCCGACGCCTTGAGTTTTCAGGCGTCCAGTTGTTCTCGGGACCGGTCTCATCACCATCACTCACGCCTGGAATCTATTCGCTGCTGGAAAACGACTTTGATCAGCAGTCGAACGGCGGTAATAGCGGAACGCTGACCAACGCGGCGGAGGCGCCGGAGATCTCGCCGTTGCTGCTCGTAGCAACAGGCCTGCTCGCAACGATCCTCACGGCGCGCATTCGGGTCTACGTTCAATGACAGACGGCACAAGGTCAGGGAGCAACGCCACCTGGCCTTCTGCCGGGCAAAACAGACCTCCAATCAGCCGAGGAATCTAACGGCGTCCGCCGCCGTGGAAGCCGCCGCCTCCACCGAACGCACCATGTGCCTCCGGGTTATGTTCGCCGCCGGCGTCATGTCCAGGGTTGCCGACATGGCCCTGAAAGTCATGCGCTTCATTGCCCTGGAAGTGGTTGAATGGCTGCGCCCCGCGGTCGGGGAACGGTCCGTGATACCCGTGCCGGGGGTCATATCGGTTATCGACGTGACCGTAAAACCCGCGCGGTCCATGGAACCAGGGGCCTGCGCCGAGAAACACGCCGCCGACAAACCAGTCAGGACCGTAGTACCCATAGGGCGCGCAGCTATACGGCGCGTAGTCGAAGTACCCGTAGGGACAAACAGGCGCAGGCCCAAGATTGACTCCCACGGATATCTGCGCCGGAGCCAAAGTGCCAGCGCTAAGCAGTGCAGCAGATAACGCGATCGACTTCAGAACGTTCATGTTGTTCCTCCACGTTTCTTTTTGACCCAACTCCTCGCGGGTGCGTTGTCATGCCGTCGCATTTTGGACAATGAAAGCGCCATCGGGATCCATTCGACTTCCGATCTCCGCTGTTACGTGTCAAAGCGCGAGCGGCACGAATCGAAGCACAGTTTTCACCTCACGCCAAAATCAAACGGCTCGAACGGTCGTTGCACTGGGGTGCGTCGTTCGGCCGCTTCTCCGCCCGACAACCCGAAGGCACCGTTTTCCCATCTTCTAGGTTCGTTTTGTGAATGGACCGTGAACACTGATGCCCCAGCTGCACACCAGCCCCCAGGACCGTAAATCGGTCCTCGACCTTAACCGCCGCCTGAAGATGGCTGAGTCGGCCCATGCCTACGTGCGTGGCAATACTGTTCGTTTCTACGACTGGCTGGGCAGCGACGCTGTTCGCGGCACACTGCCCAGCGGGCCGGATGTCTGGATCTGCGGCGACTGCCACACGGGCAATCTTGGCCCCGTTGCAAACATCGACGGCAAGATCGAGATCCAGATTCGCGACCTTGACCAGACGGTCATCGGCAATCCCGCGCACGACCTGCTGCGGCTGGGCCTGTCGCTGGCCATGGCGGCACGCAGCTCTGACCTGCCCGGCGTGACCACGGCGCTGATGATTGAGGAGATGATCGGCGGCTATCTCGCACGCCTGATGAGTCACTCCACTGGCGTGAAAGCGGCCGAGATCGAACCCATCGGCAAGGTGATGCGCGAGGCCGGTCGCCGCCAGTGGCGGCACCTTGCAAAGGAGCGCATCGAGGACGTGCGACCGGAGATCCCACTGGGGCGCCGCTTCTGGGCGCTCACCAAGGATGAACGGAACGAGCTTGACCGTGTCTTCGCGGAAGACGCTCTGCGCGAGCTGATCCTGAAGATGCATGGCGAAGAACACACGCGCGTCGAGCTGCTGGACGCGGCGTACTGGATGAAGGGCTGCAGTTCACTGGGCCGCCTGCGCTATGCCGTGCTGGTGGGCGTCGGCGGCAGGAAGAACCGCCGCTTCCACCTGCTCGACATAAAAGAAGCCACCGCAGCTGCGGCACCGCGCAGCGTCACCGCCGAGATGCCGGCGAACGATGCAGAGCGCGTTGTCTGCGGAGCACGGGCGCTGTCTCCGCACCTGGGCGACCGCATGATCGCGATGCGGCTGTCGCACCACAACATGGTCGTCCGCGAACTGCGCCCGCAGGACATGAAGTTTGAGTTCACCGGCCTGTCGCAGACCGATGCGATTGCCACGGCACGCCTGCTTGCCGGCGTGGTGGGCCGGGCGCATGGCCGGCAGATGTCCTTCAAAGCCCGAAAGCTCTGGGCAAAGGAGCTGCAGACCCGGCACGGCAAAGGTCTGGATGCGCCGCGATGGCTGTGGAGCAGCATCCTCGACCTGGCAGCGCTGCATGAGGCCGCCTATCTGGAACACTGCCGCCAGTACGCGCTGGGCGCGTCCCGCGCAGCCTGAGCAAACCCCAGGATGGGTTGCTCAGGCACTTCAGTATGACTACCTGCTGGTGAGGGCGATGTGCAGTGTTATGGGAACGGCAATCGGCTGACCATCAAGCTGGCCGGGGGTGTAACGCATCTTGCTGACGGCCTCGATTACGCGGCGGTTCGTGGTCTCATCGAACGTCTTCACGACCTGCACGTTCTCGGGCACGCCGGCGGTGTTCACCGTATAGCTGACCACAACTTCACCCTCTCGCAGGGCAGCGACCGAGGCACCGATCTGCAGGTCCGTCATGCGAATGGGAGCGATCAAACCAGTAAAGACGCGGGGCGTGCCGGCCTTGATCGCGCCGGTCTGGAACGCAAACGCAGGCGCTTCAATCGAGGCGATCTGGTGCGAAACGGAGTGAACTGCCTGGGCGGAAACGAGCGAGGGGAGGGCGAGGATGGCGACGGCTAAAGCTTTGCGCATGATGTTCTCCGGATTAAAGGTATGGGGTTTCCATCACCACAATAGAACGTCGCGATAACGATTGTCAACGTATTTTTGAAAACTTTCTTTTTGGGGTCATATTTCATGCTCCGTTCACCGGAACAGCTGCCCGCAGAGAAACAGCCTGCCGAAATCGAAGAGCCCCGCAGCGCGGTGCACCAACCACCAAAACGGAGGCCGATGGACTGCAACGCTAGAATCCAAGGGCTGCCACAAATCTGCTGGAGATGCCGACCCAATGAACCTTCGCTCCCTTGCCCTGCCTGTCCTGCTGTGTGCCCTGCCGCTGCTCGCGCAGACGGAGCGCCCGCCCGCCACGCCGCTGGTCGCGCACGATCCCTATTTCAGCGTGTGGTCCACCACGGACAAGTTGACCGACTCACCGACGAAGCACTGGACCGGCCACAACCAGCCGCTGAACAGCATCATTCGCGTAGACGGCAAGGCCTTCCGCATCATGGGCAGCGATCCGCGCAACGTGCCCGCGATGGAGCAGACCGGCAGCGAACTGACGCCCACGCATACCCGTTATCACTTCGCAGGCGGCGGCGTGGCAGTCGATCTCACCTTCTTCACGCCCGCGTTCCTCGATGACATGGATCTTTTATCGCGCCCTGTCACTTACCTGACGTGGACGGCGCACAGCACGGATGGTGCACAGCACCAGGTGGCCGCATACCTGAGCGCAAATGCCGAGATGGCTACCAGCTACAGCGGCCAGCCCGTCAGCTTTGCCCGGCAGCAGACCGGCAATCTGACGGTGCTCTCTGTCGGCACGCAGAGCCAGAACGTGCTGAACCGCTCCGGGGACGACCTCAAGATTGACTGGGGCTACTTTCACATCGCCGTGCCGAACGACGCGGCTGCGAAGACTGCCTTCAGCACGCGCACCGCACCGGGCTTTGCCGCGGACGGCATGCTGCCCGGCGAAGACGACATTGACGGCTCCATGCCCGGTGCCAAAGGCAGCGAGGAAATGGCTGTGTCGATCACGCTCGGCGCGGTCTCTGCCCAGCCAACGTCTCGCTTCGTCATGCTGAGCTACACCGAGGCCTTCGCGATGGAGTACCTCAACCGTCGCCTGCGCCCGTATTGGCAGCGTGACGGTAAAACAGTCTCTGCCATGCTGACCGAGGCGCAGAACGAGTATGCAACGCTGGAAGCTCGCGGCAATGTTTTTGATAAACAGCTGATCGCCGACCTGACGAAGACCGCAGGAGAGCACTACGCCTGGCTGTGCACGCTGGCCTATCGCCAGAGCATTGCGGCGCACAAACTGGTTGCAGATGTCGACGGCCAGCCCATGCTGTTCGCCAAGGAGAACTTCAGCAACGGCGATACCGCGACGGTGGACGTGCTGTATCCCTCCGCGCCGATTTTCCTCTTTTTCAACCCGGCCATGCTGCACGCGCAGGTGCTGCCTGTGCTGGCGTACGCGGCGCTGCCGAATCGCTGGCGCTTCCCGTTCGCTCCGCACGACCTCGGCCAGTACCCGCTAGCCAACGGCCAGAGCTACGGCGGCGGCGAAAAGACGGAAGAAGACCAGATGCCAGTCGAAGAGAGCGGCAACATGATCATCCTGGTCGATGCGCTGGCGCGCCTTGAGAAGAACAACGCCGGCATCGACCTGGCCCAAAAATACTGGCCCGAGCTGACAAAGTGGGCCAACTTCCTGCACGATCACGGCCTCGATCCGGAAAACCAGCTGACCACCGATGACTTCGCCGGACACGTCACGCACAACGCCAATCTCGCGCTTAAAGCCATCGACGCAATGGAGGCATACGCCGACCTTGCCCGCCTGCTGCACCACGATGCCGAAGCCAGGAAGTACAGTGCCGACGCGCACGACTACGCGAAAAAGTGGATGCAGATGGACAAGGAAGGCGACCACTACAAGTTGGCCTACGACTCGGCCAACACGTGGAGCCAGAAGTACAACCTGGTGTGGGACAAGGTGCTCGACTATAACTTGTTTCCCAAGTCCGTCCGCGACTCCGAGATCGCCTTCTACAAGGCGAAGCTGAACACATACGGCCTGCCGCTCGACAGCCGCAAGGACTACACGAAGCTGGATTGGGAGCTGTGGACGGCAACGCTCGCTGACAACGCAGCCGACTTCAACGCGCTGGTTGACCCCGTCTACAAGTGGGTCAACGAAACCACCAGCCGCGTTCCCATGACGGACTGGTACGACACCATCACCGGCAAGCAGGTCGGCTTCCAGGCTCGCAGCGTCGTGGGCGGTCTGTTCATCAAGGCGCTCGCAGACAAACCGCTGGCTGACAAGTACCGCAAGCAAGCAAAGTAACCACAAACATAAGCGAGTGGCCCCATGTCTCGCGTCTGAGACATGGGTTGTAACAGAATGGGTGCCCCACGTCTCGCATTTGAGACATGGGTTAGCAAACAGACTGGGTGCCCCATGTCTCGCCTTTGAGACATGGGTCTAACAGCTCTATCCCAGCCTTCCTACATGGACGGGCAAGCCGGTTCCTGACGATGAAGCACCAGCCGGTCAAGCCATGCTCGGAAGGGTACAGCTTCAGCTGTGCCGTAACTACCCGGCAGATCCGTTCAGCCCCCGAGGGGTTCCGCTTCATTCGAAGCCAGAGGAAAAGAGGGCGGGAAGCAAACGCCTGCAGCCCTCTTTTTCTCTACGCGAGAGCTATTGCAATCCCGCCTCAGTCGTACCCATCGGCTTAGGCGTCTCGATGCGCGGCAGCATCTCTGCCCGTGTCGCAGCGTTATAGGCAAACCAGGCTTCGATCATCGAGCCTTGCATAACATCACCCTTCTGCACGCGGTCGTACAGGTCCATGTTGCTGTGGTGGGTACGCGTGCCGTATTCCAGCGGGTCCTGCATGAAGCCGATGCCATCCAGGCCGATCCACGAGAAGCTGGTGGAGTCGGTGCCGCCCGGGGCGACCGTCGGGCCTGCGGTCTGGCCGGTCACGGCTGTGATGCCGAGGTCTTTGATCGGCGCGATCCACGAGCGGAAGATGTCCGCCAGCTCAACATTGCCAAGCGCCGAAACGCCGCGGAACTTGCCACTGCCACTGTCATCGTTGAAGTACACGTCCAGCTTGCTGTACTCCTTAGTCTGCTTCATGGTGTCGCGCGGCGCGAAGTGCGTCTGCACGTAGGCGAGCGAGCCGTACAGGCCTTCCTCCTCACCGCCCCACAACGCAACGCGCACGGTGCGTGCCATCGGCTTGTGCAGCGACGCGAGAATCCGTACGGCTTCCATGGCGACCGACGATCCGGTGCCGTTGTCCGTAGCGCCGGTGCCGCCCTGCCAGCTGTCGAAGTGGCCGCCCACCATGACGATCTCGTCCTTCTTCGTTGTGCCCGGAATTTCGCCGATCACGTTGAAGCCCATCTCATCGTCCTTTTGATACTCGACGTCAATGTCAAAGGTCAGCTTGGGCGTGGCGCCATGCTTCAGCAGGCGGCAGATGCGGTTGTACTGCTCTGGCGTGATGGCCGCCATGGGTGGGCCGACCGGGTCCTTCGGATCCTGCGATCCGCCGTACGACGCGAAGATGGTGCCGCCATCGCCGTTGTAGCCCGGCGTCAGGGCGACCGCAACACCCTCATCTTTGAGGAACTGATTCACCTTGTTCCGCAGCACGCGGCCGCTTGGAGCGGCGGTCGATAGCGACGATGGTGTGAACTCGCCTGGCCGCGGAGGAGCAGCCGCTGGCCGTCCGCCACCACCGTACCCATTGCGCGATGGGTCCGGAGTCATGGTGCGCGCCTCGATCTCGGGCTCGGTGAGGCGATGTGCTTCTGGCTCGGTGTGCATCTCCAGGTCGCGTGGATCGAAGATCAGCACGATCTTGCCCTTCAGCTTGCCATGATATTTGGCGAAGTCGGCCTCGCTATGCAGCGGAGCAAGCACCGCATCGGCGGTCACCGGGCCATTGGTGCCCGGCGTCCATGCCAGCGGAAAGCCGATCAGCGAAGCGTACGCAGGAGTCTCCAGCGCGCCGTAATACTTCTTGATCTGCCAGCCGTACCCGAACGGACCCCACTTCTCCAGGTGCACGTTCTGCAGTCCCCACACCTTCATCTGCGACATGGCCCACTCGGCGGCAGCGTGATGGTTGCGGCTGTTATTGACGCGCGGACCGTATACCTCGGACAGGTAGTACAGGTTCTCCATCACCTGCGAGTGCTGAAAGGCCTCGCGCTTGATGGCGTTCAATGCGGCGAGATCGACCTTGTCGCCGGCATCCTGTGCGGGCGTAGCGGCGGTGACGAGAGCGGCGGCGCAGAGCGTTGCGGCCAGCGTTGCTGAGAATCGCTTCACGGGAGGTCCCTCTTTCGCGGTGCGTATCGGGTGGGGCACAAAGGTGAAGCCCGCCGCATCCTGCGAAGGCAGAATGCAGCGGGCCGCATTGGGTTGGATCAGGGCGAGCTTAGAAGCTCACCTTGAAGGCGAACTGCATGTTGCGAGGCTCGCCCGGTCCAAGGCCTGGGGCCGAGGACGAGTTACGCGTTGCAGACAGCACGCCAAAGGCCGAGGAGGTAAGCGTGCCGCTCGGGTTGGCAAAGTTTGCCTGGTTCATGATGTTGAAGATTTCAGCGCGAAGTTCCGTCGTAACGTGCTCCGTGATCGGCGTCATCTTTACGAACGACGCGTCCACGCTGCCAAAGCCGGGTCCGATGACGCTGTCGCGACGCTCGTTACCGAAGACGCCGCAAGCGGTCGAGGTCGGGCAAGGTGAGCTCCACGCAGCCTTGTTCAGGTAGCTGTAGTTACGCGCTGTGCTTGTTGCCGTGGTGACGCGCGGAACATAAGGGAGCACGCCGAAATTGCGGTTCGCACGATCGCGGCTGATTTCGCCTGTTCCAGAGGTGTTGGTTCCAGACAGGATGTTGATCGGCTGCCCACCCGCGAACGAGAAGAAGCCGTTTGCCTCGTAACCCTGCGTCAAACGAGCTGCGTGGCTGGTGAACTTCGGCATGGTGTAGTGCGCGTTGGCTGTGAAGATGTTGCGAACATCGAACGAGGACAGTCCCCAGTCACCGCGAAGGTTACGGCTATCCTGCGGTGTGGTTGTGCTGGATGCATCGTCGAACGACCTCGACCAGGTGTAGTACACCTTGGCGGAGATACCATGCCATGCCGACTGCTGGAACGAGATCTGCATGGAGTTGTAGTTCGACGTGGCGCCGCTGTTTACCTGGTTAACCGCGGTCAGGTAGGGATACGCGGCAGCAAGCGGACGAACACGGCCTACCGTGGTGGGAGCCAGCGAGAACTGGTTCAGATCGTCCACATAGGCAAGGCGCCGTCCGGAGCTTCCGACGTAAGCGACCGTCAGCAGCGTGTTCTTGGAGATCTGCTGCTCGACGTTCAGGTTGTAGTTCTCAAGATAGGCCG
The DNA here is from genome assembly GCA_965199365.1 of Terriglobus sp. GTDB lineage: Bacteria > Acidobacteriota > Terriglobia > Terriglobales > Acidobacteriaceae > Terriglobus. The sequence continues at coordinate 1,258,870 of CBDARC010000003.1, read as the reverse complement.
CGCGATAGTTCGGATTGATCGCAAGGATACCCAGTTGCGTGGTCGGCTGACCGTTGGCGCCAAACTGCACACCCGACGGGAAGGTCGACGAGCCCAGCGTGAAGTTGACACCGGTCACGTTGATCGCGGCATTCGCATCACCCGGGCTGCCGAAGATACCCGCGCTGGCACCGTTGCCTACGCTGTTGTAGACGAACTGGCCAACCGTGGGCTGATCGTAGAAGATGCCCCAGGCGCCGCGCAGCACGGTGGTGCTGTTTGTTGAGAACGGCTGGAAGGAGAAGCCGACACGCGGTGCAACGTTGCCCAGGTTCCGCGCATAGAGCGGAGACTTGAAGTAGCCCTGCTGCGGCGTGAAGTTATAGATCGAATTACGGTCGTCGGAGATCACGCCGTTATAGCTCCAGCGGACGCCGTAGTTCAGTGTCAGCCGGTTCGAGATCTTGTAGTTGTCGCCAGCGAACAGGTCGAACGTGTTCACCAGATAGACGCGCTGCGGATTGTTACGCAGGATCTGCGCACCGCTGGAACCCTGCGTCTGGCCAATGAGGAAGTCGGCGACCTGCTTGCCCGTCGAGCAGTTGGCACCGGCAGCAGAAGCATTGTTCGGATCGAGACCGGCTGCGGTGCAATCTGCATTCGTCCATCCGCCACGCGTACCGTCAAAGTTGAACGAACCGCGGCCGTTGACGAAGTAGGCCACATTCAGATTCGCATGACGATACTCGCCACCGAACTTGATCTCGTGCTTGCCCTGCGACCAGTGGAAGGTGTCGTCCACGTGACCCGTAACGTCCTGGCGGCCAAGAGGAGCGGTCGCTCCGGTGTAATCGAATGAGCCAACTGTGAACTTCGGCGCACCAAATGCCAGCTGGCCCGTCAGGCCCAGCGGCAGGCCGTTGCCCTGCACGTTGAAGCTCTGGTTACGATCGTTGAACACCTGCAGGAACGAGGAAGCCGAGAACGCGAGCTGGTTGAGGAACTTGCTGCTCAGCGTGCTGTTCAAGATGATCGAACCGTTGTGAATGTGCATCGGTGCGGTCTCAAAGTAATCCGCGAAGTGCGAACCAACGTCCGCCGACTGCTTGCCGGTAGTTCCCAGGTAGTGGACAGAGAGCTGTTCACGGTCGCTGAACCGATGATCCAGCTTGATAAGACCGTTGTAGCTGTTGTACGTGTTGACACCGTTCGACTGGTACTGGTTCAGGTAGCCCGTCGTGACCCGGCTGACCGCTGGGAACAGCAGGTTGTACATGCTGATCGAAACCGGGTTGACCTGAACGCCATGGTTCGCCAGCATCGCCTGGCCCGCTGTGATCCAGGTGTTGTTGAGAACGGTATCGGCAAGGCTGTTGTTGGCCTGGGCGATCTGAATTTCACCCGCAAGGAAGAAGAACGTCTTGTCCTTGAAGATCGGTCCGCCAAGGGTGAAGCCGCCCTGGTGGTTGCGGATCTCAGGAATACGGCTGCCCACGGCGACCGACGGGCTGAGCCAAGCAAACAATTCGTTACGATCGAAGTAGAAGACATCGCCGTGCAGGTGGTTGGTACCCGTGCGGAGTACGAGGTTGCTGTTCGCACCACCGTTACGCCCCTGGTCGGCCTCACCGGCTGCCTGCAGCGAGAACTGGTCGATCGCCTCAACCGGCAGCAGACCGCCCGCGATACCGGCGATACCGCCCTGGTTTGACGCGATGGCATTCGACCAAGGATCGTTGTTGTCCGCACCGTCGATCTGGTAGTTCACGCCGGCAGTACGCGTGCCGTTGACCGAACCGACGCTGTAGGGGTTGTCACCTGGAGCAAGCTTCACCATCTGCTGGAAGTTACGGCCGTTCAGCGGGATCTGCTGCACCGAAACCTGGTCGACGACGGAAACCAGCTGGCTGTTCGTCGTATCCAGCGTGATACCGCTCGCGTGCACGTCCACCACCGTCGATTCCGCACCGACTGTCAACACGATCTGCTGGTGGTTGATCTTGGTGACTTCAATCGCAACATCATCCAGGCTCTTTGCAGAGAATCCGGGAGCGCTGACAAGCAGCTTGTACGTGCCCACCGATAGTTCGGGGAAGCTGAAGTCGCCGGCACCGTTCGACTTGCTGTTGAGCGTCTCGTTCGATGCGGGGTTCGTCAACGTGATGCTGGCATTCGGAACGGCCGCGCCGGATGCGTCCGTGACCGTGCCCGTCAAACTGCCACGGAAGGTCTGTGCCCCAGCAACCATACTGGAGACGAGGACGGCCGGTGCGATAAGTGCAAACCGCGACGGCTTCGTGAACATGCTCATGGTGCTCTCCTGAAGAACCGGCCGTTTCGGAAAACGGCGCCGGACGAACGCGGCGACGCTGCTTGCGCCCACGATCCAACGTGAAGTACACGTAGACCTTGGCTCCGAGCGACTGCAAATCTGATTTGTGTAGAGCTTCAACAGTAATTCACCATGCGCTCACAATGCAACTCATTAATTCGTTTAACTACTCATCCCGCGGCAGATTAGGCTGGCCTTATGCAAGCGGTTTGTTACATGCCGGACACGGCCTTGACGATGTCGTTTTCTAAGAGGCGCTGAAGACGTCTCATACCATTAGCGGTACGCTGCGTGCACCTTCCTTCAGGAGACGCGTAGGCTCGCCATCACGGCTCTCACGAAGGTTTCTTCACCATGCAGATGTTCCGTCGTTCCATGCACTGTTTCATGCCTGTCGTTGCCGGCATGGTGGCCGTTTTTGCGGCAATGCTGCCTGCGCAGGAGCCCGTCCGCAGGCTGTCGGCGGTTCCGGCAGCAACGGAGTCACGCATCGCTCTGCCCGGCGAAACCGGTAACCGCCACACGGCGAATGCCCGGCTGCAGGGCGCGCTGCCGGGTGAGACAGCGCTGACCAGCATGGCTTTCGTGCTGAAGCCGACCGCCGCGCAGGATGCCACTCTGACCCAGTTGCTGGCGGACCAGGCAAACCCCGCATCCACCAGCTATCACCAGTGGTTGACGCCCGCGCAGTACGGCGCGCGCTTCGGCGTGGCGGACGCGGACATCGCCATCCTGCAAAGCTGGCTGCAGAGCCGCGGCTTCACCGTGAACGCCGTCGCGGACAGCCGCAATCGCATAACCTTCTCCGGCACCGCATCGGCGGTCGAGAACGCCTTTGGCGTGACGATGAACCGCTACCAGCGAGGCACGCAGACCTTCTTTGAGAACGCGGGTGCCGTTCAGCTGCCCGCCTCGCTCACCGCCGTGGTTGGAGGCGTGACCGGTCTCAGCAGCTACCGCCTGCCTGCTCCGCAACAGAAGCGTGTCACGGCACCCCAGGCAACAACGGCATCGCCGGACTACACCACCTCGACCGGAACGCACTACATCGTTCCGTGGGATTTCCGCCAGATCTTCGGCATCAATACTTTGATCAGCTCCGGCTTCAACGGCAGCGGGGTCAAGATCGGCGTCATCGGCCAGTCGGCGGTCAACACGACGCAGCTCACGTACTTCCAGCAGAAGACGGGCCAGACAGTCAGCCTACCCACGATGGTGCTGGTGCCGAATACCTCGGCCTCCGCGCTGGTCGCCGGTGACGAAGAAGAGTCGGAGCTTGACCTGGAGTATGCCAGCGGCACCGCACCGGGAGCATCGATCCAGTTCATTTACACCGGCTGCGCCAACGCAACCACCGGCAACTGCAACAACAACGGCGTCTTCGATGCCCTGTCGTACGCCATCACGAGCGATGTCGCACCCATCCTGACCCTCAGCTACGGCGGTTGTGAATCAGAAGACGCCACGTATGCGACCAGCACACTGGAACCACTGTTGCGACAGGCGAACGCGCAAGGGCAGACCGTCCTGGTCTCGTCGGGCGATACAGGCGCTGCGGGCTGTGAGACCAGCAGTGCTCCAAAGACCGCCACGGCCGGCCTGGCCGTCTCCTACCCTGCCTCGTCAGTCTATGTAACGGCGGTGGGCGGCACGCAGCTGAACAGCGACAGCAGCGCCTACTGGAGCAGCACGAACAACAGCTTTCTCGGCTCGGCAATCGGCTACATTCCTGAGGTCGCCTGGAATGACACCATCGCCTACGGCTCGCTGACCGCCAGCGGCGGTGGATTCAGCAGGATCTTCGGCAAACCCTCGTGGCAGGCCGGTACGGGTGTGCCGTCGGACGGCCACCGCGACGTTCCTGATGTCGCCTTTCCAGCGAACGTTTCGGAACACGCCTACCTGATCTGCGACGCGTACGACCCGTGCATCAGCGGCACCCAGAGCTTCACGTTGACGTCCACCGGTCGCGACGGCGGGGGCGTAGGCGGCACGTCTGCCTCGGCGCCGAACTTCGCGGCGATGCTCGCGGTTATCGAGCAGGCTGAGGGCGGCAAGTCCCTGGGCAACATCAATCCCAGCCTCTACACGCTCGCCGCCGGAGGCACAGGCAGCAGCATCTTCCACGACATCACCAGCGGCAACAACATCGTTCCCTGTACCGTCGGCACCACCGATTGCACCACCGGCAGCCTGGGCTACACCACCACCGCCGGCTACGATCAGGTTACGGGACTCGGCTCCATTGCTGCACCGGCGTTGCTCGCCGGCATCCAGTCCCTCGCAGCGTCATCCGGAACCAAACTGACCCCGACCGTTGGCCTGACCGCCTCAACCACCACGCCCACCGTCAACACATCCGTCACCTTCGCGGCAACCGTCAGCGACGGCAGCACCACTACGCCCAGCGGAACGGTGACGTTCGCCGTCGACGGCACAACGGCCGGATCGCCGGTGACGCTGAGCGGCGGCGCTGCTTCCTACACGCTTACCGCCGGGTTCTCCACCACGGGCAGCCACACCCTTACTGTCACCTACTCGGGAGACACGAATAATTCCGCCGCTTCCAACACGCTGACCATCACTGTGTCGACCACCACAACCACGAGCAGCGGCGGTTTCAGCATGACCAGTTCGCCCGCCACGCTCAGCGTCACCGCCGGAACCACCTCCACGGAAGCCATCGCCATCACCTCCAACGGCTTCGCTGGACCTCTGACCTTCCGCGCCGCGCTGACCAGTTCCAGCACGTCGACCTTCCCCTATTGCCTCTCGATCACGCCCGTCACCCTCGCCGCCAACGCAACCCAGACCGCAACGCTCACGGTCAATACGGTGGCGAACTGCGCAACAACGGGCAGTCTCCCCGTAAGCGGCACGGTAAGCGACACGGCACGGTCCGCGTCCACACGCCCATCCCCTGCAGCGCCCGCTCGCACTGCGGTCGCGCTGGCAGGGCTTTGCGGTGGAGCAATGGCACTGTTCGCCCTGCGACGCCGCAGGCTTACCGCGTCGCTGTTTGTTCTTGTGGCTGCAGTACTCGCCCTTGGCATCTCGGGTTGCGGCAGTGGCAGCAGCGCGGCAACGTCCTCCAGCACCAGCACCGGTACCGGAACCACCAGCACTACCAGTTCACCCAAAGGCACCTATGGACTGCAGATCTCCGCGTACAGCTCCACTAATCCAACCATCTCCGCAAGCACCACCTTCACCCTTGTAGTCCAGTAGCCCGGCCCATCGCGCCCCGCCGCCATCCGATAAGCTGGTCAGCGGCGATGCACGACGGCACACCATCCCGGACGGCATATCGCGTGGCCCTGCGCCGGGCGGCGCACCAGGTGTTCGATCAGCTCGTGGTCTTTGCTGATCCGCTGGCTCTGCAGATCCTCGGGCTGGCCAACGCCGATCGCCGCACGCTCGAGCGAAGCGAACTGCGCGCTCCCGCCCGTCCCGGATCTGTGTCACTGCGGGCCTTCCTCGTAGCACGATCGCGCTTCGCCGAGGACGCACTGCACGCCGCCCACGCCCGCGGCGTGCGGCAGTACGTTCTGCTCGGTGCTGGTCTGGATACCTTCGCGTATCGCAATCCGCATGAGGACCTGCATGTCTTTGAAGTCGATCACCCCGCCACGCAGGCATGGAAGCTGGATCTGCTAAAGGAAAACAACATTGCGGTGCCCCCGTCGGTGGCACACGTGGCGGTCGACTTTCAGTCGGAATCGCTGCAGCAGCGGCTCGTCTCGGCCGGTTTCCAGCAGGACCAGCCCGCAACATTCGGCTGGCTGGGCGTAGTGCCGTACCTGTCGCACCATGGCTTTTCGGCAACATTCGACTTTCTCTCCGCATGCGCGCCGGGCAGCGTTCTTGTCATGGACTACGGCGTGCCGCGGGAGTCGCTGCCATTCCTTGAGCAGCTCGCCTTCGATTCACTCGCGGCGCGGGTCGCGGCTGCAGGCGAACCATTCCAGCTCTTTTTCACCCCGGAAGAACTTCACGCGCTCCTGCGCGAACGGGGTTGGGCGTTGGAGGAAGACCTCGGCCGCGACGGCATCAACGCCCGCTATTTCGCAGAGGGCAAGCTGCGGTGTCTAGGCAGCGGAGCTCATCTGCTGCGCGCCCGGCTTGGAACCTAGCGTTCCCGGAACGACCTCTGCTCACGAATCCGTCATCACGCGTGATGTCACAGCACGGAAATCTGGCGCAGTCTGACCTAGACTCAAATCAGCGGCCCGTCGGTGCCTGCTGTCATGTCTGAGCTGCTCGACCAACTCGATCCTCGCGTGCTTGCGTATCTGATCCAGATCGGACGGCTGTTCCTCTGGCTGCTGCTGCTGGCCGTGATCTTCACGCCCCTTGAGCGCCTGTTCGCGCTGCATCCACACAAGTTTTTCCGCAAGGATGTGGCTGCGGACCTCTTCTATTACTTCCTTAGCAGCCTGACGCCGGCCATCGCGCTAAGTGTGCCGCTGTCGCTGCTCGCCTGGGGCGCACACGCGCTGATCCCCGGAGCCTACTTCGACTGGGTAGACGGAACTCCCGTGTGGGCGCGCGCCGCGGCGGCCATGGTGATCGGCGAAGTCGGCTTCTACTGGGGCCATCGCTGGAGCCACGAGTTCCCTTTCCTGTGGGGATTTCACGCGGTCCATCACAGCGCCGAACACATGGATTTTCTTGTAAATACGCGGGCGCATCCCGTGGACGTCATTGTTACTCGGCTATGCGGCCTGGTGCCGCTTTACCTGCTGGGCCTGGCATCGCCCGTTCGCGGCGCCGCCGGTTTGATCCCGGTACTGGTTGTCCTCGTCGGCACGATGTGGGGGTTTTTCATCCACAGCAACGTGCGCTGGAGGCTGGGTCCGATGGAGCACCTGATCGCGACACCTGCCTTCCACCACTGGCACCACACCAACGACAGCCCCCAGCTTTACAACAGGAACTACGCGTCCATGCTGCCCTGGCTCGACCGCCTGTTCGGTACGCTCCACCTGCCGAAAGACCGCCATCCGGGGAAGTACGGCATCAGTGAGCAGCTTGCTCCCGGTGTCGTAGGGCAGTTGCTGGGACCATTCCGGAAAGCACCAGGCCGTACGGCAAAGGGCACGGGAGAGTTGTCCAAGGGGCAAGCGAGCAAGGAAGAAATTTCCAAAATGGAACTCTCATAACAAATCTTGTTACTAATACTGTAAATCCCTGCTATCCTTCGCTTATTCGTCACCCAGGGTAGTTACCAGTTCCCGCGCGTTGAGTGACGTCGCACGATATCACTCTTCCCGTTAGGAACCTATGCGATTCGCTCCCTCTGATTTTTTCTCGCGTGTGGCAGTTCTCTCTGCCTTCGCTGTGCTTGGTTTTTCCGCCACGACCGCCAAAGCTGGCGTCATCCCAATCACCGTCGTGAACGGCAGCTTCGAGACTCTGGGCACTCCCGGTACTTCGGGCCAGTTGTACGCCCCGGGTGCTTCTGTCGACCAAAACACACAAACAGTAACAGGCTGGACCAGTGGCACCTCGGGCAACGTACCCGGCTACAACTTTGTGTTTTCTTCGGATGCCACGAACGACCTAAGCTCCAACCCGCCCGGTCGATATGGCCCGTCTTCCGGTGCACAGTACGGTAACCTGTATCTTTGGTCGCAGAACCCTGATGGAAGCGCAAACGGCATTGGGCCGAGCCCGAACGGCGGCAACTTCCTTGCACTGGACGGAGCCTTCGAGCAGGCAGCCATTTCGCAGGTCATCAGCGGCCTGAACATCGGCATGGACACGAAGGTGTACTTTTACTACGCTGGCGCCCAGCAGTACACGTTTACAGGCATCACGACCGAAGCCTTTCAGGTCACGCTGACCGACAACACCGGTGCCACACCGCTGACCCAGACGGACCAAACCGGCGTCCTGGACGACAGCAGCCATGGCTTCACCGGCTGGCACTACACCGAAGTTGATTTCGTTCCGACGGCAACCACTGAGACTCTAAGCTTTCTCGCGGCCGGCACGCCGAACGGCGTTCCGCCTTTCTCGCTGCTGGACGGCATAACCATTGTGCAGGTCACACCAGAGCTAAGCACGCTGACGCTGCTGGGCACAGGTGTCCTGGCGATCTGCGGCCTTCTGCGCCGGCGTCGCACAACCGACCTTTAACGACTTGCTGCATTTGACCTGGAAGGTGCCGCAGCCATGCTGCGGCATATTTTTTGGTCTCCATCGATCTGCTCCGCGTCCCAGAATGGGAATGTGATATTGCGGGCGGTATCACAAGCCGTAGAAATGTAAAGTGCGCCAGCAGACAGACGGCAAAACAGTGCGCATAAAAGCTAGACTTCTTGCATGCGACTGTAAGCCCGGGCGAGCCGTAAAAGGACGTTGGGTGGGAACGCGCAAAACCCCAAAACCCAAGGTACAAACACTATGACTTTCATGGCTCGCACCCTCTCGCGCCTGGCAGCATGTACGACAGCTGCTGTGCTTGGTCTTTCCCTCAACGCCTTCGCTTCCTCCACCAACCTGATTCAGAACGGCAGCTTCGAGAGCACCACGCTGAACGGCGTTTCCTCTGCCGAAGGCACGACCTCCCAGCAGCTTGGCTACAACGGCTTCACCGTCAACAACTGGACGAACAACAGCACTGGCAGCACCATCGGCTACAACTTCCTGTTTACCTCCGGAACGGCGACCGCTTCCGGCAATGCAGGCAATGTTTCCCTCTGGAACTCTTCAAATGGTGGCGTGAACGCCATCCCCGCGAGTCCCGACGGCAACAGCTTCCTGGGCATGGACGGCGCCTACCAGCAGGCCACTGTCTCGCAGACGGTAAACAACCTGACGGTCGGCGCCACGTACCTGCTGTCCTTCTACTACGCCGGCGCGCAGCAGTCCGGCTTCACCGGCCAGACGACAGAGGCGCTCACCGTCGGCTTCGGCAGCCAGACCTACAACACCCCTGTCCTGACCGATGCCAACCATGGCTTCACCGGATGGAGCGCGCAGAGCGTGGCGTTCACGGCCACCAGCACGTCCCAGACCCTGAGCTTTCTGGCCGACGGAACACCGGGCGGCGAACCACCGTTCTCGCTGCTGGATGGTGTCAGCCTGGTCCAGGTCACACCCGAACCGAGCACGCTCGCCCTGCTGGGATCGGGTATTCTCGCCGTCGGCGGTCTGGTCCGTCGCCGTCGCATGAGCCTGTAACGTAACGGTTTCAAAACAGACCTGTAGAAAAGGGTGCGGAGGCGAAAGCTTTCGCACCCGTTTACTTGGAGCGCGGCGGCGACTGCCTGCAGGCAACGGGTACGCACTCCGTAATATCACTTCAGCCAACGACGGCAATGTATCGTTGGAAGCAGGACGAGCACTTGCCCGCCGGCCTTCCATGCGGGCTGGAGACTCGTCACCAGGCGCGAATGTTGTTGTAACTGCAGGACTGATTTACTTCACCCGTCACTACGGCTGTTATTTTGTGTGCACTTGGGGAGACACGTGGCAAAGATTCTGATCACTGGAATAGCTGGCTTCATTGGATCCAGCCTGGCGGCAGCGGCGCTGCAGCAGGGCGCGGAGGTCGTCGGCATGGACGATCTGAGTCAGGGCAAGCTTGAGAACATGAACCGGTTTCGCCAATCCATTGACTTCCGCGAAGCCAGCATCCTTGACGCCGGCGCTCTCGCTGACGCATCCCGCGGCGTGGACTACGTCTTCCACGAGGCAGCCGTCGCCTCCGTTCCACGCTCGGTCGAAGACCCGCTCGGCACTAACGACATCAACCTGAAAGGCACGCTGATGGTGCTTGAGGCTGCACGAGCAGCCGGTGTGAAGCGGCTCATGTATGCCGCGTCGTCAGCCGCCTATGGCAATGCGCCTGAACAGCCGAAGCGCGAAAGCATGCTGCCAGAGCCCGTCTCGCCCTATGCCGTGCAGAAGGTCGCCGGTGAACACTATCTGGCCAGCTACGCGCGCACCTTTGGTCTAGAAACGGTTTCCCTGCGCTACTTCAACATCTTTGGTCCACGGCAGGACCCGTCGTCGCAGTACTCGGGCGTGCTGGCGCGCTTCATCTCGCTGATGATGCGTGGTGAAACGCCGACCATCTTCGGCGACGGCCAGACCAGCCGCGACTTTACCTACATCGATAATGTCGTCAGCGCCAACCTGCTCGCAGCAAAAGCGCCGTCGTCGATCGCCGGCCGCATCTTCAACGTGGCAACCGGCCAGCGCACCACGCTGATCGAAGCCTACGAGTGCATCAAGCGCATTACTGGCTACACAGGCGGCCTCAACTTCCAGCCGGAGCGCAGCGGTGATGTGAAGCACTCGCTCGCGGACATCACCTGCATCCAGCAGGAGCTCGGCTACAAGGTGATCGCCGATCTGAATCACGGCCTGGAACAGACGATCGAGTGGTACCGTACGCAGGCCTGAAGCTCAGCAGGGTCGTTTTTGCGTGTCCATTGCGCTCAGCGCTGTCCTGCCGAATCATCGAACGCTCTTCCCTCAGGTGGAAAGAGCGTTTCGATATCCTGCGGTCGCCCTGAAACCGTGCGTTAATTCAGCGGGAAGGACGCCAGCCATTCCCGGAACTTCGGCCCGAGTGCCTTGTGCTTCAGGCCAAATTCCACGGTCGCCTTGAGGAAGCCGAGTTTGTCACCGGCATCGTGCCGCTTGCCCTCGTATGTGAAGCCGTAGACGTTCTCAAAGGCCAGCAGCGCCTTGATGCCGTCGGTTAACTGAAGTTCGCCGCCGGCGCCGGGCTCCAGGTTCTCGAGCAACTCGAAAATCCGCGGCGTCAGGATGTAGCGACCGATGATCGCGTTCTGGCTGGGAGCCTCGTTCGGCTTCGGCTTCTCCACCATGTCGCTCACCTTATGCAGGCGGGGATTGCCGTCCACAGGGGCGCAGTCCAGGCAGCCATAGTTCTGAATGGCATCGCCCTCGACAACCTCGCTGCCCAGGATGGAGCACCCGGTCTGAGCAAACGCGTCGACCATCTGCTTCATGCAGGGCGTTGCAGCGTCGACGATGTCGTCGGGTAGCAGCACGGCAAAGGGCTCGTCGCCGACCAGTTCCTTCGCCATCAGCACGGCATGGCCCAGGCCGAGCGCCTCCGGCTGGCGCACGTAGCTGATCTTCGCCAGCGACGCAACGGAGCGGCAGATCTCGAGCAGCTCCGCTTTTCCGCGTCGCTCGAGTGAAGCCTCCAGCTCGGGAGCACGGTCGAAGTGGTCCTCCATCGTGTTCTTGCCGCGGCCGGTCACAATGATGATCTCCGTGCAGCCTGCGGCGACGGCCTCTTCAACGCCGTATTGGATGAGAGGTTTATCGACGAGCGCCAGCATCTCCTTGGGAGTGGCCTTGGTGGCGGGCAGGAACCGCGTGCCCATGCCGGCAGCGGGGAATACAGCTTTTCGTATGTTCTTGATCATGCAGAGCTTTTCACGTCCATGGGAAGAAGTAGCTCAATGCTAAAGCAGAGAGCATGGGATTATCCAGCGCCGAACGCCGGTTTCGCCCTTCAGAGAACGGGGGAACCATCATGCAGGATCGCCTGCCGCACAACTTTAATCGGCACCGGCCCCTGCCTCATGAACGTGTCGTGAAAGCCTTGCAACGTGAATGCCGCGCCCTGCTTTGCCCTGGCGTCCTCGCGCAGCTTCATGATCTCAAGTTTGCCCAGGGTGTAATACAGGTAGGTCGCGTCGGCGGTGCCGCGCTTGGTTTCGACCTTGGCGGCGGCGGGTGACTGGTACCCCTCGGTCACAAAGAACTGCTCGGCCTGGTCCGTCGTCCAGCCCTCGGTATGCATCTTGATGCCGACGACAAAGCGGGCATTTCGCAGCAGGGCGTCCTGCAACTGGCCCAGTTTGATCAGCTTGCGCTCTCGATCGTCACTGCCGGGCGTCTGGTATCCCTCGTCCAGCATCATCTGCTCGCAGTAGTGCGCCCAGCCTTCGATGTTGGTGTTTGCTCCCAGCAGCTTGCGTATTTTCGACGGAAACTTGTCCTGCCAGAGGAACTGGACGAAGTGCCCCGGATATGCCTCGTGCACGCTGGTGCTGACGATCGTACCCACGTTGAACTCGGCCATGTGCTCCGCAATGTGCTGCGCCGTCCAGCCCTTTTCCGGCAGCGTCACGTTGAAGTACGCCTTGGTGGAGTTGGTCTCAAACGGTCCCGGCGGGTCCATGCTGGCGAAGGTCGTTGCCCGCTCGAACGGCGGAGTTTCCTCCAGCACTGGCCGCACATTGCTCGGCAGCGTGATGATGCCGTGCGACTGGATGAATGCGATTTCGGCGTTGAAGCTGTCGCGGAAGGCGTCCAGCAGCTTGTCCGGCGCGGGATGGATCGTGGCCAGTTCAGCCAGCACCTCCTGCGGCGTTTTCTTCGGGTCGACCTCCTTTGCAATGCGCGCAAACTCGGCCTGGTTCGCTTTCATGTTGGCGTCGTTGATGGCGAGCAGCCGGTCGAGTGGCGTGTCGACCATCTCGTCGTACAGCAGCTTCTTGCGGTACGCGTCCGCGCCAAAGCGAAAGTCGCCATTCGAGCGCGGCAGCAGGTCGCTCTTCATCCACGCGGCATAGCTCTTCAACGCGTCGATCACGGCGGCGTTGGTCTTCGCGAACTCCGCCTTCGCCGCGGCGTCGGTCGCGTCAGCAAAGGCCAGCGGCACGTCATGCTGGAAGAAGCTGATGTCGCCGTCGACCTGCTCCAGCGCGATTTCCGTGTAAATCTTCGGAGGGTTCTGCAGGTTCTGCCGCGCTTCTGCAAACACCTGCGGGATGGCCTTCTCACGCGCGACGGCTGCACGAAGACGCGTGTTGGCCGGCGCGTACGGCCGCTCCATCAGCGTGAAGATCGACGCTGTCACACCGCTGGAGTAGTTATCCGGGTTCTTCTGCCATGGCTTGATCGTCTCGAGGCTCAGCAGCTGCGAGCGAATGGAGTTCAGCAGAACATCGCGGTCTGCGGCGACAGAAGCATCCAGTCCATCGGCGGGAATTGCCTCGATCTTCGTTTCATACTGATGCAGCGCCCCGGCCCACTTCGCGACGTTCGCCGCCGAGTAGTCCTCAAGCTGCGTGTCGTACTGGTGAAAGCCCGCCGACGTGCCCGCCGTGGGACTGAAGCGGAAGTACACCTCATCGAAGTACTGGTTTGAGACGAAGTTGAACGTCTGCATGGCGCCATCCGCACTGAGCCGCTGCGCAGGCATGGCGAGGCAAAACAAGACGGCAGGGAGCAGGCAGACGAAGGCACGGCGCATGGTGCGACTATCTTAATCGCCCGAAAGGCCTGGCGCTTGACTACTCCGAACGCAAGTGGGGCGCGCGACAGCAGCAGTTTTTGCGACGTTGCATCGGCGAATCATTGCGGCGCGATAGCGCGTCGCGAACCGCAGGTGAAATGGCTCCGATGTCGGGCGCCAGCGGGCGTTACGAAGCGCGCTTCTCTGCTTCGTCACACAGCTTGGCGATGCGTTTTTCGCGGGCCTCCGGCGTCTGGTAGTAGAACACCGCCATCAGCCCACTGCGCCGCTGCGCATCCGTCATCTTCGTCCAGCCGACGCGCGCTTTCGGACGCTTCGCAAACGCCTTTGAGATCGCCGGTGGCAGCTCGATCTCCGCTTCCATGGTGGAGAGCAGCCGCTCCGCCATTTGCTGCGCCCGCCGCATGCGGGTCTCGTCGCTCTTCACGCCAAGGATCCACTTGCCGATCTCGCGGCGTGTGTACTCGCCCAGCGCGTCGTACCAGTCGCGCAAGCTCTCGGCTTCATCCAGCAGCGAGTCCAGTTCCTCGGGCAACTCCGCCGGTCTCGGGTCAAGATCAGGCTCAAGCGTGAACTTCGCCACATGCCCCAGCTTCGCCTTGCCGCCAGCCTGCGCAGCATGGTTTACCAGCAGGTAGTAGCTCGCCTGCGCGCCCGCCTCAGAAAACAGCGACGTGCGAAACGGAAAATCGTTGATCGTACCCTTCACGCGCAAACGCACCCGCTCCGGCCAGACTCTCGCAGGATCGAACGGCACCCGCGCAATCGTCCACCCAAGCGCGCGATGCCCTTTTTCCAGGACAGCTTCGAAATGCTGCAGAAGCGAACGCAAGATTATTTCACTCGGAAGTCGACGGAGACGTTAAGTTCAACCGCCACCGGCACTTCATCTTTCATCGCGGGCTTGAACCTCCATTGGCTGACGGCAGCCAGTGCCGCGTCATCCAGCTTCTTGTCAGCTGATTTAACGATATGTAAACGCACCGGAGTGCCCGTTTCGTCGACTACCAAACCGACCAGAGTTGTACCTTCTTTTGGCTTGCTGAACAGAGACCTTGAATATTTCGGATCAACCTGCTTGGTCAGAACGGGTGCCTTCACACTTCCGCCAACCTGAAGTGGTCTATCTACTGTCTGCGCCTGCAGAGCGCAAGCACCGAACATTACAGCAAATGTCAGAGTGCAGGTAGAGTTCATGTTTCGCCAGCTTACGCAGCCGCCGGAGCCAGATCAAGCTGTTCCAGCAGCGACTTCGTCTCGGCGATGACATCGGCGGAGTTAGCGCTCGAGAGCGGCCAGCGCAGCACGCCCTGCGGCGTAAACTGCGCGCCTTTTTTGGTGTTGCGCGAGACCATCTTCATCAGCATGCCGGGGTCGATCTTTGCCTTGGGATCGAACTTGAGGATGAGCATTTCGCGGAAGACCTTCTGCTTGTTCTCTTCCATCTGCAGGCGCTTGCGGTCGAGCTGCGCGATGGAAATGCGCTCGCATTGCAGACGCACTTCCGCCGCGGCAAGCAGGTTGACAACGCTGTCCGGCAGCTCGCCGTAGCGGTCGATCATCTCGGCGCGGACGTCGGCCAGCACGCCTGTATCGGTCGCTCCCGCGATGCGCTTGTACATGCGCAGCCGCTGATTCTCTTCCGGAATATAGTTCGCGTCGATGCGCAGCGAGATGCCCAGGTTGAGCTGCACACCCGGCCGCTCTTCCTGCGACTCGCCCTTAATCTTGGCGACCGCCTCCTGCAGCATCGACGTGTACATCTCAAAGCCGATGGCCTCGATGTGGCCGCTCTGCTCGCCGCCCAGCATGTTGCCCGCGCCGCGCAGTTCCAGGTCAAGCGCGGCAATCTTAAAGCCCGCGCCCAGGTCGCTGAACTCCTTTAATGCGGCCAGCCGCCTGCGTGCAATCTCGGTCAGTTCGTTCTCCGGCGGGATCAGCAGGTAGGCGTATGCACGCCGATCGCTGCGGCCCACGCGCCCGCGCAGCTGGTACAGCTCGCTCAATCCGTGGCGGTCGGCGCGATTGATGATGATGGTGTTTGCGCGCGAGATATCCAGTCCGTTTTCAATGATGCTGGTCGCGCACAGCACGTCGAACTCGCCATTCATGAACGCGAGCATCGCTTTTTCCAGCTCGCCATCACCCATCTGTCCATGCGCAACGACGACGCGCGCCTGCGGCACCAGCTCGCGGATCTTCGAAGCCAGTTCGTAGATCGTCTCAACGCGATTGTGGACGAAGTAGATCTGCCCATTGCGCTCAAGCTCGACCTCAATAGCGGTACGCAGCAGCTTCTCATCGAACTTGGCAACGATCGTCTGAATCGCCATGCGGTCCTTTGGAGGCGTCTCGATGACAGACATATCGCGCAGTCCAAGCAGGCTCATATGCAACGTGCGTGGAATCGGCGTTGCGGACATGGCAAGCACATCGATGTGCGCGCGCATCTGCTTGAGCCGCTCCTTGTGGCGCACGCCGAAACGCTGCTCTTCATCGACGACCAGCAATCCGAGATCCTGGAAGACAAGGTCCTTCGACAGCAGGCGATGCGTGCCGATCAGGATGTCGACCTTGCCCGCGGCCGTGTCTTCTAGGATCTTCTTCTGCTCCTTCGCGGTGCGGAAGCTGGAGATCATCTCGATGTTCACGGGAAAGCGTGCAAAGCGCTTCTTGAACGACTGAAAATGCTGGAAGCTGAGCACCGTCGTCGGCGTCAGCACCGCAACCTGCTTGGAATCCTGCACGGCCTTGAGCGCCGCTCGCATGGCCACTTCGGTCTTGCCATAACCAACGTCGCCGCACAGCAGGCGGTCCATGGGCTGGGTCGATTCCATGTCGCGCTTGATGTCTGCAATGGCCGCGAGCTGGTCGTCGGTCTCGTTGTAGTCGAAGGCGTCTTCAAACTCGCGCATGATTTGCGAGTCGGGCGTGAAGGCGTAACCCACAGCTGCCTGCCGCTGCGCGTACAGCTTCAGCAGCTCGCCGGTCATGTCCTGCATGGCCTTCTTGACGCGTGCCTTGGTCTTTGCCCACGCAGCACCGCCCATGCGATTCAGCTCGGGCGCAGGACCTGCTTCGCTGCTGCGATATTTCTGGATCAGGTCAAGCCGTGTCAGCGGCACATAGAGCTTCGCCTGCTCTGCAAACTCAAGGATCATCAGTTCGAGCGGAGCGCCGTCCTGGTCGATGGTGCGCAGGCCCATGTACTTCGCGATGCCGTGTTCCACGTGCACCACGAAGTCACCGACGGTCAGATCGCGGAAGTCGCTGATGAAGGCCGATGTCTTCGACTTGCGCTGCACCGGCCGCGCGTTCACGTCGGCTTCGTCGTTCAGATCCTGCGCGCCGACGATGATCAGCTGGCGCGCCGTCGCCTTGTCCAGGTCGAGGAACTGCACGCCGTTTGCGAGCGCCGTCTTTACGATGACGGGAGTGCGTATGTCACCTGTCATGTAGCTGGTTTCGTCGTACACGGTGGCCGACCCACTGGCCTGCTGCACGCGGCTGCCGATGCGATACGGCACGCCATACTCCTGCAGCAGCCCCGCGAGCCGCTCCACCTCACCCTGGTTTGCGGCAGCAATCAGCACGCGCGCATCCTGCTGCTGCAGCGCCTTCAGGTGCTCGGTGAACGCGGGGATCGAACCGTGAAAGCGCATCGTCGGACGCGACGCAAACTCGATCTCGCTTTGCGACGATTGCTCCGCGTCCAGCACGTCGACCGCACCAAGCTGATCCAGATCGATGCCTGGGTACCTCCGTACGACGTCGTCCAGGTCCCATGGCGACAGGTAAATGTCTTCCGGCTTGACCAGGTTACCGATGCCGCTGCGGTCGTGCCGCTGCTCAATCTTGTTCCACCAGCGCTCGCCCTGGTTCTTCACCATGGCGGGCTCTTCCACGATGACGCGCGTCTTCGGCCCCATCAGGTCCAGGATGGTGCTGTGTGCGCCGGCTACGGGAGCGAAAAACTCCCACCCAGGGAACACCGATACATTGCCGACCTGCGACGTCATCTCACGCGGCTCTTCGCCGCCTTCAAGCTCGGCGCCCGCGGTTCCGCCGCGCACCAGCCGCGCATGCACCGCGCCCAGCAGGTCGTCCTTCACCGGCGTTTCCGTCAACGGCAGCAGCGTGATCTCGTCGGTCGGCGACGAGGACCGCTGCGTCTCCGGATCGAACTTGCGCATGCTTTCGATCTCGTCACCGAAGAAGTCGATGCGCACGGGCCGGTCCATCTCCGGCGAATACACGTCCATGATGCCGCCGCGCAGGGTTACCTGCCCGGGCATCTCGACCACGTCAACGCGCGTGTAGCCAACGGTCAGCAGGTGCTCCAGCAGCATGGCCGTGTCGTACTCTTCGCCGCGCTTCAGTTCCAGCGCCAGGCCCGCGTAGTAATCACGGTTGAAGAGGCGCATGCACGCTGACTCCAGCGGTGCAATCACCACGCGCGCCGCGCCGCTGCAGACCTTCCATAACGTGCTGGCGCGCTGCTCCTGGATCTCGGCATGCGGCGACAGGTTTTCGAACGGCAATACATCGTGCGCGGGCAGCCGCAACACCTCTTCACAGCGCAGCGCACCGGTCAGATCGCAGGTGGCGTTCAAAATGCTGTGCAGCGCCTCGGCCGCCTTGTTGTCACTGACCAGGATCAGCGCGGGCGCGTTACTTGCGCGCACCATCAGCGGCAGGTACAGCGCACGCGCCGTCGCGGTCAGACCCGAGACGCGACGCCGCCCCAACCCGCCGGACAGATGCCGGCGCAGCCGCTCAAAGCTGTCAGTGTGTTCCAGGTCCGCGATCATCTCGCGGACAAAGGGAAGAATCATGCTCTACCAGTTTAGTCGGTGCCCCTGGTCCCGTTGTGCGAGGCAGCGCGTCTCGCGCAGGACACCTTGTTTGGCTTAGTATGATCGCCCGTAACGGGTAGCTCGGAACGGCGTTCCGAACGCCATGAGCCCTGACCGACGAGGAGAACCGATGAGATTCCCGCATGTTTTAGCCGCAGGCTGCATCGCCGCTTGCATGGCCGCGCCCGCTTCTTTCGCCCAAACCCCGGCACCGCCCGCAGGCCAGCAGGCGCCGGTGCAGCACCTGCGCAGCCGCATGTTCATCTACAACCTGCGCGACGGCTCGTCCAAGCTGGTCTTCACCGCCGACACCATCTGGGAGGCACCGAGCTGGTCGCCGGACGGCAAGTACCTCATCTCCAACTCGGACGGCGGCATCTACCGGCTGACGCTGAAGCCCGATGGCACCGCTACGCCGGAGAAGCTGGCCATCCCGGCCGAGTATCGCTGCAACAACGACAAGGCGATCTCGCCCGACGGCAAGATGCTCGGATTTTCCGCCACACTCGCACCCGCAAAAGGATCGAACGTGTTTCTGGCCAACGCCGACGGCACCAACATCAAGCAGATGACCACGCTTACGCCCAGCTACTTCCACGGCTGGTCCCCTGACAACAAGATCATGGCGTTCGTGGCGCAGCGCAACGACAGCAAGCAGTTCGACGTCTACCGCATCCCGGCCGCGGGCGGCGAAGAGCAGCAGCTGAACTCCGACATTCATCATGATGACGGGCCGGACTACTCGCCAGATGGCAAGTGGATCTACATCAACTCTGACCGTACCGGCCGCGAATCCGTCTGGCGCTTCCCAGCGGACGGCGCAGGTCCGGGCGACAGCAAGGCGCAGATGGTCCTCGCGGACGGCGCGGAAGACTGGTTTCCGCACATCTCCCCTGACGGCAGGAAGCTGGTCTACATCGCCTACCCAAGCGGAACGCCCAACCACAATCCACGCACGGTACATGTGGAGATCAAGTTGGCCAACGTGAAGAATGACAACGTCGAGAAGACGGCAAAGCTGCTGACCGGCTTCACCGGCGGGCAGGGTTCGCTCAACGTCAATTCGTGGGCTCCGGATTCAGAGCGGTTTGCCTACGTGAGTTACGAGGTGATCCCGTAGGCTCTTGCGGCACCCTGCGCGTTTTTCATCCTGATCGGAGCGAAGGAGCCCCATGGGTACTAAAGTGACTCAGGTGGATGGCCCTTTCCGCCCCGGAACCTTGCCGCCTGGCTGGTGGGTCCCTTGGAAGAAAGCCATGGGGTGCATCGCCGCGGACAAGTCGCAGGGATCCTTCAGGATGACAGCCCTACAAATTGAACAACTCACGCAGCCGCTTCACCTGCGCGCGCGCCACGGGTATCTCCGTCTTGCTGCGGTCATCCATCCGCAGCAGATAACTCGACTTGAACCACGGCACCACTTCGCGGATGTGCTGAATGTTCACGACGAAGCTCCGGTGAACGCGCCAGAACGTGTCCGGATCAAGCTGGTCGGTCAACTCCTCCAGCGTGCGGACGTTCGACATGCCTTCCATCGTCGAGGTGGCAACAGAGATCGCGCCCTCCTCAATCGACGCGAAGCAGATATCGCGCTGGTCGATCAGCAGCAGCCGCTGTGCAGCGCGCAGCACGACCTTGCCTGACCGCGTGCGTGGCTGCGTGGCGGCTGCGTTCTGCGCCTGTACCTCCAGCAGCTTCAGCAGCGACTCCAATCGCTCTTCCGCGCCCGCCTGCGGTACGGCATCCGGAGCGGTTTCAGCCGCAACGGTCGAAGCCTCGCTGCGGCGGGCGCGCAGCTTGTCGACGGCAAGGGCAACGCGGCGCTCTTCAAACGGCTTCAGCAGGTAGTCGATCGCGTTCACTTCAAACGCACGCACGGCGTACTGGTCAAAGGCCGTGGCAAACACCACCTCGGGCATGCGGACCTTGTCGTTTTCGAGCAGCCGCTTCAGCACGGCAAAGCCGTCGAGGCCGGGCATCTGCACATCCATGAAGACGGCGTCAGGAGCCTGCGAGCGGATCGTCTGCACGGCCTCAATGCCATTGGAGGCTTCTGCGACCACGTCCACGCCGCCCACACGCTCCAGCAGGTAGCGCAACTCGCGGCGAGCAAGCGCTTCGTCGTCGACGATCACCACGGACAGGGGCATGCTGACAGGCTACGCCCAACCCGCGCCGACGCGAAAGCACACCGCTTGCCGAACCCTGCCGAACCCCTTAGTCTGAATCAGGAGCAAGGCATGTTTGAGGACTTTCGCGTACAGGACAAGTGGACCGGCGAGCAGTTGCACTGCGTCTGGAAGGCGACCATCGTTGCCATCGCTACCCGCCACGCGGACGCAACAGACATCCGTTTCGACGTCAACGGCCGGCCCATGTGGATCGCCATGCCGAACATCGCCTGGGTCGAGATGAAGCGCCGCACCGGCTTCGTGATCACCGACTACGCCGCCGCGCAGGCCGCCGGCCGCTACCTGAAGACCATAGTCGAAAACGGCTACGACAACGGCCGC
The DNA here is from genome assembly GCA_965199365.1 of Terriglobus sp. Classification (GTDB taxonomy): domain Bacteria; phylum Acidobacteriota; class Terriglobia; order Terriglobales; family Acidobacteriaceae; genus Terriglobus. The sequence continues at coordinate 1,237,933 of CBDARC010000003.1, read as the reverse complement.
GAGTTGTACACCATGACCGTCGAAGAAGTGCTCGACAACGTGAATGCCGTGGTCAACCAGGCAGGCAGCACGCTGAACCTGCCCACGCTCCCGGTCATCAATGACGACGTCAAGCCTGAAGAGTATGCTGGTCACCTTCCCGCCGAGGGATAAACAAGGTGCCGCTTCATGCTCGACCGCAGACGCTTTCTGCTTGCAGCTTCGACCGCCGCCGTCATGGCGCGGCAGGGATTCGCCATGCCCACACTGAATAATCAGCGCGCCTTCATCGGCACCACCGGCAAAGAGAGCCAGGGCATCTTCACTGCAGACTTCAACCCTGACACCGGCGCGTTCTCGCAGCCGGAGTTTGTCGCGAAGTTCGTCAGCAACGACTGCATGACGCTGTCGCCGAAGAACCACAAGCGGCTGTACGCCACCTGCACGGTCGAAGGCATCGCGGCGGTCACCGGCTTCGACATCGTGGACGGCCCAACGCCACTGAAGCAGATCAACCTGCAGACGGCCTCCGGCACCAACCCCAACTTCCTCGCGATGGACCCGTCCGGACGCGTCGCGATGGAGGCGAACTGGGGCAGCGGCGATATCAGTACCTACCTTGTCGACAAAGACGGCGCGCTGTCGCCTGCGGTCGAGCACATCGAGTACGGCGACGCGAACCACGGCCCCACGCCGTCGCAGCCGCACAGTCGCTGCCACTCCATCATGATGGCTCCCGGCGGCCGCTTTGTACTGGTGAATGACTTCGGCGCGGACCGCATCTACATCTACACGCTCGACGCAGCAACGGCAAAGCTGACACCGCACGATCCGCCGTTCTACCAGGCCGCGCCCGGCTCGACACCCCGTCACCTGGTGCTGCATCCCAATGGCAAGTGGATCTACTGCAACAACGAAGTGGCCAACCGTGTCGACCTGCTGCTGTGGGATGCGAAGGCAGGCACGCTGACACTGAAGAGTTCGCTCAGCACGCTGCCCGCAGACGCTCCGCCAAAGTGCCGTACCGCTGACATGGTTCTGTCGCCCGACCAGCGCTTCCTCTACGGCAGCAATCGCGGCCTTGAGAGCTTCGTGGTCTGGGCCGTGCAGCACGACGGCACGCTGCAGCAGATCCAGTTCATGAAGTCAGAAGGCGTCGAGAACCGTCACATCCTGCTGGACGCCACCGGCAAATGGCTGCTCGCGGCCAACGTCCGCAGCAACGATGTCGCCGTATTATCCCGTAACCCGAAAACCGGCATGCTCAGCCCGCAGAGCAGCAGCATCAAGGTACCCGGCGCCTGCTTTGTGCAGTTCGGCTGACGCATGTTTCTGCGGCAGCTGACCGTCGAGCGCATCACGCCGGCGGGCGAAGCAATCGCTTGCCCGGTCGCGCAGATCGACAACTTTGCCATGCGCAATTTCACCAACGACGCGGTCTTTGACGACACGCTGCCGGTCGCTGACGGCTTGATGGAAGCCGGTCTCCGCGTGCCTCTCGACCTGCTGCAACAACGCATGGAGCAGTGGTTTCGGCGCAAGGGATACCTGTCCTCAAACGAAACTCTGCGCATCCTAGAAGTACCCCGAGAGGGTGAAGACGACTATGTCGCAGACCAGGCAAACAGCTCGCAGGACGGCAGTTAGCGAAGGCGGCGCCCATGGCCGCTGCTGAAGCAACAACACCCTCACAACGGCTGCTGATCGGCACCAGCAATCCCTCGCCCAACGGTGGTGAGGGCAAGGGCATTTACGTGTCCCACTTTGCAGACGGCGCGCTGACCGAACCGGTGCTCGCCGTCGAGGTGAGCAGCCCGGGATTCCTGGCGATGGGACCGGACGGCCTGCTGTTTGCCGAGGAGTCGCCGGTCAACGGACATGGCCAGGCCGCAACGTATCGCGTCGTCGACGACACGTCCATTGTGCCGCTCGACAATGCGAGTTCCGGCGGACCCGGAACGTGCCACGTGTGCATCACTCCCGACGGCCGATGCGTGGCAGTAGCGAACTACGATGGCGGCAGCATCGCCTCGTTCCGCGCGAAGCCCGACGGCGCGCTGCAGCAAGCCAGCTTCATTCAGTTTCCCCCGGACGAGCACGGCCCCGTCGCCAGCCGGCAGGACAAGAGCCATTGCCACTGCGTTACCGTCGCACCCGGCGGCAACTTCCTGCTGGTAAATGACCTTGGCCTCGATCGCATCCACATCTTTCGGCTTGACCACGCCACGGCAAAGCTGCTGCCGCACACGCCATCGCACTGGTCGTCAGCGCCGGGCGCAGGTCCGCGGCACATCGTCTGCCACCCCAACGGCAAGTGGATCTACTGCATCAACGAGGTCAACTGCACGACAAACCAGCTGTTGTGGAACCAGACGGATGGCACACTGGCGACGCTCGCGACCATCAGCACGCTGCCCGAGGGCGACACCACAAACGAGCCGCGCGCCAGCGAACTGGTCTTCTCAAAAGACCTGCGCTTCCTCTACGGCAGCAATCGTGTCTCTGACACCTTTGTCGTTTATGCTCTCGATCCGCAGACCGGCGCGCCCACCCTGGTGCACCACTGCCCCAATCCCGGCACCGAGTCGCGGCACATTGCCATCGATGCAAGCGGCCAATGGTTCCTCAGCGCCAACCAGTTCTCAGGAGACGTGTCGGTCTTTCCCATCGACACATCCACCGGCAAGCTCGGGACCCGCTCCTCGAGCATCGCGGTCGAAGGAGCGAGTTGCCTGCTCTTCGCCTAAACGAATCATCGTTCGGTTACGCCAGCGCGCTCCACGCCGCGACAAGCGCGGACCGCACGAACTGGATGTGTGAACTCGTGATCTGCTTCGCCAGGGGGCGATCGCCGGAGGCAATCGCCTCGGTGATCCTGCGATGAGCAGACGGTGTATCGGACGAGGTCAGCTGGTATGTCTGGCATCGGCACAGCCAGAGCTTGTCCTGCAGGTTGCTGTGCACGCGTGACAGCTCATGGTTACCCGCCGAGCTGACAATCAGCCGGTGGAAGAAGATGTCTTCTTCGATATACGCTGCCTTCTTTCCCAGTCGAAGCAGATCCTCGGTGCGATCGACGCTGCCGCGCAGCTCCGCCACGAGCGCCGGCGTAATGGGCACGATGGCGGTGGCAAACGTCTCCAGCGCCTCCCGCAACTCGTACAGCTCGGATATCTCCTTGCCCGAGAACTTGTGGATGAACGCGCCGCGTCGCGGCTCGATGCGCAATAGACCTTCGCTCTGCAGCGAATTGAGCGCCTCGCGCACGGGAGACTTGCTGATCCCAAGCTGCTCCGCGAAGAAGGTTTCGGTCAGGCGGACCTCGGTGCCGGGATTCCTGGCGAGAATGTACTGCCTGATGCTACGGTGCGCTCGTTCCGTAAGGTTCGCTGAAGACCGCAATTTCTTCAAAGATGGCACCCCTTATCTCTCCTGAGCGCGGCTGCTTCCGCTGGCACGCCAAAAGCAGGCAAGTTGTTACTGTACGCAACAACGCTCCCGCCCGCGTGAACACCGGGTGAGGTATCTGATATATTACGCATCAATTAACCCTTTTTTGCAGCGGTGTTATGGCGGATGCCATAGGCCGCGAATGATCACCGGAGTGCGTCCGCGCGCATTCGTCCGTGCCTTCCTCACAGAAGAAGTTGCGGTCTTGCGCCATCAAGGGCGGGTCACCGGCAACAGACGTGGAGACATCCGCAGTGATGTCCCATCTCCGCTTTCTCAGCTCTTTACTTCAGGAGGCAACATGAACAAACGTATCTCCCTTCTCGCTCTCGCAGCCGTATCGGCCGCACCGGCAATCCTGTTCGCACAGTCCACCGCGACCCTTTCCGGCACGGTCAAAGACCCCTCGGGCGCCGCGCTGCCAGGTGCGCAGATCGTGATTCGCAACAACGGCACAGGAACTGAGCGGACGCTGACGAGCGATGCCGCCGGCCAGTACGTCGCACCGTCGCTGCCTCCTGGCGATTATTCCGTTCGCGCCACGGCGCCGGGTTTCGGCAACTTCACGGCTGACCACCTGACGCTGCTGGTCGACGCGCGCACCAATCTTGATGTGCCGATGTCTCTTCAATCCGCGGGCGAAACCGTGCAGGTGGAAAGCGCGGCGCCGCTGATCAACTCTGAATCCATCACCGTCGGCCAGGTGATCGACCGCCAGACCGTGCAGGAAGTCCCGCTGAACGGACGCCACTTCCTTGACCTGACCGTGCTCACTCCCGGCGGCGTCACCGCACCCGCAAACGGCAACCTGACGGCACCAAGCCGCGGCCTGGGAGCGAACTCGTTCATCACCGCCGGCAATCGCGACGACTCCGTCAACTTCCAGATCAACGGCATTAACCTGAACGACCTGGCCCAGAACCAGATCACCTTCCAGCCGTCGATCAACACCACGTCCGAGTTCAAGATCAACAACCAGACCTACTCGGCAGAATATGGTCGCTCGTCCGGTTCGATCGTCAACGTCAGCACGCGCTCCGGCACAAACGCCTTTCACGGCGAAGTATTCGATTACCTGCGCAACGAGGCGCTGGACGCCCGCAACTACTTCCTGCCCAGGGGCACACAGATTGCCGAGTTCAAGCGCAACAACTTTGGCGCGGCGCTCGGCGGACCCATCTGGAAGAACCACACCTTCTTCTTCGCCAGCTACGAGGGGCTTCGCCAGCATCAGGGTCTGCCGGTAAACAGCGGCGTGCTGACCACCGCACAGCGTGCAGCCGTGACCGATCCCGTGTCGCAGAAGCTGCTTGCCCTGATTCCCATCGCAAACGCCGGCCCACTGGATCCCGTGACCGGTCAGCTGACCCACTTCGTCGGTCAGACACCCGGACCCGTGCAGACCGACCAGGGAACGCTGGACATTGCGCACACCTTCACCCAGGCAGACACGCTGCACGGCTTCTACGCGATCCAGAAAGACGTCCGCACAGAACCAACGCTGCAGGGCGACACGATCCCGGGCTTCGGTGACCATCGCGCAGCGACACGCCAGATCCTGACGCTCAACGAAACGCACGTGTTCTCACCGAACCTGGTCAACGAAGCGCGTCTGGGCTTCAACCGCATTGCGATCTCCTTCAATCCGAACGTCACCACCGACCCGACGACGTTGGGCCTGATGGATGGTGCGAGCGGCCCGGCCGGCATCCCGCAAACCACCATTACCGCGGCATCGCTCACCTTTGGCGGACCGTCCGGCTTTCCCCAGGGACGCGAGGACACCTTCGGCATCTTCTCCGATACGGCGACCTACACTGTCGGCAAGCATTCAATCAAGTTCGGCGGTGAGTTCCGCCGCTTCCTGAACGCAAACTTCTCCGGCGACGCGGGCACCCTTGGCTTCACCACGCTGGCCCAGTTCGATACGGGTTCCGCGACCACCTTCTCCATCACGCCGTCCGTTACATCCAACCGCATCTACGTGAACGCGGTGGGCGCGTTTGTGCAGGATTCATACAAGATCGCGCCGAACTTTACCGCGGAACTCGGCTTCCGTTACGAGTGGAACGGAGCCCCGGTTGAAGGCCGGAACCGCTTCACCGTGTTCGATTCACAGGCAGTCGCCCTGATCCCCGTCGGCACCAACGGCTACGGCAACAGCCCCTACAAGCAGAACTACAACTACGAGCCTCGCGTAGGCCTTGCATACGACGTGAACGGCCAGGGCAAGACGGTGATTCGGGCTGCCTACGGCTACATGGCCGACCAGCCGGAAACCGGCGCAGCCAGCGGCCTGAACAGCAACCCGCCCTATAAGAACAGCGTCACCTTCACGACGTCGACCAAGACACCGACCATCCCCGTGGAGAACCTGTACAGCTCTGCCGGTGCGGCTGGCATCTCGATCGCAGCGACCTCGCGCAACCTGAACAACGCCTACACCCAGACCTACAACTTCAACATCCAGCAGCAGGCGCCGTTCGGCGTCGTGACCTCGATCGGCTACTACGGGTCGGTGGGTCGTCACCTGCGGCAGCCGCTGAACATCAACCAGCCATCGGCAGCCGGCGTGAGGCCGTTTACGAACCTGTCCGCGACCAGCCCAATCCTGCCCGGCACGGCCATCGGCGTCAACATCAACGAGATCGTTTCGATCGGCCAGTCCAACTACAACGCCATGTGGCTCACAGCGCAAAAGACGTTCCGCAACGGCCTGAACTTCAACTTCAACTACAACTACAGCAAGTCGCTCGATCTCGGCTCGCTCGCCAGCAGCGCATTCCAGGATGCAACGCGGCCCTACCTCAACTACGGTCCGTCCGACTTCGACACGCGCAATCGTATTGCCTTCACGGCGGTCTACCTGCTGCCGTTCAAGGGCAACCGCTTCATCGAGGGCTGGCAGCTCTCCGGCATTCAGCAGTACCAGACCGGCAACCCGCTGAACGTAACGCAGGCCACTTCCACCTTCACCGGCACGACGGGCGTGGTCCACCCGAACCTGGTTGCGCCGGTTCAGTACCTGAAGACGAAGGTCAGCGCGACCGGCGTGCAGTGGTTCAATCCAACCACCTGCACGGCACTCACCGCGGGTTGCATCTTCCAATTTCCGACGGCAGGTACCTATGGCAACCTGAGCCGGAATGCGCTGGTCGGACCGGGCTTCACCGATACCGACTTTTCCATCGAAAAGAACACCGCGATCACCGAGGGTCTGAAGTTCCAGATCCGCGCGGATGCCTTCGACATCTTCAACCACGCAAATTTCGGCAACCCGTCCCTGTCCGCCAACTCGAGCAGCTTCGGCCTGATCACGGCAACGCGCTTCGCAACAGGCGACTCCGGATCGTCGAGGCAGCTGCAGCTCGTCGGCAAGTTCATCTTCTAACTCACCTGATCGGCGCGGCATCCTTGTACAGGGTGCCGCGCTTTCGTTTCGCCGGTGTATCGACTGATTCGTTGACTTCCATTACCAATAGCTTCGATGTCTGTCATCCCGGAGCGCAACGGAGAGAGCTGCTGTCCTCAAGCAACCAGCGATCAAGCGAACAGCAGGTCGTCCGCTGCGCTACGGGATGACAGACTTCATGCGGTAGCGTTTCCGAAGTTTAGAGGTTTAACGTTCCGAGACAGCAACCGAACACAAGCGGGTTCAATCCTGCAAAATCCACACGATCGGCTCCAACATGATGAAGATGCGCGTTCTGCTCGGCCTCACCCTGCTCTCCGCAGCGGCCTGTTCTCAGGCACAAACCACGAAGATCGCACCAGACGACGCGGTCGACTACCGCCTTGCAGGCGCGCCGCTTGCGGCGGCTCCCGCGGACCCTGGGATCGCCGCAGCGCTGCGGCAGGTCTCTCCCGAGCAGATCAAGGCAAACATCACCCGGCTGGTAGCGTTCAACAATCGCAGCACGGTCTCAAGCACCGAGACTGATCTGAAGCCCGGCACCGGCGTGCTGGCCGCTGCGGACTGGATCAAGGCGCAATACGAAAGTTACAGCCAGGCCTGCGGCGGCTGCATGCAGGTGCAGTTTGATGAGTTCACGCAGCAGCCTGAGGCCGGCTTCAACGGCAGCAAGCCGCGCATCTCGAAGCCCACACTGCTGCGCAATGTCTACGCCGTTCTGAAGGGCACCGACCCCGTCGCAAGCAAGCGGATGTACCTGGTCACGGGCCACTACGACACCCGCGAAACCGACGTTATGAACACCCACGATCCGGCGCCCGGCGCGAACGACGATTCCAGCGGCACTGCCGTTTCACTGGAAGCAGCCCGCATCCTCAGCAAAATGAGGTTCCCCGCCACCATCGTCTTCGTCGCCGTCGCCGGCGAAGAGCAGGGTCTGAACGGCTCGCGCCACCTCGCGCAACTGGCAAAACAGCAGGGTTGGGAGCTCGAAGGCGTATTGAACAACGACATCGTCGGCGGCGACACCACGCCCGGCGACACGCTGCAAAGCAAGACCCGCATCCGCATCTTCTCGCAGGGCATTCTGCCGTCCTCGCCCATCGAGCAGATCCGCGCCGCGCTGAACATCGGCGGCGAAAGCGAAACGCCATCGCGCCAGCTTGCGCGTGAAGTACTCGATGTCGACCGCACGTACTTCCCGGCCGGCACGCCGACTCCCCTGCACGCCATCATGGAACTGCGCCTTGATCGTTTCCTGCGCGGCGGCGATCACCGCTCATTCAGCGACGAAGGCTTCGCGGCCGTCCGCTTTACGGAGTGGCGCGAGAACTATGACCATCAGCACCAGCACGTTCGGGTCGAGAACGGCAAGGAGTATGGCGATCTGCTGAAGTTCGACGACTTCAACTACATCGCCAACGTCGCCCGCCTGAACATGGCCACGCTCGCGACCCTCGCGAAGTCACCCGGCGTGCCGCAGAACGTCAAGGTCATCACGTCGAACCTGGACAATGACACGATTCTCAAATGGGACGCGCCCCTGAGCGCCTCGAGCGATGTCAAATACCAAATCGTCTGGCGCGAAACCACCGCTTCCGACTGGCAGTTTTCCGCCGACGCGGCAAAATATCCCGGCACAGGCGCCCTTTCGGCACGCCTTCCCGTGTCCAAGGACAACGTCTTCTTCGGCATCCGCGCCTGCACCGCAGCGTTCTGCAGCCAGGCTGTCGCACCGGTTCCCGGCCGCTGACGCCAAGGGCAAACGACGCAATGCGAAAGGGGTCGCCACAGAGGCGACCCCTTTTGCTGCGACACGAGCGGCTAGCTCTTGCCGAGGATCTCCAGCTTGACGCGTGCAAGGCCCTGGTCGAGCAGCCCAATCTCGCGTGCAGCGGCTGACGACAGGTCGATCACACGGTTCGGAGCCAGCGTGCCGCGATCGTTGATACGCACCACGACTGACTGCCTCGAAGAAAGATTGGTCACACGCACCAGCGTGCCCAGCGGCAGGGTCTTATGGGCCGCGGTCAGCTTGGTCTCGTCGTAGGTCTCACCAGAGGCCGTCGGGCGGCCGTTCCATACGGAGCCATACCAGGACGCGAGGCCGCGCAGCGGGTTCAGCGGGAAATTAAGCAGGTGGTGATGGTGCTGCTCTGCGAGCTCTGCCGGCGGCTTGGGCGGTGCGGGAGCGGGCGCAAGGGGCGCGACTCCAGCAAACATGGCCGCACTGTGCAGCAGTTCAGCAGTCTCAGTCGATGCTGCGCTGCCCATCGTCCACACCGCGGACGTGAGACCGATCGCAAGACCCAGCGCGAGGGCCGGGCGGCGTCTGGCCAGCCGGAGCACCGCTCGTGCGCGGAACAGGGAGCGGGTGAGAGAAGGAAGGCCGGTACGCAACAAGCGGCGGTGCCGGGGCATGAAAGCGTTGTTCTGTTCCGAACCGATTTCGGTCGTGTACGTGTTCAAGCAGCTACCTGCAGGACGAGAAGCATAGCGGAGGGTCGCGCCGGGCGCGGGTTAGTACACATGCTGGTCACAGGTGTTTCGTGCCGGTTCGGGTCGCCTGCCAAAGCTGGCAGACAGATCTTTTAGCCGCACGGGTTTCCTGAGCTCCGCTGTCTTCTTCGTCTTCTTTCTTAAGGGATTTTGGACGCTCTTGGCGGCGCCTTGCCGGGTTTAGGAGCGAGTCGCCCCCATCTGCCCAGCCTCAACTCCTAAGCGAGTATCGGCCGGTTCTGCTGACTCGATCGCCGGAAGCGGCATATGCCGGATCGCAACGTCTCGCCAAACCACTCGTTGATTCTACAGGCCAACGACCCTCCGGCGGACGTCGAATCCTGCCAAAAGCGTGTGGATCGTGTGGGGAAATCGCGCCTGCAACTCGTTTGCTGGCGTTCAGATACCATGTCTCGTGAGGGCTTTATGGAGACATCGTTCGCGGCGCGCCGCACCGAAGACATCGCGCTGGACCTGCTGAAATTCATCGCTTCAACCACTAACGTTGTTCGCAACAGCAGCGGCAGCACGCCGGGTTTCGCCGGTGCAGCCGCGCCCAAGGGCGAGGACCAGGTCGCGCACCTGCTCGAACTGTACGGACGCTGCCGCGTGGCGGTCGAGGGCGGCACAAAGTAGGTGGCCGCACCCGAAGCAGGCGCGTTGCAGGTAGTTGTCGTCGGAGCAGGCGCCTTTGGCCGCAATCACCTGCGCGTCTACGGCGCGCTCTCCCAGGAGAGCCCTATCAGGGTGACCCTGGCCGCGTGCGTCGATCCCAACGCCACGGCCCGCTCTGCCGTGGCCGCCGATTACGGCATCCCCGTCTTCGAATCGGTTGAGGCGCTGCTGCAGAGCGGCCTGCGCGTCGATGCGGCAAGCGTCTGCACGCCCACCGTACATCATGCCTCTGCAACCCTGGCGCTGCTTGCGGAGGGCATCGACGTGCTAATCGAAAAACCGATCGCACCCACGCTGGCCGAGGCCGACGCGATCCTTGCAGCGGCCCGCGAACATGGGCGTGTCGTGCAGGTCGGTCACCTGGAGCGCTTTAACCCGGCGGTCACCGCAGCCGCACCCCTGATGCACCGGCCCATGTTCTTCGAGTCGCACCGCCTCAGCATCTTTACACCGCGATCGCTTGATGTGGACGTGGTGCTCGACCTGATGATTCACGATCTCGACATCGTACTGACGCTGGCCGCATCACCCGTGCGCGAAGTTCGTGCGGTCGGTCTGCCCGTGCTTTCGCAGAAGACCGACATCGCGAACGTCCGTGTGGAGTTCGAAAGCGGCGCCGTCGCCAACTTCACCGCCAGCCGCGTCAGCACAGAGCGCGTCCGCAAGCTGCGCATCTTCCAGCCGCACCAGTACCTATCGCTCGACTTTGCCCGGCAGGACCTGCTGATGATCGACGTGACCGCGGCCGCATCGCTGACGCCCACGCAGATGCAGGCGCTGTTCGCCGCCCAGGCTGCGTCGTCGAAGGATGAGTCTCACACGGCGGAAGAAGTAGAGGCGCACCTTGCCGGTCTGCGCGGGGCGCAGGCTGCAGAGCCCGCCATTGCGAGCGATCTTGTAGCTCGCAGCGGTCTGCCTGCCGCAGCAGCCCATCCCTCCGCGGGACTTTCGCTGCGCAGGGTGCAGACCGAGCCAGGCGAACCGCTGCGCCTGGAGATCGAAAGCTTCCTCGCAGCGGTACGCTCGCGGACCACGCCGCGCGTGAGCGGGAATGACGGCCGCGCTGCGCTGGCCCTGGCACTTGCCATCAACCAGGCAATTGCAGAGCATGCGGAGCGTGCCGGCCTGGGTGCTTCCATCGGCTGAATATCCGGCGAAACGCTTTTGACCGAACGGCTCGCCCCTGGTTTATGACTGGCGTAAGTGCTTGCGTTACAGCAGAATGGCACTCTACCCGAATGGAGTGACTGGATGATCCGCTGCTTCTCAGTAGCTGCACTGCTGCTCTCTGCACTTCCCTGCATTCACGCACAGACACTGCAGACGGAACCTGCGGCAAAGGTGATTGCAGACGCTGCTGCCAGGGGCACTTTCTCTGGAGTGGTGGTGATTGCGCAGCATGGCAAGGTGCTGCTGGCGAGGGCGGTCGGCCAGGGGGACCGCGCGGCGGGCAAGCCCATGCGCGTCGATACCACCTTTCGGCTGGCATCGCTTACCAAGCAGGTGACCGCGCTTCTGGTGATGCAGCAGGTGGCTGCCGGCAAACTGCGGCTCGAAGAACCCGCGGGTGAGGTGTTGCCGTCGTTGCCACCGACCGTGGGCCGCGTGACTGTGCAGCAGCTGCTGCAGCATATCTCCGGCCTGCCGAACCCCAGCGAAGGACCGGACGGTGTCATTCCCGCGTTCTACAAGGTCCCCAGCGTGCCGGCTGATTATCAGCTTGCGACGGCGACCGGCTTCTGCGGGGGCAAGCCCACCCGAGACCCCGATACCAAGTTTGAGTACAACAACTGCGACTACCTTGTGCTCGGGGCGATGCTGGAGAAGCTGACCGGCATGACCTACGCACAGCTCGTTACAGCTCGCATCGTGCAGCCGCTGCACCTTGCAAGCTGGGGTGTCTTCACGGGTGCAGGCAGTGCACCGGCAACGACTCGCGCGTACAGCGAGGCTGGCCTCACAGACGAACCTCAGAACCCCGCGACCTATGGCGCCGCCGGCGCGCTGTACGGCAACGCGCTCGACGTCGCGACCTGGGACGCAGCACTGCTCAACAACACCCTGCTGCCCGCCGGGGAGACCGCAATCATGTTCCATGGTGAGCGGAACCTGGGCGGTGAGGCTCTGGGCTCATGGAGCTACGACCTGCCCGGAACGGCGCCCGCCGTTCACCTGGTGGAGCGCCAGGGCGACATCGGCGCTACCCGCCTGCTGAACCTGCTGCTGCCCGACTTAGATGGTTGCATCGTGATCCTGGCGAACACCGAGCGCGCCGACCTCTTCAACACCTACTCACAGCAGGGCCTTGGATACGACCTGGTGAAAGCCGCTATCGGTCGCTGATCGCCGTCGGTAGCGCGCAAGGCAAACACGAAAGCTCCGGGCGATGGTGTGCCCGGAGCTTTTCACGTTTGCCCGACTGTCAGGAGTTGGTCTGCTCCAGCGGCTTCGCCATTTTGTTGTGCATGGCCGCCTGCACGCTGTCGGGGATCAGGCCCATCATCGCGCCCTCAAGCTTGAGCGTGGTGGCGTGAGCGTAGACGTTCTCCTTGCCCGCAAACAGGGCGTCGATGCCGTCCACCGCAACGTCGTACGGCTCGGACTGCTTCTTGCCGTCGGTCCCCGCCTGCGTGTTGCCCAGGTGCGCGCGCTCGAAGAAGTCGGTGTCGGTCGGCCCGGGCTGCAGCGCCGTTACGGTGACACCCTCATCCTTCAACTCGAAATGCAACGCCTTCGACAGGTGCAGAACGAACGCCTTCGAAGCCGCGTAGACGGCCTCGCGTGGCGCGGTCATCTCGCCCGCGATCGAAGCAGTAAAGAGGATCTTGCCCTCTTTGCGCGCAACCATCTGCGCCGCAATGTGCTTCGCAAAGTGCACCGTGGAGGCACAGTTCAACTGCACGATGTCGAGCTCCTGGTCGAGCGACGACTCGGTGGCAAACAGCCCGCCTTCGCCGATGCCAGCGTTGATGCAGGCCACTTCGACAGGACGCCCGGTGGCCAGCACCGCCTGCCACACGCGATCAACTTCTTCACGCTTGCGTGCGTCTGCCTTCAACGCGAAAACATTCGCGCCGAGAGCGCGGAAATCCGCCTCAGCCTTGTCCAGACGGTCGCTCTCGGAGGTGATGAACAGGTCGTACCCGCGCTCCGCGAGTACCTTTGCCAGGTTGTAGCCGATGCCGGATGATGCGCCGGTAACAAATGCGAGTGGGTTCGCCATGATTGTTGCTCCTTTATCGAGGTGAAAATCGGGGCACTCAGCTTACGTGCCCTCGTGAAACTCATTGCAGCGCTAAAGCACCGCCGTGGTGGCAGGGCGGCGTAGGAACGCCAGCAGATCGTCGTTCAGCCGCTTCGCCGCGGTCGCGTTCAGGCCGTGCGGCTCGCCGTCGTACTCGATCAGTTCGCCATGCTTCAGCAACTGCACCGTGCGCCGAGCCGAGTTGTCGATCGGAACCGTATGGTCGCTGGTCCCATGGATGACCAGCGTGGGCACGGTAATGGTGCCAAGGTCATCGCGGAAGTCCGTCTCACTCCACGCACGTACCAGGTTGATCGTGGCGAGCGGTGAGCCGGTCATGGCCATGGCACCCGAAAACTCAAGCACAGCCTCCGACACCGGATGGCTGATGACGCCGTAGCCGTAGAACATCTTGCCAAACGTCTTCAGGAAGTCGAAGCGATCCTTTTCGAGGTTCTCGACGATCTTGTCGAACGTTTCCTTCGGCAGCCCTTCAGGGTTGTCGTCAGTTTTGAGCAGATAGGGCGTGACCGCCGAGACCAGCACAGCCTTGCTGACACGCGCACTGCCGTACGTCTTCAAGTAGCGAGCCACCTCGCCGCCGCCCATCGAGAAACCAACCAGCGTCGCATCACGCAGGTCGAGCGCCTGCATCAGGTCGTTCAGGTCGCTTGCGAGCGTGTTGTATTCGTAGCCCGTGCCGGCCCAGTCACTGCGACCAAAGCCGCGGCGGTCATACGCGATGACGCGATAGCCGTTCTCGGCCAGCACGCGCGCCTGGCCCTCCCAACTGGCGGATGTGAGCGGCCAGCCATGGATCAGCACGACGGGCGCGCCTGTGCCCCAGTCGTAGTAGTAGATTGCAGTCTTGTCCTTGGTCTGAAGGTAGGGCATTCGTTCTCCTCGCAACGTTGGGATGCCTGGCCAGGACTGCAGAGGTTTCCGGATTGCAGGCGTGCTGTTGCCTATGACCATGACAAATGCGGCCACCCACAAAGGGTGCCAACACGCTCCATCGTGAGTGTGAAAACTTCGCGTTGCGTTTGAACTGGACGCCCGTTTGCGGCCTTCGATGTCATTCGCCGCGACTTGTTCGCGAAGCCGCTTGCCTGTACCGTAGCGGCAAGCCCCGACATCATTCCTGCCCACCGGAGTCTCCCTGTGAGTACACGCAAGCTGCCGCCCGTCTGGGTGATGGGCCTGACCAACGTTCCATATGGCATGTTCGGCGGCTTTGCCGTGGTTACCGTGGCAGAGATGCTGGCCGCGCAGGGTTTGCCCGGCGGTACCATCGCGCGCGTGGTCTCCACCATCCTGTCGCCCAGCATCTGGATCTTTCTGTTCGCGCCGGTGCTGGACGTGAAGTTTCGCCGCCGAACCTACGCGCTCGTCTCGGCCATGGCCGCAGCGGTGTGCGTCGCAGGCTGCGTTTTGAACCGCGCCCACCTGGGTCCGCTGCAGGCCTTCGGTATCTGCGGCATGATCGCGGTGTCACAGCTGCAAAACGCCGTCGGCGGATGGACAGGCGCACTGATCGGCAAAGACGCGGACAGCACCCTGGGTGCATGGTTCGCCGTCGCCAACACCGGCGCCGGCGGCATGATGATGATCATTGGCGGCGAGGTGATCCGGAGCATGTCGCGCTGGCATGCGGCGCTCACGCTGGGCAGCCTGATGATGCTGCCATGCCTGCTGTACCTGCTGATCCCGGCACCCTTGCCCGACGCACGGCTGACGGAGAGCTATCGCAAGTTCATGGGCGACATCGCCGCCCTGGCAAAGCGCCGCGAAGTGCAGATCAGCCTGCTGCTGTTCCTGCTGCCGTCCGCCTCGTTCGCGCTGACCAACGTGCTGGGCGGCGTCGGTGCCGACTTTCGCGCCAGCGAGCACATGGTCAGCCTCTTCTCCGGCGTGGGAGCGGCAATTGCCGGCACCGTCAGCAGCCTGCTGGTGCCGCTGCTGGCGAAGCGCTTCCCGCTGCGTCCGTTGTACCTCGGCATAGGCATCGCGGGCGGACTGTTTACTCTGACGCTGGCGCTGATGCCGCATGTGCCCGGCGTCTTTGCGGTCGCCATCACGGGAGAAAACGCCTTTCAGGCGCTAGCCTTTGCCGCTGCCAACGCGCTTACGTTTGAGGCGGTAGGGCCGGGCAATCCGCTCGCGTCCACGCTGTTCGCGATCCTGCTGTCGTGCACGAACCTGTCCATTACCTACATGGGCTTCGTCGACGCGCACGCTTACGCCCTGCGAGGCATTCGCGGCAGCTTCTTCGCAGACGCGGCAATCAGCATCGCCTTCTGCGCGGCGCTGGCCATGGTGCTGCCAAAGCTGACACGTCGCAGCCTTCAGACGAAAACACCCGCATGAAGGTTATTGCGGAGGCGGCGCGTCTCCATTCGCCATGCCGCGACGACCGCCGCCCGCAGGCCGCTCCTGCACGCGAAGGTCCGTCGGTACAAAGGAGCCACCCTTGACCGATCCGACACCTACAACCGAATCGCCCACCTTCACATCGGCCAGCGTGATGGCTTCGCCCGGATTGGCAGCAGGCGCTTCTGCGTTGCCGCCCCTGCGACCACCGCCACCACCCTGTCCCATACCGCCGCCGCCACCCATGCCGCCCATGCCACCGCCCAGCGCTTCCATGTTGATGCCGGCTGCGGCCATCGTTTCAGGACTCATGCGGCCACCCTTGTGCAATGACGTCGTCTCATCCAGCGAGATCGTCTGCGCGACCTTGTCCGAACGCATGATGGTCAACTGCGTATCGTTGATCGCGGTAATGCGACCGACGATATAGGTCTTGCCGAGATTGGCCTTGGCCTTCGCCACCTGCGCGGCGCTCACGTCCATCACCATCAGGGCGTGGACCTCGTGCTTGTCGGGATCGGGAACGCCCATCGCCACCACTTCATCACCTGGCTGAATCGCACCCACCGTGCCCGGCTGTCCATCGCGCCGAACGCGCGTGTTGTCCGTGCTGATGACCGTCCATGCCTCGCCCTGTTCCGTCTTCAGCATGACGCTGGTGCCGCTGACGCCGGTCACAGTGCCGCGCACACCGCCGCCACGCCGTCCACCACCGGCACCGCGCCCGGCCTGGGCATCGGGCTGAGGCCTCTGGTCGCCGCCGCTGGTGGCATTCTGCGCATACAAAGAGAGTGACGTGCCGGCGATCAAAGCCGAGCACAGCACGGCGTGTTTCCAAAGCGAACGGGTCATAACAGATCCTCGTGCGGCGTAAAGCCGCCCGTTATCTGAGACGTGAGTTTCCGGCGAAAGACGCGGTGTCTCGCCCTAATTACCAGCCTCATGTCGTCATCCTGAGCGGAGCAGCTCATGCTTCATACTTCGGCTTCCCTGTGCTCGTCATTTCCTTCGACTCCGCTGCGCCCCGCTCAGGATGACGAATTGGGTTGTCGTCGCGATACACTCGTCACCACCCAGAGGATTGTTCATGTCAACGACCAGCACGCCCACGCCTGCCTTTCGGCCATTCGTTCCCGCGCACGAGACGCGGCCCGAGATGACCTTCCGCGCCATCCTGATCGGCGCGCTTTTCGGCATCCTCTTTGGAGCAGTGACGGTGTACGTGGGCCTCAAAGCCGGGTTAACGGTGGCCGCGTCGATCCCGATCTCGGTGCTGTCGATCTCCATCCTGCGCGTGCTGGGCAAGTCGTCCATCCTTGAGAACAACATCGTCCAGACCACCGGCAATGCCGGCCAGTCGATCGCCAGCGGTGTCATTTTCACATTGCCCGCGCTCATTTTCCTTGGCTTTGACCTGGAGTACGCTCGCATCTTCGCGCTGGCGCTCTTCGGTGGATGGATCGGCGTGCTGTTCATGATTCCGCTGCGACGCCAGTTGATCGTGGAAGAGCACGGCACGCTGCTGTATCCCGAGGGCACCGCCTGCGCCGACGTGCTGATGGCCGGCGAACGTGGCGGATCGTTCGCCTCGCGCATCTTCCTTGGCCTTGGTCTTGGCTCTCTGTACACATTGTTCCAGAACGAGAACCTCTTCGGCCTGTGGCCCGCGACTCCGCGTGCCGACCTCGACTTTGGCGCGCAACACCTGCTTAAGGGCGGCTCCATTCGGGCCGATGCCACGCCCGAATACCTCGGCGTCGGCTACATCATCGGCATCCGCATCTCGGGAGTGATGCTCGCCGGCGGCGTCTTCAGCTGGCTCGTGCTGATGCCGGCCATCTACTTCTTCGGATCGCACCTGGCCCATCCGCTCTACCCAGGCACCGTGCCTATCAGCGCAATGAGTCCAAGCGACCTGTGGCGCACCTACATCCGTCCCATGGGCGCTGGCGCCGTCGCGGCCGCGGGCTGCCTGACCCTGCTGCGAACGCTGCCTACCATCATCAGCGCGCTGACCGGCTCGCTGCGCGCCAAGAAGAACGTCGCATCCACAACCGCAGACACGACCGACCGCGTCGCACGCACCTCGCACGACCTGCCGAACAGCTTCGTCTACGGCGGATCGGTGCTGCTGATCGCCATCATGTGGGCGTTCCTCGAGTGGAAGCCGGTGCCCGGTGCGCAGGTGGGCGCACTCGCCAACCTGGCTGCGGCGCTGCTGATCGTTGTCTTCGGATTCCTCTTCGTCACGGTCAGCGCGCGCATCGTCGGCATCGTCGGGTCGTCGGCCAGCCCGGTCAGCGGCATGACCATCGCGACTCTCATGGCCACGGCAGCCATCTTCCTGGTAAAAGGCTGGACGGCTCCTGCCTTTGGAGCGCTCGCGATCACCATCGGCGGCGTGGTCTGCATCGCCGCTTCAAACGCGGGCGACACCGCGCAGGACCTGAAGACTGGCTACATCATCGGCGCAACGCCATGGAAGACGCAGCTCGCCGTCATGATTGGTGTGGTGGTTTCGACCTTCGTCATCGGCCTGACGCTCAGCGGCATGAACAAGGCGTTGGAGAGCTTTCACCGCCTGCCCGCGCCCATCGCCATCAACATGAACGCGCTGCCCGAGGGCCTGCAGGACACCGGCCGCTTCCCGCGCCCGCGCCTCAGCCTGCCTGACCCGACCGACACCTCCAAACGCATCGACATCAACAACGCGACCAACTATGAGCTGATAAACGCCATCGGCTCGCCCACGCTCGAAGACGGCAAGTACCTCCTGAACCGCAGCACCGGCCAGCTTGAAATTCAGTGGGTGCAGGGCATCGGCAGCGAAAAGGCCGCCGCGCCGCAGGGCCGCCTGATGGCAACGGTCATCAACGGCATCCTTTCGCGCAAACTGCCGTGGTCGCTCGTACTGCTGGGCGTCGCCCTGGTACTGGCGGTCGAGCTCGCCGGCGTCCGCTCGCTCACACTCGCCGTGGGAGCATACCTGTCCATCGCGACCACGCTGGCCATCTTTGCCGGCGGCCTGATCCGATGGATGGTGGACTCCGCCGTCGCCAAGGCGCGCGCACGCGACGCCGCCATCCGCACCGAACTGCTGCGCAATGCCATGGCAGACGCACCGCCAGGATCGGTCGTTGCGGTTCTAAGTGAAGACGAACTGATGGACCCCAACTTCGCCTTTACGCTCGGCGAGAACAGCGCCTTCACGACCGTCGACGAGCAGGAAGCAGCCCTGACCAACAACGAACCGCTCACCGATCTGGACAACGACGAGGTCAGCCCCGGCTCGCTCTTCGCCAGCGGCCTGATCGCGGCAGGCGGCATCATGGGCCTGATGGGCGTGGGCGTCCGCCTGATCGAAGGCGTCAGCGAACAGCGCGGCGGCAACTGGATGCTGCCCCGCTTCAGCAGCCACAACCCGCTTTACCACGACCCCGTCAGCGTAGGGATGTTCGCCCTGCTTGCCTTCGCGCTCTACTACTTCGCACGCAAGCCACTGGAGAAGTAAGTGAGTACGTTGCCCTGGTACATCCAGCATTGGACGGGCCTGAAGGATGCGCTGACGTTGATCGTCGCCATCATCGTTGCCAGTATTGCGCTGGTCACCTACCGCCGGAATGCGATGACCAAGCGTGCAGAGTTTCTCACCAGCCTGCACCGCAGTTTCTTCGTCGAAGAGACGTACAAGCGAACTCGCGAGGTGCTCGATGACGATTCACCAAAGGGGGAGACGCTCAGAGAGGCCATGGTTGCCGATCAGACCGCAGCGTTCACTGACTTTCTGAACTTCTTCGAGCTGATCGCGTACTTCAGAACGCTCGGTGCGTACAAGGAAGATGATGTCAGGGCGCTGCTGGGCTACTATCTGCGATTGCTGAAGCGGTCCCGGTCGGTCTATCGCTATATCTGCGATCGCAGGAATGATTTTGAGAATTTGCAGGCGCTGCTTGCTAGAATCGAGTCATGAAGAAGGGTCTCTTCGTCTACGGAACGCTGCATCCGGACCACGCGCCGGATGAAATTCGCAGCGCCGTTCGTCGTTTGCGGCCAATCGGAAGTGCGACCGTCCTTGGTCAGCTTCACGACCTGGGCGAATACCCTGCCCTGGCAAAGCGAGGCAAACGAAAGCCCGTCACGGGCACCCTGTTTGCACTGCCGGATGACACCGAGACGCTTCAACAGCTGGATGCCTATGAAGAGTTTGATCCGCGCAAACCGGAGACAAGCCTCTTTCGACGCAGGCAGCGGACGGTCACCATGCAGGACGGACGAAAAGAACGCCACTGGGTGTATGTGTACAACCGCGAGTTACCTCTCGCGAGTTAGTCTTACCCAGACAGGCGGTGACTCAGGGTGAGCCAGACAAGCGATCTATTTCGCCGGACAACCTCGATCTTTACAACGCACCCGGTGCTGTGGGTGCCATTGATGGTGGCCGACGTGTTCCGCACAGCGGTGCAGTGGCTCAGTCGTCCCGTTACCCGCGCGGCGCTGCTGGCGTCCGCGCCGCACTCGGTCCTGGGAGGCGGCATCGCCGGCATGCCGAGCCCTGGCAAGATCGCCTTCATCGGTGGCAGCATCGGCTTCCTCGTTACCGCGATCGGTCTGCTCTTCTATCTCTACGCCCTGGGCGTCGTGGCCCGTGCCATCGATGCGGATGCGCGCACCGGCATTCGCAAGCCGACCCTTCACAGCGGGATGCCGGACGGCCTGTGGCCCGCATGGCTGCGCATCTGCGGCCTGGCCCTGGTCTATGTCCTGTTCACGGGATTACTGATCTCCGCCGTGCTGATTCCGCGGGCCGTACACGCCGGGTTCAAGCCCGCCTCGCTGCAGTGGCTGGTGGCCGCGGTCGTGCTGCCGATGGTGGCGCTGGTGTTGTACGTCAGTATCGGCACGCTGCGCGCCTACGTTCTGCGCGTGCAGGAACAGCCGCTCTCGCGTCGTGGCGACTCCCTGCCCTACTTCCTGCTGCTGATCGCGGCCGTAGTCTCCGGCACGCTGGTCTCGTTCGGGATCGCGTACCTTACGCGCCGCAGCGCAACACCCGCCGTCACCAACAGCAATGCTTTTTTCCTGCTGGAAGTGCTGGTCTCGCTCGTCACTGCCTTCCCGTACGCGTATGCAATGACGGGCATGTCGCTGTCTCCGCAGGAACCGGAATAACCTAAGCGGCCGGGGAACCCAGCACAAGATGGACGTACCGCTCGACGGTGTCTTCGATGCGATGCTCGGAGACAATGTCCTCATAGCCCGCCTCGCCCATGCTGCGGCGTAGTGCAGGATCGCGCGCAAGTTCGATCAGCCGGTCGGCCATCGCATCCGCGTCACCGGGCGCGAACAGGAACCCGGTCAGCCCATCGCGCACCAGCTCCGGTAGACCGCCAATGCGGCTGGCCACCACGGGCAGTCGGAACGACATGGCTTCCATCACCGCCAGGCCCGACGCTTCCTGCCAGAGCGATGGCTGGCAGTACACGTCTGAAGCCTCGAAGACGCCCTGCGCCGTGGGATTAGAGATCACACCAGTAAACAGCACGCGATCCGCGATAGGCAGCGCAGCGGCCCGGTCACGGTATGCGGGTAGGCCAGGACCATCGCCCACCAGCAGAAAGAAAGCCCGCGGAACCGCCCCGATGGTCTTCGCAGCCGCGTCCAATAGCGTTGTGACCCCCTTGACCGGCACCATCCAGCAAAGCTGCGTGAAGACCACTGCGTCCGCCGGTACACCGAGGCGCTTCCGCAGCGCACGCCCACGCTCGGGCGACGCAGTCTGCAACTCCACACCATTCAGCACGACCACGTTCGCGGCGGAGCTGACACCCAGCGCAGTGCCGGTCGCTCGGGTGAACTCAGACACGGACACAATCAGCGTAAGCGGCGCCGTCAGCACGCGGCCGACGATCCGCTTCGGCAGCGAAAGTGGCCGAGCCACAAACTCCGGCGACCGCGAGGAGTGATCGTAGAACGAGATCTCCCGGCAGCCGGAAAGCCGGGCGAGCCACGGAAACGTCCTCATGATGCCGTTAAACGCGTAGATGAACCTCTGCGGCCTGTGCCTCCGCAGCACGCGCCAAAGCTCCCCGCTTGCGGCAACGCCAAGATCACCCTGGTTGGCGACCTGCTCGATCGTGCAGAAGGGGAACTCCACCGAAGCGCGAAAGTCGGCGCCCACCGCACCGTCGAAGCACAGTACCGTGTCCCAGCCCGCCGCGTCCATGCGAAGGACGAACAGCCGCAGAAACTTCTCGATGCCGCCGATCTTCACGGGCGCCAGTCCCAGGACAAAGACAGCGCACGGTCTGCGGTTCAGGGCCATTCACGTCCACTCATTGCGAGGAAAGTTCTCGGCTGGCGTGATGCCAGGCACGGCCAGCATACCGTGAAGCCGCGACGAATCTGAAAAGGGGATGCCCATAAGCATCCCCTTCCTTCAGATTCGGTCCGTTTAAGAGTTTCTAGCCTTGCGGCGCATGCGCAGGACAACGGGAATAGTCCCAAGCCCGGTCAGCAGCAGAACGAGCGTGTCCGGTTCTGGCACGGGCGACGGTATTACCGGCGTGCCGGGGGTGACGGGCGTACCCGGAACGATCGGCGTCGTCGGAAATCCACCAATCGGCGCCCCGTTTGTCGGCGTAGTCGGCTGGTTCGGAGTGGTGGGGGTATCGGTCGGCGGGCCCGGCGCAAAGGGTGAAGGACCGCCACCCTCCGGCGGCAATCCGGCCAGCGTGTCATAATCGCCTGGCGTATCAGCCGGCGGAATCAGCACGTCTTCGAGACCCGTCGGCACAAACGCGGCCGGCAGCACTTCGTCTGGCAGATCTTCACCGCACAGAACCTTGAAGCGCTTCAGCATCTCCGCGGGGGAAAGCTTGGGTGGCCGCACACGGCCGGTCGGCATGCTCGCATTTTGCAGATGGGGTCGGGGGACGATCAGGCGATGCGCTGCCTTGACGACATGCTTCTTTCCAAGAACGGCCCGGCGCGCCAGCCCCTGCTGGTACTCCTTGATCCATCGAGCACAGTCTGGACTGG
Organism: Terriglobus sp.; assembly: GCA_965199365.1. Classification (GTDB taxonomy): domain Bacteria; phylum Acidobacteriota; class Terriglobia; order Terriglobales; family Acidobacteriaceae; genus Terriglobus. The sequence continues at coordinate 1,215,266 of CBDARC010000003.1, read as the reverse complement.
CAGCAGCAAGCGTCTTGGCACCACCAACACTGGCGGCAACAAGCAGGCATGAGCAAGCTACGGTGCGGATTTTCATGTTAGTTACTTGCCTTGGGGAAAGGAAGGTAAACAGGTTTAAAACCCAGATTATCAATTCCTGGATCGACCGAAAAGCTTCGTGTCTGCCAAAGTCGGTAGTTCCTATTCAATATACGCCGCCTAGATACTTCTAGATGTATCGACGGTTTATTTCGAAACCCCACACGGTAATAGCTGTGTGGTGCCTTATTTTGCATCGCTGCAGTACTGTCGGATGTTCGGTCACTTCGCTGTGCCGCCCCGCCGATTCGCCGAAATGCTGGAAAGAACCACTCTGGAGCTTCTTTCCATGCGCATCTCAACCGTTGCACCGCTCATCCTGTTCAGCCTTGCGTACCCAGCCATCGCTCAGACTCACTTCTGCATCGCCGGCGATCTGGATCACCTGAACGCCACGCAAGTTACTGAATGTAGAACGAAAATGACGAATGTGCGAGATGCGGTGAAGCGGCACGGAGCGCCCTCGGGATGGCGTTTCGTGGTGGTCTGCGACGCCACGGGATGGAGCGACTACGCCAGATTTATCGCTCCAGGCACAGCTTCACTGCGTGAAGCCGCCTTTCACACCGATGAACATCAGCGCTGGACGTTCGTTCGCGGAGATCGCATCGACGCTGGCGCAGAGGCCGCCGACACCCTGTTGGCCGTCGTTTTGAGAGGCGTAACCATTCCCAAAACGGAACCAATGCCAAATCCAAAGCGCGTTTTGCGTCAGCCGACGCTCTCAATTGCCAGCGTAGAACCGCCCCAGCTGCCCTGAGACTCTCTCACTCCAGGCTCAGACCTGGCAGCGAAACGGTCTTCCAGTCGCCCCTGATCATGGCTGCGCGGATCTCCGCGGGTGTCTTTCCGAGACGCGTCTGCTGGTAAGCAAAGGCTGCCTCGCTCATGCAGACGGTGCAGGTCGCGCCGTGGGAATCCTGAAAGCAGGAGTACAGGCTCTTATGGCCCAGCGCGCGGCTGCACCAGCAGAAGCATGGCTGCTGGTAGATCACCGTGGGCACGGCTGCCGCCATCTTGTATGCCACACCCTGGTAATGCCGCGTAAAGAAAATACCGACCCGCTGATCTTCCGGCAGCAGCGGCGGCAGTTTACCCTTCGGCGGCGCGCTGTGGAACGCAGGAATGCCGGCGTCGACAGGCAGCCACTGTGCCGAAGCCGCGACGGTCAACAGGCCCAGCAGCAACAGGCCGCCAACCCGCTTCTTCGTCACATATAGACTGCTCGACCCGGCGCGATCCATATCTCAATGGTAAACCCGCTCGGAGATTTGCCGCGCATAACGCTCGTGCGACATGAAAGCGCTTGCAATAATGCCCGTATGAGCACGGTCACGGTCATTATGCCTGCGTACAACCGCGAGGACTACATACGCGAGGCACTGGACAGCGTCCTGCTGCAGACCCGTCCGGCAGACCAGGTGATCGTCGTCGACGATGGCTCGACCGACCGCACAGCAGAGATCGCCGAAACGTATCCGGGCGTGACTGTTCTGCGCCAGGCAAATAGCGGTGCCGCCGCGGCACGCAACCATGCGCTCGCAGCCGCGACCTCGGAGTGGGTGGCCTTTCTCGACTCGGACGATGCCTGGCGAGAGGACAAGCTGGCGCTGCAAATGGCCGCGCTGGCCGTTACACCGGGCTACGGCGCCTGCACCTGCAACGCAATTGCGCTGCGGAGACCCGGCGACCCCGAAGACTTCGGCCCGCCGCCGCTCCGTCTGCCGCCATCGGACGAGATTGCGCCAGGCCTGCGCGGCCGCCTGCGCGTGCCGCCCGGGACGGTTGTGGTCAGGCGCGATCTGCTGCGCCAGGTAGGCGGCTTCGACACAGACGCGAAGCTCTGCGAAGACTGGGACCTCTGGCTGAAACTGGTCGCCGCCGGTTGCCGCTTTCTGCTGGTGCCCGAGGACCTGCTGTTGATTCGCGTTCACGAATCCAACGTCAGCAACCAGTCCTACCGCGCCATGGAAGCGGAACTGCGCATCTGGGACAAACGCCTTGGCCCCACCTTGCCGGCGGCCCTGCGGCCCATCCGCCGCCTGCAGGCGAAAAGCCACTTCCTTGGCCGCGTCGCTCTGGTCGAGCGCGAACAGAACCGGCCGCACCTCGGCATCATGGCGAAATCACTGCTGCTCTTCCCCGCCGGCGACTGGCACCGGCACAAGGTCTTCGCTCACATGCTGCTGCGCCGCATCGGGCTGCTACCCGGGAAGTAGTCTCGGAAGGGCGAGACTTCAGCCATGCCCCCAGGCGGCCCGGAAAAGCGGCCTTGCCGCCGGGTCAGCTTTCGCTGACCCCAACAGATCTCAGGGGCCAAAGCAACTTGCTTACGCGTTTGGGCACAGCTCAAGTTGCGCCCTTCCCACATCTGCCGCACGACCAGGCAAGTCTGCCGCGCACCCAAGCTGTGTTTCGCATTCCGCAGCCTCGGTCTGTATCCCGAGTCACTAACCTTTTGCTGTTTCCCGTGTCTATTCCTGTGAGATCGGTCTTCTGACTCCGGAGTCAGCGCATCATGGGTTTACAGGCAATGGGTGAGGCGGTAAGCGGCGGCATGTTTGGTGTACCTGGCGCATTCGGGCCCGGTGTAGTCGCGGTAGAATCGCCAAAGGTGGCGAAGGCAGCGGCAGGTCGGACGGGACGCGCGGCTCTCACGCCTGCGCAAATTGAGGCACGCGCCCAGCAGCGCCTTGAGGATGATGAACTCATCCGGCAGGCCCAGCATGGCGAGCGCGGCGCCTTCGATCAGCTTGTGCGGCGGTACGATGGCGCGGTGCTTCGCCTGGCGCTGCATATGCTCGGCAACGAGCAGGACGCGCAGGACGTCCACCAGGAGGCCTTCCTCAAGGCATACCGGCACCTTTCGAACTTCCGCTTTGAGTGCTCCTTCTACACGTGGCTTTATCGCATCGTTACGAACCTTTGCCTGGACGCCTTGCGCCGCCGCAAGAGCCGCCGCGAAGACCCCTCGACGGTCACTGATTCAAGCGGCGACGTTATCGACCTGATGGCCAATCTGAGTGACGATCGCGCCGGCGCAAACCCCGAACTGGAGTTGCGCCGCAAACACCTGAACGACCGCATTCAGACCGCACTCGGCCTGCTGACACCCCGAGAGCGCATGGTCTTCGAGTTGAAGCACTACCAGGGATTGAAGCTGCGTACCATCGGCGAGATGCTGCAGACCACAGAGGAGACAGCGAAGAACACGCTGTTCCGGGCGACGCGAAAGCTGCGCGCCAACCTGGCGGATGCATAAAAGAATTGATCGCTGATTTTGTTGTTTTCGTTACGAAAACGAGCAACATAGAACGTCAAACCAGCAACTAGGTTTTAGGGCGCGACATCCACTTCGATGCGGGCACCGGCACGACAGAAAGACGCGCAGAGCCGCTAGCCGCTCCACAGAGAGCGACAGCGGAAACAACAAAATACGGTGGGCAAATGATCCACCGGAGCAGTAGACAGAACCTTTTGGAAGCCAGACAAGGAACAAGCGTCATGAAGTGCGAAGAAGCGATCGAACAACTCGTCCTGCAGGCCTATGACGACCTCGCCCCAGAGGAACAGGCCGAACTGGAACTCCACCTGCACGGGTGTGAAACGTGCGAGGCAGAACGCCAGGCAATGAACGCCTTCCGCCTGGAGATGGCCGAAGAAACTCTTCCGGAACTCTCGCCAAACCTGCTGACGGCGTCGCGCATGCGACTGGATAGTGCGCTGGATGAAGCCAGTGAAAGCACGTGGCGCATGCGACTGCGAGCGGCCCTGCTGGGCACCTGGCAACACCTGTACGCCGCACCGGCGCTGGCAACACTGCTCGTCGGAACAGGCTTCCTGAGCGGCAGTCTGCTGACCCGCTACCAGGCGGCGCACGCACCGTCCCCTCAGGCTGCGATCTTCACCTCGCATGATAACGAAGGCACCGTCGCGAGCATCAACGGCATCAGCGAGACGTCTGACCCGAACGTGGTCCAGGTCAGCTACAACCGCATGGTGCCCACCACCTTCACCGGCCGTATCGACGAGCCGCAGTTACGGCAGTTGCTGATGCGTGCCGCCCAGAGCGGTACAGACAACGAGATCCGCGCGGTAAGCGTCAGCCTGCTCGCAAAAGAATGCAGGGCAGGTCACCGCTGCGAACACGGCACAGAGGGCGATACCGGCTTTCGCGATGCGCTGCTGGTCCGGCTGCGATACGACAAGAGTCCCGCCGTCCGCCTGAGCGCGCTGGAAGGCCTGCAGCCCTACATCGGCGAAGACCAGAAGGTCCGCGATGCCGTGCTTGAGAGCCTGATGGTCGACAAAAGCGCCGACGTGCGCAAGCACGCGATCGACATGCTGCAGCCCGTGGAGGGCGATAGCAGCGTGCGGCAGGTGCTGCATACCGTCTCCACGCAGGATGAGAACCCGTACATCCGCACAGCCTCGATGGTGGCTTTGGGGAACGTCGATGGCATCCAGTAAGCCCGGGGTCCTGACGGCGGCTGCACTCCTCGCGCTCTCCCTGGCTCCGCTTCACCTCCCGGCCCAGGCGCGCATGGCGGTGGTCGCTCTCGATGGCGACATGCTGTCTCCCGCAGGCCATGGAAGCGGCGGCAGTCACAGCCAGGGTCCGGGCTATCTCGGCATCATGGTGCGTGACGTGACCGACGCTGAGGTCGGCACATTGCATCTGAAGAGCGCCCACGGCGCTGAAGTGACGATGGTCGACCACGATGGCCCTGCCGGAAAAGCCGGCCTGCGCGCCCACGATGTCATCACCAGCGTCAACGGCATGCCGGTGGACGACGAGGACAGCCTTCACCGTCTGCTGCACGATCTGCAGCCGGGCCGCACGGTCTCGCTGATCGTCTGTCGAGACGGCTCGGAACAGACCGTCAACGCCACCATGGCCAACCGTACCGAGCTCGAGAAGCAGGCATGGGAGCAGCACTGGGTGGTACCCGAACCCGCCGCCGATGACACCGTCGCCGCCACGCCTGCGATAGCGACCAAGAGCGGCTTCGGCCACAACTTTATGTCAGGCCACCTGCTGGCCCTGGCGCCTGCGTACACCGGTGCCACCGTCGACGCCATGGGTGCGCAACTCGCAAGCTACTTTGGCGTAAAAGACGGCAAAGGCCTGCTGGTGCACGAGGTGGACACAAACAGCCCGGCAGCCATCGCCGGGCTGCAGGCGGGCGACGTCGTTACGAAGATCAACGGCGGTCACGTTGCCAGCAAATCCGATTGGAACCGCGCACTCCGCGACAGCAAAGGACATCCTGTCAGCCTCGTCGTCGTCCGCGACCGCCACGAGCAGACGCTGACCATGATTCCCGACGCCAAGCATCGCAGCGCGGTCGACCCGCCTCCACCGCCGGCGGAAGACCGCAACTGGATGACCATGCTCCTCCGCTGATCGATGCTCCGAACCAAAGTCGGCGCCCTGAACCATCTGTCTGAGCAGCCAAACAATCCCAAGAACACGGCCGCGCCTGAGAACCTGACGTCAGCCAGGTTCCCATCAGGCACAAACAGCACGCCCTCTATACTGTGACCACGCAATGGACACACTAGAGCCGCTTCGGCCCAACCTGGACGACTACCTGCTCGACGGAGCCTACGACGAGATGTTCGCGGCGCCGGACCAGCTGCGCGGCCAATATGAAGTCTTGATGGAGCAGTTCTCGGCCCTGCCCCAGGCCGAGGTCGAACGCCGCAAACAGGCCGCCGACCTGTCCTTTCTGAACCAGGGCATCACCTTCACGGTCTACGGACGCGAGGAAGGCACCGAGAAGATCTTCCCCTACGACCTGCTGCCGCGCATGATCACAGCCAGCGAGTGGGCCGTCGTGGAAAAGGGCCTGACCCAGCGCATTACCGCTCTGAACCTGTTCCTCAAGGACATCTACAACGAAGGCCGCATTCTCGCCGACGGCGTTGTGCCACGCGAACTCGTTTTCAGCTGCAAGCAGTTCCGCCGTCACATGATCGGCCTCCAGGTCCCGCGCAATGTCTACATTGCGGTCGTCGGCACGGACCTGATCCGCCTTGAGAACGGCGAGTTCGTCGTGCTGGAAGACAATCTGCGCGTGCCCAGCGGCGTCAGCTACATGCTGACCAATCGGCGCGTGATGAAGCGCATCTTCCCGCAGATGTTTCGCAAGTACAACGTGCGCCCCATCGAGCAGTACACGCAGCTGCTGCTGGGTACGCTGCGCTCGCTCGCACCCGAAGGCCGGCCCGAGCCGAACATCGTTCTGCTGTCGCCCGGCGTTTTCAACTCGGCATATTACGAACACGCCTACCTCGCCCGCCAGATGGGAATCGAGCTGGTTGAAGGCCGCGACCTGGTCACGCACGACAACGTCGTCTACATGCGGACCACCAGCGGCCTGCGCCGCGTCGACGTGATCTACCGCCGCGTCGATGACGACTTCATCGACCCCATGAGCTTCCGCGCAGACAGCATGCTTGGCGTCGCGGGCCTGTTCAACGCCTATCGCGCCGGCAACGTTACGCTGGCGAACGCCTTTGGCACGGGCGTCGCCGACGACAAGGCGCTGTACGCCTACGTTCCCGACATCATCCGGTATTACCTGACCGAAGAGCCCATCCTGAAGAACGTGGAAACCTATCTCTGCGCCCGCCCGATCGAGCGCCAGCACGTCCTCGCCAACCTCGACAAGATGGTTGTAAAGGCGGTCGGCGAAAGCGGCGGCTACGGCATGCTGATCGGTCCGCAATCCACGCAGGCCCAGCGCGAAGAGTTTGCCCGCAAGATCGAGGCCGACCCGCGTAATTACATCGCCCAGCCCACCATCCAGTTCTCGCGCGCGCCATGCCTGTTCGGCAACGGCTTCGAACCGCGCCACGTCGACCTGCGCCCTTACGTCCTGTACGGCGACAAGGTCAGCATCGTCCCCGGCGGCCTGACCCGCGTGGCGCTGAAGAAGGGCTCACTCGTCGTGAACAGTTCACAAGGCGGCGGCAGCAAGGACACCTGGGTTCTGAGCCACTAGAGGTATTCGAGACGAGGGAAGCCAATCAAGATGGAGTTTACACTGGGACTGGTGCGAAGGCTCGCAATAACTTGCGGGCCAGGTCTTACTTTCGAAGATGTCAAGACGGCTTTTCTCGACCTGGCGGTGTGATCCTGGAAGACCTCGTCGATGAAGACGGTGAGCAGCCGGTACCATCTGATGGCTTCGCCCACCGCTACTCTCTTTACTCGTGGTTCATAGCTACAGGACATCCGATGACGAAACCTGGATCCGAATCATCTCAGCCCGAAAGGCAACACCCGTCGAACGAGAAATCTATCGTACGGCAAACGCTAGACCCTGACACTCCACCCTCTCAAGAGAGTTTGGACCGGCTCAGGCCAGATCGCAGAGATGCCGGACGATCAGATCCGCACTGACCTCATTCCAGAGTTGCCTCCCGAAGCATGGGGACGAGCCATCAAAAACCCTTGGGCAACCAACTTCTGCGTGAGCAAGCTGCACGTAAGGCATCGTAGCCCGTTCGTTCTGCGCGACTGCAGCATGGATTGTATAGCCCAGCTCCCATGCTGAAGCACACCGCACCTCCTGCTACTTCAAATAAGCCCGCACCAGATCGATCAGATCTTCAGCCAGTTCGTGTGTCAGCCTTGCGTTCGCTTCGCCCGGCAGCATGTGCAGGCGAATGTGGTCTTCCAGCACCTCGGCCATCAGGCTGTTGATGCCTCCCCGGATGTTGGCCAGCAGCATCAACAGGTCAGCGCAGTCGTCGCTGTTGCTCAGTGAACGCTCGACTGAATCGACCTGGCCACGAATCCGCTTGATACGTGCAAGCAGCTTCTGTTTTTCTTTATCCATTCATCGTTCACCTTGCCTGCAACTATACCCTACCGGGGTATAGTAAATGTGAGCCGCGGAGAGACCTTCCGCAATGGGAGGCGCTGCCTGACACTCCGAAGGACATCGATCACCCGCGCCTGCGAGTGGGTCCGGGCCTCCTGGCTGCAAGGGAACGTGCTGTTGTTCTGCCTTGCTGCAGGCCTCTGCATGCACGCCCAGGCACCCGCCGCTGGCGGTAAACCAGCTTCCGATTCAGCAGACCACGCCGACGACAGCGCTCCCGCCATCTTCCCGCACTCGGACGAGGCGCCATGGCTCATCGCGGGGCAGGCGAACAGCATCTTCCAGGCGCACCCTGCCTTCTACTCGCCGTACGAAGGTCCCAACAGCTTCGTCGGCCGCGGTGAGTACAAGGTGTCGCTGGTGGGCACGCTCTACCTGGGATTGCAGCCGTGGCAACTGCTCTCGCACGGCGACAGCACGCACGCGCTCCGCTACAACACCGACCTGCTGCTGGACGTGGAGTCGACGGGAGGCCGCGGCCTGAGCCAGGCGCTCGGCCTCGCAGGCTTCACCAACCTGGACGTGGTGCGCAACCCGAATCTGGGGTCAAAGCCCTACATCGCGCGCGTCATGGTGCACCAGACCATTGGCTTTACAAACGAGATGGTCTCGAACACGCGCGGGCCGTTGTCGCTGGCCACGCAGGTGCCGGCTCGGCGGCTTGAACTGCGCGTCGGCAAGATGGCGACTGCGGACACCTTTGATCTGAACACCGTCCTGAGCGACAGCCATCTGCAGTTCACCAACTGGAGCATCGACAACAATGGCGCGTGGGACTATGCCGCAGACACCCGCGGCTACACCTACGGCGCGCTGGCCGAGTACCAGGACCGCACCTGGGCCGTGCGCTACGGCCTGATGCTGATGCCGACGGTTGCCAACGGCATCGATCTGGACTGGTCAGTTAAGCGCGCCCGCGGACAGAACATGGAAGCCGAACTGCGGCACGGCTTCCTGCCGCATCGCCCGGGCACCCAGCGCATCCTGGCCTACGTCAACAACGCCCACATGGGCAGCTATCGCGAGGCCATCAACGCCTTCCTGCAAGGCACGGATGCGACCCCTGATATCACGAAGCACCGGCATACGGGTGCCGCGAAATACGGCTTTGGCTACAACATGGAGCAGCCCATCACCCGCGACCTGACCATCGCCGGGCGCTTTGGATGGAACGACGGCAAAACCGAATCCTACGCCTACACCGAGATCGAACAGGCAGCACTGGTCGGCGGAACGTACAGCGGGACAAGCTGGGGACGAGCCAACGACAAGTTCGGCATCGCCTTCAGCTCGAACGCAATCAAGCGCTACCACCAGCAGTACCTCGCGAACGGCGGCCTCGGCTTCCTGCTGGGCGATGGCCGCCTGCGCTACGGCCGCGAGAACATCCTCGAGACCTTTTACAACGTGCACACGTGGCGCGGACTGTACTTCGCCGCGGGCTTCTCGCACATCGACAATCCCGGCTACAACCGGGATCGCGGGCCGGTGTGGGTCCCATCGATACGCGGCCACATCGACTTCTAAGGGACCCGATACTGACCGGGAGACCCCGACCGAGTTTGTCGAACGAAACAGCTTCCCCGCTTTTCGGAACGCCGTATCCGCCTGGTTGGGGAAAACTACGGCTGCTCAGCCACAGCTGCTTGGCCTCCAGAAGGCCAGTCACTCCACGTCAAAGCATTCCTTCTTTCAGCCGCCTGCACGCGAGTTGCTACTCTAAAGAGACACCACCACCGCGCATCTGTTTTCCTAGTCCCTTAACCCCGGAGCCGCATGCTTTCACGAGTTGCCGACAGCCTGTACTGGATGAGCCGCTACCTCGAGCGCGCGGAGCATACGACGCGGCTGCTGGACGTCAACCTGAACCTGATGCTGGACGAGTCGCCCACCAGCGCCGATCGCCGCTGGCAGCGCACGCTGCAAGCGCTGGGCGCGCCCAAGAACGTCAAGTGGGAGGGCGACGCCATCGCCCTGGCCCGCACGCTTACTTTCGATAACGCCTCGCGCGCCAGCGTCCTGGCCTGCATCATCGCCGCGCGTGAGAATGCGCGGCATGTGCGCGAACAGATCTCCACCGAGATGTGGCAGCGCCTGAATAGCCTGTACCTGCAGGTAACGCGGCCCGAGATGCAGAGCGATATGCACGCCGAAGCCCTGCTGCAGCAGAGTGAAGGGCCCATGGAGTTCCTCGGCCAGGTGATGGAAGGCGTCCACCAGTTCCAGGGCGTGACCGACTCCACCATGAGTCACGGCGAGGGCTGGCAGTTCATCCAGGTGGGCCGCTACATGGAGCGCGCCTCCGCCACGGCCATGCTGCTTGAGGCCTACCAGCCCGAGCTCTGGACCACCCAGGACGCCCTCCCTGACAGCAACGAATACCTCGAATGGATGGGACTTCTCCGCTCAGCAACGGCATTCGAGGCGTACTGCAAGGTCTACACGGCCGATCTCGCACCGGACTGGATCCTTGAGTTCCTCCTGCTCGATCCGGACTTCCCGCATTCGCTGCGCTTCTCCATCGACGCCATGCAGCACGCGCTTGAAATGATCCAGGACCTGAGTGGAGGCGCGCGCGGCGACAAGCTCACACGCATCTCCGGCCGCCTGCGCGCCACGCTCAGCTACTCCAGCGTGGAAGAGATCATGAGCGGCGACGTCGTCATGTACCTGCGCGACATACAAGTGCAGTGCCGCGAGATCCATAACGCGATCTACGAACTGTATGTCGATTACTCCATCCAGGCCGCGCTGGCCGGTTAGTTAGGTAAACAAACCATGTACTACACCGTTCGGCACCTGACCAAATTCGTCTACTCCAACGCCGTCAGCGAAAGCATCATGGAGACGCGCATGCATCCGCGCTCCGATGCGCTGCAGCGTTGTCTGAATTTTCAGCTCTCCGTCTCGCCGCGTTGCCGCGTCTTCAGCTATCGCGATCACCTGGCGAACCATGTGCACCACTTCGACATTCCCGGTGCGCATGAGCAGCTGGTCATCGTCGCAGAAAGCCTCGTCGAGATGGAAGAGACCATGCCCGTCCCGTCGTTCCTCGCACCCGACGCATGGGCCGAGCTCGATGCCGATGTGCAGGCGGGCGACTTCTGGGAGTTCCTCTTTCCCAGCGAATTCACCACGCCGACCCCGTTGCTGGAAGAGCTCGGCGACAAGCTCGACGTGCGCCGCCGGGACGACCCGCTGATGGTGCTGCACGACCTGAACGAGAAGCTGTACCACTACTTCGACTACGTGCCCAAGTCGACCGATGCCGACTCGCTGATCGACGTCGCGCTGACGCAGAAGACCGGCGTCTGCCAGGACTTTGCGCACGTGATGATCGCCCTCGTGCGCGAGCGTCTGCGCATGCCCTGCCGCTACGTCAGCGGCTACCTGTACCACGGCAACACCGACAAGGACCGCAGCATCAACTCCGCCACGCACGCCTGGGTCGAGGCCTACCTGCCCCAGCTTGGTTGGGTCGGTTTCGACCCCACTAACTGGCTGGTCGCGGGCGACCGCCACATCCGCACCGCCATCGGCCGCGACTACAGCGATGTGCCGCCCACCCACGGCATCTTCCGCGGCTCGGCCAATACCGACCTGACCGTCGCCGTGCGCGTCTCGCCCAGCGAAGGCACACCGCTGCCCGACCAGGAACTGCCCGTACCCGAAGACTGGTCCATGCTCGTCGAGAAGGCGCAGCAGGTGCCACCACCGCCATCCCCGGTCGCGGACCACATCAAGCACATGCAGCAGATGCAACAGGCCCAGCAGTAGCACTCGTTTCGCCTTTATCAAACCAAACGTATACACACAAAGCGGGTGCCCTACATCTCGCGTTTGAGATGTGGGTTCCCTGGCTGAGTAAGCCGCGGAAGCCCACGTCTCAGAAGCGAGACGCCGGGCACCCGCCTTAGTTGCGCAGCTCCTCGGTTACACTGACCAGGTCAACCGCACAATCCAAACCATCGTTACGGAGACACTTCATGTCCCTGCACGCCCGCCTTGTTGCCGCTGCCGTCGCACTCGCGCTCCCTCTGGCTGCCGTTTCGCAGTCTCCGCGCACGCCGCGTAAAACGCCCGTGACCCAGGCCGAAGTGGACAAGATTACCCGCGAAGCCATCCTGATCGACACGCACGACGACATCACCTCCAAGACGGTGAACGGCTACGACATCGCCACGCCTAATAAGACCGGCCAGACCGATCTGCCGCGGATGAAGGGCTTTCTCGGCGCGGAGTTCTTCGCGGTCTACGTCGGCGCGAACTACGTGGCCGACAACAGCAGCGCGCACCGTGCGCTCGACATGATCGACACCGTCCGCACGGACGTCATCATGAAGCACCCGGACGAGTTCGTCTTCGCCACCACGGCTGACGACATCGAGCGCGCACACCGTGACCACAAGATCGCTGCGCTGATGGGCATAGAAGGCGGACACGCCATCGAGGACGACCTGCGCACCCTGCGCGACTTCTATGCGCTGGGCGTTCGGTACATGACGCTGACCCACTTCAACACCAATCACTGGGCCGATTCGCAGGGCGACATCGACGACACGAAGGTCGCGCACCACAACGGCCTGACGCCGTTCGGCGAAGACGTCGTGCGCGAGATGAATCGCCTCGGCATGATGGTCGACATCTCGCACACGGCCGACCCAACCTTTTACGCCGCGCTCAAGGTCAGCACCGCGCCCATCATCGCCTCGCACTCCGGCAGCCGCGCCGTGTCGAACTACACGCGCAACATGACCGACGACATGATCAAGGCACTCGCCGCCAGGGGTGGTGTGATGCAGATCAACTTCGGCTGCGACTTCCTTTCGCAGCGCTACTTCGACGGATCGAAGCCCATCATGGCCGAGCTGCGCCCCAAGATGATCGAAGCCCAGAAGATCGCCGACCCCGACGCTCGAGAAGCCGCCATGGAGAAGCTCTACGCCGAATCCGCAGAAAAGCTGCCGCCCGCCACGCTGAAGGATGTCGTCGCCCAGATCGACCATGCCGTGCAGGTCGGGGGCATCGACACCGTCGGCATTGGCACCGATTTTGACGGTGTCGGCTGTGTACCGCCGGACCTGGACTCATACAGCAAGTTCCCGGCGCTCACCCGCGCCCTGCTGCAGGAGGGCTACAGCCCCGACGACATCAAGAAGATCTACGGCGCCAACCTGCTGCGGGTGATGCGGGCGGTCGAAAAGCGTGCCGCAGAACTGAAGGGAACGCCGGCTATCGAGACACGCTACGCGGCCTCGAAATAGGCGCTTTCCGTCACAACAAAGTACGTGTGTAAATTGATAGCGCATAGGTGCGACGTTTGCGCTAACGCTGTTGACGTTTGTTAGGAGACGCGCCTACCATTCGTCCCATGCAAAGACGCGACTTTGTCAAAGGTATCGCAGCGGCCTCCGCCGTCGTTTCCACCGCACTGGGCCAGAAGGCCACGACGCAGAAGGAACCCACGCCCGGCGCATCGGACCAGACCAGCCAGCCGCAGGGCACAGCGGCGGTCAACCCCGCGCAGAATGCAACCCGCGGCGGCGCCCAGGCGCGCATGGGACAATTCCATACCCCCAATATCCCGTCCTCGGTACCGGACGTGGCGGCGCAGACAGACGCTACCTTCTTCACGCCTGTGCAGTACGCCACGCTGGAGCATCTCTGCGACATTATGATGCCCGCAATGAACGGCTATCCCAGCGCAAACGCCGCTGGCACGCCCGAGTTCCTGGAGTTCCTGCTGGGCGAATCGCCGGCCGACCGCAAGAAGATGTACACGACCGGCCTTGACCGGCTGCAGGCCGACGCGATGAAGCAGTTCCACGTGCCGTTCAGCAAGGTAACGCTTGAGCAGGCCGACGCGATCATTCGCCCGCACCTTGAGGCCTGGATGTCGGATCACCCGCCTCGCGAGCCGCACAAACTGTTCATCGCAACAGTGCACCGCGACATCCGTACGGCGACCCTGAACTCGCAGGCCTACAGCGCAGCAGCGGTTGCTGCCGGCGACCGCGCCCCGGGAGTCGGGCTGTATGTCCACCCGATTGAGCCGACCATGCGCGTGTACGCCTAGCTGGATCGCAGGCAACACCGAGTACGAGCAACCAGAAAGAGATTATGCCAGAGCACAAAGTCGACGTCCTCATCATCGGTTCGGGTCACTCCGGCGGTCTTGCCGCCAAAGTCCTCACGGAAAAGGGCATTTCATGCACCATGCTGAATGCCGGTCCCATGATCAACTTCGAGCGCGATCGCGAGCTGAAGGCGGCCTACGAGCTGCCCTATCGCGGCTTTGATGCTCCGGGCCGCCTGCCCCACGTCTTCCAGGCGTCGGAGTTCAGCGCCAACCAGTGGGTTGACGAGAAGGAAATCCCTTATACCTACCCGGCTGGGCAGCAGTACAACTGGGTCCGCGTGCGCACCTTTGGCGGACGCTCGCCCTATTGGGGCCGCCAGTCGTTCCGGCACAGCGACTATGAGCTCAAGGCCAAGAGCCATGATGGCTACGGCGACGACTGGCCCATCTCCTACGCTGACCTGAAGCCCTACTACGACAAGGTTGAGCCGCTCTACCGCGTTCGCGGCGCTATCGACCACCTGCCGCAATACCCTGACGGCAACTTCATCATCGACGACGCTCCCTGGTCGCCCGCCATGAAGCGTTTCGTCGATGCCGGCACCAAGCGCGGCGTACCCGTCACCAAGCCTCGCTCCTCCGTCGGCGTTAACGGCATGGCCGCCTCCATCAACCTGTTTATCCCCGACGCGGTCAAGACTGGCAAACTCACCTCGATCCCGAACGTGATCGTGAAGCAGATCACCACGGACAAGAACACCGGCCTGGCCAACGGCGTGGTCTTTGTCGACCGGCAGTCACGCCGCGAGATGACCATGAAGGCCCGCGTGGTCGTCGTCGCCGCAGGCTGCCTTGAGAGCACCCGCCTGCTGCTGAACAGCAACATCGCCAACAGCAGCGGCTACATCGGCCGTCACCTCACCGACCAGATCTACGGCGCGGGCATCATCGCGTCCGTTCCCGAGGCGCGCAACGGCAAGACCGGCGTGATGGGCGGCGGAGCCCTGATTCCCAAGTTCCGCAACATCAATGACAAGCAGAAGGGCTTCCTGCGCGGCTACGCCGTCAACGTCAGCGCCAATCCCGGCCCCATCGACGCGCGCAGCCTGTGCGAGTACGGGCCCGCGCTCGAGAAGAAGATTGCGGAATACAACGGCAGCAGCTTCTCCTGCGGCATCATGGGCGAAGTGCTCTCCCGCTACGAGAACCACGTGACGCTTGACAAAACTGTGCTTGATCCTTGGGGCATGCCGGTTCTGCACATCGACGCCAAGTACGGCGAAAACGAAAACAACATGGCCAGGGACATGGTCGACACCTGCGCGGCCATGGCAGAGGACGCCGGTTTCGAGGTCCTGGTCAAGAACTACGAGTTCAACCCGCCGGGCTATAGCATCCACGAGCAGGGCACCTGCCGCATGGGCGACGATCCAAAAAAGAGCGTGCTCAATAAATGGAATCAGAGCCACGACATCAAGAACATGTTCGTGATCGATACCAGTGCGTTCGTCAGTGCAGGTTGGCAGAATCCAACAATCACGATGTCGGCTTTGACCATGCGCGCATCGGACTACCTGGCCGACCAGATGCGCTCTGGAACCATTTAAACTACCGGTATGAAGCGGTTTCTGCTGTTGCTGGTGCTGCTCGCGGGAGGTTGCGCGGCGGCACGCGCGCAGGACTCCGCTCCGCCGGCAACGGCCGAGCCGGCGCCCGATCAGCCCATCCCATTCAGCCACAAGAAGCACATTCAGGTCGCCAAGGCGGCCTGCAGTGATTGCCACGTGCCAAACCGGTCAGGTGCCAGCCTCAGCATGCCGCAGGCCAACACCTGTATGCTCTGCCACAGCGCCATCGCGACCGACAAGCCCGACATCCAACGCCTCGCCGCCATCGCAAAAAGCGGTGAACCCATCGCGTGGGCACGCGTCTACGAAGTGCCTTCCTTCGTTCAGTTCAGCCACAAGGTGCACACCGACAACGGCAAGAAGTGCGAAGAATGCCACGGTCCGGTCGGCGAGCGTGACGTGATCGCCAAGGAGACGGACATCTCCATGGGCGGCTGCATCGCCTGCCACACCAAAAACAACGCGCCCACCACCTGCGACACCTGTCACCAGCTCGAAGCAGGCCTGCGCCAAGCCAACCCGCACAAGGCAGACCCCGATGCCGTGCTGCTCGCTCGGCTTGGCCTGGTTCCTTCCGTGCCGGGAACGGCTACCATTCCGCCACAGTTCCGGGCCGAGACATCAGGCAGGCCCAACCCTGTTCATCGATACCTCAGTTCGCTGGCCATGATCCCCGTCTCGCGCTGATTCGGCTGAGGCTCTTCATTGAGCTTTTGCTGACGAGACACCCGGGAGAGCCCCTCTCCACCGAGAACCTGGCGACCACAAACAGAGGGACGCGGCAGTCGCCGCGTCCCTTGGTTAGTGAGAAGTAGGGATGAGGTCTACCAGAGACCCCACGCGCGCGTGAAGTAGTCCAGCATCGTCATCATGCACAGCACAAAGAACGTGAAGAACCCGGCCGAGACGGTCAGCTTGACGAGCCGCGAGCTGTACTTGATGTGCATGAAGAACAGCACCACGAAAACCGCCTTGGTGCAGGCAATGGCGATCGCGACGGGCGCGTTGAACATGCCGAGCGGTACATACGCCATGCCGGCGGTCAGCGCTGTGCCCACCATCAGGATGCCGAAGATCATCAGGTAGGTCATCGGGCTGACGATGTGGTGAGCGACGTGTTCCGGATTCATCACGTTTTCAGGATCGTGTGTGTCCAGGTTTTCACCCTGGCTCCCGACCGGCTGAAGATTGTGCGATTTGGCTTGATCGTCATTCATGCTGGATCCCTATACGTTCAGTTGCGGTAAATTCTTCGGCTTGATCTTAAGAAAAAGGTAATGCTCGATCAGTGCCGGTTGATCAGGTAGAGCAGCGGAAACAGGAATATCCACACAATATCGACGAAGTGCCAGTACAAACCGAAGTTCTCAATCGGCTGCACATAACCGGTCGTGTACAGCCCGGCTCGGGCCTTATACAGCAGCACGAAGAGGATGGCGATGCCGATAATCATGTGCAGCGCGTGCACGCCCGTCATGGCGAAGTACAGCGAAAAGAAGATCTGCGTGTGGTTCGCCATGTCGACGGAGAGCGCCTTCTCGTCGGTCCCTGGCTGCGGATGCACGAAGTCGTGAATGTCGAACGACGCGCCCGGTACGTGGTGCTCTTCAAACTTCTGCGTGTACTCGACGCTCTTGATCCCAAGGAAGACGAATCCGAGCAGAATGGTCAGTGAGAGAAACAGCTGCAGCAGCTTCTTGTTGCGGACCTCGGCGGACCAGACACCCATCGCCATCGTAAACGAGGAACCAATCAGGACAATCGTGTTGATCAGTCCCAGCCACATGTTGATGGAGTTCGAAGCGGAAACGAAGGCCTCGTAATACCAGTTGCGGTACAGCAGGTAGGCGAAGAACAAGCCGCCGAAAAACATGATTTCTGTCAGCAGGAACAGCCACATGCCAAACGACGCGGCTTCGCGCTGCTGCTCCGCCGTCTCGAAGTGGTGCTTCTGGTAGAACGGGTGATCGTGCACGTCAAGCGACGCGTGGATTTCCGGCTCCGGCGGATGCGTAATGGTCGATGCTACCGACATGTCAGAGACCCTCTCGTACAGCTTGATTCGTGTGTAGCCACTTCATTATTGCTGGAGTGGCCCGTAGCGCGAGCCACTCCAGTTGTACTGCAACGTGCCTGCGGCATGCGGGCTTAACCGACGTGCTGCAGTTCCTGCTCCTGCTTGTGGGCAAGCCACTCGTAGTCGTATGCCTCGTGATCGACGATCGGCGTGACAAGGAAGTTCTCAGTCAACGGCGGCGACTGGATCTGCCATTCGAGACCGGTCGCCTGCCACGGATTGTTGCCCGCGATGGCACCATACTTCAGCGACCACGCCAGGTAGAACAACGGCAGCATGTAACCGACGCCGAGCACGGTTGCGCCCGCGGTCGACAGCACGTTCAGCACCTGGAACTCCGGCGGATACGCATGGTACCGGCGGGGCATACCGAGGTAGCCGACCACAAATTGCGGGAAGAACGTCAGGATGAAGCCGATGAATGTAACCACCGCGGCAAACTTCGAGACACCCTCGGGATACATGCGGCCGGTCATCTTGGGCCACCAGAAGTGGATACCCGCAAGGAACGCCATCAGCATGCCGCCCACCATGACGAAGTGGAAGTGGGCCACGACGAAGTAGGTTTCAGTCAGCATGATGTCCATGCCGAGCGATCCAAGAAAGACGCCGGTCAGGCCGCCAATGGTGAACAGACCGATGAAGCCGAACGCGTACAGCATCGGCGTCTCGAACGTGATCGACCCCTTCTGCATGGTGAAAGACCAATTGAAGATCTTGATCGCAGAAGGCACTGCGACAAGCATAGTCAGCAGCGAGAACACCAGCGCCGAGTAGTTTGAGACACCCATGATGAACATGTGGTGGGCCCAGACGAAGAACCCGAACAGCGCGATCGCCACCGACGAGAACGCAACCGCTGTATAACCGAACACACGCTTGCGGCTGAAGGTCGAGATCACCTCGGAGATGACACCGAAGCCCGGCAGAATCATGATGTACACGGCCGGATGCGAATAGAACCAGAACAGATGCTGGAACAGCAGCGGATCGCCGCCCTTGGCCGGATCAAAGACCCCGAGGCCGAGCGTGCGCTCAAGCGCCACCAGCACGATTGCAATCGCGAGCACCGGTGTGCCAAGCACCATCAGGACCGAGGCCGCATAGTTGGACCACACAAACAGCGGCAGCCGGAACCACGTCATGCCCGGAGCGCGCATGCGGTGGATAGTTACGATAAAGTTCAAACCCGTAAAGATCGACGAGAACCCTGCGATGAAGACGGCGGTCGCCGTCGTCACGACGTGCGTATTCAGGTAGTGGGTCGACAGTGGCGTTGTGAACGTCCAGCCCGTGTCTACGCCGCCAAGCACCAGCGTGGTAAGCACGAAGGTGCCGCCCGCCAGGTACAGGTACCAGCTCAGCAGGTTGATCTTTGGAAACGCAAGGTCCTTCGCGCCGATCATGATCGGGATCAGGAAGTTGCCGAGTGTCGCCGGAACGGAAGGCACCAGGAACAGGAAGATCATCACGATGCCGTGCATCGTGAACATCTTGTTGTAGGTGTCGGCCGCCATCAGGTCGCCGCGCGGCGTCAACAGGTTCAGCCGCACCATGCCGGCAAAGAAGCCACCGATGAAAAAGAAGAACGTGATGCTGATGAGGTACAGCATCGCGATCCGCTTGTGATCGGCGGTGAGCAGCCACGACAGCAGGCCGTGCTCGTTGTTAATGTAGGTGCGCTTCGGCAGGGTCGCCGTGCTCTGGTCGGGCAAGGACACGATGGTACTCATGGCGTCACCTTCTCGACGGGCGTGGTTGGCGCCGCGTCGTCAGCTTTGGAGGTGTCCAGCGTCTGCTGCACACGGTAGTTGGTTTTCAAGCCCTTGACGTATTCCACCAGGTCGATCAGACCTTCTTCGCTGATCTGGCCCTGGTAGGTCGGCATGATCGGCTTGTAGCCGAGCGGAACGTGCTGCGAAGGATTGAGGATAGTGTCGCGCAGCCAGCCGTCCGTGGCTACCTGCTCTGAACCATCATCCATCCTGATTTTAGACCCGTACACACCGGCCAGGCTCGGCCCGACAGCTGCCGCGTTTCCAGAATGGCAGCTGTTGCAACCCATCGAGGCAAACAGGCGCTCGCCGTTCTGCGCCAGGCTCATGCCGCTGGTCGACTCTCTCGTCCAGCGGTCATAATCCGACGGATCCATGGCAACGATCTCGCCCACCATGCCGGAGTGCAGTGTGCCGCAGTACTGGGTGCAGAACAGGTGGTACGTGCCTGCCCTGGTCGCGTTGAACCACACGGTGCTATAGCGGCCGGGAATGACTTCACGCTTCACCCGGAACGCCGGAATCGAGTACGAGTGAAACACGTCCTGCGAAATCATGGTCAGCTGCACTGGACGTCCGGTCGGCACGTGAAGCGCATTGATTTCATGCTGGCCGCCAGGATGCTCTGCCTTCCACATCCATTGCTTGCCCACGATGTACACCTGCATAGCGTCTGCAGGCGGATTGTAGATGCGGAAGTACAGCCACGCGCCCCATACGAACACGAAGAGGAAGATGCCAAGCGGAATGATCGTCCACGTAGCCTCAAGCAGCGTTGAACCTTCGATTTGCACCGCAACCGGGTGACGCTCCTTGCGGTACCGGACTGCAAAAAAGCAGACCAGCGAACCCACCAGGATGACGCCGAACACCGTCATCAGCCAGAGAAAGATGTACAACGCATCTGCCCATGGCGCGATGGTGGAGGCCTCCTGCGGCCATAACGGCGAGGAGGTGAGCCACTTGGTTAGAAACTGCCACAGTACTGGACTGATTCCCATCGTCTGCCTTTATCTCTTCCTATCCGTTCTCTCGTTCGGTGCTGCCTCAATGCGGCAATATTCGGGCGGGGTACGCGTGGCCTACGGCCTCGGGTCCCTGCGGGTTAAAGCGTGGTCGCGGCCAAGTTTCAAGTCGCGCCGAAACATCAGAAACATGAATCCACCCAGGCCGGCCACCGTGATCATGCCGCCGAACTGCACCACCCGCGCGATGATCAGGCTGTGCTTGTTGCGGTGCGGATCGTAGTGGTAGCAGTAGGTGAGAATGTTGGCGACCGGCGTGCCGATCTTGTGGTCCGACGACTCGATCAGGCCGAGCAGCAGGTCCTTCGGTGAATACTCCACGCCAAGGTAGTACTGCGAAATCTTTGCGTCGGGCGTCAACAGCTGGATGGAGCTCGCATGGGCGAACTGCGTCGTCTTGCCGTCAGGCGAAGGAATGCGCACATACCCAAAGCCTACCGCCTTTGTGACCGCATCGATCGAAGCCTGCTGGCCGGTGAGGAAATGCCATCCACCCTCGGTGCCGGGACGCGCGTAGCGGCGAGTGTAGACTGCCTTCTTCTTGGCAGCATCGGCCGGCGTGTCGTGCGGATCGATGCTGATCACCAGGATGTTGAAGTCCTTCGCCGGGTCAAGATGCACCATCGCCAGCGCCTGCGTCAGACCGTCCAGCTCTTCCGAGCAGAGCATCGGGCACTGGAAGTACACGAGCGCCAGCACCGCGGGCTTGCCGCCGTGGTTCGGTCCGAAGTAGTCGCCCGTACGAACCGGCTTGCCGGTTTCATCCACGAACGGCACATCGGGCAGCGTGGTGTTCAGGTGCTGATCGATCGATGCACCCTTCAAAACCGCCGGCAGTTCGTTGCCGACATTTTCCCCGGTCTCTTTGTCGCCGTAGCTTGAAACCTGCGCGGAGAGCTGCGGGTGCAGCGCGAGCAGCAAGCCGAACAGCAGCCCAAGCAGACCCAGTCTGCCGCCGTGCTGTTTCATCCGGATTGTTGTGCCCTGCTGCATTGATGCCTGTCTCTCTTTACTGATTGTTGAACTGCCTATTGGACTGATTCGACTGACTTACTTCTTCGCCTCTGTTGCCGGGTTTTCGCCCGCACTCATCTTCTGTTCGCGGCTTTCCATCTGGTCGAGCTCATATGCGGTGCGCGCAAAGCCGGTGGTCAGAGGAGCGGTCGCAACGTACTGCTTGTCGCCGGTCAACTTGGTCTCCACCGCGCTCGCCTGGCTTGCTGCCTGCGGCAGACCGCGCTGCACAATCAACTGCATCGCGCGCTCGATCGGAATGTGGACCGTACCCGCTGGCCCCTCGGACGGATCAGCCGCGGTGTAATGCTCCAGCAGCAGGTCTTCGCGGGCGTGCATGTCAGACGTTTCCTGGTTGTCGTCGTCCGTTGGCACGCGCGGCGTCGGGAAGTTCTGCACGATCTCAGCTGCGTCCCTCTGCGCCTGCTCCGGATTGTTGGCCAGGTTCTCGCCGCGCTTCTCAATGCCGCGCGGGCTGACACCCGAAAGCGGATTGTGCGACGCCTGGTCCTGGTCCTGCTTTAACAGGCCAAAGTTGATCGCCTTACCCATGGCGTAGCAAAGCACAAAGAAGACGACAAGGAAGCCAAGCAGGCCACCAAGGAAAACTACGACACCCTTGGTGTTGACGTCGCTGACTTCGTAGCCAGGGTGCTCTGCGTCGAACTTGGCTGACGGATGCGGCAAGGGCTTGTCAAAGCCATGCTCGTCAGCGTGGGTTGAGGCGTTCTTCTGGCTGAGCACGTGATCGCGGTCGTTAGACTCAGTGGGCATGTTCCGGCTCCAGGACTTCCGCCGTGTGCGGATCGTTGAGAACAATAAGCGGGCGAGACTGCAGATTCGTCAGGTAGAACCAGAGCCACACACCGCCGATGAAGATCGGCATGGTGATGTAGGCGAGGATGCCGACGCTGAAGTGCAGGTTCTTGGCTGCATCCGGGAAGTTCGGCTCAATCAGCCAGAACAGGTCAAAGCAGCGCGCGAAGATCATCCACGTGGTGAGTGCCAGCATCTTTCGGTTGTCATACTTGAACGACCGGCTCAGCAGCAGAACGAACGGGATCACCCAGTGGAAGATGAAGTTGAGCGACGTGATCACCCACCAGCCGCCTCCGATGCGGTTGAGATACCAGGGGATCTCTTCCGGCGAGTTGGCCGACCAGATGATGAGGAACTGCGCGAAGCTCAGGTAGATGTTGAGCATCACGAAGCCGAGCATGAACTTGCCCAGGTCGTACTGCTCCGTCTTGCGCAGCGCGGTGGCAAGCGGCTGGAAACGCGACAGCCGGATGATTGTGTGGACGCCCAGCGCAAGCACCGCGTAGCCCTGGCCGACCAGGTAGATCAGGCCGTACATGGTCGAGTACCAGGTGATGTCGAGCGACATGACCAGGTCGATCGCGACCACCGTCAGCAGAATCACGTAGATCAGTATGCCGATGCCCGACAGGTTCTCGGCACGGATGCGCCAGAACTCGAACGAGCCCTGTGTGCCGGCGGCGGGGTCGGCATCACGCTCGAGCGACCAGCGGTTCAGGAAATAGCTCCACAGGAACATGAAGCCGAAGATCGCCACGAATTGAAGCGCAACGCTGGCTGGGCTGAGCATGATGTGCTTCCAGCTGAGAGCGTGTGCCTGCGATTCGGTCAGCTTGTGGTCCGCCAGTCCGTTCGCGATCGCGTCCTTCGTCGGGTACGCGGCCCACAGCCACAGGTGCTTGCCCAGCAGCAGCAGCGGAACAAACAGGACCACGATCAGCGGCAAGGTGCGCGTCATGGCTTCCATGGGACGCCGCATGATCAGGCCCCACTTGCCGCCGGTGACATACTGCAGCATCAGGAAGCACAGGCCGCCGCCGCACAGGCCGAAGCAGAGCATGAAGCCCATCAGGTAGGCCCGCAGCACATGGTCAAAGCCGAGCGGGCCACCAATAAGGGCGATCAGGATCGACAGTACCAGGCCGACACCGGACGCGATCAGCGCGCGCGTCTTCCAGATCACCACGACCGGCGGTGCGTTCAGGTCTGTGGGCAGCACCCGTGGCCCGTGGTCAGCGTGAAGCGCGTGCGCCGCAGCGCCGGGATCGCCGAAGCCCTCAGGTGCGAAATGTTCGTGTCCGTGTGCCATGCGTTGCGGGCCTTCTTTATTCCTTCAGAGACTCGTGGTGAGAACTACTTACTGGCTGCAAGAAACGCGACGATGTCGTTCACGTTCTCGTTGGATAGCTGCGGGAAGGCCGGCATCTTTACGGGTCCGGACTGCGCTCCGTTGGCTACCTGCGTATGAATATGCGCCGCGCCCACCCGGGCAACAATGCCCACCAGCGACGGAATCATCGGCGGCATACCCGCGCGCGTTTGCTGATGGCAGACACTGCAGTTCGCCATGTAAAGTTTTTGCCCGTTGGCCACGTCACCCGCCGAGGCGTGTGGAGCGGCGGCGGAGGGCGCGGTTGCAGTCGCCTCCACCTTGGCCACAGCAGTAGAGGCAGCCGTCGGCTTCGACCCCGCGGGCAGGGCAGTCGCCAGCGGAGCCTCCTTAGGGTTTACCGTCGGGGCCGAGGACGACTTCGAAACATCAGTTGAAACCGCGGCAGCAGCAGCGGGCATGGGAGCCGGCAGCGGTGCGGACGCAGGTGCCGTGTGCTGGATCTGGCCGGCGGTCGCGGGCAGGTCCCAGTCCTTGATGAATGCGGGAGCGAAGCCTTCGCGCTGTTCGACGTCCGTCATCTGCTCGACGTGTGCTCCGCCGGCGTCGGCGACCGTCGCGTGCTGGCTCAGCTGCAACGCACGGATGTACGCCGCGATCGCCCAGCGGTCAGCAACCTCGATCTGGCCCTGGTAGTCGGGCATCGCGCCGTAGCCGTTCGTGATCACGCTGAAGAAGTGGCCAAGCGGTGCCTGGCGCAGGCGTTCGGTGTGCAGATTGCCCGCGGGAAAATATCCACGCATTACGATCATGCCCTTGCCGTTGCCAACGCGCGAGTGGCATGCCGTGCAGTAGACGTTGTACTTCTCCTGTCCGCGCTCGACCAGCTCGGCCGTCAGCGGCACGGGTAGGCCGTCACCTTCGGCACCATTCAGCATGCCCGTGCGGAAGTACGATCCCTCATCTTCCTGTCCGCGCATGATCGTGCCCTGCACCTGCGGACGCACGGAGCGGCCGTCCGCGTAGAAGCTGGTGCCGCGCTGCGGATAGAACTTCGGCTGGTTGTGCATGTCTTGCCGGCAACCAGCGAGACCCAACACGCTGACACATGCAATCGAAGCAGCCGCTAGCCGCCGGAAGGCTGTTCGCCGTTCCATGTTTCCCGTGGGCTGCATTACAGGTCTACCTCCACCACGCTGACCGCGCGATGTCCCTCAAGAAGGGCACGCGAATCGGTCAGGCTGAACTGCGGGTCCGTCGCCTCCAGGCAAAGGAAGAATTTGTCGTCCGTTGCACCCACGCGGAAGTTCGGCGCGTTGAACAACGGATGGTACGGCTGTGGCAGGCCGTTGAGCGCAAGCATCGAAAACGCTGACGACAGACCGGCAAACAGAATCGTCCACTCGTACGCCGGGATGATGAACGCAGGCCACGAAAACAGCGGTCGTCCAGCGACGTTGATCGGGTACGAGATAGCCGACATCCACGTCTGCATGAGGAACGCGGTGGTCAGACCCATGACGCCGCCCATCAGCGTCAGCAGCGGAACGCGGTTACGATGCACATCGAGTGCAGTCGCAGCTTCCTCCACCGGATAGGGGGTGTAGCACTCCATGCGACGGTAGCCGGCCTGGCGTGCGGCGACTGTCGCCTTCACCATATCGCCAGGCGTGTTGAACTCGGCCAGGAGGCCGTAGACTCCCTCTTCGACCGGCATCAGGCAGTCTCCTCAACGGTTTCTTCCGCGTCCATACCGCCCGCGAGCTTGGTCTGCGGCAGCATCATCTTGATTTCGTTCATCGGGATCATCGGGGCAAACCGAACGAACAGCAGGAACAGGCTGGTAAAGATGCCCATGGTGCCGATGTACAGCATGTAATCCCACTTGGTGGCGCGATACGTGCCCCACGAGGATGGCAGATAGTCGCGGTAGAGCGATGTGACAACGATCACGAAGCGCTCAAACCACATGCCGATGTTGATAATGATCGAGATCGTGAACAGGTACGCCACGTTCGTGCGCAGCCTGCGCCACCACAGCGTACCCAGCGGCATTACGATGTTGAACGCGATCAGCAGCCAGTAGCCCCAGCCCATGGGTCCGAACATGCGGTTCCACATCATGAACCATTCCCAGTGGCTGGCGGAAAACCAAGCCATGAAGACTTCCAGGCCGTAGCCATAGGCGACGATCAAGCCGGTACCCAGCATGACCTTGCCCATATTGTCCAGGTGACGAAGCGTCACCAGGTCTTCCATGTGGTAGAACTTCCGGATCGGAATGGCCAGCGTCAGCACCATGGCGAATCCCGAATAGATAGCACCCGCAACGAAGTACGGCGGGAAGATGGTGGTATGCCAGCCCGGCAGAGCAGCCACCGCGAAGTCGAAGCTGATGACCGTGTGCACTGAAAGCACAAGCGGCGTGGACAGGCCGGCGAGCAGCAGCGATGCCGTCTCATACCGCATCCAGTGGCGGGTCGATCCGCGCCAGCCCAGCGAGAGCAGGCCATAGAACCACTTCGCGAACGGCAGCTGTGCCTTGTCGCGCAGGGTGCCGAAATCGGGCACCATGCCGATATACCAGAACACCACCGAGATGGTCGCGTACGTCGAAACCGCAAACACGTCCCAGCAAAGCGGCGACCGGAACTGCGGCCACACGTTCATGGTATTCGGCAGCGGCAGCAGCCAGTACCCCAGCCACGGCCGACCGATGTGCAGTACAGGGAACAGGCCCGCGCAGACCACGGCGAAGATCGTCATCGCCTCGGCGAAGCGGTTAATCGAGTTGCGCCAGCCCTGCTTGAACAGCAGCAGAATCGCGGAAATCAGCGTACCGGCGTGGCCGATACCGATCCACCAGACGAAGTTGACGATGGCGAAGCCCCACGCGCCGGGGATGGTGACACCCCATATACCGACGCCGCGCAGAACCAGCCACGTGATCGCCACAAGCGCCATACAGGCAATGCCGCCCGCGACCACCAGGCCCATGAACCAGCCGAGCGGTGTGTGCGAGGTCAGCACCACGCCCGCGATCTTGCGCGTGACGCTGGTGAAGTTGTGGCCCGGCGCAATGACCGCGAACTCTCCCGTGATGGGGTCGATCATGGGATCGTTTACCGGGTGACGGTATGGATCGATTTGAGGTTTAGTCGCCATTACGCCGTCTCCAGCTCAGGGTTCGGATTGGATACACCCGCGACATAGCTGGTCCGCGGACGGTAGTTGAGATCGGAGAGCACCTGGTAGCTGCGCTCCTGGGCCTTCAGCCGGGCAATCCGGCTGCCCTTGTCGTTCTGGTTGCCGAAGACGATGGCGTCGGTCGGGCAGGCCTGCTGGCAGGCGGTGACGATTTCGCCATCGCGCACGGCACGGCCTTCCTTGTCCGCATCGATCTTCGCGTACTCGATACGCTGCACGCAGTACGTGCACTTTTCCATGACACCGCGCGAACGCACCGTGACATCGGGATTGCGCATGAACTTGAGGCTCTCGGTGTCATAGTCCGAATACAGCAGGAAGTTGAACCGGCGCACCTTGTACGGGCAGTTGTTCGAGCAGTAGCGCGTGCCCACGCAGCGGTTGTACACCATGGTGTTCAGGCCTTCCGGCGTGTGCACGGTTGCGCCCACCGGGCAGACCTGCTCGCATCCCGCGTTCTCGCAGTGCTGGCACATCATCGGCTGAAAGTGCGCCTTGGGGGCGTGCAGATCGCCTTCAAAGTAGGTGTCGATGCGCAGCCACTGCATGTTGCGGCCGATCTTTACCTGCTCGCGACCGACCACCGGGATGTTGTTCTCGGCGTAGCAGCTGACGACGCAGGCATTGCAGCCAATGCAGCTGTTCAGATCGATGGACATGGCCCAGGCGTTCTGTATCTGTCCGTTCGCCTTGTCTGTCCGGTCGTAATGCCATTCATCCGGGAAGAAGCTGTCGTCCTTCTTGGGCGTCTCATACAGCGGGTTGAAGCCCTCTTTATGAACACGCGTGCCTTCGGTGGATGGGCCCTCGCCATGCGCGAAGCCCGGGTTTTCCTGTGCCTCGCGCTGGGTCGCCGTGCGGATGATGCCGCGCTCCATCGCTTCGTGGCCCGGCAGGGAGTGTGCTCCGGTCAGCTCCTGCTTTTCCAGGTCGCTCTGGGCCATCTTGCCGCGGGTTTCCATGGAGTGAACGCTCGTGACCGACACGTCATACGTGCCGACCGTCTTTGCAGCTTTCACGCCCGCCTGAAACCAGGGTGCATTAATGCTGCGCAGCTTGTTCGCATCGCAACCGACGTACTGGCCGACGCGGCCGAACCAGCGGCCAGATCCGAGATGGACCATGATCACGCCGTCAGGCAGACCGGGCTGCATCAGCACGGGGAAAGTTACCTTCTGCCCGTTGCTCTCAATCTCGATCAGGTCGCGCTCTTCCACGTTCAGCGCGGTCATGGTCTCCATGCTGACGAGTGCGGCGTTGTCCCAGCTCAGGTGCGTGATCTGCTTGGGCAGTTCCTGCAGCCAGCCGTTGTTGGAGAAGCGGCCGTCGTAAAGCGATGGGTCCGACTTGAACGCGATCTCGTAGGTGCCTGAACCCGCGCTGGGTGACGTTGCCGCAGGCAGCGCACCGGCCTTGCCGGACACGCCCGCCTTCGGCTGGAACTCAGTACCTTCGACCCAGCCGTCGTGCAATGCCTTCTGCCACGCCGCGGCATCGCTGCTCTTCGCGTACGTCTTGAAGTTGGCCTGCACGACCTCGTACGAGGTCATCTGCGGGTTGTCGAGGATGGTCTGCAGCACATCGTGCGCGGTCTTGCCGCCGTACAGCGGATCGATCATCGGCTGCACGATGGAGATCGTGCCATCGTAGGCACGGGCGTCGGACCAGCCCTCAAGATAATGAGCGGCGTTGATGTGCCACTGCGCACGCTGGCCGGTCTCGTCATAGTACGGTCCGAAGTGCGCTGTAAACGGCACCTTGCCCATACCTTCGCCAAAGCGAAGATCGCCCGGCGCGCTGTAGATCGGATTGACACCCAGAATGACGAGCGCCTTCACCTGGCCCGCATTCATGGCGGCGACAAGCGCCTTGAAGTCGTCGTTCTGGATCGACGGAATCGCCGCGACTGTTTCGGTGTAGACGACCGTGGAACCGACCGCGCCAAGCTGCGCATTGAGCGCATGTGCCGCGGCCTGCACAGCCGGCGAACTCTGTTCACCAGCGACGACAACGGCCTTCGGGCCGGCCTTCTTCAGATCAGCCAGCACCGCTGCGAAGAACTTCTGCGTGGTATCCGAGCCGGTGTAGCCCGAACCTGACACCAAGGCCGTCGCAAACTTTTCAATTTCGCTCGGCTTCAGACCCAGGCGATGCTCTGCCTTGGCGCCCGTGACGGTCGGCATACTCTCGACCACGTACAGCCGGTTCATCACATTGCCGGCTTCGTAACGATGCCGCTCCGCGTAAGAGGCCGACATGGGCAGGAAACCCGGGAACGCGTTTGACGACAGGAAGTCCGCGTCAAGCGACAGGATGACATCGGCATTCTCAAGCTTGTACTGCGCGTCGTAGTCGCCGCCGAGTGCCGCGCGTGATGCGATGCGTGCGGAGTCGCGATTGACCGGCTCCCACTGCACCAGCTTGGCCTGCGGATACTTGGTCTGGATCTGCTTCCACTGCGCCGCCAGCGAGGGAGACGTGATTGTCTCCGAGAGGATCACGAGACCCTGTCCGCCGCCATACTGCACCGCTCCGCGGAATGCATCGCTGAACGCACCAAAGTCGCTGGTAAGCGCCTGCTCCGCGGCAATGTGGATCACGTGCTGCGAGCGGTCGGGATCGTACAGATCGAGCAGGGTGGCCTGCGTGAACAGGTCAGAACGGCCCTTCGAGACAGGGTGCTCGGGGTTGCCGTCGACCTTGACAGGCCGGAACGCCTGGCTTTTGACCAGCACGGGGACAGCGCCGGTCGGGAACGGGAATGCCGTTGCAAAGTAGTTGGGACGGCCGAGAACCAGGTCCTCGGGCTGCTTGATGTACGGGAAGATCGGCTCATCGGGCTGCTTGGTGCAACCAGTCATGCCGGCAAGCGCGAGCGACGCACCCATCACCTTCATGAAGCCGCGGCGGCTGACGCCGTCGGTCAGTTCCGACGCCTGGCGGGGAAATTCCTCCCGCAGCATTTCTTCAAAACCCGGCGCGTCGGACAGGTCATCCAGGCTCTGCCAGAAACGCTTTCCACGCTTGCCGTCCAGCCGTGCGCGGACCTCTGCCAGCGTCAGCTTTGCAGGCTTGATAGACGTGACCACGGTCGCGCCGGTGCTCGTGTCAGACATTCCGTTTCCGTTCATGTTCTTGTGAGAGGTGCTCATCGGTGGCACACCTCGCAGCTCTGCAGTTCGTTGGGCGTGCGAATGCGGTACTTGTCGGCGAGGTACGTGCCCAGCGCATCCTGCGAAGTGAACTTGTGGTAGCTGGCCGCGAGGATCGGTACCGGCGGCACATCCGACTCAGTCTTGCCGCCGCCGCTCAGCGCGTTCGGCTGCAGCTGCGTTCCGCTGCTGCGTGCTGATTTGCCATCGGACGCCCCACCCATGCTGCCCATCACTGGACCATCAGAGACCGCGGGCGTGTTGGTCTGCGTACTGACCGGCGTGCCCTGCAGCATGGCAAGCTGCGGATTGGCGCTGCCGGGATCCTTCGTTGTGCAGGTAACGCCCTCTGCCGTGGGAGCGAACTTGCCTGTTTCCGCGCACCAGACCGGCTTCAGAGACGAGGGTCCGGCCCATGCCATGTTGTAGATTTCCGTGGTCGGACGGAGGTTCTTCACCGGGTTGCGATGGCAGTTGAGGCACCACTCCATCTGCAGCGAGTTCTCCATGTACATGATGGGCATCTCGTCGACGCGGCCGTGACAACTGGCACAGCCGATGCCCTTGTTCACGTGAATCTCGTGATTGAAGTACACATAGTCCGGCAGATCGTGAATGCGGATCCACTGGATCGATTCGCCCGTTGCCCAGGAGTGACGGACCGGCTCCAGCATGGCCGCGTTCGTCCAGATCTGCGAGTGACAGTTCATGCAGGTCTTTGTCGGCGGAATGCCGGCATACGCCGACTTCTCGACCGACGTGTGGCAGTACTGGCACTGCACGCCGAGACCCTGAACGTGGTGGCGGTGCGAGAACGGCACGGGCTGGTCCGCGCGCTGGCCCTGCCGGGTAACCCACGGGGAGCGCTGCAACTGGTTCAACGCCACGCCCAGTGCGACCACGATCAGACCCGTCAGCACCAGAGCGGCGCGAGCCAGAGCGTTCGAACTGCGGTCAAATACCTGCGCCATAAGTGCGTCCTGCTTCCTCTTGTCCGTCCCGGAGGACTGGCGGGAGAGCCGCCTCCAGTAAGTGGTAATACACCTGCAATTTCACGATCCGGGGAGCCTCTTGCGCTCTCCCATAGCTCCTTCGCCCAGGGGCGACAAAGCTCTCAACTGACACTAGACAAACACACTATAGCAGCGCGCGGCGGGCGGGAATGCCGTTCACGCGCCAACTGCAGCCGCTGTCGAAACTCCAACTTCGATAATCGAACCCGCCCAGAAAGCCATGCCCAAACGTCTCGTGCATCACTCCGGTGCGGATCGGAAGACCACAAGATGTACCTTCGCCCGTGGACATCCCCGTTGTAAATTGCGTCCGAATCAGTCCGAATTACTTTTGGCCGATTACAGGTGAGACCGAAGGAGCTTAGTTCTATTACCGCACAAACGGGCGTTTACCGTTCAGGCAGATAAAGAGGTCCTGTAGCTCCTGCTCGGAAAGGGGAATTGCAAGGCTGTCGCCGATCCGTTGCACGCGAACGGTCATGCGCAAAGATCCGTTCACCTGGGCTGAGTGACGCTCGTAAATTCAACGCAACGGTCCGGCTGTGGCAGACTGGGGCATGCCGCGCCCCACTGCAAGCCGCAAGCCTTCCTATGACGCGGACCAGGCCGTTGCAGAGCTCTCGGCAGCCGACCCGAAGCTGGGCCGCCTGATTGCAAAGGCGGGGCCGCTGCGCCTGCGCATCTCCGGCTCGTTGTCACCGTTCGAGTCGCTGGCGGAATCGATCATCTACCAGCAGCTGCATGGCAAGGCCGCGGCCGCAATCCATGCGCGCATGATCGAGGGCTTTGCGGACGTGTGCGGCATCGGCGTGCATCCCTCGCCGCAACATCTGCTCGACTGCCCCACGACACAGTTGCGCTCCGCCGGGCTTTCCGCGAACAAGACGCTGGCACTGCGCGACCTTGCTGCGAAGACACTCGACGGTACCGTACCGACGCTCGCCCGCATCCGCCGCATGAGCGACGAGGCAATCATCGAGCACCTGACGCAGGTGCGCGGCATTGGCCGATGGACCGTGGAGATGATGCTGATCTTCCGCCTGGGTCGACCTGACGTGCTGCCCGTCAGCGACTACGGCGTGCGCAAAGGCTTTGCCCTGACCTTTGGCAAGCTGAAGCCCACCGACAAGGTGACGCCCGCCGATCTGCCCAAGCCTGCCGAGATGGAGAAGCGGGCAGCCAAGTGGCATCCCTGGTGCTCGGTCGCGAGCTGGTACATGTGGCGCGCGTGCGACCTGGCCAAGCCGGATGCCGCCGCGAAGCAGCCTGTTTAGCGCACGCGCTGCATCTGCCCGTGTCACACTGAACTGCGATGGGATTTCTTCTGCTGATTGCGCGCTCGTTCATCAACACCTTCGGCATTACGCAGCCGGGACCCGAGGGCGAACGTCGCGCCGCGTACTTCATCGGTGCCCTGCTTGTATTGATCGTCGTTGGGCTGATCGCCGTGCTGGCGGCCTTTCTCTCCATCCACCGGTAAGCCCGGCGACCGAATCTTCTGAGAATTTCGCCCGCGCGGCTCTAGAATGGCTGCCACCAGCCATTCACCCAGGAGCCAGCGCGCCATGCCGGAAGCCTACCCTTCGCCCGCGTTCGGACCGCGCGATGCCTTTGATGAGCAGCCGCCGCTGACACACGTGGATCGTGTGCTCGATACCTTCGTTGCGCCTTCGAAGACCTTCGCCGACATTCGCCGCAACCACTCCTGGTGGCTGCCATATGTCATCCTGACGATCTTCAGCTATCTGTTTACCCTGACCGCCCTGACCCACATCGGCCCACAGGCGCTGGCTGAAAGCGCGATCCGCAACAACCCCTCGCAGAACGAACGTTTGCAGCAGGCGTCGCCAGAACAGCGCGCGCAGACCCTGAGGATCACCGCGACGGTCATGCGCGTCTCGTTCTTCGGCTGGCCCATCTTCGTTCTGCTGCTGACCGCGCTTGGTGCGTTGCTCTTGTGGATGGGCTTCAACTTCATCCTGGGCGGCACAGCGACCTACGCAGGCATGTTCACCGTGATGATGTTTGCGTGGCTGCCCTCTGTCTTCCGCTCCGTGCTCTCGACAACGATGCTGTTCCTTGGTGACCCTGAGACGTTCAACATCAACGATCCCGTCGGCACCAATCCCGGCTTCTACATGGGCCCAGGCAGCGCGGCGTTTCTCAAGTCGGTGCTCAGTTCGCTGGACGTCATCTCGATCTGGATCTTCATCCTGATGGCGATCGGTGGCGCGATCGTCGCTCGGGTCAAGATCCGCAGCGGCGTCATCCTTGTGTTCACTACATGGCTTATCGTCGTGCTGTTACGGGCCGCGGTGATCGCCGCGACAAGCTAGGGCAGCAGAGTGTGGTCGAATAGAAGTCTTGGCTGCTTCTACCCAATTCAAGCCGCGACGCTGGCTGAGCAACGGCCACCTGCAGACGATTGTCGGCAACTTTCTACCGCGTGTGGACCATCTGCCCGCCGCAACCACTGAGCTTGTGCCCGTTCCCCTGCCCTTCGAGATGCAGGTAATGCCAAGCGCCGTCGCGCTGGACCGCCTGCTGCCGAGCAAGGTGCTGTGCCATTGCCATTGGCAGGCTGACGTGCAGGATGCCGCGACCGTTGTGCTGGTGCATGGACTTGAGGGTTCGTCCCATTCGCAGTACGTCATCGGCAACGCGAACAAGCTGTTCGCCGCGGGATGCAGTGTGGTGCGCATGAACATGCGCAACTGCGGCGGCACTGACGCGCTGTCGCCCACGCTCTACCACTCGGGCATGTCGGGCGATGTGAAGGCCGTGCTGGACTGGCTGATCGCGCGCGGATGCACGCGTATCGTGCTGGCCGGTTACAGCATGGGCGGCAACCTCGTGTTGAAAGCCGCAGGCGAGCTTGCCGGCAACGCACCGCGCGAGCTCATTGGCGTCGCTGCGGTCTCGCCTCCTATGGATTTAGGAGAGAGCGCAGACGCTCTGCACGGCTGGACCAACCGCATCTACGAACGCCGATTTCTGCGCAATCTGCTGGCTCGCTACAGACGCAAGGTCCAGCTCTATCCTGCCGTATTCGAGCCCTCGCGGGCGGCGCGCGTCCATTCCATCCGCGACTTCGACGAATACGCCATGACACCCTACTGCGGCTTTACCGGCGCGGACGACTACTACGCGCGCTCCGGCAGCGCCCGTGTGGTCGATGCGATCGCCGTGCCTACGCTCATACTGCACGCGTGGGACGACCCGTTCGTTCGCCTGACCGCACCAACCCGCGCAAAGCTGCTGGCGAACCCACACGTGACCGTGATTGAACCCGCACACGGTGGCCACTGCGCGTTCCTTGAGGACGCGGCCGACGGCTACGACGGCTACTGGGCCGAGCGGACGCTGCTGCAGTTCGTGAAGGACCGAGCAGCCATGACCGCCCGCGAGCAGGTACCCCTATGCTGAGCGAGTGGAGCGCAGAATGCGGTGCCGACGATCCCGTCCTGGTTGTGCCGTGGAGCTCGCCTGACGGCGCACAACACTGGGTCGATCTGCGCGACAACCCCGACGCTCTCGACACCATTCCCGAGGCCGATGAGTACCCGGCTCTACTCGCCTCTCTGCGCGCCCTGAACGGCACGCGCTCGCCCGTCTTCACCGCAAAGTGCGACGCATGGCCGATGGACGCATACGAGCTTGAAAGCCTGCGCCAGGACCTGATGCTCGACCCTGAGGTCGCGCAGGCCGGCTTCATCAGCTATATCGATCTGCTGTGGCGAGACCGCGCAACGTTCATCTCGCGCCCTCGCATGGAAGGCATGCTCTACCGCATCGACCGGATGGCCGCCGACATGCCGCACTCGCTTGCCAAGCTGGAATGCGTTCTGCGCCCAGCCGTCGCCGACCTGGACGGCGCCGTGGCCGAAGGCTACGCCATGACCGTCTACGTGAAGGCCGCCGGCGTCGACGAGATCGAAGCCGCCGAGCGCTGGGACGCCGCACTCCGCGAAGTAAGCACGCTGATGCGCTCCCGCGAACTGGCCGGCCTGTAGACGCTTTTCGCTTGCACCGCAGCCCGGCAGGAGCGGTAAGCTAACACCCAGGGGAACCAGTAGCTCAGCCGGATAGAGCATCTGCCTTCTAAGCAGAGGGTCGCAGGTTCGAGTCCTGCCTGGTTCACCATCATCATCTCAGCCTCAGATTGAGATAAGGCGCGGTACGATCCTCCTCGGTGACGTTGTGACGGAGCGAGTCTCCCACGCTGCATCGCCGGCCCAGCCACAAGCACTCTGAACTTGCCCGCAGCCGGGTGCGGTGTTTCAATGACTGCATTGCGTAAGCTCGTGTCCATCCTGTTGCTGGCAGTGTTCGGCCTGCCGTTCGTCCCTCAACTCCTCGCCGCGACGGCGAAGAGTGAGTCGAACCTGCCCGCATGCTGCAGACGCAGCGGCAAGCACCG
Organism: Terriglobus sp.; assembly: GCA_965199365.1. Classification (GTDB taxonomy): domain Bacteria; phylum Acidobacteriota; class Terriglobia; order Terriglobales; family Acidobacteriaceae; genus Terriglobus. The sequence goes on along the minus strand of CBDARC010000003.1, from coordinate 1,179,754 downwards.
CTGCATGGAAGCAGCAACGGACAGGCATGAGAGCGCCACTACTCCCAGGGCGCATGCTCCGCTCGACAAATGCCCCTACGCACCGGCGACGCTAGCTGCTTCTCATCGGCCGTCCGATGGAGTTGCCGCTTCCTCCGTGATCTACGCGGAAGTGACGAGCCACCCCTCTGTGCGTCCCCAGGCGGAATCAAAGCGACGGATCTCGGCGGATCGCTCTCGCAGCAAGCGCGGCCCACCAACCCTCGTCTCGCTTTAGTTCTCGCTCCAGATGTGTGCGCAACGCCACTCCGGTAAAGGCGCTGTAGCCACGGGCTGAGCACGCTTCCGCGACAACAAGAACAGCTCTACGAGGGATGACGGGCGATGACCCGCTTTCATTCGAACCCCATAGCCCGACGAGTGCGACGCATCGCGTTCCTCCTGCTGCTCAGCTATCTGCTTCCCTTCGCGCAGATGGCCCATGCCGCATCAGGTGACGGGGAAGCTCCCTTGCCGGCGTGCTGCCGCACCCACGGCAAGCACAGGTGCTCGGTTCGCGTGCCGCCGCAGGTGCATAGCGCAGATGGAACGCGCGCAGCGCTTGCCCCCGCGCAGATCTTCGAGGCGTGCCCCTGTCTGCCGTCAGGCCAAACCTCGTCGGACAGCTTGCATTCTTCACTTGCCCCGGTCGGCAACGTTCAATCTATCGATCGCTCAGAAACGCTCTTCGTCGCTGCACGAACGTCGCAACGAGTGCATCGCGCCAGTGCTGCCCATGGCAAGCGCGGCCCACCAGCCTGCGGTTTCTTCGCTTGAGTTCATCACGAAGACTGTAGCCGAACCGGCTATCGAACGCTGGAGCAAACATGATCCGATCCACCCGACCGACGGCACTTGCCGCGTTGTCACTGCTGTCCGCCGCGACGTGTGTCATCGTGGCTGCACCAGTGGCCGCTTCTGCACAGGAGACGATCAACAAGGCCTCTCTCACCGGGCGCGTTACCGACCCAAGCGGCGCAGTCATCAGAAAGGCAAGCGTCTCGGCCCAGGCTGTTGCGACCGGGCTGACCACGACGATTCCAACGGACAATGCCGGGCGTTTTCGCTTTCCCTACCTGTCGGTCGGCGAGTACGTGGTCACCGTCCGCGACGCCGGATTCTCTGACGCAAAGCGATCGCTGAGACTCACCGTCGGAGCAGCTTTCGACCTGCCCATCACGCTGAACCCAGGGTCGACCGAGGCGGTGACGGTGGACGCGGTCACACCCGTGCTGGAGGCCGATCGCAGCCAGGTCGCCGGAACGATTTCGCAGAGCGAGGTCGCCGATCTCCCGTTCAATGGCCGCAACTTCCTCGATCTCGCGCTGCTCGTTCCCGGCGTTTCTCCCACCAACACCGCGGCCAACCAGCTGTTCGCGGAGACCTCAGCCGTTCCGGGTCAGGGGCTTTCGGTTGGATCGCAGCATAACTTCTCCAACTCGTTTATCGTCGACGGTCTCTCCGCAAACGACGATGCCGCCGGCCTCGTCCAAACCGACTTTGGCCTCGACGTGGTGCAGGAAATGCAGGTGGTCACAAATGGCGGTCAGGCCGAATATGGACGCGCGCTGGCCGGGTACTTCAACTACGTCTCCAGGTCCGGCGGCAACAAGCTGCACGGCGACATGTACTCCTACCTGCGCGACAAAAATCTCAACGCAAGCAATGCGTACAGCGGCCGCACCCTGCCCTACACGCAGAGTCAGTCCGGCCTCTCGTTGGGTGGCCCTCTCGTGAAGGACCGCACTTTTTACTTTGGGAACTTCGAGTACCGCCAGCTCAACCAGAGCAACTTCCTGACCATCACCCCGACTGCCGCGGCGTCGATCAATACCGTTCTTGCTGCCGGCAATTACCCCGGTCAACTACTTAACATCAGCCCGTCCGGCATCACCGTCTATCCCAACCCGGTCCGCTACGACAACTTCTTCTTCAAGGTCGACCACAAGGTGATCGAGAAGGACCAGCTGACCGCGCGGTACAGCCTCTATCACGTCTCCAGCATCAACTCGCGCAATGCGGGTGGCCTCACGTACACCAGCGGCGGAGCGAACCTCGACGACCTCGATCAGACCATCGCCATCAGCGATATCTACACCCTCAACTCCAAAACGGTGAACGAGACCCGGGGCCAGTTCACCAATTCCAACCTGCTGGCGCCCGTGGTCGACCAGGTCGGCCCGGCGGTCAGCATCACGAACACGGCCACCTTCGGCACGGCCTCCGGCTCACCCACAGGACGGTACGACCGCCTCTATGAGATCGTCGATAACGTCTCCCACCAGGCCGGCCCGCACAGCCTCCGTGTCGGCGGCGACTTCCTCTTCAACGACCTCGCCATCACCTTTCCGATGTCAAACCGGGGCAGCTATGCCTTCTCGTCGCTGGCCAACTTTCAGGCAGGCAAATACACCACCTACACGCAGACATTCGGTAATTTCGTTGTGCCGCAGACCAACCCCAACGTTGGTATGTTCGCGCAGGACGATTGGAAGGTCAGCCCGAAGCTCACCATCAACGCCGGCGTTCGCTACGACCTGCAGTGGCTCAAGAACATCTCGCTGAATACGAAGAACGTCTCGCCGCGCTTCGGCTTCGCATACTCGCCAACTGACAAGGGCGGCACCGTGATCCGCGGCAGCTTTGGCGTCTATTACGATCGCGTTCCGCTGCGCGCGCTCTCCAACGCGCTCGAGTCTGACGGGAACGGTACCGCTATCAACGGCAACACACTGGGGACGCTGACCTTCTCATACGGGCAGGCCGGCGCGCCGGTGTTCCCGGGCGTTTTCACCGGCTACACCGCGCTGAACATCCCGAGCTTTGACCGGCTCAGTATCAGCACGATGGACCCTCACATGAAGAACGCCCATGCGTTCCAGAACAGCCTCGAGATCGATCAGCAGATCAGCCCCACCAGCAACCTGTCGGTCGCTTACCAGCACATCCGCGGCGAAGACATCCTGATTGACGTGAACCTCAACACGCCGACCTGCAGTTCAGCGGTCGACCCTATCAATCTATGCCGGCCTAACCCGACCATCGGCAACAACAAGCAGTACTATCCAGGCGCCGACTCTTACTTCGACGCGCTCACCGTGTCTTATAACCTGCGGCCAGTGCGGTACGGCAGCTTCCGGCTCTCGTATACCTGGTCGAAGGCGATCGACGATGTCAGCTATGCGTTCTTCTCCGGTCCGGTCAACAACTACAACATCGGCGAAGACCGCAGCATCTCCGATGACAACCAGACGCACCGCGTCGTGGTCGACGGAACGCTGCACACGTCGCCTGGAGCGGCGAACACTCTGCTCGGCAGGGTGACCCACGGGTGGGAGCTTGGCGGCACGCTGACCTACTACTCCGGCTTCCCGTTCAACATCACCAATGGAGTCACAGACATCCAGACGACGAGCGAGCGGCCCTGCCTGGTGCTGGGCAGCGCGGCCTGTGCGGCCGCTCTGCCGGGCAGCATGATCAGCCGCAACTCCGGCCAGGGCTTCCCCAGCTTCACGATCAACACGCGCCTCTCGCGCACCTTCGCACTCGGCGAGCGGTTCAGGCTGCAGGGGTTTGCACAGGCATTCAACCTGATCAACACGCGCAACGACCTGTTCCCATCCGGATCATGGGGGTCATGCAGCACCTATCCCACGGTCACGGCAACCTGCAATCCCTACGCACCAAAATCGAACACAGCCGTCAGCGGGCAGGGATTCGGCCAGCCGACCAACTCGGCCGACCCGCGCAGTATCGAGTTCGCCGCAAAAATCATCTTCTAAACCCGGCTACATTGTCGATTTGGGAAAGGGCCTGCGTCTCCCGCGCATTGATGCTCAAGCGCCTACCCTTGGGTGCTAGCATTCTTGCCACCGAGGCCACCATGAGTCGCTTTTCAACTGTTCCGCTATTTCTATGCTTCGTCGGGCTCTGTTCCGCGCAAGCCCGCATGGTCGCTCAGGATACAAGCTCAACGCTGGTTTGCGATTCTGCGAATCTTCAATGCACTCATGAGTTCCTGAACGGTAAGAATTACAAGACGCTCACTACGGCCCAGGCCGTCGTGATTGTTTCACCCGCTAGCAACGGCAAATACATGCGCCTAGATGTCAGCTTTTCGAACGGGGGCACGGGACAGGTGGACGTGCTTCCCAAGAGCTTCAAGCTTCAAGCTGTCACGCCTAAGACTAAAGCTCTTCCTGAGATTCCACCTGAGAAGATTGTCGCCTCAGAGAAACACCGCGCAGGGTGGGCGAACGCGCTGAACGCATTCGGCGCGGGTATGGCGACTCGGCAGGTGACAACCCAAACTTCAACGAACGGCACAGTACAAGCAAGTGGAAATGACGGTTCGTACGCGAATGGTACGTACAGCGGGACGAGTACATCTACAACTTCTGTACCGAACTATGCCGCTCAAGCTCAGGCACGTGAGAACATTGCACGTCGCCGCGCAGCATTAAACGCTATGGAAGTCTCGATGCAGACCTCTTCATTGCGAGAGAATACGGTTCAACCAGGGCAATCGGTTCGTGGCTTCGTCTACTTCGAAGCAGAGAAGCACGGTAAAGATTTCGTTCTTGAGCTGCCGATAGGTGGCGTGACGTACCGGTTCCCGCTCACTTTGCTGACGGTTAGGTAAGCAAGAGCGTTCGCGTTCTGGCCTGACTGGCCGAATGAATACATTTAACGAAGTCCACTGGATCCGCACTGACCGGGAAGCGGCAACCGGAAGCACAACGTGGCAACACACGCCGCCCCGCCCGTAGAACACCGCAGATAACGCTCATGCAAGACAAAGCCATGCTCCTTCACCGGGCATGGCTTTGTTGTGCGAGGCACGCAGGGCCGCCGCTATCGACCAGCATGCGGCTGAAAGGCTGCCGGTTCCTGTTCACGTGAGGCCACTAGAACTTTCCAGTCAGCACCGAACCAGCAACCATCAGTTCCGCACACCATTACGCGAGGAACAGACGCGGCGTGCTGCCGGAACTCATGCGGTTCACAGGAGTTTCGCGGGAGTCCAGCAAAGATCATGCCGTTCCCCTGAGGGGAAGAGTGATCTCTGGACGGCCCTCATCGTGTCGCGCGCACCGCTGCAGGGCATGCGGCGCCAGCATCCGCCCAGCGCTGCACGTCCTGCAGAAACGCGGTTTGTGACTGCGGAATCGGCGAGCGTCCGTCACCGGGATGCCAGCCCCAAAGCACCAGCGGCGTGTGCATGTGTTCCACGATCTGCGCCACCGTGCGGTGCCCGTTTTGCGCAGGATCTTTGAGCAGCAGGCAAAGCTGGCGATCGCTCAGACCTTCCCAGATCATGGGCATCGCGGGCGACGGCAAGGCCCAGTCCGGAGCGCCGGGCGGCATGTGGACTCCCGCTAGGTTGTGGTCTCCGTGGCATGTGCTGCACTGCACCGCGCCGGCACCATGACCTTCCGGTCCGCGACGAACAGCCATGATGTGCGGGTGGCTGTCGTTGCCCTGTCGCGGAAAGTCTCCACTCATGTGGCAGTTCATACAGCGCGGATTGTGCAGCGTCGGAACGATCGCCTCAAAGGCCGCGACGGCCTGAGCATCATCGCGATGTACTGGCGGTGTCGCCGTCTCTGTCGCAGGCCGGAACGCGGCAGCGCAAAGGACCGAAGCCGCCGCAAGGGTGATGGACACAACCACCGCGCGAAGGGTCAAGGTCATGTCCGGGTACTCCTTTCGCGCGACTTGGAATCGCGACGGCTCTCAACCAGCGCATGGAGCACGCGCTCGGGCGTGAAGGGCAGCTGCCGCAGGCGCGCACCCGTTGCGTCGAAGATGGCATTGCCGAGCGCGGCGGGCGTGCACGTGATCGCGGTCTCCCCTGCGCCAGACGCGGGCACACCAGTCGGTGTCACGGTCACAACCTCGATCGCCGGGATTGGGTAACCGACATACAGGCTGCGGTACGTTTCCCAGTCGGTGGAGGTGACACGATCACCCGCCCACGTCACCTCCTCAATCAGCGCCCGGCTCATGCCCTGCAGCAGGCCGCCTTCGGTCTGGTTGCGCAAGCCGTCAGGATTCGAAACAGGCCCGCAGTCGATGCCCACCACGAACCGCGTCGGGCGAACTTCGCCGGTGTGCATGTCCACCGTGACCTCCGCGACCACCGCCGCATAGCCGTTATCGCCCTCATAGGCCACGCAGGCGATACCCCTTCCCGAGACCGATCCTGCGCGCGCCCCAGTCTGCGGCGAAGGCCGTGCGCTCCATCCCGCGCGTTCGGCGGCGGCCCGAACAACGCCGATCAGACGAGGATCCTTCAAGTGGCGCAGCCGGAACGCAACGGGATCGGCACCGGCATGCGCGGCCAGTTCGTCCATGAAGCATTCATTGGCAAAGGTGTTCTGGATGCGGATGGGTGACCGCAGCGACCCTGTCAACAACGGTGAAGCCACGGTGTGGGTCAGAACGCGCTCGCTCCGGACCGTTCCGTTTCCCCCGCAGTTGCCATCCACACATCCCGCCACATAGGCTGGCACCGCATTGCTGTTGTTGCCGAGCCTGCCGCGCGGCGGCTTGGCCTGCTGCGGCTTGGCGACCTCAGGCTCGTAGCCCACAAGCAGCCCCGTGATTACGTTGCCGGGCCGGTCATAGCCCGGACGACCGCCCCGCTCGGCTACCCAGTTCTCCCGGTCCCAGGCCGCAATGCTGCCATCCCCGGCCAGCGCGGCACGGTGCTCAACCAGTACCGGAGACCCAAAGTTCTCCCACGCCATCTCGTCCTGCCGCGAGAACTGCACCCGAACCGGCTTGCCCGCTGCGCGCGACAGCAGGGCCGCGTCAAACGACACCGCATCCGCACCATTCAACCCGTAACAGCCGGAGCCGCGCGTGTACACCACACGTACGCTCTCGAGCGGCAGATCCAGCAGCTTGGCGACGCAGCTGCGCGTGGGATACGCGGATTGCGTCGCTGACCACACCGTCGCGCCCTTCGCATGAACGTCCGCGATGGCACAGGAAGACCCCACCGACCCATGCATCTGGTACGGGTACATGTACCGCGCACGAAGCACGTGGGCACCACGCGTCAGTTGCGCGTCCACATCGCCCGAATCGACACTCAGCGTGTCCTTGCCCGCCGCGCGCCGCAGAAACTCAAAGAATGTGGCCTGTGGCGGCAGCTGCGTGCCCGGCGACCACTGCACAGCAAGCGTTCGCGCAGCCCGAATCGCGGCCCACTGCGTCGGCGCAACCACACCGACAAAGTCCCGCACAACCACCACCTGCACGCCGGGGATCGACTGCACCGAGGCCTGGTCGACATGCAGCAGCCGACACCCCATCGCTGGCGGACGCACCACCCTGCCGTGCAGCATGCCCGGCACCTTCAGGCTATGCAGGAACTCAAACTCGCCCGTCATCAGCGCCGGCCGGTCCAGCGAAGGCACCGGCCGCCCAAGAATCGTCCACTGCTCCTGCGGCTTGCGACGCGCGGTCGGGCTCAGCGGCATTTCAAGCTGGTGGTCAGCGACCAGCTGCTCATACCGAACGCTCGCTCCAGACTTGGCCGTGATCACGCCATCCGCCGCGGTCAGCGAATTGACCGGCACGGCAAGCCGCTTCGCCGCGAGGCCAAGCAGTGCCTCACGCGCAGTCGCTGCTGCCAGCGCCAGGTTCTCCACGTTGAAGTTCGTCGGCGTGGACTGGCTGCCGGAGGTGCTGCCCTGGTCCGGCGTCACCGCGGTGTCGCACTCCACCAGCTTGACCCGGTTCAGCGCGACGCACAGCTCCTCTGCGATCAACTGCGTCTGCGCCGTGTACATGCCCTGGCCGAAGTCGCATTTGCCGGTGTATGCCGTTACCAGGCCGTCGCCGCCGATCGCAAGCCACGACTCAAGCCGCTGCCCGTCAATGTGCGAAGGCCGCGTGTTGAAGCCCTCCTGCGCCGCGTCGGCTGCGATCGGCAAATTCGCCGAGAGCCGCAACGGCGCCATCGTGAATGAGACGACCAGCGCGCCCGCACCGCGCAAGAAGTCACGACGTGAGGGCTGCATGGCGACGCGCCTCCGCGTACTTCTGTACTGCCCGAACCATGCGCGTGTGGGTGAAACACCGGCACAGAACACTGTTCAGCGCGTCGCGAATCTCCTGCTCTGATGCGTCAGGATTGCTGTCCAGCGTGGCCTTGGCGGTCAGGATGACGCCGCTCAGACAGAACCCGCACTGTGCCGCGCCCTCATCGATAAACGCCTGCTGGATCGGGTGCGGCGCGGCGGGCGTTCCCAGCCCCTCAAGCGTGGTGATCTCCCCGCTGCCGACCTCGCTGACAGGCTTTACGCACGACCGCACCAGCACGCCGCCCTGGATCACCGTGCACGCGCCGCACTGTGCCATGCCGCAGCCGAAACGAGGCGCACGCAGCCCAAGCTCATCCGTAAGAACGAACAGCAGTGGCGTGTCGGCCTCCACCGTCACGCGATGACTCTGACCGTTGACGTTCAGTGTGACGACATGGGGGCTGCTGGACTGCATGCGATCCTTCGCTTACAAGCTTCCCGAGAAAGAGGCACGCAGAGCAACCGGAGTTGCTCAAGCGGACGATGCCTTATCGCGACTGCACCAACTCTAATTCGGCGTCGGCTTCGAAACGCTGTCTACCACGATCACATCCACCGGAATCCTGCCCGATTCCAGCTTCAGCCCGAACTGCTCTGACAACGCCGTGATCAGCGATGGAGGGATATCGCCAGTATCGGGTGGTGGCGGGGCCTTCTGCAGGCCCATCTTGATCGCCTGGTCGTCGTCCATCTGGTACTTCAGGAGGCCTCCAAAGCGCGCCGCACCCAGCCCGGTCTGGTCGACCACCGGATGGTCCAGCACATCGGACTGCAGCATCCCGCAGAACTCCGCCATGGTTGCGTTGATGATGTTCAGCCGCCCGGGAGGCAAACCAAAGCCGGGAATGTCCCCCAGGTCCTCAGGCGCCGGCTTCATCTTGATGCCGCCCTTCGCCAGGTTCAGCGAGTAGGCAGTCATCACGCGCTTCTCAATGTGGTACTTCAGCCCGAACCGCTCTGTCGCCAGCTTCGAGACCTCACCGAAGAACTGCTTCAGGCTCGGCGAGCCTGGTGTGTCTGATTTCGCCTCGATGTCGTACTTCTCCTGCCTGGCCCAGTCGGGCAGACCTGCGATCTGCGCTGCATTCAAGCTCATCGAGATCGTCATCATCTTCTCCAGCGTCAAACCCCGGCCGACGAAGCTGCCCCGGTTCAGCAGGAACGCGAAGCCCTTCTCGTCAGGCGCCTGCGGCTTGATGGTCGCCACTTCAAAGGACGGATCGGCCTTGGGATCCATCTTTGCCAGCGGCGGTGGCGGCTGCGGGATTTCCCACGCCGTATCCGGCGTCGCGCGCACAAACACCAGCGGCGCCTTGCTGTCGCCTGCCGTGCGGACCCCGGCGATCGAGTCGCCATCAGGCGACATCTTGCCCTCATAGGTCAGGCCCGCGCGCTGAATGTCCAGGCTGAGCGTTGCGCCGTTCAGCTCAACCTTATCGATGGGGATCGGCGGCGATTTCTGGTCGATGAACCACATCGTGCCCTTCCACCCGGTCGCCGTCTTCTCAATCTTCACGACCCATCGATTGTCTTTGCCATCCTGCTGGCGCACCGCGCCCTGCCATGTGCCATCAAGCTTGAGCGGCACCGGAGCCTGAGCCGCAGAAACAGGCAGAGTCACCGACGCCATCGGCAGCAACCAGCCAAACGCCAGGAGAACGGAACGGAGCGATGCGGCAAACGGAACGCGCATGAGACCTCGCAGACAGTCGGGTGCGGCAGGATCAGGAACAGGACGGGGCTGCCCGCGATGTGAAACCAAATCGTGTGCGACGGTGAGACGTCGCAAAGCACAGGTTCGTTAGGCCCCGTCTGAGCACCAGCCTACTCCATGACCATCAGCCTGCAAGGGTTCGATGGAGCTCATCTCGGAAAAGAATGGGGATCTGCATTGCTCGCGACGGCGCCGCGAGTTTCGCACCAACTCAGTTCTCTTTTCCCGGATCCATTGTTGGCGGCTCCGGCATCGGCATCCAGTGCGTGACATCGCCCCTCATGAAACCGGCAACATTCCACGCCTTCGCCTTTGCAGAGGTTGCAGTCTCACCACGGCTCCAGCCCTGGTACACGCCGCAACCCGGAACGAACACAAGGATCCGCTCAAAGGGCCTGGGCATTCGCTCCGTTTTCCAATCAAGCCATTGACTCATGCTTGACCTCCCCTCTTTAAAACGCGTCGTAACACGCGCGCAGCTGATTACTGTTGATGAAATACCTATCCCGCCACCAGGCCTCTTGCCTTGATTTCCCTTAGCAGATCCGCTGGATGGAGAGGTTTATGGAGGATGTAAATGCCTTCGTCGAGATAGCGAGTGTCATACAGCGACTGCAGATAATTTCCATAGCCGGTAAGTAACAGGACTTTGCACGTCGGACATAACGAACGCATGTAACTCGCAAGTTCAATGCCCGACATACCCGGCATGCCGATGTCGGATATCACCAGGTCTGGAGTGTCGGCAAGCGCGCTGGCAAGCGCCTGCTCGCCATCTGTGAACGCCCTGGCTGAGTAGCCGTTCATTCTCAGAATGGTGACTAAGGTGGTCGCAATCATCGGCTCATCGTCCACAACATAGATCTTGGGTGCGATCACAATAGTATGTGCACTCTTCCGTGTCTACGTTACGTTAGTTAAGTTTCCTTAGGCACTCTGGACACTCAGGGTTATACCCGATTTCGTAACCGCACTGTCGACAATAGACGGCTCTCCGGTATACGCCTCGACAGAAGTCTTTGAACCAGGTCTGCACCTGCCTTGAGACCGGACCTATCTTCCACGCACCATCACGCTGTACCTGGATGGGCAGGTTCATAGGATTCTCTTCGACAACGGGCGCCGGATCGGGCGATGCAGCGTGAAGGATGGCTTCAAGGGAAACCACCAGCGTGCGGCCGTCGGACAAGTAGACAAGCAGGTCCCGGCCCTCTGCGATGTCTGCCTGCTGCATGATAATAGGTCCGTCGATCGCCAACTGTGGCCCCCTTACATGCCAGTTACCTGAGCGTTCCGCCCAGATCCCTCGCCGGTGCCGCAACACATGCTTCTGCTGGGTGGTCGTTCTTAGCCAGGGAGACGCCAGTTTGTTCGACGTACGACAACCAGCTATCTCCCCGGTAGCACACACCTGGAAGGGATGGATAGAAAGTAGCCTAAGCGATTAGAGAAATTTGTCTGATCCGTGACAGAACTTAAAAAAATATTAGAAGTGTCGCAACGGAGGTCAGATTTATACACGAGAAGTGCCTGGCGGCTGGAAGCGATACGAGGAGTGTAACTATTTCATCATCAGCTTAGGTTACCTGGGACACCGCGGTACGTTACCAAAGTCAAACAACAGGAATGGAGGGCCTCGCGGTGTCCTCTACATACTTAGCATACGAAACTGTTACTGGATCGGCATACAGTTCTTTGTGGAAGTTGCGAAGTGCGGAGTAGCATTCACATGCTCTCCGTTCGATACCACTGCGATCGAGTATGTGCAGGGTTCCACGGTGGTATGCAACCAGACCGGCTTTCTGCAGGTTGGCAGCAATGACCGAAACAGTAGGGCGCCGCGTACCGAGCATCACGCTCATAAACTCCTGCGTCAGCGGCAGAGCAGTGTCTCCAATTCGATCAGCCACCATTAGCAGCAGGCGAGTAAATCGCTCCTCTGCAGCATGCAGCTGATTGCATGCCGAGAGCTGGCTAAGTGTAAAAGCCTTGTACTGCACGTGCTGAAGAATGCGCGCATGCAACTCCGGATTGGTTTGGAACTGATGCTTGAGTTCAGTGAAGCTGATCTGCAGACCCGTACCCGCAACCTGCATCACGCAGCGGGTGGACTGCAGCAGACCACCTAACAGCAGCAGACTGCCCGGCAACGCTTCGCGGCCCAACAGCTCAACATCGACGACGCTGCCCTGTGCCATGTCAGTAATCACCGAGGCGATACCCGAGGTTAAGAAGTAAGCATACGAAGGTTCAATGCCGGCTTCGAAGATCGGGGTACCTACCGGGAGTGAAACGGCTCGAAGTTTCCGGTCGATCGCCCGGCGGCCATCGGAAGACAACGAATTTAGAAGTCGATTGGATATCGGAGTATTGCGCATAAGTAACTCCTTGAGGAGGACGTTCGCCAGCCAGCGCCGCAATTATAAGGGGGTCTTGCGCAAGGATAAAGAGTCTGCGAGTTGAGACTCACTCGAGACGGTCGGTCCTGGCGCAGTCCTACTTAGTTGCCACAAAGAATGCGAAGAATGCAGGTCTGTTCAAAGGCGAACAAACGAAAGGAACCTTCTTCACGCATCGCTGGTGCTCAGCACCTTATCGGAGAGTAGATCAAGTCACCTTAGTTTTAGAAAGAAAATTAGACTGCTGCGCGCGCAGGCCCGTCCCGGACACAGGTCTAACTAGCTCCAGGCGAACACAAGGCAAGCCCCGGGACGGCTGTAACCGCAGGTTCACAGGTCCGGAAATTTCTTGGAAGACAAAAACAAAACCCCGACCTTGGTCACAGGTCGGGGTCATGGCGGTACGTCAGTACTCAGACGTTCGTTTAGTGCGGAGCTACGGGCGTGTTTGTCGATGGCGTCGTTGGTGCGGGCGGCGGACCCTGCGTTGTGGGCGTGGGCGGCTCGGGGCTTGCGCTCGGATTGATCGGGTCGGGCGTGCTCGAATTTGAACCGCTGGTCGAGGGCACCGCAGCGCTCTTGTGATGCTTCTTCTTGGTCGTCTTTGGAGTTGTTGTCGTGCTGTCGCTTGTCTGCTGCGCATGCAGTGTCAGCGGCAGAGCGGCAGGCAGCGTCAGAGCAGCGATGAGTGCCGCGGTTCCCAGTCCATTGAGCAAGCGTGCCATGTCGATCTCCCCTGCCGATTGTTGGCAGCACAACGTTAGAGGACGCGTACCGCCGCGCGGATGTCTGTCGCGCGACACAAGTCAGGCGTGCAGCATGGGTTCATCCGAACCGCGGCTGCCTGGCGTCGGCAGGGCCATGGGCAGGCCCGTCGCGTGCCGCCACACCGCCAGCAGCACCAGCCCGATCTCAAGAACGGAGACACCGGCGATCCCGAACCGCTGCCACAGAACGGTAGACAACGCCGAAGCGATCGCTCCACCGATGAAATACGTTGTCATGTAGAGCGTGTTGATACGCGTGCGCGCTGCGGGCTGCAGGGCAAAGTTGCGTGTCTGGTTGCCAAGCTGCAGGCTCTGCATGCCGACATCCATCACCACCACCATGCCGCCCAGCGTCAGCAGGTACGTCCACGCATGAAAGTGTCCCGCGGCCTGCGCGTGCCCGGCATAGCGCTCGATGCAGTAAATGCCGACGTACGCAGCGGCCATCAGCCACAGCGCCAGGCCGATAACGTACCGCGGGCCTCGCCGGTCAGATAGCTTGCCCGCGTACGCCGCCATCAGCGTTCCCGCGGCGCCCACCAGGCCAAAGCTGCCGGTGACACCCGCCCCCATACCATGCCGCTCCAGCACAAAGGCGAGCGTATTCCAGAAGGCAGAGAACGTGCCGAAGCACAAGGCGCCCAGCACGCAGCTTTCGCGCAACAGCGGCTCCGCTCGAAACAGCGTCCACAGGGATCGGATGGTTTCCTTGTAGCTGAGCTGTTCCCGGGGCGGCAGCACGGGCATCATGCGGCGGATGGCCGGCAGCAGCGCCGCCGACGCCAGCGAAGCTACCAGCAGCACCACGCGCCAGCTTGCAATGCGCGTGGTGAAGTGCATCGTCAACTCCGACAGCCAGCCCGCGAACGTTCGCGCCAGCAGCACGCCCATCAGCAGACCCGTCATCACGATGCCGACAGCGCGACCTCGCTCGTGCGGCGCGGCGAGATCCGGCGCAATGGGCAGCACCATGTGCGTCACCGAAGCGCACGCACCCGAACACGCGCTCAGCAACAGCAACATCGTCAGCGACGGCGAACACGCCTGCAGCAACAGCGCAACCGAGACCGCGGCAAACATCTTCAGAATCAGGCCGCGCCGCTCTTTCGCATCGCCCATCGGCACCAGCGTCAGCATGCCGATCGCGTAGCCCACCTGGGTCGCCACGCCCACCTGCCCCGCAGCCGCAGCACCCGCGCCAAAGGTCGCGCCCATCTGCGGCAGCAGCGGCTGGCACAGGTAAATGGTCGACACACCCACGCCGCAGCACAGTCCCAGGAAGGCGAGATGCGCCTCCGGCTGCGGCCTGTGCTCTGTGATGTCCGGGCCGACCAGTTCGGGGAACTCGGCCGGAGCGGACGTGGTGCCTTGTGCGGACATTTCTTCAGTTTACTGCGTGCTGCGGTCTGACCTACGGCATAAGCGCGCGACGCAGGTTGCCCCCCGCATCGCTGAGCGCCTTTTCCGCGTCCGCGCGCGAGAGCGTTCGCTTCTGCATCACGATGGCCGTCGCCACGCTGCCGCCCTGCTGCAGCAGCGACGTCGCGCGAGTCTCATCGACTCCGGTCGCGTCCGCGATGATGCGTTCGGCACGGTCGACGAGCTTCTCATTCGTCGGCTGCACGTTCACCATCAGGTTGCCGTACACGTAGCCCAACCGCACCATAAGGCCGGTGGAAAGCATGTTCAGCACCATCTTCGTCGCCGTGCCCGCCTTCATGCGCGTGGAGCCGGTGACAACCTCCGCTCCCGTCGCGGGCGTGATCGCGATGTCCGCGGCCGTCTCAACCGGCGAACCGGGAACGCACGACAGGCCGATGGTCAGGCAGCCATGCTGCTTCGCCGTTTCCATCGCGCCAAGCACATAAGGAGTGCGTCCGCTGGCTGCAATACCCACCAGCACATCCAATCCCGGCGACTGGTTGAAGCCGTTGGCCAGCAGGTCGATGCCGCCCTGTTCGCGGCTGTCTTCCGCGCCCTCTTTCGAGACACGCAGCGCCGGATCGCCGCCCGCGATGATGCCCTGCACCAGGTCACGCGGAACGCCAAACGTCGGCGGACACTCGCTCGCGTCCAGCACTCCCAACCGCCCGCTGGTGCCCGCGCCCATGTAGTACAGCCGGCCGCCCTTGGCCACACGCGCATAGATCGCATCAACCGCACGGGCGATGTTCGGGATCTGGTCGCGCACACGGTCTGAGATCGTGTAGTCCTCGTCGTTGATGATGTGCAGCATCAACTCGGTCGAAAGGCTGTCGATCTTCTCGGAGGACTGGTTGCGGGTTTCGGTAAGTAAGTTCGCTAACTTCATCTTTGCTTTCCTGACTCAAGCTTCTTCTCTCTATCTTGTCATCCCACAGCACGACTTGCTCACCTCAACCCATCCAGCATCGCGAGTCGCTCGCGTCGACCCATCCCGCAACTTACTGCTCACCTCGATTGGGGCTGCCGGAAGGGCACAGCTTCAGCTATGCCGTAAAGCCCGCTGAGAAGGAGGCCTTAGCCCCGGGTGAGCTTCTCGGCTTCATGAGCATTCGCCCACGCAGGAGTCTGTCATCCCGCAGCGCAGCGGAAGGACGACAGAAATAGATCTATTCCAAACAGGGCAAGCAGAAACTATCTGCCCGAACTATCTGGCCGGCGCAGGCGGTGTGACCTCTTCGCTCGGCTGATAACTTTCCTTCTGCTTCTTACCCGTCGGATCAAGTTCTTCGTCATCCGACGGCTGCTGATCGCTGTCTTTCACCGTGCGCTTTGGCGGAGCGAACGGCTGCCTAATGCCCGCCTCCGCGGCAGCCCGCACGTCCGGCTGCACACCGGGCGTAGCAAGCGCGGCGCGGTACTCCGCTACTGCCTTTGCGCGGCTGGACTGTTGCTGCGTGTCGTACAGGCGGCCAAGATACACATGCGACCACGCCACCGTGCGGGGATCGTTGCTGTTCGCGATCACCTGAGTGAACCGGTCGTACGCGGCCTGCGGATCGCCCTCCATCAGCTTGACGCGGGCCAGCACATACAGCGCTTCGCCTGACTTCGGATCGGTCTGCAATTCCTTTTCTGCCAGCGACTCCGCCGACGCCCGCTCGCCTTTCTGCAACTGCAGCTCCGCCTGGTCCATCGCGGTCAGCGTGCGGCGAGGCGCGCGCGCGCGGTTGACGCCGCCACCGCCGACAAGGTTCGTGCTGTCTGCCTTGAAGAACGGGATCTTCTTCGCATGGTCCACTTCATGCGTAACGTCCATGCCATAGACCATCTCGCCGATGCTCTCTTTCAGGCTGATGCCTTCACGGTCCTGGAGAGCCAGCTTGTCATAGAACGACTCGGTCAGCACCCATCCCGACTCCATGTCGAGCACTACCTGCTTGCGCCGGATCGCCTCGGACTTGTGGTCGTAGTCGATGATCGCCTGGTTGTATTCGTCGATCTCGGTACGCTGCTTCACGCCGGTAGGCTTCCCCGGCTTGGGGATGCCCACGTCCATGGTCCGCGCCTCGATTGCCTTGATCAGGCACTCGGTCGTCAGCGCGACAATGTCGCTTTTATAGGTGAAGTCGATCGGCGCATCCGACACGGTCTTCAGCAGCGGCAGCAGGCGGTTGGTGGCGCCAGCGCGCGCGTAAATGATGGGATCGATCGTGTACAGCAGGTAGATGTGGCGCACCTGGTCCATCTGCAGGCCGCCCGCGTGGGCGCTCACGGTCATGCGGCTGCCGGGTGAGACTCGCGGCGGATTCGCCGGATCGATCGGCGCAGGCGACGTAACGACAAAGTAATCATTGCCGTAGATGCGCGCGTTGACCGCCTGCGGGCTCAGCATCGGCTCAAGCAGAACGAGGAACCGCCTGCCGTCGTAGCTCGACACAGGCTGATGCAGGTACAGATTGGTTTCAAGCAGCATGCGCGTCAGGCTGTCGTGCGTCTGCGTGACCGCCGCCTCCATCTCGACACGGTGCCGCACGTAAATAGCGTGCAGGTCGATCTTTTCGGCAAAATCGCGCAGCATCGGCAGCACACCGGCCACCTGGATCGCATCCGGCGGCAGTTCACCCTCAGGGATCGACAGCGCAAGCTCCGGCGGCGGCCCAAGGAACAGCGCCAGCGAAACGTATTGGGCCAGGTTCTGCGCACCGCCCTGCGCATGTGTCTGAACGTAACCGCAAAGCTCGCCACGGCTCAGCCCGGCCGCAGGCGATTTCGCCACAGCCGCGGTCATTTCGGCACGCACCTCGCCACGGACGGGCAGCGAACTCTCCAGGCCGTTGTCATATCCGCAGGCGTTCAGACCGGCGGCCACGTCAAACATGCTCTCACTGGTCTCCAGCGATACCGCCGATCCGCTGGCCTCGACCCCACGCCGGGGAACGACGGAAGACGACGGCCCCTGGTCCTGCTGTGTGCTGCTGGAAGACGAAGACGAACTGCGCTGCGCCCGCACCAACGGCGTGGCGAACAGCGGCACGGCAAGCAGAAACGTGGCGAGAGGAAGCGGGCGGGAAAAGGTGAACACAGGAGTTCGACGAACCTCGGCGGAAGGGGTACCAACCGCTGAGTCTAGGCGTCGGAAAAGGCGCGGTCAAACCCGCCGGCGGGCTGTCTGCCTAGCCGCGCACGACGACATCGGCAAACGTGAGCACGACGGTTCCGCGGATCGGCTCGTCGAAGACCTTCGCCGGCTGGAACACACCGGTCAGCAAGCGCTGCCGTAGCGCCGCTTCTGCCTCGCGGTCGAGCGTGCCTGACAGCACGTGGTAGTCATACACACGGCCCTGCCGATCGACCATGGCCTGCACAATCAGCGGCTGGTCGTCGATGCTGCCAACCCTCTGCTCGCCGGCAACAGAGTACAGATAGCGCGGCGCAGAGAAGCCCGCCAGCGGAATATCATTCGCCCGCACCGCCTGTTGCGGCGTCACCGCGCCCAGCACGACGACTCCCGCACACACCGCGACCAGCGCGATCGCAGCAACGCCCAGCTGCAACGCAATCGGCTGAAGCGTCTTGTCCCTGAAACCCTGAAACCAGTGCAGCACACGACCACTGAAGCGGCGCTCGGCACGCACACGCTCGTGCGACAGCGCCAGCCGGATGCGCAGCGACAAGTCGGCGGGTGCCTCGACCGGCCCGAGAGCGCGCAACGCCTCATCCGTCAGGCTGCGCTCAAAGGTCAATTCCTCGGCAGGCTCGCGATCGTGGAAGAGTTTCTTCAGATTCATCTCGCCTCCTTTGACGCGGCAGCGACAGGCCTCGATGCGGGGCGTACCGACTTCTTAACGGGGGAATGTGCAAATTCGGGAAGCCGTGCGACCAGCAGCGTCCGCAGAGCGGCGCGCCCGCGCAGCAACCGGCTCTTCACCGTGCCCATGTGGATACCAAGAATCTCCGCAATCTCGTCATAGGCCATGCCTTCGATCTCGCGCAGAATAACGACGGTGCGAAAACTCTCAGGCACCTCGCGCAGCGCAGCCTCCACCGTCGCCCGCAGCTGCGACTGGCGAGCACTCTCAAACGGCGAATCGCGACGGTCAGCCAGCGTGTCCCTCAACGAGAAACACAGGTCCTCATCGTCATCCGAGACGTCGGTGTCGATCGTAATCTCTGCTTTCTTATGACGGACCCACCAGCGGCGGCTGTTCGAGGCTTCATGCATGGCGATGCGGTAGATCCACGTCCGCAGACTGCTGTCGCCATGAAACCCGCCAATCGACCGGAACACCTTGATGAAGACATCCTGGGTGACATCCGCCGCGTCAGCCGGATCGGCCAGCGAGCGCAGCAGCAAGGAATAGAGCGGACCGCTGTACTGTGCAATCAGCTGCCGAAACGCCTCCTCAGAACCCGCCTGCAGCGCGTGGACCAGGGCAATCTCTTCGGTGCGCAGCTCAGGCCGCGCCGAGGCATAGCTCGTCGCCTCGCCGAAACTCCCGCCGATCGCGCCTGAAAGGGGATCCATTACCGCGGCTCCGTTCACACTGTCCTCGCTTACGTTACGGCCTGGGCGCATCGAAATGCAATGTGCGCCCGGCTGACGTGCCCACCCGCCGGCGGATGCAGAGTGCTCTCGCTCACTCTGTACCTATAGACACCGGTCCTGTAGCGCTTTGTTCCCGAAGAGCGCATCGGGCGCAAAGTCTGGTATCACGCAGCGCAACCTCCCGCATGGAGTCCGTGTCTATCCTGACGAACGCGCCCCTGCAGCATGGGTGGCGCGGGAACGAGGGAGCCATGAAAAAGACACTTATTCAAGCCTTTATCATCGCCGGCCTGCTTGGCACGGCAGTTGCTGCGGCACCGGCCGCAGCGGATGCGCAGGTGTATGTCCGTGTTGGACCGCCGCGTCCCCTGGTTGAGCGCCGCCCACCGCCGCCGCACCCCGGCTATTTCTGGCGCGCCGGCTATCACCGCTGGGACGGCGCACACTACGTCTGGGTTCCCGGCGAGTACATCGCACCGCCGCGCCCGCGTGCTGTATGGGTCGACGGAGCCTGGGTCTCAGGACCACGCGGCTACTACTGGCGCGAAGGCTACTGGCGATAAGCCAGTCGTCTCGCCGTACAAGGCCGCAGCGCCGCGCTGCGGCCTTCACCGTCCTGAAACACGGACAATACGCTCAACGTCTCCGGATACCCTGCTCCTCTGTCTACGGAGGAACGGTTTACCTTCTGCAGTAAAGCGGGTATCCTAGCGTTAGTGGGCCTGTGGCGCAGCTGGGAGCGCGCTTCCATGGCATGGAAGAGGTCATCGGTTCGATCCCGATCAGGTCCACCAAACAACCCTACAACTCAGATATGAGGAGCGCGTCAGGCCGGTCCGAGCTTTGCCTGCGTGACGCTGTGCTTCCCAGGCAGTCAGTGCCGCAGCCTGAGTCTGGCCCTAACGACAGCCATCAGCTCCGAACGCTCCTCCGCGTTTAGCCCGAAGCGGCAGGCCAGCGCACCGGTAGCCGCCACCCAGGCCAGCATGAAGATCAGCGTGTTCGGCACGGGTATCGGCCCCCGAAAGAGCGGCAGCAAAAGCAGCGTCGGCAACGCGGCCACACCGGGCCGCAGCACGCCTGCCCGAAACAGCCTTCCCGGTGAAATACGGAAGCTGTTCTGCGTCTTGCGCATGCTGATCACAAAATGCACCAGCACGCCGATCACCGCACCGATCAATGTGCCCGCGGCGACGCCGATCGCTCCATACAGCTTGCCGAGCAGGATGCTGAACAGCAGGTTGCTCGCGGCCTCGCAAAGAGTCGACAGCGTCGCGTCGCGCTGTCGGCCCGTGCCGATCACCATCGTGGCGTAGGTCGCGCACAGGTTGCGGACGATCTGCGCAACGATCAGCAGTCGCATGGGACCCAGGCTGTGCCGTGCATATGCCGGTCCGACCCACACCGTGAGAATCGAAAACCCAAACAGCAACAGCGGCAGGCCCGCAACCTCCAGCAGCAACGTCGTGTAGCGGGTACTCCTGGCCAGCATGGCACCCATCGCCTCTGCCGTGCGCGTCACGCTCAGCGCCGACACAGCGGGCATCAGCGGGTTCAGTGCGGCCTGCATCAGCAGGATGAGGAACGTGATCGGCGTTGCGGCAATTGCATAGAACGCGGTGGCCGAAAAGTCGTAATGACCGACGATCGTCAGGTCCAGACCGGTGATGAACAGCATCCCGGTCGTCCAGATGCCGAGCACCGCGCAGTACTGCAGCATCTGCCGTGCGATGGGCCACTCCACCAATCTGCGTCGCACCTGGATATGCGGCAGCATGCGACGCCACGCCCACACCTGGCCCACGCCCGTGACCACATTCAGCGCCGCCATGCTCCATCCCATCGTGGTCAGACTGCGATGCGTTGCGACCAGCGCGATCATCACAACGACATACGCCAGCTTGTTCGCAACCACGCTTGCCGTCGGCACCGCGTATCGCTGCAGTCCGCGAAAGAACGCCATGAACGGCGAACAGGCAAGCATAAATGCCGTCGACGAACCAACCAGCAGAACGCCCTTGGCAACATCGTGCGAGATCGCAGGCGGCATCGACTTGAAGAACGACGGCACCAGCAGTGCAAGCACCACGCTGGCCACCAGGCCGATCACGCCGCTCAGGATCGCTATGGCCGTGCTCGCGCTGGCATGCTGATTGACTGCATGCTCATCGTCCGCAGCGGTGTGCTGCGCCACATATTTCGCAATTGCCATCTGCATGCCAAAGTCGAGGATGCCGACATAACTCGACATCTGCAGGATGAGGATCCATCCGCCGTAAATCTGCGCTGATAAGTGGTGAGTCAGATACGAGGGCAGCAGTACGCCGCTTGCCGCCGACACAAACAGGCTGAAACCAACCGACACGACGTTCCGCGAGTACGTTCGCTTCGCAGACTGTTGCGCGCCAGCCGCTACCCGGTCGGCGACAATACCCGGGCCCGACAACGCGGAAGACACTGAAACGGAGAGCGTCTCATTCATGAGAGTTCTTCAATCACGGAGTAAACGTGAACGCGCAGAAATTGATTTCCGCCAAGAGTAGCGGCAAGTTATCCGCAGCAGAGTACATAACTGCAGCACGCAGGCAATTGCGTAGTCGTAAGGTACTACGAACTTACTTCCTGAAACTACCTATTCCTGCCAATTTGCGACATTGATATCACTGCTGATATCACCTGGCCTTCGCGTGTCTTGCGGTGTTGAAGTGTTCTCGTAGATGATGACCTCAACAGACTCAGTTGTCCCGCATCAATTCTGATCTAAGTCGCAATGCAATGGGTCTGTACAAAGTGACCACGCGTAGAGTATGCGAGCAACGCTCTCCGCTCAAGCCAAACGTCTACCAGGACTATTCGGGTTTGCTGCTTGGTATTTGCCAACTACTTCAGGTAACGAAGTGCAACAGATACCACATGGACAACGGATTGCGGCACCGTACTAACGCCGGCTTACTTTCGAGACTTGCCCAGGCAGGACTCTTGCTGATCTCTCCCCAACCCCAATCCTGTTAACGTGCTTCGGCCCGGATCGTACCGATCTACGGTTTCTTTAGAAAACCTTCTCTGCAAGCGAACATCGCCCACGAGAGCGCCAAAACTGGCACGATAACCCTCCCCCAGCCGTACACGCACCTGGAAGAGCAACGCTCTTCCAGGCGGACGCAGACTTGCGTTCGCCCTCGGTGGCTGCGGCTTTGTCAATGAAAAGAGGCACGCGCTTGAAGCTAAGAATCCTTGGCACACGAGGCATCCCTGCCCACCATGGCGGCTTTGAGACCTTTGCGGAATCACTGGCCCTGTACATGGTCGAGCGCGGCCACGAAGTTACCGTCTACTGCCAGGCCTCGAACAAGAGTGAAGTTCGAGAAGACTACTGGCGCGGCGTGCAGCGTGTCTTCATGTACGGCTCTGAGAGTCCTTCAGGAACAATCCTCTTTGATCTAAAGTCGGCGCTGCACGCCGCGAAGCGGGATGGCTTGGTTCTGACGCTCGGCTATAACACTGCAGTTTTCAGCCTGCTCTATTCCCTGACAGGCCGCCCATCCCTGATGAACATGGACGGGCTGGAATGGATGCGCGAAAAGTGGAGCGTGCCGGAGCGACTCTGGTTGAGACTTAATGAATATGCCGGCGCTCACCTATCAACGCACTTAGTCGCCGATCACCCGGAGATCGGCAAACACCTGGAAACCCTCGTCGATGCGGATAAAGTGACTGTCATTCCGTATGGTGCAGACGTGATGGCCGTCCCCGATGCGCGCCTGATCGAGAAGTTAGGCTGCCGACCATATGACTACGGCCTCTGCATCGCACGTCCCGAACCGGAGAATTCGATTCTGCAGATTGTTTCAGCATTCTCCAGGCAGCGCCGAGGCTACCCTCTGCTTGTCCTTGGGAAACTAAAGCCTGAAGAAAATATCTACCATCGCGACGTACTCGATGCGGCAAGCGACGAAGTAAAGTTTCCCGGCGCTATCTACGAGAAGGATGTAGTGCATGCTCTTCGCCAGTTCGCGTCGTTTTATGTCCATGGGCATCAGGTCGGCGGCACCAATCCTTCACTGGTAGAAGCTCTCGCGGCCGGCAGCCCGGTGATCGCGCATCGCAACCGGTTCAATCTCTGGACAGCTGGTTCCCAAGCGAAGTTCTTTGAATCAGAGCAGGAATTACATGCAATTTTCCTGGAGCTCTCAGCCCATCCGGAACAGCTGCAGGCCATGCGGACGGCTTCGCTGGCGCTGCATAAGGAGCGTTTCCAGACGCTCGCAATCAACGAGGCATACGAAGCCGTACTCGAGCGCTATGTGACCTCAGACAAGCTCGTCCCCCGCAAGCACAACGTACGGCCAAACGACAGCTGGCGCCCTTCAGACACGCGCGACGTGGTTCATCCTTTGTCGCCACGGTAAGTAGAGTCGACACAAGAGTACGTCTGCAGAACTTCGAAATACAAATGTCTATCACGCAGATACGAGGAGGCCAGTACGGTGTTACAAGCTGAGCAGAAGAACCACCGGTTTCTGGAGCTCGACTCACTTCGCGGCCTGGCTGCCTTCGCCGTGGTCATGGCGCATTTTCGGGAGGCGACGAACCAAATGCCGCATCCAGTGTTCGTCGCATTCGCTCATCTGCTGGGAGGCGGACCTGCCGCTGTCGACCTCTTCTTTTTGCTCAGCGGCTTTGTGCTTACCATTCCATTTCTCGGAAAGAGGCCGCCCACCTACGGTGCCTATGTCGTCAAGCGCGTATGCAGAGTGTATCTGCCCTATGTGGCTGCCATTCTGATTGCGGCGGCGCTGGCGGCACGGCTTTACTCTACTGTCCCAACGGGTAATCACTGGATAGACCAGACCTGGAGTCTGCCGTTCTCACCCAGGCTGCTGATGCAACATCTCGTGATGCTCGGGCAATTTGATAACACGCGGTTGAATACGGCGATTTGGTCGCTCAAGGTAGAAATGAGGGTGTCCCTGGTATTCCCGCTGATCGTGATGCTTGTAAAGCGTGTGCCGGCGAAGGTCCTCCTCGCATCGTGCGTGCCCGCTACCATCGCTCTTGCGATTCTGAGGGACGGCCTCGGTCATGAGTTCATCGTCAATACCTTTTTCTGCGCCCTCTTGTTCTTAGTCGGATCATTGCTTAGCCTGAATTACCGCAGGGTACAGGGCTGGCTCGAGACATTCGGCGCACCCGCACTCGCCGGGTTCTTTCTTGCAGGCTTTGCCCTGTATCAAATCGGCGACCAGATCCCTTTACCTCACACCGGCTGGCTGGCGGCGCTGGGCTCCTATGGGACTACTTGGGTGATCACGTTGGGAGCAGTTGCTCTTCTCATGGTCTCTACGGTTTGGAAATCCCTGCGCCACGTGCTGCACAACCCTGTTCTTCAATGGGCGGGAACACGGTCTTACAGCATCTATCTGTTACACGCGACTGTGCTGTTCACGTTTATTCGGTTGGCGCATGGTGTTGTGCTGCCGCTTTCGATGTTCCTGCCATATGTGGCGGTCACATTTCTTATCTCGGAAATCTTTCACCGGACCGTTGAGTTACCTACCTTGCTGCTGGGTCGGAAACTTAGTGCGTCACGGACCAAAGAGACTTCGGCGGCGCCCCTACACCCGGTGCGATCCACGGCACATAACCCGATAGCAAGCAGGTAAGTCGCATTTCGCTCGAATAACCCATCGCCACCGCAAGGTAAGTAGATGGGAACCCCGAATCTCTGAAGTATTGCCAGCAGGACACAGGTGACGCGAAGTATGCAAACAATCGTAGGGCAGGTGCAGAATCAAAGCCGGATCGACCGGCTACAGGCGGCTGATCGTCTGAACAGCGACGAAGTGACACTGACAAGTCTCTGGCACGTGTTGCTGAGGCGCCGGTTCGTATGCCTGACAGTGATCGTGCTTTCTCTCATGGCGGGCCTTCTGATTGCCTCTCGACCGGCCCGCTACACCGCCGATGGAACATTACAGGTGCGTCCGGGTTCAGCGAATAAATACAAGGTGCAGGTAAGTGAAATCATGGGCGGCGGAGATTCCGACGACCGTATCGATTCCGAGATCACCATCCTGCAGAGCAGGACACTGTATACAAAAGTCGCAGAGCAGCTGCACCTTGCCGCAAACAAAGAGTTTGCTGGCAAACTCGCCTCGCCCAACGCGTCCATGCAGGACCCGCATGTGCAGGCTGAAGTGATCGCCCACTTACGCAAGGCGATTGCGGTCGAGCGGACACCCAAGACACAAATTCTGACGATCCGCTGCACCTCAACGTCGCCGCTGGTTGCGTCTGAGATCGTAAATACCCTTGTCAATCTGTACATCGAGCACATCTTCGAAACAGGTTATGGATCGACGCAGCGCGCGGCGAAATTCCTCACCCGGCAGCTGGATGATCTAAAGGACCAGGTGCTGCAGGATCAGAAGCAGCTGGTCGATCTGCAGAGCAAGCTTGGCGTGGTCGGCTTTGACGACAACCACAACCTGATCACGTCACAGCTTGAAGACCTGGCCCGCGCCAGCGGAACCGCAAACGTGCAACGGATCATCGCCGAAGCGAAGTACCGCATTCTGCAGGACGAGCGCCCTGATTTGATCGATGGCGGCGCATCGTCCATCTCGGCGAACGGCCTCTCGTCCTCTTCGTCGTCACTGATCCAGAGCCTGCGTGCAACACGTGCGGAACTTGCAACGCAGTATGCATCGGTCAGCGAGCAGTTCGGCCCCAACTATCCGCAGACAAAGCGTTTGAAGGCACAACTTGCCGAGGCAGAACGCCAGACGGCGAATGAAGAAGAGCGCATCCTCGAGCAGGCAAAGGTATCGTACGAGGCCGCTCAACGGAACCAGTCACTGACGTCCGCCGCCCTTGCAGCAAGTCAGAAGGCCGCGTTCCAGAAGCGCAACGACATGGTCAACTACCAGATCCTGCTGCACGACTACCAGGCCAACCGCACGCTATATGAGGGCCTGTTGCAGCGGCTGCGGGAGGCCGGCGTCGTCTCTGGCCTTGAGTCTGGTGAGGTCGAGTTGGTCGACCTGGCAACGCTGCCGGTCACGCCTGTCGGTCCGGGTCGCATGCAGTTGATGCTGATTGCCCTTGCGATCGGCTGCTGTGTTGCCATCGTGTTCGCCGTCATCTCTGAGGCTCTGGACACGTCCGTACACAACGTCGATGAACTGGAGCGCTATGTCGGCCTGCCGGTGCTGTCTGTTCTGCCCTCGTTCGACAGCCTGGCAAAGCGAGGCGCCCGCAAGGCGCTGCCCGGTGCCGGGCTGGAGCAGACCAGCTTCTACGAGGTGGTGCGCGCGCCGCAATCGCCGTTCTCTGAGGGTATCCGGCTGCTTCGGTCAAGCGTGCTGCTCGCGCGAGCGGGCCACCGGCCAAAACATCTGCTGTTCACAAGCGCGCTGCCGGGCGAGGGCAAGTCGACCGTCTGCGGCAACGAGGCCTGCCTGCTGGCGCAGAACGAAGCTCGTGTACTGCTGATCGACGCCGACCTGCGCCGCCCCAGCCAGCACCGCAAGTTCGGCCTGGCGAATTCCGCGGGCTCAGCACCGTGCTGACCGGCCGTTCGTCCCTGGACGAGGCTGCGCAATATTACCCGATGGTCCCCGGCCTTTCCATCCTGACGAGCGGACCGCTGCCGCCATCGCCGGGCGAACTGCTGGCGTCGTCCAGCATGACTGCGCTGCTTGAAGAGGCCGCGGGCAAGTATGACTTTGTCCTGCTGGATGCGCCGCCCAGTCTGACCATTTCAGACGCGAGCATCCTGGCAGACCAGGTGGATGTCGTCGTGCTGGTTGTGCGCGACGGCCTGGCAAACAAAAAGGCCGTGCTGCGGACAGTCAAGATGCTGCTGCGTGTCGGCGCCAATCTGCCCGGCTTCGTCTTCAACGGGGTCAACCGTAGATCGAGAGAATATTATGAATACAGCGGCCAGTACTCGCAGGAATACAGCTACGGTGTTGCCGATGCGTAAGTTCACGGGCATCGCCATCGCCGCCGTCATGCTGTGCGCGTCACACGTCGCGGGCGCACAAACCGCCGTCAACAACCCTGACACGTCGGCACAGGCATCAAGATTGCCTGACTCGCCCGAGTTCACCATCGCAAAGCTTATGCAGGCGCCTGCACCCCAGTTGCTCGTGCATCCCGGCGACCTGCTGTCGGTGCAGATTCTTGAGGTGGATAAGTACGACTACAAGTTTCGCGTCGCAACTGACGGCACGGTCAACCTGCCGCTGGCCAACTCCATCGCGGTCGCCGGTAAGAGCACAGACAGCGTCGCCCAGATGATTCGCGAACGGCTTGAATCGCTCGGCATGGTCCACGACCCGCACATTTACGTCGGCCTGCTGGAACAGCCTTCGCAGGTGGTGACGGTCGCCGGAGATGTCGACAAACCCGACACCTTCCTTGCGCCGTCGGTGCGTACCCTTTGGGGTGCGATATCGAAGGCAGGCGGCTTCAAAACGACCGCCAGCAACACCGTTACGCTGGTGCGTCCAGGAGCCGGCACGGAGTACTCCATCCAGCTTGGTTCCGATGCGACTACCGCTGCAGGTTCCATCCCCGTATACGCCGGCGACACCATCATCGTGCATAAGCTGGGCGTCATCTACGTGGTTGGAGCGGTGAAGCTGAGCGGTGCATTTCCGCTGAAAAGCACCGGACCAACGACAGCGGCGCAGGCCATCGCACTCGCAGGAAACACCGGCTATGAAGCAGATCTGAAGGATTCGCGCATCGTTCGTCGCTTCCCGGATGGCAGGACGGTCGAGATCCCCGTCGACCTGCGGCGTCTGAACGAAGACAGCGAGCACAATCCGGTGCTTCACGCCGACGACATCCTGTTCATTCCGTCGAGTGCCATGAAATCCATGCTGAAGGGCGGAGGCGCCGGGATCGCCGTGACTCTTGCGTCTGCCGCACTCTTTCATTTCTGAGCCAACCCTGCAGCACGGTGACGCCTCATGTTGACGGTCTGGATTTTCGGCCTTTATCTCGCACTCAGCACGGTCAACGACGTCGCTGCATGGGCGCTCGCGGTCGCCTGGGTGGCTTGGCGCATCCTCAGGCGCCGCGAGATGGTGGCGGTGCCGCGCAGCCTGCTGAAGATTTGCATGGTTCCCACGCTGTTGCTTCTGCTCGCCCTGCCCGGCGCAATGTTTCACCCCTTGCACGATGTGCTTCGCGATCTGTGGTACTTCACCAATCCGCTCATTACCATCGCATTTGGTTACTTGCTGTTTGAACAGATTGAATCCTGGCAAACATTCATTCAGCCACTTATTGCAATCGGCCTGATCGCATCGGTGTACTCTGCCGTGACCGACTACATCAACCGCGATCTCATCCTGCTAAGCACGTCGACTGACGCCGTACACCTTGCGACAGGTCGCTTTGGCGAGGCTATGCTGCCGATGGTCCTGATCCTGCTTGCGCGCAAGGTAGGTCTGCCGTCCGGTCGACTGGACGGGCGCAAGGGACTGCGTATCGCTCTCTATACGCTTGGCTCACTGTCCATCTTCATGTCCTTCTCGCGAACGATGATCATCATCCTGCTTCTGGGATTGCTGCTTTCCATCCGCTACAAAGGGTTGGCAACACGGCTGTTGCGGAGCAACAGCATCGCCACGCTGGGAGTAGCGGCGGTCGCGGGTGCATGCCTCTTCATCGCAGCCTCAAGCCTTTCGAACCTCTCGTCTAACTTTTTCGACAAGGTGGCGAATACAACGGACGAAGTAAAGCTGCGTCACTACGATACGTTCCAGGAAATTAATGAGAACTGGCGCGGCTTTGAAGCTTACCGTGGATTGCAGACGTACGAAAACTACTCTCCCCGCGAACAGGTGATGGGAGCAGGATTAGGTGCGCTGGTCGATCTTGGTTTCTCCATGCAGCTGTCTCTTAAAGAGGCAATGCGCTTCATTCCAATCACCCATAACGGCTACACCTATCTGTTGATCAAGACCGGCGTACTCGGCATTGTCTTATTCGCGGTTTTTCTGCTGCAGATCGCCTGGCTGGGCATTCGCATGTTGCGCCGCAGCGATCCAACGCGCGTCTTTGTAGGCTATGTGCTGGTGTGGACGGCCATCGCTTTCCTGCTTACGCAAGGGGTGATTACCGGCATCTACAACCGCAGCGCACTTGCCCCGAACCTGATTCTGTTGGGCGCGGCTGTCGCAAGCCTGCGCCAACAGGACATGCTGGACGCGGAGGATGAGCTCGACGTATTTGTTCCCGCCATCGCCGCCCAACATGCAGCCGCTTCGCGCATGCCGCATGCACTCGCTTGAGTGCATGCGATGAAGCAACTGAGAACGTCACGAGGGAACGAATGATTGCACGACAGCAGGAGGAGAGCGTCCTGCCGAAGCGGCTGACAGTTTCCGTTGCGATGTGCACCTACAATGGTGGGCGCTATCTCCCGGAGCAGCTGGGTTCAATCCTCAACCAGGCTGACGCGCCCGACGAAGTAGTCGTTTGCGATGACGGCTCCAGCGACGGGACGGTCGACATGCTCAACGCATTCGCGGCGGCTGCTCCCTTCCCTGTACGCATCGTTGTGAACACGACCAACCTGCGGCCCGCGCAGAACTTTGCCCAGTGCATCGCCCTGTGCCACGGCGACGTCATCGTGCTCTCCGACCAGGACGACATCTGGAGTGCAGACCGGATCGAACAAACGCGGCGGGTCTTCGCCGAGCGGCCGGAAACAGCTTTCACCTTCTCAGACGGAGTGCTGATCAACGGCAGCGGCAACCCAACCGCTCGCACCATCTACTCCAGCCTGCCTATCCATGGCAGAGACCGGCGACGTGTCATGCAGGGGGACGACCTGTTGCCGGTGCTCATGCGCTGGGGTGTCTTATATGGCGCTACGATGGCCGTCCGCGCAAGCCACCGCAGCCTGTTCCTCCCCATTCCCGCAGGCTGGAGTCACGATGAGTGGATCGGCGTCTCGCTGTCCAGCGTTGCGCCTTCCAGCCGCATGGACCGGCCGGTCATGTCGTATCGTCAGCACGAAACCCAGCAGGTAGGCACAGGCGAGTGGACCGCAGCCACACACCTGCAGTGGGCTCAAAGCCGCGGTACCGACCTGTATCGCAGGGAGATACAGAAGTATGCCTCTGCCATAGAAGTAGTTCGGTCGCACGACACACTCCGTAAGACGCTGCTACCTCATCTAGAACGCAAGCTTGCGTATTTAGAGCGGCGCGTCAAGGTACAGCGAGGCCAGTTACGAGATCTGCCGCTTTTTCTCTCGATGGTGCTGCGGGGCCAGTACGCTCGCTACGGCTCAGGCCTGCGCTCATCGCTGAAAGACCTATCCATGTTGCTGCTGGGCGAGCGTCTGCAGGCGCGCTATGCTAGCCGGCATTCCTGAGTACGGCCACTGCTGGAGAACGAATGATGCGTCGAGCGTTTGTGCACCTGGGGTATGGCTTTGGTGCAGAGCAATACCGCGAGAAGTACCGCAAAGGCCTGGTGCCGGACCTGACTCCGTACGGGATCCACCACGCTGAATCGATGGGGTGGGATGTGCAGTACTCCGTTGATTATCCTGAGAACAACGTGCTGCGGTTTGTTCGGCGAGCACTGAATTCTGTGCTGGGCTTCGACGGGATCCACGCATGGCGCAATCGGAAGGCACTCGCACAGGCAGACATCGTGTGGACCATGGAGGAGCGGCAGGGACTTGCCGTTCTCTGCCTCGGATTCGTGCTGCGCATGCCGCCGGCGATCCTGCAGATCGTGTGGTTGTTCGATCAGTGGAAGGGCTTCGGTGCGTTGCGAAGGGCGTACTTGCACAGGCTGCTGCAACGGGCGTCACGCATAACCGTTCACTCCTCGCGATACCTGGACTATGTGAAGCAGCTTGATCTAAAGGTTGAGCCCATTCTGCTGCCATTCGGCATCTCGTCTGATTCGTTCGCCTCAGCTACGCTGCACCCTGCGCACACCCCAATCCACGTGCTTGCAATGGGTTCGGACGCCACGCGCGATTGGAAGACGTTCCTCGACGCGTTTGCCGGCGATCCACGCTTCAGTGTGGTCGCGATCTCACCGCACCTTTCGGCAGAAAGCCTGGCCGATACCGCCAACGTGACTGTCCCGGTGAAGCCCTCGATGAAGGAGTTCCGCGACTTCTATACGTGGGCCGACGTCGTCGTCGTCCCCATGGTGCCGAATCTATACTCCGGCATCACCGTCGCGCTTGAGGCGGCACGCTGCGGTGTGCCGGTGGTCAGTTCGCGCACCGGTGGCGTGCCAACGTATCTGAACGATGGAGAAGCAATCTATGTCGATCCGCTGGATGCCGGGGCCCTGCGCGAGGCCGTGCTCCATCTCAACGAGGAGCGCCGCGCCGAAGTGACACAACGCGCTCTCGCTCGTTTTCAGACAGAAGACTACACAACGCGCGGTCTTGCCGCACGCTACATTCATCTCTCAGAACAGATTCTGTGCGAGCGGGAAACTCGGCGTATAAGTCGAACCGCTAAATCGGCAGTTCAGACGACATAACTCGAGGTCGCCGAGTAGTCTCTTTCGGCGCAATCTCTTTCCAGTGCATGAGAATGTAACGGAATTTCCGATACTTCACCTTCGCCTCTGTGCTGCGAGTAAACGTGGCAAGCAGGCCGTAGACAACAATCCGCGGGAACAGGCCCGCAAGCAGCACCAGGTCAGCCAGTCGCTGTGTCGTACCGTCAGAATAGGAAGCGTTGAATCGCCGGTACCCTGCATAGAGATATTCGATGCGTTCATTGGAATAGCCGCAGAAATGTAAGTACATCAGCTTGGAACATTGCACGGCGGCCAGGCCGCGTTGCGCGGTGTGACCGCAGAATTCAACATCCTCAACATACATAAAGCCAGACTCATCGAAACCGTCGACCGCGACCCAGTTGTCCAGGGACGTCAACAGGAACGAACCCTCTACCCAGTCGTGACGAAATGCCGAGAGTGCCGCGTCACCATAGGGCTGCGACAGCGGCTTCGTCCACATCGACGTGAATTTCCACAGCCGCTTCGGCAATGGGAAATATCCCGCATTCACACGCAGTTCGCCGTTCGCGTCATACATGCGCGCGCCAACAACACCGACACTGGCATCCTCTTCAAGTATCCGGATGCCCGGCGCAATATCGGTCAGCAGTACCGTATCGCAGTTAAGCAGAAGCAGGTACTTGCCACGCGCATGGCGCGCAGCGAAGTTATTGCCGCCGGTAAACCCAAGGTTAGTCTCGCTCTGAAACGCTCGCACCCAGGAGTAATCAGATCGCACGATCTCAAGCGTGTTATCCCGCGAGGCGTTATCCACCAGGATGACCTCAAAAGGTACAGAGACGTGCCGGACAATCGCGTCCAGACAGCCGCGAATGAACCCAGCCGAGTTATAGCTGACAAGCAGAATCGAAAGTACAGGTTCAGCTGCTGTATGCGATTGATCAGCGTGCATAGTTATGTCCTTGTACTTGTTCCACGGAGAGTTGCTGTGCGGTGCACACGACAGTCGCCCGGGACGTCTTCCGTGGATCACGGTTCTCCAGCACAACACTGGCGTCCTGCGCTGTAAATGCGCGAATACCAGTAACGGCGATGGCGCTGTCGCCTACCGTAACGCAGTCAGCCTGCAGGTCAGCCGTGGTGAATGCCTCCGGCGTCCACACCAGCTTCATCTCTGCCGACTGACCAGCCGCAATCCATGGCGACAAGGCCCTGGCTCCGCGCCGGCCTGTGGTCCCGGGCGACGCCGTCGCTTGGCCTGCACTCATGTCTCGCACCGTGCCGTTCATGTCTGTATACGAAGCCGAGATCGCCACCGCAGCATTGGCCCGCACCACCACGTCAGGCGGCGCCGCTCCCGACGCGAGCACGTTGCCCGTGAAGCTGACGTCCTGCGTCGAGGCGGACGGCGCGTTCAGGCAAACACCTGTGTGCGTGCCCAGGTCATAGCAGGAGTTCGCGAGGTAGTTCTCCTCAAAGAAGAAGCCATTCACCGGCCCGGGACCGAGTTCCGCGACACGCTTCACATTTTCGACCCACCCATGCCGAAAGCTGATGACGCCACCTGCCTGTACGCTCAGGCATTCGTCCAGCCACTCGCAGGTGACGCCCTCAAACTGGACCACGCCTGCGCCTTCGATGAAGACACCTCGCCCGAACTGGCCGCCGATGGTGCCGTGGACCTGGCCGCCGGCAAACCGGATCTGCGCGTTCTGCCCGGCAAGCCGCAGCCGGTACGAATCGGAGGGCGGCCTTTGCTCCGCATCGCCGCGCGCCGTCTGCAACTCGAGATCTTCGAAGGTCAGAAACTGGTTGGGATGGCTGAAGTCCTGCGTTCCTCCATAGAGCGCGAACTCGTCGCCCCAGAAATTCGACACCTGGACGTGGCGGACGATGGATTGCCACAAACCTCCACCTGCACCGCCCACATCGCCGTGCGCACGCAGGATGAACGCCCGTTGTGCCTCGTCGTTGGAGCCCGGTGGCGGCGCAGAACCCTCGGTGCCCGCAAGATCAAAGTTCTCCAGGTCGACGAACTGCACCGGGCCCTTGTCCAGATGAACGCATTCGCGCAGTCCCGGCGCACACACCAGGCTGGTCTGCTCGGGCGTGTTGCCCTCCGCGCGCACATGCGTCCGCAGCACCAGCGCCGACGCAGCAAACAGGTATCGCCCACCCTGCATGTAGCAGGTCAACCCCCGGGCAGTCGACGCATCCCAACAGGATTGCAGCGCCTCCGCGTTGTCCGTACCAATGCCGCCCGTCGCATGCTCGACCGCCCGCTGCGCCGCCGCCTGCAGCGTCGCGACGGCACCGTCTGCGCTCACCCCGATCACTTTGCTGATGAGTGCGTGCTGGGCTCCCGCTGAACCCGCCCCAAAGACGAACACCGTTCGTCCGACGTCGTTTGCAGTGAAGGTTCCATTCGTGCCGGCAAGCGTGGTGCCGCCGGCATGAAGGCCGACTCCCCCCAGCTCACGAAAATCGCCCGACCCGCCAAACTGCTGCGGCGTTACGACCTGCTGGGGCGCCGATGCCGCTGCAAACGCAGCCCAGCACGCGAGAAGTGCCGCAATTGGCCATCGCTTCAGCATCGCAGGAAGGTCTCATATGCAGCAGCCAGGCGATGTGCCGGCTCGTCCCATTGAAAGTGCTGCGCACGCTTCAGGCCTTTCGCGATCATGGCGGTTCGCCTTGGTGCGTCGCACAGTGCGCTGCGCAGCGCACCCTCAATCGACGCAACATCCAGCGGATCGCAGAAGACGGCAGCATCGCCGGCCACCTCTGGCAGCGAAGTGGTCGACGATGTAACCACCGGCACTCCGGACGCCATCGCCTCGATCACCGGCATGCCAAAGCCTTCGGCGAGAGTCGGATAGGCGAACACCAGCGCGTTGCGATAGAGCGCGGGCAGCAGCGTGTCGCTCACGTCCTCCATCAGGACCACGTCGTCGCCCAAATGCAACCTTTCGATCTCCGAAAGCAGGCCCTCGTACCCGAAATCGCGCTGACCCACCAGCACAAGCTTTGGCCGCGGCGTATGTAACCGCCCGTACGCCTGCAGCAGGCGGACATGGTTCTTTCTCGGCTCAAGCCTGCCAACGGTCAGAATGTACCCCCCCGGCACCAGCCCGCCGGGCAGCGACAGGCTGCCGTTCTCATCCGACGTAAACCGGTCCAGGTTCGCTCCATTCATCGTCACTGTCAGGCGCGCCTCAGGGATGCCGTAGCGCTGCATCAGCTCGCGCTTCGAGTACTCACTGACCGTGAACACCAGCGCACTCTGCCGGGCGCTGCGAGGCATAAGCAGCCTCGACCGTACGCGGAAAAACCGCGTGAAGAACTCAGGGTGGCTTTCAAATAGAACATCATGGATCGTGACCGCCGTCGCGCATGGACAGAACGCCGGAACGATGTACTGCGTGTGCAGCAGGTCAAGACGATGCGTCTTTGCCAGTCCCGGCAGCTGAACCAGCAGACGCTTCGCCGGGTTTGCATGCTCCATCCGCACGAGATGGACATTGGTCCGCGAGAACGCAGGCCAGTGCTCCCGCAGGTACTCTGGCTGGTCCAGGAAGACAAAGAACTCGCACTGCGGCAGCAGCGTAACCACGCGCGAGAACAGCTCAAGAACGTGGGTGCGCGAACCCTGGTGCAGCCCGTCGACGACGTGCATGTCCAGGCCGATGCGCGGAGTCTTGTGTTCAGGTCCAGCCATGGATTCTCGCGTCTCCTACGAAGGAACTGCCATGTTTCTGCCCGGCGAAAACGACTTCTTAAGGCGAAGGATCGGACTCTCAATGAAGCGATATGAAAGGGGCGCGATGATCAGCGTTGCCGCCACCGCGATCAGCATCAGAACGATCGCACGAAGCTCCTTCTG
The DNA here is from genome assembly GCA_965199365.1 of Terriglobus sp. GTDB lineage: Bacteria > Acidobacteriota > Terriglobia > Terriglobales > Acidobacteriaceae > Terriglobus. The sequence goes on along the minus strand of CBDARC010000003.1, from coordinate 1,144,381 downwards.
ACCGGCGTCTGGAACCAGCCGGTCTCGAATAGCCTCAAATTGCGGCAAAAAAAGCATGTGGTACACGTAAATGCCATAGCTGATCGTTCCAAACCAGCGAAGCAGCCGTGCCTGAAAGATCGACTGAACTAATCCCGGTCGCAGGCTTGTGGCAATCAGGCTCGCGAAGAAAACACTCAGGAGCGACAGCCCGATCACACCGGTCACAGGGTCTTCAGGTCCCGGTGTGCGTGCCAGGGCGAGCACACCGGCAGAGCCCACAAACGACACCGTCAGGATCCATGGCAAACAGCGATACAGCCTGTCGAGCAGCGCGGGTCTCTCACGTATGAGCAACGCCAGGAAAGCGCCCGCCAGCAGCTCACCCGAGCGCCCCGGCAGCGACGCGCTCGACCACAGCGTCGACGCACCCGCATGGTGCGCAGCGTACCAGTAGTTCGTCACCCGGAACGCGAGTGAAAGCACCCAGCAGCCGGCGATCACGTTCAGCGCGAGTCTCCGCTGCCTGAACAAGGCAGCCAGCACAAATGGCCACAGCAGGTAGAACTGCTCTTCTACCGCGAGGCTCCAGAAGTGGAGCAGAAAGATGGACGGCGGCAATGCTCCCCCCCAGCCTTGCAGCGGAGGTACGTCCTGCAGGTAGAACACGTGCACCCACAGGTGACGGATGGGTATGGTGTGCACCGGCCCAAGCACGAAGATCGCAACGCAGATGCCAAGAGCAAGGTAGTACAGCGGGAAGATGCGCAGCGCGCGGCGCACGAAGAAGCTCCTCCACCACGCTTCGCTTCCGAACGAATCCCAGAGTATGCCGCTGATCAAAAAACCCGACAACACAAAGAACAGCGACACCGCCGACCAGCCCATGCGGTTCACCAGCGAGATCCGATGGACCACCTGCGAGGTCGAATTCGTGCCCGGAAGGTAGTGGTAAAAGAAAACCCACGCCGCGGCAAAACCCCTGATGCCGTCCAGCGCCGGCACGCGGCTGTGCTGCCGTAGCCGACTGATGGAGGCACGAGCAGTCTCAGCGGCAGCCGGGTGCGCCGTCGTTGCGTGAACGCTATCGGCGAGCACATCAACTCCCGAAGAAGCCATGGCCGCCTACATGAATCTGTTCAAAGTGCATAAACGAGTCTCAGGGGGGCGCGAGTGGGTTTGTCGCTCTCGTGTTAGAACTTTAGTAATAACACGAAGTGACCATTCACGGATAACGTAATCCTAAGTTGCGTCACGGCCGTGGAGTGAATCTGCCGATCGGGTCTTCTTCTATGTCTCGGACCGTCGGGCGCCACCATGCTGACGAAATGCGTTCACCAGCTACTCATGTGGAACCACCTGCGCCCCGGAGTACGTCTGTGCATAGAAACTCGAGAACCAGACAGCACTACTTTGAGAAGCCACTGCTGCGCTGGAAAGACCGTGCCTTCCCCAGCACACCGGCTCCACAGCCTGCCAAGGTCCGTGAACGTCCACCGAAGCTGGCTTCGCTGGAGTTAGCGGACTAACCTGCGCAGTGCAGGTGCCGACACTGCTGGTTAAAGAACTGGTAGAAAACCAGGGGGTGATTAGTGACTCCAGAACTCATCCACTGTTCGGAGCCATTCCCGCGCCATCAATCCATGACCAGCGTAGTTGGGATGAATACCGTCCCAGCTCCAGTGTTCTGGCGGTGCAAGCTTGCACGCTTGATCAAAGGCGCGCTGGTATTGGATTAGCGGCAGGTGATATTTCGCAGCAAGACGAGCAACGGCGTCCTGCCGCTTCCTGATCTCGGCGCGATCTTTCTCCCATGTCGCCACGTGCTTTCCGACTGGCAGAACGAACGGCTCACCCAGCACGATCCGGGTCGATGGGAGTGCCTTGATGGTGCGCGCAAGCAGCTGATCATAGAGCACCTCAAACTGCTCCGCGGACTCCGGTTCCTGCCTGGTTGAGAGCGTGTCGTTGACCCCGACGAGAATACTCAACAACGCCGGATGAAGGTCGAGCGTATCAGTGTGCCAGCGTGCCGCAAGGTCCGGAACCCGGTCGCCGCTCGCACCCCGGTTCACAAAGTTCAACTCACGCTCAGGCGACTCAAGCCCGATCTCCGCGGCAAGGATGTAGCCGTAGTCCTGCCCCATGATGTGGTTGTAGTCCATCCCGGTGCGCTGGCGCCCGCCATCCGTGATGGAGTCACCCTGGAACAGCACGACATCCTTCGCATGCAGAAAAGGCAGCGGCTCCTGCGCCGACAGCATGGCACTCGAAAGCACAAGCATTAACAAGGAAAGAGCAACGCATCGCATAGCGAATTTCCGTCCACTGAAATGAGCGACCAAGTAACTGGCAGCAGCCGATCCCCGCCAGCCCGGCATCAGAAGAAACAATAGACCGAAACCGCGGCGTTCGCTGTCGTTGGTGTGCGCTTCATGGACCGCATAGGACGGCTTAGAACAGGTCAGGTGGCGCAAGAGGGATTCGCTCGTCATCTCAGAGCTAATTGAGTCAACTCGACAGCTGGCGCAGGTCTGTATGGGACTGAAACCGAAGCAGAGGAAGGCGCGCAGCAACATGCGCAGGCAGGGAGACGTCTACATCTGTCTGCCACGGGAGACTGGCCAGTTCCGTGTGGACGTGACCTCACCGGGCTTCGCGTCTCTGTTCACCCCGCGTGCGGCGTTTGATCAGCACCTTGCGGTGAAGCTGGTGGGGGGGAGAGTGATGCGTCAGAGGGAGCTTTGCAACGGCATCCCCATGACAGATGTCTCTTGCGTCGCCCGTAAGTTAAGCCAAGTTCAGTGTGATTGAACAGTCGCAACCTGACGTGTTCAGGTGAATTTTTCACCTCTGGTGGCAAGGTATGGTGAAGTCAATCAGCCAGCTAAGCGCACGCGAGAGAGGCAACGAACCTTCTTGGAGTTGCTGTGCTGCCGTTCACCGTTACAAACACCACTTCCCCAGGAGAATCACCCTCTAATGCGCTTCTACTCTTTCGTCGCTGCCGCCGCTCTGCTCTCTGCCAGCCTCGCCGCCCATGCCGACAGCTTCAGCGCTACTGCCGTGCCGTTGTTTACCATTCCTGGCACTGCTGACACGCTCTCATTCGGCGCAACTTCATCTAGCTTTACCTCGCCCGGTTCGGTTACACAAGCCGGATCAGTTGGTTCTAGCATCACTGCCTTTCAGGGACTGGTGAACTTTAGCTTCAACGATACGTTTACCGTGGATGGTGTCACCAAGATGCTGACAATTCAAGGGACGGATAACGTCCAAAGCACCTCAGATATCATCTCCATACTTGCATCCGGTCCCGTCAGCTTTGGCAGCCAAACGTTCTCACTTTTATCGAGCAGCGCTACCGTCTCCGGCTTCAGTCCAACCTCCGCATTGAATCTGAATGCAACAATCGCCCCCGCTACTATCGCACCCACCCCCGAACCCTCCAGCCTTGCATTGCTCGGCACGGGCATTCTCGGCGTTGCTGGCGTGATCCGTAAGCGCCTCGGCTAGCCCCAAACGCCCGACACGAACAAGCCCCGGCTTCGGTCGGGGCTTTGCCGTCTTGCGACTCCAACTGTGGATCGTTTACGTATTTTCTTCGCCTATGCTGTAGAGCATGCCACGCGATCTCACCCCTGTGCAAGTCCTGACGGTTCTGCTCCGGCGGTTGGAGGAGCGTGCGGAGTGTCTGGAAGGCGTGAAGCTGAAGGAGTACAGGATGGTGATCTACGAGTTGCGGAACTTCGCCAGAATGGTGCGGGCGGCAAGGGATTATCTTGCGGAGCGGATGAGGCCGGACGCAACCGCAAAACACTTCCAGCGTAAGCGGGATTAGGCCCGCGGTTGTATGAAGGTCGTGAAGCCGTGTGGGTCTACGCTTCCCCCGGGGTATCCCGGAATACCACCTTGATCGCCATTGCTGCAGTATCCCGTAAGCCACACCGAATCCACCGTCTTGCGAATATGCCCGCGTTACCCGTCAAACGCAAAAAGCCCTGTTTTCCGCCACCCGTTCGGGCCGTTTCGGGGCTAATCAGGGCTAACGCTGGCTAATCGTCAGGCTGGTGTTGAACGGCCCAATTGCAGCGGCTCAGCCTGTGTTTTGAGGGGTTTACCGCCACTAGTGGGGAGGTATGGCGGAGGGAGAGGGATTCGAACCCCCGGACCCGGTTAAGGGTCGACTGTTTTCAAGACAGTAGGCATAAACCACTCGCCCATCCCTCCGCTCGGCAACACGCGGCTTCCGCTAGCGTAGCAGTTTCAGAGTTGCTGTTGTAGCCCCTTGAGCGGACGATTTCGCGGCATTGCCCCGTGATGCGAATGCCCTACAGCAGGTCGGCACAGGCGCGGTCGAGTTGCTGATGGGCTGCCTGGAGGCGGCTGCGCTCCTCCGCGGACCAGTCAACGTCTGCCTGCAACTGCGCCGTCGCACGGGTGAGTTCCGGATCGAGCGCCGCTGGAGCCGGCCCACCGAGAACGGTGCGGATCCCGACAAAGTGCACAGGGTCGAGAGCCGTGCGCAACTCCCCTTCACTGATCACAAGGTCTTGCGCCGCGGCAAGCGCGTAAAGGTCAGAGGCCAGTGCCGCGGGGTCGTCGCTCTTCGCTGCCTTCACTGCTGCCGCGACAATCCCATGCGCCGCGTGGAACGAGATGCCGCAGGTCCGCACGAGCGTGTCCGCAACCTCGGTCACGGTGAGAAAGCTGCCGTGTGCCCTCCTGCGCATATGGTCCGTGTTGAAGGTAGCTTCGGACAACGCTCCTGCAAGCAGCGCGAGTGCGCGATGGCCGTCGGTAAACGCGAGCGCCACCAGCGGCTGCAGGGAATCTTCGCCATCGTTCATGTCGGCGAACGGCGTGTTGTGCAGCGAACCCAGCACGGACTGCGCCTCAGTCAATGCGCGTGACGCCAGGATGCGTGTGTGTTCCAGCGGCACGGGATTGCGCTTCTGCGGCATGATGCTGCTGATCTGCACGTAGCCGTCGGACAGCCGCAGGAAGCCGAACTCTTCCGTGGACCACAGCAGCATGTCCTGTGTGAAGCGGCCCAGGCTGAGCATGGCGGTGGCAAGCACGCTGCATGCCTCTGCCACGTAATCGACCGCCGCAATCGCGCCGTAGGAGTTCACCACAAGGCCGCGAAATCCAAGCAGACGCTCCGTAGCGTGGCGATCGATCGGGAAGCCGGTCGTTGTTATGGCGCAGGCACCCAGCGGGCTGCGATTGACGCGGCCGTAGCAGGCGATGACGCGCTCTGCATCACGCTCAAGCACCTCAACCATCGCCAGCAGGTAGTGCGCCAGCGTCGTCGGCTGCGCTGGCTGGTTGTGCGTGTATGCCGGCATAACCGAGTCGCGGTTTGCCTGCGCGATCGAGAGCAGCACGCGCCGAAGCGCAAGCGAAGCCTCCAGCATCGAGAGCAGGTTGCCGCGCAGCACCATGCGATACATGGTCAGGTCAATGTCGTTGCGCGATCGCGCGGTGTGCAGTCGTCCCGCATCGTCGTCGCCCGCGATGGCCGCAAGTTCCTTCTCTACCAGAAAGAACAGATCTTCCACGCTGCCGTCGTATGCGGCCTTGCGCAGGCGTTCGATGTCGAGCGCGTTCAGGGCGCGGGCGCAGGCGGATGCAGTCGCCGATGTGACAATGCCTTGCACATGCAGCATGACCAGGTGCGCGCGGTCGATCTCAACCAGCGTCTGCAGGAACAGCCGCTGTGCGTCGGAGAAAACATGTTGCAGCACCTGCTCGCGATACACGCTTGCGGGAAAGGTGCTGGCTTGCTGGTCACTCATTCATCCATCTCGTTCTGCTGCCGTTTTGCAAAGAAGAAGGGCGGTGAGATCGCGTCTCACCGCCGCTTGAGAAAACGCTGCGATGACCTAGAAGTCGATTCTCGCGCCGAACTGCAGGATGCGTGCCTCCAGCACGGTGCTGGTGGGCACCAGGGTGGCTGGCGTGGTGATCGCACCCGCGGCATTGGTTGTCGCCGTGGTGTTGATCGAGGTGATGTTCGAGCGATTCAGGAAGTTATTCGCTTCCACAAAAATCACCGGCTTGACCCGCTCAAAGAACGTCGCAAAGGTACGGGTGAAGCGTGCGTCCGCCTGGTAGATGCTGGGTCCGCGAAGCGTGTTGCGACCGACGAACAGCGGCCGCTGCTGACCCACCGATTGCGCGTCACCATTCAGGTTGCTGCCGGTAACAAGGTTCTGCGCATCGCCGCTGGTCGCATTCACCAGCACCGCCAGGTTGTTGTTCGCGATCAGGCCGTTGAGGAATCGATTGTTCAGGTGCGTGTTGGGCTGATAGACGCCTGAGAACGTGAACGCATTTGGCCGGTTGATGTAGCTGTTGCCACGGTCGCGCTTGCGATTGGTCGGGTCTTCGATGAAGTTGGAGTTCTCGTAGCTGTTGCCCTCAGGATCGTCCGAGATGGCGTGCGACCAGGTGTACGAAGCGCTGAGAGTAAGGCCCGCGGACATGCGATGGGTGTAGTTCGTTACCAGCGCGTTGTAGTTGCTGTTGGCGCCAATGTCGATGTACTTGATTGCGTTGAACGCAGGGTTATAGCGCGTTGCGGCGCTGACCGTCGTGTCAAAGCGTGGACGGCCATCGGCCAGCGGCGCCAGGATCGTGGACGGAATCACGTTGCTGTTCCGCAGGAACTGCAGGTTGCGACCGTTCGTCATGATGTAGCCGATGGTCAGCGCGTCGCTTTTGCCCAGCGCCTGCTCCACCTGCGCGTTTGCGTTCCATGTGTACTCGTTCTTGAAGCGCGATGTGAGCGCGTACGGCGTGGGTGTGGGCAGCGATGCAACCGGTACGTTGGTAAACGTGTTGGGGAACGTCGGCGCGCCAACCGCCGTCGGTCCAAGCGTCGCGATCAGGTTGCCCGTGTTCGTCAGGCCGTTGCTGTACAGCGGGTTGTACCAGCTGTTGGTTGGCGTCGCTTCGTAGAACATGCCGCTGCTCAGCCGAATGACCATGCCCGCATGCGGCGCATAGGAAAGACCGACGCGCGGAGCAAAGTCACCAAGCGGATTGCGAAAGCTCTGGGTCTCCGCAAGCGGCGCGTTCGCAATTCCGGCGGGCGCGCGGTACTGGTCATAGCGCACACCGTAGTTCGCGGTCAGCTTCGGCGAGATCTGCCACGTGTCCTGCGCAAAAAAGTCGAAGAAGATCGACTGATAACCAGCGCCCGGGCGGCCGATGGAGGCAGTCACGCTGCTGTACGACTTGGTGTTGGCACCGGTGATCGCGGAGGTGTAGTCGGCCAGTGTGGCAAACGTAAATTGCGTGTACACATCGGCGAGCTGGGTGTCGTTGTTCTTCTGGAAGCCGACACCGAACTTGAACTGGTGCGCGCTATGGATGAGGGTCACATTGTCAGAGAACGACGGAATCTTCTCCTGGAACTTGTCGCCCACGCCGTTGCTGCCGCCAAAGCCGCTGACCACACCGGAGATGGTGATCATCGGTCCCTTGCCGGTCGACGTACCTGCAAAGTGCTGTTCATTACGGTACGGCCAAGAGCCGCGGAACTCGTTCAGCAGCGTTGGCTTGAACGTCGTGATCAGCTGCGCGCCGATAATGTGCGCGCGGTCCTGGAAGTCTGCCTCGGCCGAGTCGAGATACAGGCCGCCTGCGTTCGTGTTAAATGGATAGTTGTTCCGGAAGTAGTTATAGCGAACAAACATCGTGTTTTTCTGGTTGATGTTAATGTCCATGCGCGTGTCGGTCCACTGCGCGCGCTGCACCTGCGGAGCCGTGTTGAAGTCGCTCAACGGCACACCCAGCGCGACCAGCGCCGCCTGGTTGGCGGCAGTCACCGTCACCGGCTGCGGGTATGCCCGCTTCAAGTGCTCATAGGCTCCAAACAGGAACACGCGGTTCCTGATAATGGGGCCGCCGAGCCGTCCCGTGAAGTCATCGACATGCAGGCCGGGCTTCGGCTTGTAGTTGACCGCGCCCGGTGTGCAGCTCTGCAGGATCGGGCATGAGCTGGCCGCCTTGGGCCGCCAGATATACTGCGCCGCGCCATGCAGGTTGTTGGTGCCGGCGGGCGTGATCACGTTGTAGATCACACCCGCGGTGTTGCCAAACTCCGGGTTGAAGGCATTCGACTCTGCCTGCACCGTCTCGGTGTAGCTGTCGGAGATCGCAAACAGACGCAGGCCGTACCGATCGCTCTCCGTATCCACCATACCGTCCAGCTGGTAGTTCACGCGATCCACCAGGCCGTTGGTGTTCACCGTGCGGGGAATGCCGTTTTCAGGGTTGGGATGGCCCGAAACGCCCGGCTGGAACAGGATGAAGTTGTACGGATTGCGCGAGGTCAGCGGCAGGTTCTGCGTCTCGGCCGAGGTGATGGTGCGGCTCAGGTCGGCCCGTGCCGCCTCCACAATGGGAGCTTCGCTGGTCACGGTGACTTCCGTCGCCACCGAGCCGGTCTTCAGCACCTCGTCAACCGTGCTGTCTGTGCCTGCGCCCACGTGGATGCCGGTCTGCTTCAGCGGAGCGAACGATGTCGATGTTGCCTCAAGCGAATAGGTGCCGATCGGCAGGTTGGGCGCGACATAGCGGCCCTCGTTGTCCGTGGTGATCTGGCGCGTGTAGCCCGTATCAAGATCGACGATGGTGACCGAAACGCTTGGAACAGGCGCGCCGGAGGCATCGGTCACCTGGCCGCGAATGGTTCCATTGATGGATTGCGACTGGCTGAACGCTGCCGGCGAGGCAGAGAGCAGCAAGGCAGACACAGCGAGGGCGCGGGAAACGTTCTTCATAAGTGGTCTCCAAAAAAGTGGTTCAGCAGCAAAGCAATTACGTGCGAAGACCCTGATCGGCGGTCAGCGTGACAGATCAAAGGTCCGGCGAACATTCGCGGTGTGACATCGCGACATAAGACATCGGCAGAGGCAACATGTACAGGATGTCTTCCCGGCCCGCTTACCAACGAGCGATATCGCCGGGGTGAAAATCATCGCGCCTCTGCGGCCTCTGCAAGGAGGAACAGCGAAAGACGGCGGATTGCCTGGGTCCGTTTGCACATGTGTCGATTGCGTGAACATTGGATGCAGCGCGCCAACCATTCGTTCCAGTCGCGATGCAAAACTTCCTGGTTTAGCATCGCGGTGACCCTATGAAGTCAACAGCGCTCATTCTTGCTCTTGCTGCTATCGCCGGAGCCGCCGCGCAGTCGCCCCGGCGCGCCGACGACACCCTCATCTTCCAGACACAGATGGGCTGGTCGCCGCGCGTCAACGTGGAAGCAGGCACGGTGATGGCCTACGGCATCAATGAAGGCCTGCCCGACCGCATCCGCTCGTGGAAAGACCACGGCTACCGCGTTACGGTGATGACCGGCGTGGCCTGGGGCACCTACGGCGACTACCTGCGCGGCGACTTCGACGGGAAGGAACACTGGAACGAGACCCAGCAGGAAGCCGACGGCAAACTCATCCTGCACAGCGGCCGCGAAGTGCCGTACATCGCTCCGTCTGAAAGCTATGGCAGGTATCTGAGCCGCGGCGTGCTGCGTGCGCTCGACGCCGGTGCCGAGGCCATCTACCTCGAGGAACCGGAGTTCTGGGCTCGCGCCGGCTGGTCCGACTCGTTCAAGAAAGAGTGGCAAAGCTACTACAACGAGCCATGGCGCGCACCCGATTCGTCGCCCGACGCACAATACCGCGCCTCCAAGCTGAAGTACTTTCTCTACCAGCGCGCACTCGCACAGGTGTTCACCGCCGTCCATGGCTGGAGCAAGGAGCATGGCAAGCAGATTCCCTGCTACGTCGCGACGCATTCCCTTATCAACTACTCGCAGTGGCAGATCGTGTCGCCCGAGTCCTCGCTGCTGGATGTCGGCGCCGACGGCTACATCGCGCAGGTGTGGACCGGTACGTCACGCGCCGTCAATGTCTACCAGGGCATCCGCGCCGAACGCACCTTCGAAACAGCCTTCCTGGAGTACGGTGCGCTGCAGAACATCGCGCGCTCGTCCGGGGAGCGCATCTGGTATCTGAACGATCCCATCGAAGACAATCCCAACCACTCGTGGGTCGACTACAAGCGCAACTGGGAGGCCACGCTGGTCGCGTCGCTGCTGCAGCCGGATGTCTCCAGCTACGAAATCCTGCCATGGCCCGACCGCATCTTTGGACCGCGTGCTCTGCGCCCGTCAACGGAACCCACCGACGCCAATCCCAGGCCGGAACGCACGTTCATCCCCGCCGCGTACGAGACGGAGTTGCAGACGGTCTTCCACGCACTCGGCCAGATGCACGACCAGCCCGCGCGCTGGCAGGTCTCCGGCACGCAGGGCGTGGGCATCCTGATCTCGGACACGCTGATGTTTCAGCGGGCAAAACCGCTCGCGTCCGATGCCAACCTTGGCAACTTCTATGGACTCGCCATGCCGCTGCTGATGCACGGCCTGCCGGTTGAGCCGGTGCAGATTGAGAGCACCTATCGCGGCACGGGCGCGAGCAGCTTCCTGAACCACTACAAGGTCCTGCTGCTGACCTACGAAGGTCAGAAGCCGCCCTCACCGAAGTTTCACGAAGCCGTCACGGCCTGGGTAAGAGCAGGCGGCGCGCTGGTCGTTGTCGACAATGACAGCGACCCCTACAACCGCGCGCAGGACTGGTGGAACAACAACGGCAGCACCGGGGCGATCCCGCGCACGTTGCTGTTCCAGTCGCTCGGTCTGGACCCGCAGGCCGAGGGCACACACCGCGTGGGAAAGGGCCTCGTGATCTTTCGCAGGCAGTCGCCGTCTGCGCTTGCAGCCGATCCAGCTGGTGCGCAACAGGTGCTTGCCCTCACGCGCGAGGCCGCCGCGCAAACCAGGCTGCCCTGGACGCAATCCACTGCCCTTGTTCTGCGGCGCGGGCCCTTCGTGATCGCCTCGGGCCTCGACAAGCCGGAAGGCACGCCCGAACCGGCAGCCGTCACGCGCGTCGCCAGCAGCACCGTGCAGCCGCTCGAGGCCGAGAAGCCTACGCAGCCTGCGATACCTGCACCATCAGAACCCGCGCCCACACCCACCCGCATCCCAGGACGTTTTATCGATCTCTTTGATCCGCACCTCGGCCTGGTTGCCGATCCCGAGATCGCACGGGAAGAGCGCCGCCTGTTCCTGGACCCCACCTTCTTCCCGCACGGCACCGCCCGCGTTCTGGCCGCAAGCGCGAAGGTGCTGGACGAGCACGCCACGCCGGACTCCCTCAGCTTCTCGGTGACCAGCATCGAGGCCCGCGATCAGCACGACCTCACCGCCATCCGCCTGCTGCTGCCGCATGCAGCGAAGTCCGCAACGGTTGACGGCAACACCCTCCCACTCGGTACAGAACAGAGTGGCACACTCCTTCTCGAGTTCCCGGCAAAGGCCGCACCCCAGCAGGTCGTCATCCGCTTCTAACGCGCTCGATCTTCCAGCAGCTCAGCTGCAACCAAAGTTGGAACAGCACAATTTCAGCTGTGTCGTACCCGACTCCAGGAAAAGGGTCTTGAGCCCCGAGGTCCCACCCTGCGCACTGCAGACGCCAAATCCACACACTGGCAACAGCCCGGACCCTTCGTAACGTCTGAAGGCGAGAACCGCTGCTACGATCACGTCTGCTGTCAGATCGTTGAGGAAGCCTCCGACCGACGAAGAGCGCTTCAGGGAAGAGGATAATGTTGAACCGAATCGCCGGCCGCCCGCGTGTATGGGCGCTGATCGCGTTAACGGCCGTGACGATCGGCGCGCGGTCTGGCATGTGCCAGGACACCATCCCCGCCGCGCCCACGCCGGCACCCGCCGACCCGTATGCCGGAGAAGGCTTTTTCAGGCGGCTGGTCAGCTTCTACCGCATGGACTGGACTGGCACAACGCCCGCATCGACTGCGGCACCTAGGCGTGGCGTTCCGTCACCCTTGAACTCTCCGCCGTTCCCCAGCGCGGACTGGTCCTACGGCGGCTCACCAACCATCGGCGAATCAGACGGCAACGTCTACCCGCTGCAGACCGCGATCAACGGCGCCGGCGGCCGGTCCAAGGTCTACGGCTGGATCGAGCCCACCGGCAACATCTCTACCTCGCGCGATCGCAACTACCCTGAGACAAACGACATCTACTCCAACCGCGTGGAGTTAGGCCAGGTCGTACTCTACGTCGAGCGCCTGCCCGATTCTGTGCAGCGCGACCACATCGACTGGGGTTATCACCTGACCGGGTTCTTCGGGACAGATTATCGCTCTACAACCAATAAAGGGTATTTCAGCGGACAATTACTCAACGACAACCGGCAGTATGGCTTCGACCCTGTCCTTGAATATGTCGACGTCTACTTTCCGCACGTTGCGCACGGCATGAATGTGCGCGCTGGTCGATTCATTTCCATTCCCGGCATCGAGGCGCAACTCACCCCGAATAACTACATGTTCAGCCATTCGCTGCTGTATGCCGTCGATCCATTCACGGACACAGGTGTCCTCGCCACCATCCAGGTGAACGATCGATGGACTGTGCAGGCGGGTATGGGTGCAAGTCACGATGTCGCACCATGGACCCCCGACGCAAAGCCGTCGTTTACCGGATGCGTGAGTTACACCACGGCCAGCGTGAACGATAACTTCTATCTCTGCGCGAACGGCATCAACGATGGCGAGTACGCATTCAACAACGTACAGATGTATGACGGCACCTGGTACCACAAAATCAACAGCACCTGGCATACCGCGACAGAGATCTACAGCATGTACGAGCGCGATGTGCCCAGCGTGAATGGATCGATTGTTCCGGAAAAAGGTACGAACGGGGCAAACTGCAGACTGGAACTGCAGAAGTGCCTGGCGCCCGAGTGGGCCATGCAGAACTACGTGAACAAACAATTGTCCGCGCATGACTTCATCTCGTTCCGCAGTGACTTCTTGAATGATAAGAAAGGTCAACGGACGGGCTACGCGACGAAGTACAACGAAGGTACGTTCATGTACAGCCACTGGATAGGCACAACCGTGCAGATAAGGCCCGAAGTACGGTTTGACCACTCCTGGGCCCGTCGTGCCTACGACCAGGGAACGCGGACGAACCAGTTCACCGTGGCAAGCGACCTGGTCTTTCACTTCTAGTTACCTGTGTCCTCCCCCACGGAGATAGCCCGGGCAGCGGGCAAAAGTGGTGCGCCTCCCTGCGAACCGTCGACTTCGACCGCATGATCTGTCGATCACTCGATCGGCACGCGGCATAGGTTCTTCAGAACCACCGCAGTTACAACTGCAATTGACACTGTTTACTGAACGGTACTAGACTTCGCCCCGACTCGAATAGTCAGGGGCCGAGGTTCTCTTCGCATGACTGCCCGTGCGTGTTGGGGGAGAGCTTCATAGCCGGGTGCGAAGATCCCTGCCACTTACCTGCTCATCGCCACAGACGCAGGGGCGCGGTCAGGTTCATGTTTTACGTTGCAGTACTTCAGGAGGTTCGTGATGTACAAGTTTCAACATCTTCGGCTGAGCATGCTGTTGATCGTACTCACCATCGCCATTGGCTTTCCCGGCCTGCGCGGTGGTGCCCAGGTCGGGGGGTCCGGCAACATCCAGGGGGTTGTAACGGACGCGAGCGGGGCGGTGATCCCGAACGCCGAAGTAACGCTTACATCGCAGTCAACCCAGGTAAAGCACGTCGTCAAAACCGACAGCGCTGGGAACTATGTTTTTCCTAACATCGAACCGGGCACATACTCCGTTGGAGCGGTCTCTTCGGGCTTTGAGACCTATACCAGCACTGGGAACGTGCTTGAGGTCGGCAGCAGTATCTCCATCAATATCAAGATGACGGTCGGCGCCTCGGATCAGCATATCGAGGTACAGTCGGAAGGTCTGAATCTGCAGACCGAAGACCCGTCGTTCAAGCAGACGATCGATTCCACCGCGCTGACCGAGATGCCGCTGAACGGCCGCCAGATCACCGCCTTGATCACGCTGTCCGGCGGCTCGACACCGGCACCAGGTGGAGATTTCACCGGCAGCAAGTACTCGTACCAGACGATCGCTGTATCCATTGCCGGCAGCGGCGGCAACACGACGCAGTGGAAGCTGGATGGCGGCGACAACAACGACTACATGTCCAACGGGAACCTGCCGTTTCCCTTTCCCGATGCTTTGAGCCAGTTCTCCGTTGAGTCGACGGCGCTCGGCGCACAGTCGGGCGAGCATATCGGCGGACTGGTCAATGCAGTCACACGTTCCGGAACGAATAAGTTCCACGGTTCGGCCTTTGAATTTATTCGGAATAATTATCTGAATGCCACGGGATTCTTTTCAACCTGCAAGCCGGTCGCTCCAGCAACCACCTGCAGCGCCAAGGACACCCTGCATCAGAACCAGTTCGGCGGCACATTCGGCGGCAAAATTCTCCGGGACAAGCTCTTCGCCTTTGCCGGCTATCAGCGGACGCAGAACAAGCAGTCGCAGGCCGCGACCAGCGCAAACATTCCGTCGCAGGCAAACCTCGCAGGGGACTTTTCCGCCAGCGACCCTACTACCAAGCTGGTGAACCCGCTGACCGGTGCAGCGCTGGTGAACAACCAGATCAATCCGGCGCTGTTCAGTCCGCAAGCGCTCGCGCTGGTGAAGTATCTGCCCGTCAGCACAGACCCCGCGGGCTTCATCAGTTATCAGATCCCCTCGCAGGTATCGGATAATGAGTTTGTTACTCGCGTGGATTACACCATTAATCCCAAGAACACGCTGTACGGTCGTTACTTCATTGACGGCTACCAGGCTCCGCCGTTCTTTAATCCAAGCAACATACTGGTCACGTCCCAGTCCGGCAACTTCCAGCGGGTACAGAGCGTTACCGTCGGCGAAGACTATGTCATCAGTTCCAAGCTGGTCAACTCCGCGCACCTTACCCTCTCTCGGCGGCGGAACAACCGCGGTTTCGCTGCAAATGACATCAATGCGAATACGCTTGGCGTAAATGTCTACCAGTATGTTCCCAACGGCCTGTACCTTACCGTGTCGAATAAGTTCACGGTGGGTGGCGGCACGAACTCGGTGTCTAAGTTCAATGACAACTTTCTCGCCGTCGAGGATGATTTCACTTTTGTTCACGGCAAGCACCAGTTTGTGTTTGGCGGCGAGATCGTCCACAACCAACTGAACATTTCAAATGCCTATGAGACCAACGGCGTCTACACGTTTGGCGGGAACTACAGCGTGAACGGGCCGAATGGCGGCACCAAGACCGGCGACAACAATCTCGATTTCCTGATGGGCGCGTTGAGCGCGTTTCAGCAGAGCAAGTACCAGCAGAATGCCCTGCGTGGGAATATCCCCGGCCTGTACGCGCAGGATACGTACCACGCCACGCCACAACTTACCGTGGTCGCTGGCATCCGCTGGTCGCCGGAGTTCCTGCCCACGGATTACTTCAACCGCGGCACCACCTTTGACATGACGGCCTTTCTCGCCGGCAAGACAAGCGGTGTCTATCCGAATGCGCCTGCAGGCACATTCTTCTATGGTGATCCCGGTGTGCTGCGGCAGTTCACGAAGAACTCGCCCTTCCAGTTCGCGCCCAATTTCGGTGTGGCGTATGACGTGCGCGGCAATGGCAAGACCGTGGTCCGCGCCGGCGTCAGCTTCCTCTACGACGAGGTCAACTACTACTCCGGCCAGCGTACGCAGCAGAACCCGCCCTTCGCCTCGGCCATCAGCCAGACGCAAACCTCGACGTCCGGGCCCATCAGCTTTGCCGCGCCGTGGTCAAACGGATCCATCACGACGAACCCGTTTCCGCAGCCGGCAATTCCAAGCCCCGCCAACGCGCTGTTCTTTCCGCAGTCCCAATACATCGTTCTGCCGAAGCAGTACCACCCATCCGACACAACACAATGGACGGCCAGCGTGCAGCACGAGTTCAGCCATGGCTGGCAGCTGCAGTTTGACTACGTGGGAAACAAGACAAGCCACATACCCACGGGCCTGCCAATCAGCCCTGCGACGTACGTTCCCGGTGTCTGGGGTGCGGGCGGTACAGGATGTCCGGGCGTCGTGCTGACTGGCCCCGCGGCCAAGCCGGCGGGTGCAGCGGGCACGCCATGCTCCACGGTCGCGAACCAGTCGCAGCGCTTCTACCTTACCGAGCAGAATCCCCTGCAGGGCAACCAGTACCTGGGCGGTGGCGGCGGCTCCGTGCTGGCCGGCGATGTCGGCTGGGGTAACTACAACGGGCTCATCAGCACGGTGCAGCATCGCCTCTCATCCAGCTTCAGCCTGCTGTTCAACCAGACCTGGTCGAAGTGCCTGAACACCGAAGACGCGCAGGGTGACCTTGCCGGAACGACCATTGAGAACCCCGCGAATCCTGCCATGGATTACGCACCATGCGGGTCAGACTATCGCAACGTCGAGAACGCCGTGATCGTTGTGACGAGCAGGTTCGCCATCGGCAACAACCTGCTAAAAGCTGCCGTCGATGGATGGGAGCTGGCGCCGCTGGTCCACATCCTGAGCGGCGCACCGTTCACCGTGACAGCGGGCGTCGACAACTCGCTGACGGACATCGGCAACGACCGGCCCAGCCTGGTCCCGGGTGTCAGCCCCTACCTTCATATACCGCTGCGCTCCGCCTCAGGCGCAGCGAACCGCGGATACCTTAACCCTGCCGCGTTCTGTTCCGCGACCTGCATTGCGCCGGGGACATACGGCACGCTGGGCCGCAACGCCTTTCGCGGACCCACCTCGTACCAGTTCGATGCGCAGCTTTCCCGCATCTTCCCCATCCACGAAAGCCTCAACGCGACCCTGCGCATCGAGGCCTTCAACGTGCTGAACCATCCCAATTTCAACACGCCCACGGCAAGCGTCGCGTCGTCCACCTTCGGCCAGATCTCCGGCGCGGGTGCGGCACGCATCTTCCAGGGATCGGTGAAGTTCACCTTCTAGATCGGCGCCCGACCCTCCTCGCGGGGTCGGGGTAGCCTTTCGTCTACAGGCGGGACTACCATTCCGCCGGGGAGATTTCGATGACCGAGATCGCAGGCAATCGCAGAGACTTCTTGAAGACCGCGGGGCTGGCGACCGCCGCAGCCGCTGTGACCAACTGGACCGCGCAGAGCTACGCACAGATCGCCGGTTCCAACGACCGCGTGCGCACTGCCATCGTAGGTTGCGGCGACCGCATGAAGGGTGCGCTGGTCCCGGCATTCATGGCCAACTGCCACGAGACCAACTTCCAGTTCGTCGCCGTTTCTGACATCTGGAACATGCGCCGCGACCAGGGCGCTGCCATGCTGACGCAGAAGACCGGCAACAAGGTCGACGCCGTCCGCAACAACGACGAACTCTACGCCCGCAAAGACATCGACGCCGTCCTGATCGCGACCGCTGACTTCCAGCACGCGCAGCACGGCATTGAGGCCGTCAACGCGGGCCGCGATGCCTATGTCGAAAAGCCCACCGCGCACTTCATGGAAGACGCCCGTAATTTCCGGGCGGCCGTGCACAAGACCGGCAAGATCGTGCAGGTGGGCACGCAGCGCCGCAGCACGCCCAGCTACCAGCGCGCGTATGAGTACATCAAGAGCGGCGAGTTCGGCGACATCGTCATGGTCGAAATGACATGGAACGTGAACCAGCCCGGCCGCTGGCGTCGCCCCGACGTGGTGCCGCTGCTGAAGGAGCAGGACACGGACTGGAACCGCTACCAGCTTAATCTGCCTCGAGCGCCGTTCGATGCGCGCAAGTACCTCGAGTTCCGCCTGTTCTGGCCCTACTCCTCCGGCCTGCCGGACCAGTGGCTCGTCCACCAGATTGACACCGTGCACTGGTTCACCGGCCTGCCGCATCCGCGCAGCGTCGTCGCCAACGGCGGCATCTATGCCTGGCACGACGGCCGCGTCAACTGGGACACGCTCACCGCCGTCTTCGACTACGGCCCGCTCGACGACCTGACGAAGGGCTTCCAGGTGATGTACTCCACGCGCCAGACCAACGAGGCGGGCGGCGTGAAGGAGCTGTACTACTCCACGGGCGGCATGCTCGACATGGACAAGCAGCAGGTGACACCGACCGGCGGCCTGACCGCGAAGTACGCCGCTGAAATGCACATGCAGCCAAAGCTGCTGAAGCCGTTCTCGCTAGCCGGCGAGAAGACAGATAAGGTCGCGACCGACGCGAACACCGGCGGCGATCCGCAGACGGTCGCAAACATGCGCAACTGGATGGACTGCGTTCGCTCGCGCAAGACGCCCAATGCCTCCATCGAAGCGGGCTACAGCCACTCCATCGCGCTGTGCATGTGCATCGCGGCTATGCAGACCGGCCAGCGCGTCACCTTCGACGACAAGACGCAGAAGATCATGGCCGGGGGCAAGTATGTCTAGGCTGCGAGTGGCCGCCGGTGCGCTTGCACTCGCGGCCTTTGCGGGAGTTGCCATGGCGCAGGTGCAGGTCACACGCGACGACGCGCACCACAGGGTCGATGTCACGGTCGACGGCTCGCCCTTCACGTCGTACCTGTGGGACACCGGGCAGAAAAAGCCTGTGCTGTTTCCGCTGATCGCCTCCGACGGCGTCACCGTCACGCGCGGCTATCCGCTGGCGCCGCGCGACAAGGAACGTGTCGACCACCCGCACCACGCGGGCATGTGGTTCAACTACGGCAACGTGAACGGCTTCGACTTCTGGAACAACTCCGACGCGATACCCGAGGCGCAGCGGCCCAGGATGGGCACCATCCATCAGGACCGCATCGTCTCCGCGAAGTCCGGCAAAGACCACGGCGAACTCACCGTCGAATCCACATGGACCACCGGCGCGGGCCAGGACATCCTGAAACAGACCACGCGCTACATCTTCAGCAAACAGGGTGACGCCCGCATCATCGACCAGGTCATCACGCTCACCGCGCTCGACAAGGCTGTCTTCAACGACGACAAGGAGGGCCTGCTCGGCATGCGCGTCGCGCACTTCCTCGAATCACCGACCGAGAAGGGCGGCACGTTCATGGACGCCAGCGGACACCCCACGCAGGTGGCTGCCGCCGATACCACGGGAGCCACCGGCGTCTATCGCACCAGCGAAGGCGTCGAAGGCGACAAAGTCTGGTCGACGCGCGGAGCCTGGTGCGAGCTGACTGGCACCACCGAAGGCAAAACCCTCACCGTCGCCATCCTCGATCACAAGGGCAATCCCGGCTATCCCACCTACTGGCACGCACGGGGCTACGGCCTGTTTGCGGCCAATCCACTGGGCGACCACATCTTCGACCCCAAAGCCCCGCCGCACAACTTCACCCTCGAGAAAGGCAGCACCGCAACCTTCAAGTACCGCGTCATCCTGTTCTCGCACGCAGCGACCGTGGACGAGATGAATAGGGCAAGCACCACATTCGAGAACGAATACAAGTAGCCGCGGACGAAGAGGGTTCGGCCGCCGCTCGAAGCAAGTCCGTAACCCCTGCTATGTTCCAAGCCAACTCGACTGACGAGAACGGCGACTATCAGGGGTATAATTTCCCAACAGGGAGGCTATGATGCGTCCACTTATCGCTTTCGCAGCCATAATTCTAGCTCCGACTCTCCTGGCGCAGGGCAACGAGCAAGCCCTCCTCCTAGGAGGACAAAGCGCTGACTGCCCCGTCGGAGTTGTGGCATCTCCTCGAAGCCTACCCGCGCTTCGCAGCGTTGACCGGGATACCAACACGCGCTTGCACGATAGATTGGCATACAACATCGCCCTGCACGCATTAAATGGCAAATTAGTGCAGAGCGCTCAGGTGAAGCTGATTGGTATCGACAAGGTCCAGACGCTGAGAGCGTCCAACGGCGGTAGAAGTGGGCTGATCTCGGAGACGTTCGCACTTTCCGGTGCTGACGCAACGGTGTACACAAGGAAATTGACTGGTGTTCGATGGGTAGAGCTTGAGACGCTAACCTACCTTGACGGTGAAGTGTGGTCTAAAACAGAGGGAAGCGCTTGTCGCGTAGCGCCAGGCTCTTTTGTGCCGATAGACAGTGCGAGCAGCGGCCGGTAACGACAAGTCGGCTATCCTCTCTTTGATGCTGTGCGCGTTCTGCACCGCCTTGCGGCGCTTAGGTCGTTCCAATGCCGCTTACGCCACGTGAATGAGAGCGCACTCGCTCTCAATTCAGGCAGCACATGAAGCTTCTTCGGTATGGCAGCCACCGATGAAGAGACTTTGTCCGCCGCTCGAAGCTGTCGAAAACCTGTTTGTTGCTACTGATTGGAAGCCGCCGTTGGGGGTTTTCTGAACCTGACCGACTGCAGGATGTCGTTCAGGTGCCTTCGCAGGGCGCGGGTTTCAGCGGCGGTCAGGTTGCGCGTTTTCTGGTCGTCCGTACCTGCCGCGATCTCATCGAGGTGCTCTTCGAAGAGGTAGCAAGTCCCACCTCGCCATGTGGCGTAAGCCTCCTGGCTCTCCGACTTCATCATTCCTGCTTCGCCTGTTGCCAGGTGGGCAAACGTGACGCCGTGCACGGACAGATGTTCTAACTTCCCAACGTCGCGGTTGGTCAACAGGATCGATTCGCATGCGGGTTGGGTCACAGCCGCCACCCGACGGTAAAGGAACTCCAACCCGGTCAGGGTCGTGTGCTCGTAGTAGTTACCTTGCGGGCTGAAGCTGAAGGCCGCTTGCACGGGCTCACCATTTGGAGCGATCGCCGACGGAAAGTAAGAACCGGCAGTCTTCGAGAAAGCCCACACCGTTGGATATTGCAGGCTGATGCCTCCAACCTCGTCCGTATACGACTTCATCGGTACTGAAGCGGATCCTGTAGCGGCATGGCAGAGGGATCCCTGTGCCAGTAATATCCAGGCAACAAACGCCAACCGTCCAGCTGTCCCAATCATCGGAGCCTCCGCCTTCAGTGTCGCTGAAGGCAGACAGATTCGGGCTGACCTTTGCGAGTTCTGCACCGCCTTGCGGCGCTTGGGTCGTTCCAGTGCCGCTTACGCTAACCTGAATGAGAGCGCACTCGCTCTCAAGGCAGGCAGCACATGAAGCTTCTTCGGTATGGCAGCCACGGATCGGAACTGCCCGGCGTTCTGGACATCGACGGCAACATCCGCGATCTTTCCGGGGAAGTTGGCGATCTGGCGGCGGAGGTGCTGCTGCCGGAATCCCTTGCCAGGCTGCGCTCACTCGACCTTTCTGCGCTGCCGCTGGTACCGGGCAAGCCGCGCATCGGCCCCTGTGTCGGCGCGGTGGGCAAGTTCGTCTGCATCGGCCTGAACTACTCCGACCACGCGGCAGAGTCGGGCATGGCCGTGCCTGCAGAGCCGGTGCTCTTTATGAAAGCGACCTCCGCCATCATCGGGCCGAATGACGACGTGGTGATCCCGCGCGGATCGCAGAAGACCGACTGGGAGGTCGAGTTGGGCGTTGTGATCGGCACACCCGCGAAGTACGTCACCGAACAGGACGCGCTGTCGCATGTCGCCGGCTATTGCGTGGTCAACGACCTGTCGGAGCGCGCCTTCCAGATGGAAGGGACCGGGCAGTGGGTCAAGGGCAAGAGTGCCGACACCTTCGGTCCCATCGGCCCATGGCTGGTGACAGCGGATGAGGTTCCCGACCCGCAGGCGCTGTCGCTGTGGCTCGAGATCGACGGACACCGCTTCCAGAACGGCACTACCAGCACCATGGTCTTCACGGTTGCAAAGCTCGTCAGCTACGTGAGCAACTACATGAGCCTGCAGCCGGGCGACATCATCTCCACCGGCACACCGCCGGGTGTGGGCCTCGGGCAAAAGCCGCCGCGCTACCTGAAACCGGGCGAGACCATGACGCTGGGCGTCGAAGGCCTTGGTGTGCAGACGCAGCGAGTCGTCGCGTACGCTGGATAGGTACGCGAAAGCTGTAGTGGCAATGTGATACAAACGCTTCGTCTCGAATTTCGTATGGAGCTGGTATGTCCCTGACACGTCGCGAACTCTTCTATGGCATGGCTGCCGCCGCCGCGGCTGCAAAGTTTCCAGCCGCGCTTGCCGCACAGGTCAAGGCGCTGGCAGCGTCCTGCCCGTTCCACCTCGCGGTGATCAACGACGAGATTTCGCCGGACCTGGACCACGCCGCGTCCATCGTTGCGAACGATTTTGGCATGCACTACATCGAGCTGCGCACCATCGCCGGCAAAGCCCTGCAGGCCATGAGCACCGACGAGATTGCCGACGCCAAGAAGATCCTGGCCAAGTACAACCTGAAGGTCACGGACATGGGCAGCCCGCTGTTCAAGAGCGACTTCCCCGGCGCTCCCATGTCAAAGGAGAGCCCTCGCGCCAAGCATCCGGAGCGCCCCGAGGTTGATCAGGACGCGCTGCTGGACCAGTACATCGCTCTCGCAAAGACCTTCGGCACCGACCGCATCCGCTGTTTCGATTTCTGGCGGCTTGAAGACCAGAAGCCCTACCGCGCAGGCATCAACGCACGCCTCGACGCCGCCGCCACCAAGTGCGCGAAGCAGGGCATCGTCCTGGTGCTGGAGAACGAAATGGCCTGCAACACCGGCAGCGGCTCTGAAGCAGTCGAGACGCTGGCCGCTATCCCGAACAAGAACCTGATGCTGAACTGGGACCCGGGTAACTCCGGCACGTTTCCTGGCGATGTGCCCTATCCCAGCGACTATGACAGGATTCCGAAGGGCCGCATCGGCCACGTGCATGTGAAAAATGTCGAGCGCACGCCGGACGCGAAGAACGGCTGGCAGTGGGCGCCGGTAGACGTCGGCCTGGTGGATTGGGTCGGCCAGTTCAAGGCGCTGAAGCGTGATGGCTACTCGCACGCGGTCAGCCTGGAGACGCACTGGCACGGCGGTGGTACGCCGGAGGCGTCAACGCGGCGCAGCTTCCAGGGGATGGTCGACTGCCTGCAAAAGGCTGGGTTGACCGCCGCCTGACCGCGAGCGTCAGCCGGATTCAACATACCTACAGACGGCTGGCCGGGTGGGTGTAGTCTGAGCCACAAGGCCGCACGCGGCGCATGGCTTTTTGACCCGCACTGAGAGTCTCTCGCATAAGCTGACCGTCCAGGTCGGGTCTGGCGCGGGGAGTTCCAAGCTGGCTGCGCCCGCATGGCGTCTGCACGGCTACAGGCGCGTTCAAGCTGATTCTTCACGCGGGGCACATGGGTGTTGAATATGGCAGGCAGTTCCCCGGATCGGCGTATCACCGTGACTTCAAACGGACCCGTGGGCGATAGGCACCTTGTGCAGCCCTACGACGAGCAACCGGTCGTGCCCACGCGAGGCGGCGCACGTACATGTCAATACTGCGGTAATCCCGGATTTCGCCGGTCGCGGTTGCGCGTGGCAGATGTGCCCTGGATGTTCTTGCTGTACTGGCCACTTCGCTGCACCCGCTGCGGACAGCGGCAACGGGCGATGCTGCTTGCGGCGGTCATGGCTCGCAGGTCCCGCTCTTACGGCGGAGATGCCGCCGTGGGCCCGCACAGTTGGCGCGCGTGGACGGGACAGCCAAAGGCGTCCGCACCACCGCCGCGCACCGGCGAGGGCGCAGATCATCTTTGACGCGCACTCGCCACGCCGGCCTTGTACCGTTGCCCCTGTTCCGGTGCGCAGCCTCGTAGAATAGAAGCGCTTGCCCGCACAGCTTTCACCACCGCCCACACTGCTCGCCCGGCTGCGCTCGGGCGCCGGCCAGACGGCGTATTCCGCTTCGCTGCTGCTGATGGTGTCGGCGTTGCTGTCAGGCGTGCTCGGCCTTGTGCGGAGCACGCTGATCGCCTACCTGTTTGGAGCCAGCCCGCAGGTTGATGCCTATACCGGCGCGTTCCAGCTGCCCGACACGATCAGCTACCTGCTGATCGGCGGCGTCGCGGCCACCACCTTCGTCAAGATGCTGACGCAGTTCCACGCCGAGGGCCGCGAGGCCGAGGGCGACCGCGCGCTGGCGAACATCCTGAACGTCATGCTGGTCGTGCTGGCAGCGGCGATGCTGCTGGCGTCCGCATTCGCACCGCTGTACGTGCGCTACGCCTTCAAGAACTTCGACTCGGCCGCAACCGCGCACCTCTGCGTGCAGCTTACGCGATTGCTGCTCGTGAACCAGCTGTTTCTATTTGCAGGCGGTGTCTTTGGATCGCGCCTGCTGGTGCGCAAAATCTTCCTGTACCAGGCCATGCAGCCGTTGCTGTACAACGGCGGCATCATCGTGGGAGCCCTGCTGCTGCACCGTACCCTCGGTATTTACTCGCTTGCGATCGGAGCGGTGCTGGGCGCGTTCTTCGGATTCTTCCTGATCAACTTCATCGGATCGCGCTCCGTCGGCATGCGCTGGTCGCCGGAGTTCGACCTGCGCGACCCCGCTCTGCACGAATGGATTCGACTGAGCCTGCCGCTGATGCTGGGCCAGTCGCTGGTCACGCTCGACCCATGGATTCGTAACCACTTCGCCGGCCCGGTGCACGGCGCCATCGCGCTGATGAACTACTCACGGCAGGCCTTCAACGCGCCCATGAACATGATCGGACCGGCGGCCGGAGCGGCTTCGCTGCCGTTCTTCGCCTCGATCTGGGTCACGCGCGACATCGCAAGGTTCAGCGACGCGGTGAACCGGTCCGTCTCGCGCCTGATGGCTGTCAGCCTGCTGCTGACGGGCTGGATGGTGGCGGTGGCGGGCCCGCTGATCGACCTCATGCTGCGCCGCGGCCGCTTCGACCGCGCTGATGCAGTAGAGGCAGCGGAGCTGTTCCTGCTGTTCGCCCTGTCGCTCGTTTTCTGGACATCGCAGAACCTCTACGCGCGCGCCTTCTATGCCGCGGGAAACACGCTGACGCCGATGATCTCAGGCACAATCGTCACGGTGCTTTCGCTGCCGGGGTATGCCCTGCTGTTTCAAAGGGACAGCATCGCCGGCCTGGTGATCGCGTCGGACCTCGGTATCGGTGCGCACATGGTCGCGCTCGCCGTACTGCTGCATCGCAAGCGCATGGTGAGCGTGGTCGGACTCGAATGGGTCGAACTGGGCAAAGCGCTGCTCGCCAGCGTCTGCAGCTGCGCGGGAGCGCTGCTCGTCCTGCGCGCGGTCCCGCTGGGCACTTCACACACTGCAAGCTTCGAGCGGCTGGTGATGGGATCGGCAGTGTGGCTCGCGGTCGCGGCGGCGTTGCTGCTGCTGACGCGTTCCGCCCTGCCGAATGCGATCCTGCGCAGAAGGAAGAGTGCCGCATGAGCTATTTCATGAGCACCGAGCGTCTCGGCTTTCGCCACTGGGCGACGGACGATCTGCCGCTGGCCACCGCGTTGTGGACCGACCCCGGCGTGATGGCCCACATGGGCGGCCCCATGTCCTCGACGGCCGTCGCGGAGCGGCTTGCGCTGGAAATCAGCCGCCAGGAGACGTTCGGCTTCCAGTACTGGCCCATGTTTGCGCTCTCTTCGGGCGAGCACGCGGGATGTGCCGGCCTGCGGCCCTTTCACGACCAGGCCGACGTACTCGAACTGGGAGTTCACGTGGCGCGACCATTCTGGAGCGGGCGGCTGGGTGAAGAGGCTGCGCGCGCCGTGATGAACTGGGCGTGGCAGCATACCCCCGCTGCCGCGCTGGTCGCGGGACATGGGCCGAACAACGTCAACTCAAAGGCGCTGATCGAGCGGCTCGGCTTCACCTACACCCACCACGCTCCCTGGGGAGCGCACGATGTCATGCACCCCTTCTACCGGCTGAACAAGCCGTGGCGGAGCGCATAAGATCGGCTGCAGCGATCGCGGGAGTAGCGCAGCATTCAGCAAGCTCCGCATCATCTTGGGTAAGCCATAGTCTCTGAGGGGCCATGGCTTTAGCTGTACTGAAAGTTCCGCCCACAGAAGAGGTGCTCTAGCCCCCGACGCCAGCTCGCGACGCGAGCACCGCCCTGACGATGAACGCGGTCAAACAGCTGCCAGGACAAGCAGTCGCAAAACCTACTTCGCGTCGTTGTATTCCTCGAGCCAGGCCATCTGGATTGCTTCCAGCAGACCCTCGTTTGACTTGCCCGGATCGCCGATGAAGCCGGGGATCTCCGTGATCAGCTTGTGCATGTCAGTGAAGCGAACGGTCAGCGGGTCCAGCTCCGGATGCGCCTCCTGCAGCTGGATGCCGATCTCTTCCGTGTCCGTCCAGTTGATCTCACGCGGCATCGGCTACTCCTTCACGGCAAGCACGGCGGCAGGCTTGCCTTCCTGCACATAGTTGCGATTCCACGCGGGGATCTCGACCGAGTACGTACCCGGCTGGGTGATGACAGCCTGGCAGCCGAGGCGCGAGTTGGTCTGCGGGCCGGCCGCGAGATCGATGCGGTCGAGCTCGTCATCTTCCGGATCGCTGAGGCCGCTCTCGCCCTGCTTTACGTATACGTGGCAGGTGGTGCAGGCGCAGACCCCGCCGCACGCATGGTCCATGAAGATGCCGTAGTTCTCGGCAACATCCAGCAGGCTCATGGGCTGGCCGTGGCCGTCGTACGGCAGCGTTCCAAAAGGGAACTCAACCGTCTTGTTCTCCGGCTGAAACGTAACGCGGACAAACCCATCCGCGACGGGCTGGGTCAGGTCAACTTCGGGGAGTGGAACGGAATGCTCTGACATGGTTGTGCTCTCAAGACCAATTCTATCGAATCGGTGCTGGCGAGCTGTCGCGCCGTCCTGGACGGGCAAGCAAAAGGGCCTCCTTTCGGAGACCCTTTGCATTGCCTGAAGGCGTTGCGGCTTACTGCATGGTGACGCCGCCGCGCTGCTTCTCTTCCTTCTTCTGCTCGTTGATCTTGCGTGCGCCGAGTGCGTCCTGGCTTGCCTTTTCGGCGTTTGCGATATCTGTCTTGACCGCAGCCGGGTTACCGCAGTCGAGGTCGGCCTGGCGGCGCCATGTCAGGTTCAGGTACTGCAGGGCCTCGTCATAGGTGTTGTTGATCTGGATCGCCTGCTGCAGGTTGTCGAGACCATCCTTGACGAGTGGTGTGTTCTGATCTTTGAGCTTCGCGCAGGTGGCCTTGCTCATCTTCACGTTGCCGTTGCCATCGTCGGTCAGGCCGTCCGCGGCCAGTGCCTTACGGGCATTGTCGTACGCTTCAATCCAATCGACGACACCGATGGTGTAGTGCGCCTCAGCGTCCTTGGGATCGACCGCAATCACCTGCAGCTCATAATTCTTCGCTTCAGGGTACTTCTTGATATTGCGATAGATGGATGCGAGCTGCTGCAGCGATACCTTGTCGTTCGGCTTGATCGCGAGGTAATCCTTGAAACCGGCAATAGCCTTGTTCGCGTAGTTCATGTTCTCGGGCGAATCAAGGTTAGGGATCACCTGGTAGGAATAAGCCGTCGCGAGATACAGCTTCGCGTCCAGGTAGTTCGGATCAAAGGCGATCGCCTGCTGGAAGTGATTGGTCGCCTGCTCATACTGGGCATTTTTAAACGCCGCGACGCCTTTTGTGAGCTGGTCGCGAGCCTTGAGCTGATTGCAGCCAGTCAGCATTCCGAGCGACAGCATGAGTGCGGCTGTGGCGATAACGCGTGCGTTAGCTTTCATTGAGCGAATGATCTCCTTCAAAATGCCGCAAGAGCTTGAGCTTGTCGATAATAACGCAGACGCTGCAGGCCTGCGCGTGAACCTGATTGTACCCGCACACATAGACGGCTGACCAGCGCTATCGCGCCATAACAAGACCGTTTGCAGTGTAAGGGCTGTGCCTGTTGAGACGAATCAACCGGGCGCAGGGACGCACGGGATGAGGAAGAAAGATGGACGTCGAAGGTATGTCTGGCCAGCAACATAACAGAAGGGAAGAAGAGCAGGATCAAGCGCGATACAGGCTTTAAAACGGTGACGGGGCGATGAAGATACTCATCGCCCCGCCTTGAGTGCGTTTTACTTATTTACCGGATTCCACGGCTGGTGTAACGATGCCGATGTTATCGACACCGGCGGCATGGCCGTCGTTGATGACGGGCAGCACCTGGCCGAAGTCGAGGTCCTTGTCGCCCTTGACGAACATGACCTTGTCATTGCGAGTCGAGAATATCTCGGTCAGACGTGCGGTCAGGTTCTCCAGCGTGACCTGGTCGTCGTTGATTTTGTAGGTCGCCTGGTTGCCGGCAAGCACCTGCACCACGATGGTTCGAGTGTCCGGCTCGGCATCCTTGTTCTTCGGCGGCTGCGGCACCAGCGTGTCGAGGCCGCGCATCGTGCTGGGCTGGATGACCATGAAGATGATCAACAGCACCAGAAGAACGTCGATCAGCGGAGTGACGTTGATGTCGGAGCGTGCGCCGCTTCCGCCTCCCCCTCCCATACCCATGGTGTTTCTCCTATGTTGGCCTTTCGGCCGGTTCTTAGTGCGTCAGACTGCTGCGAGAGCCGTCAGGTGCTGAAGACTAGATGAGAGGCTTCTCCGCGATCATGCCGAGCTGGCTTACGCCCGCCGAGCGGATCCCGTCGATCGCGTCCATGACCTTGCCGTAGTTGGCACGAATGTCGCCGCGGAAGTAGACGCGCTTGTCCGTCTTGTTCTCGAGCTTGTCCGAGATGCGCTGGCCGAGTTCGCTCGGGGAGATCTGGTCGCCGCCAAGAAAGGTCTTGCCGTCGCGGGTAACCGCAACCACAATCGCATCTTCCTTGCTGGCGTCTTCCATCACCACGGCAGCCGTTGCCGGCGGCAGCTCAATATTTACCTTGTTGTTCAGCATGGGAGTGACGACCATGAAGATGATCAGGAGCACCAGCATCACGTCCACCATGGGCGTCACGTTGATGTCTGAGTTGACCTTCTTGCCTTCGTCACGGATTGCCTGTGCCATAAACGCGACTCCGTCCTAAACCGTTTCCAAACTGCAATTCCGAGTGCCACGTGAGTGTTGAGGAGTCTGCTCCGGCCGGCCATGCAGCCGGCCGGAGCGTTCCCTCTGTCTCGTGACTCCGCCCGATTAGCGCTGCGACTGCTTGATGAAGTAGTCGACCAGCTCGGACGAGCTGTTGTCCATCTCCACGTCGAAGGACTCAACCTTGTTGGTGAAGTAGTTGAAGCACATAACGGCGGGGATGGCGACGAGCAGACCGAACGCCGTCGTAACCAGGGCTTCAGAGATACCGCCGGCGACCGCGCCGATACCAGAGGTCTTCTGGGTCGCGATCTGCTGGAAGGCGTGCAGAATACCGATAACCGTGCCGAACAGGCCGATGAACGGCGCCGTCGAACCGATGGTTGCGAGCGAACCCAGGCCGCGCTTCAGCTTGGCGTGAACGATTGCTTCCGAGCGCTCGAGTGCGCGCTTCGACGACTCGATCTGCTCGTCGGAGATGGCGCCGCCCGAACCGTAGGAGCGGAACTCCTGCAGGCCGGCAGTGACCACTTCGGCAAGGTGCGACTTCTTCGAACGGTCAGCGACCTTGATTGCTTCGTCGAGACGGCCGTCCTTCAGAGCGCCGGCGACCTTGGGAGCAAACTCGCGGGACTGCTTGCGGGCTGCCGAGAAGTACAGCGCGCGGTCGATCATGACAGCAAGCGACCAGATGGACATGATGAAGAGAATGCCGACGACGACCAGATCGATCCAGCCCATGTTCTTGAGCATGCCCAGAACGGAGAAGCCGGAGGAGGCTGCATCGCCACCTTCCTGGAAGAACATGCCGAGGGTGGCGGGCACATGAGCAAAGCTTGCAACTGCGTGAGCGAGAATCACGAGAATCAGTCCTCCTGGTGTGTGGTGCGTTGAAAGTGTTGGCGGGGACCGGCCCTTGGCAAGGCCCCGCGCTTCGAATGCGCTTTCCTTCAGGCGACACGCACGGGGCGTGCCATGCTGCTTAACCGCCGAAGGAGAAGTTTACGGTGATCTGGGTGTCTACTTCTGTCGGCTCGCCGTTGAGAAGATAGGGCTTGTACCGCCACTGCTGCACAGCGGAAACGGCGTTGGCGCGAAGCATTTCAGGGCCGGAGATGACCGTCAGGCTCTGGATGGTTCCCGACTTCGAGATGATGGCGTGCATGACCACCGCACCCGAAACGTGGGCCGCGCGGGCGATCGGCGGGTACACCGGGTCAGATCCTGAGATCTTGTTACCGGCGATCACACCGCTCGAGATCTTGGCCGGACCGGCCGGCTTCGGTGCGGGCTTGACGACAGGCGTTGGAGCCGCGCCAAGACCAAGGCTGCCCATCACGCCGCCCGGAGCACCCGATCCCATGCCCATGCCGGCAACACCGGCAACGCTGGCAGGAGGCGGCGGATCCTCATGGCTCATATCGATCTTCTTGGGGACCTTGGTCGGTGCGACCATGGCATCGAGTGCCTGGACGATCTTGACCTGCTTGACCACGGCTGCCGGTGGCGGCGGTGGCGGTGGGGGTGGCGGCGGCGGTGGCGCGCTCAACATTGCCGTCATGGCAGTCTTCGGCAGCGCATCCGGGTAGAGGAGCGGGATAAGAATCATGACAGCCACGATCGCGAGGTTAAACGCGCCCGTTACCCACATATAACGTGTGGATTTTGACTTCAGCTTGCCAGACGATTCCACCAATGAATCTTCGAACATATGCAACCCCGATCTGCGAGAGGTAAAGCTGAACCTATAGACACCACGACGTTCCGGTTTGTTCCCGGCCCCGTAAACAGAGGCTTCCGGAACGCCAGGTACAGGAGATACACGTCCTGTATGGCGAGAACAGGATAGTAACCCGATGAATCAACGTCTGGCAATTTGAGCTGACACCGGGCACGCAGGACGGCGTTGACTATGAAATGGCACAGCGCAAACGCGAAAAGCGACAACCCGGAGGTTGCCGCTTCCACAAGATGGTCGGGGAGAGAGGATTCGAACCTCCGACCCCCTGGTCCCGAACCAGGTGCTCTACCAGGCTGAGCCACTCCCCGATGTGCCGCAGTGTGTTGGCCAGAGGGAGCTGAGGGGCCTGTACGCCTCAGCGGCCAACCCAATGAGTGTACCAGAGGCAGACGGCGGTCCGGCACTCGCATGCCGAATCCGCGCCGCTACTCCAGCAGCCGCTTTGCACACACCTATACTCAGTCATGCCCGTTACCCAGGCAGAGCAACAGGATGGCGCTAAACGCCTGACCGCACGCGAGATGTGGGCCTTCTTCGGCCCTGCGTTTGTTGCGTCCGTTGCGTATATCGATCCCGGCAACTTTGCCAGCAACATCGTTGGAGGAGCGCGCTACGGCTACACGCTGCTGTGGGTGCTGCTGTGGTCGAACGCCATGGCCATGCTGGTGCAGTACCTGTCGGCAAAGCTGGGTATCGCCACCGGCAAGACGCTGCCGGAGTGCTGCCGCGAACACTACTCCACACCCGTGGTCTGGCTGCTCTGGGTGGGCGCGGAGATCAGCGCGATTGCCACCGATCTCGCGGAGTTCCTGGGCGCGGCGCTTGGCTTTTACCTGCTGTTCGGCCCCGTTCTGCTGGCGCATGGCATGGGCCGCACCGCCGTCATGCTGCTGGCCGCGCTGGCAACGACGATCTTCGTCTTCCTGCTGCTTGCCCTGAACCAGAGGGGCTTTCGTCACTTCGAAGGTGTGATCATCGCGCTGGTCAGCGCCATCGGCTTCTGCTACGCGATTGAGATCTTCCTTGTGCATCCCAACTGGTCGCTGGCGGCGCGTGGAGTGCTCATCCCGAAGCTGTCGCACGAGACGCTTTACATCGCCGTTGCCATGCTTGGAGCGACGGTGATGCCGCATGTGATCTACCTGCACTCGGCCCTGATGCAGCCGCGTATGACAGGGTTTGTGCAGCACGGTGTCAGCGGCGATGCGGAACGGCTGTCACTCTTTCGCCAGCGTTACCTACGCTACGAACGGATCGACATCATCCTGGCGATGAATGGGGCCTGGCTGATCAACTCGGCCATGCTGATCATGGCCGCGGCCGCGCTGTACGGCGCAAGCGAAGACGCTGTTGCCAAGCTGGAAAACGCGCACCAGACACTGGGTCCGCTGCTCGGGCCCATGGCGCAGGTATCGTTCGCCGTTGCGCTGCTGTGCTCCGGGCTGTCGTCATCGACCATCGGCGTGCTTGCGGGCCAGGTGGTGATCGAGGGCTTTCTTGCGGTGCGCTTTCCCATCTACCTGCGACGGCTGATCACAATCATTCCGGCGATCGTCGTGATCGCGCTTGGTCTGGATGAACTCAAAGTCTTGCTGCTGTCACAAGCCGTGCTGTCGTTCGGCATTCCGTTTGCGCTGATTCCGCTGCTGCTGCTGACTGGCCGCAGCGACGTCATGCAGCAGTTCCGCAACAATCGCCTGACCGCCGTCGCCGGATGGGTGGTCGCATCGCTCATCGTCGGGTTGAACGCTGTTCTGCTGTGGCAGATCTTCGCGGCATAGAGCGATTGGAGGCTGACTAAAAAGAAAGAGGGCACGGGATGCCGTGCCCTCTCGTGTACGTTTAACCCGCGGTTTAGTGGTGTGCCGGCTCCGCGTGCGGTGCAGGTGCCGGCGCCGCATGCGGTGCTGGCGCGGGTGCCGGACGGGGAGCGGGCGCGGCTGCCGGTCGCGGCGCCGGTGCGGGCGCTGCCATGTGCTGGACCGGTGCCGGTGCGGGGCGCGGTGCAGCCTCTACCCGGGGAGCCGGTGCAGGTGCCGGCCGTGCCACCTGGGGCTGCGGACGCTGCTGTTCCATCTGGGGACGCTGCTGTTCCATCTGCGGACGCTGCGGCTGCACCTGCTGCGGACGCTGCTGTTCGAACTGCTGCGGACGCTGTTGCTCAACCTGTGGACGCTGCTGCTGTTGTGCACGCTGCTGCTCCTGTTGTGCACGCTGTTGTTCCAATTGCTGCGGCCGCTGCTGCACGTTCGGCTGCACCTGTGGCTGGCGCTGCACCTGTTGGCGTTGCTGCTCCGCTTGCTGGCGCTGCTGCTCCGCCTGCACCTGCCCGCGTTGCTGGAAGTTCGCCTGCGGCTGCTGCGGACGACCCTGCTCAAATCCCGGGCGACCCTGTGGGTTCACGTTGCCGTTGGGCGCAACACCTCCGGGACGACCCTGCACACCTTCAGGGCGTCCGTTCGTAAAGCCCTGCGCGGGCACCGCACGAGGCGGCGCTGCGACACGGTCGGCAGCCAGCGGACGCGACACCGCTACCATCGCCGGACGGCCATTGTTCGCGTTGAAGAACTGCTGGCGGTTCTGCGCTGCAGCCTGGCGATTTGCCAATTGCGACTGCATGGGCGGCGTGCGCTGCTCATGGACCGCCGCAAGCTCCTGCGGTGCAGGAGCACGACGTAGACCACCCTGTCCACCCACGTAGCTGGTGCGCGAGTTGTTGATGAAGGTGTTGTTCACCACCGACACGCGGCGTTCATAGACGTAGTTGTTCACCACGTTCGGGCTTACGCGATTGACAGCGCGGTTATAGAAGAAATGATCGCCGTTCCAGTACCCACCCTGGTAGCCGAACCCGATAAAGCCGAAGCCGTAGTTGATGCCGCCGTAGTAGCCCACGTGGCGTCCCCAGTAGCCATGGTGCCAGCGATAGCGGTCGGCGCCATAACCCCACCATCCCGGCGTCCAGAGCGCGCCCTGGTAGGGTGCCGCGACCCACACGCCCGGCACATAGTAGTACCCGGCCGAAGCGTAATCCCAGTAACCCGGCGTCCACAGGTAATCCGGCCCGGGAGCCTCAGGCTGCTCGTAGTTGTCCGGCAGCGGCGGAGGCGCCTGCGGCGCCGGTGGCACGTTGCTGTCGAGCAGGTCTGAATACTGGTCGTACTCCTGACCCGTGATCGGCGCGCCCTGGTTCTGCGGCTGCTGGGTGTTGTACTGGTACGCCTCGTTCTGCTGGCTGTTGCCCGTGCCGTAGTTCCCTTGCGCCTGCTGCGGATAGCTCTCACTTGACGACTGCGGCGCGGCGGCATATTGCGACCCGGCAACACGCGTTACCGGAGCGGCAGCATATCCCTGCCCGCCGCTGACAGGCAGCAGGTTGGCCGATGCGGGGTCGCTCGAGGCAGCGTTACCGTCAACAATGGGGGCGACCTGCGGCTGCGCGTTGCTGCGGCAGCCCGTCACCAGGGGCACGATGCCCGTGAGTAAAAGTGCGGATGTGTAGAGAACCGGATTCTTCATAACGCCTCAGGGACGGTCAGATGCGATGCGAGTCTCTGCCGTTTCTTTCTATGTCCGATTGGGGACATTGCTCCAGGTCCCATTTCAGGACACCCCTCTACAGACCCGCGCCACGGCAAACGTTGCGCGCGCATCCCACCTGAGGCATGGAGACCGGTTCAAACGCGCCGCAAACCGTCGACAACACGCACAAGCAGAAGATGCTGCGCGGCGAGCTATACGACGGCTTTGACCCCGAACTGGTCGGCGAACGGCAGTTTGCAGAGGTGCAGCTGCTGCGCCTGAACACCTCGACCGACATGGACGAGCGCGCCGCGCTGATGCGGGTCTTCCTGGGATCGTTCGGCGCGGGCAGCTTCATTCGGCCCAGCTTTTTCTGCGATTACGGCTACAACATCTTCCTCGGCCGCAACGTCTTCCTCAACTGCAACTGCGTCCTGTTGGACGTGATGCCGATCCGCATCGGCGACGGCACACAGATCGGCCCAGCCGTGCAGATCTACACGGCAGACCACCCGCGCGACCGCGAGACGCGGCTTGCCGGCCTGGAGTTCGGCCGGCCCGTCACCATCGGCAGCAACGTCTGGATCGGCGGCGGAGCCATCCTGCTGCCCGGCATCACCATCGGCGACGATGCGATCATCGGCGCGGGCAGCGTGGTGACCCGCGATGTACCTGCAGGCGTGACCGTCGTCGGGAGTCCCGCCCGACCCGCGCGAAAGAACACAGGCGACCTCGGCGTCGACGCGTTACGATAGCGGTCGTTCCCCCGGGCGAGAGGCTGCATACCGGGCTGCCAGGACGTTGGCCGAGCGCGTGATCGCCGGGTGAGCTTGCCGACAAAGAAGACGCTGTGTGCAAGCTGAGGCTTGAAGCAGAAGCGCATCCCGAAGTTTCGTTGTGGGCAATTACGCGGTCGATTCACGCCCCGTGATGTCTTCGGTTCGGTGATCGGGTGCGCTGAAATTCACGCAGATGCTGCGCAACCTCCAAGGAAGAATACGGACTCGGCTCGGTCTGTCGCGAAGGACATATAAGCAATGAGGAGTACCGGCCCACTCTGCGACGAGTGGTTCGTGTTTCACGTGCACTCACTCCGTCGCGCGATAGAATCGTCCCATGAGCTGCTCCCGCAACTGGTTGAAGCGCTTTCGCCGCGGCAGGCATGATCGCGGCCGCATCGCCGCCTGACCCTTCCGTTTGTTACCCTTCCAGCGACCGCCGTTTGTGGCCTTTGCGCCCTCGGCCAGCCCACGCGCCCCACGGGTGCGTCCTGAGGATTTGAACCCATGAGCACCACCGCTTCCATCACCGCCGCCGCACCCAACACCTTCGACGCCCGCGCCACGTTGAGCTCCGGCGGTAAAAGCTACACCTATTTCCGGCTGGACTCGCTCGCGGCCAAGGGAGTGGAGCTGTCGCGCCTGCCGTTCTCTCTGCGCGTGCTGCTTGAGAACCTGCTGCGCCGTGAAGACGGTGTTACCGTCACCGCCGACGACATCGAGTTCCTCGCCAAGTGGCAGCCGCTCGCCGAACCCAGCCGCGAAATCGCCTACATGCCCGCGCGCGTGCTCATGCAGGACTTCACCGGTGTGCCCGCCATCGTCGACCTGGCCGCCATGCGAGACGCTATGAAGGTGCTCGGTGGCGACCCGCAGAAGATCAACCCGCTGCAGCCGGCAGAGCTCGTCATCGACCACTCGGTGCAGGTCGACGAGTACGGCCTGAAGAACGCCTATGACATCAACTCGCTGCTCGAGTTCCAGCGCAACCGCGAGCGCTACGCCTTCCTGAAGTGGGGCCAGACCGCCTTTGACAACTTCAGCGCGGTGCCGCCCGGCATGGGCATCTGCCATCAGGTGAACCTCGAATACCTCGCCCGCGTCGTTTTCACCACGAAGAACAACGTCGCCTATCCCGACACCCTCGTCGGCACCGACAGCCACACCACCATGATCAACGGCCTGGGCGTGCTGGGATGGGGCGTCGGCGGCATCGAAGCCGAGGCTGCCATGCTTGGCCAGCCCGTCTCCATGCTGGTGCCGCAGGTCGTCGGCTTCCGCCTGACCGGCAAGCTGAAGCAGGGAACCACCGCCACCGACCTCGTCCTGACCGTGACCGAGATGCTGCGCAAGCACGGAGTTGTCGGCAAGTTTGTCGAGTTCTTCGGATCAGGCATCAGCGAGCTGCCGCTGGCCGACCGCGCCACCATCGCCAACATGGCTCCTGAATACGGCGCGACCTGCGGCTTCTTTCCCGTGGACGCCGAGACGCTCGCCTACATGCGGCTGACCGGCCGCACTGACGCGCAGGTGCAGCTGGTGGAGGACTACTACAAGGCACAAGGCATGTTCCACACCGCCGATGCCGCCGAGGCCGAATACAGCAGCACGCTGTCGCTCGATCTGGCGACCGTCGAACCGAGCGTCGCCGGCCCCAAGCGTCCGCAGGACCGCGTGGCCCTGTCGCAGACCAAGGAAAGCTTTGCCAAGGTGCTGCCGTCGCTCTACGGCCCCAACGCCAACGTCAAGGGCGACCGGCAGATCACGCGCTGGCAGGGTGAAGGCGGCCACTCGTCCGCCGACGGCTCGGTCGAGTCGACCATTGCCATGCCCGAACCGGGCAAGGACGGCCACATGGTCACCGGCGATGAACCGATCCCCAGCGTGATGGAGCGGCTTGGCGTCGATGTCGACCCGTACCTGCACCACGGCAGCATCGTGATCGCGGCCATCACCTCTTGCACCAACACCAGCAATCCCTACGTGATGATGGCGGCGGGCCTGCTTGCAAAGCGTGCCGTTGAAAAGGGCCTGCAAACACCGCCGTGGGTCAAGACATCGCTTGCGCCGGGATCGCGCGTGGTGACGGATTACTACGACAAGGCCGGCCTCTCAACCTACCTTGACGCGCTGCGTTTCAACACGGTCGGCTACGGCTGCACCACCTGCATCGGCAACAGCGGCGCGCTGCCAACCGACGTGTCCAAGGCCATCGAAGACCACGGCCTGGTCGCGGTTTCCGTTCTCAGCGGCAATCGCAACTTCGAGGGCCGCATCAACTCCGACGTGCGAGCCAATTACCTGATGAGCCCACCGCTCGTCGTCGCCTACGCGCTCGCCGGCACCATCGATTTCGACTTTGACACCGAGCCCATCGGCAAGGACCGCGACGGCACCGACGTCTTTCTGAAGGACATCTGGCCGTCGCAGGAAGAGGTCAACAAGACCGTTGCCGACTGCATCGACGCCGAGATGTTCCGTCACCAGTACAGCACCGTCACCGACGGCGACAACAACTGGCAGCACCTCAAGTTCCCGCTGGGCGACACCTATGGGTGGGAACCGGATTCCACCTACATCCGTAAAGCGCCATACTTCGACGGCATGCCCGCGACGCCCGCGCCGGTGGTCGATATTGCCGATGCGCGTGTACTCGCGGTGCTTGGCGATTCCGTCACGACCGACCACATCTCGCCCGCGGGATCGATCAAGCTGAACGGCCCGGCCGGCAGATACCTGGTCGAAAACGGCGTGAAGCCCGGTGACTTCAACAGCTACGGCTCGCGCCGCGGCAACCATGAGGTGATGGTGCGCGGCACCTTTGCCAACGTGCGTCTGCGCAACAAGCTCGCTCCCGGCACGGAAGGCGGCGTGACGCGGCTGCTGCCGGAAGGCGTCGGCATGAGCATCTACGACGCGTCCGTCGAATACGCCAGGCGCGGTACGCCGCTCGCGATCCTCGCAGGCAAGGAGTATGGTTCGGGCTCGTCGCGCGACTGGGCTGCCAAGGGTCCGCGCCTGCTCGGCATCCGCTTCGTGCTGGCTGAAAGCTATGAGCGCATTCACCGCTCAAACCTGGTCGGCATGGGCATTCTGCCGCTGCAGTTCCAGCACGGCGAAAACGCCGAGTCGCTGCAACTGACCGGCGAAGAGACCTACAGCGTCCCGGGCCTGAAGGCGATGCTCGAAAGCAAGTTCGCCGACGGCAAGCAGATCACGGTCGAGGCAACACGCGCCGACGGCAACATCGTCAGCATCCCCGCAACCGTCCGCATCGACACACCGCAGGAAATCCTCTACTACCAGCACGGCGGCATTTTGCAGTACGTGCTGCGGCAGCTGGCAGGCAAAGCGTAGGGAACTCAACGGACCACAACGAAGGCCCGGAGCAATCCGGGCCTTTGTTCTGGCGGGTGCCCCACATCTCGCTTCTGAGATGTGGGTTTCCACTTCATCACGATCCTAAGTCCCATGTCTCAAAGGCGAGACATGGGGCACCGCCCTGTCGTTCTTGCCAACGCAAACGCAGCCGGAGGACACTGGCACCATGAAACTCCGCATCGTCCTCTGCTGTGTCTCGTTCGGCATCCTGTACTCCGCAATAACTCCTGCGCAGGGGCCGCTCACCGCCGAGCAGGTCGTCGCGCAGATGCGTTCCGCGGCGGGCATCGTGCCTCCGCCGACCACCATTGACGGCTTCAAGGCAGGCGATCCGAAGACGGTCGTCACCGGCATCGCCACCACCATTTCGCCGACAATGGATGTGCTGCGCAAGGCGGTCGCCGCGCACGACAACCTGGTGGTCACACACGAGCCGACGTTCTACAACCACCAGGACGCGGACACGCTGCTGAAGAATGACCCCGTCTACGCGGAGAAACAGGCCTACATCCGCGAGCACGGCCTGGTGATCTTTCGCTGGCATGATGGCTGGCACGGGCGCAAGCCCGACGGCATCATCGAGGGCTGGACGAAGCAGGTGGGCTGGAAGCCGTACCTGCGAGCGGGCGAAGATCGCTTCTACACGATTCCGCCCACCACCCTGGGCGCGCTGGCGCTGCAGCTGCAGGCTGCCACCGGAGGCCGCATCGTTCGCGTGATCGGCAACCCCGACGAGCCGGTGAAGAACGTCGCCTACGCACCCGGCGCACCCGGTCCCGCACGGCAGATCGCCGCGCTCGAGCGCGACGACGTGGACGTGCTGGTCGGTGGCGAAATCCCCGAATGGGAGACCATCTCCTACGCCTGGGACGCCAGCGAACAGGGCCGCCGCAAGGGCATGATCCTGCTGGGCCACTACACCTCCGAAGAGCCGGGCATGGACAACTGCGCGACATGGCTCAAAACCGTCTTCCCGGGCATGAAGATCGACTTCATCCCGGCAGGCGAACCCTACTGGCTGCCCGGCCACCCACCCGCTCGCCGCTGATGGCCTTAGCCGGCGTGTCAGGATGAATTGGTGGACACCCCTGTCACCCACCTTCGGGCAATCTGCCTCGCAATCTCCGGTTTCACATGCTGGGTGCTGTGCGACAGCCTGATCAAGTGGGCGGGCCGGTCAGCACTGCCCATCTACGAAATCGTCGCGTTCCTCGGCATCTTCACGGTGCTGTTTACTTCGCTCTACGCCGCGACCCGGGGCGAGCTGAAGCAGCTATGGCCGCGGCGGCCGGGCCGTCTTATCGTGCGATCGCTGCTCGATCTCGGCAACAATCTGTTCGTGGTGGTAGCGCTGCGCCACCTGTCGCTGACGCTGTTCTACATACTCATCTTCACGTCACCGATGCTGGTCGCCGTGCTCGGCAGCCTGTTTCTGAACGAGCCGCTGCACTGGCGCAAGACCGCTGCCATCCTGGTCGGCTTCCTTGGCGTAGTGGTTGCGGTCTATCCTTCGCGATCAAGCGGCGGCAGCGCATGGATCGGCTTCGCGGCCTGTGCGGCCTGCGTGTCGTGTTTTTCGGCGGGCATCGTATGGACGCGGATCATCTCGCAGGCCGAGCGGGCGCAGAGCATGACGTTCTTTTCCGGCCTGGTATCCGCCGCCTTTGGCCTGACCTGCATGCTGGCCCACGCCGCGCCCGTGAGCGCCCGCCTGCTGATGGCGCTGCTGACGATGGGTCTGCTGGGAGCGCTGGGCAGCGTGTGCGTCTACGTCGCTCTGAAGCATACAACCGCGGCGACGGTATCGCAGTACCACTACAGCCAGCTCGTGTCCGGAGCGATCGCAGCGTACCTGCTGTTCCACGAAAGCCCGACGATCTGGATGCTGGCAGGCGCAACCCTGATCGTCGCGGCAGGGCTCTATACGGCTGTTGGAAGCTCTCGCGTGGACCTGGCGGAGGGCCCGCACGCCATCTAGCCCTGAACACTCCGCCGTTCCTGCGAGAATAAGGACGTGCAGCAAACCCGACGCCAATCTCCCGTCGTCGGCATTGACTTCGGCACAACCAACAGCTCCGTGGCTCTCGCAATGGACGATGGGACGGTGCAACTCGCCTCGTTCTCCATGTTCGGCGAGCAGACGTTCTCGTTCCGCTCCGTGCTCTACATGGAGCAGGTGAGGGCAGCCGGCGGCCCGCGCCCACCGCATGCGACCACCGGCCCGCAAGCGATCGAGCGCTACCTCGACGCGGAGGTCAAGGGACGCCTGATCCAGTCACTCAAGTCCTATCTGCCCAGCCGCACGTTCACCGGCACAAGCATCTTCGGCCGCCATCACACGATTGAGGGTCTGATCGCGCGGGTGCTGTCTGACCTGCGCGAGGGTGCAGAGCGGCAGTTCGGCATACCCGTTCGCCATGCACTGGCGGGCCGTCCCGTCCGCTTTGTCGGCGCGGAAACGGACGCGGACGATGCCTTCGCGGTCGCACGCCTGCGCGAAGCCTTCACGCTTGCCGGCTTCGAAAGCGTGGAGTTCGAGTTCGAGCCGGTCGCAGCCGCCTACTCGTACCAATCCTCGCTCGATCGTGACGAGCTGATCCTGATCGGCGACTTTGGCGGCGGCACCAGCGACTTCTCGCTGCTGCGCGTCGGGCCCGGTGTGCGCCGGCGCGGACGCTCGCCCGCCGACATGCTCGGTGTCAGCGGAGTGGCCCTTGCAGGTGACGCCTTCGACGGACGCATCATCCGCAAGCTCGTCTCGCCCGCGCTTGGCTCAGACTCGTTCGCGCCTTCCATGAACAAGCTGCTGCCCGCGGTCCCGGCCTGGATCTACGCCAATCTCGAACGCTGGCACCACCTCTCATTTCTGCGCACACGCGATGTGATGGAGATACTGCGGACCGCACGCCTGCGAGCCTTGGAGCCGGAAAAGATCCAGGCGCTAAGCCTGCTCGTCGAGGAGGACCTCGGCTACCAGCTGCACCAGGCCGTCCAGAAGGTGAAGTGCGCGCTGTCCTACGCTGAAGCCGCCGAGTTTCGTTTCAATGATGGCAGCATGGACCTGCGCATTCCGGTCACGCGTGCCGAATTCGAGGACTGGATCGCCGAAGAATTGCAGGCCATCGAAGTGTCTGTCGATGCGCTTCTTCGGTCCTCGCGCATCAGTCCGGGGCAGGTTGACCGCGTCTTCCTCACCGGTGGCAGCTCCTTCGTGCCGGCTGTCCGCCGCATCTTCGAGACGCGTTTCGGCGAAGACCGCGTGCGCAGCGGCAACGAGTTCACATCGGTCGCGCGCGGCCTGGCCCTGTCCGCGGCAGACAGATAACTTCCGCTACCGTTAGCGGTCTGCATCGGAGACGGCATGGCGTGATTCGAAGGCATAGAATCGAACTGTGAGCCCGCTCGCCGCCGACCTCATCCAGATCGACCTCACGCCAAAGAAGCCGGAGCGCAAGCCCGAGTGGCTGAAGGCCCGCGCGCCCATGGGCGAGACCTTCCACGCGCTGAAGAAGCTGACGCGCGACTTGGGTCTGCACACCGTCTGCGAAAGCGCGCACTGCCCAAACATCGGCGAGTGCTGGAACCACAAGACCGCCACGTTCATGATGCTGGGCAACAGCTGCACGCGCCGCTGCGGCTTCTGCGCCGTGCCCAGCGGCAAGCCGGAACCCATCGATCACGACGAGCCGCGCCGCGTGGCCTACGCCGTCGCGCAGCTCGGCCTGCAGCACGCCGTCATCACCAGCGTGAACCGCGACGATGACAACACCGGCGCCGCCCGCGCCTTTGTCGAGGTGATCCGCGAGATCCGCAAACAGGCGCCCGGCTGCCAGGTCGAAGTGCTGACACCGGACTTCCAGGGCACCGAAGAGGCAATCCGGCTGGTCGTCGCCGCAAAGCCCGAGATCCTGAACCACAACATCGAAACCGTGCCGCGGCTCTATCGCGTAGCCAAGTCCGGCGGCCGCTACGAGCGCAGCATCGGGTACCTGCGCCTCGCCAAAGAGTTGAACCCCAACCAGGTCACCAAGACCGGCATCATCGTCGGCATGGGCGAAGAAACGCACGAGCTGCTCGACGTCTTCCGCGACCTTGCCGCGATCAAAGTCGACATCCTGACGGTCGGCCAGTACCTGCGCCCCTCGAGAGACCACATCCCCATGAAGCGCTACTACACGCCGCAGGAGTTCGACTTCCTGAAGGAAGAGGCGCTGCGCATGGGCTTCCGCCACGTGGAAAGCGGCCCGCTCGTCCGCAGCAGCTACCACGCACACGAACAGGCACAGTCCACCGGCCTGGCGTAACTCTTCTAGTCTGCGCACCGGGAGCCGGGGCGAACGCACTCCGTCACTTCGCCGCGGTTGCGTATGCTGGAGGCCATGCCCGCTGACGTCCTGTCGCCGCCTGCTGCCGGATCGCTGATGTCGGAAGCGGTGGCGCACAGGCCGCGCATTGTTTCGCTGGACGTCTTCCGCGGGCTGAACCTGGCGTTGATGATCTTTGTGAACGAGCTGGCCGAGGTCCACAACCTGCCCTGGTGGACGTACCATGCGCCTGGCCGCGTCGACGTGATGACCTACGTGGACATGGTGTTTCCGGGCTTTCTGCTGATTGTGGGCATGTCGCTGCCGCTGGCGATCGGCAGCCGCGTACGGCGGGGCGACAGTACAGGGCGCCTGGTTGGGTATGTCGCGCTGCGGGCGGTGGCGCTGATCGTGCTCGGCCTCGTCCTGGCAAATGCAGACCGGGCCAGCGACGACCTGATGAACGGCTTTCCCGCGGAAGCGTGGGCGCTGCTCGCGCTGGCAGGGGCGGTGCTGGTGTGGCTGGATTATCGCTCGCTGTCACAGGGGCGGCTGAAGGTGTTTGCGCGGCGGCGGGTGCAGTGGGCGATGCGTGCCACAGGGCTGGTTCTGCTGGTGGCCATGGCGGCGGTGTTCCGTCGCGTGGGGCACAACGGCGGCGTGCGCTGGTTGTCGTTCGGCTACCCGGAGATTCTTGGGCTGATCGGCTATACCTACTTCGCCGCGGGGCTGTGCTACCTGCTGACGCGTCGATGGCGGTGGGCGTGCGCGGGGTGGTTTCTCCTGTTCACCGCGATGAACGCGCTTGAAAGCGCAAAGCTGCTGCACACGACGTGGCCGTGGTGGGTGTGGCCGCTGGGCAATGGATCGATGATGTCGCTTGTCTTTGCGGGCGTGGTGCTGTCGACGATCTTCTTCCTTGAGCCGCGACTGGTGACCTTCCGCGCAAAGGCCGTGCCGGCGCTTGCCCTGGGCGCGGTGTGTGCCGTGGCCGCGCTGCTGCTAACACCGCTCGGCATTTCGAAGATTCGCGCGACGCCGACGTGGGTACTCTATACGGTCGCCGCGTGCTGCGCGTCGTACACGCTGCTGTACTGGATCTGCGATGTGCGCGGGCACACGCGATGGGCTTTGCCTGTGCGCTCTGCGGGAAGCAACACGCTTTTGACGTACCTGCTGCCGGATGCCTTTTACTTCGCTATCGGTTTGCTGAACATCAGCTGGTTGGCCGAGCACATGAACAGCGGGCTGCCGGGTGTGCTGCGAGCGGTGGTGTTTACGGCGGTCATGCTGGCGCTCTCTGCCGTGGCGACGCGGGCCCGTCTGCGCCTGCAGCTCTAATCACGGCTGCCGCTGCAGCTTGAACATCTTTGCCAGCAGCCGGTCGACCAGGCGTGTCGGGATGAACTTTGGCAGGGTCCATTCGCGAAACTTGTTGGGTACAGGGGCGTAGCGCAGCTTCGGCTTCTTTGCGGTGATGGCGAGCCAGGTGTCCTGCGCCACGCGTTCAGCGGGCAAGCCCAGCTTGCCGCGGCGCATGAACTCGGCGGTGACGCCCTTCAGGATGGGGCCGTAGACGGTGTTGTCATAGCTGTCCAGGTCAGACGTTTCCGTCTTGCCCCACAGCGGCGTCACGATGGCGCCCGGCCCGATGACGATCACGTCGATGCCGAAGAGCATCAGCTCGCGCCGCAGGCTCTCAGACATGCCCTCAAGCGCATGTTTTGAGGCGACGTACGGCCCCATGAACGGCATGCCGGTCTTGCCCAGCACCGACGACATCTGCACGATGCGGCCGGGCGCGCCGGTGCGCGAGCGGTCCGCGCCAAGCAGCGGTGCAAAGGCCTGCGTGACGATGGCCGGGCCGATCAGGTTGATCTCCATCTGCTGGCGCAGCTTGCCGATGGGCACGTAAATCATGGGCC
Source organism: Terriglobus sp. (assembly GCA_965199365.1). Taxonomy (GTDB): domain Bacteria; phylum Acidobacteriota; class Terriglobia; order Terriglobales; family Acidobacteriaceae; genus Terriglobus. Next base: position 1,099,915 of record CBDARC010000003.1, on the reverse strand, counting down.
CGCCGATCACGACGCCGGCATTGTTCACCAGGCCATCGAGCGTGCGTCCAGCCAGCGCGTCGCTCACCTGGGTCGCGGCGCGCTGCACGGCGGCTTCGTCGGTCACGTCAAACAACAGCGGAATGACGCCGAGTTCGGCCTGCAGGCGCTCGCCATCCTCCGATTTGCGCACGCTGCCGAAGACCCGCCAGCCCTTCGCACGGAAGTGCTTCGCGATGGCGTAGCCAATGCCGGTGGAAGCTCCTGTTATGACCAGCGTGCGTGTTTCCATGGTGTCTCCCTCGACTTCGTGGCGATTGGATGCGGTGCGATGCATCCCATCTTCACGATGCTTGTGCTTTTGTTGCAGCTGCTGACGACGCTGGCGATGTTCGGCCTGATCTGGTTTGTGCAGATCGTGCACTATCCGCTGTTCGTGCGGGTCGGCGAGCCGGGCTTTCGCGACTACGCAGGCCTGCACGCCACGCGGACGACATACGTCGTCGCGCCGCTGATGCTGGTGGAGCTTGTTACAGCAGGATGCCTGTTGTTTCCGAGCTTGCGGCTGGCCGCGATCCCGTCGTCGCAGGCCTGGGTGGGAGCTGTCCTGGTGGGGGTGATCTGGGCCTCGACCGCGCTGGTGCAGGTGCCGCTGCATGATCGTTTGCAGGCCGGTTTTTCGCAGGAGGATGCTCGTCGGCTGGCTGCGACGAACTGGGTTCGGACGGCTGCGTGGTCTTTGCGGACGGCGCTGGTGCTGTATTGGACGTGGCGCTGTGTCGTGCGGCCATGAAAGCAGTGCGATCGCGCGAATGCGGCTCCCTCACATCTCGCTTTTTGAGATGTGAGGATGGGTCTCCGATGCCTCGGTCCCATGTCAGACGCGAAACATGGGCATCTGCGGCATTTGTTTGTCCGTTGAAGGATGAGGCGTTCCAGGCGACGGCAGGTCTTTCCACTTCGCTCCGCTCGGGAGGACGCCTCGGTACCCGAGGCCTCCAGCCCCTAGAATGGAGTTATGCAGTTTCCCATCACGCGCATGCGCCGTTTGCGCCGGACCGAGGCGATGCGGTCGCTGGTGCGCGAGACGTATCTGCAGCCCTCGCAGCTGATCTACCCGCTGTTTATCTGCCCCGGCGAAGGTGTGCGGAAGCCGATCGGCTCCATGCCCGGTGTCTTCAATCTTTCGATCGACGAAGCGGTGATCGAAGCGGCGGAGTGCGCGTCGATGGGCATCGGCGGCCTTCTGCTATTTGGCCTGCCCGCGGGCAAGGATGCGGAAGGCAGCGGTGCGTGGGCAGACGACGGCATCGTTCAGCAGGCGCTGCGCGCGTTCAAGGCGGACGCGCGACTGAAGCCGCTGGTGCTGATCGCTGACGCCTGCCTGTGCGAGTACACCAGCCATGGCCACTGCGGCGTGCTGGTGGGCGAGGGCGCGGATTGCACCGTGGACAACGATGCATCGCTGCCGCTGCTGGCAAAGACCGCCGCGTCGCTGGCGCGGGCGGGCGCTGACATCGTTGCTCCCAGCGACATGATGGACGGCCGCGTGGCTGCCATGCGCGATGCGATGGACGAGGCGGGGTTCGCCGAGACGCCCATCATGAGTTACGCGGCGAAGTTCGCATCGGCCTTCTACGGGCCCTTCCGCGAGGCGGCCGACTCGGCTCCCCAGAGCGGCGACCGCCGCGGCTACCAGATGAGCGGCACCAACCTGCGCGAGGCCATGCGCGAGATCGAGCTGGACGTGGCCGAGGGCGCGGACATGCTGCTGGCCAAGCCTGCCGGCCCGTACCTCGACGTGATCCGCGCGACACGCGAGCGGTTCGATCTGCCGCTGGGCGCATACCAGGTGTCGGGCGAATACAGCATGCTGCACGCGGCATTCGAGCGCGGCTGGCTGGACCGCGACCGTGCCACCGTCGAGAGCCTCATGGCCATCCGGCGTGCGGGAGCCGACTTCATCGTGACGTATTTCGCGAAGGATGCGGCGAAGCTGCTGCGCTAGGCTGCTCACGCTACTCCTGCAGTTCCCGAATGGATACTTCGTCCGACACATAAACGTAGCTAGAGCCGCAAACATGACACGGAATAGGTTCCAGATGAGGAACCATCAAGTTGAGGTTTCTGGGTCAACATCATCGGCCGAACGCAATGTGATTGGCCGACCGCAAGTTTTGCAAGTGACCGCAAATACCTTCAAGCATCTACTCTCCGCAAATAGGGTATGGGTGCTTACCGGCTTCGTCTAGCGGGTTCGGCTTCGACAAGTTATCGAATGGGTTCGGGGCACTTCCGGATTTGTCCCAAATCGAGCCCACAGAAGTATCGTAGTGAGAAATCGTGCAAGTCTTTCCCGTAGCCGTGTCGTAGAGGTAAACCGACTGTCCGAATTGTTCCCAGTGATGCGCCGGGTATTGGCGCCCTACCAACACTCCAGCAGTGAGCGCCAAAGCAGCGGTAAGAGCAGTGACGGACCAGCTTTTCAAGATTCTCTCCGATCTGAACGTCTTATTATGGCGCTTCGCCGCAGGATTTTTGCGCAAGAGCGGCATCAAGACGATTTCAAGGCACAGCCGATGTGCTGGGCGTAAGCTCCTCGGAATTTGCAGAGATCGTAAGTGTCCAGAAAAATGGACGCCAGCCTTTCCTCAACTATTGGCGCGAATGAGCTTTCGATAGAGATCAACGGTCTGGTCGGCGATGGCGCTCCAGGCGAAGGTGGCCTCGACGCGGCGGCGGCCTGCTTCGCCGAATCGCTTTGCCTTTTCCGGGTGGGCCAGCAGGTCTGAGATCTTCTCTGCGAGGTCGCGTGCGAACGCATCCGGGTGTAATGGGAACGTAGTCACCGGGTCCTGCTGGAATGGAACCAGGTACCCTGTTTCGCCGTCCACGACCACTTCCAGGATGCCGCCGGTCGCGCTGGCGACTACCGGAGCCTGGCATGCCATCGCCTCAAGATTGATGATGCCGAAGGGCTCATACACCGACGGGCAGCAGAAGACCGCAGCGTTGCTGTAGAGCTGGATCGCCTCGGGCTTGGTGACCATCTTTTCGATCCAGACCACGTTGCGATTGATGGCGCGGGCCTCTGCCACCTTTTCGCGCATTTCGGTGGCAATCTCCGGCGTATCGGGAGCGCCCGCGCACAGCACGACCTGCGTCCCGGCAGGCAGATACTGGATAGCCTCGACCAGGTGGGTGACGCCCTTCTGGCGGGTAATGCGACCGACGAAGAGCACGTACGGCAGATCGGGGTTAACTCCGTACTTCAGCAGGGCGGTTGTGTCGCTGGTCTTCTGGTATTCGTTCAGATCGATGCCGTTGTAGATCACGTGAATGCGACCGGGATCGATCTCCGGGTAGGCGCGCAGAATGTCCGTCCGCGTGCCCTGCGAGACGGCGATCACGGCGTCCGCATCGAGGATGGCGGTGCGTTCCATCCACGAGCTCATCGCATAGCCGCTGCCGAGCTGCTCGGCCTTCCACGCGCGCAGCGGTTCCAGGCTGTGGGTGGTCAGAACGAACGGGATGTCGAAGAGCTTCTTTGCCAGGAAACCCGCCATGGCCACGTACCAGGTATGCGTGTGGACGATGTCGATAGACGCGAGCGGGCTCATCTGTGCGAGGTTGAGGCTGAGGGTTTCAAGGGCGGTTTTGTACTTGGCATGCGAGCCTTCGCTCAGCTGCGCCCACGGTTCGGCACCGCGGACGTGCAGGTTGCCGTCATCGAAGTTCTGCGTTCCCCAGCAATGAACCTCCACGTCGATGGTGCGGGCCAGCTCGCGGCTCAGGTACTCGACGTGAACGCCTGCCCCGCCGTAGACGTTCGGCGGATACTCCCGTGTCATCAAACCAACTCGCATTCCTGTTTGCTCCCCCGGCCAAGCGATCATACGCAGAGGGGCGCTGCTCCGCACCTGCCGACGTTTAGAGAGGTGAGATGCGCGGCCGCGAACGGCGGTACGCGGTCGTATAAGACGCCACCACACGGGGCTTTCGGAAGGGTACAGCTTCAGCAGTGCCCTTCCTCAAACGTGTGACCGCTCAACGCATTGAGGTACTCAGATGCCGGCGGCCGGCGGTGCTTCGTCGATCTCGGCGAAGATCTCTGCGACGGGTATGCGGACCGGCGTGTTTGGCAAGGCAAGTTCTGTGCCGTCCAGCGGGATCGGTCTACCGGCACCCTGAACCGTCCAGATCTTACGCGTGATGGGATCGATGATCCACACGTGCGGCACGCCCATCCGGGTGTATTCGCCCACGCGCTCCAGCACGCGGTCGAAGCGGTCGTCACGGGAAAGTACCTCAACGCAGAGTACGGGTGGCTCGCTGATGATGCCGCGAAACGGCTGAGAAGAAGCAACGACGCACACATCCGGAACACGGAAGCGGGTCTCTGAGACTTGCACGCGCTGCTCAGTGTACGAGCGCAACTGCCAAAGGCCGCGGTTCACCGTGAAGATCGACGCGATCATCTTCTGTACTGCGCTATGCCACTCTTCGCCCAGGTTTCTCTCCTGCAGTTGCCCATCCACGTAGTCGCGATCCGGCTCATAGCTGGTCCGCAGGTATTCGCTCACGGGGATGTGCACTGCAGTCGACATGCCACCAGTATGCGCCTGAATCGTCCGGTAATCGGAAGCATCTTGACGAGAGGCGTAAAGTTTAAGAGGTGCGTGAACCAAGGTTTGCGCGGCAGGCGGGCTCCCTCTCAAAGCTATGTTCCGCCTGCAGTTCTGGGAGAGTTTTGTGGCAGAGACAGTGTTTGATGTAGCCGTGATTGGCGGCGGGCCGGCCGGCTATTCGTGCGCATTTCGCGCGGCGCAGTATGGATTAAAAGTTGCCCTGATCGAGATGAGTGACAAGCTGGGTGGCACCTGCCTGCACGTGGGCTGCGTGCCGACGAAGGCTATGCTCTTTTCCGCGGAGATCTTCGACCATGCCAATGAAGGCGCGATGTACGGCATCGACAACATCGGCGGCGGCGCGGTCAACTGGCCCCAGGTGCTCAAGCGCAAGGGCGACATCATCAACAAGCATGTGGGCGGCCTGCAGTACCTGGTGAAGAAGAATAAGGTCACGCTCATTCGCGGCACAGGCAAGCTGACCGGCCCCGCCAGGGACGGCGTCCACACCGTGGACGTGTCGTTCGAGGGCAAGTCGCAGCAGGTGAAGGCGAAGAAGCTGGTGCTGGCCACCGGCAGCGACGCACGCATGATCCCCGGCTACACGCCCAGCGACAAGATCCTGACGAACATCGAGATCCTCTCGCTGGAGAAGCTGCCGAAGTCACTCATCGTGATCGGTTCCGGCGCGGTCGGTGTGGAGTTTGCCTCGGTCTTCAACAGCTTCAAGGTGCCGGTCACCATCATCGAGATGGCCGACCGCGTCGTTCCGGCCGAAGATGCCGAGATCTCCAAGGAATTCCTTCGGCAGTACAAGAAGAAGGGCATCACCTGCCACGTCTCCGCCAAGATGAACAAGATCGAGGAGACCGCGGACGGCGTCAAGGTGCACTACACAACCAGCGACGGCAAGGACAACATCCAGGAAGCGGAGAAGGTGCTAATCGCCATCGGCCGCGCACCGCGCACCGCGGGCTTGAACCTGGAGTCGACCAAGATCGAGATGGACCGCACGTCCATCAAGGTAGACGAATACCAGCAGACAGCTGAACCGGGCATCTACGCAGTCGGCGACATCGTCGCGGGTCTACCTCTTCTTGCGCATGGCGGAGCGATGTGCGGTGCAGTGGCCGCCGCGCACATGGCCGGCAAGTATGCCAAGCCGGTCTCGCGCAACCGCATCCCGGCCTGCACGTACTGCGAGCCGCAGATCGGCTCGGTCGGCCTGACCGAAGCAATGGCGCGCGAGCGCGGGCTGGACATCAAGGTCGGCAAGTTCCCGCTGGCCGGCAACAGCAAGGCGACTATCCTCAACGCGCACGATGGCTTTGTGAAGGTGATTGCAGACGCCAAGTACGGCGAAGTTCTGGGCGTCCACATCATCGGACCGTATGCAACGGAACTGATCGAGTCGGCCGTTGTCGCGATCGAATCCGAGATGACCATCGAAGAACTGATGTTCACGCAACACCCGCATCCGACGCTGTCGGAGAGCCTGCTGGACGGCTACTCGTCGGTGTACGGCATGTCACTGAACGCGTAGGGATGCCGCTTGACATCATGATGCCTCGAGTGGAAGCATCATGATGTGCGAACCACTCTGACCATCGATGATGACGTGGAGGCGCTGCTTCGGCAGCGCCTTCGTGCTTCCGGCGAACCGCTGAAGCAGGCCGTCAACAAGTACCTGCGTCTAGGCATACTCGCCGAAGAAAAGCAGTCCGCTACGAAGAAGCCTGTCAAAATCAGGCCCTCGCGCTATGGCCTGCCCGCGGCTTTCCACATTGACTCGACTTCAGAGCTTCTTGAACGGCTGGAGGATCCTGAGTGGCCCTAGCCGTCGTGGACGCCAACCTGCTGCTGTACGCCTTCAACCCCGCAGATGCACTTCACAAGGACGCTTTGCGCTGGCTTGAAGAGACTCTCTCAGGAGATGACGTGCTTGCGATCCCGATGCTCGCGGTAGCAGCTTTGCTTCGCGCCTCCACTCACCCAAGCCTGGACCGTTTGCCACAGCGGATGAAGGAAGCTGTGCGCTTCATCGACGAACTCCTGGCGTTACCGAATGTCCGCCTGCTGCACACAGATAGCTCCCATTGGCCAGGCTTGAAGCGGATGCTGGCGGAAAGTGGAGTGCTGGGCCGCACTGTAACCGATGCGGAGTTCGCCGCGCTGACACTGCTGCATAGCGGCACGCTCTACACGACAGATCGCCATTTTCGTCACTTTCCCAGCCTCCGCTGGACCAATCCGCTGAGGGACAAGCGGTGAGTAACTTCGTCCACCTGCTCCAACTCGGGCGCGTTTCCTACACCGAAGGCCTGCGTGTGCAGGCCGGGCTGATCGCCGCGCGCAAGGCTGGCGCGATTGCCGACACGCTCGTGCTGCTGGAGCATCCGCCGGTCCTGACGCTGGGCCGCAACGCGCACCGCAGCAACATCCTTGCGAGTGACGAGCTGCTGGCTGCCAAAGGTGTCGAGGTGCACGAGATCAATCGTGGAGGCGACGTGACCTACCATGGGCCTGGCCAGCTGGTGGGCTATCCCATCATCGACCTGCGCGGCGACCTGCCCGGCAAAAAGGGCCCGCATCTTGGTCCGGTAGACTTCGTCCGGCTGCTGGAAGAGGTGCTGATCCGCAGCGCGCGCGAGTTCGGCGTGACCGCGCAGCGCATTGCCGGCCGCACCGGCGTTTGGACGCTGGCGGGCGGCTCCATCCTTGAGAAGAAGCTGGCCGCCATCGGCGTGCACGTGTCGCAGGGAGTCACGTCGCACGGCTTCGCGCTGAACGTGACTACTGATCTGCGGGACTTCCAGTGGATTGTGCCGTGCGGCATTACCGACCGCGAGGCCACTTCGCTGGAGCTTGAGGTCGCCGATCCGCCCGCGCTCGCGCCCACCATGGACAACGCGCGTAACGTGGTGGCGCGGAACTTTGGCGGCATCTTTGGACGCGGCATGCTGCACGCGGAGTCGCTCGAGGCGATCCTGTCGCCGGTCGCGGCTGCGCGGTAACCGTCTCCCGCCGAACAGGCGTCATCGCAGAGTTTTATAATCTTGTGGTCTACGACTGCCCCGGGTCTCCGGCGGTCTCACGAAACCCTGTACTTGCGAAGGACTTAAATGCCAACCGAAGTCGTCATGCCCCAGATGGGCGAATCCATCACCGAAGGCACCCTCACCAAGTGGTTAAAGCAGGTTGGCGACACGATCGCCCGCGACGAGCCGCTCTTCGAGATCTCCACCGACAAGGTGGACGCCGAGATCCCATCGCCCGCAGCCGGTGTGCTCAGTGAGATTCGCGTGCAGGAGGGCAGCACGGTCAACATCAATTCCGTTGTCGCCGTGCTCGATGGCGCCGGCAGCGCCGCTGCTCCCGCGCCGACGGCTACGCCTGTTGAAGCGCCGAAGGTCGAGGCTCCCAGGGCCGAAGCCGCCGCACCGCCACCTGCGCCCGCACCCACCGCCAGCACCGACGTGCTGATGCCGCAGATGGGCGAGTCCATCACCGAGGGCACCATCACCAAGTGGCTGAAGAAGGTGGGCGACACCGTCCAGCGCGACGAGCCTATCTTTGAAATCTCCACAGACAAGGTGGACGCGGAGATTCCTTCGCCCGCAGCCGGCGTACTCACAGAGATAAAGGCAACCGAAGGCTCCACGGTGCAGATCAACACGGTCGTCGCCGTCATCGGCGGCGCAGCCGCGGCTCCTGCGGACACCACTCCGGCAGTCCCCGGAACACCCAGCCCCAGCGCAGCCGCGCCTGCCACGACCGCACCAGCAGCCGCCGCGACCGAAATCCTGATGCCGCAGATGGGTGAGTCCATCACCGAGGGCACCATCACCAGGTGGCTGAAGAAGGTGGGCGACAGCGTCCAGCGCGACGAGCCGATCTTTGAAATCTCCACCGACAAGGTCGACGCGGAGATTCCATCACCCGCCGCCGGCATTATTACCGAGATCAAGGCGCAGGAAGGCCAGACGGTCAGCATCAACACCGTCGTCGCCCTGATTGGCGGCAGTGGCAGTGGCGCGGCTGCATCGGCAGCACCCGCCGCGAACGCACCCGTCGCTGCTGCGGCTCCGGCGCAGGCCGCGGCTCCAGCTACATCCGGCGAAGCTCCACGCTCGTCGCCGCTCGTCCGCAAGATCGCGAAAGAGAACGGCATCGACCTGTCAGCGGCAGGCATCTCCGGCAGCGGTTCCGCAGGCCGCGTCACCAAGAACGACATCGTCGGCTACATTCAGAACGGCGGCAAGTCGGCTGCTCCGGCTGCGGTGCCCACCACGCCGCTGGCGCCGGGCACGCCCTCGGTGCCGGGTACTCCATCGCATTCCATTGCCGCAGTGACCGCAGGATCCGGTACGCCGGTCTCAAGCGCCAGGCAGGAATCCTCGACATTGCAGTCCGCACCTGCGACCACGGCTCCAGCCAAAGCCGCAGCGGCACCCGCGCCGGTGCTGGGCGAACTGGTGCCCATGTCGAAGATGCGCTCCATCATCGCGAAGCGCATGGTCGAGTCCAAGCAGACGTCCGCGCACGTCCACACCGTCTTCAAGGTGGACATGACGCGCATTGTCCGCCTGCGTGAGAAGGAAAAGAACAAGTACGAGCAGCGCAACGGCGTCAAGCTCACCTTCATGCCCTTCATCACGCGCGCCGCGGTTGAGGCATTGCGCAAGCACCCCATCGTGAACGCCGCGGTCGAAGGCCAGAGCATTCGCTACAACAAGAACATCAACATCGGCATCGCGGTCGCGCTGGACTGGGGGCTGATTGTGCCCGTCATCAAGCAGCTCGAGGAGAAGAATTTCCTCGGCATTGCACGCGGTATCGTCGACATCGCCGACCGCGCCCGCAACAAGAAACTCGCTCCGGACGAAGTGGCCGGCGGCACGTTCACGCTGACCAATTCCGGCATCTTCGGCGAGCAGTTCGGCACGCCCGTTATCAACCAGCCGCAGGCCGCAATCCTCGGCATCGGCGGCCTTAACAAGGAGCCGCTCGTCATCCAGGACAAGGACGGCGCAGACGTGATCGCCATCCGTTCCATTCAGCGCTTCACACTGGGCTTCGATCACCGCATCATCGATGGCTCTGACGCAGGCAAGTTCATGACCGACTTCAAGAACTTCCTGGAAAACTGGTCCGAAGATATCGGCTAGGCCACGTCTCGGGCACGATTCCATAGCGTGGGTAAGGTCATAGGTGCCGCTGGTACCAGGTGATGTCCCACAGAGGCTGGGTTGGTGTCAGTTGGACTTCACGCATGCGCAGCGGCTTCTCAGCACGTTGCCGAAAGACGCGACCGTCATCGACATTGGCGGGGCGGCTGCCCCGTTTGTGCGCGCTGACTATGTGATCGACGCCGTACCGTACGAGGCCCGCAACTCCGGCAGCGACGGCAACATCAACCAGAAACTTGCCGCAGAACAACGGTTCTCAGCGGACCATTGGATCCAGGCGGACCTGTGCGACCGCACGCCGTGGCCCATCGAAGACAAGGCCTTCGACTTCGCGGTCTGCTCTCATGTGCTTGAAGACGTCCGCGATCCGATCTGGATGTGTTCAGAGATGCAACGCATTGCCAGGGCCGGCTACATCGAGACGCCGTCGCGCGTCGTTGAACAATCCAAGGGTGTCGAGAACCCCCGACATGCAGGTTTCTACCATCATCGCTGGCTGGTATCCAAGGTAGGCGAGCGGCGGCTGGAGTTCCGGCACAAACCACACCTGCTTCACTCGGTCAACGAGGCGATCGTCACGCACCTGGGTCCAACGCGGCGCATCCGCAGGCAACATGCGATCGTGACACTGGACTGGGTGGACTCGTTCGACGCCGTCGAGGTGCTCGAGTTCGACGAGGGAAACGTCATCGCCGAACTGTGCGACGTAGCGCAGGCAGCGCGGAAACTACCGCAGCTTGACGAAAGCACGGGGCTGCCGTTTAGCAAAGGTCTGCAGCGCCGGCTGTTTTACGCCCGGTTGCGGCTGGGCCTGCGATAGCCGGATACTCTCGCGCCAGTTCGCCTACAACTCTTCTAAGGACTGAACATAGTCGCTTCCGGCTGCATGTACTCTTTTCAGCTAAATGCCGAAGATCTGAAGTCCGAAGCGCCACGATCAGCAGAAGCGCGCGCTCGAGTATACATACTTCGTGTGCCGGCCTGACCTGCAAATGCTCTAGAAAATAAGTAAAAACTTCACGTTGACACCCCACCGGGTGGACGCTATTCTGCTCGCGCTTTCAAAGCAACTTACTTAGACAAGCTTAACCTTGCTTAGCTCCCGTCTATCCCATGTCCCCAGGCATAGGAAGGCCGTTGAACGTTTATGGTCCCCCTTCAGATCTAAATATGACTACCCAGGAGAAATGTCATGGATGAAGTATTGCAAGCCGTTGCGCCCGTGGAGATTGCTAAGTCAACCTCTTCAATTTCTACTCCTGCCGGATTTGAGTTCGGCGCTGTACCGCCCGAATTGTCTCTTGGCAAGCTCCCCGTACTTCCACCCGCGCCGCCTTCGCCTCCACTTGGCCCCCTTGCAGCCTTCGTTGGCGAGTGGGTCGGCAGCGGCTTTAACACGATTTTTCGCCCTGACAGTACGGCATCGCCCACACCCATGCCCGGTCCCATCACAACGACAGATCCTGCGGATAATGTTCTCGAACTGAATATCACCACGGAAAGCCTTACCTTTTCTCAGACACTTGGTACAGTTCCGAATCGTGGATTCGGTGCTCAAAAGGACATCTCGTTGAACGGTGTGCCATACCTGCAGGCGATCAGTGATGTAACCGCCTTGGATCCGAATGATCCTAACTCCAAGCCGATCGGTATTCACGTCGAGCCCGGACTCTGGATGGCAGTTCCTTCTTCTACCGCGCCGTCGGAACCGGCAACAATCGTGCGCATGGGATCCATCCCGCATGGCACGACCATTCAGGCGCAGGGAACGTCTTCCGTCACGAACGGTCCGCCGGTTATACCCGCGGTAGATATCACACCGTTCTTTCGGGGACAGCCGGCGAACAAGATCGCGTTCCAAAACCAGAACGCCTCCAACAGCGGGACGCGCCGTATCCCTCAAAACCTCGCAGTTGCTCCATTCAACAAGCTGACCCTTGCCCAATGGCAGGCCAGGATCTCCGATCCCAACTCCGTGCTGCGGGACGCAATTGCCGGTCAAAACATCAAGGCGACAACCACAATCAACATCACCACGGCGGCCGCGGCGGCCACTACACCGGCGTTCGGAGGAGGCACGGATAACATCGCTTACCTTGCAGGCGATGCCGCCGGAAACAATGCAAACGCAAACGCAATCCAGTTGTCCGCAACGTTCTGGATTGAGGAAGTGGAGCACACGATTATCCTGCCGATCATTCCGCCGGACAAGCTGCACACGCCCGTGCTGCTGCGGCCGATCAATGCAATTGGCGCGTCCCCCGAAGCTATAGGAATTCCTATAACTCCAGAGCTTCCAGTAAGGCCGATCAGTCCCGTCCTCACAGGCGTCACGTTTACCGTCCCGCCTCCCACCAAACCGACCACCCAGACGCGTACGATCACCGTCACCACGACGCAGATCCAGTACTCGCAAACAGTGCTGCTGAACTTCGGTCCTCTTAGCTGGCCGCACGTGTCAGTAGCAACGCTGACGCCCAAAGAACCGCTTAACCTGCCTGCCTCCATTTGGAACTAAGCCCGGAGTAGATGATGGAAAGACGAGTAGATGGTGCAAAACAAAGGGCGGATCGCCTGATCCGCCTTTGTTTCTTAGAAGCTACAGAACGCCACCATGAGTAGTGGCATCGCAAACTTCATGCTTCAAACCGAACTGGGTGGCGTCGCTCTAACTGGAAAGGAAATGCCCCCGGCGTCTGCTGCTGCCGAAGAATGTCTCGACCTCGGTCGACTAGTCCTCACCAGATATCGCCTTACACAATTGCTCAGCCTTCTTGGAATAATGATAAGTCGCTAGCGGAATCAGCGAGAGTATAAGTTATACCTTCGGTTTTTGCTGGTGGGCACACAACACTCAATGACTTCCTGAAGGCGTCAGCATTACTGCAGCAAGGAGCTTCTCTCGGGTGCTACGTCACCGGGTGTGTGTTGCGCGCTCGGCTGATTGGCGCGGCTGTGCTGGCGGGGTGAGCTGCCCATCACCCTGCGAAAAGCTTTGCCGAAGGCGCTTTCGGATTCGTAGCCGAGCGACGATGCGATGGCAGAGATGGAGTCACCCGGCTGCTTCAGGCGTTCGCCGGCCAGCATCATGCGCCAGCGCGCGAGGTACTCCATGGGCGTGGTGCCGACGGTCTCCTTGAAGCGCTGGGCAAAGACCGAGCGCGACATGCCGACGCGTTCGGCGAGGGCCTGCAGCGTCCACGGGTAGCCCGGATCGTCGTGCATGCAGCTGATGGCTGCGCTCATCTGTCGATCGGCCAGGGCGAACAGCCATCCGACGCCGCCCTTCGCTCCGTCGGCGAGGTGCAGGCGCAGCGCCTGCACCAGCATCATGTAGGCAAGCTGCTGCGAGATCAGAGAGCCACCCGGCTGGGGGTTGCGCAGTTCCTCGCGCATGCGTTCGAGCGACCAGCGCATGGCCGCTCGATCGGCTTCATTGCGGATGTGCACGATCGGCGGCAGCGCCTGCAGCAGCAAGTCGGCCTGACCACCGATCAGCTGAAAGTAACCGCCCGCAAGATATCGTTCACTGTCCTGATAACCCGGTGTCGCGCCCTCGGTCTTCCACGAAGCACGCAGCGTGTGGAAGTCGACCGGCGTAAGCGACAGGTCGGTGGACAGGGAGAACGGCAGACCGCGCGGCAGGAGAAAACAGTCGCCCGGCTCCAGCAGGACCGGCTCCGCAACACCATCGACCGACAGCCAGCACTGGCCGCGCAGCATGGCGTAGCACTTGATGCCTTCGTGCTTCGGCCATTTGATCGCAAGGTCTCCATCGACGGCGAAGCCGCCCGACAAGATGCTTCTCGGCTTCAACAGCGACAGCACATCTGATAGTGGATCCAAGCTGCCCTCCGGACGATTGAGCCAGTATTGCGGACTTTCAGTATAGATCGTACGCCTCGCGGTGCCCATCTAGGTATATGACGGGCATGCACGAGGGTCCTCTTAGCGCAAACGTCAGCCGCAGACAGTATCGTAACCACCTTCAAGGAGAGTTCATCATGCGTGTATTTCTTACCGGCGCAACCGGCTTCATCGGTACCGCCATCATTCCTGAACTGATCAAGTCAGGCCACACGGTGCTCGGGCTTACCCGTTCCGAGGAGGGCGCGCAGAAGTTGCTGGCTGCCGGCGCTGAGCCGCATCGCGGCAGCCTGGAAGACCTCGACAGCCTGCGCAGTGGAGCAGCACAGGCGGACGGCGTGATTCACTGCGCGTTCGATCACAACTTCACCGACTTCCTGGTGGTCTGCGAAAAAGACCGGCTCGCGATTGAGGCGCTGGGCGAAGCGCTTGCCGGCACGGACAAGCCGCTGGTGATCACGTCCGGCACCGGTCTGGGCAACTCGGTCGCGGGCGAACCGGCTTCTGAGGACTTCTTCGACCCGGAGAATCCGCATCCGCGCAAGTCGTCGGAGTTGGCCGGGATCTCGGTTGCAAAGCGCGGCGTGAACGTGTCGGTCATGCGGCTGCCGCAGGTGCATGACCCGGTCAAGCAGGGCCTGATCACCTACTCAGTCGCGATCGCGCGGCAGAAGGGTGTGTCCGCGTATGTGGGTGACGGCATGAACCGCTGGCCCGCGGCGCATGTGTCAGACGTGGCTCGCCTGTACGTGCTGGCGCTCGAGAAGGCGCAGCCGGGCAGCCGCTACAACGCCGTTGCAGAGGAGGGCGTGAGCGCTCGTGCCATCGCCGAGTCGCTTGGTCACGGGCTGAAAGTACCTGTTGTCAGCCTGACGCCGGAAGAGGCGCCCGCACACTTCGGTTGGCTCGGGATGTTTGCTGGGCTGGACATGCCGGCGTCGAGCGCGCTGACGCAGGAGCGGCTGGGCTGGCATCCAACCGGCCCGACGTTGCTCGAAGATCTGGCCGAGGTGAAGTACTGATGTGGGTCAGGCCGGCGTGAGAGATTCGTGCCGGCCTGACCCACCTTGTTCCGCTGATGCGTTGTGGTGGTGTGTTTTATTGAACAGAGAGAAGCTGACGTGGCGGACTCAAGCCCCTTCTTTTGCAGCGCCCGGCGGCACAGCTAAGCTGTGCCCTGCACTCCATACGTAGCGTCAGTGACCGAGGATGGCTGTCAGCGGGATCGCTCCGCTTTGTGCCTGGTACCCTGCTCCGTTCGGGTGAAAGTTGTCGGGGCCGGTAAAGTTCGGCATCAGGAAGTCGGGGTGCGTGGGATAGGCCATGGCTGCGTCAAAGTCAGCGACCGCGACAACGCCCGGCAGGTTGATTGCGACGGTCCGAATCCAGGTGTTTACGGCGCGGCGCTGCGTCGATCCCGGGTTTTCGGGACCGGGATAGAGGTCGCCCTGCCAGGGGTTCTCGTCCGAGGGCAGCAGGGATGCGTCGGAGCTCTGGCAGTACTCGGCGGGCGGCAGCGTGGCCATAATTACGCGGATGCCGGCGGCCTGTGCCTGCGCGATCATGTTCGTCAACGAGGCCTCGACATTGGTCGCGGGAACGCAATCGCCGCGAAGATCGATACCGCCGAAGTAAATGACCACCGCCTTCACATTCGCCTGCTGGATGACGTCACGGTTCATGCGGTCGATGCCGGCCGTCGAACTACCCGATGCCGTGATGGAATCTTCGCCCGCTGGGTCGCCGATCTCGCCCGCGTTGAGCACGCCCATCCGATAGCCCGCTGCAACCAGATCGCGTGCCAGCCAGTCGGAGGGCCGGTCGTTGATCTGGGTGGGGATCGCCACGTTCGCAGCGGGATAGGCGTTCGTGTCGCCGTAATCGGAACCATGCCCGTCAACCGACGAACTCCCGTAAATCGCGACGGTGCCCTGGTAGCTGCCATACACGTCGATGCCGCTCAGCAGATACCACTCCTCGACGGTGTTGGGCATAGACGCGCCGGTGGTGTCGGTGGTCGTGTCTCCAGCGCCCGCAGCGGAGACGTAGCTGTTGACGATCTGGGAGTTATGCTGCGTCAGCGGCGGGAATGTGCCCTTAACGTACATCGACACGGCAAGCTGCTGGCCGAAGCTGTAGGTGACGTTAACCGCGTCGGACGTGACCTGCTGACCCGCGGGAATGGTGACGCTGGTACTGCCGCCGAAGGTGAGCGGCTGGTCGGTCGAAGGGACGACCGCGGCGCCGGTGGCCGCGACCGCAATGCGCGCAGAACCGATGGTGATGGGCGCTGAGCCGTAGGCGTTCGAGAAGTGAACGCGCTCCTGCGTGCCGTCGATGGTGGGCAGCGTGAGAAAGCGGAAGCTCTGCTCAGTGCCGCCCGCGTTGGTGGCGCTGGAGAGAGCGTTCTCGGGCGAGGCGCCCCAGGCCGCGACCCAGATGGATGGGGTACTTGCGGCTGTCGTCGTTGTCGTCGTCGTGGCGACGGTGCCTCCGCCCGAACAGCCGTTGCAGGCAAGTAGAACGAGGATGCTCAACAACGCAAGGCTTCGATAGAAAGTACGTGAATAGACGCCCATCATGACAGGTAGGACGTGCGCTCATGCGAGCGGAATGACTCCAGGTTGCTGAAAGCGAACGCTTAAACGCGCCTAATGCGATGCCGTGGAAAGAAAGCCCAAAGGTATAACCTGCGCCTCGGCACTGTAACCGTTTCCATTGGGATGGTAATTGTCGCCTGAGTTGTACTGCGGCAGCATGAAGCTCGACCGCGATGGGTCTGTCAGTGCGGCGGAGAAGTCGGCTATGCCGGCCACGCCGGGCAGGGTCGCTCCCGTCGCGCGAATCCAGTCGTTCAACGCCATCCGCTGCACCTCGCCCCCGTTGGGAGCGCCCGTACCGTCCACGCCGCCGGCATACGGATCGCCCGCGTTGGGGAATGGGCCGTAGTTCGCTTCCGCAGGATTAACGCAGAAGGCCGACGGCGGAATGGTCGCCAGGAACACTGGTACACCCGCCGCGTGCGCGGTAGCGACCATCGTCTTCGTCGCATCAATGATTGCGGGAGCCGATTTGCAGTCTGGCGACCGGATGTCGATCGACCCAAAGTAGGTGACCATCGCCAGCGGATTGGGGATCGTCAGGGCATCGTGCCCGATGCGCTGGTTGGCGTTCTGCACGTTGTTCAGCGTGTTAGTGACGTCGTCGCTCACGGTGTCGCCGGGCACGCCAAGATTGACGACGCCGACCTGGTACCCAGCCGCGTTCAGGCGGCGCGCCAGCCAGTCGGACAGGCGATCGCTGTTCTGGCCGTCCACCGGGACGTTGGGCGTGGGGTACACCTGGTCTGAGCTGTAGTTGGAATGGAAGCCGTCCGTCGTCGAGCTGCCAAACAGGATGAACGTACCCTGGTACGGTCCATAGACATCGATGCCGTTCAGCAGCAGCCACTCGTCATGAGCGTTGGTCAGACCGTTGCCGCTCATGTCGCCGGTCAGGTCGCCCGCGCCGTCGGCCGACTGGTAGTTCTGCACGAATAGCGAGTTGTGCCGGGAAACCTGTCCGAAACTGCCCTTCAGGTACATCGACACCGCGAGCACCTGGCCGAAGGTAAATGTGATCTTCGCCGGATCAGAGGTCACAACCTGTCCGGGTGCGATGGTCACGGTCGGCTGCCCGTTGAACAGGAGCGCCGTGTCCTGCGTCGGATCAATTGCGGCGAGGCCCTTCGCGCTGACCGCCAGACGCGCCGCACCGATGGTTACGGGTGTCGTGCCGTAGAAGTTGGAGAAGCGCACACGCTCCTGCGTGCCGCCGATGGTGGGGTGCACCGTGAAGCGGAAGGTGCGATCGGTGCCGCCGGAATTAACCGCGTTCGCATCAGCGTTGGTCATGGCATTGGCCCACGAACCAACCCAGATGGATGGCGTGACTGCCGGTGCGACCGTGGTCGCGGCGCTGCCATGGACGCCCGAGCCGCAGCCCACAACGAGCGACGCCAGTGCGATCGCAGCAGCCAAGGCGGCTGCCTGCCTGACGATCCAAATGACACGCATACCTGCAAGGTACAACGGCGAGGGCGCGTCGAGCGGCTGCTCCTGTCATTCTCGTGAAACCAATGTTCATGCGCCTATCGCAATGACCGCAACGCGTCATTCTGCACCGCGCTGGCATGGGTTTTGCAGCGTACCTGGTGCGAAATGCGCCTTGCTGCCTCACTCACTTGCGACGCTGCCGCAGTCCCCCGTAGAGTGGTCTAACCCCATCCATGTCACTCCCGGTCAAGGTCTACTCGGATCTGCTGGAAAGTCTGTACGCGACGACGCTCGACGAGTCGCGGTGGCAGACCTTCCTGGTCGACCTGTGTAGCGCCACGCAGTCGATCATTGCCTTCCTGGTCCGCAACGACAACGCCATGGGCAGCCGCATGCTCGCCAGCGGCGGCTCACCCGCTCCAGAGGGCGTGGAAGACTATGACACCACGAATCCTGTGCGCGTCGCGTTCATGCGCAGGCCCCGGACAGGCGTTGTCGAGGTAGAGGACTTTCTGCCGCACAGTCAGCTGATCGCAACGGACTATTACTCGCTCATGGCTGCTTCGGGCGTAAGCTACGGAACCTGCGTTGTGCCGACGCTTTCGATGCGGCGCTACGACCTGATCAGCGTGTGGCGCGGCAGCGATCGCCCGAGGCTGGAGCCTGACCTGACGGAACTCCTGAACCTGCTGCTGCCGCACATCCAGAACACGCTCAGGATTCAGCAGGCACTTGGCGTCTTTCAGGATCGGGCGCAGATCGCCGATGCGATCCTCGATGCAAGCACAACGGCAAGCTTTCTGCTGAGCGCGTCCGGGCGCCTGCTGTACATGAACAAGGCCGGCGCGCCCTTTGCTCGGACCGCGATGGAGTGATGGAACGAAACGGGCATCTTGTACCGGCCCGACCTGAGCGCAGGACAGAGTGGGCCGCGCAGGTCTCCGCGGCTTCCAGCAGCCGAAGGCATCCCGGCGGGGCATTGATGCTCGCACGCAGCGGCAAAAGCCCGCTCCAGGTACTGGTCAGTCCATTTCGTGCAGACACCTCGAAGCGAACCGGACGGGTGCTTGTGCTCGCCACGGAGCCGGACCGGCCCATGCAGTTTCCTGATACCGTCTTGCGGCAGTTGTACGGCCTGACAGCGGCAGAGACAGAGGTCGCCAACGGGCTGCTGACAGGCTTTGCCCCTGAAGCCATCGCAACCATTCGCGGCGTCTCGGTAGGCACCGTGCGCACCCAGATCAAGTCCCTGTTCCTGAAGACCTCAACGCGCCGACAATCGGACCTGCTGCGACTGCTGCACACGCTGCCGCAGGCCAACGGCGCGGCCGACTGACTTCCCCCGGACCGTCCTGGGGATGAACGCCGCTCTGCTTACAAGCGCCCCTGAGGCTAACGATCAGCCGTCCGCTTCGGCTTCGGCTTGCTCTTCTTCTCGGTGTTGAGCGCGACAGCGGCCCGGATGAGTGCCTTCAGGGCAGCTTCGTTAATGGCCTCGCCTTCGTGGATGTCGATGGCGCGGCGGACGTTCCCTTCAAGGCTTGAGTTGAAGAGACCTTTCGGGTCGGGCAGCGCGGCTCCCTTGGCAAAGGTCAGCTTGACGGCGGCCCTGTACGTCTCGCCTGTGCAGAGAATGCCGCTGTGCGAGAAGACGGGTACACCCCGCCACTTCCACTCCTCAACGACCTCAGGGTCAGCGGCATGGATGATCGCGCGAACACGGGCAAGCGTCTCGCCGCGCCAATCGCCGAGCTCCTTGATCCTGCCGTCGATGAGGGCTGAAGCGGACTCCGCTGGAACGATGGTCTTCATGGAAAGCTCCTCTCCTGCGTGCAGCAACGCCGCCAGCAGTAGTACGACAACGCCCACAGGACACTGGTGATTGCAGAAGGACTCCACGCTTTAGGTCCCTCGCGCAGTGCGATGTGCGCAATCAGTGCCGAGCCGAGATTAAACGCGAATCCCGCGTAGGCCCACTCCTTCAGCCGCGGGGGAACGTTGGAAACCAGCAACAGGATGACTCCGACGACCTTTGCCCATGAAAGCTCCACCCGGAACCAGCCGGCGGGGAAGCCGAGGCGGGTGAAGGCCTGCGCTGCTTCAGGCAGGCGGCATAGTTCGTAGTAGGCCGTGAAACTCATCTCCAGGCAGAACAGCACGGTGAAGATCCAGAACGCGACGGTCAAACCCCTCGGTTCGTTCGTGCCGGCGTTCATGCTGCCTCCTCAAGCGCGCGATCCAGGCTGCCGAGGAACCTTTGCCAGCCGTACGTTGCGCCACGATAGGCGGCTTCCTGGTCCGCACGGAAACCGGCATGCTCCATGCGAAGGTGCGTGCCGCCGTCTGTCGCGGACAGCGTAAACGTCACCACACTGTCCTGACCCAGCGTCCGCCAGCTGTAGGAGAGTTGTTTGAGCGGATCGATCGCAAGGACCTTGCACTCGATGATGCCGTCCCAGTTCTGCACCGGCTCGTTGCGTAGCTGGAACTCGCGCCCGACCTCAGGCTCGAAGTTGTTCTTGAGCAGCCATTGTGCCAGGAGCGACGAGTCGGTGAGGGCGCGCCACAACTTTTCCGGTGAGTGGGGAAACGTCCTCTCGATGACGACGGTGCGGGTCTCTTCTGCTGGTTGAGTCATCCTTCCATCCTTTCCAACAGCGTTTCAAGGGCGTCGAAGCGGTCGCGCCAGAACGCTCCGTAGTCGCGGAGCCAGTTCACCATCGGCTCCAGCGCTTCGGGCTGTGCACGGTAGTGGGTCTCGCGGCCTTCGCGCCGGTGCCGCACCAGCTTTGCCCGCTTCAGCACGGACAGGTGCTTTGAGACTGCCGGTTGCGAGACGCCCGCAGCGCTGGTCAACACATGCACGGTCAGCTCTCCCTGACGGGCAAGCTGCTGAAAGATGGCGCGCCGGGTCGGGTCGGCAAGCGCGCGAAAGACCGGGTCTGGACTCACTGCCTTCACGAGAGAAAACATAACCATACGGTTATGGGTTGTCAAGAGAATCCTGTCGCGAAGGAACGTCATGATCAGGCGAAAAGCTTCGCCGAAGTGCGGGTATCCAGTGCCAGCGGCTACAGGATTGAGCTCCGGGATGGCCTGTGTCCTGCGCACTTCCGCGGATGTCGCGATACGGCGTACTCGGTTCATCATTGTTTCAAGCAGGTGGGCTTCAATGGGTGCTCGGTCGAACTCTCCTCAGCAGCCTTTTCGGAGTCCCGTATGGATCGTCGTCTGTTCGTGAAAGCCGCCTCTGCCGCGGGTGCGTTAGCATGGATTTCCGCTCGCGCCCTGCCCGCTCAAACTTTGTCCTCTACCGATGCGTACGTTTCGGGAGTTCCCTTCGTGCTTGATCCAAGTCTCAGCGGCGTGTCCGAAGCGGACCGTGATGTTCTCTTCCAGATCTCAGCGGCGACTGCTGCGCAGCAGGCAGCTGTCTATCCGCAGTCGGTCGCGTCTGGCGATCCGCGGTCCAACGGCATTGTGCTCTGGACGCGCGTCGATCCAACGCAGCAGGCGAGCCCGTCCGGCGACATGCTGGCGTGGCAGATCGCGACCGCTTCCGGCTTCGCGCCCGCGTCGGTCCTGATTGAAGGCGTCGCGGTGA
This sequence comes from Terriglobus sp., assembly GCA_965199365.1. Taxonomy (GTDB): domain Bacteria; phylum Acidobacteriota; class Terriglobia; order Terriglobales; family Acidobacteriaceae; genus Terriglobus. The sequence goes on along the minus strand of CBDARC010000003.1, from coordinate 1,078,614 downwards.
TCGCGAGCGACAAGGACGGCACGGTGAAGATCCCTGTGGCGAACGTCGTGCTGCAGCCGTTCACGCAGTACTACTACCGCTTCCTCTACAACGGTGTGCCGTCGCGCACCGGCAGCTTCAAGACGCTGCCCCTGCCGACCGACTCGCTGGCGCAGCTGAAGCTGGGATACGTTGTCTGCCAGGACTACGGCAACGGCTACTACAACGCGCTGACGTATTTAGCGGCCGAGCAGGTCGATTACGTCGTGCATCTGGGCGACTACATCTACGAGACGATCAACTCGGGCTCGTTCCAGAACAACCCTGTGCGCGTTGTGCCGCCGTTTCCTTCCGGCGGATCGATTCCGCAGAACGTGGATGACTACCGGCACCTGTACAAGGTGTACCGCTCCGACCTGAGCCAGCAGGCGGTGCACGAAAACTTCGCGTACATCCTGCTGTGGGACGACCACGAGTTTGCCAACGACTGCCACCAGGACTTTCACCCGGACAACGACGTTGCACCGGTAACGGCGACAACTCCGCAGCCGGCGCTGCGCCTGGCTGCCAACCAGGCGTGGAGCGAATACGGCCTGGCCGACACACCGTTCGACGCGACAAAGGGCTGGGAGAACTCCATCCAGGTCTACCGGACGTTCTCGTTCGGCACCCTGGCCGAGATGGTCGTGACGGACGAGCGCCTGTACCGCGATGGTCCGCCGTGCGGCTCCAACGAAATCGGCCAGCGATACTTCTCGCTCGGCTGCTCTGAGATGAGCGATTCGTCCCGTTCCATGCTGGGCGACACGCAGCACAGCTGGTTTGTCAACCAGATTGAGACCACGCGGGCCACCTGGAAGCTGTGGGCCAACGAGGTCATGCTGATGCAGTTAAAGTTTGGCCCGCTGTACATCGACCTGGACCAGTGGGACGGCTACCAGCAGGAACGTAACGCGATCCTGAACGTGGTGAAGCACTCGAACATCAAGAACTTCGTCGCGCTGACGGGCGACCTGCACACGTTCCTGGCGGGCTATCTGAAGACTGACTTTGACAATCCGTTTGAGTCGCACGTGGGCATCGAGCTGATGGTCGGGTCGATCACCTCAGCCAACTTTTCCGAGGAGATCGATTCGGTGATCTCGCTGCCGAGCCGCGCGATTCCCGCAAAGCAGCTCAACCTGCCACCGGCGGTGATCTCTGACACGCTTCGCGCGGCCAATCCGTGGATCGAGTTCTTCAACTCGTCCACGCACGGCTACGGCCTGTTGACGCTGACGCCCCAGCAACTGGTGTGTGAGTTCAAGTCAGTCAGCACGATCACGGAACCGGCGGCGACGCTGATCCCGCTTGCCACGTTCACGATCCCGGTGAACCAGGTCAAGCTGATCAGCAGCTAAGTCGCGTTCGAAGGCTTACTGCAGCAGGGCGATGGCACCGGCCGTGAGTGCCTTCACGCCGGTGTCGAGGGTGGGTTGCGGCAGCGGCTGAAAGCGGCTGGTGTGCAGGCCGGGCGGCAGCGTTCCAGCCTTGAGCGCGGCGTCGAGCACCGCCGGGTCCATCGCTCCCAGTCGAAAGTAGACAACAGGGATCTGCTTGCCGCCGTTGAACTGCGGGTCGCCGAAGATGCCGACGTCTTCTGATCCCATGGCCTGGTCTGCGGGAGCGACGTTGGCTTGTCCCAGCGCCTTTTCGAGCGCCGCCTGCACCTTATTGGTGAGCGGTACGTCGTTGACCTCGGGCGGCGTGGATTCGTCGTCGAGCACCTTGACCTCGGCTGCCTTCTCGGCGGGCAGGCCGGCCGAGGTGGTGATGCCGGCGGCCATCGCGCGCAGGCCGTCGATGGTCACCTGGCGGGCGTGCGGTGTGAAGGCGCGGGCGGTCAGTTCGAGCTTCACGTCGTTGGGGATGATGTTGCGCTTGGTGCCGCCGTGGATGTCGCCGACGGTGACGACGGTGGGGTCGTGCGGGTCCTGCTCGCGCGAGACGATGGTCTGGATCTGCATGATGTAGAGCGCGGCCAGCGTGATGGGATCGCGGCCAAGCTGCGGATAGGCGCCGTGGCCTCCGATGCCGTGAATGATGACGTCGATGGAGGTCGAGCTGGCCATCATGGGACCGGCCAGAACGCCGACCTTGCCCGCGGGCAGCAGGTTGGTGTCGTGCAGACCGATGATGGCGTCGGGCGTGCCGAAGCGCTTGTAGATGCCGTCCGCGAGCATCGCTTTGGCGCCATCGATGGTCTCTTCCGAGGGCTGGCCGACGATCATCAACGTGCCGTGCCACTGCGACTTTGCCGCGGCCAGCGCGCGTGCGGTGCCGATCAGCACAGTCGTATGCACGTCGTGGCCGCAGGCGTGCATCACGCCGACGGTCTGCCCCGCGGGATTGGTGGCGGTCACGTGCGAAGCGTATGGAATGCCCGTTTCCTCGGTCACGGGCAGCGCATCCATATCGCCGCGGACCAGCACGGTCGGGCCTGCGCCGTTCCTGAGAATGCCGACGACGCCGAACGCTCGCGAGCCGTCGACATAGCGCCCGACGTGGTCGGTCACGGTGTAGCCCGCGTCGCGCAGCGCCCTGGCCAGGATGCCGGAGGTGCGCTCCTCATGGTGCGACAGCTCGGGGTGCTGATGCAGGTCTTTGTAGGTGTCGACCAGCGATTGCGCGTGCAGCGTTGACAGCAGAACAGCCGCGCTCAAGGGCAGCGCGCGAAACAGGTTGCTGGAGAACAGGAAGGACATACGGGCCTCATGTGTGCGCTGGCGAGCGGTTTCGCTCAAGAGTATCTTGGAAGGCGATGAAACTTCCCAAGTATTCCCTCGGGATGGGCGACCGTTTTGCCCATCAGGCTAAGGCGCAGTTGCAGGCGTGCATTATGGCGGCAGAGGCCGGCGCGGACGTGTCGCCGGTGTGGAACAAGTCGAACCGCGAGCACCTGATCATCGGCTCTGAGCCCAGTGGCACGCGCGAGGCTGCAGACGCAGCGGTGCAGGAGCTTGGCTGGACCAGGCCGTACTTCCTCGATGCCGACCACATCAACCTGAGGACGTTCGAACGCTTCGTCGCGCCGTGTGATTTCTTCACCATCGACGTTGCCGACAACATCGGCCAGAAGAGCGATGACGCGGAGATTAGCAAGTTTGTCGAGCGGCACCCGGAGCTGATCGGCAGCATCGCCATCCCGCGCATCGATGAGCCGTTCGAGATCGATCGCGCCTTCGTCGAGAAGACGGCGAAGCAGTTCCTCGCGGCGGTGCAGCATGCGGGCGAGATCTACCGTGCCATTGCCGCCGAAAAAGGTGAGGACAACTTCGTCGCAGAGATCTCCATGGACGAGACCGACAGCCCGCAGACGCCGCCGGAGCTGCTCATCATCCTGGCCGCGGTGGCCGACGAGAAGCTGCCCATCCAGACCATCGCGCCCAAGTTCACCGGCCGCTTCAACAAGGGTGTCGATTACGTCGGGAACGTCGCGCAGTTTGCGAAGGAGTTCCGCGACGACCTGGCAACGATCGCCTATGCTGTCGAGAAGTACGGCTTGCCCGACAACCTGAAGCTGAGCGTCCACTCGGGATCAGACAAGTTCTCGATCTACCAGGCGATCCGCACCGGCCTCGCCGAGTTTGGCGCGGGCGTTCACGTGAAGACGGCAGGCACCACCTGGCTGGAAGAGCTGATCGGTCTTGCCGAGGCAGGCGGCGACGCGCTGGAACTCGCCTGCGACATCTACGCCGAGGCTTACGCGCATGCCGATGAGCTCTGCGCACCGTATGCGACGGTCATCGACATCGACCGGTCAAAGCTGCCCGATCCGGCTGAAGTCGAGGCGTGGACTGGCGAGCAGTACGTCCGCGCGCTGCGCCACAACGACGCCGATCCGGACTACAACCCGGACTTTCGCCAGCTTCTGCATGTGGGTTTCAAGGTGGCGGCAAAGATGGGCTCGCGGTATACCGAAGCGCTTGAGGCGAATGAGGCGGTGGTCGCTCGTAACGTGACGACCAACCTGTTCGAGCGGCATATCCGGCCGATCTTTCTCGGCGAGTAGCCCAACGCTCTCAACCGTCGTCATCCTGAGCGTCAGCGAAGGATCCCTACAATGCTCAAGTTGGCATGAGCAGCATGAGGCTTTCTCGCGAGAAACTTCGGGCGGATCGTCACGGCGGTATGCGTCGGGATCCTTCGCTTCGCTCAGGATGACAGCCGAGTAGTCAGGATGACGGGTCGCGAGGCTACTGGCGCACGGCCCAGGCCATGCCATCCGGCTCGCCGCCAACGTCCAGGTGGCCGGTAATTTTCATCGTCTCCAGGTCGAGTACGGCGACGTAGTTGTCGGGGCCGCAGGCGATGAAGGCGCGTGCGCCGTTCGGCTCAATCAGCACGCCTGCCGAGCCCTTGCCGACGGGGATGCGCTGCGTCACGGCACGCGTATGCGCGTCGAGCACGACCAGCTCCGGCCCGGCGGAGACCAGCGCGTATTTGCCGTCCGGTGTGAACTTGAGCCGGTTGCCTCCACGCACGTTTGCCTGCAGCGTCGCGATGTCTTTCTTCGCCGACCAGTCGATTACAGACACGGTGCCATCACCGGCGTTCGCGACCCAGATCTCCCGGCCATCGGGCGACACGTCGAAGCCTTCGGAGCCGCGTCCGACGGGGACCACGGTCTCGTTCCACTCGTTGCGGCCGGGCTGCGCGGGAGCCTGCGGCGGCTCAACGGACGACACCGGTACCGCATCGATCAGGCTGACCGTGCCGGAGCTGACATTCGTCGTGATGATGCGCTTGCCGTCCGGCGAAACGTGGATCATGTGGGTGCGGTTCTGCCCCGTGCCGATGATCAGGTCGACCTTGCCGGTTGCAGGATCGAGCCGCCCGAGTCCCTTTGCACCTTCGGCTGTGAACCAGGTCTCACCGGCAACGAAGGTGAGGCCATGCGGACCGATGAGCGCTCCCAGGTCGATGGACGGCAGCGGTTTGGCTGCGACCAGATCAATCACTGCCAGCGTGTGAAACGCGCCAAAGCCGTAGTTTGAAACCCACGCCGTGCGGCCGTCGGCTGACGCGATCACCTCGTGCGGATCATCGCCCACCGGCGCCTTTGCCGTCACCCGCAGTGTCGATGGATCCACCATCGCCAAGGTGTGATCGCGCTTGGAGAGGACCAGCAAAGTGGAACTTTGAGCGGCAGCCGTACCGCAGAGTGCCAGGGCAACAGCGAGGCGAGCGATTCGCGTCTTCATGGGAAACAGCCTACGCGCAGGCAGCCCAGGGTGCACGTAGAAGACGCGTCAGCGCAGCGCAGCAGGAGAACACCATGGCCATGGACGACCCCTTTCACCTGCAGCGGTTTATCGACGCGCAGGCCTCGACCTACAGCCAGGCACGCGCGGAGCTTGCCGCCGGCGAGAAGCGCAGCCACTGGATGTGGTTCATCTTTCCGCAGATCCAGGGTCTCGGTTTCAGCAGCACGGCGCAGCGGTATGCCATCACCGATCTCCCCGAGGCCAGGGCGTATCTGGCGCACCCGGTGCTTGGGCCTCGCCTGCGCGAGTGCACCGGCCTGGTGAACGCTGTCAAAGGCCGCACGCTGGACCAGATCTTCGGCTATCCCGACGACCTGAAGTTCCACTCGTCCGTAACGCTGTTTTCGGAGGTAGAGAGCGCGTCCGACTCCGTCTTCAAGCAGGCGCTCGCAAAGTACTTTGACGGCAGGCCCGATCGCAAGACGCTCGATCACCTGGTGGATGAGCATACAGACGTCTAGTGCTGGCTCATCGTCATCCTGAAGCCGCCCTGGGCTTGTCAAAAGGGGGTGGCGAGGATCCTGTCGAAGCTTGTTTACCCGGAACAGTCCAGGATCTTCGGCCGAACGCGCGCAGGCAGCTTTGATAGCACTAGGCAGCGTAGAGATCCTTCGCTTTGCTCAGGATGACAACCAGCAGGGGTCGAGACGAAGACGGGTGAGAGCCGAGGCTCTCACCCGTGGCTCGCACAGGTCCCATGTCTCAGGTGCGAGACATGGGGCACCCACTTTGAATTGCGGCGACTGTCAAGTTACTGTGCGTTGGGCTTGCCTGCGTCGGGTGCGGGTGAGCCGGCTGGGAACAGGTTTTTGAGCGGCGCGTTGCGGTCGCGGTTCTGCTCGGGGTGCGGGTAGGGCTTGCGGGGCATCATCGCCTCACGCTCGCTGGTGTTGTAGAGGAAGATGGCCTCGACCACCGCGGCCTGCTCCAGGTCGGCTTCCTTGATGTGCTCGACCGTATCCATGTTGCTGTGGTGGGTGCGGGTTTCGTAGTCCAGTTCGTCCTGGATGAACTGGAAGCCGGGCAGGCCGACCGCGTCGAACGACAGGTGGTCGGTGCCGCCGGTGTTGCGGTTGGTGATGGTGGTGACGCCGAGGTCCTTGAGCGGTGCGATCCACTGCGCGAAGATGGGGCCGATCGCAAAGTTCCCCTGTGTGTACACGCCGCGAACCTTGCCGCTGCCGTTGTCCAGGTTGTAATAGGCGTCGAGCGTCTCCCACTCCTTCGTCGGCTTCAGCGGACCGGTTGCGCCACGCATCATGCTGGTGTACGGATCCCCGGCGGGTCCCTTGTCCTCGAACTGGCCGAAGTGCTGTTTCACGTAGCCGATGCTGCCGAACAGGCCCTGCTCTTCGCCGCTCCAAAGCGCGATGCGCAGGGTGCGACGCGGCTTGTAGCCGATGGACTTCAGGATGCGCATGGCCTCCATCGCCACGACCGAGCCGGCGCCGTTGTCGGTCGCGCCGGTGCCGCTGATCCAGCTGTCCAGGTGGCCGCCGACCATGACCACTTCGTTCTTCAGCCTGGGGTCGTTGCCGGGGATTTCGGCAACCGTGTTGAAGCCATGCTCGTGGTCGCCGGTAAAGGTGGTTTCGATGTTGACCTCGAGCTTCACGGGCGACTGCGCCTTCAGCAGGCGATACATGCGGCCGTACATCTCGACGGTGGTGACGGCGTTGGGAATGGTGACGGCATTGGCGCGGGTCTGTGCGCCGCGGACGAGGTTGGCCCCGTTGTCGTCGAAGATGATGCCGCTGCCGCCGCCCTTGCCACCATCGCGGCTGGGGCTGATGATCGCGGCCACACCCTCTTCGGTCATCATCTTCAGCGCGGCGGTGCGCAGGCCGGTCAGTCGTGCTCGCTCGGCCGCTGCCGCCTGCGGATTGGCCGCGGCAGCACCACCGCGACGGCGCTCCTGCGGGCCTTCCATTTCTTTCAGTTCTTCGTCGGTGTAACGCGTGAACAGCGGCTCGGTCATGTCGACCATCGCGTGTGGTGCGCCCAGCAGGACGATCTTGCCGGCCAGCTTGCCCTTGAACTTCGCCAGATCAGCCTCGGTGGTCAGTTCGACCAGCACGGCATCGCCGCTGACGGCGCCCCTGGTCGCGGGTGACCATGGAGCGGCCTGGATCCAGATGGGTTCGGTGTCGGGCGTGATCATGCGCGCCCAGCTGTTGACCTGCGCCCAGCCCATGCCGAACTCGCCCCAGTCCTCGAGATGCGCGTTGACCAGGCCGGCGTCGGTCAGGCGGTCGCGTGTCCACTCGTTTGCCTTCTTCATGTTGGGCGAGCCGGTCAGCCGCGGGCCAATGCCGTCGCTCAGGCCGCTCATGTACTCCATCACGTGCGAGTGGGTCAGGCCCTCGGCGCGAATCTGCGCGTACATGTTCAGGTCGATGGTCTCGGTCGCAGGCTGCGCACCGTAGTAGCTTGGCTCCTTCTTCGCCTGAGCAAGCGCAAGGGGAGCGGCGGAGACGGCAGCGATCGACAGCAACGTAACCGCGCACACAGCACGGCGAAAGGCAGGGGCAAAAGGCATGGTGATGGGCGCTCCAGAAAAGTCAGGTATAGAGAGGATGACAGAATTCGCGAGGCTTTAGTTTCAGCTTTTGCGAGGAGTCACGGATGACGGCTACTATGCAATGTCGAGAGGGTCTCCATGATCAGCCTTTGCCGCGCCGCCGTATGTACCGTTGCCGCACTCCTGCTTTCCGTCGCCCCGATGCAGGCGCAGACCGCCGGTACACCCATTCGCGTTGCGATTGTCGGCCTGACGCATGGTCACGTAAAAGGCTTTCTGCACAACCTGCCCACCAGCACCAGCGCGAAGCTCGTCGCCATTGTCGAACCGAACACCGCGCTGGCGAAGCAGTATGCCGATCAGTACCACCTGGATCCATCGCTCTTCTATACCGATGAAGAGGCGATGATCAACAAGCTGCATCCGGACGCTGTGCTTGGCTACGGCACCATTGCAGAGCATCGCAAGGTGATCGAGATCGCCGCGAAGCACGGCATCAGCAGCATGGTTGAGAAGCCGCTGACCATCAGCGTTGCCGACGCGCTCGCCATTCGCAAGGCCGCCCGCGAAAACCATGTGCAGGTGCTGGTGAACTACGAGACCACCTGGTACAACAGCAACGCCGAGGCGCTGAAAGAGATTGCCGACGGCAGGCTTGGCACGGTCCGCAAGGTGCTGGTGCGCGACGGCCATGAAGGTCCTAAAGAAATAGGAGTCGGGCCGGAGTGGCTGCCCTGGATCACCGATCCCGCGCAGAACGGCGCCGGCGCTCTGTTCGACTTCGGCTGCTACGGCGCCGACCTGATGACCGTCATCGAGCACGGCAAGACGCCCGAGAGCGTGACCGCATTCGGCCAGACGCACAAGCCCGACATCTACACGCGCGTGGAAGACGATGCGACCGTGATCGTCGCTTATCCCGACGCACAAGCCATCCTGATGCCGTCATGGGACTGGAGTTTCGCCGTCAAGAACATGGAAGTGTACGGCAACAAGGGCGAGCTGTTCACCGTCGCGGGCAATGACATCGTGACGCGCTACAAGGGCGAGAAGACGGAATCTGCCGCGCACCCCGCACCGAAGCTGCCACAGAACGAGAGCAACTCGCTCGACTACCTTACGGCCGTGCTGCACAAGCAGATCGATCCGGCGGGTGATCTTTCTTCGCTCGAGACGAACATGGTTGTGGTGCAGATTCTGGATGCCGCGCGTACTTCGATCAAAGAAGGCAGGACGGTGATGCTGAAGCCGCTGCCGCAGTAGGCTGGTTCGGTTCTGTCTTGGGTACTAGACGACCCTCATGCGCCCGATACTGCTGTCCCTACGCTTCGCCGTGGGATGACAGACGTGGTTGGCTCGCTGAGCCTCAATCCACCAATACGTCATCCTGAGCGCAGCGAAGGATCCCTGCGCAAACAGCATCGGCCCGACTGCCGAAGGTTCGGGCGAAAAGCTATCAGCTGTTCCGGTTGGCTGAACTCATCGGGATCCTTCGCGTTGCTCAGGATGACAGTTCGAGGGTGGGGAACGCACAAGGCCGTCTGCCGTGCACCGTGCGCCCCCGCGGCGCTATCCTTGTTGCGTTGAGGAGAACCTGATGAAAGCCCTGATGCTGGAGCAGTACGAAGACCTGCAGGTGATCGACATGCCGGAGCCTGCGTGCGGTGCGGATGAGGTGCTGATCCGCGTGGCGGCGTGCGGCATCTGCGGCAGCGATGTGCATGGGTACGACGGCGCGTCAGGGCGGCGCATTCCGCCGATCGTCATGGGGCATGAGGCGGCGGGGGTCATCGCGCAGGTTGGCGCTGAGGTGCAGGACTACAAGGTCGGCGACCGCGTCACGTTCGATTCCACCGTGTACTGCGGCAAGTGCGAGTTCTGCCAGCGCGGCGAGGTGAACCTGTGCGACAACCGCCAGGTGCTCGGCGTGTCATGCGGAGACTATCGCCGCAACGGAGCGTTTGCGGAAGTGGTCGCGGTGCCCGCGCGCATCCTGTATCGGCTGCCCGATGACTTTCCGTTCGAAGAGGCGGCGATGCTGGAGGCCGTCTCCGTCGCTCTGCACGGCGTGCGCGTATCGCAGATGAAGGGTGGCGAGTCGGCGCTGGTGATCGGGGCGGGCATGATCGGTCTGCTGACGGCGCAGGCGGCCCGCGCGGCGGGCTGCTCGTCGGTGATGATCGCCGATGTCGACGAGGCTCGACTGCAGATGGCCGTCGAGGTGGGCATTCCAGACACGCTGCACCTCAGCGGCCAGCCGCTGATTGACGAAGTGCTGAGGCGCACCGGCGGCCGCGGTGTTGATGTGGTGCTTGAGGCGGTGGGTCGTGCCGAGACGGTGGTGGCATCGATCGAATGCGTGCGCCGCGGCGGCACCGTCACGCTCATCGGCAACATCCAGCCGCAGGTGCCGCTGCCGCTGCAGCGCGTGGTGCAGCGCGAGGTGCGGCTGCAGGGCTCGTGCGCGTCGGCGGGCGAGTACCCCGAGGCGATCCGGCTGATGGCGAACGGCGCGATCACGGTCAAGCCGCTGATCTCTGCCGTGTCGTCGCTCGATGAGGCGGCGAACTGGTTTAAGCGCCTGCATGCGCGTGAGGCGGGGTTGTTGAAGGTCGTGGTGACGCCGGGTGCGTAAGCCCACACTTCGTCACTAAGCAGGCATGATGAGGCAGGGACACAAGCGATGAGTCATAACTTCTTCGATCTAACCGGCCAGGTCGCCATCATTACCGGCGCATCGCGTGGGCTGGGTCAGTACTTCTCGCGGGCTCTGGGGCGTGCGGGTGCGAAGCTGATCATCACCAGCCGCAAGGCCGGTGACTGCGACAAGTTCATCGAGGAGCTTGCGGGACTCGGCATCAAAGCGCGCGCGCTGACACTCGACGTGCGCGATAAGGACAGCATCGCTGCCTTTGGCCCTGCGGCGGAGACGGCTGCGACCGAACTTGGCGGCAGGGTGGACATCCTGGTGAACAACGCCGGCTGCAACATCCGCAAGCCCGCGCTGGACGTGAGCTGGGACGACTGGAACACCGTGGTCGACACAAATCTTCGCGGTGCGTTCTTTGTCGCGCAAACGGTCGCTCGCGGCATGGTGGAGCGCGGGTATGGCCGCATCATCAACATCAGCTCGGTGACCAGCGTGTTTGGCTATGCGGGCCTGGCGCCGTATGGCGCGAGCCGCGGCGGCATCCGGCAGCTGACCATGAGCCTGGCCGATGACTGGGGCAAGCACGGCGTCACCGTCAACGCGCTGGCTCCCGGCTGGTTCAGGACCGAGCAGAACAAGGTGATGTACGAGGACGCAGAGTGGGTCGAGTACCTGAAGGAGCGCATCCCGCTGCATCGCCCGGGCGCGCCGGACGACCTGGATGGAGCGGTGGTGTTCCTGGCCAGTGAGGCTTCGCGCTACGTAACCGGGCAGACGCTGCTGGTGGATGGCGGGATCACGGTTGGATCGACGCGGGCCGTGGTGAAGAAGTAGGGGTCATCCACCTGAAGGCTGTCGCCCTGTCCAGCTCGTCATCCTGAGCGTAGCGAAGGATCCCCAACGAGGCCAGGTCAGCCACAGAAGCAGGAAAGTTTCTCGCGAGACTCTGAGCCGTGTCGCCGCTACGGATGCGCAGGAATCCTCCGCTGCGCTCAGGATGACGTCCGTGAGGGTAGAGAAGAGCCCGGTAAGCTGCTGCTACGTTGCCGCCAGCATCTGGCGCACGTCGATCGGTTCAATCCTGCGCAGCAGCACCAGGTACGCCGCAATGCCGATCAGCAGGTAAATGCCCGCGATCCCAAAAGCCCACGTGTAGCTGCCCGTGCGGCCGACGATGATGCCGGTGAGGATGGGTGCGGTGATGCCGGAGATCTGGTTGGCGCAGTTCATGATGCCGCCTACCTTGCCCGTGCTGCTGTTGGGCACAAGCAGCGACGGCAGGCTCCACAGGATGGGCGATGCGGCGGAGAGGCCACTGATGGCGATCGAGATAGGAATGAGCGCGCTTAACGGGCTGTGCGCGAAGATGGCTCCGACCAGGCCGAGGCCGCAGACGGTGCCGCACAGCAGAACCGCACGCCGTACCCGCGGACCATCGTAGCCGCGCTTGATCAGGGCATCGACCAGCACGCCGCCGACCAGCAATCCGCTGATCGCGGCCAGCAGCCACGGCACGCCGGTGTACAGGAACGAGGCGCGCAGCGTGATCCTGAGCGTGTGCGCGAGGTACGTGGGCAGCCACGTCAGCAGCAGGTAGAAGACGTAGTTGTACGCGCCCGACCCGATGGCCGCCCCGAGCACCTTGCGGTTCCTCATCAGGCGCCCGAGCGGAACCGGCGGTGCCAGCGTCGCCTGGGCATCGCTGCCGGCGTAGTCAAGCACAACGACGTTGCGCATGGAGAAACGGTGCGGCTCGCGATATGCCGCCGCGAAGATCAGCAGGTACGTGAACGACAGGCCCGCGGTAAAGCCGAACGACATGCGCCATCCCACGCGCAACAGCAGCAGCCCCAGCAGCGGCACGCCGATGGCATTGGCCAGCTTGGCCGCGCTGTCGAAGATGGCCGTGGCCAGCGACCGCTCGCTCGCGGGAAACCACGCTCCTACGGCCTTGGCGCTTGCCGGAAAGGTGGGCGCCTCGCCAATGCCGAGCAGCAGCCGTGCCGCAAAGAACAGTGCCACACCCGGTGCAAAGGCTGCCGCGACCGACGCCAGTCCCCAGATGAAGATGGACACCAGCGACACCTTGCGTACGCCGAACACGTCAAGCAGCACGCCCGTCGGCAGCTGGCAAGCCGCATAGGTCCACGAGTAGGCCGCGGACAACTGTCCGAAGACGGCCGGCGTAATCCCGAAGCTGGTCACCAGCGCGTCGTGCGAGACGGACAGGTTGACCCGGTCGAAGTAGTTGACCAGCACGCCCAGGCCCAGCAGCAGGCCGATGGCCCATCGATACGGCTCGGCCGCGTTGCGCTCCGTCGAGAACCGTGGGCCGTCCATGCAGCCAGTGTATGGGACGGGCGTTTACACGGGTGTGAGCCGCTGCTCTAAGCTGTTCGCAGCGATGCGCCGACTCCGACACGCTGCATATTCGACCGCAATCACGCTTTCCCTTGCGCTCGGCATGGCAAAGGCTCAGGGCAACGCACGCGAGCGACTGCCCGCCGATGAGCGCGCCTACCACGCGGCGCTGGCCATCCCCGATCCGGCTGCGCGACTGAATGCGCTCCGTACCTTTTCGGTCCAGTTCCAGTCCAGCACCTTCTTCGACAGCGTGCAGGAGGCGGCGCTGCGCCTGCTGCTCGATTCTTTTCCAACGCGCACCGCGGAGATACGCGACCAGGTGCAGGTGAACGTCGCCAACGCGGACAAGGGCTTCGATCGTTACCAGGAAGAGGCCAACGAGGCCGACCTGCTGGCCGGCGCGGGCGTGTTGTTGCCCATGGCGCAGCAGCTTGGGGAGGATGCCAACCGCAACATGACTCCGACGAATTTCCTGGCGGGCATGGTCAGGATGTACGGCAGGCTGTCTGCTCCTGTGCCCAGCGCGGAGGAGCTGCGCGACCCGTATCGCGAGGCGCGCGCGGCAACCCTGCTGGCGCTGGCGCACGTGTACCTTGCCCAGGGCAAGCTGCCGGCATGTACCGCGCTGCTGCGTGAGGCAGCCACGTTGCAGCCGCTCCAGGGCCGGGTTCACGAACTGCGTGGGCAGGTGGCCCTGGCGGAGCATCATGAGGCTGAAGCGCTCGACGAACTGGAGCGGGCGCAGGTCATGGGTGACCTGCCGTCGCCGCTGCATGCGACCATGCTGTCGCTCTACAAGGCGGCACACGCGGGCAGCGACAGCGGTCTTGAGGCCGAGCTGGACAGCCGTTATGCCGAAGTGTTTCCGCCGCTGTTCACGCCTCCTGCGCACACGCCGGTGAGCGGTGGCCACACCGTGCTGCTGGAGCTGTTTACCGGGTCAAGCTGCATGCCGTGCGCGGGTGCCGACCTGGCCCTTGAGGCGCTGCTCGGCAGCCATAGCCGCGACGAGGTGATCGCGCTGGAGATGGACGAGCACGTGCCCGGTCCGGATCCGCTTGCCAACCCCGCGACGATCGCGCGCGGCGCGGTGCTGGGCGCGGGCAACACGCCGAGCTTCTTTCTCGACGGCAAGCACCTGTCGGTCTACGGCGGCAACCGCACCAACGCGGAAGAGGTGTACGCCGGGCTGGCGAAGTTCGTACGAATACAAGGTGCGCGGCCCAGCGGCGTGCAGCTTCATCTGTCCGCGTCACTGGATGCGGGCGGCGCGGTGAACGCCTCTGCCGCCGTGCAGACGCAGGACGCGCACACGCTGCAGCAAACGGTCGCTGCGGAAGACGCCGTGTGGCCGGGCGATCCGCTGACGGAGGCCGAACGGGCCCGTGCCGACGCGGCGTTTCCGCCGGAACTCACGCTGAACTTTGCGCTGGTCGAGGACAACATCCGCTACAGCGGCGAAAACGGCGTCCGCACGCATCGCATGGTAGTGCGTGCGTTAAGCAGCGATGCGGCCTATGGCCAGCCGTTGAAAGCAGGTGCGACGGCAACGCTCACAGCGACGTTCCATCCGGCGGAGATCAGCCGCGATCTGCGTACATATCTGGATCGCTTCGAGGTGTCGAACGAGAGCTTCGGCCCGGTGCACTTTCTCAGCAAAGACACCACGCTGCAAACGTCGCAGTTGAGCGTCGTCGCATGGGTTCAGGACACGCGCACGCATCGCGTGTTGCAGGCTGCGTTTGCCAGGGTTGGCGCGGGTGAAGCGGTCAGTTCGAAATGAGCTGTCATCCTGGAGCGCAGCGAACGATCAACGGGCGAGCGTCGGGCGAGCGTCGGGCGCAGCGGCGTCCGAGAGTTTCTTGCGAAAAGCTTCTTGCGAAAAGGTTCAGCAGGCTTCGCGCATCCAGCGTCGCAGGCTACTTGCTGCCGCCCTGGCGCCTCAACCGCATCACCAGCAGCGAGCCAAGGTAGACCGCGGCGGCGCACAGCATCGCGATGCCGACCGGCAGACCGATCCACTTGTAGCTGATGGCAAAGTCCACCTGGCGGTGCAGACCCTCATCCAGGAAGAGGATCGTCATGATGCCGCAGAATGTTGCCACAAAGAACGAGGCGAGGCCGGTTGCACCCGTGATCAGCAGGGTTTGAAAGACGGAGAAGTCGCCGACCGGCGCTCCGAAAAAGCGTGGGCCGGTATAGTTTGGCGCGTACAGCGGACGTGCGTTGGTGGGCTTTGGCATGGTTTGGCACCGCTGCGGGCGAACGCCAGCGGACAACGATAGAATACGCTTTGCATGCCAGAGACGCTCCAGACCGATTTGCTGACGCCGGAAGAAGCGGCGCACCAGGCTGGTACGGTCACCGCGCCCAACGGTATCCGGTACGCCACGCTTGGCCGGCTGGACGCGCCGAACACGACGCCCACCGAGATCAGCCGACTGGTCGGAGCGGTGCCGCGATCGCTGGTTGAGGGTCTGTCGAGATTTGTCTACCTGTTTGTGCCGCTGGCGCTTTCAGGAGCGCGTCTCGATGGCGACGAGTCAGGCCCGTTCGCCGCCACGGACCGCACGCTGATCGCGCCGGTCTACACCGCGGCACTGGCCGACAAGGCTATCTGCCACCGCAATGCAATCCTCGGCGCAGAGGAGTATGTCTTCCTCTCCAGCCGGCTGCACGCTGACCGTTTCGCGCTGGCGTTTGAGTTCTTCATCAACGTGAGCCATAACTTCGTCGACACGATGGGCGCTCCGGCCGTGTTCGCCGACCTGGCGTGGAAGCAGGCGAACGCAAACGTGCGCGGCGAGACCTCGATCGACGCATGGGAAGAGCGCGCCGAAGCCATGGGCCTGCCGCTGCCCGACGATGCCGCAGGCCGCCGCGCGGCGCGTACCCCCGGTCGCATCGACGAAAAGGCGCGGTCTGCCTACCAGGCCGCGGCCTTCGCGGATTCGCTGGCGATCTACCTGCTGTCGCTGTATCTCGATTTCGACTACGCAGACCTGCGCGAGCGGGAGTACCCGCTGCTGGCCGCACCTGCGCTGGCCGAGCGGCTCAAGGCGATTTACCGGCTGTTCCCGCCGAACGATGGATACCAGTTCCAGGTTCTGTACCGGCGGCGGAGTTAGGTCAGAGCCTGTTGGTTGTGCCCTCGGAACGGCACAGCGCATCCTGCACGTTGATGCGAAGGTCCTTGCAGGTGTCTTCCTGTGTGAAGATCGGCTCGCCGGCAGCCGCCGCGCAGTAGTCGCCATCCTCTTCCTGAGTCACGTTGAACAGGAGTCTGACAAGTCCACCAGCATGCCGCGTCGGCTTTTACTCAGCCCTTCAGATTGGGCCCAACGGCCATCACAAAATACTTCGCAGGCACCGTGCCCACATTGCGGATGCCATGCAGCACATTGCTGGCGGCGTAGCAGATGTCGCCCGGTCCGGCAGGCACGCGCTGGCCGTCGACCAGCCACTCGCACTGGCCTTCGCGGATGAACAGCCATTCCGAATGCTCGTGCTGGTGCGGCGGATGCGGCTCCATGCCGGCGTTCAGCACGGTGTTGTGCTGCTCCACGCCTTCACCGGTGATCAGCGCTCCCTGGTTCACGGCCTGCGACGACCCCGTCTTGCTGGTCTTGATCGGCATGTCCGCCGACTTGAAGACCGTATTGTGCGCATAGACCGCGGTGCCCTTCGCGATCTTCGCGGGATCGGGCTTCGCTGCTTCCTGCGCGGGCGCTGCGGCCTGCGCGGACGCGGCCTGGGTAAAGCTTTCACTGAGCAGTGCAAATGCGGGCAGAGACAGGCAGAGATCGCGACGAGTCGTCATGGTTCGCCAGCATACAGCGCGGGATGCGCGCTTGAACAGGGCAGACTGGCCCAGCGCGAAGTATCCTCTTAGGTGTGAGCGAATCAACCGAATCCAGCAGCATCAAAGTCACCCTTCCCGATGGCAGCGTGCGCGAAGTGCCGCGCGGCACCACGCCGTTTGCCATTGCGCACAGCATCTCGCCGCGCCTTGCCGACGCAGTCGTCGTCGCGAAGATCCGCACCACCGCCGGCGAACCCACAACAGACGGCGCCGAGCAGCAGACCGACGACGCGCATCGCGGCGCGGGCACCGAAGAGAGCATGTACGCCGAAGCCGCCACTGCCGAACGCATCGTCGACCTGGCCGAGCCGCTCAACGAAGACGTGCAACTGTGGCTGTTGAAAGAGAGCGATCCCGAGGCGCTGCGCGTCGTGCGCCACTCCGCCGCGCACGTCATGGCGACCGCCATCACCGAGCTGTATCCCGGCGTAAAGCTCGGCCACGGACCCGCGACCGATGTCGGATACTTCTACGACATCCTGCGCGAAAAGCCCTTCACGCCTGATGATTTGATCGCCATCGAAACGAAGATGGCAGAGGTGGTCGCGCGCAACGAACCCTTCCGCCATGAGTACATCTCGCACGAAGAAGCGCTGCGCGGCTACGAGCAGCAGGGCGACTTTATGAAGGTGCACTTCATCACGAAGTTCACCAAGCCCGGCGAGAACGTCAGCTTCTATCGCAACGGCGAGTTCCTCGATTTCTGCCGCGGACCGCATGTGCCCACTACCGGCCGCGTGCGTGCGTTCAAGGTGATGAGCATCGCCGGAGCCTACTGGCTGGGCGACGAGAAGAACCCGCAGCTGCAACGCATCTACGGCACGGCGTTTTATCAGAAGAAGGAACTCGACGCACACTTCAAACACCTGGAAGAGGTCAAGGCGCGCGACCACCGCGTGCTGGGCAAGCAGCTTGACCTGTTCTCCATCCAGGAGTTGGCGGGATCTGGCCTCATCTTCTGGCATCCGAAGGGCAGCCTGGTCCGCAAGGAGATGGAAGGCTGGATGCGCGACGAGTGCCTTCGCCGCGGCTACCAGCTTGTTTACACGCCGCACATCATGCGGCGCGAGCTGTGGAAGGTCTCCGGCCACGAAGAGGTCTACGCCGACAACATGTATCCGCCCATGGAGCTGGACGACGCGGAGTACCGGCTGAAGCCGATGAACTGCCCCGGCCACATCCTCATCTACAGGAACTCGCCCAAAAGCTATCGCGACCTGCCGCAGCGCTACGCCGAGTTCGGCAACGTGTATCGCTACGAGCGCTCGGGTACCATGCACGGCCTGCTGCGTGTGCGCGGCTTCACGCAGGACGATGCGCACATCTTCTGCACGCGCGAACAGATCGTCAGCGAGGTTGAAGGCTGCCTCGACTTCGCCGAAGCGGTGATGAAGAGCTTCGGCTTTGCGGAGTATCGCGTGGAGCTGTCCACGCACCAGCCCGGCAACACCGACTTCATCGGCACACCGGAAGAGTGGGCCGAGAGCGAAGGCGCACTGAAAGACGTGCTGACTAAGCGAGGGCTCAGCTTCCAGACCTTCCCTGGCGAAGCCGCGTTCTACGGGCCCAAGATCGACATCAAGCTGGTCGATGTCCTGGGCCGGCTGTGGCAGCTGTCCACGGTGCAGTTTGACTTCAAGCTGCCGCAGCGCTTTGGCCTGGAGTACACCGGCGAAGACGGCGAAAAACACCAGCCGGTCATGGTGCATCGCGCGCTGTTCGGCTCGATCGAGCGCTTCTTCGGCGTACTGATCGAGCACTACGCCGGGGCGTTCCCGCTATGGCTCGCACCGCTGCAGATCGGCCTTGTGCCCATCAGCGAAAAGCATCTCGATTACGCCCAGAAGGTGAAAGCCGAACTCGAAGTGCACGGTATGCGTGTCGAGCTTGACGCCCGCAACGAGAAGATGAACGCGAAGATTCGCGAGTTCGGTCTGCAGAAGGTGCCGTTCATCCTTGTCATGGGCGACAAGGAAGCCGAAGCCAACGCAGTCAGCGTTCGTGCAAGGGCCAAGGGCGATGAAGGCTCCGTGCCGCTCGCGGACTTCATCACGCGCGCGAAGGGGCTTGTTGAGAGCAGGGCTGTGACGTTGTAGCGGCTTCAGCCGCCGGGATAGAAAACCCTCTCGATGAGAAAGACGGTTTCAGCCGCCGGGATGATCGGGAATCTGTGATGGTAGCTGGCGCAAGCGCCTCGTCTATCCGGCGGCTGGAGCCGCTTGCGGTGACCCTCCGGGTTGCTGCTTACGGCCCGAGCGGGATTAAGCCCTTCGCCGGTGACGGCACTGTGCCGCCTGTTGCTGTCGCCGCCCAGTCGCGGGCTCGATCGAACTGGCTGCGATCCTTCCACGCTGCTGCGGCGAAGTGGTCGCCGATGCGGGTGAACTGTGCCTGCGCAATGGTGGCGTCCTTCTCCCGAAAGGCCATCAGCGCGTATTCGTTCTCAATGCGGTTGGTTGAGCCGTACCGGCTGACCAGCGTGGTGTACCCGCGCTGCAGGCGGGGCCAGTCGACCGACTTTGCATTGGTGTTGCCATTGCTGCGGCCCAGCAGCGCCCTGCCGATCTCAAAGTAGAGCAGGTCGCCATCCGCTCCGCCGAGTGCGTCAGCTGACTTCGTGGCAAACGCGGCTGCCTCGCCGGGCTTGCCGTCCCACTTGGGCAGCAGGTAGTTGCTGTACTGCTCGTACAGGTAGAAATAACCGGGATAGGCCGCGGATCCCTTGTCGAACAGCGCCTTCATGCGATCGTTGTCCCAGTCCTGCGCCAGCGCGGCGGTCATGTATTCGCTGTACCACTGGGCGTCCAGCGGCGAGTGGGCGACGGCATCCAGCGCGGCGCGCGCACCGGCCGCCCGCTCCTTGAACAGGCGCCAACCCTCTGCCGTGACGTTCTCAGCCTGCGCGTTGGTGCGCGCCTGCCAGGCCCACTTCAGCATGCTTTCGGCGTAGGCGACGGCGGGCGTGACCGACTGCGGCTTTGCGGTCATCCATCGCTGCAGGTGGGCCAGGTGCGCGGGCATGTCCGCGTCGCCGGCGCGCGGACCGTTCAGCGCGCCGTAGAACAGGTGCAGCTGCCAGTCTCCACCGGGCACGCGCTTGCCGGTCGTGCGGCACTGCGCTGCAATGGATTCAAGTTCATCGAACTTCTCCCCAACCAGGTCCTGGCGGATGGTGCGGATCCAGTTGCTGTCGACGGCAGTCACTTCCGTGTCCTGGTCGGCGGCTGGCGAGGCACTCTGCGCACCGGCAGGCGCGGCAACCGAGACTAACAGCAGGCCGCAACCAAGGGCGGCAACAAGGCGAGCGAACATGGTGGCTCCTGACGACACGCTAAACCCGCGCGACAGTTCAGGGCAACGGTTAGTATGATTTCGTTCCCTGGAGACCTCTATGCGTCGTTCTGTCGCTGCCGCTCTTTTCTGCATGTTTTCCATGACGCTTTCGCTGTCGCGCAGTGGCACCGCGCAGGCCGCGCCTGCCACGCTGACCATTGATGCGAACAAGCCGCTGCACCCGGTCAGCCCCACGCTCTACGGCATGATGACGGAGGAGATCAACTACTCCTACGACGGCGGCCTGTATGCGGAGATGGTGCGCAACCGCAGCTTCACCGACCGCGGCTGGGCCGGCATCGGCCACTGGAACCTGGATAGCGCCGGCAACGCGCATGCCACGGCCAAGTACGACAACGAGACCGGACCGAGCGACGCGTTAAGCGGCAGCATGCGCATCGACGTGACCGAAGCCGACGCGGCCAACCCCGCGGGCGTGCGCAATGACGGCTGGTGGGGCATGGCGCTGCAGCCCAACACGACCTACAGCGGCTCGCTGTATGCGAAGACGGAGGGCACCGGCAGCATCGGCGTCTCGCTGGTGAGTGACACCACGGGACAGGCGGTCGCGACGGCGGCGATCAGCGGCGTTTCGTCCGCGTGGAAGCAGTACAGCTTCACGCTGAAGACGGGCAGCATCACGCCCTCTGCGCTGAACCACCTGCTGCTCAGCTTTCCGCAGACGGGCAAGGTGTGGATCGACCTGGTCTCGTTGTTTCCGCCGACCTATAAAGACCGCGCGAACGGCAACCGCCCTGACCTGATGGAGATGATGGCAGCCATGCACCCGAAGTTCCTGCGGCTGCCGGGCGGCAACTATCTTGAAGGCGATCAGATCGACGAGCGCTTCGACTGGAAGCAGACGCTCGGCCCGCTGGTCGACCGGCCGACGCACCGCAGCCCGTGGAACTACCAGTCGACCGACGGCATGGGTCTGCTCGAGTTCCTGGAGTGGACGGAAGACCTCAAGATCGAACCGGTGCTTGCCGTGTATGCCGGCTACTCGCTGAAGGGCGACTACATTCACCCCGGCCCCATGCTGACGCCATATGTCGACGACGCGATGGATGAACTCGAGTTCGTGACCGGCAGCACGAAGACCAGGTGGGGCGCGGTACGCGCGAAGCTTGGCCATCCGGCGCCGTTCCCGCTGCAGTATGTCGAGGTCGGCAACGAAGACAACTTCGACCGCAGCGGCAGTTACGAGGGCCGCTATGCGCAGTTCTACAAGGCCATCAAGGCGAAGTACCCGAAGCTGCAGATCATTGCCACCACACCCGTCAAGCGCATGCAGCCGGACGTGATCGACGACCACTACTACAAGCGCGCCGACGAGTTCTTTGACATGCTGCACCACTATGACGACATGCCTCGCACCGGCTCGAAGATCTTCGTTGGCGAATGGGCCACGCGCGAGGGCGCACCCACGACCAACCTTGGCGCGGCGCTGGGCGATGCTGCGTTCATGACGTCGATGGAGCGCAACAGCGACCTGATCGTGATGGCGTCGTACGCTCCGCTGTTCGTCAACGTCGACCCCGGCGGCATGCAGTGGGAGAGCGACCTGATCGGCTACACCGCCAGCAGCAGCTACGGCTCGCCGGGCTACTACGCGCAGTGTCTCTTCGGCGAGTTTCTCGGCACGGAGGTCAGCGCGACCACGCTCTCGGGCGCAGGCTCGCGACTGTTCACGTCCGTCACACGCGATCCGGCAAAAGGCATGCTGTACGTCAAGCTGGTCAACGCGTCTACGGTCGCGCAACCGGTAGATCTGCAGGTGAACGGTGCCCGCACCAGCGGTGAAGCGACGGTCTGGACGCTCGGCGGCAACACCCGCGCAGAGACCAACAGCATCACCGATCCCAATCGCATCGTGCCGGTGAAGAGCACGGTGTCCGCAGCCGCAACGATGCACCACACTGTGCCTCCGCTGTCGATTGAAGTGCTGGTACTACCGGCAAAGTAAAGCGCATCCACTGCCGTTCCACGCCTCCGCGTCACTGTTCGCCGGGCCGTGGCACGCGTGCGCCTGCAACCACCGCACGCACGTGTCGCACAATGCGTTTTGTTCAGCATCGGACACAGACCGGGGCAATTAAGCCAATAGGCGACAGGCTCATCGCGCGTGCGGAGCAGGTCACATCTGATTGCGCATGACCTGTGTGACGTGAGCATTTGCACGTTGAACGTCCTGCTCCACCAACAGACGATCTCGAACACGCTGGCTGTGAACGCACGCCGATTCGCAGCCATCCTGATGCCGTTCCTTTATCCCAGACAAACCCAAAGAGGCGACCATGTACTACACCGACAAAAAGCTGCAATATCCTGTGCGCGTCGATAAGCCGAACCCCATCTTTGCCCGTGCCCTGCAACAGGCCATCGGCGGCGTGGAAGGCGAGATCCGCGTTTGTATGCAGTACTTCTTCCAGGCCTGGGGAGCGCGCGGCCCGGCCAAGTACCGCGATATGCTGCTGAATACCGCGACCGAAGAGATCTCCCACATCGAAATGCTGGCAACCGCGGTCGCGCTGAATCTGCAGAACGCTCCCGTCGAGCTGCAGGACGAGGCGGCGGCGGCAAGCCCGGCCGTCAACGCCGTGCTCGGCGGCATGGACTTCCGGCAGATCCTGTCTACCGGCCTGTCCGCCCTGCCATCCGACGCGAACGGCGTGCCCTTTGATATGTCGCACATCTACGCCAGCGGCAACATTGCTGCCGATATGTACTGCAACGTGGCCGCCGAGGCCACCGGTCGGGCGCTGGCAGTGCGGCTGTACAACATGACGGACGATCCCGGCATGAAGGACATGCTGTCGTTCAACATTGCGCGCGACACCATGCACCAGCAGCAGTGGCTGGCCGTACTGGAAGAGCTTGGACCGTCACACCTGCCCATCCCCAACAGCTTTCCGCAGTCGAAGGAGAACAGCGACTTCGCCTACAACTTCTTCATCACGACGACGGACGGCCAGCCGGGCAACCAGGCAGATCAGCCCTGGACCAGCGGCAAGGCACCCGACGGTCACGGCGAGTTCTCCTACTTCATCGCGAAGCCGCTCGGTGACGAGCCGAACCTCGGCTTCGGCCGTCCGGATACCTTCGGCCAGAAGGAACAGGCTGTTGGCTCTGTCGCCGGCGCCGCTTCAAAGGTCAAGGACATCGCGTCGCACATGAAGGACACGTTGTCTTCAAACGGCATTTAGTCGCATCGGGCCTGCGCTTCGTGGATCGTGCGAGGCGCAGGCCCACTCTTCATCAACACCCTCCCAACATCTTCGTGCCATGAAACGCGCGCGTTCGGGTCCTTCTTGCGGAAGGGCACGAACGGCGTATCGTGTGTTGGTCAGGAGGCTCTGCCGCATGGTTCGTGACACCCGGTATGCCCTTCGTATGCTTGCGCCTGGCATGATGGCGTTTGCACTGGCCTCGCCAATCATTCATGCGCAGGGCGCTGCTGTTGAGGCAACGCCATGCGATGTGCTGTCGCGGCCGATGGAGTTCAACGGCAAGACCGTTCGCGTGAGCGGCACGGTGCAGACGGGCCTGGATGACTTTGTGCTGCGCGCGCCCGGCTGCAGCGGCACGCCGCTGTCTTCGCCCCAGGCAATCTGGATCGACTATCCAAGAGGCACACACGGCAAGGCGGGTCCGGCGATGCGGATCGCGCTTGCCGTCAGCGGTGCTGCGGCCACGCCCTCCGCGCCTGCCGTCGCGCTCGATCGCGGACATGACTTTGAGCACTTCGATGCAGCGTTGTCTTCGCCCCTGCCGTCACGCGGGCTTTGCCTTGGCTGCGCGAAGTCGTCCGTCGCGGCAACGCTCACCGGCCGCATCGATGCTGTTCCTGTCGCACGCATTGTCCGCACAGGCGCGCAGTACAGCAGCGCCGCGGGCTTTGGCACGCTCAACCGGTACCGTGTGCGGCTGGTGCTTGAGAGCGTGTCGAACGTTGTGGAAAAGGACAACGACTTTCAGCCTGCGTCGACCGAACTGCAGGCCGTGCGGCGCACGCTGTCGGGCGATCCGTTCAAAACAGCCAACCGGTTACCTGAGGCGTTCCTGAATGGCACTGCGGTGTACGGGCAGGTGCGCCGCGCGGCGGTAATCTACGGCACTCCCGGTGGTGAGCCGACAGGCATCACCGTCAGCTATGGACCGCCGAACGAAGACACCGCAGCCGAAGACACAGCGGCTGCCGCATCGGCGCCGGGCGGCCTGCTGATCCACGTGACGCTTGACCGCGCACGTCTGCCGATGGATGCGCTCGTCTATGCTGTCATGTACGCAGGCTCGATCGCTGCCGACCTGCGCGAACCCGGCGAGCCATCCCCTCACCTTGTGCTGGAACAACATGCGCTTACAACGGTGCTGCTGGCGGCGGTTGCGGCCAACGCAAAGAACGTGGTGCTGCCCTCTGCGGCGGTCCTGTGGAACGACGAGTGGGCGCCGGCGGACAGGCAGCGGCTCTCAGACGTTGCTATTACACGTTTCCTGCGGACATGGGAAGGCAACGGTCGATAGCATGTCATTATGGAACTCCTAAAGCTTTAGGTGATTACCCGCGGCCATCGTTTTTGAGCAAAGGTGATATCACTTTTTGACCTCTGCGACTGCGCCCTGGTACACCGAAAGAGCGCGTCAGCGCAAGGGAAATCGCTTGATTGCACATGGACTGCGACGCATTCCGGAACTCCTTCACCACGATTGGTGCAAGTGAATTTTGCAAAAAATAAATGCTTGCGCACGCCTCATGACTGGCCTCTGCGTCGTGCTACGATCAACTTCGTTCTACCAAGCCAGCGTGGTTGGTAGCGGTTTTGTTCCACCTCTGCAGCACTCGCCCGATCGGCCAGCTAAGGCGTAACCGACGGCTTTCAACAGAACAGAATGTGCCTCTTCCCTGCGTGGGCAATCCATGCGGGTCAAGGAATTGTTGTCTCAATTTTGGCCCGGTCCGCCTTTAAGCGCCGCTCATCGCGGCAGCGGTCCACAGTGACGGAAGCCGGTTCGACCGGCAGCAAGGAAGTCAAACAGCATGTCGCTAAGTCCTACCGCAGCACCCGCTCAAGCCGAGTCAACCGAACTCGCAGACCCGCAACAACCGGGCACCGCAACCATGCAGAAGGCATGGACCACCATCCTTGGCGCGCTTGAGGTCAAGGTCAATCGCCAGTCGTTTCACACCTGGCTGAAGCCAACGCGTTTCTCATTCGCGAACGGCCGCGTGATCTACGTGCGCATACCATCGGCCACGTTTCAACACATCGGCGATCGCTACGCCGACCTGATCCAGGAAGCCATCGACAAGGGCCAGCTTGAGGTTGACGAGGTCCGCTTCGTCACCGCGGAGAACGATCCCTCTGAGCCGAAGACACGCGAGGATGGAGGCTTTGCACCGCTGCCTTCGCACTCGCCCAATGCGCCCATTTCGCGATCGTCGCTGAACGGCCACCGTCCGCAGCCGATCGCTCCTTCCACGGAGCAGGCGCGCTTTGACTGGAACACCGCAGCGCAGTTGAATGCGCGGTACCTCTTTGAGAACTTCGTCATCGGCAGCGGCAACCAGTTCGCGCATGCCGCGTCCCAGGCAGTCGCTGAGCGGCCTTCAAAGGCCTACAACCCGCTGTTCCTGTACGGCGGCGTGGGCATGGGCAAGACGCACCTGATGCATGCCATCGGGCACGAGGTAAAGCGCCGCAATCAGCACGCCAGCATTTCGTATGTCTCCGGTGAAAAGTTCACCAACGAGATGATCGACAGCATGCGCAACAACCGGCAGACAGGCTTTCGCGACAAGTACCGCACGGTCGACGTGCTGTTGATCGATGACATCCAGTTTCTCGCCGGCAAAGAGCGCACCCAGGAAGAGTTCTTTCACACGTTCAACGCGCTGCACGAAAGCTCGAAGCAGATCGTAATCGCCAGCGACCGGCCGCCGAAAGAGCTTGCCAACTTTGAAGACCGTCTGCGTTCGCGCTTTGAATGGGGCTTGATTGCCGACATCCAGCCGCCCGATCTGGAGACAAAGGTCGCCATCCTGCAGAAGAAGGCAGAGAGCGAGCAGACCGTGTTGCCGACCGACGTTGCGCTGTTCGTCGCGAGCAATGTACGGACCAACGTGCGCGAGCTTGAGGGCGCGCTCATCCGGCTGATCGCGTGGTGCTCTCTGCATCATGTCGAGATCACGCTGGCCACCACGCAGCAGTGCCTGAAGCAGTTCATCGACACGCAGTCGCGCAAGATCACCATCGAGGCGATCCAGCGCGCGACCGCAGAGCACTTCGGCATGAAGATCAGCGAGCTGAAGCAGAAGAACAACTCGCGCCAGATCGTTGTGCCGCGCCAGATCGCCATGTACCTGGCCAAGCAGATGACCGAGGCCAGCCTGCCGGAGATCGGTCGCCAGTTCGGCGGCAAGCACCACACGACCGTGATGCACTCCATCGCGAAGATCGACGAGCAGCGCCGGAACGACAAGGACCTCGCCAGCACCATCAGCAAGCTGATCGAGACGCTCAACTAGCCGCCTGGGCAGTTGGGTTCTCGTATCAAGCGGGTGCCCCCATGTCTCGCCTTTGAGACATGGGTTCCTTGGAGCCTTGCCTGACAGCTCAGAGCCCGCTTAAGTCCTCCGCGTGTGCTTCGCACGTCCCATGTCTCAGGAGGCAGACGCGGAGCACCCACTCCTTCAGGTGTCTTCTAAAGACTCAGGTAGCGGTCAGCGCCCATCACGAGGCCGAGAGTGATGATGGCGATGGCGACTTCGCCGATGGCTCCCACGAGGAACGGCCGCGCGCCCTGCTTCGATAGATCGCGGAAGCTGGTGCGCAGGCCGACTCCGGCAAAGGTCAGCAGGAAGGCCCATCGCGACAGGTTACCGATCGCGAGCAGTTGCGGCTTGTTGAAGACGCCGAACGTCGCCAGCGCCGAGATCAGCAGAAAGCCCAGGACAAACTTGGGGAACTTGCGCCAGAGGAATGCGCCCTTGTTGCCGATGGCGGCAGCCTGGCCGCGGGACGCCCAGTACAGCGCGTAGCCAAGGACGACGAAGCCGATCAGGGCATTGCGGCAGGTCTTCGCCAGCACGGCATATTTGCCCGCAGCATCGGAGTAGAGCGCGCCGGCCGCCGTTGCCTCTGCCGTGTTGTCGACGGCGAGGCCGGTCCACAGGCCATAGGCATGGTCGCTCAGGTGCAGCGCGTGACCGACTACCGGAAAGACGAACAGCGACAGCGCTCCCAGCGCGAGGATCGCCGCGATGGCGACGGACGAGTCTTCTTCATCCGCATCGATTGCGCCTTGCGTTGCGATGATCGCGGACACGCCGCATACCGACGAGCCGACCGCGAGCAGCGTGATGAGCTTTGGTGACAGCTTGAAGCCGCGGCCCAGGTAGGTCATGAAGGTGAGTGCGAGCGCCAGCTCCACGAAGACGAGCACAAGCGAGACACCGCCAAGCCGCAGCATGTCGCCCAGGATGAAGCGCGCGCCAAGCAGGATGATGCCGGCCTTGAGCCAGAACTCGTATGTGGCCACGCCCGCGCGGAAGACCCGTGGCAGGCCGAAGGTGTTCGTAATCAACACGCCGATCAGGATTGCCCACATGACGTACTCGATGTTGGGCAGCGCGTGGTGGTGGGCCTTGCCGTAGCGCGTGATGGATTGCTCGATCACTTTGCCGGCATAGCCGACGACGGCCAGCAGCCCAATGCCCGGCAGCAGCTCCAGGAACTGGCCGAAGAGCGTCCGTGCGTGCGGCCGGTCCGCAGCGTGTTCGAGGGGCAGCGTGGTCTCGTTCACCAGCCCACCACGCGAATCACGTTCAGCTTGACCAGCAGCGCGAGCAGCAGTGACAGCAGGACGGCCCAGGTGTCGAGCGAAAGTTGGAAGCGCGGTCGTTGCGGCATTCGGTCGTTCCTCTTCGGCAAGGCCGGTCAGTCTGGAAGTTTGGATTCCGTCTGTTCTTCCGCAAGGAAGGCGGAGGTCTGCTCCGCGCTGATAGTAGGCGAAGGCTTGCCGAGACGCTTTTCTTTAAGTGAGCGCACGGTGCGGACAAGCCCGTTCAGGTCTTCCCAAACCAGCGGATCGCGCGTCTGGCGCTCCGCGATGTACGGCTCCATCGCGGCGTAGTAGTTTTCGATCCAGTACGAAAAGGTGTGGGCGACCATCTCCGGGTCCAGCGCCTTACGGCGGAGCAGCAGTGCCATCGTTTCGAAGAAGTCGAGGATTGGTTCTGCTTCCAGCGGTTGACCCTGTGACAGGTCGCGTGCGGCTAATGCGCGCTGCGCACGTTTCGCCGCCCCGAAGAAATCATTCTCGAGCCGGAACAGCAGATCGACCGACTGGCTGAAGCGTGCACGATGAATCTGATATGCAAACGCCGAAAACGAAATGATCGTACCCGCAGCAGAAATAGCGATTGGCACCCACGCTGCAACGGTCATGATACCGATGATAGTTCACATCGGACCTGAGACCGTCCCGCCTGTTCGAGGTAAAGGGTACTCAGGTCCCGTGAACGGTCGAGGCTTACCGGCGGCGGAAGCGCTTGCGGATCTCGTCGGCGCGGTTGTCGCGTTCGCGCACCTGCCAGCCCTCGGGATACAGTACGACGAAGCGCGCCGGACCCTCGCCGCTGGACTCCGTGCGCATGCCCTCGGCCTTCTTCAAAGCGAGGTGCAGCATGCGGCGTTCGCGCGAGCTCATAGGGTCAAACCGGTAGGGCTTGCCGCTTGCCTTGACGGCATCGATGCCCTCCTGCGCGGTATCGAGCAGCTCGCGATTGCGTGCGGCCTTGTAGCCGTTCGCGTCGAACGAGATTCGGTCATGCTCCTGAGGCTCCAGTCGCAGGATCTTCGCGCAGATGTGCTCCATCGCGCGCAGCAGTTCACCGTCGCGCTCGGTCAGCAGACCGGCGTCAGGGCCGCTGATCTCAACATAGATCAGCCGGTCTTCCAGGCCGTCCGGGTCGGCCGCGCCTGCGCCTGCCGTGATGCGGAAGCGCAGCTTGAGGCCGCCGGTGGTGGTGAGTGTCTTGAGAAAATCAGCCGTTTGCTGCGCGGCGGTCTTCAGGTCCTGCATCGTTAGCGCTTCCCCTGGATGGTCTTTTGCTGGCCTCCGCCAACCTTGGTTTGCGGTGCGCCTGCCTTGCGGCGAGCGCGCTTGGCGGCGATCTCACGCATCTCGCGGCCTTCCTTGGTCTGGTTCATGCCGTACTGCGCGGCAATCATCAGCAGGTTGCCGACGCACCAGTACAGTGCCAGGCCCGAGGAGTAGTTCCACGTGATGTAGCCGGAAAACACCGGCATCATGAATGCCATCATCTTCTGCTGCTGCGGATCGACACCCGGCGCGGGCATGTAGAACTGCACCAGGAACTGCGACAGCACCATGGTGATGGGCAGGATATGGTACGGGTCGGCCGCGGTCAGGTCGTGCAGCCAGAACCAGTGCGCCTCGCGCAGTTCGACGACCTTGGGCAGCATGCCCAGCATGGCGAACAGCAGCGGGAACGTCAGCAGCGTCGGGATGCAACCCCCGAACATGTTGACGCCGTTGTCCTTTTGCAGCGCCATGATCTCCGTGTTCATCTCGGCGCGCTTGGGGTCGGTCACCTTGTACTTCGCGTACCTGGCCTTGATGGCGTCCATCTGCGGCTGGATGCGCTGCATCTTGAGGCCGCTCTTCATGGTCTGGTAGCGGAAGGGCAGCATCACCACGTTCAGCAGGATGGTGAGCACCACGATCGCCCATCCCCAGTTGCTGGCGACGTGATCGTGGATCCAGTTCAGCAGCCAGAAGAGGAACTTGGCGATGGGTCCCCAGAAACCAAAATCAACCACGGGAGCCAGCGTCGCCGACGAGCCGGAGACGGTGATGCCCTTCAGCACATCGACCGACTTGGGACCGGCGTAAAGGCGCGTCTTCGTCGTTCCGCTGGTGTCGCCAACGGCGGCGCCCACGACGGGAACGTCGACCGGCTTGCCGGTGATCTTGCCCTTGTCAGACCCGGCGCGCGCCAGCCTCAGCACGTCAATGGAGTTGTGCAGCTCGACGGCGGTCGCGGTCTGCGCGTCAGCCGGGATGAAGATCGCGGCAAAGTAGCCATCGGCCGTGCCGGCATAGTCCAGCGGTGCGTTCAGTGTTTCGCCGTTACTGATCTTCTTGAAGTCGGTATGGTCAGCGCTGCCGCCGCGCATGGTTTCGATGCGCGAACCGTTGTAGTCCAGCACCTGCTCCTGGTCGCCAAAACCGGCGGGCCAGCTGAGCAGCGTGCGAACGGGCGAGCCGTTCACGTTGACGCTCGTCTCGGCATTCAGCACGTAGGTGGAATCGAACGAGAACGTCTTCGTCGCTACCACGTTGCCCTGCTGATACTTGAACGTCAGCGTCTGCGGCGCAGTCAGGCTGCCCGTCGCCGAGGGCACGAACAGCGCGTTGCGCAGGCCGCTGGTCAGGTTGCTGTCGTAGGTGTACAGGCTCAGCGGGTAGCCGTACTGCTTTGCCGCTGCGTCGTTCACCAGGTCGAGCGGAGCGCCATAGCGATCGTGGAAGCGCTTTAGGATCCAGCTGCGGACCTCCGCTCCCTTGTTGCTGAAGGTGATCTTGTACAGCTCGTTTTCAACGGTGACCGTCTGCTCCGCGGCGGCAGCAATGGCCGGGACCGCCGGCGCAGCCTGCGCCGATTTGGCACCGACCGCAGCCGTTGCGGCGGGCTGCTGCACGGCGTTCGCGTTGAAGGCCGCGGTCTGGCCGGTGGGCCCGCTCTGCGGAGCGGCGGTCTGCGTCTGCGCCGAGGGCGGCTGCAGCGGCTGCTTCTGCTTGCTGCGGTAGAACTGCAGCCCGGCAAAGACGCCGAGCATCACGACCATCATGACAAGGAAGCTGGTGTTGCTGGTACCACCGCCACCCTGGTTGGGGTTCTTAATCTCTGCCACGTTTTCCTGTCTGTCCCTACGGGTACGCGCACGCTGGCGCGTTTGTTTCACCACCCCCTATGCTAAATGGCGTCGCCGGGACGCGTCGCGGCCACTTGCGATGCGACTGTTCTCCGCAAGGTAAATTTCTGCGCGGAACAGACAAGCAAACAAAAGGAGCCCCGAATAGGGGCTCCCCGTTTGCCTTGGAAAACAGCGGTTTAGCGACGGAACCCACCGCGGAAGCCGCCGAATCCACCGTAGTAGCCGAAGCCGAACCCTACACCGAAGGGATAGCCGTAGCCGTACGGGTAGAAGCCATAGGGATAAAAACCGCCGGCGTAGTACGGATAACCGCCGTAGAACCCATCGCCATAGCGGCCTTCGACGATGCCGTCTCCATGGCCGCGACCATCGCCGGGCATCAGGTCTGCCGTCAGCTCATAGGGGTAGGCGTTGACGGCGCGCGGCTTCACGTTGCCAAAGAACGCGAGCTGCTGTGTCTCCTTGATCTTGGTGCCCTTGGTGGCGTCGTTGGAGCCGTTGCGGGCCTCAGCCTCGCCGTGCAGAACGCGCACGGTGTTCGTCGAGGCGTTGAAGGTGTACAGGCCATCCTTCAACAGGGACACCTGGCCGCCGGGCAGGTCAACAAGAATCTGCGGATGGTTCTCAGGATGATGCACGGTGATGTTCGCCTTACCCTGGTCAACGCGAATCTCCGTACCGGTGTTCGATGAGTTCACGACCTGGACACCGTTGTTTACATCGCTCCGAACAAAGACGCCGGAGATAGGTTCAGAGTCGAAACTCTGCACGCCACGCGCACGATTTGGCCCCTGGTACCCGCGCACGATCGGCGCGTTCTGCGCCATGGGCTGGGTCATTGAAGGTTGAATAGCGGCAGGATCCGGGGTCTGAGCGCATGCTACGGATAGAGCCGAAAAGACGAGAAACATACCGACTTTAAAGGCGTTTTTCATAAGTACTCCCACGTATTTAGACCGCACGCGAACTGAAACGATTCACCTGTGGCGTCTCTTCGAACGGCGGTCGGCGTCAGCGTAAGTGCTTGAACGTACCGCCCGGAACCGGCCATTGAAGGACGCCTTCACAGGTGATTGGATGTCGGCTCTAGCGTCGAGGTTTACGCTTCGCATCCACGCGCGGCCAGTAGCTGAACGGCTTTTCATACAGGTCGCCGGAGAGGTCGCTCACGTTGCGCAGCAGCCGCGTCTGCGCGTCGGTGATGGCCGCGTTGTAGATCAACGGCCCAACCTCTTCGAGGAAAAAGTCGAGCATCATGCCGGCAGGCAGATCGCCTATCGGCTCCGGCAGGTTGTCATGAACGTAGCGCTGCAACGATGCAATCGCGTCGGCACGTGTCTTCTTGTCGAGTTCGGTCATCGTGGCTCCTTAAAGTGGCTTGATCGCTGGCGGCCTGGGCCGCGCGGATAGCACGCGTGTTTTTATTTGGGGAGGCCTCAGCCGCTGCCCCAACAATCACTACGAGATCTCCTGCGGCTAAGCAACCAGGAGTCGGCGCTTGAAATCACCATACGAAGACGGGCGCATGCTGCTCGACGTCTCCTAAGGCTTTGGGACAATGCCGCCGGTGGAGCTCAACGGTGCACCCTTACCCGAGGCGATCGCGATCATGCGGTCACGCACCGTGTCGTACGACGGTTGCCCATCGAAGAAGCCGTAAGTGGAATGCGTCTGGGTTGCCTGCGTTGTGGCGGTTGCGGGCTGATCGCTGTAGCCGTCCATGCTGAAGGCACGCTCGCCCTTCGCGGCCAGTTCAGCGTGGCTCTTGGCCCAGAGCGGCTGATCGAAGTCGCCGCTCTCAAGCGTGATGCGAAAGCGTTGCTTGCCGCCCGCGTCGTACACGCGGGCCATCTCGTAGATGTTGTAACGGCTCCACGGCTGCATGGAATAGAAGATGTCCAGATGGCCGCCGTCGGGCAGCATGTCGCGCTCGATCAGGAGAGCGTTCTGCTGGCGGAAGTTGTTGTCTGATGTGTTCGCATGCTGCACGATCAGGCGCTTCAGTTCGGCATCGCGGGCGGCGTCGTTGTGGGCCTCGGCGTAAATGCGTGCCTGCAGCGCTCGCGCCTGCCAGTCGTCAGGCGAGGCGGCGAGCAGCGGTGTCAGCACGCCCTGTGCATACGCCCGATCCCCGCTGTTGATAGCGGCTTCCGCGGTGAACTTTGCGACGGGTGCGTTGCCGGGAACGGCTTCGTGAATCGGCTTGAGCTTCGCGTACGCATCGGCCCATTTGCCCGCGGCAAAGCTCTCGCGCGCGACACCGAAGTCGAGTGTCTGGTCCGGCGTCATCGCCGAGCCCTGCGCGACCGGTGCCGCCGGCGTCTGTGCCGTCACAGCGCACGCCGGCAACGCGAGCGAGACAAGCAGAAGTGCAACCAGCGTCTTCACGAGAGCCTCTTTCCTGCATCGACCAAATAAAGCATCGCGACCAACTGAAGCATCGCGAAAGAACTGAAGCGGGCACCCCATGTCTCGCTTCTGAGACTAGGTACTCACAGTCCCGCCCGCCACACCGAGCGAAGGCAGCCTCCGCCGTTCTGCGACAGGGTACCGCAAGCGGAAGTGCTTGTACCCCCTCATTCTCATGTTCGTACGGCGTAAGGTGCGGGATCACAAATCCCACCGCAGCTTTCGCGGGGCGGGCACCCGGTCCCAAGCCTCGAGTATGCTGATGTGGCTCGCCCACCCGGACGATTCTGAGGAGACTATCGCCGCATGCGCCTGTCCTGCCTGAACCTGCCACGAGCCGCATGCACGGCAGCGGCATTGCTCCTTTTGCTGAGTCCATACAGTCGGGTGCACGCCCAGGCAGCGGCAGCTCCAGCGCCCGTGGCAGCACCCGCGCCCGCGCGCAGCAACGTCCGGCATGTCCTGGTAATCGGTGAAGCGGACGACTTCCAGCACGACACCATTCCCGACGCCATGGTGGCCGTCTACAACATGGGCCATGACAGCGGCCTGTGGGAGACGACGATCCGCACCGACGTTCGCCTGCTGAGCAACAATCCCGGCGGACGCAACACGCACGGCCTGCCCTATTACGACTGCATCGTGTATGCCAGCGCGTCCGGCGACATGCCCCTCACGGACGAGCAGAAGCATGACCTGCTCGCCGCCATCCACGACGCCGGCAAGTGCTTCATCGGCATTCATGCTTCGCTGACCGCCGGCTATCACTGGCCGGAGTTCGGCAGGATGCAGGGCGGCTACTTTGACCAGCATCCATGGGGAGTTTTCAACGCGCCCATCCGTAATGAGCAGCCGGACTTCCCCGCCGTCCGCCACTTTCCAAAGCAGTTCAACAAGGTGGACGAAATCTACCAGCCGCGCGACTGGTCCCGCGACGACCTGAACGTGCTGCTCAGCCTCGATCCGTCGCGCTACAACTTTCCGCCTGCGCCGAACCTGCACCGCACGGACAAGGACTTTGCCGTGGCGTGGGCGAAGATGTACGGCAAGGGCCGCGTCTTCTACTCATCGCTTGGCCACTCGCACGAGTCATGGCTCGACCCCGACATTCGCACCATGTACTTTGAGGCGATCAAGTGGGGCCTCGGCATGACCGAGGGCAGCACGGCATCGCATCCCATGCCCAGGCCGTAAGCCGCCAGCGGGGTTCCCCACATCTCGCGTTGGAGATCGGGGTCCCCCACATCTCGCGTTGGAGATAAGGTTCTTCAAGCCACACAAGCCATCGATCCCATCTCTCAGAAGCGAGACATGGCGCACCCGGCCAGCGAACGATCCTGAAGATCATCGCTTACATCAGCGTGGTGCAGGTGATCCAAGTTATCGGTCCCGTGCATGCTGCATCCGATAAAATCAACGGGTCGCGCAAACGCGCCTGAAGGACGGAAACACGCATGGCTTCACAGATGGCAAACATCCCTGCATTGAAAGACCTGCAGGTCCAGTTGACCGCACGCATGAAGAAGGCGATTGAGGACTTTCGCACCAACCTGCTGGCGGTGCGGACCGGCCGGGCCAGCGTGCACATGCTCGACAACATTCGCGTGGACTACTACGGCAGCGAGATGCCGATCAACCAGCTGGCGCAGGTGAGCGCGCCCGAGGCAAACCAGATCGTGGTGCAGCCGTTCGATGTGGGTGTTGTCGGCCTGATTGAGAAAGCCATCCGTACCAGCGGCCAGGGCTTCAACCCGATGCACGACGGCAAGGTGATCCGCGTGCCCGTCCCGCCCATGACCGAGGAGCGCCGCCGAGACGCGGTGAAGCAGCTCGCAAGCATTCTCGAAGACCACAAAACCAGCGTCCGCAACATCCGCCGCGACGGCAACGACACCATTAAGAAGGCGGCCAAGGACAAGCTGATCTCTGCCGACGATGAAAAGCGCGCCACTGAAGAGACGCAGGGAATGACCGACGCACAGATCAAGACGCTGGAGGAGATGTTCAAGGTGAAAGAAAAGGAACTGATGACGGTCTGATCCGCCGCTTCCCGCGGGGCACGGACATCGGGTTAGGATGGTGTGGCCAATAATCACACCTGCCGCGGGAGTCGTCATCGTGAATGCCGGATCGGTACGTTCGTGGATCGCTGTTGCAGCTGTACTGTGCTCTTTACCTGTCGGCGGATTCGCCGCGGGACCGTCCGCCGGGCACTGGGTGGGAACATGGGCCACTGCACCGTTTGAGCAGTCCAACGCACCTCGCCGGTTGCCGCCCGCACCCGCTGCGATCCCCGGCTCGACCAGCCTCACGCCCGGTAATGCCTCTGTAGCCGCCGGGTCAGCAACTGTAGGTGGAACACCTTCTGCTGCACCGCCCGCGGTTGGGGCGGTCCCCGTCACGCCGGCAGCACCAGGCTCAGCATCATTGCCGGCATCGGGCGCTCCTAGTGCAACGCCGCCCGGCTTCCGCTTCACTCCGCCGCCCATCTACGGATCGAGCGACATGACATTGCGCGAGATTGTCCACGTTTCCCTGGGAGGCTCGCGCCTGAGGGTGGTCTTTACCAACGAGTTTGGGACGGAGGCTCTGCGAATCAGCTCTGCGCACGTCGGTCTGAGCAAAGGCGGCAACGCGGTCGATGCGTCGCCGTCTGTTTCATCGGGACTTACCTTCGGCGGCCGCGACTACGCCATCATTCCTGCAGGAGGCATGATGGTCAGCGACGCTGTGGCCCTCAAGCTGCCCGCGCAAGCCGACCTGGCGGTCACCCTGTTCGTTCCACAGCAGACCATTACGACGCTTTCACAGCACCAGGCTGCGGACCAGACGAACTATGTGGCTGAGGGAGACGTGGCGAGTTCCCCCACCCTCGAGAGCGCAAGGGAAATACGATCCTGGGTCTTTCTGAAAGGTGTAGAGGTAGAGGCGCCCGCCCATGCAGGAGCGATCGTGGCCTTTGGTGACAGCATCACCGATGGCGCGTTTGCCTCAACCAACGCGAATGCCCGCTGGCCGGATGTACTTGCGCGACGCCTGCAGGCTGACAAGCGGGTCGCCGATTTAGCCGTGCTGAACGAGGGCATCGGCGGTAACGGGGTACTGCGCCACATCGTGGGACCAAGCGCGCTCAGCCGCCTTGATCGCGATGTGCTGGGACAGTCTGGTGTCAAATACATCGTCGTCATGGAGGCGATCAACGACATCGGCGCCTATGGCCCCAGGAATCCAAACGCCCCGCCGCCCGCAGTAGCCCCGCCTGCCCCGCCAACGGCTGAGGACCTGATTGTGGGATACAAGCAACTGATCGAGCGTGCCCACACGCATGGCATCAAGATCATCATGGGAACGCTGACGCCGTACATGGGTGCGAGCTACTCTTCACCTGCGGGCGAAGCCGTGCGAACCGCCGTCAACCAGTGGATCCGCGCGCAGAAGGACTCCGATGGAGTGATCGACTTCGACAAGGCGACCCAGGATCCGAGCCGCCCTGATGCTTTCCTACCGGCGTTCGATCACGGCGATCATCTGCACCCTAACGATGCTGGCTACAAAGCGATGGGAGAGGCGGTCGACCTGGCTCTTTTCACCAGGTAGTCCGCGACGTCTTTCTTGACCATACCCCGGGTCTCAGCGCCATCAACACTGGCTGTATGGAGCACGTCAGGCCGGGTCTGCCAACAGCAGTCAGCGACGCGCGCGAGCGTTTCGCTCTCCCATCAGTGCGCAGGTGCGTCTCGCATCTCGGCTGACTTGGCGGCGGGCGTCAGGCTGAAGCGGACGGACGTGTTGTCGTCTTTACCAAGGACCACGTCCTGTGTAGCCGGCGCGTAGGCCTGCTTGACCTCGGGGATCGAGGCGCTGATGCCGAGGAATGATGCGCCTGAGCTCTTGTAGGTGGCGTCGGCAGCGTCCGCGACGGAGAGCGTGTAGGTGGTGTCGCCGGGCAGGTAATCGAAGTGGAAGCTGCCGTCGTCACGGATGGGCGCCTTCCCGTGCAGCGACGGATCGGACTTGCTGGTCAACAACACGTCGCCCTTGTTCAGCGGGTGGTTGTCCGCCGCGGCGTACACGTGGCCAACCAGCGCGTGCAGCGTGCGTGCGGGCACGGTGATGTCGATGCCGGCGTGCTCCTCGCCCTGCGTGATGGAGACGGGCCTGGCCGCCGCGAGCTGGAACGTGGCAGGCGCATACACCGCCAGCCGGATGCCGCTGCCCGCCTGGTTGAGATTGCCGATGCCGACGCCGACCGGCGTGGCGAACAGGTTGGCGCGCAGCAGGTACTTGCCAGCCGCGAGACCGGCGATGCGGAAGTCGCCGCGATCGTCGGTCGTCGTCACCGGCTCGCCTGCCTCCAGCGCGACCTGCTTCTGGATGCCGGGGTTGACCACCTCGTCCGTATCCACGCTGCCGGGATGCAGCGCCCAGACCGCCCATCCGACCGCGGGCTTGCCGTCGTCGTACAGAACGCGGCCGCTGATCGCGGCTCCATGGATCAGTCGCAGGTCGACGTTAGCGGTGTCGGTGCCATTGACCGTCACGGTCGGCAGGGCCGCGATGCGCGCCCGGATGGCCGGGTCTGAGCTGGCAAAATCGGCGTCGGTGAACTGCGTGTACTCGTCGACGTAGCCGGGATAGGCGACGTGCACGAAGTAGGTGCCGGGCTTGACGCCGACGAAGCGATACGCGCCGTCCATGCCGACAGTCGATGCGTTCAGCAGATCGGTGGCCTGGCTCATGCTGCGGCTGGCTGCGGCGCGCTGGCGCTTCTGCTCATCGGTCTGCTGCGGCGTGGCCATTGGCTTGCCTGCCTTTTCAGCCGCCTTGCGCATGGAGTTCTCGATCTGCTTCATGAAGTCGCCACCGGCATCGCTCGGCGTCGTGGACTTGAGCAGCACCCTGGCAAAACGCGCGGGCGCGCCAGTGTCGGCACAGACGACATGCCCTGAGATGGTGCTGCCGAGAACGGCGGCATTGTTCTGCCCGCGTGCAGCCGGTGCGGACAGTATGAGTGAAAACACGCAGAGGGAGATCGCGGCGAGAGAGCGCATAGGTGCACCTTGGGACCGGTGTTTGTCCGGTGCCAGTCTTTGCGGCAACTATATCGCAGCTGGGTTACGGCGCTTCGCGACGGTGGGACAGCGATGCGACGTCAAAGCAGCAGCGGGAAAGCTGCCGGCAGGGCTCAGCGCGGGAACAACACTCGTTGAGTAGCGGCAACTCGATGGCCCGGACCATCAAGCGCCCGTTCTTTCGGAGGGGGCATGGCTTCACCCATACCATACAGCTGCAAGGAAAGCGGCTTCAGCCGCTGAGTCGATGCTCATCGAGTGCAGGAAAGCCGACCTCGAGGGGCTGAAGCTTGTTGCTCAGACGGTCCTGGTGGCACAGCGAAAGCTGTGCCCTTCCATGCTCGGTGCCTTGGCCTAGATGCCCAGCTCGGCGCGGATTGCGTTGGCGATGGTGTCAGCGTGGTGACGCATGGTGGGCTCGTCTTCGGCCTCGATCATCACGCGCGCGAGTGCTTCGGTGCCGCTGTAGCGGATGACGACACGGCCTGAATCGGCGAGCTCGTTCTCTGCGGCACGGATGGTTTCGGCGATCGATGGGATCGACTCGAGCGGCCTCTTTTCGCGCACCTTCACGTTGACGATCACCTGCGGAAAGGTCTTCAGATCGGCGGTCAGTTCGCCGAGCGACTTGCCGCTGCGATGCACGATGTCGAGCAGCAGAAGCGCAGTCAGCAGGCCGTCGCCTGTGGTGCTTCGGCCGGTGAACAGGATGTGGCCGCTCTGCTCGCCGCCGAGCGATGCGCCCGTCTCCTGCATCTGCGCCAGCACGTACTTGTCGCCGACCGGCGCGCGCAGCATGCGGATGCCGCTCCGTTTCAGTGCCGCCTCCAGGCCCATGTTCGACATGGCTGTTGCGACCACGGTGCTGTCGTGCAGCAGGCCGCGCTCCTGCAGATCGCGCGCTGCCAGCAGCATCACGGCGTCGCCGTTGACGACCTTGCCGTTCTCGTCAGCGAACATGGCTCGGTCCGCGTCTCCGTCGAAGGTGATGCCAATGTCGGCCTTATCCTCCAGCACGTAGCGCGCGACAACTTCGGGCCTGGTGGCGCCGCACTCGACGTTGATGTTGCGGCCGTTGGGGCTGGCGTTGCGGATGCGCACCTCGCCACCGAGTCCCGCAAAGAGCTGCGGTGCGACAGACGATGCCGCGCCGTTCGCGCAGTCGATCACGAGGCGCTTGCCATCGAGCGACATGCCGTCGACTGCGGCCAGCAGCGAGCGTACGTACTCGGCGCGATCGCTCTCCTCGACCTCGGGCGGAGCGACATCGTCGACGGTCTCCGCGTGATCGCTTGCGAGCTGGCGAAAGATCTCTTCTTCAATGGCGAGCTCGGTCGCGTCAGGCAGCTTGTAGCCGTCAGGGCCGAAGACCTTGATGCCGTTGTCCTGCCATGGATTGTGCGACGCGGAGATGACGATTCCGGCGCTGAACCCATGCGCGCGCGTGAGGTACGCGATGGCCGGCGTGGTGATGACGCCCGCCGACTCTACCGCAGCGCCGCCGCGACGGAGGCCCGCCGTGATGGTCGCGGCGATCCATTCGCTGGACTCGCGCGTGTCCATGCCGAGGATGATTCTCGGCTGCTCGCCCGCGGTGCTGACGTGGTGGGCCAGCGCAACGCCGACGGCGAACACGGTCTTGTTATCGAGCGGTGCCTCGCCTGCAACGGCGCGAATGCCGTCCGTCCCAAAGAGCTTTCTCATGTGCGTCAGGTCTCTTTCTCGAAGTTCTTCAGTGGCTCGATCCGGGAGGGAGCTGCGGGCGCTGCCGGTGTGTTGTCGTGTTGCTGAAAGTGGGATGCAAGAACACGCGACTGGACCTGGCCCGACGCCAGCCGCGTGGTTATCTCGTCACCCGCGCTGACCTCGTCGGCCGAGCGCAGCAGGCGGCCGTCGGCGCGAAAGGCGATCGCATATCCGCGCTGCAGAACGGCCGTCGGAGACAGACTGTGCAGCCGCGCATCGGCCCGCGCGGCGCGTGCCCGTGGAGCCTGCAGCAAGGCCTGGCCGGCCTGCCACAGGCGCTCGAGCAGGCGTTCGTTCTTTGCCTGTGCCAGCAGGAGGTTGCGATGCGGGTCGTGCCGCTGCAGGCGGTCGGTTAGCGAACGCAGCCGCGCCGCACGCACCCGCAGCAGCGTCGCAGTGGCGGTCTCCAAGCGGAATCGGCGCTCGTCCACGCGCTGCTGGCGGCGACCGATGCTGTTCCGCATCCGGGCAAAGGCGGCGGCGGCATCAACTTGCGAAAGTCGCTGCTGTGCGCTCATCTGCGTGAATCGAACACCGCGCAGCAGCCGCGCATGCAGCGCCTGCACGCGTTCTTCCACGCGATGCTGCGCTGCCGTCACAAGCTCGGCCGCGGCCGATGGCGTGGGTGCGCGCAAGTCGGCAACAAAGTCCGCAATGGTGAAATCCGTCTCATGCCCGATGGCCGAGACGACTGGCAGCTCTGACGCGGCGATGGCGCGCGCGAGCCCTTCGTCATTGAAGCCGGCGAGGTCCTCCGCCGATCCGCCGCCGCGCGCGATCACGATCACGTCAACGCGATGCGTCCCGGTTGCGTTGAAGTAGGCCAGCCCGCGCATCACGTCGCCGGCGCAGGTTGTGCCCTGCATCGCAGCAGGGAAGACGAGGATGTTCAGGCAGCCGTGTCGCCGCCGCACGACCGTGACAATGTCGCGCAGCACCGCTCCCTGTACCGATGTGACCACACCGATTGTGCGTGGAAAGGCAGGCAACGGACGCTTGCGATCGGCCTCGAAGAAACCCTCTGCGCGCAGCTTTGCCTTCAATTGCTCAAACGCTAATTGCAGCGCACCGGCACCGCGCGGTTCGAGCGTCTCGGCGATCAGCTGCAGCTGGCCGCGGCTCTCGAAGATTGACACGCGGCCACGCGCCAGTACCGCCAAACCGTCGGTCGGGCGAAAGCGCAACAGCGACGCTTCACGACGGAACAGCACGACCGGCAGCTGCGCGTCGCCATCTTTCAGCGTGAAGTACAGGTGGCCCGACGGCGCGGGGCGGCAGTTCGAGATTTCGCCCTGCACCCACACGTCGGCGTACTCGCGCTCCACCTTGCCGCGCAGCGCGCCGACCAGTTCGGCCACTCCCCACAGCTTGCGCTGCGGCGGGGCAGGGAGTTCTGGCTTTGCCTGTACGGGAGTGGCTTTCGCGGGTGCTTCGGCGGGAGCCGGTGGCGCTGCCGGCTCAGTGAAGAGGAGGCCGAACTGGCCCAGGCCGTCGGCTACCGGGGTGGTGGTCTGGCTCCGTCCCGCCGCCCGCCGCCGCGCCGCGAACAGTTGCGCGAGCGAGGCCGGTGTCTGGTCTGGAGCCGCCATGGAGTTGCCGCCCGCGTGCTGCTTACCGCGCCGGAGCGCCGCTGAGTTTCTGCGTGGCCAGGTCGGCCGCGGCAGACTTGGGGTCCTTGTCCTTGATCTGCGCAAGGATCTTCTTCGACTCGGCGACGTTGCCGTTGCTCTGGTACAGCTCAGCAAGCTGCAGCTGCGCCAGGCCCGCGGGAACCACGGTCGAGGGCTTCTTGATGATGTCCTGGTACGTCTGGATGGCGAGCGCGTCGCGGTTGGTGCTGTGATACAGGCCAGCAAGCGATAGCTGCGCCAGGTTGGCGATGTCACGGTTCCAGTCGCCTGCGCTCTTCTTTAGAAGCGATTCGGCTTGCGCGGTTCTTCCAGCCTGCAGCGCCGTGACGCCGGTCAAGTAGAGCGCATTGCGGCCGGCTGCAGTCATGCCGTACTTGCTTGCAACCGTCCAGAACTGTGCGTTGGCTGCATCAGCCCGCGCCTGCAGGCTGGGAAAGCTCTTCTGGCTGGGCGGCACCGGCTCGTCGGGCGAGCTGATGGGCGTGTCGTAGGTCTGCATGGCTTCGGCCAGGGCATTGCTCGCAGCGTTGGAGCGATAGCTGTAGATCGCCCACACTGCACCAATCACGACGACCAGCGCGACGATCACGGCAGCAAGCTGGATCACGAGCTCGCGGTTGTTCTGAATGCGATCGAAAAATGCAGTGCTGCTGCTGTTGGTGTTGACAGCCAGCGGCCCGTTCTCTCGAACGGCAAGCGGCGTCGTGCGGGTGCGCGTAGTGGTTTCCAAAATGTCGATGTCCTTCTGCGGGCCTGGCAGTGCCAGGGTGCCCGGCTGGCTGGCGCAGGGAGCAGAATGCTGCGGGACCAAACGCCATCGTCAAGTCTAGCAGCGTGGCCGGAGCGCATCAATTCAACTCAGCCGCGACGCGCCCCGGTCGTTACTCCGTGGGGCTGGCGGCCAGAAATGGCGAGCAGCACGGCTTGACCGCCGGCTGAAACTCCATCATCTCGGCGCGCGTGCCGTCGGGGTCGTACATATTCAACTGCCACTTGCCGTCGCGGCCGATCTGGGGCGGGCTGTGCTTTGCGGTCAGCCGGTCGCCCTCGTACAGCAGGTTTACCGACTGCTCCATGTTCTGCACGCCGAGCGCAAAGTGGTCGAGCACGCCTGCGTTGTCCTTCGTCATGGTCGGCGGAATGCCCGTCGTCTCCGGCCCCTTCACGCTCATGTATTCGACCCAGTCGGTCCCGTCCGGCACCTGGCTGGAGATCCAGTCAGCCGAGTCGTCCGTCCTGCCGCCGTGCCAGTACGGCCGAAACCCAAGCAGAGTCCTGTAAAACGCGTCTTCCGCGGCCGGGCTGTGAACGATATAGCCCACGTGAATGATGTGCTTGCTCAGCGGGTTCATCGGCACCGCGATCCGTTTCGCCGGCGGTTGCACAAACTGCACACGGTTCGCCTCCGGGTCTTTCACCTCGAAATAGAGGCTGCCATCCGAGCCCTTCGTCACCGCGGCGGGGACCACGACACCATGCGCACCCAGGTATTTGCGCAGCGCCTCCGCATCGTCCGTGTTATAGCCTGCATGGTCGAACCGGCCCACCGACGTCCACCCCTGCGGCAGCGGCAGCACCTCGACGAACTGCACCGGGTTAAAGTAGTAGCGAACACCGGCAGGGTTCTGTGGGTCAGGCCCCTTCATCGCGCCAAGGTCATGCACGTAGAAGTGCTCCGCCTTGTCCGCGTCAGTGGTGTAGACCGCAAGGTGCGACACGCTGACAATCTTCGGCCTGCCCTGCGCGACCGCCGGAGACACAAGGCCAAGCGCAAGAGCGACACCCGCAACTGCAAGCCGTACCTTCATCTGTGATCTCCCGCTAAACCGTTGCAGAGTGGTTGGTGGTGTGACAGCTTTGTACTCTTCCGCCTCGGCAGCGGTCAAACCCGCCTCATCGTTGCCTGCATGTGACCTCAGGGGTGAAAATCGAGCGATGGCACGAACGCACGCTTTGCTGCTCTGCTGGTGGATGGCG
This sequence comes from Terriglobus sp., assembly GCA_965199365.1. Lineage (GTDB taxonomy): Bacteria > Acidobacteriota > Terriglobia > Terriglobales > Acidobacteriaceae > Terriglobus. The sequence goes on along the minus strand of CBDARC010000003.1, from coordinate 1,034,800 downwards.
GTCGCCGCGTGCTGCTGGCCGCTTGCGGCGCAGGAGACATCGCCCGCGCTGCAGTTTGAGGTTGCCACGGTCAAGCCGGCCGCTCCGTCAGCCGACGGCCACACCCACATCAACTATCCGGAGGGCGGTGCGTTCAGCGCCAGCAACATCACGCTGGCCGCGCTGATGCAGTGGGCCTGGGGCATGCCGAAGAACCGCATCCTCGACGCACCGCCGTGGTTCGACTCGGCACGGTTCGACCTGCAGGCAAAGACCGATGCGGAGACCGACCGCAAGATCAGGAACCTGCCCGCGGGCACCAACGCCGACGAAAAACGACGCATGGTGCAGGCCATGCTGGTCGACCGATTCGCAATGAAGCTGCACGAGGAGACGCGCACGCTGCCTGCCTATGATCTCGAACTCGCCAAGGGTGGATCGAAGCTGCAACCCAGCAAGACCACCGGCACCAACGTCGGCACCGGTCGAACCCACTTCAACGGCTCAGGCCTGACCAGCACCATCATCGCGCAGCAACTGTCTGAGATCAGCGGACGCGTCGTCATCGACAAGACCGGCCTGCCCGACCGCTACGACGTCAGGCTCGAGTGGGCACCAGACGACGCGCCTGCCGGCGACACCTCCGCACCCTCGTTCTTCACCGCCGTGCAGGAGCAGCTTGGGCTCAGGCTAGTGCCTGCGAAAGAGCCGGTGAAGGTACTTGTGATGGATGGGATCGAGACGCCTTCGGCTAATTAGCGACGCTACCGATCGGAGCTCGGCGCTGCTCAGGATGACGGCGCAACAGAAGTCTCCTGGGTGTCTTTTCCCGTTTTGGTCCTAAGGTTTGCAGATTCCTGTTGCGCAATCGGGTCTGCTAAGTAGCCTTGCCGCAGGATGCAACAGGAGCCGCACCTAGACCGCAGATTGCTCTGGCTATTGATCGGCTCCATCGCTGTGATCGTCGCCGCCTGGCTGGTGCCCGACCTGGCACTTTCGCTGACCCGTTAAGCCTCTAACGTTTACGGCCCCCGCTATCTGGCACAGGCCTCGACTGCACAGGTGACACGTCCCCACCTACATGTTCGTATGTCCACCGCGCATTTCTTCATTGAATGTCGGCCGCGTGAAGGCGAGCGCTTCAGCCATGCGTGACTCGTATTCGGCGTGGTGGCCCATCAGGGGTTCGGTGCTCCCGGCGTACTCGAAGGCGGGGTCGAGGGCGAGGATGCCTTCGCCGGCCAGTTCTTCGGCGGTCTTCTTCAGCTCGTCGGTGGTGGTGTTCAGGTATTGCGCGTCGCGCGGGTCGGCGATCCAGACGGGTGCGCCGCCGCCGAGCACGCCGCTGGCCCAGTAGACCTTTGAGGCGATGTAGTCCGCGCGCTGGGCTGCGCCCGTGTCGTTGAAGATGAAGCGGCCCTGCTTGGCCGAGTAGTAGCGCGTGGTGACGGGCACCGGCTGGCGGTTGCCGCTCTTCACCAGCTCAAGCTGGCCCTGGTCGAGGATTTTGCGCACTGCGTTGTAGATGAAGCCTTCGGCAAACGGCTGCTCGGGCGCGGGCACTACCTCGGCGAAGGTGACGGTCATGCTGGCCGAGACCTTGGCGCGCAGCTGCGTCTCGGGCGGTGTCTTGCCATCTTCAAGCCGTGTTTCGCCGTGCACGATGTAGGTGTCGGCACCGCTCGTTGAGAGGTGGAACGGCCACTGCCATGCGCCCATGCTCATGGGCAGGCCGCCCAGCGTGATGTAGATGTCGGGGCGCGGATTGCGCAGGCGCTTTGCCGTCTCCAGCAGAAACTCGTGCAGGCCCTTGGTGAAGGTGTGGTGCTGCAGGTCGAAGCCGGCGCTCAGTTCAAGCACAGTGCGCTTGCCGGGGATCTCGTCAGCGGTTTTCTCGATCGAGACGTTGCGGCTTTCGGCCTCCGAGAGCAGCATCAGCGTGAACTTCTCCGTTGCGATGCCATTGAATCCGGCGCTTTCGACGCCGTCGACCACGGCCAGGCCGGCTTCTTTTGCTGCGTTTTGCACCTGCTGCGCCAACGGTGTTGCCAATGCGATTGCCATGCCCTTGCGAACCTTCTTCTGAGCGAAATGTTTCCGCAGCCTGCTGTTGGGGGCATCGCTGCCCGCCGGTATCCACGCGGCTTGTGCGGATACTCCATGCTATCGCACGGGGCGGGAGGGATACGCGTCAACAAAAGCCCGGTCAGCCCTGCGCCCGGCAGGACTGCAGCCGCCTCGTAGCGTCAACTGGCGCAGGGTAGGTCATATGACCGCACCTACAATGGAGGCCTTGCGCCCGCTACTGAACTCGCCGGCTTTTGAGCTTTCGCGGCCAGAGCGCGAGGCGTTTGGCAGGCTGTTGCATGCGTGGTACCGCGTCCATGCGCGGTCGCTGCCGTGGCGCGGCATCCAGGATCCGTATCGCACCTGGCTGTCAGAGATCATGCTGCAGCAGACCCGCGTGAACGCCGTGATAGACCACTACGCGCGCTTCGTGGAGCGCTTTCCGACGCTGGTTGCGCTGGCGCTTTCGCCGGAAGACGATGTGCTGGCGGCGTGGAGCGGGCTGGGCTATTACCGTCGCGCACGCATGCTGCATCGCACGGCCAAGCTGCTGCTGGAGGAGCACGGCGGCAGGCTGCCGTCGACCGCGGCGGAACTGCGGCGGCTGCCCGGCATCGGCATTTACACGTCGGCGGCGATTGCCAGCATTGCCTTTAACGAGCAGATTGCCGTCGTCGACGGCAACGTGGAGCGCGTGCTGTTGCGTATCCTGGGGCAGCCGGAGACGCCGGGTGCCGCGGCTGCCGAAAAGCTGAACGCGGTGGCGCAGTCGCTGGTGCCGGAACGCGATCCGGGCGAACACAACCAGGCCATGATGGAGCTGGGTGCGACCGTCTGCCTGCCGCGCGGACCGTTGTGCGACGTCTGCCCGGTGTTCGAGCTGTGCCGCACCCGTGGCGAGCATGCGACAGAGCCGCGCAAGCGCATGCAGTCGCAGCGGGTTAGCTACGCACTGGCCACCCGCAAAACGCGCGACGGCATCGCCGTCGAGGTGTTGCTGCAGCGCCGGCCCGCGTCCGCATCGCTGATGCCCGGCATGCTCGAACTGCCGCAGATCGCATTGCGCACGGACGTCGACGCGACCAGGCTGGTGCTGAGTGAAGAGCCGATGCTCCGCGTGCGGCACGCGATCACCGGCACGAACTATTACGTTGAGGTGCTGGGCCTGCAGACCCGGCGCGAGGTGACCCGGCGGGCGCTGCGTCGCGAGGATTTCGAGTGGGTCGCCGCTTATGACCTGGTCAACCTGCCGCTGACCGGGCTGGCCCGCAAGGTGCTGCAGCGACTGCGACTGATGAAGGCTCCGGGGCAACAGCACACACCGGCGATGCCGCTGCTGATCGGGCGTGGCGGGCGGATTTCGATCGGCGAGAAGGAGTAGCTCGCTGCTGGCGGCATTCCCTCCACGGCTGAAGCCGCTGTCTTCGCGATGCTTATGGCTTGGCTGAAGCCATGCTCACTCCGAAAACAACAGTGGCAGCAGGGCAAAAGGCAATCGGCATGGCGTGGGCCATGCCGATTGCCTCGGACCGAAGGCAGGAGCAGTTAGTTCTTCGTGACCTTGAAATCTGTCACCGTCGCGTCGGTGTTGTGTGCAAAGCGGATGCCGACGACGCCGTCGGTCGTCTTGAGCTTGCCGTCAGTCACCACGGCGCTCTTGTCGTAGCTGCCGACAGTCACGTCGTTGATGATGCAGTTCACCTTGTCACCCTTGACCTGCATGGCGATCTTCTGCGAGACGGGCTGGCCGGGGCCGGCTGCCTTGTGCACGGCGTCGTTCGCCTCGCCGCGGCCGTTCAGCTGAAAGGGTGCGGGGCTGAATCCGCGCACGATAAAGCGGCCGTTGCCATAGGCGGCACAGTACAGGCTGGTCTCTTCGGGCGTGCCCATCGCGTTGCCGGCGATCACCAGGCCGTAGGGGTGCGGGTGGTCGTTGCGGTTCATGTACATGGGCTCGTTAAAGGTGGCGGTCACGGTGTAGTCGCCGGTCTCCTTCATGGACGGGTTCCAGTAGGTGATCGCCGGGCCGGTGGTCACGTGGAAGCCGTTGCCCTCTTTTTTGAAGAGCGAATCCTTCTCGGTCTGGCCCTGCCTGGCGGCGCCGGCGTCGACCGCGCCCATCCAGCCAGGAACGTAGATGCCGCCGTTGGCGATCGGTGCGGCTTTTTCTTCGTGCTGCATGCCGGCCATGCCGCCCATCGGCGGTGCCTGCTGCGCGAGTACAGCGGTGGACGTGGCGAGAGCAGCGAGGGCGAGACTACAGCGAAGTAAACGCATGGTTGGTTTCCTGTGGTGCTGAGATCGCTCCGCGAGAGGCGGGCGGTTCGTTCATCGCGATTGATTGTATGCCGTTTGTGTTACGGCGTGAGTGAAGAAAAGGCCGTACGTCGTTCCTATTCACGCGCTCACCATCCTGACACCCGCTGTAGAGTGGGTGCCCCATGTCTCGCGTCTGAGACATGGGGCACCCTCGTGAGCTGACTTCAGAACGCGATATGCTCAGGCTCACACCTTGATCGCTGGAGACGCCGATGCTTCGCCGCCTGATCGCGCCTTGCCTTGCACTGATTACAGCCACTGCCATCCACGCGCAGTCGCCCATGACCGTGCGCGATGTGCTGTCAGCGCCGTTTATGAACCAGCTGACGGCCGCGCCCGCGAAGAACCGCGTCGCATGGTTCGCCGATGATGAGGGCAGGCGCAACGTGTGGGTCGCGTCGCCCACCGAAAAGGCGCACGCCGTCACGCACTACACCGAGGACGACGGGCAGGACATTGACGACATCGAGTGGTCTCCCGATGGCGAGCGTGTTGCGTACACGCGCGGCACCGGGCCTGACGGCAGCGAGCACCCCGCCGCGGCAAACCCCGCGCACCTGCAGGAGGACGTGAAGCAACGGGTCGAGATCGCCACCGTGAGCGGCGATGTGCGCGTTGTCGGCGAAGGTCACTCGGCGGTGTTTTCGGTCGACGGCAGGCGACTGTACTTCCTGCACAAGGGGCAGATCTGGTCGGCGAGTGTTGCCGATGCGAGCGCTGCTCCCGAGCAGATGGTGATGGCGCATGGCAGCGCTGCGGCGCTGCGGCCTTCGCCGGATGGCCTGAAGCTGGCGTTCGTCTCGCATCGCGGCGATCACAACTTTATCGGTGTCTTCACGCTCGCCGGCAAGACGCTGACGTATGTCGATCCGGGCACCGGGCTGGACCATGATCCGGTGTGGTCGCCCGACTCGAAGCGCATCGCGTTCATTCGCGAGTCGCCGGTGCTGACCGAGCTCGATCTGCGGTGGATGCGCAGCGTTCCTGTGCCGTGGTCGATCCGCATCGCCGATGTCAGCAGCGGCGATGGCAAACAGGTGTGGGCTGCTGACAAGGGCACAGGCTCGCTGTTTCACGAAATGGTCGCGAAGAACCAGTTGCTGTGGATGGCCGATGGTCGCATCGTCTTTCCGTGGGAGAAGACGGGCTGGCTGCATCTGTACTCACTCGCTCCGGGTGCAAAGGCTGCGCAGTTGCTGACGCCGGGTGAGTTCGAGGTGGACAACGTCGTCAGCGATGGCGAGCGGATTGTGTATAGCAGCAACCAGGTCACGAGTGACCCGACCGATATCGACCGCAAGCACCTGTGGCTGCTTCGTCCCGGCTCAAGCCGCTCAGAACCATTAACCGAAGGCGAGTACATCGAGACCAACCCGGTGTTGCTTGAGGATGGCGGGCTCGACTTCATGCGAGCCTCGCACGAAGAGTATTTCTCCCCATACATAAGCTCCACAAAAGTACCGGCGAATGGACTGCAAAGGTGTGACCTTGTAGTTAATCCAAAAGTCGGGGTCCCGTGTAGTGGCGGTTCTTTTTGGATCGGTGTTCCGCTTTCAACCAGTCGTAAAGAAGATTTCTCAAAACCCAAGCAGGTGATCTTTCCCGCAACGGACGGCCTGCAAATCCACGGCCAACTCTTCCTTCCACCCAACGCAAAGTCCACGGACAAGCTGCCGACCATCGTCTTCTTCCACGGCGGATCGCGCCGCCAGATGCTGCTGGGCTACAACCCCATGCAGTACTATGCGCAGGCCTATGAGTTCAACCAGCTGCTGGCGAACCATGGCTATGCCGTGCTCAGCGTGAACTACCGCAGCGGCACCGGCTATGGCATGGAGTTTCGACAGGCGAAGGACTATGGCGTCTTCGGCGGGTCAGAGTATCTCGACGTGGAAGGCGCGGTGAAGTGGCTGAAGGCGCAGCCGTTTGTCGATGCGAAGCGTATCGGCGCGTGGGGCGGTAGTTATGGAGGCTACCTAACTGCTCTGGCTCTCGCGCGCGACTCAGCCGACTTCGCCGCGGGTGTTGACCTGCACGGCGTGCACGACTGGAGCTACGAGATGGACTCGTGGAAGGCGACGAACGATCCCGGGTACAACGCCGCCGAACGTGCGCGGATCGCCTATGCCGCGTCGCCCATGGCCGATGTTGCGAAGTGGAATTCGCCCGTTCTGCTGATGCAGGGTGACGATGACCGCAACGTGCTGTTCGGCCAGACGGTGCGGCTGGCCGCGGCGCTGCGCGCGCAGGGCACGCCGGTGGAGGAGAAGATCTTTCCGGACGAGGTCCATGACTTCCTGCTGCATCGCGACTGGATCGAGGCATACGAGCGCGCGCTGGACTTCTTTGACCGCAGGCTGAAAGATCGCGCGGTGCGTTAGGATAGCCGCGATGAAATTCTTGTGGTCTTTGAAACACTCTGCTGTTTGCATGCTGCCGTTGGTTCCCACCCTGCTGCACGGTGCCGAGTTACGCGGTGTGGTGACGCGCGCGGGCACGCCACAGACCTTTTTCGTGAACGAGCGGGAGGTGCACTGCATCGCCGGCAAGACGAAGCTGCGGCAACTGAGAACAGACGGCCTGCAGCCTGACGAGCGCGTCACCTGTCCACAGTGGGTTGTGGGCCAATCGGTCACGGTGCGAGGCAGCAAATCCAAAGACGTTTTGACGGCCAAGGTGTTTGATCTCGATCCACCCGCTTCGCTGAAGGTCGAGGGTTTCGCGATTGTTGACCGCCTGATGCCGCCCAGTCCACCTGCGACCGCGATGATCCGCGCGGATGGATACCTGCTGCGCGTCACTCCAAAGATCAAACTCGCATTCACCGAAGGAACCGGGCGACAGCCCGCCACCAACCAGTGGGTTCACTACGCCGGAACACTGCTGCCAGACGGCACGGTCGATGCGCACGCCATCGCCTTCAGTGCGAACAAGGTGACCTCACTGGAAGGCGTCATGCGGAAGCGGTCGGAGTACGATTCCGCAGCAGTGAAGGAGAGCGACAAGCAGAGTAGCGTAAGCAAGTTCTTTCTTGGCCGTAATGCAAAGAAGATCCCCGCATATGACGACCCGGTGATGCAGGCGCGGGTCTCCTCGGTCGGACAGCGGGTGGTTCCGGAGTTTCAGCGCAACCTGCCGGCAGACGACCCCACAAAGATTGATTTCCGCTTTCAGCTGGTTGATGATTCGACGCTGCTGGACGGCATGGCATTGACCAGCGGCATCGTGCTGGTTTCTTACCAGGTGGTCGAAGCGATGCCCAGCGATGCGGAGCTTGCCTCTGTGCTGGCAACAGGTGTTGCGGAGATCATGCAAGAGCAGGCCGTACGGGCCCTGCCGGGGAACCTGGCGCTGTCTGCTGCTGGTCTTGGGACCCTGTTTGTGACAGGTGGTGTGCTGGGGTACGCGGGGATTGCCGTTGCTCAGCACGTGCGGGAACAGCGGCGCGAAGAGCAGAGCACGCGGGTCGCACTGATGTTGATGGATGATGCGGGTTACGACATACGCGAAGCACCCAAGGCGTGGTGGCGGCTCTCAACACCAGAGCAAAAGCCGCTGAACGAAATCACCATGCCGGGCCGCTCCTACTACGCCTATCATGTGCTGAGCACGGCCTGGCGCGACAAGGTCTGGCCCGCACAGCCTCAGAATACGCCCTGAGCGCATTCGATCGTGCCGTCGCAGCGTGCGACCATGAACTATGCCGTTGAACTCCACTCCCCGCATTCCTGCCTTTAAGCGACGCACAGCGCCTCGTGCAGTCCCCGAGCGTGCGCCGCAGTTGCTTGAGGCGGATGAGTCCGGGCCGGCGGCGGTGGTCAGCCGGCGGGCTTCGGACCGTCTGCGCGCCGGGCACCTGTGGGTCTATCGCAGCGATGTAGAGTCGCTGATTCCGGCACTGGGTGCTACGGAGCCGCCGGCCGGTGGGTTGCTGACGCTGATGGACAGCCGTCGCATTCCGCTGGGAACCGGGCTGTACAGCGCGGCGTCGCAGCTGGCGTTGCGCAAGGTCTCCGCGCAGCCTCGCGTCGGGCGTGGGGAGTATCTCGAAGACGTTGCGATGCGCGTGCGCGCGGCGCTGGCGCTGCGTGCTCCCATGCTTGCCGCTGGCAATACAGATGCGGCGCGATTGATCTTTTCAGAGGCGGACGACCTGCCCGGGATCGTGGTGGATCGATACAACAACGTGGTTGTGCTGCAGCTTCTGACGCAGGGTACGGCGCAGGACGATCTGCGCGAGTTGCTGGCGCGCGAGCTTGCGGTGGACGGTGTGGATGTGATCGTGGAGCGGCCCGACCCGCGCATTCGCGAGCTGGAGCAGTTAGCCGCACCTTCGCCCAGGCCGTTGTTGCAGCGCGGCGAGGGTGGCGCAAAGACGATCTTCACGCTGAACGGCCTCAAGCTGCACTTTGACGCGGATGCCGGGCAGAAGACGGGCGCATTTCTCGATCAACGGTTGAACTATGCGGCTGCGGCCAGCTATGCGCATGGCGAGGCGCTCGACATCTGCACCTACCAGGGCGGATTTGCGCTGCACCTGGCGCGGACGTGCACGCGCGTGACCGGCGTCGATGCGAGCCGGTCTGCGCTGGAGACGGCCGAGCGCAATCTCGGTCTGAACCGTGATGCGTTGCAGGCCGAGGTGGATTGGATGGAGGCGGACGCCTTTGAACTGCTGCGCGCGTATGACGCGGAGGGTCGTCGCTTCGACACGATTGTGCTCGATCCGCCTGCGTTTGCGAAGAGCTCGCGCGCGGTGGAAGGTGCGATCCGCGGCTACAAGGAGCTGAACCTGCGTGCGCTGCGGATGCTGCGCCCGGGCGGCACGCTGGTGACGTGTTCGTGTTCGCACCACGTCAGCCGCGAGGAGTTCACGGCCGTGGTGGCCGGGGCAGCGGCCGATGCGGGCCGGCACGTTCGCCTGCTGGAGACGCGCGGCGCGGCACCCGATCATCCGGAGGTGCTGACGCTGCCCGAGACGGCCTATCTCAAGTGCCTGATCGCCCGCGTGGATTAGGGTGATCCAGGAACCTGGTCTACCAGTTGGGTCCGGTGCGGCTGCGGAAGTGAACCTGGTAGCTCACACCCACACTGGCCGCCGTGGGACTGAACACCGGCTGATGCACCGAAAAGTCCCAGCGTTCGCGCTGTATGTCGGCACGAACCGCCCAGAACCGGCTGAGCTGGTAATCAAGACCGCCGCCGTAGTCGATCGTCCGGCTGTTGTCATGGGTGTAGAACGAGTCGGTAGACGTCTTGAACGTGCCCCTGCCCTGGCCGAAGAGAACATCCACGTAGGGCTTCACCCGGCCTAAATTCACGGCAAAGCGCGGTCCACCACCATACATGTATTGATTCGTGATCGGGCCGGCACTGGCCCCGGTGCGCAGGTCCAGGCCAAGCTCCGTGTACGGCAGCAGGCGAAAGACATCGATATCCACACCAACGGTTGCGCCGGTATTTCGCCTGGCGCCCCCATAGTCCGGATCGACGTAGGAAAACATGCCGTAGGCCTTCACGCGGAAGACCTGCCGTGCAGTCGCTTCCGCGGGCTGGGCACGTGCGGTTAAACCTGCAAGCGCAGGCAGTGCAAGGCTGCAAAAAAGGGCATAGAGACGGGTATTCCGCCGGGGGCTGCGTGCAACGTCTGCCATACAAGTTCCTCACATTGGGGGAAGCGAACAACTGCTGCCGTGACGTGCTGGTCAAGACAGGAGCAGATCTGCTTCGGTTGTTGCTGCATGTGTGATCTGAACATTTGCTGGCAGAAGTACATGAACAGTCGTCCCGTCACCGGGCCTGGTCTCCACTCGAAGTTCGCCGCCGTGGCGCTCGACGATCTCATTGGAAATGTACAAACCGAGACCATTTCCAAGGTCGCCTTTGGTGGAATAAAAGGGTTGAAAGATTTGCCCGCGGACCTCGGGCTCCATGCCGACACCGTCGTCGCCGACGATGATCTCCACGGTGTGGTCCACCTGGCGGGCCTCGATCCAGATGTTGCCTCCCACGTGCGCGGCGTCGATCGCGTTGGCAACAAGGTTGGCAACGACCTGGCGTAGCTGGCCGACGATGCCCTCGACGACCACCTCTTCGCCGCCGCGCACCTCCGCGGTGATGTCGCGATTGCGCAGCTTGCCGCGGAACAGCCGCAGCACGTCGGCGAAGACCGCGCCCGCATGGAACTTCTCGACCTGACCCGAGTTCTCGCGGCCCCAGCGCAGCGTCTGCTTGGTGATGCCGGCGATCCGCTCCAGCTCGCTTTCGGCCTGCACGATGTATTGCGCTGCATCGCCGTTGGGCGGCAGGTCCTGCCGGACGAGGTACAGCAGGTTCGTGATGGACTCGAGCGGGTTGTTGATCTCGTGCGCGATGACAGAGGTCATGCGGCCGGTGAGGGCCAGCTTTTCCGTCATGCGAAGGGCCGCCTCGCGCTCGCGGCGGTCCGTCAGATCAATCAGCGAGCCGATCCATCCGGCGCGGTTCCCACCCTGGCGGCGGAACGGCACGGCACGCACCAGGTTCCATCGCGGAACGCGGTCAGGGCCGCTCAGCATGCGGATCTCTTCTTCGATGAACTTGCCGGTGGCGACTGACTCGGCCCATTTGGCGGCCACGCGCTCTTCATCTTCCGGCACCAGGCGGCCCTCGCCGAACCATACACCGGTGTCGATCAGGCCCTGTTCGCGCCAGCGATCGTTGGTAAAGGTCAGCACGCCCGCGTCGTCGGCGGTGAAGATCTTTTCCGGCAGCGCCTGGGTCAGCTGCTCGAACCGCGCATTGCTCAGCTCGGCCTCTTCTTCCGCGCGGCGCAGGCTGATGGTGGTCATGGCCGAGAGGAATTCGCGCGCCGACTCGATTTCAACCTCGCTCCATCGCTGGCTTTGTCCGCGAAAGGTCTGGCGCCAGCTCTCGAACGACTTGCGCGGATGCAGCTGCTGACCGGAAGAGCGCTTGACCACGGGCTCGCCGGCCCACTGCACGGTGCGGATCACCTGCGGCCGGAACCACAGCACATAGCGCTGGCGCACGTCAGAGATGCGGATGGCGAGCATGCCGCTGGCGGTATCGGCCAGGTCGGCCGCCCAGGGCAGGTCGGCGGAGAGCTGACGGCTCTCATACAACTCCATCTCCGGCATGGAATCGAGCCACTCGACGATGCGCTGCACGTCATAGCTCGATGGCAGGCTGCCGATGCGTTCGCACCGGCCCTCAATCCAGAGCGCAACGCCCGCGGCTTCCGTTACCTGCTGCAGCTCTGGCATGTGCTTTGCCAGCTCGGCCATGTAGTTGCTGGCGGCGCCCACGTAAGTGAGCAGTTGCCGCTGCACGCCATGGAAGTGCATGGCCGTGCGCAGGCGCGACGCCGTGCGGAAGGTGGTGAGCTGCGTGCCGACCAGCTTGGACAGCATGTCGCAGGCCGACCGTACCAGGTACGGCACCATGCGCGGTTCGGCGTGATGCCCGCTGATCAGACCCCACAGCCGGCCTTCGCTCACGATGGAGATCGACATGGACGCCGCGGTGCCCATGTTGCGCATGTACTCCAGGTGGATGGGCGACACCGATCGCAGCACCGACAGCGACAGGTCCAGGATGTGCGGCGCTTCGGCCGGCACGCTCTCCAGCGGCGATGGCGTGTAGTTCGCATTGGGGATGATGCGGACCGTGTTCATCACGTAGAGCTCGCGCGCCTGGACGGGAATGTCGCTCGCAGGAAAACGCAGGTCAAGATAGCTTGGCAGGCGGCCGCTGTTCGCCTCGGACAGCACGGTGCCGTGACCCTCTTCATCGAACGAGTACAGCAGCACGCGATCGAAGCCGGTGAGCGACGCGACCTGCCGCGTGACCGCCGCGCACAGCTCCTCCTGCGTCTCCAGGCGAGAGAGCGTACTGACGAAGTTGGTGATGACGGAGTTCATCATCTCCGCACCGACCAGCCTGTCCTGCCGCTCGAATTCGAGGATGGGCTGACCTTCGACGCAGTGTGTCACCAGCGAGAACACATCGCCGCGGATGCTGAACGACCCAAGATAGCCGACCATGCCGTCCGGGTCCCTGGCGCACCGCTGGTGCTCGATGACAGAGAGCAGTTCGCGCTGAAAGATGGCATCGACGCGCGCATTCAGCAGCAGCTTGATCGGCGTGCCGAGGTATTCGGCCGCGCTCTGGCTGGCCACAACAACACGTTCGTAGCGCTTATCCAGCCCCAGCAGGAAGCCGTGCGGCTGAATCGAGCCGGGAATCCGGATCGGCTCGTCGGCACAGTTGCTCAACGTCACCCCTTCAGACACGGGGATTGTGGCGTGGATTGGCGTGTGGCTGGCCATCGTCTCACCCTATGCTACCCGTTCCGGCGCTCATGCAGACTTGAGCGGGAATAAGAGTCAGCGACTCTCGGCGAGTTCGCCCTCGCGCATGGCGTCGCCGAACAGGTTGAACATCTCCTTTGCGCTGGCGATGACAGTATCCGCTTCGGTGTCGGGCAGCGCCGCAAGCACGGAGCGGACCTCGCGCCAGCGCTCGCCGGTCGCCTCGCCATAGCCAAGAAAATAGCTGTTGCCGTCACCCGGAGCGATGCCCAGCATCTCTTCGGCGTGGCGGGCGATGTACTGGCCGCCCAGCGTCGAGCCCTCCATCACGTACACCCGGCCCAGAAAGATCGACCTGGGGTCGCCGGTGATGGACGACGCTTCCATCGTCGACTCGGGCAGGGCTCCAGCGCTATCCGGCACATCCGCATGCATTGCTTCCAGGTCATGCGCGAGCAGGTCGGCGCGACGGCGGCCGGCAAGCAGCGGCAGCAGGTCCGCAGGCACATGCGCGTCGACCCAGCGGTCCCATGCACTGACCACGCGGTAAAAACGCCGCAGCGTGGCAATGTACTCCGCGCGGGTGAGCGCCGGACTCATCAGCGGAACGGTGTCTTCCGTGGCAGCGTGGTTGCCGGCAGTCTGCTCACGCAGGCGAATCAGGTCCATCGTGGTGCGTACTCCATGGGGAGAACTGTTGGAGCTTTCCAACATAGTAGCCGCATGGATGGCAGGCGGCATGCCCCCTGCCTTGCTGCGTGGCTCAACTTTCTGAAAACACTCCTGTAATCGACCAGGGCGGCCCGGCGGGTGGGCCGCTGTGTCGGAGAGCCGTCAGACGCTTCGAGCCGCTGACTTCTGTCCAGCCCTGGAGTTGCCTCGGGATGTCCCGTGCGATCATTCGCCGTCTGCTGCCGTCTGTCCTGTTGCTGCTGTCGCTGCTCTTCGCGGCTCTGACGGCCGTGTCACAGACGGCGGTGTCGCAGACAGTGTCGATCCACGACATCATGACCAGCCTGCCGGACTCGCCGCTGCTCGGGCAAAACGTCACGGCCTCGGCGATCGTCACGGGCGTCCTCAACCAGACAGCCCGCGGCAACAGCGGCTTTTACCTGACGCTGCAAAACCCGGACAATCTGGCGTCGACGGCAGAGGGCATCCTGGTCGCGGGGTCGTCCGTGCCGTCTTGCAACGCGGTCGCCGTGGGACAGGTGGTCACGGTAACCGGAGTGGTGACGAACTCCCTTGCGCCGAACCTGACCGCGGCCAACACCCCTGGGACGTACCTTGTGCCGTCGGTGTGCTCGGCGGGCGGGACCGCGTCGATGACCAACACGATCAGCCTGGGCGGTGCGTTGACCACCTTCGGCGACGCGTTGAAGTACACCGGCATGGCCATCTCGGACACGACGTTCTATGCAGTCGGACCGACCGGCACGGTCAGCTCGACCACGGGAGCGGTCATCAGCACGGGGCAGTTCTGGGCGACGCTGACTTCGAACAGCGGCACGAACAACCACCTCTTTCGCAGCCCGGGTTTTGCCGGCGATGAGTACACCCTGGCCAGCTTGCCCGCCGGCCTACCCACGTGGAGCGGCAATCCGCAGCGCGTGCTGATCGACACCACCAGCTTTGGCGGCCCGCCCGTGGACGTCGCCGTGGGCCAGACCGTCACCTGCAGCAACAGCAACAGCGCAGGCCCGGGCGCGACCGGCGGCATCGGCCTGGTGGACTACACGCTGGGCTACGCGCGCATTCTCATCTTCAAGTCCGTCACGTGCGCCGTCAGCGGCTCGGCACCCATATCCGTCACAGCCGCTACAGACACGACGCACTTCAAGGTCGGCACGCTGGACGTGAACAGCTTCATGGGCAGCACGCAGAGCCTGCCAACGGCAATCGCCAAGGCCACGCTGGCGGTGACGAATGTCTTCGGCTCGCCGGACATCTTTGCCCTGCAGGAGGCGGACAACCAGCCCATGCTGCTGCAGCTGGCAGCTTCGGTGAACGACGCAAACTCCGGTTCGACGAACTACACCGCCACCATGCTCGGGACCGAGCTGACCAACTCCGGCTTCCTGGTGAACACGGCAACGGTTAAGAACGCGAACTACTTCGAAGTGGGCCGCGGCGCGACCTATACGGCGTCGACCGGCGCGGCAACGCTGTGGGACCATCCGCCACTCGTGCTGCAGGCTGAGTTCGCCCGCGCCGGCAGGAACTATCCCGTCACCGTGATCAACGTGCACATGACGACGCGCGACAACATCGGCGACACGGCGCTGGGGCCGGACATCCGCGCGCGCCGGGCCGCGCAGGCTGCCGCGATCAGTACGCTGGTGCAGCAGTACCAGGCCGCAGGCGCGAACGTAATTGTCGCCGGCAACCTCAATGCGTACGAGTACAACGACGGCTACGTGGACGTGGTCGGCATCATTGATGGATCGCCCGCCGCGGCGACGGCCGTCACGCTGTACCAGGCCAGCAACACCACGGCCCCGCTGACGGACTTCACGACAGGCGTGCCGGCTAACACGCGCTACAACATCATCGAACGCGGCAATGCGGCGGCGCTCGAACACATACTTGCGTCGGCCACCGTGACCGACTCGACCACTGCGCCGGCACCGCTTGCGAGCTACATCAACGCCATCACCCAGCCGCACTTCTCGACCGACTACAAAGCAATCGATGGCAACGATGCCACGACACTGGCGGGCCTCACGCCGCACGACGGCTTCCTGGTGAACTTCGCAATCCCGCCAGTCCCCACAACGGCGTCGGTCGCGCCGGCCGCGCTGGCCTTCGCCAACGTGTCCCCCGGCGACAGGCAGACGCTCACAACAACCGTCACCAACACGACCCCCTTCACCAGCACGGTGAACATCACCAACATCGCGATCTCCGGCACGGACGCAGGTGATTACTCACAGACCAGCACGTGCACGTCGCTGTCGATGGGCAGCACATGCACGGTCAGCGTGACGTTTGCCCCGACCGTGACAGGCACGCGTACGGCCACACTGACGGTAACGACAGACGCGACGGGCAATCCAACCCTGACCATGCCGCTGACCGGCACCGTACCCGACACGACGGCGACGCTTACGCCCGCCTCGGCCGACTTTGGCATGCAGATCCTCAACACCACGTCTGCCGCGAAGGTCTTCACCTGGACCAACACATCGACGATGGCGCTGGCGATTGCGTCGGTGGACGCGACGGGCGACTACAGCGTGTCCGGCACCACGTGCGTCGGCAGGATTGCCGCCAGTGCGTCATGCGCGATTAGCGTGGTGTTCGCGCCGATCGCGCTGCGTACGCGGGCAGGCACGCTTACCGTGATCTCCGCCGCGTCCCTCCAAGGCGTGCTGACCGCGTCGCTCACCGGCGTCGGTGTGGCTGACGTGGAGGCGAGTGTCGACACGATCGACTTTGGTACGGTCGACGTCAGCACCGCATCCGCGCCGCAGACCGTCACCATCACCAACTTCACCAACGCAGCCATCACCCTGACCGGCATCTCGGTCAGTGGTGACTACAGCCAGGCCGCGGATACGTGCGGCTCCACGCTTGCCGGCGGGGCAAGCTGCGCGGTCACGCTGGTCTTCACACCGACGACCATCGGCATTCGCGCCGGGGCGCTGATCGTAACCACAAGGGATACGAAGTTCCCGTTCGTCACGGTTGCGCTTACCGGCAACGGCGTGGACTTTTCCGTAACGGTCGCGCCAACTTCGGGTTCGGTGATCGCCGGGTTAAGCCTGTCGCCGGTCGCTACCGTCACGCCGCTGGGCGGCTACGGCGGCACGGTCACGATGCGTTGCACCACCATCGCGACGGGAGCCGGCTGCGAGTACAACCTGAAGAGCTTCGTCCTCAACGCCGCCACCACGGACGGTTTCACCATCGTTACGACAAGCAAGTACGCCGTGATCGGTTATGGCAGCCTGCTGTTCGCGCCCCGGCATCGAGGTCTGCTGGCGACGCTGCTGACGTTGTGCGGAGCGGGTCTGCTTGTTGTCGCGCGGAGATCCAGCAGGGCCGCACGCCTGCTGCTGGCGTTCGTGGCGCTTTCGGTGGCAGCCGGGGGCATGTCTGGCTGCGGGACCAGAAATCCCGCGCTGAACGCCCCATATACGGCTCCCGGAACGTACGAGATCCTGATCACGGCGTCGGACGGCACATCGACGCGCACTGCGACGTATTCGCTGACAGTCACGGCGAAGTAGGCTGGCCGCAGGTAAGGCGAAGAAGCGCGCGCGGGATCGCAAGCAGGAAGCGCGCAGTGATACCCGGCAGGTGTTGGATGTCCTCGCGCAGCGAAGTGCTTTGTTCGCCGCCCAGCAGCGCGCCGTGGCGCATTGCGTACCACGTGAACCCGGCGGCCCCGGCTGCGAAGCAGAACGAAGTAGCCAGACCGGGGCCGACATGCGGCGTGTGAGCAACGCGATGAACGAGCAGCTGCGTCACCAGCATGACGCCTGGCAGGCCCAGGCAGACAAAAGCCGCGGTCGCCCATGCAGGATTTGCGTTACGCAGGCGCTGGGAGATGGCGCCGATCAGGCCGGCCGCAACCACCGCGAAGACTGCCTCTACCAGCATGGCGCGAAGCGCTTCTCTCGGACCCGACTTGAGGTTGCTCCCGAAAAAGGTTCCAGATCGCAACAGCGCGCTCAGAACGGCCGCCTTCCAGCTCCATGGAGGAACCAGCGTCTGCCACGGTCGTCGAAGGATTTCGCCTACACCCGCGTACAGATCGGTGGGAGGAGGAGACGGTGCGTGAACCTCAGAACTCATGGGACCCGCGACTGGAAGTGGCCGACGCTTTCGCTTGATGCGTCCGGGAGGGGCAGGGTTTTACCGCGCGAAGGTAGGGGAGATCTGCTCAATACGCCAGATCGGCCCGCCTTCATAAAGGGGGCCTTCCTCGCGGATGAAGACCGGCGGCGTACCGCTTTGCATCCAGATGTGGTAATCGTCAGGCTGCTTGCCCACGAGGGGTGCGACGATGCCGGAGATGCCGCCCAGTTCAACATGGAGGCTGAAGTCAGTGGCCTTCCGCCTCAGGCCGCCAATCCGGAACGGTACGCTGCCCGAGGGTTTGACCGAGAGCTTTATCAAGCGGGCCTTCTTGCCGGGTGCGACATAGGAGATCTTTGTCTCCGGTGTGGACGGCAGGATGTTCAGCAGAAGGTTCGGCGGCAGCCCATTGGATACGTCTGCCGGCAGATCCATATGCTCCTTCGTCGTGGTTCCGTCTTCGGCACGCCAGGTAAGATCGCCCCTCGTCGCGTCGATCAGGAAGTCGATAGGCTTGGGAAACGAAGGCCCATGCTGGATATGATGATCGCTTACCAGACGGAAGACGTCGCGCTGGCTGAAGACAGTGCTGTCGTCATCGACCGAGCCATCACGAAACCGGAAGACAAGCCTGGACTGGACGCGATCTCCGCGCACGGTCTGGGTCGACTCGCCGATCGCAATCACCTTTCCATCCGTCGTCTTCATGACGGCAAAGCCATGCGAACTGCCTTGAGCGTAGCGCACCGGAATCGTTTCAGCAGGTATGCTGCCGGCACAGGCGACCGCCAGAAGGACGATCGCGTTCAAGGAAAAGGCCGGAGAAACGCTCATCTATCGGATTCTTGCATGAGCGAAGGCAGGCGCAAGCGGGTCTTTCGAAATCGTTCGCAACACTGCAATACGCTGCAGTTCCTTTGCAGCCGCCGATCGTGGCCGGGGTGAGCTCCGTGCCATAACGGACGATCCGCGCCGGCGAGGAGGGCATGTACACGCCCGTGGTCCGCGACCGTCCCACAGGGTAACCAGCATTCCCCGGTGCTGCGGTGCAAGCCCGCCGCGGTGTTTTTAATCCGAGACAAACAGTCGGCCCGGTGGCCGTCTGCAGGAGTCACCTATGGCCTACACTTTACACGCCGATGTGTTGAAGTTCACCACCAGAGAACAGACAGCCGCCACCGAGCTGGACGATATCGACGCATTGGCCCGGAACTACCGGCCGCGCCTGCTGCGCTTCGTCATGTCCTCCGTTCGTGATGAGGACCTGGCCGACATTATTGTGCAGGACACGCTGCTGAAGGCCTACCGCAATCGCGCGGGGTTTCGCGGCGATTGCAGCGTGAACACGTGGATGACAGGCATCGCGGTCAACCTGATCCGCGATCATGCGCGCACACAGAAGTTCAAATTCTGGCGCAAGGCGCATGCGAACGCTGTCGATGCGACTGATATGGCCAACCATCTGCGCAGCAGCGGATCGTCGCCCGAGGGAGCGCTGCTGGCCCGCGAACAGGCGCTGCAGGTGCACGATGCCATGGAAGACCTGTCGCCGAACCAGCGGACCGCGTTCCTTCTGCGCTTTATCGAAGAAATGGATCTGCCGGACATCGCTGCGGCCATGGATATGCCCGTGAATACCGTGAAAACACACCTGCATCGGGCAGTAAAATCTGTGCGTGCACGCGTCGGAGGAAACAGGGTATGAACTCCCAACATCATGAACTGAGCGATGAAGCATTCGCGGAGCTGCTGGCCGGCCCCGCAGGTGTGTCCGGCGGCGCCGCCGAGATGGAGGCCGAGGCCGTCCGTTCTGCCCTGCGCAGCTACCGGACTGAGACGCTGCAGTGGGCGGAGCGCCGCTCGTCAACCAGGCCGTCGCTGCAACCCGCGGCGCGGCGCGGCCGCATGTGGGCCGCCGTTCCGCAGTGGTCACTGGCAGCGGTTGCCGTCATCTCCATCGCGGCAGGCGTGGCGCATGTGTATGACCGGCCCGACGTAAACGACGCCAGCGAAGAGACCGTGGCCACTGCGCCCGCGCAGTCGGTCGTTGTGCCCGAGGCACGCACCTCGCCCGCAGACATCGCGGCAGACAACCGGCTGCTGTCTTCCATCGACCAGGCGTTAAGCAATCGCGCGCCTTCGCCGATCGATAGTCTTGGATTGCAACCCTCGCACACCGCACGGACCACAGTCTCCGGAGACACCGAGTGACGTTTCGCAACCAACTGCGCCTGTTTTGCCTGTCGGGGCTGCTGCTTGCAGCACCCGCGGCACTGCGCGCGCAGCGCGGCGGCGGCATGGGCGGTGGAGGCATGGGCGGCGGTATGGGACGCGGCGGCGGCATGGACATTCCCGGCAGGGGCCCCGTAGGCGATGTGCCGCGCGGCAACGGCGGCAATCCCGAGGGCGGCAACGCTCGCGGCGGCGTGCAGCTGGGCCCGACGGGACGCTGGTGGGACGACAAGAAGATGGCGAAATCCCTCGGCCTGAACAGCGATCAGCAGAAGCGCATGGATGCGGTCTTCGGGCAGAATCGCGACGCCCTCATCTCGCGGCTGGACAACCTGCAGCGGGCCGAGTCGCGGCTGGAGGCGCTGACGCACGTCAGCAAGCCTTCGGAAACCGCCCTCTTTACCGAGATCGACCACGTCGAACAGGCCCGCGCCGACCTGGAAAAGGCCAAGACGCACATGCTGCTGCAACTGCGGGATGAGATGACTCCCGATCAGATCAGCAAACTGGACGACCACCGGTAGACGGAACCCAAGCGGCTTCAGCCGCTCGAAGCCAGTGCCGTCGGCACAAGGGCGGCTTCAGCCGCCGGAATAGCCAAAGTCCTCAGCATACGTGCGGTTTTAGGCGCCGGTATAGCTAGTGCCGTCTGCACGCGTGTCGTCAGCAGCATGCGGGCGGCTTTAGCCGCTGGGATAGCTAGTGCCGTCAGCATGCGTGCAGCTTTAGCCGCCGGGATAGCCAAAGTCCTCAGCATACGTGCGGCTTTAGCCGCCGGGAGCCGCCGGGATAGCCAAAGTCCAGCAAACGTGCGGCTTTAGCCGCCGGGATAGGTAGTGCCGTCTGCACGCGGCGGCTTTAGCCGCCGGGATAGCCAATGTCGTCAGCATACGTGCGGCTTTAGCCCCCGGGATAGCCAGTGTCGTCAGCATGCGTGCAGCTTCAGCCGCCGGGATAGCCAAAGTCGTCAGCATGCGTGGCTTTAGCCGCCGGGATAGCCAATGCGTCAGCATGCGTGCGGCTTCAGCCGCCGGGATGTTCATCCTGGCTTTCTCCTGCTCTATCCCGTAATCACCTCGGGGGACGAATCCACCGCGTCACGCCGAAACTCCGGCTGCTGACATCCTGCTGACACCATGTTGTCAGCAGCACCTGTCTACTGTCTTCTTAGAGCGCGGATCCACCGCGCGTATGGGAGCACATGGTGACCGACACTACACCGCAATCCGTTGAAGCATCGAGGCCGCTCGCGCCGGGCGGCCTGACCTGGTTTGAGCTGCCGACCGCCGACATCAAACGCGCGGTCGACTGCTACAGCCGCATCCTGGGAGAGCTGCTGGTGGACATCACGCAGGGCGAGCCGATGCACATGTTTCCGTCGCATGGGAACGGTGTTACAGGCGCACTGGTGCAGCGCACCGGGCCTCGCGCGATGACCCCGGGCAGCACCGGGGCCATGGTCTACCTGCGCGTTGAGGGCAGGCTGGAAGACGCCATGAGCCGCGTCGAACCTGCGGGTGGAGCTTTGCTGTCTCCCGCGATCACCGTGCCCGGAGTCGCGGGAACATTCTGCGTCGTGCGCGATTCTGAGGGCAATCACGTCGGACTTCACGCGCGTTCGTGACGACGCGCGTGGCAGTAGGATGGCAGCAGCATGCGACGCGCTGACCGCCTCTTCCGTATTGTGAGCCTGTTGCGCTCTGGCCGACTGCTGACCGGGGCGCAGCTGGCCGAGCGCCTGCAGATCTCGCCGCGCACGCTCTACCGCGACGTGGCCGACCTGCAGGTGAACGGCACGCCGATTGAGGGCGCGGCCGGCCTGGGCTATACGCTGCGGCGCGACGCGCATGTGCCGCCGCTGCACTTCACGCCGGACGAGTTGACGGCGCTGGTGCTTGGCGCGCGGATGGCGTGCGCGTGGGGCAGCGAGATGACTTCGACCGCCGCGAACGACGCCCTGCTGAAGATCGAGGCGGCGCTGCCGGCGGAGCACCGTGACCGCGTGGATCGCGTGCTGCTGTTTGCGCCTGCGTTCCCGCATCCGGCGAGGACGCGCAAGCTGCTGGACCGGCTGCATGCCGCGTGCCTCGGGCAGCAGGTGCTGCGCTTCGGCTACACGCGCGAAGACGGCACGGCCAGCGACCGGACCGCGCATCCGCTCGGCCTGTACTTCTGGGGCAATCGCTGGACGGTGGTCTCATGGTGCACGACGCGAAAGGACTTTCGCCAGTTCCGGCTGGACCGCATGCGCGACGTGCAGGTATTGGAGGAGCGCTTTCCGACAAAGCGAGGACGGCGGCTGAGTGATTTTCTGCGGATGATTCGGAAGACCAGACCGGCAATCGAAGGTTAGCCGCTAAAACTGCATGTCTCGAGAACTCGCTGCTATCCAGCGGCTGAAGCGCCACGAAGCTGTCGAAACGGCGGCGGCCAACCTTTGACTGACTGCGGGTGCCCCATGTCTCGCTTTTGAGACATGGGATCTGACAAGGTGTGGAGGAAACCCACGTCTCAGAAGCGGAACGTGGAGCACCGGCGTCTGCAGCACAAAAGCCCTCACTCTCTGCGGCTGAAGCGGCTGAGACTGCATGTCCGCGTTCCCGAATTTTTGAGTAGAGGCCTAGTGCGCCATGGCTTCGCTGCTGGCGGGCGCAGGCTTTTTTACCAGCCACACGAGCGGCACCATGATGGCGCAGAAGATGGCCAGCACCGCGATGATGTCGAGGTAGGCCAGCATCTGCGACTGGTTGTGCAGCATGTTGTAGACGTTGCTCTGCGCGGCGGCGATGGCGTCGGCGTGGTTGCCGCCGCCCGGCCCGCTGCGTCCCTGCAGGTAGCCTGCAACGGAGTTCACGCGGTCCGTGTAGGCCAGGTTGCCGGCATTCATGTCGCGCACCATCACCTGCTGGTGCGCCTGCGCCCGCCGCGACAGCATGGTGGCCACGAAGGCCGTACCGACCGATCCGCCAACGTTACGGGCAAGGTTTGACAGGCCGGAGACATCGTTGTTCTGCGATCGCGGAACGCCGTTATAGCTGATCGTGTTGATCGGGATGAAGAGGAAGGCAAGCGATGCGCCCTGCCACACGCGCAGCCACATAACCGTCTTGAAGCTGCTGTCGAGCGCCAGCATCTGGTGCATGGCGATCAGCGACGTTGCCAGCAGAAAGAAGCCAAAGGTGATCATGGCGCGCGGATCGACCCGCGTGATCAGCAGGCCGACCACCGGCATCATCAACATGATGATGAACCCGCCGGGCGACATCACGAACCCGGCAAGTTCGGCCGTGTAGCCCAGCAGCGTCTGCACAAACTGCGGGATCAGAACGGTAGACGAGTACAGCGCAAAACCCAGCACAAACAGCAGCGTAAAGGCGATGGCAAACGAGCTTCGCCGGAACAGGGTCAGGTTCAGGATGGGCCGATGGCCTTTTTTCGCCTGTACCAGCGACCAGATGATCAGCGACACCAGGGACACGACGCACACCACGATGAAGAACGTGATGATGTGCGATCCGAACCAGTCGTCCTCCTGGCCCTTGTCCAGCACAAACTCGAGCGATCCAAAGCCAAGCGCCAGCAGGCCGAAGCCGATGTAGTCCAGGTTCAGGCCCTTGCGCTTGCTCTCGGCGACTTCGGCGACGATGTGCGGCGGATCTTCGACCATGCGCGTGGTCAGGATCAGCGACAGGATGGCGACCGGCACGTTGATGAAGAAGATCCATCGCCAGTCATAGTTGTCCGTGATCCAGCCGCCCAGCGTGGGTCCGATGGCCGGCGCGGCGACGACCGCCAGGCCATACAGCGCAAACGCCTGCCCTCGCTGCCTTGGCTCGAAGGTATCGGCCAGGATGGCCTGTTCGCTGGGCCCCAGGCCGCCGCCGCCTGCACCCTGCAGCAGGCGGAACATGATCAGCATGGGCAGCGAAACCGCCAGGCCACACATCATCGACGAGATGCCGAAGATAACCACGCAGGACATGTAGAACTTCTTACGGCCGATGAAGGTGGTCAGGTACGCGGACGCGGGAAGGATGATCGCGTTGGCGACCAGATAGCTGGTGATGACCCATGTGGCTTCGTCCTGCGACGCGCCCAGGCCGCCGGCGATATGCGGCAGCGCCACGTTGGCGATGGAGGTGTCCAGCACCTCCATGAAGGTGGCGAGCGTCACGGTCAGGGCGATCAGCCACTTGTTGTGCTTGGGCGCCCAAGGAATCTGCGCCGCGCGCTGCACTTCGGCTGACTGACCTGTTTCTGCTACCGATGAAGCCATTGTGGATGTTCTGATTCGCCGGGGAGCGGCTCGGATGCAGAGAAGTTAGCGTGCTGCGCGAGGCAGTGCTACCCTCGGCGCCATGGACAACTTTCTGCAGGTCACGCCGTTCCTTCATGTGCCCGATGTGGAAGAGGCGATCCGATTCTTTACGGAACTGCTTGGCTTCGAGGTGCAATTTCGATCCCCCGATTACGCGTACGTGCACCGCGAGACCGTCGGCTTTCGGCTGATGAAGCGAAGCGTAGAGGACGTGGGTCCCATGCGGGAGGACCGGAACGGCTACACCTACTACATCGATATCCGCAGCATGGACGCTCTGCTGGAAGAGCTTCGCCCAAAGCTGGCCGCGTTGCCGCCGCGAGATGTCCATGGGCCGGTAGACCAGGTGTGGGGTCAGCGAGAGCTGATGATACGAACGCCGGATCGCATGCTGCTCGTGTTCGGCCAGGCAATCCCAGGGAACTGAATGCCCCTGACGCCTGCGTGCTACCGTTCTGGAGATGGCACGCATTGCAGTTGATATGGATGAGGTGATGGCCGATACCGTCTCCGAACACATCCGCCGTTACAACCAGGATTTTGGCGCGACGCTGACGAAGGGTGATCTGCAGGGCAAGTGGCTGTGGCAGGTCGTGCCCGAGGAGCACCACGAAGCGCTGATCGGTTATCTGAATGAACCGGAGTTCTTCGCCAGCCTGCCGCTGATGCCCGACGTGCAGCGCGTGATGGAGCGCCTGTCGCGCGACCACGAGGTCTTTGTCGCCTCGGCCGCGATGGAGGTGCCGATGAGCTTTGCGGCGAAGTTCCGCTGGATGGGCGAGCACTTCCCCTTCATCGAGCCGTCGCACATGGTGTTCTGCGGCGACAAGAAGATCCTGCTGGCGGACTACCTGATCGACGACAACCCGCGGCAGCTGCGCTCGTTTTCCGGCGAAGGCCTGCTGTTCTCCGCGCCGCACAACCGGCACGCCACCGAGTGGACGCGGCTGGAGAACTGGCCGGCGGTGGAGCGGTATTTCTACAAGTAGAGCGTGACCGCCATGCGCGGAGGAAAAACGAAGAAGCCGGCAGTTTGCCGGCTTCGTTCGCTCAACATCGGTCAGGAACTAGTGCGTGGTTGCGGCAGGTACTTCCGGGCGCGGCCGCAGCGAGGCGCCGTTTGCAAGCGCGGGAGGCTTGGCCTTGGCTGCATTGCCGCCGTTCAGGGTCGGCGCAGCGGCGGCCGAACCCTGCAGGGTCACGATCAGGGCCTTTGCCGGTGCGCTGCTGCTGTTGCTGTAGCTGTGAGGAGTGTTGGCGTCGAAGTACACAGCGTCGCCCGCCTCAAGCCGGTGCCTGACATCGCCGTGAACAATATCGAGTTCGCCGTCGACCACGTACAGGAACTCGCAACCCGGGTGCTGATGGGCGCGGCGGCCTGTCATGTTGGGCAGGAACTCGGCAAAGTACGGATCCAGCTGGCGGTCCGGCACCAGGTAGCCAAGCGATTCGAAGTAGTACGAGGGATCGTCCGTTCCACTCTGCGGCAGGCGGATGCGGTCCTTGCTGCGCTGCACACGGAACAACGTCTTCGGTTCCGGCTCAAAGAAGTAGTTCAGATCTTTTGAGAAGACGAGCGCGATGCGCGCCAGGTTGCGGAGCGTCGGGATCACGCGACCGGTTTCAAGCTGTGAGAGGAAGCTGGCGGACAGGCCGGTGTGTTTTCCCAACTCGACCAGGCCCATCGACTTCTTCAGGCGCAGGTGCTTGATCCGTTCGCCAAGGCGTTTTTCTGAAATAAAGTTTTCTGCCGCTTCGGTTGCCGCACGGGCATCCTTTTCAGTGGTCTCGGCAGCTATAACTTGCTTGTTCGCAAGATCTTGGGGGTCGATCTCGAGTTCCATTCTTACGCTCCTGACGGTCGGCCCATCTCACAAGCCAAAAAGATGTTGATATCCCGTCAAAAGATGTACGTGCCTGACGGAGGATTGGATTGCCAAATGTCGGGCAAACGCTTGCGAACTTTCGAGGTAAACCTTCTAATGCACGCGCCACGCCGCGAGGCACCTCGCAACGCAATGCTAGGCTTTTGTTGTGTGGATGAAGAGTAACGCGGCAGCTACCGCCAACCTGCAGCCCAGCCCTGCCGTTTTACGCCATCCGGCGCATTTTGCAGCTGTAGTGATATCCATCTGCATGGCTTCGGCGCTCTCAGGCTGCGCAAGCCAGGGGCCGCTGCACCCGCCGTCGCTGAAGCTGCCCGCGCAGGTCACCGCTGTATCCGCCGACCGGACCGGCAATGCAGTTGCCCTGCATTGGGACACTCCATCCAAGACGACAGACGGCGTTCACCTTGCCGGGAAGCATGGCGCCGGGGCGCTGACGGCGGAGATCTGCCGCAGTGAGACCGCTGCCGCCACCACCTGTCCCGCTCCCGGCCATGTCGCGGTAACGGCTGGTAGCCCTGGTGACTTTCATGATGTGCTGCCGCAATCGCTGGCCAGCGGCAGCCTGCGGCCCCTCTTCTACCGCGTTCGCGTGCTGAACGGCTCGGGCAGGGGCGCAAAGTATGTTTCGATCGAGACACTGGCCGGTACGGCTCCGCCCGCCGTTCGCGGCCTGGTCGCGGCGCCCGTGCTGAACGGTGTCGCGCTGCGCTGGCAGATGGATCCGGCAGCTGACCAGGACCGGACCGTCCTGCAGGTCGAGCGGACAGGCCATGCCGCTGCAGCCGTAAGTCCCGCTTCGCCCGGGTCCACGGCTGCACCGCCGCCCCACACCGACCTGCTGGCAGTCGAGCCCGCGGCGCACGATCCAGGAGGCGCGATCGACACGGGCGCCAGGCCCGGCGTCGAGCAGCGCTATACCGTCGTGCGCACGCGGTCGCTGCAGTTCGCGGGCAAGACCCTGACCGCCAGCAGCCTGCCGGCCACCACCACCGTCGCGGCCACCGCAAAGGCTCCGCCGCCTCCGCCGCCGCCGGGTCTTGAGGCGCTGGTGAATACGCTGACGGCGCCGGAAATCGACCTGGTGTGGCAGCCGGTCGATGGAGCCGCGGGGTACCTCGTCTTCCGGGCTGAAGCAAGCGGTGCACCCGTCCAGTTGACGACCCAGCCGATCACCGGGCTGTCGTATGCCGATGCGGCCGTCCGGGCGGGTGTGCGCTATCGTTACTCGGTCGCTTCAGTGGGCGCGGGCGGCGACCACGGGCAGCCAGGTGCGGAGCTGGTTCAAACCATCCCGCAGCCTTGAAGTGACCTGCGCGGCGACTCGCAAACTTCGCTCGTCCCCTGTTGTACAAAGAGGGGATGCGGGCTGCGCGCCCGTGAGGAGCTGTTTGCATGGGTTGGTTTCATCGGGCGACGATCGCGTTTCTTGCTCTGCCATTTACGTCGATCGCGCTGCACGGGCAGGCCGCACCGGCAGTCGCGGCAAAGATCGAGGTGCCGCTGGAATCGCTGCCGTATTCGCCCGTGCTCAATGTCAGCAATCTTGATCGCTCCGTCGATCCCTGCGTGGACTTCTACAAGTACAGTTGCGGCGGCTGGCAGAAGAAGAATCCGATTCCTGCCGACCAGTCCGCGTGGAGCGTCTACGGCAAGCTCAGTTATGACAACCAGCAGTTTCTGTGGGGCATTCTGCGCGATGATGCCGCCGCGAAGGACCGCACCCCGGTACAGCAGAAGGTTGGCGACTACTTCGCCTCGTGCATGGATGAAGCGGCCGTCGATCGCCGCGGCTACGATCCGCTGAGGCCCGTGCTCGCCCGCATCGCGGCGTACAAGACACGTGAGGCCCTGCTGCACGATCTGCCGGCGTTTGCAGCCGACGTCGATGGGCAGTTTTTCTTTGGAGCGGGATCCACGCAGGATGCGAGCGATGCCAGCAAGGTGATTGCGGAAGAGAGCGCCGGTGGTCTCGGCCTGCCAGATCGCGATTACTACCTGAAGACAGACGCCAAGAGTATCGAGATCCGCGCGAAATACGTCGACTACATCGCGGGGCTGTTCACCATGAGCGGCGAGCCGGCCACGCAGGCGAAGTCCGATGCCAACGCCGTTCTGCAGCTTGAGACGGCGCTGGCGCAGGCGGCATTGTCGCGGGTCGACATGCGCGATCCGTACAAGACGTTCCACCGGCTGACGCTCACCGACCTAAAGGCACAGGTGCCTGCGGTGGATTGGGCGGCGTTCTACCAGCGCAGCGGCGCGCCCGCGTTCACGGTGATGAACGTCGCTGAGCCGGAGTTCAACAAGGCATTGCAGACGCAGCTGACCGCGGCTCCGCTGACGGCGCTGCAGGCGTATGAGCGCTTCCATGCGCTGTCGCAGGCGGCGCCCGCGCTCAGCATGCCATGGCAGCAGGCGCAGTGGGAGTTCTACAGCCACTATCTGCGCGGCACGCCGGCCATGTCGCCGCGCTGGCGCACCTGCACGCGCCAGGTGGACGGCTACCTGGGCGAAGCGCTTGGGCAGGAGTTTGTTCGCCGCACCTTTTCTGCCGACACCAAGGCAAAGACGGTGCTGATGACCACGCTGATCGAAGGCCAGATGAAGAACGAAATCGAGCACCTGGACTGGATGAGCCCCGCCACCAGGCAGGAGGCGCTGCGCAAGCTGGCCGCGATCCGCAACAAGGTTGGCTACCCGGACAAGTGGCGCGACTACTCCGCGCTGACCATCAGGCGCGACGACTACTTTGGCAACCTGCATCGCGCGATGGACTTTGAGAGCCGCCGCGAATTCGCCAAGATCGGCAAGCCGGTCGACCTGAATGAGTGGGGTATGTCCGCGCCCACGGTCAACGCGTATTTCAATCCGCAGATGAACGACATTAACTTCCCGGCGGGCGTGCTGCAGCCGCCGCTCTACGACCCGAAGGAAGATGATGCCGTGAACTACGGCAATACCGGGTCAACCATCGGGCACGAGCTGACGCACGGCTTCGACGATGAAGGCCGTCAGTTCGACGCCAGGGGCAACCTGCGCGACTGGTGGACGAAGGATGACGCAAAGGGCTTCGAAGACCGCATCAACTGCCTGCGCGATCAGTTTGCGACATACACGATCGTGGACGACATCCACATCAACAGCAAGCTGACCAGCGGCGAAGATGTCGCGGACCTTGGCGGCACGCTGCTGGCGTATCTGGCATGGAAAGAAGCCACGGCCAACGTGAAACTGGAGCCCATTGAGGGCTTCACGCCCGACCAGCGTTTCTTCATCGGCTTTGCGCAGTGGGCCTGCGAAAACGATCGCCCCGAGCAGCTGCGGTTGAACGCGGTGACCAATCCGCACTCGCCAGGCGAAGCCCGCATCAACGGCATCGTGACGAACATGCCGCAATTCGCAGCGGCCTTCCAGTGCGCAAAGACCGCGCCCATGGTGAAGACCAACGTATGCAAGGTCTGGTGAGATTGCGCGTTCTATGACCGCTTGATCGGTGTTCGAGCGCCGTGCCGGATGTGCAACACGTGCACCAGCGCTCGCGCTACATCCACCGTGTAGAACATGTGATAGATGTGCGGTCGCGTGCCGTACGCGATGCGCCGTACGTCAGGGTTGCGCTGAACAAGTAGGCCCGTTTGGGCAGTCGTTGCAGCCCTTCGATGGTGCCGTAGAAGCTGTCGAGCCAGGCCGCCGAAGCGCTGCCGGACTTCGCATGGAGGCAGTGCGAGGTCGCTCGCAGATCACGCTCGCCGGTTTTACAGCAGGACGTTGTATGTCATAACGCTGTCGCAACTCTTCGGTCACGTCGGCTGCGGGGCGCGAGCGCTTGTGCGCCAGGTCGTCAAGACCCTGCCGAATGCCTTCCTGCGCTGTGGCCTGCGCGGCCAGATCAAGCAGCCGCTCATAGTCTTCGACGGATTGCACCACCGCAGCGGGCTTGCCGTTGACGTCAACACGACGGCACGCTTCTGCCGCTTCATCCTGCGAAGCATCTCGGCGGAGTGGTTGCGAAACGTGGTGAGCGGATGCACGTCCTCGGACAGTTTGATGGGAGCGGGCATGGCGTACTTCTTTAGGTACTTAATCGTACCTCTCTAAGACAGTCGCGACTTACGGTGCGGGCGGTCCGTTCAACTCCGGTTCGGCGACGATGCCGTAGCGGCCGTCCGGCGTCTTCATCACGGTGGGTGCGTAGGTGCCTAGCAGGGCGCGTCGCCACCATGCTCCGGTTGCGCGTTTGTCCGCGGGGCTGCTGAACCAGTACTGCCACAGCACCGCACGCACGTACCGTGGCGGATGCACCGGAAACGGGTTCGCCGCAAACAGCCCGAGCGTGTCGCGATCGCCAGTCAGCAGGCGTACTTCCGTCAACGGAACGATGGCTGATTGCTGCCATGGCCCGAGCGATGCGAACCACAGGTTCCAGTCAAAGCGTGGCTGGTAGGGCGCGTAGATACGCGGCCGGTCGTGGATGTCCTGCGGCTTGTAGCGGAAGCTGTAGGCGGCCCAGTGCTCGTTGTCGTCCGAGCCCTGGAACTCGACCTCGTAGCGATGCGGCGTCATGTTGGCGAACAGGCCATAGGTGTTGGCGATGCGGAATGGCTCGGTCAGCGCGATGGGAAACGCCGGCAGCGGCGCGCGCGGGACAAACATCAGCAGCAACTCTGCGGTCGTCGCGTAGCCGACCCACAGCAGCAAGAGACCTGCGATCAGCGGCTGCACCAGACGCAGCGGAGACGGCTCCCGCGCGTGCTGCCTCGAAGCGTCTTCTTGCAGCAGGGTGCTTTCCGGCTCGTCAAGCAGGTCGCGACGCCAGCGGCGCGGCACGAAGCGGACCAGGTACATGTCATCCAGCAGAAGGAAGCCGAGCACCAGCACGAGGTAGTTCAGGAAGGCGTAGTTCGCCGTAAGGATGACGCCGGCCTGCCACACCGTGACCACCCAGAACAGCACCACGCGGCCGCGCCTTGGCAGAAAGACCAGCCACACCAGCAGCAGCTCCATCACGAGCGTGAGCGCCGCCGTGCCGATGTGGAACCAGTGCGGCAGGTGTTGCAGGTACCAGCCGACCCACGTTGGCAGCGGGCCGTTCTGGTAGTACTCGTACATCGCGGTCAGGTTTCGCCACGTGGGATCGCCGCTTTGCAGCTTGACCACGCCGGACTGGAAGTAGATGCGAAACCACTCCCACAGCAGCAGCCACATGGCCGCACGCACCGGCAGGCTGTGCCGTCCCCAGCGCGGCCGCACGCCGGCGGGCGCGACGAACAGGGCAAGAAACCCCGCCTCAAGCAGCATGCCGTCGCTCTGGTACTGACCGAAATCCTGCGAGACGGCGATGAACGACAGGAAGCAGAGGAAGCATGCAACCAGCGCCGGCCGCGGCAGCACGTTGGCAATCACCAGCACCGATGCCACCAGGCCCAGCGAGCACAGCAGCATGAGCGCGCCGTCGCTGCTGCCCAGCCAGAAAAGCGACGGCGCATAGAAGATGCGCATCGCGCCCAGCTGCTGCAGCGACCCAAGGTACTTCGTCGCGGGCATCACGCCAGTCGTGCCGATCATGCCTCGCACCTGGAAGAGCAGCGCGAAGAACGCAGAGAAGTAGATCAGCCCGAGCGATCGCAGGAAGAGCCATCGCGCCGCGAGGTGGTTTGCCACGCCATCGCGCCGGTCGAACAGGTAGCGGAAGCCGCGCGCGACCGTCTCCAAAACGCCGCCCTCCCCACTTCGTTCGATGCGCAGTTACACGCGGCCTTGGGGCCGGTGGCGCGATCCTTCAGAGTGCGTTATGGACCGGGATTTACAGAGGCGGCAAACCGCGATTGTGTTCCTATTGATATGCGACAAGATGTGTCGCTTGAAGAAGGACGATCCTGCCCTGATGCGGCTAATTTACCGATTGCGCAGCAGTTTTTGCCATGGGTGGGCACGTTCGGTCTCCTTCACAATGGATGAGGGGCGCGCCCAGGGCCGCCGGCATTCTCGCTGTTTCAGAACAGCTAAACGGGGTTGAGCCTGATGAATCTTTGGACCGAATACGAAGGCAGGACAGTTGCCGGGGATTACTACCTGGAGACGCTGCTGCGCTCTGAGGGTCGCAGCGCGTTCTTCAAGACGCACGGCAAAGCTGACACGAACGCGGTCATTCGCCTGACCGAAGCGCATTTCGATGAAGACGAGATGCTGAAGCGCTGGAAGCAGGTCGCCGCGGTCGAGCAGGAGAACCTGATCAAGATCCGCACGATGGGGCAGACCACCTTTGACGGCGTGGCCCTGACGTACGCCCTGCTGGAGCCGAGCGACGAAAGCCTGGCCGAGGTGCTGCGCGAGCGTCCGCTGACCACCGCCGAGACCATGCAGGTGGCAAAGGCCGTGGTCAGCGCGCTGTCCGCGCTGCATCGCAACGGCCTGGTGCACGAGCACATTGAGCCGGCCAACGTGCTGGCGGTGGATGAAACTGTCAAACTGCGCAGCGACTGCGTGCGGCAGTGCGTGGTCGACATGGAGTTCTCGACTGCCGAGGACTGCGCCGAGCTACGGCGCAAGGATGTCCGCGATCTCGGCGTGCTGCTGCTGCAATGCCTTACGCTGGGCAAGGAATGGCGGCCGACGCTTGCGTTGGCGGCGCCGTTCAACCAGCTGATCCCGGGCGCGATGGAAGGCAACTGGACACTCGAGCGGATGGAGAAAGTTCTCGAACCACCGGCGCGTCCCCTGCCGCAAACAGCTTCTGCTGTGGCTGGCCAGGTGCACTCTGCACCCGTGCAGCCGACGGCTGCTCCTGCGGCCGCGCCTTCGGTCGCAAGCGAGCCGCGCGCAACACTGGTGCCCGAGGCCGTTCTGCACAACGCTGCTGCATCCGCGGCACCGGTCGCTGAGCCGAAGGCGTTTGAACCTGCCGTTCAGTTCCGCCCGCGCAACGATGTTGGGCTGCTGCAGGATCGCCGTCCATCGGTCCCGCCGTGGGTCATCTACGCTGCGGCGGCTGTGTTGGTGGTGCTTGCAGGCTGGCTCTTCTTTGGCAGATCGTCAAGGCCGGCAGCGGTGGCAACAGCTCCTGCGCCCCTACCGGCCGCACCCGCGACTGCGGCCGTCCCGAAGCCAACGGCAGCGCAACCCGTGACGCCGAGGGCGGCTGTGGCCGCGGCACCGTCGGCTGCACGCGGCGGGTGGTACGTGGTCTCATACACCTACAATCACGAGGACCAGGCAGCGGCAAAGGTAAAGCAGCTGCGCAAGACACACGTGTCGCTGCAGCCGCAGGTCTTCAGCCCGACCGGTCACGCGCCGTATTATGTGACTCTGGGCAGCGCCATGAGCAGCGAGCAGGCGGCATCAATGCTGCGGCGCGCGCGGCAAAACGGCCTGCCAAGAGACACATTCATGCGGAACTACTAGCGCGGGTCTGAGGTGGCGAAGTGCGCGTCGGCATTGTCGGAACAGGAGCGATCGCGGCGAAACACGCGCAGGCGTACCGCACGATCGGCTTCAACCTGGTGGCCTGTACGAACCGCACGGCGGCGTCCGGTGAGATGTTTGCGGCGCAGCATGGATGCGAGTTTGTAGCCACCATCGAGGAGCTTTGCAGCCGTCCTGACATCGATTATGTCGACGTTTGCACGCTGCCAAACTTCCGCCTGCCGATCGCCGGACTCTGTGCGCAGCACGGCAAGCACCTGCTGGTTGAGAAGCCGATGGCGATCGACCTCGACACTGCGCGCCGCATGATCGAACTCGCGGGGGGAGCGAAGATCCAGATCGGCGTTATCAGCCAGCGACGATTCGATGACGCGACGCTGTTTCTGAAACGCGCGCTCGCGGACGGGCGGCTCGGCCGCATGTTGCAGGCGGATGCCTACGTCAAGTGGCACCGATCGGCGGCGTACTACAGCCGGCCGGTCAAGGGCAGCTGGGCAGCAGAAGGTGGAGGCGCGCTGATCAACCAGGGCATCCACCAGGTTGACCTGCTGCTGCACCTGGTCGGCCCGGCGACGCGCGTCTTCGGCGACTGGCAGCTTGGGGCGTTGCACTCGATCGAATCGGAAGACCTGCTGGTCGCGATGTACCGCTTCAAGGGCGGCGCGCGCGGCGTAATCGAGGCGTCAACGGCCATGTGGCCGGGTTACCCCGAACGGATTGAGCTGCACGGCACGCGCGGCACGGCCATCGTGACAGGCGACAAGCTCACCACGTGGGACGTGCAGGATGACACAGGCGAGCCGGCTCCGTTGGCGTCGCCAAGCGCATCCGGCGCCTCTGACCCGATGGCCATCTCGCTCGTCCCGCTGGAGCGGCAGCTGATGGATTTCGGTGACGCTTGCCGCACCGGGCGCACGCCGCAGTGCTCGGGCGAGGACGGCTATCGCGCGCTGCAGACGGTGCTGTGCACGTACGAATCCTGCCGGACCGGGCTGCCGGTCGAGATCCCAGGTTCGTGACTCTGCCCCGACTGGAATTCGCATCGCGGTACAGCTTTCCTGGGAAGCCTGCGAACAGCGATCTCGCATTCGGAAGGCGCAGCTTTAGCCGTGCCCATCCTCCCGTGTGTGACCAAGAGTTTCATGCGGCATGGCTAAACCTGGCCCCGCCGAAATGCTGAGCACATCCGCTGGGCCAACCCGCTGACCGCCAATCGCCCGTGCAGCCCGCACCACTCCGCGTCGTACCGGCAGCCGAAGGCGTCTAATAACCCTGGATGCTTTCACTTCGTTCTGTCCCTGAAACCAAGTCGACCCTTCGCGAAACCAGCGCCGCCGCGCTCGAGTGGACGCGCCTGCGCGACCACCTGGCCGGACGCACGCAGTCGCCGCTGGGCCGTGCGCATGTGATGGCGCTGGAGCCGACGCGCGACCTGCAGACCATCGAACGCGCCCAGCAGCTCACCGCCGAACTGCGGATATTCCTGGCCGCGGGTGGCACCTTCGCCTTTGGCGGCCTGTTCGACGCGACCGCGCTGCTGGACAAGGCACGCATTCCCGGCGCGTCACTGGAGCCGCTGGACCTGCGGCGCATCGCCGAACTGGCCGAGCACATCGCCGACTGGCGCGTTCTCGTGGCCGAGCCGCCCGACTACATCCAGGGCAAATGGGACGCCATCACCGCGCTGTCAGAGCCGGTGCTGCTGACAAATTTTTACAAGCTGCTGCAACTGATCAGCGGCAAGATCGATCCCGACGGCACGCTGACCGACGACGCCTCGCCCGAGCTCGGCCGCATTCGCAAGGCGATGGACCGCCAGCACAAACAGATCCAGGACAGCCTGCGCCGCCAGTTGCGCGCGGTCAGCGACGCCGGCGGTGCGCAGGAGGACCTGATCACCGTGCGTGGCGACCGCTTCGTCATCCCGGTGAAGGCCGAGTTTAGGCGGCGGGTGCCGGGCGTCGTGCATGGCTCGTCATCGTCGGGCCAGACTGTATTCGTCGAGCCGATGGAAACGATCGAGCAGAACAATGAACTCGTCCGACTGCTTGATGAGGAACAGGCCGAGGTTCATCGCATCCTCGTGACCATGACCGAGGCCGTCGGCGAACAGGCCGGCTCCATCGCACGCGGAACCGAGGTGCTGGCCGAGGTGGAAGCGCACTACGCCTACGCCAAGTTTGCCCAGGCGCTCGACTGCGTTCGCCCCGTCTTCACGGACGGCAAGCCCCGCGGCGAAGACGCTGCGCTGCTGCTCGACGCAGCCCGTCACCCCATGCTCGACCTGCGCATGCGTGCGGAGAAGGCAAAGATCGTGCCCCTGACGCTTGGCCTGCCGGGCGTGTCAAAGCAGCTGATCATCAGCGGTCCCAACACCGGCGGCAAAACCGTTGCGTTGAAGACCGTCGGCCTGCTGGCGCTGATGGCACAGGCCGGTCTGCCAGTACCCGCGGCCCGTGCGCGCCTGCCGATCTTCTCCGCCGTCTACGCCGACATTGGCGACGCGCAGTCGATCGAGCGCAATCTCTCCACATTCTCCGCGCACATCTCACATGTGAACCAGATTGCTCGGGAGGCCGATGCGCGCTCGCTCGTTCTGCTCGACGAACTCGGCTCCGCGACCGATCCCGAAGAGGGCGCGGCACTCGCCGTCGCCATCGCCGAACGCTTCCTGACCATGGGTGCGTGGAGCATGATCACCACCCACCTGACCTCGCTGAAGATCTACGCGGCCAAGCATGGTGGAGGCGTGGTCAACGCCGCCGTCGGCTTTGACGAGCGAACGCTCGCGCCCACGTACGAGCTGCGCATGGGCGTGCCCGGCGCCTCCAGCGGCATCAACATCGCCGAACGCCTCGGCCTTGATCCGGCCATGATCCGCGCCGCGCGTGCCAGCGTCACCACGCAATCCGCCGATATCGCCCGCTTCCTCGACGATCTGCACACGCAGCTGACCGCCGTCGCGAAGGAGCGCGCCGACATCCGCGCCCGCGAGCAGGCTGTCGAACGCGAACGCCAGCGCCTGGAGACCGAAGGTCGCATCGAGCAGCGTCAGCGTGCCCGCGAACTCGAGGTCAAGCTCGCCTCGCTGATGAAGGAATTCGAGTTCCAGATGCGCGACAGCATCAAGGGCATGGAGGACAAGACCGCCCAGCGCAAGGCATCGGCCGAGGCCGACCGCCGCGTCGCCCGTCTCAAGCGCGAGTTCCAGGAGAGCTTCAACCAGGCCGTCGTCGCGCACGTTTCCGGCGCTGACAGGAAAGATCCGGCGGCCCAGCCGCACGTCGTCCGCAGCGTCGGCGTCGGCGACATGGTCATGCTGAAATCCATGGGCCGCGAGGCCAAGGTGGAGCGCACCCTCGACAACGGCGGCTACGAAGTCTCTATCGGCCCCATGAAGATGCGCGTGCCCAGGGACGACATCGCGAAGGTCACCGTGCCCGCTCCGAAGCAGTCACCAATCCAGGCCGCAAGCAAGCGCGGCATCAGCGTGCAGGCTCGCGAACCAGACACCGTGCCCGGCGAAATCAACGTGATCGGCCGCACCGCCGACGAAGCCCGCGACGAAGTCGAACGCTTTCTCGACCAGGCGTTCCTCGCCGGTCGACCCAGCGTCCGCGTCGTTCACGGCACCGGCATGGGCATCCTGCGCCGCACCCTGCGCGACTACCTAAAGCGCCACCCGCACGTCGTCTCCGTCACCGAACCGCCCTACAACGAGGGCGGCCAGGGCGCCACGCTGGTGGAGCTGAAGGCGTAGACAACCTGGCTTTCGGAGGGGCATCGCTTCAGCCGTGCTACGAACCTCGACAACCTTCTCCCCGGTCGCGTAGCTCACTCCCAGACCGGTACCTGGTACGGCACCACCGTGCACTCCTTGTACCCGCTGGGCTGGTCGTCATCAAAGGTCAGGTTGACGGGCCGGTAGAGCGGTTCGGTGGTCGCTGCGGCGCGCAGAAAGACGCTGTTCGAAAGGTGCGCGCCGGGGGGTACCGTGCGATGTTTTTCGAAGCCCCACTTCAGCAGGCTCCACTCGTCGTGGATGGGCCCGTAGCTGTCATCGCCGGGAGGCAGCAGCAGCTTTGCCTCGGCGTCGGGGGTCAGTGTCAGACCGCATTCCTTCGCCTTCTGCAGCATCCATCCCAGCGTGATGTCGGCGAGCGGGCCGTTCTGGAAGAAGCCGCCCACGTCGCAGTGCACGCCGGCAAACCACACCTGTTCGCAGCGCGCATCGTTGTTGCGGTAGGTGCCGTCCTTGTTGGTCCACAGCGTGGGTAAAAAGGCGTGGCGGCGCTCGTCGATGCTGACGGCGTGAAACGCACGCTGAACGCAGTCGCTCAGCGTCGTATCCAGGAAGCCGTACTCCTTCTCATCGAACCCCTCGAACAGCCCGCCCGGAATGCCGAGCGCGCCCACCGTATCCCACACGCCCACCATGGCAATGGTCACATCGACCAGCCCGTAGCGCGTCTTCAGGTCAGCCTTCGCGGCCTTGCGCTTGTCCGGATCGGTCAGACGGTAGGCCGCGAAGATCTCCGGCGTGGTGGAGTTCGACAGGTTGATCGTCGGCACGCCAAAGTTCGCGATCATGCCGCCCACGCTGCGCGCCGTGAACGCACCTCGGCTAAACCCGAACAGGTAAATGCTGTCGCCCGGGTCGTACACATGCGACAGAAACGAGTACAGCTCCTGGATCTTGTCGAGCAGTCCCTGCCCGATGGCGCCACCAACCAGGTGCTCAATCGGGGTGCCGTTCGTCCCCACGCCGCTGTCGTAAAACTTCAGCTGGTCCGGCTGGTTCGGCACCGCGCAATACAGCTTCCAGACGTTGGTCGCACCGTCGCCGCCCACCGCTCCGGGCGGGCTGTTCCACGTACCGTCCGCACACAAAATGATCCGCTTCATAACGCGCCTCCACGTTGTCTGATTGACAGGTGAGACCTTAGCGCATCCCACGCCGCGTGAGTAGCGAAAAAGACGACGAAGCAAGGCCGCATCCTTCGCGTTTATGCTGAAGACGCCTCAATGGAGGATCACCGTATGCCAACCTGCACACACCTCGACCAGATCAGGGACGTCACGCCACACACGAAGGGCTGCGAAGAATGCCTGAAGATGGGCGATACCTGGGTCCACCTGCGCCTGTGCCTGGAGTGCGGCCACGTCGGCTGCTGCGACAGCTCCAAAAACAAGCACGCGACCAGGCACTTCCACGCAACCCAACATCCCATCATGCAGTCGTTCCAGCCCGGCGAAACGTGGGGCTGGTGCTATGTGGATGAAGTCATGCTGCAGCTGCAGTAGCTACTGCCTTCGCGCAGGTAAGACGAGGTTTTCATGGGATTGACGGAATGGTTCGGTCTGGCCGGCAAGCGGGCGCTGGTCACAGGAGCGAGCCGCGGCCTGGGCCGGGAGATGGCGCTGGCACTCGCCGAGGCAGGCGCGGACATCGTCATCACGGGACGCACCGGCACCACGCTTGAGACCACCGCCGCGGAGATCCGCGCGCTCGGTCGCCAGGCATGGGCAATTACGGTCGACATGGCCATCCCGGAGCAGTGCCAGGCCGCGTGCAAACGCATCCTCGGCGAGATGGGCCCGGTCGACATCCTGGTCAATAACGTCGGCAATCGCGCCGTCAACGTCGCCCTCCAGGACGAGTCGCTCGAACAGTGGCGCTCGTCCATCGACCTGAACCTGACAAGCTGCTTCCTCGCGACAAAGATCATCGGCGGCGCAATGGTCGCGCGCGGCGAGGGAGGCCGCATCATCAACATCGCCTCCATCAGCGCCCTCATCGCGAACCGCGGCATCGGCGGCCGCGACTACGAGACGAGCAAGGCCGCCGTGCTGCACTTCACCCGCTGCGCTGCCGTCGACTGGGCTCCGCACAACATCACGGTCAACGCGATCTGCCCCGGCCTGTTCATGACCGACGCCAACCGCGAGTGGAACCGCACACGCCCCGACATCATCGACGCCTTCGTCGTGAACGTCCCCATGAAGCGCGCAGGCAATCCGCCGGAGATCGGCCCGCTGGCCGTCTACCTCGCCAGCCCTGCCGCAGCCTACGTCACAGGCGCAGCCTACGTCATCGACGGCGGCTATACCCTCTGGTAAAAACCCGCAAACCCTGCGTGTTAACGATCCCGCGGCTAAGTCAAGCCACGCGGACCTCGCCAGCCAGATCGCAGCTCGATTGAAGCAGTAAGAACTAACCGTTTCCGAAAACGCCGTTTTCGGAGAACCGACCGCTTATGCGATGTTGAACCAGCGGTAGATGAGCCACATCTCAAAACATCCGAGCGCGGCAATGCTCAACCTTGGCAAGCCCCTGATCCCTCCAGCAACGAGGACTGAGGTTAGCGCCGCAAGTTCTGCAATCCACCATCCAGCCCAGAAGACTTGCAATCGATGTTGATGCGGAACCGACCAGATCCACCGATCGGCGGAAAAGAAGACGGCTGGCGCAATCAGCAAAGAAATACTAGCGATCTTCAGACAGGTGTCAGGTAGAGGAATGTAGCGTCGCCTCATCCTGCTAATGCTCTCAATTACGGAGAGAAGGGGCAATAACCCTTTCCGAAGGGCTCATGCGAACCATCGCAGCTTGACCGTCACAAGTGAAGTTCCTCGAAAGTCGGGTTTTCGGCAATCATGGCGTTTTCGACCGTCCAGCGGCCCGAAGTTGGCGATAACACGTTTCCCACGAACTTCGCTCAAAAAAGCTCGTTCACTAGGTTGAAAGCCTCGCCGATTGTGCTCTAACTGCCATCTAATTCACTTCCGGGTACGAGAGATGGTCTACAACGAGTACCTCGCTGTCACCGACCCGACGAACGAGGGTAAGCCCCAGTTGCTCCTGAAGCGCTTTGCTCAATGGCGGGTCCGCATCGGGTCCGTCGTCTGCAACGCGACGGTCTGCTGGAGTCCAGCGAAGTTGGAAGTCGAAGCGACCCTTAATGCCGGTAGCATTCACAAGCGGCTGATCTAGTTCAGGAATTTTGGATAGCGCTTCACAAAGCGTGTCGAGGTCGAGCGCGTGAGCCGTATACCTGCCGGGAACAGCGGATAGGACGGGAACTGAGCCGTCATTAGATGGCTTCAGTCGCTCGGGGGTCTTGTCGGGATCAGCACGGATCAACTGCAGCTGCTTACGATGCCGAACTTCAATATGAGCACGGAAGCCGAAGCGGTCTTGCAAGAGGCGCTGATTCATCTGAGCCAGACGTGTCCAGCGAAGCAGAGGGTCAAGTTTGGCGAGCTCCAGTCGATAGGCCTCATCTGGTTGAGCCTTAATATCGAACCGCTTTTCTGTTGCCCATGAAGGCAAACCCTCGGCTTGTGAGTTGCTGACGAGTCCATAAGCTTGCAGGATCAGCGCGGATACCGGCCGGTTGACGATATCTGTTCCCGCAGCAGTGATGTTCATCAGAAAGCCGGTTTCGGACGGATCGCCTGGCTTGATCGACACCACCTCGAACTCGTGAGGGTCACTCAGTCTCAAGACGTTTTGAGCTAAGGTCGGCACGGAGAGCAACGCGATAGCAGTCCACACAAACGCGCGCCTAGACGTCGCCTTGTCTTTCCCTGTTGCGCTGCCTGATGCATTCGTCACAGCTTCCCAATCCCTAGCACCGCTTCGGGCGATGTGGACTTCGATAGAAGAGTCTACTAGGAGTAGCCAGCTTGCCCAACGGATCCCCCACGACGGCACATGTCCTATTAGCGGCATCAATTGCCGACAACGCCGTTTTGCTGTCGGAGTCAGCTAACAGGGAACATCGCGACAATGCAGGTTCTACTCCTCGATAGGACCGCCGCTCATGCGGGGCGCACCCTGGCAAACTACACGTCGCAACGATTCACGGCCTGCAGCAACGCTGCCTGCGGATCGCCGAGCGGCAGGAACTCATGTGCGACAAACCCGCTGAAGCCTGTGGCTGCAATGCCACGCATCACGCCGTCCCATTGCACTTCCTGCGTGTCATTCAGATCGTTGCGTCCTGGCACACCACCCGTGTGAAAGTGTGCAATCCACTGGATGTTCTTCTGGATGGTGGCAATCAGGTCCCCTTCCATGATCTGCATGTGGTAGATGTCGTAGAGCAGTTTGACGTGCGGGGAGTTGACTTCTTTCATGACCTCTACTCCCCAATCCGTATGGTCAGCCATATAGTCCTTGTGGTTGACCTTGCTGTTCAGCAGTTCGAGGCAGAGAGTGACGTTGGCGTCTTCCATCATCCGCTTGACGCGATTCAGGCCGATGATGGTGTTCTTCGCGCCTTCTTCATCGGACATGCCGTTGCGGTTACCGGAGAAGGTGATCAGGTTCGGTACGCCGGCTTCCACTGCATGGGGGATGTTTTCCCTCAGGGCCGCCTCGATCGCTGCGTGGTGGGCGGTGTTATTCAGGCCGTCCTTGATCGTTCCCGCACCGACCGATCCCATGGTGCAGATCAGGCCGTACTTTCTGGGAGTGGCGAAGTCGTTGGCCGGCAGCAGGTCAACCCCCTTCAGGCCGATGTGCGCGCCATACATGCAGAGCTCGTCGAGGCTGAGCTTGGGATAACACCATCTACAGACGGACTGGTTGATTTTGCCCCTGCGGCTGGGAACAGCCTCCTTGCTGCCAGCCTCCTTCTGCGCTGGCGAGAACGATGGCGTCGTTACAAACGCGGCTGCGGCCAGGCTGGTCTGCAGAACTGTACGGCGGGTTACACGTTCCATGGGACCGGTTCCTTTTCTGTGCCCGGGGTCGACCGGTCTGCTGGAGCGAACCGCATTCGCTGTTCAAACGCATACAGGGACGGATGGCATAGGCAGCGAACATCCTATGCGTCTGGTGGCGCCATTCACAAGATCAACGCGGCTGCGGCGCGCAAAAGCTGCGGGAGACGCAGACCGGACAAGGAAGAGTTCGGGCGCGATGCAGGCGTAAATAACTCTCGAAAGTGGTACGTTGGGCTGGTCGCGATGAGCAGTTCAGGTCGTCGGCGCAAGGATTTGTGATATGCGGCTCCGCCTCCATGACTTTGCTGTAGCAGCACTTCTGCTTGCCGTCACCCACGCCACGGCCCAGGCGGTACGTGCGGTGCCCGATCGCCAGCAGTGGTACATCGATGCGGGCGAAACCACCTACGTCGTCGGCGTCAGCGACGCGAAGATGCTGCAGACACTCTACTGGGGACCGTCCCTGCCCACGGGCACCCTGTTGCCGCCGGCGCATGCTGCCAGGGAGCGCGCATCCTTTGATTCTCCGGTAAACACCACGGCACTGGAATACCCGGCATGGGGCGCGGGCCTGTTTACCGAGCCTGCCTTGAAGGTCGATTCGCCCAACGACGATCGCACCCTGATGCTCCTGTTTGAGAGTGCCTCAGTGAGCGGCTCTACCCTTGAGATTGTTCTGCACGACAGCGCGCAGCCAGTGCGCGTGCACCTCTTCTACCAGCCATACGCCAACGGAGTTCTGGCGCGCTGGTCACGCATCGAGAACGTCGGAAAACGCCCTGTACAGATTGAGCAGGCAGCATCCGCCGTGCTGAACCTGCCGGCAGGCCCGGCCTACTCGCTGAGCTGGTTGACGGGGCAGTGGGCCGCCGAGTGGCAGCTGCATACTGCTCCGCTGGAGATGGGATCGCAGGTGCTGGAGAGCCGGCGCGGAAGCACGGGGCACCAGGCCAACCCGTGGTTTGCCATCGGCACGGAAGGCCAGACCACCGAGGACAGCGGTCCCGTGTGGTTCGGCGAACTGGCGTGGAGCGGCAGCTGGCGCATGAACGTGGAACAGACCGCAATGCATCATGTGCGGGTCACCGCCGGCTACAACCCGTTCGACTTCGGCTACGAGCTGAAGGCTGGTCAGACGCTGGAAACCCCGAAACTCTACGCAGGCTATACCGCACACGGCCAGGGCGAGGCATCACGCATCCTCCATCGCTTTCAGCTTGCCGAGGTCCTACCGACGCATCCCGATCCCAGGCCTCGCCCCGTGATCTACAACTCGTGGGAGGCAACAGGATTTAACGTGACCGAAGCAGGACAGATCGCCCTGGCCGATACCGCCGCAAAGATCGGCGTGGAGCGGTTCGTGGTCGACGACGGCTGGTTCGGTCAACGCAAGGACGATCACGCCGGCTTGGGCGACTGGTACGTGAACAAAACCAAGTTCCCAAATGGCCTGAAGCCGCTGATCGATCATGTGCATTCGCTCGGCATGGATTTCGGCCTATGGGTCGAGCCGGAAATGGTGAATCCCGACAGCGATCTTTACCGGGCGCATCCTGATTGGGCCATGCACTTCCCTGACCGGCAACGCACTGAGGCACGCAACCAACTGGTCCTGAACCTCGCCAGGCCCGAGGTCGCAGAGTACATCTTCAACTTCCTCGACAAGCTGGTTTCAGAGAACGACATCGCGTTTCTCAAGTGGGATTACAACCGCAACTGGTCAGAGCCGGGATGGCAGCAGGCAAGCAACAGCCGCGAGGCCAACGACCTGTCTGAGCAGAAGGAAATCTACGTCACGTATGTAAACCACCTTTACGAGATCCTTGCCAGGCTTCGGGCAAAGCATCCGCGGCTCGAAATCGAATCCTGCTCCGGCGGAGGCGGCCGTGTCGACCTCGGCATCTTCCGCTATACCGACGAGTCCTGGCCGTCTGACAACACGGATGCGCTTGATCGCCTCGTCATCCAGGACGGCTACAGCCATGCCTACAGCCCTGAGACCATGGCTGCATGGGTCACGGACGTGCCCAACTACCTTGACCGGCGTTCCATCCCATTACAGTTCCGCTTTCTTACCGCGATGCAGGGAGCCCTCGGAGTTGGCAGCAACCTGACGAAGTGGTCGCAGGCCGAGACAGACTCGGCTACGCGGCTGATTGCGTTTTACAAGTTCGTGCGGACAACGGTGCAGCACGGCAATCTTTTCCGCTTGAAAAGCCCCGTCGGCAACGAAGATTCGCAGGTCGAGTATGTGTCACAGGACGGCGCGCAGGCAGTGCTGTTCGCCTACCTGCACTCACAGCACTACGGTTTGCCCCAGTCCTCAATCCACTTCCGCGGTCTGGACGCGCGTGCAAGCTACCGTGTAACACCGCTCGACGCTGTGAAATATCGGGGTGAAGCCGTTGTCTCGGGAGCCGTGTTGATGGGCCAGGGCGTCACACTTGAACTGGCGGGCGATTACGACAGCACCGCTGTTGTGTTGCAGCGTGTCCCTTAAGCTTGCAACAATGCCGTTCGTGTCAGTGCGACGTCGCCGGGCTTACCATCTGCA
Organism: Terriglobus sp.; assembly: GCA_965199365.1. GTDB lineage: Bacteria > Acidobacteriota > Terriglobia > Terriglobales > Acidobacteriaceae > Terriglobus. The sequence goes on along the minus strand of CBDARC010000003.1, from coordinate 990,172 downwards.
TGCAAAGGCCGCTACCATGCAGATCATGCTCCACGTGTTGCCGCGTCGTCGTACGCTCGTTCGTTCGTGCACCGGCGTCCTGCTGGCTGGACTGCTCTCTCCTGCATGTCCCCGGGCTGCCCTGGCACTGGCACAGTCCACCCGCGCAACTCCGGCGGCTACAACACTCTCGGGAAGCGTCGTGGATGCGTCCGGCAAACCGATCGCCGCGGCGCAGGTAGTTGCAGAGTCTCCCAATGGAGCAAAGCCGATCGAAACCCGGACAGATGGATCCGGCCACTTCGTCATGCAATCCATCCAGCCGGGCAGCTATAAGGTTCATGCCACCATCAACGGCAGCGAAAGCGCGCGGTCTGCCGTTCTCGTGGAGAACGACTCCCGGCACGACATCAGGATCGTCTTGAACTCCGCAGGCGGGACATCCGCTGCCCCGAACGATGGCATGAGCTTCGTCGACACGCCGAACTTCGTTGTGGCCGGTGTCACGGATTGGACCGCGGTGGGCGGGCATGGTTCCGATGCCACGCTGCGCACAAGTGAAGAGCTCAACCGGGAGGCTCTCGCGCTCCATGCGAAGAACGCAGGCACAGCGTCACTCGATGCCGCCGCTGCGGAGGCAGAAGAGAGGCGCTTGAGCGCCGCGCTTTCCGCTGCTCCTGACAGCTACACGGCAAACCGGGATCTTGGATTGTTTTACCTGCGCCAATCCCGATTTGCGCAAGCGGCTACGCCTCTCCAGGCCGCTGCCCGACTGGGCGGCGGTCAGCCCGAAGATGAGTACAACCTCGCCCTGGTCAGCGTGGGCATGGGTGACGTGCAAGCGGCTGATCGTCACATCAACCGGGCGCTCGCCGCCAAGGATGAAAGCAAGTACCACCTGCTGGCAGGAGAGATCCAGGAAAAGCTCGGCAATCCACTGGCAGCGGTGCAGCATGATGAGCGCGCCACGCTGCTCAACCCGGCCGAGGAGAACTACTTCGCATGGGGAACCGAGTTGCTGGCTCATCGCGCCATCTGGCAGGCCGCCGAGGTCTTCGCAAAAGGTGCCAAGGCCTATCCGGGTTCCGTGCGCATGCAGACGGCCTGGGGAGCAGCACTCTTCGCGGGCGCGCGCTACGACGAAGCAGCGGCGAGGATCTGCGCAGCCTCTGATCTCGATCCCGCAGCCCGCGAGCCGTACCTGTTCGCGGGAAAGATCGCCCAGGCCTCTCCAACGGATATCGATTGTGTCGCTGAAAAGCTCGAACGATTTCTTACGCTTCGCCCGGATGATCCGGAGGCAAACTACCTGTCTGCCATGCTCTTGCTGAAGAGACGCAGGGATGCCGTTTCAACCGGCCGGGCACAGTCATTGCTGTTGCATGCCGTTGCCCTCAACCCGCAATGCAACGACTGCTATCTGCAGCTCGGCATCCTCTCTGCAGCACGCAAGGACTACCCAGGTGCCATCGCTGCCTATCGGACGGCTCTACAGATCGATCCGCGCAGCGGCGAAGCGCATTTCCGGCTCGGAGTCGCCTATGACCGCGTCGGCGATGCAGAACAGGCAAAGGTCGAATACAAGTTGCACGACACCATCGATGCGGAGAACGCAGCGACAGTCGAGCAGCAGAGACGCGATGTGAAGCAGTTCACGATTGAGACAAACACGTCGGAAGTGCATCGCGGCAATCAGTAGGCGATTCGCTGGCGTGGATCTTTCTGACGCGTTCCAGGCTGCACGATGCCGGCGCCTTCCCGGATCGTGAGGATCTGGTTCGCCTTGACCGCGGTAAACCGCTCCACGTGCTGAGTGGTGGGCCATTTCACCTCAACGACATCAGCGACACCCGCAGCACCAAGCCCGAAGTGGAGCCGCAGATCACTCTGCGACATCACACTCGTGCCGCTGTGCACCTCGTCCATTTGAACGTGCTTGCCGTTGGTGACCTTTACCCGCGCGCCGATCGCGGTGCGATTGCATTTAGTGCCGATCAGCTTGATCTTGATCCAGTTGCCGCGCAGGCTGCTCACGTTTTGCAGCAACGATGGCGGCTCGTTCATGTTCAGCACCAGCGCGCTCATGCCTCCGTCGTTGATGTAATCGCCAAACGCCGCACCCCGGCTTGAAAATCGCTCGGAGATACCCGGCCCCATGCTGGCGGATACATCTTTGAACGTGCCGTCGCCCAGGTTGCGATACACAAGGCGAGGATTCTTGAATGACTGGCTGAAGTGGAATCGATCGATTTCAGGATAGACATGCCCGTTCACCTGCACCAGGTCGAGCCAGCCATCATTGTCGTAGTCAATAAATCCGCAACCCCACCCCACGTACTGGTTACTCGCAGCCATGGCGGCCGTTTCGCTTACATCGGTGTAAGTACCGTCTCCGTTCGCGTGATAGAGGTTTGAGATATCGTCGGCAAAATTTGTCTTGAATATATCCAACCAGCCGTCACAGTCATAGTCTCCGACTGCCACACCCATCCCCGCCTGCTCATGGCCTCCTTCACTGTAGGCGCAGCCCGCTTCCACGGCTGTGTCAGAGAACGTGCCGTCATGATTATTCTTCAGGAGCATGCTCGCCTGCGAATCGACCGCAACATAGATGTCGGGCCACCCGTCGTTATCGAAGTCATACGAGACTGCGGTAATGGAATATCTTGGTCCGAGTTTCAATATCCCGGATGAGGCTGAAACATCTGTAAATGTGCCGTCGCCATTGTTATGAAAGAGAAGGTTAGTATCAGGGGGCAGACCACGCGGCCCGCACAGTACTGGAACACCCTTCCACTGGCAGAAATGCGTGCTATCGATCGAGGGATTATTCTTCGGGTCTAACTTCAAGTAATTACAGACAAACAAGTCCAGAAAGCCGTCCCGGTCATAATCCAGGAAGGTACAACCCGCTCCCCAGCGCACTTCATCTCGATACAGGCCGGCCTGCTTGGTCACATCGGTAAACGTGCCGTTCCCGTGATTTCGGAAAAGGATGTTATGTCCCCAGAAGCAGCAGAAGAGATCGTCCCATCCATCATTGTCGTAATCTCCGACACAGACGCCGGTCTGCCAGCCGGTGACACCCAGGCCTGAGCGTTCCGTCACATCGGTGAAGGTGCCGTCCCGGTTGTTTCTATAGAGATGTGCAACGGGGGCTTTGCCCTTGGGCCACTCCGTGCCAAGCCGGTCCCCATTGGTCAAGTAGATGTCGAGCCAGCCATCGTGGTCGTAGTCATAGAACGCAAGGCCGCTGCCCTTCGCCTCGATAATGGAACGCTTGTGATCGACACCACCCCAGACATTCGGAGCGGTCAGGCCCGCCTGGCGGCCAACGTCGATGAACTGCACCGAAGACGTACCGGTACCGCGTGTGATCGCTCCCGGCCCACCGCCTTTCGCCGCCTGCAGCAGTGACGGATCGGTCCACTTCCAAAGCGGCGTTGCCAACGCTTCCGTAAGGGCATTGCCGAGCACAAACGCCGTTGATCCAAGAAAGCGTCGCCTGGGAAGATGCATGAGCGGAAATTATAGGCGCGGCAAGGCTGACAGGGACACGGTTATGGCGCCGCATCGAGCGCCGCAAGACCCTGCTTCGCGGCCGTGCTTGCCGGCTTTACACGCAGCAGCGACTGCAAGGCTTCACGGGCCCGCGCCCTCTGGTTCTGCAACATGTAAAGCCTCGCCAGGTTGATATATGACTCTTCGAAATCCGGCACCAGCCGGACACATGTCTGGAACTGCTTCTCGGCTTCTTCGTAGTTCTTTTCACGGACGGCGAGCACGCCTAGATTGTTCAGCGCCTCAGGGTAGTCAGGGCGCAGAGAGAGCGCTGCACGCAGATACCCAGCGGCTGCCTGCAACTGGTTCTGCTGGGCGTACAGCATGCCCAGGCTGTAGTTCGTTTCGGGGTCGTCCGGCTGCAGCGCAAGCGCCTGCTTCAGGCAATCCTGCGCTTCGCTGTAGGCTCGCTGGCGGCGATAGACGTTTCCAAGGTTTAGCAGCGGTGTCGCGTAGCCCGGTCTGAGCGACAGCGACTTGCGAAAGTTGTCAACGGCCTCATCCATCCGCCCCTGCTGGCCCGCGAGCATACCAAGGTTATTCCAGGCCTCAGGGTAGTTGGGCTTGAGCTTGAGCGTCTGGTCCAGATATTGCCTGGCCTCGTCCAGGCGGTTGCGCCGGAGGTTCAGCGTCCCCAGGTTGTAGTAGCCCTCCGCGTCATCAGGCCGCGCAGCAATCACCTGTTGGAACGATTCGGCGGCCTGGTCGAGATACCCGTGCTGGAACATGGCGACGCCATAGGTGAAATCATTTCGCGCGAACTTCGCCTCATGCAGCACTCCCGGAAACGGTAATGCCTTCGCGATGCGCTCTGCACGCGTAGATGGGATCGAGCGCTGATCTGCGAGCACCTGCTCAACCGTAACTGGCCCCTGGTACACCTTGACGATCATGCCGTCGCGATCGAGAAGAAACGAACCCGGCAGCGGCAGGTTCCGCCGCCGGTCATACAGGTATCGAAAGATGATGTTGTAGATTCCGGAGGTCTCTTCCGTGCTGACGAGCACCGGGAAGTCGAATCTCTGTTCGGCTGCGTAGGTGCGCGCTCTTTGAGCACTTTCGCCCCGGTCGATGGTCACAGCAAGCAGCGCGATTCCCTGCGCTCGCATGGCAGCATAGCCTCTTTGGAAACGCTGCAACTGCTCGGCGCACGCCGTTGACTCTACTGACCAGAAGTGAAGCAGCTTTGCCCGGCCGGGCACTGGTAAGAGCGTCTGCATTCCCCCATGAAGATCAGGCAGGCTGATTCCGGGTGCCTTGAGAGGATCAAGCAGCCAGGTATGCACAGCGCGCGCTTGAGGGAGCGGATCTTCTCGCGTTCCAGCGGAGTTGGCACGCTGGGCGGCAGGTTTGCCGAAGGGTTTCGCGTCGACCGATGCAGATCCTTCAACCAGCTGAATGCGGTGGTTTGCGGATAGATTTTCGAACTGCTGCGTTAAACCGCTTGGCCAGCGCACCGTTGCACGGACGGGCGCCTGCGTCTTACCCAGGCCGAAGAGCAGCTCCTTGCTATGCCCCGCGAGGAACCCCGAGCCGGACTGCAAGTATCGGGTCTGGCGCAGTTCACCGGCTTCAAGAGTCACGGCCGTGCCAATCGCATCCCGGTTGCTCCTGGTCCCCCTCAGCCGCACAATGATCGAATCCCCGATGTCGCGCATGACGTTGTGAACGATGCGGACCTGCGGAGCATTGCGGTTCTTGAGGACGATCTCAAAACGGCCGTCATGGTCCAGGTCCGCCAGCGCGAATGACCTGCCATCCTCGAGAAAGTCCAAACCCGCGGCGCCGGAGATTTCTGAAAACGTCCCATCGCGGTTGTTCGCGAGCAGAACGTTGCGTTCCTTGCCGCTCCAGGAGTTGTCTGTACGAATCAGTTCATTCAGCGCATTCCAGCCGTGTTCGTACGCCAGCGACGGCGTTGCGTCATCAGACGATTTCCCAACCACCTGGCGCCAGAAGAAACTGCCAAGATCGCCGGACTCTGCATTCTGCTCATCCACGTTGTTGGCAGCTCCGCTTGCCATCGCGCGCGTCTGGGCCGGAGCAGTGATGTAGCCGTTCGTCACATAGATGTCCTGAAAGCCATCGTGGTCGAAGTCGAGGAAGTCGGAACACCAGGCCCAGCGCCCCACCTCAACATCAGCCTTTGCGGCGACATTTCCAAACGTGCCATCACCGTTGGCTCGATAGAGCGCGTTGCCACCGGCATGCCGGCGATAGAGCTCACGGACCGGCTCTGGACTGTTCGCATGAAACAGCTTCTGCTGCGAGACGCGCAGGCCCGCCGCTGACCACATGTTCGCGACGTACAGGTCGGGACGGCCATCGTTGTTGTAGTCTGCCCAGGCTGCGCTCATACCCGCGCCCACATCCTCCACGTGAGCTTTCGTCGACACGGCCTGGAAGGTTCCGTCGCCCTTGTTCCGGTAGAGATTGTTGCGGCCAAAATCATTGACGACGTAGAGGTCAGGGGCTCCCGTTGTCCCGGACTGTCCCCATGCGCAAGCGAAACTGTAGCGATCGTTTTCCGCCTTCAGGCCGGACGCTTCCGTACGGTCGGCGAAGGTCGCGTTGCCTTCGTTGTGGAACAGAAAATTTGGTGGCCCATTCCGCGCGTCAAAGTAAGGCACGGGGTAGTGGTACTGGTCCAGCCCCAGGTAATAGCTGTAGAGACAGAAGTAAATGTCGAGCCGGCCGTCGCCATCGTAATCGGCAAGTGCGGCATGGGTGAACGTACCCTCAGGCGGATGCGCAAAGAGGAACGCATCATGCTTGCGTTCGAACGTTCCGTCGCCTTGATTCAGAAACAGCAGCGGCCCGGTACCGCAGACCACAAGCAGGTCTTGCCGGCCGTTATTGCGAAAGTCCGCGAAGAGAGCACAGGCTGTGTTATCCAGCACGCCTACCCCGGCCTTCTCCGTCACATCCTCAAAGGTGCCATCGCCGCGATTGCGATACAGCCGGTTCGGCAGGCCTGCAGGCTGGCAGATATAGAGGTCATCGAAGCCATCGCCGTCATAATCACCTGTCGCGACGCCGTTGTTGCCGTAGACATCAATACCGCTCGCGCCATCCAGTTGTGTGCGCCATTCGTCCGAACCTTTCAGCAGCTGTTCCCTGTAAGACGAGATGTCACCAAGCGAAGCTTGAGTAACATCAACGAACGCAGGCCCCTGCATTGCAGCGCGTTTTTCAGATGTGGCCTGCCAACGTTGCAGCTTCCACCTACTTGGGCCCTCTTTTGCTTCAGAGCGATTCCAGTCCATCTGCCACAATCCAACCCTCTGCTCCCTCTCGTCGGACGAGGATGATGTGACCAGGCTGTAACGGACAGTCGTTCGCACGGCGAGGGGCTCGCTGTGGATTACATCGACGGATGTTATCTCCAGCTCCGCTGTCAGAACGCGCACGCCTGCCGGCAACCATCGTCCGAGTTCTTGCAGCAGGCGTTCTCCAGAGCGTGTCAGCGACGCGCTGAACTCCCGTGTGGTGGTAGTTACTCCGCCACCGGAGCGCAGCTTTGTCTCGCGGACAGGCACAAAGGATGACGCTACCAACGAAGGTTCGAACGAGTCCTGAAGACGGCTGAAGTTGCCCTCTTGCAGGTATGTCCTCCAGCGGTCGAGGACGAGCCCGATCTCGTGGGCGTAGCCCTCTGTAACAAACTCGTCTGACCCGGGACGAAGGTGTCGAAGTACATCTTCCAGCGGCGACCTGGCAGGATAGCTGGGCTGAAAGCGCAGATCGGCAAGGAGCTCAGGCGCAACCACCGGCGTCGCCGCCGATGGAGAAGCCAACTCACCGATCAGCGGAGACGCACGCAGAAGGAGTGGGGCCAGGCCAAGTCCCTGCAGGAGACGCCTTCGGCTCAAGTGCGGAAAACCGCTCGGTAGTGGTGCCATATCAATCTGCAACAACTTCAGCGAAGGGGCGCGATGCCTTCCAGCAACGTAGCACAAAGACGCCTCGATGATGCAGCACGGGGCCCCTTTCTGTATCGCATGGACACGCCAGGAATGATCCCAACTAAATGATTGACATGCCGAGGACGCGACTCCTAGTATGGGGCGCTTCAAAGTCCGCACATCATCTCGTCGTTAATAAGTAACTCGTTCCACTTGGCTCTAAGGGGGCTTTTCGGATGGCTTTAGTGCGCAGATCTCTCATGGATGTTCGCCGGTTTCATTTAGCCGCGCCTGTCGCAGGCATAGTTATGCTTGCGGGGGTATCAGCGCATGCGCAGGTTGACCAGGGTTCCATTACCGGCGTGGTGCAGGACTCAACCGGCGCTGTGGTTCCCAACGCCGTAGTCAAGCTTCTGAACACCGATCAGGGCATTAGCCTGGAGACAAAGACCGGCGACAGTGGCATCTACACCTTTTCGCCGGTGCGTATCGGGCATTACACCGTGACCGTGAGCGCACCCGGCTTCTCTGCGACCACGCAGCAGAACCTGACCGTCACAGTGGGTCAGGACCTGAAGGCAAACATCTCGTTGAAGACCGGTTCAGCCTCAGAAACAGTTACCGTCACGACCGCTCCACCGCAACTGCAGTCTGATGAGTCGTCCGTGGGACAGACTATCGATCAGCGCACGGTAAACAACCTGCCGCTGAACGGCCGTAACTTCACCTTCCTTGCCCAGTTGAGCGCAGGCGTAAACAGTTCACAGGCGGACACGCGCGGCAACGCGAACTCCGGCGCATTTACTGCGAACGGCCTGCAGCCGGCGCAGAACAACTACCTGCTGGACGGCATCGATAACAACTCCAACGCGGCAGACTTCCTGAACGGCACCAACTTCGTCATCCTGCCTCCGGTCGACGCTATCCAGGAGTTCAAGGTGCAGACGGCAGACTTCAGCGCCGAGCTCGGCCGCTCCGCCGGTGCCGTGCTGAACGCGACCATCAAGTCCGGCACGAATGCGCTGCACGGCACCATCTGGGAGTTCTTTCGCAACGACAAGCTGGATGCTGCAGACTGGTTTGAGAACAACAACAACCGACCCAAGGGCAGGCTTCGCCAGAACCAGTTCGGCGCCTCCGCGGGCGGTCCCATTGTCAAGAACAAGGCCTTCTTCTTTGGAGATTACGAAGGCTTCCGCCGGGTACAGGGTACGGTGCTACCGGGCTCGGTGCCTACTGCGCTGGAACGGAACAGCGGCTACACAAATCTGTCGGATGTGATCACCTCTCAGTCAGGTGCGAGTCGGACGGATGCGCTCAAGCGCAGCATCCCTTTCGGTACCATCATGGATCCGGCAACAACACGTACGGTCGCCGCTGGGGCAGTGGATCCGGTCTCCGGATTGATGAACACCTCCTCCGTCGCCGTCAACGTTCGTGATCCCTTCGGCACCTGCGCTCCGAATACGACAACCTTCACGCTGGCCGGTTGCAACCTGAACCAGCTGCCGGCGAACCGCCTCGACCCAAACGCGGTCAAATTGCTGAACCTGTATCCGGCGCCTACTTCTTCGGCTTACTCCAATAACTACGTGGACAGCCCCAGGCTCTATGAACACCGCAATGCGTTTGACGTGCGGCTGGATTACAACCCAGAGGACAAGGACCAGATCTTCGGCCGTTTCAGCTACGTGGACGATCCACAATTTATTCCAAGTATCTTCGGCGGTGTCGCGGATGGCGGCGCATTTCAGCAGGGTATCCAGACCGCCACGTCAGAGCAGGCGGTTCTGGCTTACACGCACGTCTTTACGCCAAGCACAATCAATGTGGCGCGCATCGGCTTCAACCATCTGCACACCACGCGCTCCGGCCCCAACAGCAGCGTCAGCGGCATCCCTGCGCAATACGGTATTCAAGGCATACCGCAAGGCAATCTGAACGGAGGCCTGCCGGAAATCATCATCTCCGGCCTCACGGACCTCGGCACCGGCGACTACCTGCCGTCAGACGAGATCAGCCAGACCCTGCAGTTTGTGGATGACTTCACCAAGACCTACGGCAAGAACAGCTTCAAGGCTGGTTTCGAGTACCAGGACGTCCACTTCAACACGCTGCAGCCGCCGTTCGGCAAGGGTGAGTTCAGCTGGACGGGTAACTTTACTGGTGTGCCCAACCAGGCTGGCGATCTCACCGGTCGCGCAGCATTCCTGCTGACGCCTGAGGCTGCAACGGTTCCGGGCGGCGTAGGCTACGTCGGCGGCGCCAACCAGGTACAAGCCTCAGCCATCAGCAAGACTTATGATGTGCGCGGCTACTACGCTGCGTACCTGCAGGACGACATCAAGCTCACACCCGCGCTGACCCTGAACGTCGGCCTGCGCTGGGACTACTTCACACCGATTGCAGAGGCCAACGGTGGCCAGGCAAACTTCGTGCAGGGCGGTCCGCCGAATGGCGTTCCAACCTTCATCATTCCAGCCAGTGGCAAGGCGCCGCGGCAGCTCTCCTCGACCGCAAACAACCCGTCGCTGAATGGATTCGGCTTCGCCGACCTGCTGGCAAAGGATGGCATCGCGCTTGACCAGACCGATCAGTATGGCAAGGGTGTGCTGCAGACGCAGAAATCAAATTTCGCCCCGCGCTTCGGCTTCGCCTTCCAGGCAACACCGAAGTTTGTCATTCGTTCCGGCATCGGGTTGTTCTTCAACGCGTTTGAGAATGCCGGGTACGGTCCCAACATAGGACGGAACTACCCGTTCTCGTACTCGTACACCTTCACAAACAACGGCTCCGACTCCGCCTCCTTCGGCACCGGCGCGAATCCATATGCAACCTGCGGCACCGCCGGGCCGGGCGGCAGTGCAACCATCGAGTCGGGCCTTTCCTGCGCATCCTTTACGCCACTCGCGGTAAATGCGAAGGGCATCGGGCTGTCCGGGCTGCAGTTCAACTTCAAGACGCCAAACACCATCAGCACCAACCTCAGCCTGCAGTACGCGCTGACCAACAACATGTCTTTCACAGCGGCTTACGTCCTCACCCACGCCAGCCATCTGCAGGCCAGCATCGGCGATAACCGTGTGTCGCAACTGATCCCGCAGGGTACCGCCCTGGTGCGTAATGTGAACCTGCCGGATACGCCCACGAACCACAACTACGTGCCGTTTCCTGACTTCGCGACTGGTGGCAGCTACCAGCAGACGCTGGGCGCCAGCGTCTACAACGGACTGCAGACCAAGCTGGAGCAGAGGCTGAGCCACGGTCTTTCGTATCTCATCGCCTACACGTACTCAAAGACCATGACCAACTCCGGCGACCTTCTGAACGGAGGCAGCACGAACGGCTTCCGCGCACCGTATGTTCCCGGCTTCGGAACGCGGATTGACTGGGGATTGGCCGCGTTCGACATCCGCAACGTGCTGCATGCCAGCGGTGGATACGAGCTGCCGGTAGGCAGGGGTAAGTACTTCATGGGCAAGTCCGGCAAATACGCCAACACAGCCTTTGGCGACTGGAGCGTGCAGTACATCGTAACGCTGCAGAATGGGCAGCCGTTGTCAATCTCTTGCCCGACCGCAGTCACAGCGGGCACCAACTGCAACTCGTTCCGCGTGCCCGGTCAGGATCCCAAGCTCGGCATTCACCGCGTAGCCAGCGGGAACACCTCGGCCCTGTACTGGCTGAACAATCCGGCTGCCTTCCAGCAGCCATGCCAGTACGGCTTCAATGGTCCGCTGACCACTCCGAACGGCTGCACACCACTTACCGGTTACCAGGCACTCGGCGGTGGACCGTCAACGACCTACGGGCCACCCTTCAAGCGCTTCGACCTCTCTCTGTTCAAGAACTTCAAGTTCAACGAGCGGACCTCGATGCAGTTCCGGTCGGAGTTCTTCAACATCCTGAACCATCCCAACTTCAACGCACCCGGCTTTGGCGGCAATGGTGTGGTTGCCATCGGCAACTCGCTCAACTTCAATAACACGGCAGCCTTTGGGCAGATCGGCTCCACGCGCGACGCACCTAACGATCCGCGTCAGATCCAGTTCGCGCTCAAGCTGTACTACTAATCAGCAGCCCAGTGCTTCGCGATTGGCCGACCGCCAATCCTTCGGCACTGGGCTTCACTGTTTGTGTCGTCCGCCTGTATAACCTTCGTGAAGAACATGCGCATGCACGGTCACTCTCGGTTTGACCCAGGCGACCCACGCGTCTTGAGCACCAGCAGGCGTGAGTTTCTTCGCGATGTATCTGGAATGGCGCTAGGCTCGGCGCTGGCCGGCGGCAGCCCTTTTCTGCATGGCCAGGCCATACGCAAGAAGCGCAAGGTCATCGTCGTGACATTTGGCGGCGGTGCCCGGGACCAGGAGACCTTTGCGCCCGAAGGTCAGGCTAATATCCCTCACCTGCTGCGCGAACTGGCACCGCAATCCAGCTTCTTCACGCACATGACCAACCAGGGCATCCTTGGGCACTACGTTGCCACTGCCAGCCTGGTCACCGGCGTCTACGAGACGCTCAACAACTTCTCGGTCGTTCCCCCTGCGCATCCGACGGCCTTCGAATACTTCCGAAGAGATCTCGCACGACCCGTTTCCAGCACATGGGTCGTAGCTCCGAGTAACGGGTTCAACCGCATCGGCGAGAGCAATGATCGATCGTACGGCCAGGGGCTGGGAGCAGGTGTCATCCTGCCGAAGCATCTGCTGCAGGCGGCGACCCTCGGCAAAGCGGGCGACCTCAATCACCTGCTGCGCGACAACTACGAAAGCCCGCTGTTTACCCCGATCCTTGGCACAGGGGATGCTGAGTTACAGCAGATTGAAGGTGTCCTCAGGTTGTCGATGGCTGACTTCATGTCGCATGCGAGAACACTCTCAAGCCCTGACGAGCTTTCGGTTTACGTGGTGAAGCAGTTGATGCGGCAGCAGTCGCCCAGCTTCATCTGGCTCACCATGCACGATATCGATATCGCGCATACCGGCGCCTACTCCCTGTATGTCGACGCGATCCAGCGCACCGACCGGCTGTGTGCTGACCTTTGGCGTGCAGTTCAAAACGATCCGGAGTACGCGGGAAACACCACGATGTTCGTCCTTCCGGACTTTGGCCGCGATGGGGACTTCGTCGCGGGTGGCAACGGCTTCCAGCATCACAGGACGGGCGACGCGGCGTCCCGCACCACATGGATGATGGCCCTTGGGGCGGGTGTGCGCGAGGGCGTCGTGTACGACCGTGTGGTGGAACCGATCGACCTGGTCCCCACGCTGGGCACCATCATGGGCTTCTCTGCGCGCCGCTCGCGGGGATCGCCGCTGCGGGAGCTGCTCTAGGCCATGCTCCCAATCGCACTCGTTTCCGACCAGTTCCGGCAGTACCCTCCAGAAGCGCGGACCATCGCGGTGTCGCACCTGGAGCTCTTTCGTCGTATGCCGCTCGGCTTTCTGCCCAGCCTGCTGCAGGAGCTCATCGAGTATGACCACAAGTTCCCCGCGGAACGCGCTGCCCTCGACAACGAGCTGGGATACCTTTCCAGCCTTTCAGCCGCGCAGCTCGATCAGCTATTCAACGAATTTGCACGGCTCCAGATAGCCGAAGAGCAGACAAGGCTGGACTGGATCAATCAGCCGCTGGCTTTTACCGAGGCGTTCTCCGCTTTCCTGTGGAGCACTCACCAGATGAGCGCCTTCCAACAGGCGGCCATCAATTATGGGAACCGGTTGCAGGCCGCTGTTCCGGCAAAGAAGCCGGCCGTGCCCAGGTTGGGCATCGCCGTGATCGGTGCCGGAGTACCCGCTTACTCCGGTGTTCTGTTTGCCCGGCTGCGGCCCCTCGGCACGTACTTCAGCAATATCCAGCCTGAGTCCGGGTGGGAAGCGCTGTTGACGGCCACGAAGGCGCGGGCTGAACGTTATCCCGCACCTTACGATCACTGGTATGTCGACGGCGACAGGTCCGCCGCCATCCACCCTGCGCTTACATGTGTCTCGTATGCTGCTCTGCAGCCGGCGCGCACCGCGCTACTCGACAAGATCCAGCGCGAAGTAAGCAAGCCCGGCACCGGTCCGGAAAGCCTGCGAAACTACCTCGCGCACCTGGCGCCGGAACAACTCGGGTTCAACGGCGATCGCGTCCTGGATCGTTTTCAGATGAAGTTGCTGACCGACGGTTCCGGCACGCAGATCTTCAGCACTAGCTTTGTCCAGTGGGCGACGCGGGAGGCGCTGAGTCGCGCCGCGCCCGTCACCCTGCTGGTGCGATACGCCCCCAGGCAGCGCCAGCGGCCGATGAACGAGCTGCTGTCAAACCAGGGGGCTTCCGTGGAGCTCGATCCACTCGGTTCGCTGATCGACGCGGACATGGCAGCCTACTATCACTGGATCAACCAGCAGCGCCTGTCAGGCCACGAAGAGTCCGTGTTCCTGGTCTGGTTTGAAGGTAATCGCCAGGCGCTCGCGATCGGGCCTGGACTCGCGCGTGGAGCCTCATCGAGCTCCTCACTTAACCTTCATTCGCTGCTTGCCCTGTCGCTTGGTACTTGAAGTTGTGCCGGATGTACTGGTGTGCGCGTGCAACGCGGCCTCGCCGGCACGCGGCATTCCGCTTGTTTCAACGCTGTGAGAAGGAGTGGCTCTGTGAGCAGGAATCTGCAGTTGGTTACATGTCTGGCCATGGCGCTCGGCGCTGTTGCGTGGGGGCAGTTTCCCCGTGCCGTGGTGGATCCCGCGTCGGCCGAGCGCGGAGCGAAACTCTACGCAAACAATTGCGCCCGCTGCCACGGCGACGATGCGCGCGGTACACCGTCGGGGCCGGACATGATCCGCTCTGAGGCCATCCTGCGCGACCGCCGCGAGATGCTGCACGGCAAGGACTTCAACGCGCTGTGGCGCACGCTTCCGCAGCACGACTTCAAGTTCAGTGACAAGGAGAACGCCGACCTGTCACAGTTCTTCACGCAGAACATCAACAAGATTCTGCGAAGCGGCTACAACGACCAGCCAACCGGCCTGCTGAGTGGTGATGCAAGAGCGGGCGAGGCTTATTTCAACGGTGCGGGCGGCTGCAACAAGTGCCACTCGTCCACCGGGAACCTGGCTGGGGTTGGGACAAAGTACACGCCTGCGGCGCTGCAGCAGAAGTTTCTCTTTCCTGGCAGCGGGCTTCGCGGCGCGTCGAAACTGATTGTTTCGGTGAAGCTGCGCGACGGCAAGACCTACAGCGGAGACGTGGTTCGGCTGGATGACTTCAATGTGACCGTGCGCGGCGCAGACGGAGTCTCCCGGACGTTCAGCCGCACACCGGGTACGGTCGTAACGATCACGGATCCGTTCGCAGCGCACAACGCGTTGCTGAAGAAGTACACCGACACCGACATTCACAACCTGACCGCTTACCTGGATACTCTGAAATGACCCGCTTCCCGACGTCGCTCCGCACTGCAACCAAGCTTCTGCTCTGTCTGCCGCTTGTAGCGCAGACGCCTGTGAACGCCAACAATCCGCACGACACCACGAAGCGCGATTCGTCGGAGGTACGCACACCTGCACGGCAGGTCGGTCCTAAGAACGACGCCGGTGTGCCCAGCCTGACCAACGGTGCTTGGCCAACCTACAACGGAGACCTGACCGGCCGCCGCTACAGCCCGCTGTCCAGCATCAATACCAGCACCGTAAAGCAGCTTGAGCTGGCATGGACCTTTCGCGTCGCCGAGACGACGGGCGGCGGCCGCCGCATCTCGTCCACGCCGCTTGAGGTCGACGGCGTTCTGTACTTCACCGTGCCCAGCCACGCCTGGGCGGTGGATGCGCGCACCGGCGTGAAACTGTGGCAGTACGACTGGCAGAGCCAGGGCGGCGAGGCCATCGGCAACCGTGGCGCAGCCATCCGGGGCAACACACTTTACTTCGAAACCAACGACTGCTTTCTCGTCGCGCTCGACATCGCCAACGGCAAAGAGAAATGGCATAGCGAGATCGGCGAACCAGGCACAAACCGTGCGAACTTCAACTTTGGCAGCGTGCCCCCGACCATCATCAAGAACCACGTGATGGTCGGCATCTCCGGTGACGACTTTGACGTGCCGGGATACGTCGAAGCGCACGATCCGGATACGGGAACCCTGCAGTGGCGCTGGTACACGCACCCGAACCCGGGGGATCCTGAGGCCAAAAGCTGGCCCAATGACGAAGCCATGATGCACGGCGGCGGTATGACCTGGGTGCCCGGCACCTATGACCCCGAGCTGAACCTGTACTACTTCGGCACCGGCAACGCGCAGCCCGTCATCAACGGCGCGGCACGCCCCGGCGACAACCTGTATACAGGAACCATCTGCGCGCTGAACCCCGACACGGGCAAGCTGGTCTGGTACTTCCAGCCCAACCCTCACGACACGCACGACTGGGACGCCGTGCAGACGCCGGTGCTGATCGACGGCGTGGTCAACGGGCAGAAGCGCAAGCTGCTGGCGCAGGCCAGCCGCAACGGATGGTTCTTCCTGCTGGATCGCACCAACGGCAAGGCGCTGGTCAGCCAGCCGTTCGCACAGCAGAGCTGGACGACGGGCCTTAACAGCAAGGGCCAGCCCATCCCCGACCCGGACAAGATGCCGAAACCGAACGGCTCGCTGGTGTCCCCGAACCAGGGCGGCGCGGCCAACTGGTTTCCGCCGTCGTTCGATCCGCGGACCGGTCTCTTCTACGTGCAGGCCTCGGATGCGTACAGCGTCTACTACGTCTTCGACAACAACAAGAAGCCGGAAGGCTGGGCCGGCAACGATCGCGGAGGCTACTCGCGTTTTGCCCTCCGCGCGCTTGATTACAGCACCGGCAAGCTGCGGTGGGAGCACGTCTGGCCCACCGGCAGCGCTCGATCTGGCATCCTTACGACCGCGGGCGGTGTGCTGTTCACCGGGGACACCATTTCAAACCTGATCGCATTCAACGCCGCTACCGGCGCTATCCTGTGGCATGCCGGCCTGGGCAATGCGGTCAGCAACGGGCCCATCACCTTCTCCCTTGACGGGCAGCAGTACATCGCCGCCGCGGCCGGGGACACACTCTACGCCTTCGTCCTGCGATAGGCTCTATCGCCTCTGATCCGGCGCAGGGTAAACATCCTGCGCCGCTCACACCCTCGGCGCTACGCGCAGCAAAACCATGAGAACCATTCCGCACGTCGGCAGGCTCGTCTGGAACGTGTCCCCGCTTACGGCCCGGGCTTCGTGCTGGTTCCGTGCGCGTGCCGACGGCCTTTGCAGTCTCAATTGCGCCAAGAGCATGCTTCGAAATTGTCTCGTCATATCGCCGGCTCTGGCGGATAATGCTGCCATCACGCATTACCTCCATTCTCAATATGCCAGGGATCACTATGGGTACTGCTGTTTTGGTGAAGGCGCGTTTGCGCCGGGATGCTCCTCCGAACCGCCTGTGGGATCGAGTCTTCTTCTCACTCATGATCGTGTTCGCGTCCGTGACGGCTGTGGTTGGATTTTGGCCGACCTACTACGGTGCGGGGATGGTGAAGGCGTCCCTGCCCAGCACGCTTGTGCATGTGCATGGCCTCGTGTTCACACTGTGGCTCGTGTTGCTTGTGGTGCAGAGCGCGCTGATCTCAGCGAAGCGTGTCCGATGGCACAAAACGCTGGGGATTGGTGGATTTGGCCTGGCATCCGTGATGGTCGTATTGGGTACGTGGGCCGGCATCGCGGCGATGCGGCGCGGCGCGACGGTGCCACCGATTGATCCTCGGACCTTTATGGTGCTTCCGCTAGGCGACATCTTTGTGTTTACGGTGCTTGTCGTGTGCGCGTACGTGTACCGGTTCAAGCCTGTCCTTCACAAGCGGTACATCCTGTTTGCAACAGTGATGATGTTGGATGCTGCATTGGGACGCGTACCTTACGCACATCACCCTGGAGCCCGGCTTGCCACTGGATTGTTTTTCCTGCTGGCACCGATTGCCTATGACCTTGCTTCGCTGCGCCGGGTGGTGGTGGCTACCTGGGCTTCGGTGTTGTTGATCCTCTTCGTGTTTGCGTTTCGGTTTCCGCTGGCGCAGTCCGCAGTGTGGTTTCGATTTGCGGACTGGCTAAAGGGCTGATCGTCTGAAGTCCGAATCGCTTTGTTGCAATCAGCTGTGTGTCCGGCGTGTTCCGAGAACCTCGAGCCATCTGCACGCGTCCGCCATGCGATCGTTGCGGCCAGTCAACGATTCAGCGACGTCGCCTGGTTCCTTTCACCCCGGCTTGCGGGAACAGCTAAACGGCTGACGATAAACCAACGTATGAGGGACACACGGTCGGTAAGTCTCGAGGTCCTTAACGGAGAAGGTCTCCAGGGGAAATTCCGACGCGTTTAGCCGCCTCAGCCGGGTCCGACCCCAATACAACCAGTGTGCGAGCCATTCTCACTTGCTCATTCCTATGGCCTTCGCTGGGAATGAATGTCTGTGAGATAAAGTCGCTCTTAGCGCCCATCCCTCGCCGATCCGGAACTGCTTCCCGAGGTACCGCTCTTTCGATTGCTAACCTTTCGACCTGAGCCACACGGACTAGCTTCCTGTACTTGGAGGCGGTATGGACGACATATCCCAGGAACGCGCCCACGAGGACCAGCACAATTGCGGCGAGCCACATCACTTTCGACCCCATCGCATCATCACCTCGAGACAAGCGCCCACCGGTGTCCAGCCTAGCAAACGTAAGTACATCAGTCCTCATAAAAGCCGTTGTCGTCACCTATGCACCGATGTGCCTGCAAGGTCGCGTTTTCGAAAAGAGCGGTCTGTTCGCGACTGAAGATCATCGAGTGCGGGGATCCAAATCGCGAAGGCCGCCTGAGGCAGATACGCTCCAGGCGGCCTTCGACGGTTGTGCTGTTACTCAGGCCCCTACTGGCTCGGGAACAGGCTGCGGTAGGGCGCTGGTGACGTGACGCACGACCTTGCGCTGCAGCTCATCGCGCTCGAAGTGCGCCGTCGCAACCTGTGCCGCTCCAGAAGTGTTCGCCTGGAAGCCTTGCTGGAACGTGGTCGCCGAGGTAGACGGCAGGTAGCTGTACAAGCTGTTTGCCGTTTCAAGGGTGATGTAGTTCCAGTCGACGTACGAGGGAGGAGCCGCCGCCGGCGTTAACGCCTGCGACGCACTGTAGAGGATCGTGCCTGCGCCGCTGCTCAGCACCGTGTTGTTGCCGTTCAGCCAGTCGACGAAATCCATCTGGAAGGCCACGATGGGCGCCAGTTCCGCCGACGTGACCTGCTTGCCAGACTCGTCCTTCAGGCTGGTCAGCGTCTGTGTCTGCGACCCGATGTTTTTGCCGGTGTTGTCGTAGACGTTGTAGGTTGCGCCCGTGACGTTATTGTTCGAGTCGTAGTTGAGCTTGATGGTCAGCTTGTACCCGGCAGGCAGCGTGTGGCTTGGCAGCGTGGCTACCTTGACCGTGCCGGAGTTGATCACCTGCTTGCCATTCGCATACCAGTTGTCGACCATGCAGTAGATCGTCGCCGGCGAGCTGCTCGGGTTCAGCGTCAGCAGGTACTGCTGTGCCGCATCCGTATCTTTGGCCGCCGAGTAGGCGTTGACCTGGAAGCCGAAGCCGTCGGACCCCGTGATGTCCTGCAGGATGTCGATCTCGACCGCCACATTGGTCAGTGCCGCACCGCCTGCGTCGAACAGGTAGTTGTAATTGCTGCCCAGCCCCTGCGAGGGCGGAGCGACGGGGTCGGCCATCACCTCGGGGCCACCCCACGGACCGGACTCGTACACCCAGAAGACATTGAGCCTGCCGTTCACATCGTTGAAGACAACGTCAGTCTGCGGAATGCCGAACTGCTGCGTCGCCGCGAGATAGCCGCCCGGCTTGCCGATACCCGCGGGTCCGATCGTTCCACCCTGGCTCCATGCGCCGGCTCCTACCGTGTAGAACACGCTCAGCTGACCGCTGTTGTCGATGAGAAACACGTCGGTCTGGCTCACCGGCTTGCCCTGCGCATTGGCCCCGAACTGCTGCGACGCCGCCACGTACGCTCCCGCCGGTGCATACCCCGCAGGGCCGATCTTCAGCGGTCCCGCCCACGGCCCGGACTCATAGACCCAGAAGACGTTCAGCTGGCCCGTCTTGTCGACCAGGAAGACGTCAGTCTGCTGCAGGCCAAACTGCTGAGAAGCAGCAAGGTATCCGCCCGGCGCTGCCATACCCGCAGGCCCGATGGTGCCGCCCGCACTCCACGCGCCACCCTGCAGCACGTAAAAGACGTTCAGCTGCCCGTTGTTGTCGAGCAGGAACACATCGGTCTGGTTCACAGGTTTGCCGGCCACGTTCGTTCCGAACTGCTGCGATGCCGCGACGAACGCGCCTGACGGTGCATGCCCGGCTGGCCCGATCTTGACCGGCCCGCCCCACGCAAGACCGTCCACGACATAAAACACGTTCAGCTGCCCCGTCTTGTCCACCAGGAAGACGTCGGTCTGGTTCAGCCCGATCTGCTGCGAGACCGCCAGGTAGCATCCCGGCTGCGCCAACCCTGCCGGGCCGATCTTCACCGGACCCGCCCACGAGCCCTGCATGTCCGAATAGAACACGTTGAGCTGCCCATTCTTGTCCACAAAGAAAACATCGGTCTGCGGCACGCTGGTACCAAACTGCTGCGAGGCCGCGACAAACGAACCTGGCGCTGCCACGCCGACCGGGCCGATCCGCATGGGCGCAAACCACGCCCCCTGACCGACCACCCACGACACATTCAATTGCCCGTTGACATCGAACGAAAATACATCCGTCCTGTTGGTTGTTCCCATGTGCTGGCACGCTGCCAGAGCACCGCCTGCTGCGAAGTGTCCCATAGTTGTTCCTCTTCCGATCAGAGAATCCCTCAAGTCAACCGAGGTCTTGAGCAAAGGCCGACGCACAGAGATGATTGGCTTTGGGGGTTGCATGTGGAGCGCGAGGGATGCCCTCTCCATTGCAGGCCAATTGTGTTCCCGCCCATGCACCGCGGCAAGAAAATTCGAAAGGAAATTAAGAGAATTCAGCGCGATCGCACCGGTCTCAGTGCAAGTATTCCGCACGAAGGCTTCGCAACCGGTTCGGGAGGATCCGAAGCTGTCTGGCAGTCACACAAGCGGTGTGAGGCAGCGCTCCGTTTCGCGGATCATGCTTGCTGAAGTCTCATACAGGACCTGCAACAGCCCCGCCGGGCAGCACGGGGGTGCACCCGGCGGGACGCGTGGCGCGGGATCTCTACAACATCAGCAACAGCACCTTGCCGCCCGCCCCGCCTTTTTCTGCGAAGGCCTGCGCTTCGGCGGCGTGGCGCAGCTCGAACCGGCGCACGATCGGCAGCAGAAAGCTGCCATCGCGAAAGTCGTCGGCGAACTCTCGTACCTTGCTCGGATCGGGATGCGCGCGGTGCGTGACCAGCCGGATGTCAGGGTGCAGAGCCGGGTCCGGCGGAGGCGTGACCACTGTTCCACAGACCCCGCCCTCCTTCAGGTGGATCAGCAGCGGCGTAGTCACCTTGCCGCCAAGCGTATCGGCGATCGCGTCAAAGCGGCCCAGGTTCTTGACCGCGTCTTCGTCATCGAGCGCGACGGCAGCGACCCCGAGCGACTTTGCATCGTCGAGCTGCGCCTCCCGAACGCCGGCGACGACGGTTGCACCAAGCTTCTTTGCGGTGTGCACCGCGGCGCGACCCACGCTGCCGAGAGCTCCCGTCACCAGCACCGACTGGCCCTTCTGCAGACCGCACGCCTCGCGTACCAGCTGGTCTCCCGTCAGAGAAATCAGCGGGATGGCCGAGGCATCAACGATGTCGACGCCGTCAGGGATGTGCGTGACTTCGTTGCCCCTGACCACGACCAGCTCCGCATAGGTGGCGGTGGTCAGCGCCATCACGCGATCGCCCACGGCCACACCGCGCACGTTAGCGCCAACGGCCCGCACCAGGCCGCTGACATCGCGCCCAAGGATGCCGGGGAACGTCACGGGAAAGCGTCCGCTCGCCTCACCCGACCGCATCTTCCAATCGACGGGATTGATGCTGGCAGCAGCCGCAGCCACCAGCACATCGTCCGCGCCGATCTGCGGGTCAGGAACGTCTTCTTCATACTTCAGGTTCTTCGGCGGACCGTACTCGTACAAGCGCACAGCATGCATCGGGAAACACCTCGTCAGGCCTTCTGATGCGTTCCGCTCGACATCCGGGTGGCGGCCGACTAGCGGCTTTCACCGCCGGGTTGCTGGAGGCATAAAGGCTGCAGCTGATGTGGTGGAAGCTGGAGATCGCTCTCGAAGGCTTCAAGCCATGCCATCCACGACCCTCCAGCCGAAGGCTTTCGCCTCTAAGGCGAGCTTCGAGTTTGCTCTTGGCGGCTGCAGCCGCCCGAGATAAACCAGAGCAGGCTAGGGAAGCGGCTTAGCTGCCGGGATGCGGAACCCTTACTCCAGGTGCATGCCGCTCGGTGCCGCCAGCGTTGCATAGCTGATCGCGCCAAGCAGCGTGACGCCGGCGCACACGGTGAACGCGAGCGTAAAGGACTGGGTCCGATCGACGATAGCTCCCGTCAGCACCGGTGCGATCGAGGCGATGAGGAAGCTGGCAAAATTCTGCAGCGCTCCCAGTGACGCCACGTAGCCACGCGGGCTGACTGCCTGCACATACCCCCACCCTGACGTGCCGGCGAACTGGATAAAGAAGAACGCCAGGCTGATGCCCTCAACCGCCTGCTGCGTCGTCTGGCAGCGGGCGACGACCAGCGTACATCCGGCGGAAAGCATCATGCCGGCCACCAGCTGCACCCGGTGCACGGTCGCCAGGCTGCCCCCGCGCCGCGCGAACCAGTCCACCGAAAAGCCGCTGCACAGCATGCCGCACGCACCCGCCAGAAACGGGATCGCGGCCAGCCAGCCGCTCTTTGCCAGGGACATGTGGCGCTCGGTCTGCAGGTAGCCCGGCAGCCACGAGATATACAGCCACGCCGTGTAGTTGATACCGCCAAACCCAAGCATCATGCCCCACGCCGTCCGCTGGCGCAGCAGCTTGCCGAGTACGTGCAGCAGGCCTTGCGCACGCGGCCCGGCCTCTTCGTCGCTGTGCACCGTGGTTCCGCGGCTGCGATGAAGGGCATACCAAAGCAGCGCCACCGGCAGCCCCACCGCGCCCAGCAGCATGAACATCGCTCGCCAGCCGGTGTGGATCATCAGCACGGTGAGCACCGGCGGAGCGATGGCCAGTCCAAAGGTCTGCGAACTGCTCATGATGGCGGTCGCGCGGCCGCGCGTGCGGCTGCTGAACCACTCGCCAACGCTGCGCACCGCGGTGGGATAGAACGGTGCCTCGCCCACGCCAAGCAGCACGCGGAAAACCAGGAACATGGGAAAGCTGCTGACCAGCCCGGTAAGCAGCTGCGCGCTGGACCAGATGCCCAGACCCATGCTCAGGATCGATCGCGTGGTCAGCCGGTCCAGCAGGCCGATCAACGGCAGCTGCGAGATGCCGTACGCCAGCGAAAACGCCGACAGCAGCCAGCCCATCTGCGTGGCGGACAGATGCAGCTCGGCCCGCACCGTGGTGTTCGCAACCGACAGCGACGAGCGATCGAAGAAGTTGACCAGCCCCGCCAGGAACAGCAGCGACAGCGTCACTGCCTGGTGCCCGCGCAGGCTGCGTGCGCTTCGTGTGGAGGATGTGTTCAGAGCGTCGGCCTCGGTGCGGAGAGCTTTGAAGTTACCTTACCGCGCCCGGTATCGCACGTACCAGCGTGGCTCTCAAACAGTCGGGTGCCCAATGCTGAGGGGAACAGGATGTTTGTACTTCTATCGTGCGGGGCGAGTCGCGTACAGCGTCGCCACATATCCCGCACCAAACCCGTTGTCGATGTTGACCACCGTCACGTTGGGCGAACAGCTGTTCAGCATCCCCAGCAGCGCCGTCACGCCTCCGAACGCCGCTCCGTAACCGACACTGGTGGGCACCGCGATCACCGGCACCGCCACCAGGCCGCCAACCACCGAAGGCAGCGCGCCCTCCATGCCGGCGCAGACCACCACTGCGTCCGCCTCGCGAATGACGGGCAGGTGCGCCAGCAGACGATGCAGCCCGGCGACACCAACGTCGGTGAACCGCGTGACCTTCGCTCCGAAGAACTCGGCCGCCAGCGCCGCTTCTTCCGCGACGGGAAGATCGCTGGTCCCGGCACACACCACGGCAACGTGGCCGCCGCTTTGCGCAGCGCCGTCTCCGCACGTGATGCAGCGGGCGACCTCATGAAACTTCGCCTCGGGAACGAGAGCCTGCGTCGCCGCAAAGGCCGCGGCATCGGCACGGGTGGCCAGCGCAGGCGTGCCGTTCGCGTGAATACGGCTGAGGATCGCCGCCGTCTGATCCGGCGTCTTGCCCGCCGCAAACACCACCTCGGGCATGCCGCTGCGCAGCGAACGATGATGATCCACCTTCGCAAACCCAAGATCCTCAAACGGCAGCTTCGCCAGCTTGTCGGCAACTTCGCTCTCGGAGCGCGTACCGGCCTTCAGCTCGCCCAGCAATGCGAGCAACGCATCACGCTGCATGGCATTCCTTCGACTCGCGGGCCAGGCAGGTGCGCCGCGCATCGCGGGCTTCGCGATGTGAGCGATTCCAGGGCTGCCCAACCGTTGAATCCCACTCACGCGCAACAGCCCGCGTGAATAGGGCGCCCGCCTCTGTTCGCGATCTAAAAGGCACGATCGACCACACCCGCAGCACGCAGCGCCGAAACGGGCAGCAGCGCGTTCATGCTGCCGCTGCGATAGCCTTCCGTGTCCAGCGTGACGTAAGTAAATCCCGCGGCTTTCACGCACGCCGTGATGCGGGACAGCATGGTCAGATCAAGTGCCTTCGCCAACTCACTGCGTTCAATCTCGACCCGAGCAAGCTCGCCGTGGTGCCGCACACGCAGCTGCCGGAAACCAAGCGCGAGCAAGGCCTCTTCGGCCTCTTCCACCTGACGCAACGCCTCCGGGGTAACGGCGCGACCGTACTCGATGCGCGACGACAGGCAGGCCGATGCGGGCCTGTCCCACACGCTCAACCCTGCTGCCTGCGCAAGCGCGCGGATCTCCGCCTTGCCCAACCCTGCATCGTTCAGCGGAGCGACCGCATGATGCTGCTCGGCCGCGCGCTGCCCGGGGCGAAAGTCGCCACTGTCATCGCGATTGCGGCCATACGCCATCGTCGTCATGCCCAGCTCGCGCAACACACCTTCCATGGTGAGGAACAATTCGTCCTTGCAATGGAAGCAGCGCCCGCCGTCGTTGCGGCGATACTCCTCACGCTCCATCTCGGCTGTCTGGACTACTCGCAGCGGGATGCCGTGCTGTTGCGCGAACTCCATCGCAAACGCAAGATGCGTGCGAGGCAGGCTGGGTGAATCGGCGATCACCGCGATCATGCGGTCGCCCAGCACCTCGTGCGCTGCCCACGCCAGGTAGGCCGAATCGACACCACCGCTGTACGCGACGGCAAGGCGGTCGTAGCGCCGGAGCTCGTTCTGGAGGGCAGTGCGCAGATGGTCGATGCGTTGCATTGCTCCTCCTGTCTCTAACTTCGCCGACGAACGAAGTTAAACCACATCCCCCGCCAGAACCTGCTCCCGCGACAAATCCTTACGCGAAGGATTATCCAGCTTCTCCTTCGTCGCCCAAAGCCCCGCAGACGGCGTCGAGATGTAGAAGACGACCTCGCCGTCCGGCATCGTGTTCCAGCCCTCGTCCATCACGGCAGGGTCGTAGCGCTTCATCATCTCCGCCAGGTCGGCGTACTGGTAACCGACCTGCTCGATCTCTTCCTTGCTGAGGTGGCCCGGCGCGTAGGTGATGGTGAAGCGGTCTTCGCTTGAGCCGTGGATCAGGTGCGCGACGCCATGCGGAATCTCCTGCATGTCGGCCTCGGTCTTGTACAGCGCGAGCGTGCGCGGCGTGCCCTTGTAGCCGTATTTGCGGATGAGCGCGTCCACCTCGGGCTGCTCGCCGAAGCGCTCGACGCCGGGCGCCAGGATCAGCAGCTCGCCGCCGTCGGCAATCGCCATGCGCGTGCGGTAGACGGCCTTGTTGGCCACCCATGTCGCGCGGAACTCATCGGCCTGCATGACCGCGACAACCTTCTTCACCGGCTTGTCAAACAGCGTGATGTTCTGCGCCTTGCTGGCGCGCGCCGCCTCGAGATACGTCTCGAGATCATCGCCGACGTAGATGCCGCTGGTCACCAGCTTGTTGTGCTCGTCGCGCTGCATGACGATCTGCAGGTAGACGTCAGGCAGGTGCTTCAGGTGCTCGTCTTCCGACCAGTTGTAGCAGGCGCGCAGCGGAGTCACAAGGCAGCCAAGGTTGTTCTCAATGCCATACACCGCCGCCGCAATGTGCGACGCGCAGATGGTGTCTTTGCCGCCCAGACCGATGTAGTAGTTCTTGTTGTGGTTCGCGAAGCCCAGCACCTCGTGCGGCACCACGTGGCCCACGTTGATGATCAGGTCCCACTGCTCGTCCATCAGCTTGCTGTTCAGATCGACGGGAATGTCCCAGTCCGCAACGCCGCCGGTGGTTTCCTTCACGAGCGATGCGGGAATGGTACCGACATGCGTGCAGCCGTTGCGCCAGTCGTGCGGAAAGATGCGCTCTTCCGGAATCGAGCCGAACATCCACTTGTTCTCGGCCTCGGTGTGCGGCACGTGCTGGCCCAGCGTCGGGATCACCTCAACAAACGCATCCGGCAGCGCGTTGTACAGGTACTCGGTAATCCAGCCGGAGCCGCTGTGCGCACGCGTCAGGTCAGGCGGCAGCAGCAGAACGCGCTTGAGGTCTTTGTTGATGCGCGTACGAGCCTCGGCAAGCAGCCGGTCGCAGGCTGCCTTGATCTGCTCGTCCGATACGTGAGGGGCTTCTTCCTTGAACCAGGGCACGGGGATAAGTGTAGCGCTGACACCGACGCACGTGTCCACTTTCAAACTGGGAAAGGGCCTGGCCGAAGCCAGACCCTTCCTCGTACCGTCCTGTGAAACGTGCAGCTTACGCCGTCGCCAGCGCCGCAGCCTTCTCTTCGTACGGCTTCTTCCACTCCGCCTCGGAGATCTTGCCGTACTGCACGGCCGACGCGCCGCCCGCAACCAGGATCTGCACATCCGTCAGGCCGATAAAGCCGAAGATGAACTTCAGATACGGCGACAGGTGGTCATAGCTCTCGGCCGGGGTGCCCTTGTCGTACGAACCCGCGCCTGCCACGATGACGTACACCTTCTTGCCCTTGAGCTGGCCGACCGGACCCTCCGCCGTGTAGTTCACCGTAATGCCAACGCGAACCAGGTGATCGATCCATGCCTTCAGCACGGCCGGCACCTGGAAGTTGTAGATCGGCGTCGTGATCAGGATGGCGTCGGCGGCCTGTGCCTCGGCGACAATCTCGTTTGACAGCTTGAGCGCGGCCTTGTGCTCGTCTGTCAGCTGCTCCGGCGGGCTGAACGCACCGGCGATCCATTGCAGGTCGACATAGGTGGGCTGGTTCTTGGCGAGGTCACGGGTGGTGACGGTCGCGCCGGGGTTCGCCGCCTGCCACGCCTGAAGGAAGGTGCTGCCAAGCTGACGCGAATACGAGGCGTCGCCGCGGGGGCTGACGTCGATCTTGAGAAGAGATGCCATGAAGTACTCCTGCTGAGAATGTCGTGCAGCAGTTCGGATGATAGTTCCAAGTCGAAGGATTCGTGAAAATCCGGTGAGCGGTGTTCCATCTGCTTCTCTGAGCGCCCAATCTCCTCGGCAGTTCCGGCGTCGATGCGCCATCAGAGCAGGGGCCCTTGGCTTTGTTGTTTTGTGAAAGTTGGTTTTTATGTTCCTTTGCCGACTCTGTTCTACCGATGGAAGACCACAAGACGGGGCGTTTTTAGAATCCCGAACATGGATAACCCGAATTCGCTGCCCGCAGCAGCGCACAAAATCTCTGCCGTCGATACTTTGTCCGAGGGCATTGTCGTCCTTTTTGAAGATGGGAAAGAGCATGTCTTTCCCGCTGATCTGCTCTATGCCTTTGTGCCGCAGGAGTTCGACCTGGCAGAACAACTGAAAGCTCTGCTTAGAGCACAAAAGCCGGAGTAAGCGAGCACTCGAACCTGACCGGAGTAGCCTGCGCGCTAAGCCGCTGCAGGACAGAGCAGCTCCAGCAGCAGCAACATCGAGAAGCCCTCGGCGGGGTGCGCCCTGCAGTCATCGCAGATCGCGTGGTGTTGTCGTAGCGCGCGCTGCACATGCATCACGACCGCGTGGTGGTGCAGGTGCGCCAGCCTGTCGCTGAACAGCAGAAAGCCCTGCCCGCAAACCGCGCAGCGAACATCGCTGCCGATGTTGGACGGTTTGACCTGGAGCTCCATGAGAGTTTCCTCATCTTGGACAACGGCACCATGCCGCCAGTCCATGAGACCCGCCTGTGCCTCACAAAAGGTCAAACGCGTACCTGGGATGTAAGTCGCCCGCAACTATTTTCTTTGCGGCTTCATACGACCGAGTAGTCGCGCACACACAGACAGCCGAAAGGCTGGCGATCGCCCAGCTTAGAGACTCTTCGGCTGTTCGCTGAAGGGGTGAACTTGCGTCTAACCTGGCGCCCGCTCTAACTTCCTCGGGCGTCCAGGTCAGACGGCTGGTTGGGGCTGCAGTTATGCTGTCGGCAAAAGCACCGTGTCGATCACGTGGATAACGCCAT
The DNA here is from genome assembly GCA_965199365.1 of Terriglobus sp. Taxonomy (GTDB): domain Bacteria; phylum Acidobacteriota; class Terriglobia; order Terriglobales; family Acidobacteriaceae; genus Terriglobus. Next base: position 962,003 of record CBDARC010000003.1, on the reverse strand, counting down.
TGGTGCAGGCGATATCAGCGGTGACGACCTTCGCGCCGTTCACGGTTACGCCATGGGTGCCATCGACGTGTAGGGCCTCGCCCTGCACCGATGCCGGCGAAACCTTCTTGCCGTCAACGTCTGCGGCCATCACCTTGCCGGGGACAACATGAAACGTAAGGATGGCGGCAAGCTTTGCCTTGTTTTCCGGCTTCAGCAGATCCGCGACTGTGCCTTCCGGCAGCTTGGCAAAGGCATCGTCTGTCGGTGCGAATACCGTGAACGGACCTTCGCTCTTGAGTGTCTCGACAAGCCCGGCTTCGGTTACTGCGGCAACGAGTGTATTGAAAGAGCCAGCGGCTACTGCGGTGTCGACGATATCGTGCATTGGTAAACCTCTTCAGAAAAACTGAAAGCGTTCTTGGGCGTGGACCGGTCGGCCGGTGAAAGAGGACCGGATAGGCAGCAGGTGGCTCGCGGTGCTGCGAAATGCTGACTAAGACTTAGCTGTGATTACAAAATTGATCATCCATGATCGCAGCCGCCACTGTAGACGGATGTGTTCACAGGCTGAAACTTTAAGGACGTTCGTTAGTCTTTGCGGCTATAACGCGAATACGCTGTTACGTTTCGATTAAGCAGGTTAATAACTATTCTGTAATTCAAGTAGCCGGACGATAAGCGCCTAAGATTTGCATCGTCTACAGAACCTGCGCATCAGCGCCCTGAATACGAATACGCAGTTGCATAGCAATCGTCCTCAGAAAAGACCGGGAGGGCCCTCAAGCCTCACCCTGCTGAGGACAGGAGCCCTCGGTGTCGCGGGTATTCTGAAGCGCCGTCTCGCCTGACGCGTTCTTCTCCAAACTCCCGCCCCGGCAATGTCCGTGGCTTTGGCGTTTTCGTCGTCCACGAAAGGGCGCGGGGTTCGCTATCTAATAGAGCGGCAGGCGCGGCGAGAAGGCATAAGCGCGTGAAGAACTCCTGGGAGATGGAGTCCGTGACCACAAGGTCTAAGCGTCAGCAAGTTAATCCAGGAAGGCTGGTGCCTTTCTCGCGTGCCTGACTGCGCTTGCTGCGCATCAGGCGAACCGGCGCTTGTCCGCAACCTTGCCTTCGCCGTCGCCAGGGTTCTTCATCCTCGAGATCGATGGATCGCTGCGACGCCTCGTGTTGCCGGTCAGCCGCGCGTGCGGCGGAGGAAAGCAAAGCAGGAACGCCGTTCCTGAGCGTCCCGGCGTCTGCGAGCTGTATGCCCTTAGACCGCCGTGGTGCTTGTCGACGATGCGGCGCGTGACCCACAGGCCGATGCCCGTGCCGCCCTCGCCCTTGGTGGTCAGGAAGAGTTCTCCAAGCTTATCCAGTTGCTGGCGCGGCATGCCTTTCCCGGAGTCGGCGATGGTGGCGCACAGGTGGGGCGAGTCGCCGCCGCGTTCGCGCACACGCAGCGTCAGCCGCCCGCCCACCTCCATCGCGTCCACCGCGTTTGAGATCAGGTTCACCAGCGCCTGGCGAAGCTCGCCGGGGTAGGCGGACATCCATCCGGCGCTGTCGTACTGGCGATGGACGGTGATCTGCCGCTCCCGCAGCTTTGCCGTGAATAGCGTCAGGCTGCCGTCCAGCAGGTCCACGAGGCTGACCTCCTGCGGGGTGGACGCCTCGCGATGAAAGCTGAGCACCTGTTTCGTAATTTCGCCCACACGATTCAGCTCGGCCTCTGACATGTCCAGGCAGGTCTGAACGGTTTCAGGGTCGGTCTTGGCGCGCTTGGCCAGGTACAGCAGGTTACCGATGCCTTCAAGCGGGTTGTTGATCTCGTGGGCGATGGAGCCAAGCAGCAGCCCAAGCGCCATGCTGCGCTGGTTCTTCTGCAGAACCGCCTCAGCGCTCTTCAGCGCCTTGTGGACCTCTGCGCACTCCTGCGACGCGGCCGCATGCAACAGGGAACGCTTCAGCGCCCGCACGCACAGGTCCGCATGTTTTCGGGGCACGGCATGCCATGCACCGGCCATCAGAGCGTCGCGCCGCAGCTCCGACGTGTCCTCACCTAAAAAGAGCACCAGCGGAATCGAGCTCAGCTTCGTCCCAACCAGGTCGACGACCTTGCGCCAGTCCGGGTCTGCGGGATGGTGCACCACGACCGCGCAGCCAAACCCTCCATCCTCAATGGCAGGTCGAAGTTCCGATGCGGAACGAAAGTGACTCAACTGCAGTTCGTGTCCCTCGTTCTGCAGCAACGGCGAGTCAGCTACGTCCGAGGGATCTCCCTGGCTCTCATACCAAAGGACTTTGATCTCCATGCCTGGTGCTCGACTCCCATAGATTTACATTCAATCGATCGTGAAGCAGCTCGTTGATCTCCACCAGCATCTGGCGTGGCCCGGTGCGCAGAATCAGGTGGTCCGCGCGGGTATTGGCGCCGACGCCCGTGTCCGGCGTGGCCAGCATCGCGACGCACCGCGACGGGTCGACCGACTTCACCACGTGGCACAGCTCTTCACCACGCTGCAGCCCGACGTTCGTGCTGTCGATCAACACAAGATCGAGAGCGGCGGCAAGCTTGCCCTCAATGTCTCCAGGCTGACCGCACGCCGTATAAACCTTCGCGCCACAATGCTCAAGCAACAACCGCCTGGTCTCACAGGCGAACGTCGTCATTGATGATGAGGATTACAGGCTTCATCGCCGCTCCGATCATTGGTCAGATGCGGCGCACGCACGGGCCATGTGTTCAGAAAATGGCGCGATTATGGCGGGAAGGCTCATGTGACTGCAAACAAAAGGAGTGCTCGGTAGTTACACAAGAGCACGCAGCCTTGCTTACAACAATGCTCGGATTGTTAGCCTTTGTGGCGCGCCAGGCATCAGCCGAGTAGAGCGGCGGAAGCTTTCTGACTTATGGCTTGTGGCCTCATCGGCGCTGAAAGCGGCTTTCGTCACTCGCAGCTTTTGCACCAAATTAGGACACCAGCGCTACGCAACACGTAATTACAGGTTGAGAGCGGTCTTTGTAAGTAAGCCCCGGCTAAGTAAGTTACTTATTGACCCCTCCTCATTACCAAAGATGTCTACTCAATTGAATAATGCGGCTGTACTCTTCTCCCATTCCATTGCCAGGGTCTACTCCCAGATTCAGAAACTGAGATCCTTCCTTGCTGCCGGTGCTCTGCTCGTGACCGGTTTATGCCCATGCGCCACCACCTACGCCGTAACCGTGTCTGAAGGCGCAGCGCACAAGCACCAATCCCTTCACCGGCTTGTGCCTGATGGCTGAATTTTGACAACACCATGAATGGGCCCGGTAAGCAACAACAGCGCATTTGGTTTCAGCAAACCTCCAATATCACCGGCTACAACGGCTCAGGTACTGTCGTTTACAACGGGACACAGGTCGCTAACTTTGGCCTTGCTCCCTCCACAAGTCTTAACGGTCCCGCGACAATTTCCTCACCCGAGTGGCAGCTCCAGTGGCTGACTATGGTTCGTACTTCACGAGGCACGGTGCTGACTATTACGCACGATGACGGCATCGCCGTGTACCAAGGCGGGACCGAGGTGACGTCATCGAGGCGCAGGTCGATCGGGCGGTGCCTACCACCAAGCGCCTGAAACTGGGAATGGCTTAACTTGAGGCGACCGTGACGTGGCCCTCGACACGCGATTTCCATGTGCCGGCGTGCTCTCGCGCTGAAGATGGTTTTGAAGGTCTACTCAACAGACGACCCTCGCCCGATAGCTGCGAATACCCTGCCGCTTGGCACATGTGCCAGCCGGGTGTCCGAGTCAAAACAATCGTTCTCAAATGATCGCCCGCCTGCGGACGTGTGTCAGGCACAACCCCTGGACGGGCCATTGCTCTGCGGTGGCGTGGGGTACGACATCAGCTGCAAACAAATGTCCACGCGAGTGCTCAGGTATCAGCAGAACTCCTTGTTTGACGTTGTGGCTGCTGCGTTTTGCCAAATCATCGTTAGTTGGTTTTGGCAGGAGTTGGCACCCGTCCTGATCGGATGAGTGAAATGAGACGCCTCCGTAACGAAGTAAGCTGAAGGAGTTCGGGCGACACCTGCCTTCGCACCCCCAAAGCCGAGCGGAACTCTGCAACTCAGCAGTTGCTTCACCGAATGCAGGGTGGACGGTAGCAAGCACGTTTGTTTTACGGTTAGACTTTACGCGTTCCAAACTAAGAACTCGAAAGAGACGTGCAGCCCCGCAGCATAGGGCCCTCATGTGTCTGGATCTGCAAGACCACGCCGCTCAAGACTGGAGGATACAAATGGAACCGAGAACCTCCAGCAGAAACTACCTTCATAGCCTTGATGGGTGGCGTGCGATTGCAATTACATTCGTGCTCTTCGACCATTCGCAGCCATTGCACGGAAGGGTCTTACACGCGCTGCAAGGCAGGGGAAATGCCGCGGTCTGGCTCTTCTTTGCGATCAGCGGATTGCTTATCTGCTCACGCCTCTTACAAGAAGAAGCATCTACCGGCGCGATTTCCTTGAGCCGCTTCTATGGCAGACGTGCCTTCCGCATCCTGCCGCCGGCCGTAGCGTATCTAGCCGTGGTCGCCGTTCTGGCATATGTGGGCATCATCCCTTTGGACAAATCGTCATGGGTGGCATCACTCTTCTTCTATCGGAACTATTGGGGTGTGCTCCACGCACCTACGGCGGCAAGCTGGTTTACGGGCCACTACTGGTCTCTGAGCGTTGAGGAACATTTCTACCTGCTGCTGCCCGCTATCCTGGTGTTCCTACCAGCCGCGCGGCGTCAAGTCCTGCTTTGGCTAAGTCTCTTCCTGGTAGTTCTAAATGTAGCCAGCTTCGCCGTTCCCAGCCTCTATCCGTGGGTAACTTCCGACGAGAGAACAGAGTTCTGTCTCATCGGCCTGCTGGTCCCGGCCCTTTACGCCACACTTATGGCGTCCCCGGATATCCGGCAACGCGCCAGGCGCTGGCTGCGACCTGTCTACGTGGTGCCAATAGGCTTTGTTGTACTCGGCCTTCATCCATTGCACCTGCACAATACGTATCTCAACTTCTTTCAGGTTGTTACGATCCGCTCCGTCGTAAACCCGCTGATACTGCTGAGCACGATCCTCGCCCCAGAGTCGTTGCTGACACGTGCGCTGGAGTTTGCGCCGCTGCGATTCGTTGGTCGAATCTCTTACAGCCTGTACTTGTGGCAATCGCTCTTTCTCACGCAGAACCTGGTCTACGGCGGCCCGATACACCGTCTGCAAACTCCGGTGCTTGCAGTGCCGTGCATCTTCGTGTGCGCAATTGCGAGCTACTACCTGCTGGAGATGCCAATGATTCGCCTGGGGCAGCGACTCATGTCGAGTGGACGCGCGCAACCAGCCCTGCGCGGCGTCAATCCACTCAGTCCGAGTGCTCAGCTGCCGGCGAACAGCAAATCTGAGGTGCGGACGGAAGCTGAAGAAATGGCCCAAAGAGGTGTGTAGACAGGTACCGGAAGCCGGGCCCTGCCGATCAGGTTCTGATACATGCGCTCCAATTGGCTGCTGAGGGTAACAGTTTAGTTCCAAGCGACGTTTGCCTCCTTCACGCCCGATCAGTCACTACAATCACGGTAATGATTGCCCACCTGCGCGGACGCCTGCTGAGTAAAACCCCTGGACAGGCCATTGTTGACTGCGGTGGCGTGGGATACGACGTCAGCATCAGCGTGCCGACCTTTTCCGCTCTGCCGGCCGAGGGTGCCGAGGTATCGCTGTTCATCAACACACAGGTGCGCGAAGACGCTATTGCGCTGTTCGGCTTTCTGAACCGCGACGAGAAGCGGCTGTTCGAGCGGCTGATCACGGTGAGCGGCATCGGCCCCAAGCTGGGCATTACCGTGCTGTCAGGGCTGCCCGCGGCGTCGCTGGTCGCGTCCATTCGCGGCGGCGATCATGCCCAGCTCACACGCATCCCCGGCATTGGCAAAAAGACCGCCGAGCGCGTCGTGCTGGAGTTGAAAGACAAGCTCGACGACCTGCAGGGCGACACACCCGCAGCGGGCAGCAGCTTTCACGCGGGGCCGGTCGCAGACGATGTGCTGTCAGCGCTGGTCAACCTCGGCTATCGACGCGAAGCCGCGCAGAAAGCCATCGAAGCAGCCATCGCAAAACACGAGACCACGGAACTCACCATCCGCACGGATTTCGACCAGCTCTTCCGCTACAGCATGCAGGCGATGCGGTAGCGCGTGCGCACGAGTGGCGCGATGATGGAAGCATGAGCCTCACGTTTCTTGAAGAACGCCTCGCGATCCTCACCCGCACGCCCGCCGTGCTGGACGCGCAGCTTCGCGATCTGCCCGCGGTGTGGACGGCTGCAACCGAAGGCGAGGGTACATGGAGCGCATACGATGTCGCCGGCCACCTGATCCACGGCGAAAGGGGTGACTGGATGACGCGCCTGAAGATCATCCTGGACCACGGCCCTTCGCGGCCGTTTGACAGCTTCGACCGCGAGGCGCAGTTCCGCGAGAGTGCGGGCGCGCCGCTGAACGCTTTGCTCGATCAGTTCCGCGAACTGCGCGAGGCAAATCTCAGACAACTCGTCGCGCTCGATGTCCAGCCGGATCAGCTGGACCTGATGGGCACGCATCCCGCACTTGGTGCCGTGACATTGCGGCAGCTGCTGTCAACGTGGACGGCGCACGACCTGGCGCATCTGGTGCAGATCAACCGTGTCATGGCGCGCCGCTATCGCGACGACGTGGGGCCGTGGGCCCGGTTCCTGTCAGTCATGCAGTAGACCAGAGGTAACGACAGGCGTCATACCGTGACGGACTCGGCTTTGAGGTACTTCTGCCAATCATCGCTTTCGGCAATGCGCTTGATGCGCGCGAACCGGCTCTTCAGCAGCTTGCGGATGTGCGGGACCATCACCACCTGCGCGACCACCCGGCCAAGCGCGCCGAAGGGCAGCGAAAACCGAAGATCGTCTGACAGCAGCGTTCCATCCGGCGTCTCGCGCAGGTGATGGTCGTGCTGGAAGTAGTGGAAGCGGCCTTCGAGCATGGTGTCCTGCAGGAACGTGGGCGGCGTGTACGCCGAAATGAGCGAGACGTGGTGGTGGCGCAAGCCAAGCTGCCAGCCCTCCCACCGAACCACGTCGCCGCCAACCACGAACCCCGTCGTGCGACCGCTGACCGCGTCCATCCCCAGCTCTTCGTGTACCAGCTCAAGGCAGCATGACAGCGCGAAGCAGCGTTCGATCGGCGCGTGCACCAGCGTGCTATCGCTCAGTTCGAAAAGGCGGTCCGGAGCTGCTGCGGCGCTGGGCATGATTCGACTCTAACGCTCCGGGTGCGAATCGGCGCGGCGCGCACCGCCTTCTGCGATTACCATTGGAGCCAAGCCGCAACTTTCAGCTGACTTTCCCTGCCGTATCAACGGCCTTTGTGCGCTTTGCTTGCTCGTCAACCGCAGCAACAGGAGACTCGCCATGCCCAGTTCGTTCCCGAGTGTGATGAACCGCCGCAGCTTTCTGCAGACCGCACCGGCTGGCATGGCCGCCGTCGCCCTGCTGCAATCGCACATGGCCTACGCGCAGACAAGCGCAAAGACCACCGCCCAAGCCGCGACTCAACCCGCGGCCGGTGCCGTGCCCGCCGCACCCATCACGCCGCGCACCGTGTTCGTGGCGAGCGATGCCGCGCCCGTCGCTCCTGAGACACTGCTGGCCACGCTGGAAGCCGCGCTGGCGCGCCATCCCGGCAAAGAGGACAACTACCTGAAGGGCGGCGCGGTCACCGAACTGGAGCAGGCCTTTGCCACCATGCTGGGCAAGGAAGACTGCTGTATGCTGCCCACCGGCACGCTGGCGAACAACCTCGCTGTGCGCATCCTGTGCGGCGAACACAGGCACCTGATTGTGCAGCAGGACAGCCACCTCTATGCCGATGAGAGCGATGCGCCGTCGATCATGAGCGGCCTCACCATGCAGCCCATTGCGGCGGGCAAGGCGGCACCAACCATCGACGAAATCCGCGCGGCGGTGCTGGATGCCGAGCACCGCGCCTACCCGCTCAAGGTCGGCGCCGTCTCCATCGAAAGTCCCGTTCGCCGCCACGACGGCGAGTCGGTCCCGCTTGCCACCATGCAGCAGCTCTGCGGCCTGTCGAAGGAGCACGGCTTTGGCACGCACTGGGATGGCGCGCGCGCCTTTATGCTGACGGGCACGCCCGGCTTTGACATGAAGAAGACCGCATCGCAGTTCGACACGGTGTTCGTCTCGCTCTACAAGGCGCTGCACGCACCCTTTGGAGCGATGCTCGCCGGACCGAAGGACAAGATCGCGCAGGCACGCGATCTGCGCCACGTCTTCGGCGGCCTGATCTATCACGGCTGGGTCGCGGCGCTGCCCGCGCTCGATGCGCTGGACGGCTTCACCGACCGCTGGACCCGCTCACGCGCCGCCGCCGAACAGGTGTTCGCGAAGCTGCAGGCTGCGGGTGGCTACACCATTCGCCGCATTCCGAACGAAAGCAACATCGTCTACCTGCAGGCCAGCGAAGGCCGCCTGCAGAACCTGCCCGCACGCCTGCAGGCCGCCGACATCCGCGCCCGCATTACAAAGGATGGCAGCATCCCGTTCTTCATCAACGACACCATGCTGCACCAGAGCGTCGACACGATTACCGCCGCGTTCCTCGGGTAAAAGCGGCGCGCGTGAGCAGGCGCGTTCAGACCTGGGCAGACCCTTTTTAAGGTGTTGCCCGGCTGAACGATTTACACATCGAGACATGCTCATTGTGCAGGCCCCATAGCCTCGTCATACAACAAATCTCCAACCGCTTTATGTGCCGCCGTCGACGGATGCCCCTCGTGATAAAAGAAATGCGTCTCCGGCGAGGCGCACGGCGCGGGATCTTCGTTATGCAGCACGCGACCCGCGCACGTCGAGGTAACATCGGTCAAACCATACTTATCCGGATGAGTAATCACCTCGTCGAGATACAGGCCCCAATGACTGTTCGTTATTTGTAAGTCAGGATGTTTCGACCGCATTTCTCCGGGAATAAGTGCAAGCTGCGGATTGAACCGTTCTCCCGCTGTCGCGAACGAAGGAATCTGTCGTTGGCAGCAGGGCCACTTCAAAGCGGCGCGCGCCTGCTGCATACAGTACTTCGATGTCGCCTTCCAGATTGGCAACTGTCTCTCCGTCCTTCAACGAGCGATCATTCAAGCCTCCGGCAAGAAAGAACATCGTCGACTTAGGATCGAAGCGAATCGTGCCTGCGTTGACCATCGCGGCAAAGTCATTCACCTGGTTTCGCATGCCGCGTCCGAGTAACTCGCCATGTGGGTATGTTTTACCTTCGCCTTCGCCGGTCCTCGCACCACTTACGGCAAAGTTGAGGCCTTCGGTGATCACCTTCTCATCACGCGTCTTAGGATCGCCGTAATAAGTAAATGGAATACCAAGCCGCTGCGCGAGATACACCACCGCCGTCGGACCGTTGCCATCGACATAACCCGCACCGGAGTCAGAGTAACTATCGCCAAAGACATATAACTGCGTGTACGGCTTACTCTGTGCGGAACCTGTTCCGCCGAATCCGGCAACTAAGATCGTCAGCAATAAAAGCCATCGACTAAGAATCATTTAGCACCTGGATCAAGCAATCCGGCCTCGCCTTTGGTTGCGCGATGTGTGCCGCCGCGCAGGCCCGCAAGGATCTGCTGCAGAAAATCATTTGCAGCGCCTGGGTTGTTCGGCAGAAACAAGGTGTTCGTGCCGCTGCGAACGCCGATGTCTTTCAGCGTGTCGAAGTACTGCGTCAGCAGCACCAGCGCCATCACGTCTTCGGCAGTCGCTCCCGGCACAGCCTCGCGAAAATGCTCGATGCTGGCACGCAGGCCGTCGATGATTGCCTGCCGCTCGGCCGCGATGCCCTTGCCCTGCAGCGCCTTGCTTTCGGCCTCGGCTTCAGCCTGCTTGACCTTGAGGATTTTGTCGGCCTCGCCCTTGGCCATGGCTGCGACCTGAGAGCGTTGCGCCGCGTTGATGTCGTTCATCGCCGCCTTCACCTTGCTGTCAGGGATGATGTCGGTGACCAGCGCGGTCAGAATGTTAAAGCCAAACTCGCGCATGGTCGCGTCGAGCTCGACCTTGACCGCGATGGAGATGCCGCTCATCTGCTCGAAGGTCTCGTCGAGCGTCAGCTTGGGCACGTGACCCAGGATCGAGTTGAAGACGAAGCTCTCGATCTGCTTCTGCGGGCGCGATAACCGATAGAACGCGTCGAAGATCTTGTCGTCAAGCACCTGGTACTGCACGCTGACGGGGATCTGCACAAAGACGTTGTCGCGCGTCTTCGTCTCAACGATGAACTGCGCCTGCTGCACCTGCAGATCGACAAAGAAGACGCGCTCGCCAAACGGGATCAGCAGGTGCAGGCCGGGCCGCACAATGCGGTTGAACTTGCCGAAGCGCTCCACCACGCCTGCCTGCGACGTGCGAACGGTGTACAGGGTTTTCAGCAGGGTTACGAGAAAGATGATTGCAACAATCAGCAGGACAATCCCTGCAACTGGACCAAGCGATCCGACCATCGAGTTAGCCCCTCCGGGCCGAGTGAAACAGCGCTCTTGCGGCGCCAAATAAGAATAGTCCTTTGCCTGTGCCTCGGCGCTTACTCAGCTCGTCATCCTGAGCGAAGCGAAGGATCCCAGCTTCGTTTAGTCGTGCCACAACATTCCAGGAACTTTCAGGCAGAAAGGTCCGGACCAACCCCGCCAACGCGAACAGTCGCAGGGATCCTTCGCTGCGCTCAGGATGACTCCTGTAAGCAACAACTACTGCAGCGGCAGCGTCACCGTCGAAATCACCTGCACCGGGGCGCCCTTGTCCATGTACGGCTTAAATCGCCACTGCAGCACAGCGGCTTCTGCCGCAGGCTGCGCGGCCGGATCGTCGCTGTAGAAGTCATCGACCGAACGCACCTGTCCGGCGCGATCGACGACGATGCGCATCACGATGGCCCCGGGCTTCGTCGCCTCGGGCCACTGTGGCTTCGTCGAAGCGACCAGCAGCTTGCGCATCTCCAACTCGGGCACAACGACCACGCGCAGCTGCTGCTTGAACGGAGTCGGCTTTGCGATGTGGAAGAGCGTCGCATCGGGCGTGCCGAGGTCCTCCAGCAGCGTGATGCGCGCGGTCAGCGTGGGCCCGCGGCCGGATTGCGCGGTCAGCCTGCGCGCGATCTGCATGCCGTCGAATGGAGCGAAGTCATGCAGCGCGACGTCCCAGTCCAGGTCGCCGCCATAGGTGAACAGGCCGGTCTGCCGCGATACCGCGACCGATGCCTTGATGGGCTTGGAGACGGTGCCGTCCGTGCCGATGATGTCCCATCGCGCGACGATCTGTCCTGTGCCGCCGTCTGGCTGGTCGACCGCCTGGCGCAGCGCGGCGAGCTGGTCATACCGTGGAACGATCACGGTCAGCTCGCTGCTCAGGTTGCGCAGCAGTTCGGGAAAGACGGTGCCGTCGTCATGCTCCTCGACCTTGGCGCCGTGCACGATCAGCACCTGCGAAAAGTGTGCCGAGTGGAACTCCCGCTTGTACTCCGCCGGCGACTGCCACCACTCCTCAACGGACGCCGTCCACTGCGGATCGCCGGCCTTCTCATCTGCGATCGAAGCCCGCAGATGGAACGGCGCATGACCGGGCAGCGCCAGCGATGACTTCTCGGCAGCCGTTTTGACCACCTGCTCCAGCGGAGCCTGTTGAGCGTGCAGAGCGACGGCGCCCGCGAGTGTGGCAGCGGCAAACAAGAGGTTGCGCATGTACACCGATGGTAGCTGCACGATTTCATCCGCTGAAGGGACGAATGCCTTATCGCGCCGGCTTCATCTAAAGTCAGACACGACGATGCCAACCCACTTCAACCCCGCAGCCATCCGCTTTCTCAAAGGCCTGAAGAAACACAACGACCGCACCTGGTTCAACGATCGCAAACCGATCTACGAGGCGGAGGTTCAACTGCCATGGCTCGCGCTGATCGACGAGGTGAATGAGGCGCTGACGGACTTTGCTCCTGACTGCGTTAAACCCGCGCGCAAAGCGATGTTCCGCATCTACCGCGACACGCGCTTCAGCAATAACAAGCTGCCGTACAAGACGCACGTGGGCGCGTGGTGGTCGCCCGCTGCGCTCGCGAAGACCAGCGGCGGCGGCTTCTACGCGCACATCGGAGCTGATGAGGTAGTTGTCGCTGCCGGCGTCTACATGCCGCAACCGGAGCAGCTGCTTGCCATCCGGCGCTTCCTGCAGACGAACCACGTGGAGATGCGCGCGCTGCTCGCAAACAAGAAGCTGCGTGCTCTACTCCCCGAGCTCGACAGCAACCCGCTCACGCGCATGCCCAAGGGCTTTGCAGCCGATGACCCCGCGGCGGAACTGCTCCTCTGCCGCCAGTGGGCCCTGTCGACGCGCCTGCCTGCAGAGGTAGCCACCACGCCGAAGCTGTTGACGGAGATCGTGAAACGCTTCCGCGCGGCCGCGCCGCTGGTGGCCTTGTTGAACACGCCGTTGCACGCATCCAAGCCGGTGCGGAAGAGTTTGTTTTAGGGGGGCGTCAGCCGTTCGGGTGGAGATCGATCGTCAACACGAAGCGGCGTTAGCCGCGGGATAGCCACAACCCGCAAACGCAAGGCCGCTTAGCCGCGTGTTACCGAACACGGCCGCATCACGCAGAGAAAACCCCATGTCTCAGACGCGAGACATGGGGCACCCACTTCAAGACCGTTGAAGGAATGAGCTGCTTACTGCGGCGGCGGCGCGGGGCGGCCCTGCGGCATGGACGCGACGTACTCGTCGTACTTCGGCTTCTGATCGTCGGTCAGCATGGCCTTGATCTTGGTGTTTTCGTCCTTGCGCATGTCCATCATCTTGCTGCGCATGTCGGGGTCCTGTGCGTCGCGAAGAGCCTGCATCTTCTTCTGGTCGTCGGCCAACAGGGCGGTGATCTTCGTCTTCTGGTCCGGCGTCAGTGATACGGCTTTGTCGATCGCCTCAACGCGCGCTTCTGGTGTCATCATGCCGCGTCCCTGGGCATGCATCGGTGCGGCGAGCGCGGCGCTACAGATCACCAGCGCGGCGGCGCGCGTGGCGTACTTGCGGATCATCATTATGTTCATTGGAGTCGATTCCTCTTCGAAGGCCCAGCCTTTCAGCAGCCCGGTCTTACCGCTAACAGACGTGGACAGACGTTGTTTTGTTTAAGCGATTTCTGCGTAATTTCTACGCACTCGGGCGGTCGCAATGACTCGTCGGAACCTCAAGCGGCACCTTTCCACAAAAAACCCAGGAAAAACCGCAAAAAACGGCAGAAAGAATGTTTTTCCGCATTGACAACCATCTCTGGAGAGTCCATCGTGATATGCGGAACGGTTGCGGGAACCCGCATAAACACTGGTGATTCGCATGAGCCGTGAGGCGAACACCGCGTGGACCATGCTGCCCAGCCGCGCCGCACTGAACACGAGAAGTTTCGGGAACGACTAAAGGAGCAACACACAATGGCAAAAGGACTCACCAAGACCGCACTCATCCGCAGCATGGCCGATCAGACCGAACTGCCCACCAAGCAGGTTGCAGGCTTTCTGGATCTGTTGGCGCAGACGGCCGTGAAGGAAACGAAGAAGAATGGCGAGTTCACCATTCCTGGCCTCGGCAAGCTGGTCAAGGCAGAGCGCAAGGCACGCACCGGCCGCAATCCGCAGACGGGCGAAGCCATCAAGATCAAGGCAAAGACCGTCGTCAAGTTCCGCGTGGCCAAGGCCGCCAAGGACGCGATCGCACCGGTCAAGGCTGCCGCGGTCAAGAAGTAAGTACTTCGTACTGTTCTCGTTTTCCCGGGGATGGTGCTGCTCTAAGGAAGGCCGTGGTGCCAATGCGCACCGCGGCCCTTCTTTTTGCAGTGGCGGAGGCGGCGGGCGCAGAATGGTGCGCATGGCCCACTCGCTCAGCCGCCGCGGCTTTGTCGCACTGTCGTCGATGGCCGCGGCTTCGAACGCATTCGCCCGCAGCGCCGCTCCGCGGTCGCTTGAGACACCGTTCAAGCTGAACCGGCTGGTGCTTGGGCCATCCAACACGCCTGGCGCGTTCGATGAGAAATCCGTCGATTGCCCCTTTGTCTTTCGCCACCGGAGCCTCTGGTACATGACGTTCGTCGCGTTCGACGGCACGGGCTACCAGACGGGGCTGGCTTCGTCGACGGACCTGGTCAGCTGGAAGAACCTCGGCTGCATTCTCAAGCGCGATCCCGCGGTGCCCATGCTGCGATACAACATCGCGATGAACTGGATCCTGCGTGAGAACGACCTCGGATCCGAGGGCAACCTGGTCAAAGTGCACGGGCAGTACGTCGGTGCCTTCCACGCCTACCCGAACGAGGGCTATGAGAGCGGGGCCGCCGTCATCGGCCTGGCCCATAGCAGCGACCTCATGCACTGGACCGTCGGCGAGCCCATCCTGCGCCCAGACGGCGGCGCCGCATGGGAGCGTGGCGGCCTGTATAAGCCGTGCCTGCTGCGGTTCGGCGGCATGTTCTACCTGTTTTACAACGCGAAAGACCAAACCACCGGCGGCTGGCATGAGCAGACGGGCGTGGCCGTCTCCACTGACCTGAAGACCTGGGAGCGGTACAGCGGCAATCCTATCCTCACCAACGGTCCGGCAGGCTCGCCCGACGCGCACTTTGCCAGCGATCCCTGCGTTCTGCGCAATGGGAACGAGTGGGCTTTCTTCTACTTCGGTCTCGACAACAAGGGCGTCGCGCGCGAACTTGTCGCGACCGGCCCTGACCTGTTCCACGCAACAAAACAGCCGGCACCGCTGATCGATGTCGGTGCGCCCGGGTCCGTCGATGGCATCTACGCGCACAAGCCGTCCGTCGTGTGCAGCGGAGGCGACCTGTATCACTTCTACTGCGCTGTCGGCGGCGACCGAAAGAACCCGGTCCGCGGCATCTCCGTCGCCCGCTCCCGCCCTTGGACCATAGGCTAGGTCCGCGGAGGTGTGATCGCGAATGGAACGCAAGTGCAAATCGAGAGCGACGTTGGTACCGGGAGTTTTGACAGAGCTTCGCAGAGTGTGACGCCTCTACGACACACGCGCTAATATCCAGCCTTCGGAATAAACGCCCGCGCGACCACCGAAATCCCAAGCGAGATCACGATTCCCTGCATCACCCGCAGCACGGAGTTCTCCCATCCAAAACCGCGCGACCAGCCCACTGCAGCGAACGTCAGCGCCGCGCCGATCGCATACACTTCGCTGAGCACGCCCTGTGTCCACAGCGGATGGCTGCTGCCGCGTGCGATTCGGGGCCGGATCGACGGAATGAATCGCGGCACCTTCGCCAGGTATTCCGCGTACGGCGCGCCCGAACGTTCGAGTAGATATCCCTCCTCGCGAAAGATCAGCCGAAACTGCAGCAACGTGATCAGCGCCAGGCACAGCACGCCGGCCTCAGGCCGCATGACCAGCGACACCGCGATCGTGTGCAGCACCGTGCCGAGGTACAGCGGATTGCGCACAAACCGGTACGGCCCGTCCGCGACGATGCGATCGCCGACCATGCCTCCGCGCTGCACGGTTGTCGCGCCCAGGTACGCCGCGCCCCACGTGCGCAAGGCCGCGCCCGCGACGGCAAACAGGATCATCACGACCAGTACCGCGTTCCAGTCAAACGCGAAGCTCTGATACAGCGGCTTGGACAGGCTGTTCGCGATCTGGAACCAGATGCTGCCGTTCTGCACAAAATCCCACATCGGCGCACGGTACGGCACGGGCAGCAGCAGGGTCCACGGTGCGGCGAAGCAAAGGCCGTAAATCAGGCCGTGAACCAGGTAACGGTGGCGATACTCAAAGGCAGAGGCTTGCATCATGCAGCGGAAGTCCTAAGGGTTTAGGTGAAAGTCTGGATAGACGACGCGGCTTCCCTAAGCATTTAGGGGTAAGCGCTGACACGCGGAGCGGATTACTTGCCGAGCGCTTCCAGGATGGCGTCGAAATCGTCCACGCTGCTGTAATCGATGATCACGCGGCCCTTGCCGTTGCGGTCTTCGATCCGGACTTTCAAACCAAGCGCACGCTGTAGCTGGATTTGCGCGTCCTTTACATTGGCATCAATCTCTTCCACCGGCTTGATCTTTTCGGGTCTGTAGTTCGGCTCCAGCAGTCGCTTCACGAACTGCTCCGTCTGCCGAACCGACAGGTGTGACTCCAGCACAACTTCCGCTGCCTTCTTCATCGACTCCGGCGAATCCAGCGCAAGCAGCGACCGCGCATGTCCGTAGGACAAATCGCCGCTCTCAACGAAGGTCTGCACCACCTTCGGCAGGCGCAGCAGCCGCAGGTAATTCGTCACGCTGGGGCGGTCCTTACCGGTGCGCTGGGCCATCTGCTCCTGGGTCAGGCGAAAGTCGCGACCCAGCCGCTCGAACGCGCGCGCCTGCTCCATGGGATTCAGATCGGCGCGCTGCAGGTTTTCGACGATGGTCATCTCCAGCGTCTGCTCGTCCGATACCTCTCGAACGATCGCGGGAACGGTCGTTTTGCCGGCCAGTTGCGACGCCAGCCATCGCCGTTCGCCCGCGATCAACTGGTAGCGGCCCTCGGCCAGCGCACGCACCACAATCGGCTGCACAACACCGTTAAAAGCAATGGATTGAGCAAGTTCACTCAGAGCAACATCGTCGAATTGGGTTCGTGTCTGGAACGGATTACGTTCGATAGCGGACACAAGGATGTCGAGCGGCTTGCCGTTTGCTAAGTCGCCCTCTACTACCGGCACCGGAGCCTTCGCCGTCGGAGCACCAGGGCGGGGAGGCAGCAGGGAGTCGAGCCCGCGGCCAAGTGCGCGGCGTTTGTGGTCGGTTGTGGGCTGGTTCTGATCGGACATGATGCTCCTCGGGCGCTACTCTTCTTCGCCAGCAGCGCTGGTCGGTTCTGTTCCGGCGGGATTGCCCTCGGCCACGAAGATGCCGTTGCGGGCGAGCAGTTCGCGGGTCAGGTCGCGATAGGCCTCGGCCCCACGCGACTTCGAGTCATAGAGCATCACCGGCAAACCGTGACTGGGAGCTTCGGCAACTCGAACGTTTCGCGGAATCGTCGCGGTGTAAAGCTTGTCGCCAAAGAAGCTCCTGAGGTTGTCCGTGACCTGTTGCGCGAGCGACATGCGTGGGTCGTACATGGTCAGAACGACGCCCTCGAGTCCAAGATCAGGCTGGAACGCTCCCGCAATGCGATCAAGCGTGCCGGTCAGTTCGCTGATGCCCTCCAGGGCAAAATACTCCGCCTGCATGGGAACGAGCAGGCTGTCGGACGCGACCAGTGCGTTCAATGTCAGCAGGTCGAGGGCCGGCGGGCAGTCCAGCAGGATGAAGTCGAAGCGGTCACGGACGGTCTGCAACGCATCACGCAGCCGGAACTCGCGCCGTGCGACGTGCGCCAGGTCAAAGTTGGCGCCGATCAGGTCCTTCGTGCTTGGGATGATCGAGAGTCGCTCGATTGACGTGGGGATCAGCGCCTGATCTACCGTCGCTTCGCCCAGCAGCACGTCGTACATGGACACCCGCTCGGTGTCGCGCACAATTCCCAGGCCGCTGCTGGCGTTTGTCTGGGGATCGCAGTCGGCAAGCAGGACGTTCAAGCCGCTGAGGGCAATGCCTGCTGCCAGGTTGATGGCGGTGGTGGTCTTGCCCACACCGCCTTTTTGGTTCACCACTGCAATGATTTTGCCCATGCGCTCCGCAAGAGTAGCAGGCGACAAGCGAATGTTCCACGTGAAACATCGTGAGGGAGAGTCGCGAGACATTGGTTCACGTGAAACATCGGGCTGTGGCAGCCTTACCTATGTTTCACGTGAAACATCGGTCGCGGCGGCGTTGACTATGTTTCACGTGAAACATCGAAGCCCAAGTGTGTGTGAGGAATGTTTCACGTGAAACAGCAAAGCCTATGCGTGTGAGGAATGTTTCACGTGAAACATCAGGCTCTAGTTGGAACCTGGAACATCCTTGGAAAAGGCCTTCCCTATAGCCCCGGGGTGAGCAGATGTTTCACGTGAAACATTCCTGCAGGGCGGTAAGGGGCTGGCGAGGGTTCCCAGCTGAGACGTGAACGTCTCTAGCTACTTCATTACGGATGTTTCACGTGAAACATCGCGCGTCGCCCGGTCCTTAAGCGGTCGAGCGGGTCATACGAATGAGGCGACCGTCCGAGCCTGTGATCACCGCGTCCGTCGTGGCGATCCAGCCCGGGAGTTCAGCGCTCATCGTGCTCGCGATGTAACGTAGGAGTAAGCCCGAAGCGTTCACGCGAGCCGCAGCAAACGGCAGCATCTCCGCTGAGCCGTCAACCGCTCGCATGGTGACCACATCGAAGGTACGATCCTGCGGCATCTGCTCCACACGCTTCGGCCACACGTCGCAGGGCAGTTGCAGGGAACGCACCGCCTCCCGCAGGAAACTGGCTTTCTTGCCCTGCGATTCCGCCAGCGTCACGGCGAGCGAAGGCCGGAGAATCTGCAAAGGAATGCCGGGAAACCCCGCACCTGAACCGAAGTCAAGCAGAGATCCGGTTGCAGGTAGGAACGCGGCGGCGAACAGGCTCTCGCCGATCTGCCGTTGGACGAGCACTTCCGGTTCGCGGATCGCAGTCAGGTTGGTGTGAGCGTTCCATCGCAATAGAAGCTCCAGGTAGCGGCGGAGCGAAGCGAGCATGCCGGGTGTAAGGGGAACTCCCGCCAGGTACGGCTGCAGCAACTCCGCGATGCGTTCTTCGCCTGGCAGGTCCATTTACCGGCTGCTGGCCGCCTGCAGGAAGGCGCGAAAGATGGCTCGCGAGCTGTCGCTGCTGTCGTAGGTCCGCTCCGGATGCCACTGGACGCCGAGCAGCCAGTGGTTCGGGTCGCTGCCTTCGAGGGCCTCGATCACGGCATCATCCGGGCAGCGAGCAGCGACACGCAACGAGTCGCCGGGTGTGCCGACCGCCTGGTGATGGCTGGAATTGACTGGAACGCGGGCAAACTCGTCATCGTCGATGGTGGCATCGGATGCCTTGTCAAGAACCTGTCCAAGGCGGCTGTCCCGGGTGAAGACTGCCGTATGCGCCACGGCAACAGACCGCCCGGCCCGGTGGTTCACTGGCAGCGGGTCGAGATCCTGGATCAGTGTGCCGCCGTGGAAGACGTTGAGTGACTGCAAACCCAGGCAGATGCCCAGCAGCGGGATCCTGAAGGATTCAGCCGCTTCCAGCAGCGCGCGGTCGGTTTGCTCTCGCAGGCCGTCGGCTTCTGCAGACGCTGGCAGGCGTTCATGCCCGTAACGCGCAGGATCGACATCGGCACCGCTGCCCGGCAGGAGAATGCCGTGGGCGGACGCAGCCAGGGACTCCAGCTCGGCGATGGTGTGTGTCAGCTGCACCTCGACCGGCTCGCCACCTGCTTCGCGGACGGCAGCGGCGTACTCCGGCCAGCTCTTGGCGTTATAGGGCTGATCGAAGCTGGTTGGGATCGGAATGAGAATGCGCGGCCGGTGCATTGGACCTGATTTTACGCTGCTCACTGAGTGGCGTAGATGTTTCACGTGAAACATCTATCCGCACGATGTTTCACGTGAAACATCGGTGAGGTGTCATGCTCGCCGAAACACCGGCCGGGAGGAGGGTTCAGCCCCAAACATCGGAGTTTGCCGATCGGCTGGCCAAAGAATGTTTCACGTGAAACATCTGTCTACGTGGAACCTCGGAGCTGTCCACGAACCGCTGATCGAATGTTTTTACGTGAAAACGTCCACCTGGAACATCGAGCTGTCCGCGAAACGCTGAACGAATGTTTCACGTGAAACATCTATCGCAAAGAAGTTAGGCCTAGACGGAATGTTTCACGTGAAACATCGCGAGCGCCTAGCGGTCGAAGATCTTGGCTTCCGAAGCGGGGGCTGGGCAGGGTCTCGTCAGCGGCGAACGCGCGTAGTATTCGGCTGAGATCGCGTCGAGCGTTCGGGCTGTGAGCGCATCAGCGTCGCGGGTCGTCATGCCCACGGTTGAGATGGGTTCGCACGCGACCAGCATGAGCGGACGCGGCGCCAGGCTGTAGGTGTGCATGGGCAGCAGTTCATAGGTGCCAATCAGCGTGAGCGGCACCAGCGGCACCTGCGCCTTGATCGCCATGAAAGCCGCTCCGGCCATGAACTGCCGCACATGCCCGTCCGACGAGCGGCTGCCGTCCGGAAAGATCAGGATGGGCATGCCCGATTTCAGGGTCGCGACGCCGCGCATCAGGCCTGCAACCTGCGAGCGGAAGGAAGACTGGTCAATCGGCACCTGGCCCGAGCGCGTCAGGTGCCATCCGATGAACGGGTAGCGGAACAGGTAGTGGTTCGCCAGGATACGAAACTGGAACGGCAGCGTGCCGAAGAGCGCGGGCGTATCCATATAACTGAGGTGATTGCAGGCGAAGACGGCACCGCCCGAGATCAGGTTCTGCGGGTTGACCAGTTCGACCGGCGAAAGCGCAATGCCAAGCATGAGCCTGGCCCAGAAATGCGCAACGGCATGCTGCTGGCGACCGCTGCTGTCCCACAGCGAACAGATCAGAGACACAGTCCCGCACGCGACCGTAACGAACGCCACCAGCGGTATGAAGATGAGGTACGACGTCCATCGAAGCAGCGCACTGTCCTGCCGGGTGGCGACCTTCACGCGCGCGTTCCTGATTGCGCCTCTGCTGCGAGCCAGGCCTTTGCCTCGCCAGCCAGGTAGACCGAACCCGCGATGACGACGCTGCCGGTGCGACTGGTTGACATTCGCATGGCTTCGCCCACGGACCCGCAGACGGTTGCCGCTGTGTCGAGAGAAGAGGCAATTTCCGCAAGCTGATCGGTTGAGGCTGCCCGTGGATTCGAGATGGGAGCAAGCAGGATCAGGTCTTCCGGTTCGTCGAACAGCGGGAAGAGGATCTGCGCCATCTCGCGAATGGACTTGTCGCGCAGGCCCGAGAACAGCAGGATTCGCGGCCCGGGCATCGCGCTGTCCGCAAAGGCGCCAGAGAGGTACGAGCGCAGCGTCCACGCACCGGCGGGGTTGTGTGCGACATCGATCAGGATCGCCGTGCCGCCTGCAAGGGTGAGTTTCTCAAGACGCCCCGGCCAGCGTGTCTGGGCCACTCCCATTGCCATCGCCTGTGCGGGGATGTTCGCCTTCTTTTCGCTCTCGAGGAACGCGGCAGCAGCGAGTGCAAGCGCGACGTTGCGCTGCTGGTGTTCCCCTTGCAGGGGCGAGTCGATCGGTACGGTCTCTCCTGCGATCTGCAGGTTGTAGGCGCCAGACTCGGCAAGCCTTGACGGCAGGAACGCTGCCGCGTTAATGCCGGTCACCTCCAGCGCCATGGCAACTTCGCCGATGGCGGCATTGGCCTCCTGGTGCTGAGGCAGGGTGATCAGGGTGCCGTGCGGGCGCAGGATCCCGGCCTTTTCGCGGGCGATTTCGGTGATGGTGTTGCCGAGCCACTCGGTGTGATCGAGCGAGATGTCCGTGATCACCGAGGCGAGTGGATCGACGATGTTGGTCGCATCCAGGCGGCCACCCAGGCCGACTTCGAGGACCGCGATCTGCACGCCTGTCTCGGCAAACGCCATGAACGCAAGCGCGGTGATGACCTCAAAGAAGCTCGGCGGATGCGGCAGTTTGCCCTCGGCGACAAGCCGGTTCGCCGCGTCGTCCACCTGGAAGTAGAGCCGCGCAAAGGTGTCGTCATCGATCTCGGCCAGCGTGTTTGCACCGGTGACACCGCTGCTGATCTGCACGCGTTCATTTACCCGCAGCAGGTGCGGCGAGGTGTACAGGCCGGTACGCGTTCCCGCGACGCTCAGGATGCTGGCCAGCGTAGCCGCCGTGGAACCCTTGCCGTTAGTACCCGCGATCAGCACCGACTCGAAGCGCTTCTGTGGATCACCCAGCGCGGCAGCCAGCACGCGCATGTGGTCCAGGTCGAACTTGCGGCGAGGCGCACCGGGCTTCGGCGGAGCAAGCTCACCGCTCAGCGCATACAGTTGCTCGACGGCTTCCGCGTAGGACATGTGGATGATTGTAGCGAGATGTCAGAAGTGCCGGTTCAACAAACGCGAAATCGATCTGAGATGCCCAGGGAGAATGTTCGCTTCTGCATCATGACCGGGAGTCGACATGCATGCTCCCGCTTAACGGCGAATGATGTAAACCGTACAGACCGGTAACTTGTGGTTACTCACGCTAAGTGCTCCGTATGTATCAATGTGTTCGGTGCTGCATAAAGGGGGCCTCAGACACATGTTGTCGCTTCTTGCTCATATCTCGACTTGGAGCAGGTTTCGAGCGGCTTGCTTGGTTGTTTCTGCACGGCATCTGCCACAGAGTACCAACCAGGGAACAGATTTCTACCTCCTACGATCTGCCAACCTCGCGCTCTACATTACGGGCCCTGAGCCACCACGGGTACCGTGACGGTAGCCAACATATCCTTCTCGGCTAACTTCAGCGTCACGCCTGGGGCGATCACAACCGTCTCCATACCCTCAGGTGCGCTTTGTCCATATGTTCGAACAATGCATACACGTAACTGCATCGTCCGGTGGGCTTAGAGATTACGGCACGACCGATGCGTCAGGCTTGCCAGGCACTAGGCACAAGCTACATCGTTTTTGGCTATAATGGGTTGTCTGGTCACCGCGAGTTCCAGATCGTTGGTACACAGGATGCGACGGTTATCACGCCGTCGACGGCCGCCACGAACCATGCGGCCATCAGATTCCTCTGAATAAACTGCAGACCTACCAGTTGCAATGACTCGGACCTTACAGGGACTCTGATCACCTCCACAAGTCCGATCGCCCTATTTGGCGGCGCTGGTGCACCGACATTCCGAACAACAACTACTATGCATGCGACTACGTGGTGGAGCGCTGCGGCAGATTCCTGCGACGGCCACATGGGGTATGAACTACCTGGTAGTGCCTCTGGCTACGTTTGAATGGCGACACGGTTCGCGTGCTTGCGCGCGATGCGGGAACGACTGACCATCGAGTGGTGGCAACGCTGGGAGCGGCGCAGTTCTACCAGACGGAACTATCCGATACGGCAACCACACCATTGTTACGTTCGCTGGTCGCGCAGTATTCGAACAGTTCCTTACGACGGTGTACGTCGCTGATGATGTTGATCAGTCCTACGGAGAATTCCAGCCTTCCTACTCTGTGGCCTAGCGCTGGAGATCTACACCAATTACATCAACGTCGTGGCAAAGTCCACCGACGTGAACTCCTGCAAAGTTGATAACGCCCCGATCACAAGCTTCACTCCGATTGGAACCACCGGCTACGAGGGTGCGCAGATACCTGTAGCCACGGGAACTCATAACCTGTCGTGTCCGAACCCGTTCGGCACCTACAGTATGGCTTCGCCTCTTACGATTCCTATGGCTATCCCGGCGGACTGGGAGTGAAGGGTATCTCTGCACCGCGGTGCGACGTGAACAAAGCTCGACAGTCTCGACATCAACCTGATTTTGCGGCGCGCAACACCCCAGCCACTGGTGTGGATGATCCGCGTGAGACCAGATCACGGTCGCTGACGCCCGCGTCTGTCAGCAGCGGTGTACCAGTGCCGGTCGCAGTCCATTAACGAAATGTGCGGTTACTTGATAAATGACAGTGACAGATCAGCCCATGGAAGATTTCTTCTGGTCTTGTTAGCAGGCGGTGCGCTCACAGCGGGCGCTACCACGATTACATTTCAACCCACTGCTCAAACGGTTAACCTTGGTGGGACTCAACGTAAACCTGTCTGGCCTTTCAGCCAACCAGGCAATCGGCGCGTTCGATCTGGTGGTGGACAGCAATCCGTCTATCATCACGCCTACCAGCATCACCTTCTTCTCTGACCTTGGCGATCCAACCCTGGAGTTGACGGGACCAACCTTTACGGCCTCATCGGCAGAGGCAGCGGAGGTTTCATTCGAGTCGACGGCAACCCTGCTCGGGCTGCAACGCAACCGTTTTCGCTGTTCTCTGGTACCAGGCAGTTGGCGG
Source organism: Terriglobus sp. (assembly GCA_965199365.1). GTDB lineage: Bacteria > Acidobacteriota > Terriglobia > Terriglobales > Acidobacteriaceae > Terriglobus. The sequence continues at coordinate 937,930 of CBDARC010000003.1, read as the reverse complement.
CACTTCAACGAAGTCCGGAGTATCTGGCGGAGGCACCATCCTGGCCGATCAGCGTGGTGAATGGCAGCATTGATGGGAACCATGGCGATCTTCGCTGGTGCTACTGGCGACCGGCTTGGGCCGGCGGTGACAACACTCAAGCTCGTGGCCTGGTGAGGCAGTCGTAGCAGCAAGCAAGACAAGTGCAGGCAACAGCACGCAGGGCCGGGGCGCAAGTCGCTCCGGCCCTACAGTCTCATGCGGTATAAGGCTGACCGACTCTATAGCCGGCAGATGAGCAGCTCGCGTTCATAGACCATTTCTGGGGGCAGGCGGTCGTGGAGCAGCAGGAAGACTTCTTCGTGGCTCATGACTTCTTTCTTCCAGGTGGGGCGGTCGACGGCCTGCAATGCGCGGAACTGGTCTTCGGTAAAGTCAAGGCCGTCCCAGCAGATGTCGTTGTATTTGGGTACCCAGCCGATCGGTGTTTCCTGGCCGCGGACGCGGCCTCGCACGCGGTCGACGATCCACTTGAGCACGCGCATGTTTTCGCTGTAACCGGGCCACAGGAACTTGCCCTCGGCGTCCTTGCGGAACCAGTTGACGTGAAAGATGCGAGGCGTGCTGGACAGTTCGCGCTGCATGCGCAGCCAGTGCCGGAAATAGTCGCCCATGTGGTAGCCGCAGAAGGGCAGCATGGCCATTGGATCGCGGCGGACTGCGCCCACCGTGCCGCCTGCTGCGGCGGTTTGTTCTGACCCCATGGTGGCTCCGATGTAGACGCCGCTCGACCAGTTGAAGGCCTGGAAGACCAGCGGCACAGTGTCGCGGCGGCGTCCGCCGAACATGATTGCCGAGAGCGGCACGCCCTCCGGAGCTTCCCAGTCAGGGTCGATCGTGGGGCACTGCGCGGCCGGTGCGGTAAAGCGGCCGTTGGGGTGTGCGGCGGGAGTTTTGCTTGCCGGTGTCCACGGGTTGCCGCGCCAGTCGAGCGCTTCCGCGGGAGGCGCATCGGTCATGCCTTCCCACCAGATGTCGCCGTTGGGCTTGCCGCCTTCGGTGACCAGCGCGACGTTGGTGAAGATGCTGTTGGCGCGCAGCGTGGCCATGGCGTTGGGGTTGGTCTTGTCGCTGGTGCCCGGAGCGACGCCGAAGAAGCCTGTCTCAGGATTGATGGCGCGAAGCTGGCCGGTGGCGTCCGGCTTGATCCATGCGATGTCGTCGCCGACCGTCCAGACCTTCCACCCGTCGAAGCCGGCCGGCGGAATCATCATGGCAAAGTTCGTCTTGCCGCAGGCGGATGGGAACGCGGCGGCGACGTAGGTCTTCTCGCTGTTGCCGTCTGCGTCTCTGGGCGATTCGACACCGACGATGAGCATGTGCTCGGCCATCCAGCCTTCATCGCGCGCGATGTTCGAGGCGATGCGCAGGGCAAAGCACTTCTTGCCAAGCAGCGCGTTGCCGCCGTAACCCGAGCCGTAGCTCCAGATCTCGCGCGTCTCGGGATAGTGGACGATGTATTTCGTGTCGTTCTGCGGCCATGGGACATCGGCCTGGCCGGGCGCGAGCGGCGCACCTACGCTGTGGACGCACGGCACCACGCGCTTGTAGTCCTTGTCGATCTCGGCATAGACCGGCAGACCGATGCGGGCCATGATGCGCATGTTGACCACGGCATAGGCGGAATCGGTCAGCTGCACGCCGATCTGGCTCATCGGTGAGCCGACCGGGCCCATGCTGAACGGCATCACGTACATGGTGCGGCCGCGCATGCAGCCCTTGAACAGCGTCTTCAGCTTGCGCCGCATGACGAATGGGTCTTCCCAGTTGTTGGTCGGGCCTGCTCCGTCGCGCGACAGGGAGCAGATGAAGGTGCGGTCTTCGACCCGCGCAACATCGTTTGGCGACGAGCGCGCGTAAAAGCAGCCGGGCCACCTGGCCGGGTCAAGCGGATGGAAGGTGCCGGCCTCGACCAGCTCCTGGCATAGCTGCGCGTTTTCTTCCGCCGAACCGTCCAGCCAGTGGATGCGCGCCGGCTGGCACAGCTCCGCCGTCTTCTCGACCCAGCGGATCAGGTGCCTGTTCGTGGTTGGAACCGCGCTCGCGGGTATGGTTGACATTGGTTCTCCACGGATCATCCTACCGCCGCCGAATCTGCCGCGAAGGCATTTGTTCGGTCTTCGAACAAATCCTGCTTAGCGCTCGGGCACCTGGTCAAGGCCGCCCTTGCTGAACGGATGGCAGCGGCCAAGCCGACGAAGCGCAAGCCATCCGCCGCGAGCCAGGCCGAACCGCGCAATGGCGACCTCAGCGTACTCGGAACAGGTGGGCTGGAAGCGGCAGTTGCTGACGCCTGCGCTGTGCAGAAACGGCGACAGCACGCGACGATAGAACGTGAACGCACCGCGCACGGCGGCGCTGCTCACGCCCCCTCCTGCTGAATGGGCTTCGATGGAGCCGCACCGCACTGCTTCCTGACGGCGCGAAAGACGCTGAGCACCTCGCGCTGCAGCTTTGGCCACTCGAGCGTCAGCACGCTGCGCCGCGGGTGCAGGATCACGTCGACCGGCAGACCGGCGAGCTCGCCCGCGTGCTGCGCGATGGCCGCTCGCATGCGCCGTTTGATGCGATTGCGGTCGTGCGCCTTGCCCATGACCTTGCCGACGGTCAGGCCGATGCGTGGGCCGCCCGGCCCCTCGGGCTGGACCTCATCCGGGTGCAGGCGGCGGGCCGGCATCGCGTCGCGACGAGCGCAGAAGAAGGTCATCTCCCGCGCATGCTGCTTTCGACTGGCGCTGTAGGCGCGCTGGTAGTCGGCATGCTTGCGCAGCCGCAGCTCCGCGAAGCGCGGCGTGCTGTCAGCGGGATGTTCAGCAGGAATCATGGGTTCGAAGGAAGCAGCCGACGCGGGTGGTCTCACGTCCAGCTTCTGACATGTGGGATTGCGGCTGCGGTGAAGCTTCCGGAATCCTCACGTCTTCAGAGCGAGATCTGAAGCACCGTCACCCGAAGTGAGTCATAGCAACGCGAAAGGGCGCGCATACAGCGCGCCCCCGTGCTGATCTGAGAAGGCGAACTAGTCGCGGAAGCCGGCAGAGACGGCAATCTTGTGACGGCCCTTGGCGCGGCGACGGTTCAGCACGTTCTGGCCGGCCTTGGTCTTCATGCGGGTCAGAAAGCCGTGAGTCTTGGCGCGGCGGCGGCGGTTCGGCTGGAATGTGCGCTTCGGCATGGGGCAATGTCTCCTGCTCTCAGGGCAAGGCGCTCACACAGGGGCACCGCTGAGATGTCTAATGTGTTTGTCCAACCCGGAGGAGTGCTTCCCACCCTGGCGGCACGCATCGCGGACGGAACAAACCCACAGCGGCGCATCGCGGACAACCTCACTATGCTACCGCAAATCACCGGAGAACGGAAGAGGGTTCCTGAAGCCGGGTTTCGCTTGCAGAGACAGCCAGACGATCTGGATACACTCGGATCAATGCAGACCATCCATCTCACCACGCACATCGCTGCACCGGTCATGCGCGTTTTCCTCTTGTCGTTGAGTGTTGACCTGCACACTGCGAGCACGCAACAGACAGACGAACGGGCGATCGCCGGCGTGACACATGGCTTGATGAAGCTGGGCGACCACGTGACGTGGCAGGGCCGGCATTTCGGCTTGATGCTCACGCACACCAGTGCGATCAGCCGATACGTCGCACCCGACCTTTTCGAAGACACCATGACGAAGGGCGCCTTTAAGTCGTTCAGGCATGTCCATTCCTTCAGAGCGGAGGGCGCGTTCACCGTGATGACGGACGAGCTTGTCTTCTGCTCGCCGCTTGGGTTCCTCGGTGCGGCTATCGACCGCCTGGTGCTATGCGGGTATCTCAAACGCTTTCTGGAAGAACGCAACCGCATGATCCGTGCCGTCGCCGAATCGGACCACTGGCAACGATTTATCCCCGAGCCCGGCTGACCGCCGCGACGACAGGCGCTGCAATTGAGCCATTCCGGCGAATACCACGGGCGGCGCTAACCCCCGGGTGGCTGCACGGCGTCAGAACAAGCTGACAATGCTGCTCGTTCCCCAGTTCGCGCGCGAGTTTTTGCGCTGCAAGGTGCTGCGGCCGCTCTTGCGGCTGTTGCGCGGCGGCGTGACTCCGCGGCGGCTGGCGTGGAGCCTGGCGCTGGGCATGGCCGTCGGAATCAATCCGTCGGTCGGTGTGACGACGCTCCTTGTGGTCCTGCTGGCGTGGATGTTCGGGTTGAACCAGGTGGCTTCGCAGATCGGCACGCACGTGGTGGCGCCGCTGCACATCCTGTTGCTGATCCCGTTTATCCAGGCGGGCGTGTATATCTTTCACACGCGGCGGCTGCCGCTGACGCGCAGGCAGTTGGAACACCTGAGCCACCACCCGCTGCGCATGTTCCATGCCATCTGGCAGTGGGAGTGGCACGCGCTTGTCATCTGGGCGGTTCTGGCGGCAGTGTTGACCCCGCTGCTGGCGATTTATCTGCGGCGCGCGCTGATCCTGCTGATGCGCCGCCATCGTGCGCTGATCTACTCGCGTCCGGCGACACAGTAGGCGTCGCTTCGGACGCATACGGTCGCGCATCCAATGGTGTGACAGGGGTGACGAATGGCGACTGAGACGGCGATTCTGGCGGGTGGATGTTTCTGGGGCATGCAGGAGTTGCTGCGCGACTATCCGGGCGTGATTTCAACGCGCGTAGGCTACAGCGGCGGTGACGTGCCGAATGCAACGTACCGCAACCATGGCACGCATGCCGAGGCGGTCGAGATCGTCTTCGACCCATCCAGGCTGAGCTTCCGCACGCTGTTGGAGTTCTTCTTCCAGATCCACGATCCAAGCACGCCGAACCGGCAGGGCAACGACCGCGGCGTCAGCTATCGGTCCGGCATCTTCTACACGAACGACGAGCAGAAGCGCGTCGCCGAAGACACCATTGCCGACGTGAATGCGTCGGGCATCTGGCCTGGCAAGGTGGTCACGGAGGTCGCTCCGGCGGGACCGTTCTGGCAGGCGGAGCCGGAGCACCAGGATTACCTGCAGCGCATTCCGTATGGCTACACCTGCCACTGGGTGCGGCCGGACTGGAAGCTGCCGAAGCGCGAAGCGGCGGTCGCCGCACGGTAGGCGCTTCTCGAGGCTCCTGTGAGTGCGGGCCGGATAGAGCTATAGGTCGAGCTATAGAAGTTGGCGCCCCGCATCTCGCGCTTGAGATGTGGAATCGGGTGATTCCGACAGCTTAAACCCATGTCTCAGAAGCGAGACGTGGGGAACCCCCTGGTTAGTCAGTCTTTGCCTTTCGGCTTTGCCAGGGCGAAGGTGAAGACGCTGTGGCCGGCGGCGATGGCGACGTACTGCCGGCTGTCGACGGCATAGCTCATGGGCGAGGCGTGTACATTCTGGCCTACGTGGGCGCGCCATAGCGACTCGCCGGTGACGGCATTGGCGACTTCCAGCTCGCCGTCGTCGTTCCCGAAGACCACGATGCCTGCCGCGGTGCTGAGCGCTCCGCCGGACGAGTGGCCCTGACCCTCAAGCTGCCGCCTCCAGAGGAACTTTCCACTGGCAGGGTCGAAGGCGTTCAGGTATCTGCGAGGTGTGTCGGTGGGCAGGTGCGGCGCGCCGGTGGAGTAGAACGCCTTGCCTTCCTGAAACTCCTGCGGCTTTCGCTTGAAGACGCTGCAGTCGTCCAACGATAAAAACAGGAACGTGTGCGTGCGCTCGTTCCATGTGGGCGAGTACCAGTTGGTGCCTCCCGCGTAGCTGGGACACATGCGCGTGCCCTCTGCCGTCGGCGTGAGACCGGTGCGGATGGGCCGGCCTGCTGCGTCGATGCCGGACGCCCAGTTCAACTGCTGGGCGAATGGCGTCGCCTGCAAGAATTTGCCCGTCGCACGATCCAGCACATAGATGAATCCGTTGCGATTCGCCTGCACCAGCAGGCGTCTTCGATGACCCTGAAACGTGGTGTCCACCAGTACGGGAGTCTCTTCTGCGTCGTAGTCGTTCACGTCATGCGGGGTGAACTGGAAGTGCCACTTCAGGCTGCCGGTATCCGGGTTGATGGCGAGCACGCTGGCGGTGTACAGGTTGTCGCCTTCGCGAGCGTCACCGTCAAAGTCGGGTGATGGGTTGCCGGTGCCCCAGTAGATCAGGTTGAGGTCCGGGTCATAGGTGCCGGGCATCCACGCGGTTCCGCCTCCATGCAGGTAGATGTCGCCCGCCGGCCATGTTTCCGATCCGGGCTGGCCCGGCGCGGGTACGGTCCAGAAGCGCCATGCCTCTTTGCCCGTATCGGCGTTAAAGGCGGCCAGGAAGCCGCGGACGCCATCGTCGCCGCCCGATGTGCCGACCAGCACCTTGTCTTTCACGATGAGCGGAGCGCTGGTCGCGCCGTAATTCCGATTGCCCTCGGCGTACGCCACGTCCCACAGCAGGTCGCCGGTGCGCGCGTCCAGGCACAGCAGGTGGGCGTTGTCCGTTTCCATGTAGAGCCGCTGTCCTCGCAGCGCGGCTCCGCGACTGATATGGCCCGACGCATCGTCGATCAGCCCCTGCGTCACCGGGCGGGCGTAGTGCCACAGCTGCTTGCCGGTCGCTGCGTCGATCGCGTAGGCATCGTTTGAAGCGGTCAGGTACATGACACCGCCGACCACCAGAGGCGTGGCTTCGACGGTGCCTGCATTGTGTGTTTCGAAGCTCCATTGCTGCTCGAGAGCGTGGGCGTTGCCGGGGGTAAGTTGCGCCAGGCTGCTGTAGCGGCGGCCCGTATAGTCGCCGTTGTAGCTCGGCCAGTCGGCAGCGGGAGCCGTGCGGAGCAGTTGCCTGTCGGTGACGTTCGCTCCCGGTTGCACCTGTGCGTGAATGTTGATCGCGGCGGCAAGCGCGGCCAGGCATGCAAGTCGACGAACAACGCGTAGCGTCCTGTCGCCACTACTTTGCCTTCGCCCGTTGCATTGGAATGTGATGGATCGCACCGTGTGGCAAGTGTAGATGCCGAGGGGTATCTCCCATCCGATTTGGCGGGTGACGACTTAGTCAGCAGCTCCCGCGCCGTACACTGACGCAGCATGCGCGTTCACCTGATCGACGGCACCTACGAGCTGTTTCGGCACTTCTACGCGTGGCCGTCCATGCGCGATGCGGACGGGCGCGAGGTGGGCGCGGTCAAGGGCGTGCTCGCGTCGGTGCTGGCGCTGGTCAAAGAGGGCGCGACGCACATGGGAGTCGCGACCGACCACGTGATCGAGTCGTTTCGCAATGACATGTGGCCAGGCTACAAAACGGGTGATGGGATCGATCCGGACCTGTTCGCGCAGTTCCCTCTGCTTGAGGAGGCGCTGCGGCTGATGGGCGTGACGGTCTGGCCCATGGTGGAGTTTGAGGCAGACGACGCGCTCGCCTCGGCCGCCGCATTGGCTGCCGTGGATGAGCGCGTGCAGCAGGTGCTGATCCTCACTCCTGACAAGGACCTTGCGCAGTGCGTGCGCGGCAGTCGCGTGGTGCAGGTGGATCGCCGCAAGCGCGTGGAGCGCGACGATGTGGGTGTCCTTGCGAAGTTCGGCGTGCCGCCCGCATCCATCCCGGACTACCTGGCGCTGGTGGGCGATGCGGCCGATGGTTATCCCGGCCTGCGCGGTTGGGGTGCAAAGTCAGCGGCGGCGGTGCTGGCAAAGTTCGGGCACTTCGAAGCAATCCCCGAGGACGCACGCGAGTGGGGCGTCAACGTGCTGAACCCGCGCGGCCTGAACGAGACGCTTCGAACCGAGTGGGACAAGGCCATGCTCTTCCGCGACCTGGCCACGCTGCGCTGCGAGATCCCGCTGTTCGGCAACGTCGATGAGCTGCGATGGACCGGGCCGACGCCGGAGTTCACCGCGCTCGGCGAGCGGCTGGACGCAGCGAAGGTGGTCAAGGGCCCGAAGCGAACTCCCCCGCGGTAGGCGACGCGCCCTAGCTCTTCGCGCTTACGCGTAGCATCAGTACGCCGTGGGATGGGACTTTCGCGGAGTAGGCTCCGTTTTGGAACGTGACACTCGTGTGTGCCCATACGTCACGGGCAGACTTGACCGGCGCGGCCAGTCCGAGGTCGCCTGCCTTGATCGTCGCCGTGGTCTCGGTTGCGCCCAGGTTGACGACGCCCACAGCTACCGAGCCGTCGGCCAGCGGCTTCACCCACGTCTCCAGGTCGCCGTTCCTGACGGGCGAGGCCTGCTTGCCGAGCGTGTCCTGATCGATCGCCAGCACGTCACGGTTCATCAGGATTGCTTTGATTGCCGGTGTCATGCTGCGGACGTCGTTGCCCGCGAGCAGCGGTGCGGCGGTCAGCGCCCACAGGCTCATGTGCGTGCGGTACTCCTCGTCGGTCATGTGGCCGTTGCCGATCTCGAGCATGTCAGGGTCGTTCCAGTGTCCGGGACCCGCGAACGGCGCGGTCGGGACCTGCTTTTCAATGTTGGCGATCATGCTGGTCCATGTGTCGCTGATGTCGCCTGTTGTGCGCCACAGGTTGCCGCCGACCTTTGCGCCCCACATCTCCACTTTGCCGTTGCCGTACTCGCACAGGCTGTAGAGGATCGGCCGACCGCTTTTGAGCAGGGCGTCGCCCATCGTCTGGTAGACGGGCTGCAGATCGGCATCGGTATAAATCATGCGCGCGCCGCACCAGTCGTACTTCAGGTAGTCGATGCCCCATGCGGCGAAGGTCTTTGCGTCCTGCTGCTCATGGCCGTAGCTGCCCGGGTAATCGGCGCAGGTGCGTGGTCCGGGCGACGAGTAGATGCCCAGCTTCAGGCCCTTGGAATGGACGTAATCGGCGAGCGCCTTCATGTCAGGGAACTTCTTGTTCGAGCCGAGATTACCCTGGGCGTCGCGCACGCCTTCCCAGGTGTCGTCGATGTTGACGTACACATAGCCGGCGTCGCGCATGCCGCTTGAGACCATCGCGTCTGCCATGCCTCGAACCGTCGTGTCATCGATCCTGCCGGCGAACAGGTTCCAGCTGTTCCATCCCATGGGCGGCGTCTTGGCCAGGCCGTTGTAAGGCACGTCGTGCAGGGCCGGCGGAGCGATGTGGTCCAACGGAGGATATTCATCACCGGGCTTTGCCGGTGTGGCGGTGATGTGTTCGGCGCCGCGCACCAGGTGCAACTCGTTCCCGGCAACATCGCCGGCCACGCGCGGCCTGGTGTCACGCTTTGAAGCAAACAGCTCAAAGTGGGTGCCGTTGAGGGTGCCCTCAAGCGTGTAGAGATGACCGAGCGTCCTCATGGTTCCAGTGATCTGCGTCCCGGACTGTTGCAGGTCGAGCAACATGCGGTTGTTCTCGCCGTTATCCAGCACTCGCCCCGGCGCGACCCACTTGCCCGCGACGGTCTGTCCGAACGCAGATGACAGCGCGAGGCATGCCAATAACGTAGTGAAGCCCAGTGTCTTGAACGCGCGCCTGTCCCTTGTAGCTGGCATAACCATCCTCTTTTGTAAGTCCCGAGTTAACAGGGCCCTTAAAGCGGAGCCATTGTTACATACGATCCGCTGCATTTGCCCGTGGCCACAATACGAGGTCGACCGAAGCGACGCCTCTGGTCTCACGACGCACCTTACTATCGGTGTATGGCCTCGCCGCCGGATCTGCAGCCCAACGCGATGCTGGACGATACCACCATCGTGGCGGTTGCGACGCCTCCGGGGCGCGGTGGAATTGGTGTGCTGCGGCTTTCGGGGCGGGATGCGTTTGCCGTTGCCGCCCGGCTGTTTCCGCGGGATGCGATGCCCGCGGCGCGGGTGGCGCAGTACTGCATTCTTCGCGATGGCAGCGGTGCGCGGATCGATGACGCGCTGTTGACCTGCTTCCCCGCGCCGCACAGCTACACCGGCGAAGACGTGGTGGAGATTGCGACGCATGGGTCGCCCGTGGTGCTGGACTGGCTGCTGCGTGCGGCGCTGCAGCACGGTGCAACGCAGGCGCGGCCGGGTGAGTTTACCGAGCGCGCGTTTCTGAACGGGCGCATTGACCTGGTGCAGGCCGAGGCCGTGCGCGACCTGATCGACGCGCAGACGCTGGAGCAGGCGCGGCAGGCGGCCGAGCAGATGGGCGGCTCCGTTGCCGCGGCGGTGCGGCCCGTCAAGGAGCAACTGGTCGCGCTGATCGCCGCGCTCGAAGCCGGCATCGACTTTGCCGAAGACGACATTGACACCATGCCCGCGGAGCAGATCTCCCTGGCCATTGCTCCGCTGCTGCCTCCGCTGGAGGCGCTTCTGGCCAGCTTTGCGCATGGACGCCTGCTGCGCGAGGGGCTGCGGCTGGCCATTGTCGGCAGGCCGAATGCGGGAAAGAGCTCGCTGTTCAACCGGCTGGTCGAGCGCGACCGCGCCATCGTCACCGCAACGCCGGGCACCACACGCGACGTGATTGCAGAGCGCATCAGCCTTGACGGCGTGCCGGTAGAGCTGCTGGACACTGCCGGCCTGCGCGAGACGGACGATGAGGCGGAGCGCATGGGTGTCACCCGCTCACGCGAGGCCATGGCCGAGGCCGATGCGGTGCTGCTGGTGATGGACTCCAGCGACACGCAGCAGGGCGAAGGCGACGATCAGACCGGGACGTATGAACTGCTGCGCAACCGGCCGGTCGTTGTCGTGTGGAACAAGGTTGACCTGCTGCCCGATGCCGCTGAGGGGGATGTTCCGCGTGAAACATCCGCGCGCCCTGGAACGGAGCAACGGCGGACCGTGCGCACGTCCACGGTGACGGGCGAGGGTATCGCTGCGCTGCGCGACGCCATTCTCACGCTGGCGACGGGTGGTGCGGCTGCGAGCGCGGGGGCAAGGCTGACGAACCTTCGCCATCGCGACGCCGTTGCACGGGCGCATGCGGACCTGCTACGGGCGTTGGCCGCGACCGCCAGTGCAACACCACACGAGATGCTGCTGCTCGACCTGTACGGAGCGCTGCACGCGCTCGACGAACTAACAGGCCAGACCACCGCAGACGACATACTTCATCGCATCTTCTCTTCCTTCTGCATTGGGAAGTAGAGAGGCGCATCCACTGCTGACTCGTGGCGAGTGCAATTACCGTTGCGGGTAGCGCGGCAGACCTGCACGTTGTGGGTCATCGAGGCCGTGCGATTTCATCTCCAATTCATCTGCAGTCACGGTGCTGTAACCGAAACGGCCGGCGCAGAGCGATACCCTGATCTCCTCAACCAATGAGTGATTGCGAGCAGAAACCTGAAGCGGGTCAGCTTCTTCGCTTGCCACGCGCTTTTACCGGGACTACAACGTTGTGGGCATCGACCGAGGTACAGCCTTGCCGGTGAACAAGCCATGCAGCGTCCAGTCTCATCTCGCTGTTCCGCAGGCCTGGTTGCGGTACTAAGCCAAGAGCCGCTCACCATGTGCGGCCTGAACGAAAACGACGCAGCGATGCTGCCCTTTCTGGAGACAACAACGTGATTCGCAAGTGCTTTCTGGCAACACTTTTCTTCCTGCTCCTCGGTCCGCTTCGTCTGTATGCGCAGTTTGAGACGGGCAACGTGCTGGGGTATGTTCGCGATGCTTCGGGTGCCGCGATTCCGAATGCCTCAGTCACGCTCGAGAACACTGAGAAGCAGACCAGGGTCGTCGTCAAGACGAACAACCAGGGCGGCTACGAGTTCACCGACGTGGTGCTTGGTCAGTACCTTGTAACGGCGCAGGCGCCCGGGTTTACGACCACCACGACCGAGCGCTTTACCGTGCAGGTCAACGCTCACCAGCGTGTCGATATCGGCCTTAGAAACGGCTCTGTTTCTGAAGTTGTCACCGTGACCGATGCGGCCCAGCTGCTTGAGACCGATAACAGCGAACGCGGACAGGTGATCGCCACCCGCGAGGTTGAGAACCTGCCGCTGAACGGTCGCGCGTATGCCGACCTGGCCGCGCTTGTCCCCGGTGTGCGCCGCAACCTGCTTGAGAACGGTACCGACTCAAGCCGCGATGCCAGCTTTAACGTCAACGGACAGCGCAGCGAGTTCAACAACTTCCTGCTGGACGGCCTGGACAACAACGCCTACGGTACGTCGAACCAGGGCTTCTCGAACGAGGCGATCCCGCCGTCGCCTGATGCGATCAACGAATTCAAGGTGGAGACCGACAACTACAGCGCGGAGTATGGCCGGTCGGCCGGTGCCGTGATCAACGTCAGCATCCGCAGCGGCACCAACCGCTTCCACGGCAAGGCATACGACTACATCCGCAACACGGCGCTGAATGCCGAGGGCCCGTTCACGCCTCCGACGAACCTGCTGACCGGCAAGCCGCAGAAGCCTGTGCTGATCCGGAACCAGTTCGGCGGCACCCTGGGCGGGCCTGTCTGGAAGGACCATACCTTCTTCTTTGCGGACTACGAGGGCACGCGGCAGGTGACGCGCGCCATCATGCAGGCCACCGTGCCTACGCAGGACCAGAACGGCACCAGCGCACTTGCCATGGCCAACGGCGGCTTCACGCTGCGCACCTCGTCCGGTGCGGCGGTGCCGGTGAGGAACCCGCTGACCGGCGTGGTCTATACGAACGGCATCATCCCGTTCTCCGATCCTGCAGTGACTTCGTTTGCCAAGGGCGTGCTTGCCGCACTGCCAACGCCCAATGTTCCGGGCGGCCCCTTCACCAACAACTATGCGTCGCTGCCGGCCGATCCGATCGTTGACGACAAGGGCGACATTCGCATCGACCATACGTTCAACCAGAAGACGAACATGTTCGTCCGCTACAGCGAGCACAACGGCAACATCCTGTCTCCGCCGGCCATCCAGGGGCCTGCCGGTGGTAATGCCAACGGCAGCGTGCACATCTTCAATCGCCAGATCGCTGGCGGCGTGACCCACGTCTTCAGCCAGAACTCGATCCTGGACGCGCGGTTCGCGTACACGCATACCGACGGCGGCAAGAGCCCGTACGGCGCGACGCTGACGAACCTGATGGCCGGCATCCCCGGCCTGCCGACCGATCCAACCGTGGTCCGCAGCTTGAACGGCCAGGCCGTCAATGGCTACACGCAGTTCGGCAACCAGACGAGCAATCCGCAGTTTCAGAACCCCACCGTCTACAACCCGAAGATCAACTACACGCGCATCCAGGGCCGCAGCACGTACAAGGTCGGTTACGAGTACCAGGCGATCTTTACCGAGATTGATGACTTCAACCCCGTCTATGGACAGAGCACCTACAACGGCGGCTTCAGCTACACCGGCACGAACGCGTCGACATTGAGCGCGGCGGACACGGGCACGAAGGAGGCTGTCGCGCTGGCCGACTTCATCTTCGGCGCACAGAGCGCATACCAGCTGAACAACTTCGTCATCGTCCACCTGAACCAGCGCATGCACTACATGTATCTGCAGGACGACATCCGCCTGAGCGATCGGCTGACGGTGAACGCCGGTCTGCGGTACGAACTGGTGACGCCGCAGTGGGAATCGAACAACCTGCTTGCGAACTTTGACCCGACGACGAACTCGCTCATCACGGCGACTCCGGGCTCCATCTACAACCGTGCACTGCACAACATGCCGCTGAACAACCTGGCGCCGCGGTTCGGCCTGGCGTACTCGCTGACCAGCAAGACGGTCGTTCGCGCGGGCTATGGACTGAGCTATGCGCAGTTCAACCGCGAGGGCGGCGAGAACCTGCTGGTCTATAACCTGCCGAACATCGTCAACACGAACATCAACCAGTCGCCGCAGTTTGCGAACGCCGGCATCCTTGGAACGACGGTGGGCCTGCCGGTCTGCACGGCGGCACAGGCGGGCGCGACCTACAACCCCGGCAACCCGTCGCCCTGCTTCCGCACCACGCCGCAGGGCTTTCCCACCGGATTTACCAGCCCCGCGACCGTGACCGCCGCAAGCAACGCGAACACGCAGGCTCGCTACATCCCCAGGAACCTGCCCACGGGCTACGTGCAGGCATGGCACCTGACAGTGCAGCAGCAGCTTGGGCCGTCGACGTCGTTTGAGGCCTCGTACGTGGGCGAGCACGGCGTCAAGATCCAGGTGCTGGCCGACTACAACCAGGCGCTTGGCAACCCGGTCACGGCCACCTGCAACTCCACGGTGACAACCGGCTGCGTCAACCAGCTGAGCGGCAACGCGGGCCGTCCGCTGAAGACCTTCACCACCATCGAAGAGACACTGCCCGCCGGCTATCTCTCCTACAACGCGCTGCAGACGAAGCTGGAGCACCGCACGGGACATGGCCTGTACCTGCTGAACTCGTTCACCTACTCGCGCGCGATCGACAATGCCAGCGGCCACCTGGACACGAACGCCGGTGACAACTCGCGCATCAACCTGCAGAACGGCGGCCTGGGCGAACGCGGACCGTCGGGCTATAACCAGCCGCTTAACGACACGTTGACCGTGGTGTATGACCTGCCGTATGGCCGTGGCCGCACCTTCGGCGGCAACGCTCCCGGCATCCTGCAGGAGACGCTGGGCGGATGGCAGGTGACCGGCATCAACAACCTGGACAGCGGCCAGCCGGTCAACATCATCTACTCGCCGAACGCGTTCCAGTCGGTCAGCACCATCCTCAACCAGCGGCCCAACCAGATCGCCGGCATCAATCCTGTGATCCCCAAGTCGCAGCGCGTGCGGCTGCCCGGCAACCAGGGCATCTATGCGCTCAACCTGAACGCGTTCAGCCTGCCCACGGTCAACCAGCCGTACGGCAACGCCGGTCGTAACTCGGTGCGGTTCGATCCGTACTATGACCTGGACATGGGCCTGCACAAGGTCTTCCGGCTGTATCCGGAAGGCGTCACGTTCGACTTCCGCGCGGAGGCCTTCAACATCCTGAACAAGGTCAATCTCGCGATTCCTGCGAGCACGACCTTCTCGCCGACGTCGACCAGCTTCGGTGCGGTGACCTCGGCATCCACCTTCCCGGCGCGCGTCATCCAGTTCGCCGGCAAGTTCATCTTCTAACTAACGTCACCACCAGCTGCGTCGCCCGGCAATCTCCTCATCCCGGAACACTGGGTTGAGCGGGGGCCGGGCGATTGCCTTCTGCTGAGTTCAGGCAGCGGCCTCGGCGAAGCGGCGCATGACGTGCCATGCCGCTTCGACATCAGCAGCCTCGGTCGGCAGCGCTCCGATGGAGACACGCACCATCCACCTGCCGTCGATGGTTGCGGGCGTCAGGTAGGCCTCGCCGGACCGGTTCACAGCGTCGGCCCATGCCCGGTTGTGCGCGTCGAGTTCGTCATTGTCCATGCCTGCGGGTTCGTGGCGAAGGCACACCGTCTGCAGCGGAACGGGAGCCATCACGCGCCAGCCCGGCGTGGATGCGGCCTGTTGTGCGAGCCACTGCGCGTTGGTCATGTCGCGACGCAGGCGTTGCTGCAGACCGCTGACACCCTGCTCGCGGATCATGAACCACAGCTTGAGTGCGCGGAATCGGCGGCCCAGCGGAATGCCCCAGTCGCGCAGGTTGCGCACCTGGCCGTCGACCGAGCTCTGGAGAAAGCTCGGGTTCGTCGACATCACCCGGACCAGGTGCTCGGGGTCGCGCACGTAGTAGAGCGAGCAGTCGAAGGGCGCGCCCAGCCACTTGTGCGCGTTGATGACGATGCTGTCAGCGGCCTCGACGCCCTGCCACATCCACCGGCATTCCGGCAGGATCATCGCGCTGCCCGCCATGGCCGCGTCCACGTGCAGCCACAGGCCGTGCCGCTGCGCGACGGCTGCGATCGCGGCAACGGGATCGATGGCGGTGGTCGCGGTGGTGCCCGTGGTGGCGACGATGGCGCATGGCAGCATGCCCGTCGCAATGTCGAGTTGCACCAGCGCTTCGAGCGCATCGGCGCGCATGGCGTAGTTCTCGTCGCATGGCACCAGCCGCAGGTTGCTGCGGCCGAAGCCAGCGAGCAGCGCGGCCTTATCGACGGAGCTATGGCTCTGCGCGGAGACGTAGATGGCGAGCGGCTTCGGTTCGGCCTGCAGACCTCCGCGGACGAGTGCGTACTGCGTCACGCGTTCGCGCGCGGTAATCAGCGCGACCAGCGTGCTGGTGGATGCGGTGTCCTGGATGACGCCGTGCCACGCGTCGGAGAGGCCCGTCATCTGCCGGACCCACTCGAGCACGACGTCTTCGACCTCGGTGATGGCAGGGCCAGACTGCCATGCGAGACCGAGCACGCCGAGGCCGGTGCTGGCCATGTCGCCAAGCACGCCGGCCAGCAGGCCGTTCGATGGGAAATAAGCGAAGTAGCGCGGATGCTGCCAGTGCGAAAGGCCCGGCATGACGACGCGGTCCAGGTCGGCCAGCACGCTGCTGAAGGGCTCGGGTTCCTGCGGTGGATGCTCGGGCAGTTGCGCGCGAATCTCGCCGGGTTTGGTCGTTGCCATCACCGGACGCCCGGCCACACTGGTGCGGTAGTCGGCGATCCAGTCGATCAGTTGATGGCCGTACGCGCGGAACTCTTCAGGTGTCATTGGTTGCTCTCGTCAGCAGTCTACCGGGGGTGGGGACGGACAGATGAAGCCGGGCGCCCCACATCGCAGATCGTTGCGAGGTGCGGGACCCACACGCTTGCGGAACCCATTCATGCGCGAAGACCGCGCGTGAATGGGGCACCCGCATATACCGACTTATTTTGAGCAGACGGTGTTCTTTGGAATGGTGGTGAACGGTGCGGCGATCTCGTCGAGGCTGTGCAGCGAACCGTTCTTCATCACGCACTGCACCCTGGCCACGTCGTTGATGTTCGTCAGCGGGTCGCCGTCGACGATGATCAGGTCGGCCAGTTTACCGGGTTCGAGCGTGCCGAGGTCCTTGTCGTAGCCATAGGCCTTTGTCGCCATGGACGTCGCTGTCTCAAGCGCCTGCCACGGCTTGAGGCCGCCGTATTTCACCTGCGCGCGCAGGTTCAGGTGCAGGCTGGTGGCAGGGATGTCGAGCGGCGAATCCGTGCCCGCCAGGATGATGCCGCCCGCGTGGAAGTCGTCGGCCACGGTCTTCTCCTCGTCCTTGAGGTGAGTCAGGGCGTCCTTCTGGTTGGCGGACTGCGTGGTCTTCAACGCCGTCAGCAGCCGTGTATGCTCCCACGGCGGCGTTACCTGCTGGCGAGGATCGGTGGCGAGGCTGGGATCCTCGCCATACTGCGCCTGCGCAAAGGTGGTGGAGATGGTCCACATACCGCTCTGCGAGAGCAGCTTCTGCACGTCGCCATAGGCGTGATACGTCAGCGAGCGCGAATACGCCCAGCCGAACCGCGATGTGGCCGAGATGTGCGACATGCCGTCTTCGCCGAGCGCTACGGCCGGCAGCAGGTAGTGGCTGGCCGTGTCGACGCCCATGCTGTTGTGCGCGAAGTCGATGCCCTTCGCCGCCCACGCATAGGGCAGCCGAACGTAGAGCTTCACCATGTCGAAATCGAGCGCTTTCAGCCGCGCGAACTCGCGGTTGAGCTGCGCCTCTGACGTGGTGGGAATCATCATCGGGTAGTAGACGCGCTCGCCGTCGACAGCCTCGCCGGTATGAAAGAGCCGTGGACCCATGGCAGCGCCGGAGTCATAGGATTCCGCATGCTCGACCGCGCGGTAGGCGTTGTCGGCAATGCCGCGAATGGTGGTGATGCCGTAGCTCAGCCACAGCCGCCCGTTGCGCGCGCCGTAGTAGATGCCATTGTCCGAATCAGGGTGTGCGTGGTTCTCCCACAGGCCTGGCATCACGGTGCTGTTCGGCGCTTCGATGGTGCGCGTCACGCCTGCCGGAGCGGTCGCGGAGTGCGGCTTCACGCTGGTGATCCGGTTGTCAGTGACCAGGATGTCGACGTCCTTCATCTCGTCAGGGCCGGAACCCTTCCAGAAGCGGCCTGCGTGGATCAGCAGCACCTGCTTCGGCTTTTCGACGGTGTAGGTCAGGTTCACAGCCACTGGTGTGATGGTGCCCGTGGGCCGGTCGAGCAGGTGCAGCTTGCCGTTGTTCAGGTAGAGGATCTTTTTCGAATCGCCGCTGATGGAGGGTGCGTCCGCCGTCTCGTCACCGAGCTTCACCGCGGCGCCGGCGGGGTGGCCGTCCGCATCGACCGGCATCGCGTAGAGCAGGTCGTCCATGACGAAGACCATCTCCTTCCCGTCGGGCGTGTAGGTTGGTCCGTCTTCGGTGCGGGTGGTAATGGACTCGAACGGTGCGGGCGCAAACCAGCTTGTCTTCAGGGATGCCGTGTCGACCGTCAGGATGGAGCTGGTGCCCTCACGAAAGCGCTTGGTGTAGGGCTTGATGGTGGCGATGGCGACCGTCTTGCCGTTCGCCGAAAACGAGGCGCGGCCGGGAAAGAACGTGAACGGCGCAAGCGCCTTCACGGTGCCGCTGGCAACGTCCGCAGTGAGGGTCGCGCCGGTCTGGTCCTGGAAGGCGATGGTCCTGCCATCGGCGCTCCACGCCGGCATGATCTGCGCCGTCTGTTGCGGCGCAATGCGCTTGTCGTTTCGATCGGTTGCGTCGGCCACGCTGTGCACATAGACGTTCTCAATACCGTCGCGATCGGTGATGTAGGCGAGTCGCGTGCCGTCGGGGCTCCACGTGGTGCCCTGCTTGTAGAACGTGTCGTGCGTCAGCGCTTTTGGCGTGCCGCCGATGGGCATGGTGTAGACCTGGTTCAGCGCGATGAACGCGATCGACTTGCCATCGGGTGAGAGCGACGGACCATAGATGCCCTTGATCTGCTTCGCGGCTGTTGTATCGAAGTTGAAGACCTTGTGCTTGAAGCCGTGCGGCTGGTAGGGGATGTCCGCGGTAAAGGGGATCGGCGTCTCGGTCTTGGTTGCGACGTTCATGCGCAGGATGTGGCCGTTGGCGGTGTAGATCACGTCGGTTGGCGACAGCCAGATGGCGGGGAACGGAAAGGTATCGTCGGAGGCTGCGGTGACGGGTGTGCCGGTTCCGTCGCCATTGACCATGCGCAGGAACCCGGTATTCACGCTGCGGATGTCAGCCGCCTCGAACTCGACGTAGGCCAGCCGCTTGCCGTCAGGCGACCACGATGGCGCTTCGAACCGGTTGTTGGGCGAGCTTACTTTGAGCAGTTGCGTCTGCGTACCGCTGGCGAGATCGACCAGTTGAATGCTGGTTGCGGAGATGCCGACGCCTGAGACGAACGCGATCTTCTTGCCATCGGGCGACCAGGTTGGGCCAAACTCATCCGCTTCGGACCTGGTGATTCGCCTGGGTTCGCCGCCCGTGACCGGCACGGTCCAGATGTCGTACGAGCCTTCAAAGGCGCGGTCGCTGGTGAAGACGATGGTCTGGCCGTCCGGAGAAATACGCGGCTCGCGATCGTCGCCGTGGCCGGTGGTGATCTGCTTCAGGCCGGTGCCGTCGGGCTTCATGGTCCAGATATGAAAGGTGCCTCCGGCGTAGCATTGCACCGCAACCAGGTCGCCTTTGCGAGACCAGTCAGGGTGCGATGCTTCCTGGAAGACCTCTGTGATACGCCTGGCGTGGCCGCCGGCCACCGGCATGGAGTAGATCATGCCCTGGATGTCTGCCAGCAGCATCCTGCCGTCAGGGGAGACGGTGACCTGCGCGTTGGTGACCTCGTCGACCGTGATGACTTTGGGCGCGGTCTGCGCGAATGCCGCGACGCCGGATGCAAGGGTGACGCTGAGGGCAAGAAGTTTGTGCGCCTGGACCATAGTGTTGCTCCTTCGGAAACCGGGGATCAAGAAACGAAAAGCACGGCACGCCGAAAGAGTGGCGTGCCGTGCAGCCTGCTGAATGACTAGAACGAGAAGCGGCCGATGAACTGGAGTGAGCGCGCCTGGTACTCGAACGGCGCTCCTGATGACGCGGTGGCACTGCCGTAGGCGTTTGCGCCGGTGCCCGTGGTGGCGCCCACCGCAAAGTTGCCAAAATTGGAATGGTTAAGCAGGTTAAACGCTTCGATGGCGACGATGGCGTGGTAGCGCTCCTTGATCTTGAAGCTCTCCTGCAGCCGCGTATCGACACGGTCATACGGAGTGCCGCGGAAGCCGTCACGCTGAATCACGTAATAGCCGTAGGCAGAATCGAGATAGGTCTTGGAGAGCGGCGCGTAGACCTTTGTGCAGGTCGCCGTGGGGCACGCACCGGTGAAGCTGGGTGCGACCGGTGTCACTCCCAGGCCAAAGGTGCGTGTGCTGCCGGTGTAGCCGTTCACCGTGCTGCCCGATGTGGTGGCAAACGCCAGGCCCGACCCAAAGTGATACAGCCCCGAGAGCGACAGGCCGTACTTCCACTGGTACTCGCCGTTGACCGTCAGCGTGTGGCGCTGATCGTCCGTGCCGTTGGCCCACTCCTGCTGCACGCCGGGCTTGAAGGGCTTATTGGGATAGGAGAACGCGCCGTTGGTGGAGTTCTTGGTGCGTCCCCAGGTGTAGGCGAGCGCGCCGGTAAAGCCGTGCATCAGGGAATGCTTCACACCGACCTGCAGAGCGTCGGCGATGACGCTCGCGCCGGGCAGCGTTGTGAAATTTCGTACCGATCCGCCGAACAGGTTGTTGCAGACCTGCTTGGCCGTGGTGCCGTTGGGATTGCCGTTGCTGGGTGCTCCGGTGGCGAGATTCGCGACGGTGTCCAGCGTGATGCCGCCGTTGCCGCAGACGCGTGTGGCGTAGTTCGCGGCTGAGATGGCGGTGGTGGGGTTCAGGTTCTGCTCTGGGTTGGCGGGGTTCTGCAGCAGGTTGCCGCTCAGAGCGATGAAGTCGTCATAGACGCGGGTATGGACGAAGTCCGCAGAGATGTTCGTGCGGGCACCGAACTCGTGGGCGGCACCAATGGACACCTGCAGTGCGTAGGGTGTCTTGGATCCACGCATGACCGGCTGGGGCGAGCTGACATAGCCTGACGGGTTCGCCGAGGGGTTCTGCCCGGAGAACGGGCTGGGCAGCGCTAGCGGCGCGGCCGCTGTACCGGAGGTTGTCGCCTGCAGTGCACGTGCGGTGCTGCTGTAAAGTTCTTCGTCGATGATGGCGTTCGCAACCTGGTCAGCGTAGTACAGGCCGGCGCCGCCGCGGATAGCGGTCTTGCCGAGCCCGCCCGGATCGTACGAGAAGCCGAGGCGCGGAGCGAAGTTGGCGTTGGGGTTCGAGTTCGGCGTCAGCAGGCCGGGCGTCGGGACATACGACGTGTTGTAGGCTCCAAGATCGTTGTCGTAGCGCAGGCCGAGGTTCAGCGTAAGGCGTGGCATGATCTTCCAGTCATCCTGCGCCCACACGCCAATCACGTTACGGCCAATGCTGATGTTGTAGTTGCCAAACGCCTGCGTAAAGATCTCGGCCGAGTTGCAATATGCGCTGATTGCCGAGTAGTTCCACGTGGTGGGATCGAGCGTGCCCTTCGGGAAGAAGGAGTTATACAGCGTCTGCGTGGCGGCCGTGGTCGACGAGCAGGTAGTCAGGCCGCCGCGAAGATACTGCGGAAATGCGCCGCCGTGCAGCGTGTAAAGGTATTCCCCACCTAACTTGAAGCTATGCTTGCCTTTTAACCAGAACAGGTCATCACGATATTGCTGGGTATATTGGCTGAAGATTTCAGGCTGGTTGTATGGCTCGCCCACTGTCGCTGCCGGAAGAGTAAGAACGATTGAATTATTCGCAAAGAATGGCAGGTTCTGGAACTGGAAGTAATGAAAACCTGCATGGACATCGTTGACCAGACGGTCGTTGATACTGCGATTCCAGTCGAAGGTATAACCGGAAGCCGATACTGCCGAAGAGTAGGACTGGCTGGGATCGGACCCGGCGACAAAGCTGATGTTTGAATCGAAATCGTCGCCGCGCAGGAACATGTGATTTTTGTCATTCAGCTGGTAGTCGACGCGACCGAGATACTCATTGATTTTCGTGATTGCGGGATGAGTGTATAAGCTGCCCGCTGTGGTCGTCACATAGGGATTGATCGTCGCTGTGTTGGGCTGATGCTCGCCTTCATACGATCCGAAGTACCACAGCTTATCGCGCCTGATAGCACCGCCCAGCGTGCCGCCATACTGCTGGTCCGCAAAGTTCGGCACCACTGAAGGGACCGTTGCGCCAAGTACATTCTGGTCATACTTCAGGATAGGATCGGCCTGGTTAAAGAAGGAGTTACGAAAATAACCGAAGCCGCCGCCATGCATCGTGTTAAGGCCGGTCTTGCTCTGTACGTTGACATAGATACCGGCGGACCGGCCTGAGGTCGCGTCGAAGCGGTTCGTAATGATCTGGAACTGCGAGATCGCATCCTGCGAGATATGCGGCTGGCCGAAACTGGAGCCGACCGAGTCCTGCGAGAACTGCAGGCCATCCAGCGTGATCTGGAACTTGCCGGTCTCTGCATCGCCCGCGTTGGTTGACTGGCCCGAAGCTACGGGCGTGTTGCCGAATGAGTTTGCCTTGATGCCGGGCACCAGTGCGGACAACTGCACGTAATTACGGCCGTTTACCGGGATATCCTGGACCTCCTGCGGCGTTACGTTGCCGGCAACCGCCGACGAGGTGGTGTCGATGGCAAGTTCTGTCGCCTGCACCACAACGGTCGAGTTAGCGCTGGCCACGGAGAGCGTCATGTCCACCGTTGCCAACTGACCTACCAGCAACAGGATTTTCTGCTCTGTTGTGGCGAAGTTAGGAGCAGTAACAATTACCGTGTACTCGGCTGCTGTCAGGTTCGGTATGACATAGACACCGCGATCATTTGCGGTTGAAAAGAACGATGAGCCGCCGGTCTGCTTCGCCTCCACCTTCGCGCCCGCGATGGTTGCTCCCTGCGTGTCGCGCACCACACCACTTATGCCGGTCTGCTGGCCGTGCATCGAAGGGCAGACAAACAACAAGCCTGCAAGCAGAAGAGAGGCTAACGCGGAAAACAACTTCATCGTTGAAAGTCCTTTCAAAGGTGCGGTGATTACCGTACTGTAGGTTCCTGAGCTATCACTCCGGCACATTCAGAGACACGAACGCGCCCGCTTGCAGCGCGCATGGCGACACAACCGGCAGAGCATCAGAAGTCACGCATTCTTAAGTGCGCGCGGTGGAAGCTGGCAGTGAAACTGCGTTGCGTCTACGGTGCAGTCTGAGGTGCGAACGAAACAGGTTTTACGGGAATTAAGCTGATCGTAGAGACAAGGCGTCGGCGTGTCAATATTCGAACAAAGCTTTTTGCGCACTTAAACGCACGAATGCCGCATTTTCAGGGCAGTTGGCAGGTTACTTCGTTAGGCTACCTATCCATGAGCCGCAGACGCGAGGACCGAGGATCTTGGAGCAGGTCGACCTCAGTTGCTATCTCGGTCGCTAAAGCCGCTACGAAGGGGGCGAACTTCACTTCAGAGTACAAAGCATGAAAAGCCCGGCGCGAGGCCGGGCTTCCTATGTCGATCGAAGTTGTAGTCTCAACCCCGAAGGCGTCGAGAACCGCACGAAGTGCCGTCGAGAAGAGCGCGAAGTGTTCAGATGCGCATGGGCATCAGGATGTAGCGGTACTTCTGGTCTTCGTTGGCGTCTTCCGGGCGCATCTGGCCGGCGGACTGGGCGTCTTTGAACTCCAGCCGGACTTCGCCCGCGGTGCCGATGGCTTTGAGGAAATCGATCAGGTACTGCGAGTTAAAGCCGACGACGAGCGGGTCGTAGCTGTAGGGTGTTTCGATGATGTCTTCCGATTCACCCGAGTCAGTGGACGAGGACGAGATGCGCAGCTCATTCTGTTCCAGCCGGATCTTGATCGCGCCGGAGCGCTCGTCGGCGAACTGGGCCACGCGCTGCAGCGCTCCCATCAGGTCTTCGCTGCGGACGATGACGAACTTGTTGTTGTCGCGCGGCAGCACGGCCTCGTAATTGGGGAACTGGCCGGTCAGCTTGCGGCTGGTGAGCACGCGTCCGCCCACGCGGAAGAACAGGGTGGTTTCATCGTCGGCAAACTCGACGGTCTCGTGTTCATCGCCGCTGCCGGTGGCGAGCAGGCTTTGCAGCTCGCCGAGCGCCTTGCGCGGGATCAGCGTCTTCTTTTCGCCGGTGATGCCGGACAGGTTTTCGCCGAGGCGCTCGATGTGCGCCAGGCGGTGGCCGTCGGTGGCGACCATGGCCATGCTGTCTGCCTTCAGGACCAGCAGGGCGCCATTCAGCGTGTAGCGCGACTCTTCGCTGGAGATGGCGAAGATCGTCTTCGACACCATGCCACGCAGGGCGACTGCATCGATCTTGATGGCGGTGGCAGCCGGGAACTCCGGCACCTGCGGAAAGTTGGCGCGGGCCATGCCGACCATCTTGGTGTTGCTGCGGCCGGCGCGGATCTGCACCCAATGGTTGTCCATCAGCTTGATAGAGATGTCGCCCTCGGGCAGCAGGCGAATGTAGTCGTACAGCTTGCGCGCGGGAACGGTGCAGGCGCCGGGCTTTTTCACCTTGGCGGCGCAGCTGGTGCGCAGGCTCTGGTCCAGGTCGGTCGCGGTGATGGTGAGCCGATCGTCCTTCGCCTCGAACAGAAAGTTCGACAGGATCGGGATGGTCGTTTTGCGCTCGACGACGGATTGCGCCGCGGTCAGTTCGCGCAGCAGTTCGACGCGCGACACGGTGATCTCAAGGTTGCCGACGGGCGCGGCTCCGGTCGAAGCTGGATTCGGTTCAGTGGCAAGGGGCGAGGCGGTAGTCGACACGGAGACCTCCATGGGCATTGCGTTTGGTTCAGCACCGGCGCGCGAAGGGCGGCAGCACGGCGGCTTGTTGAGTGCTTCTCAGCGTACCACCGCGCTTTCGCAGTTGGTAGGTCTGCCGGGTGCCGCTCGCTTCAGGCGTTCCGTTCCGATTCGCGCAGCTTCATCGTAGACCGAGGAAGCTTGTGGAAGGCTGGTGCGGATCTGCGAGAAACGTGGCTGTTCGATCGCACACAGGTTGGGACGAAAGCTTGTGCCTTGCGATAACTGCTTCTAGAGAAAACATAGTTAAGAGAGATAGAGACCGTAGTAGTAACCGTTGCGGTCGGAAATGTGGATCGCCGTCCCAAGCTGCTGTAACGGCTCGGTTTGGCTGCGGTACGTGATTTCCAAAAGCGGTGCGATGCGTTCTTCGAAAGCGGGAGAACTGGGTGCGGCCCAGGTGACAGGGCACCGTGTTCCCTCGCGATGCACATTGCTCCCACAGGGCGCGGCGCCGCCCGTGGCGGAGCGGAAGTGGAAAGCTCGCGCCCAATCAATGGGAGCAGGTGTTTGCGGCGTGCGGAGAATCCACAGGACGACGGAAACGAGAGAGGAATACCCGGTTTCTCCACGGTTTGCAGAAGGTCGGGAAACCCTGTGCAAGACGGGTGGCGAGCGTGAGCTTCTGGTACCGTTGCAACATTCGAGGGAAAGCGCGATGCGGCGTTCGATGATGGCGGTCGTCTGGTTGGGGTTGGTTTGTGTCGGAGCGCAGGCGGGCGCGGCGCAGGCGACGGGTGCGGCTACGGCGACCAGTGGGGCGACCAGTGCCGCTACAAATCCAAAGCCGCCGGCTCCGGGAGCCATCGCCGCGCATCCTGACTGGCCGAAGGCAAACCCCGACGACGTGAAGAGTCCCGAGGCGATCATCCAGGCGCTCTCCAGCACGATCTCGGGCGACGCCGGGCAGCCGCGGGACCTGGATCGCCTGCGGTCGCTGTTTGTGCCGGATTCAGGCCGCATGGTGGTCGCACGCGTGCCCAGGACCGGACCGACGGACGTGACGGTGATGACGCTGGACGAGTACATTGCGCGGTCGAGCAGCGGGACGCCTCAGAACTTTTACGAGGTGCCGATTGCGTACGACGTGCAGAGCTTCGGCCGGATGACCCACGTGTACGAGTCGTACGGCCTGCACCACGCGAAGGGCGATGCGCCGTACGTCCGCGGCGTCAACAGCTGGGAGCTGCTGTTCGACGGCACGCGGTACTACGTGCTGCAGGTGTACTGGGATACCGAGCGGCCAGACAATCCGCTGCCGGCCAGGCTGCAGAAGTAAGGCTGCAGACGAGGCTGATCGCAACCGCCAGACCCTGCATCTCAGGATCATGGCGAACCGTAAGAGCGTTGTGCTTTCGTTGGTGCTGACCTTTTTCCTGGGCCCGTTCGGCATGCTGTACAGCACCGTTCCCGGCGCCATCATCATGCTGGTACTGTACGTGGGCCTCGGCATACCAACATTCGGCTGGGCCATCGCGGCTCTCCATCCCATCGCGATGATCTGGGGAGCCATCGCAGCCGACCGTGCGAATCACTAATCGCTGCGGTGACGCATTCAATCCGGGCAGTAACCCCGCAACTATCTGCGCGATAGCGCTGAGTCACAGCAGCGTTTTTTGTTTCCGATCTGGCTAGTTTCCGAAAACCCGACTTTGCGGGAAGATCGGTAAATAGGGCGAAAACGGAGTTTATCGTTACTCATGACCTGCGCCGTCCATTTGCGAGCATCCACTCTTGCACTTCTCTTTTCATGCAGCTTAGCGTCGATTCACGCGCAATCTACAGGAGAGAAGGTCCAACCCGATCAGGTCTGGAACGATGCGCTCACTGGTCTCACTTGGACGGCTAAAGACAACGGCAAGGATGTGAGTTGGAAAGGTGCGGTGAATTATTGCCGCAAGCTCAAGCTCGGCGGCTACATGGATTGGCGGCTCGCAAATTCATTCGAGCTGCAAGGCATATACGACAAAACGACTGAGGCACCCGGGCGAGCGGGCGACACCAAGGGAGGCGTTCCAAGGAACTTCACATGGCATGTGAAAGGCAACCTGTATCTCACAGGCGATGAGTGGAGCGGCCGCCGAGTGGACCGTGACGGCAAGCCCATAGGGTACGCATACTATTTCGACTTCAACGAGGGCAGATCGGACAGCGATCCCATAGGTTGGCCATATCCCTACAACGGGAGGCGAGCGCTGTGCGTACGTGGTCCTGGCGATTTGCCGGGAGGATCCACGCCAGCAGTAAGTAGCTGACATATGGCCTGGTTTTACGTCGGCTCGTCGTCAGCAAACACGTCGTTCCCGCAAAACGGGGTTTTCGGCAACTGCCGCCAGCCTGGCTTGGCGCACTCTTTCCGAAAACCCGACTTCTCGGGAGCGGTCACCGAACGAGCGTTCTCCTCAGATGTGCTCTGACATGTGGGAGGTTGAGGTAGACGCACCACCAAAGTCCGACCAAAACCATGAAGGGTATGAGTACTATGCCATAGCCCTCATCAACACTCTGCCGTTCCGGGTGATGTAAGTCGTAGATGAAGAGTACGGGAAAGAGCAAAAGCAACAAACCGAAGGCCATTGCTACGTAAGCTCCCCATCTGCGAGCTTCACGGAGAGCCTTTCCGGCCTTAAGACAGAGCCAGGCGAGCGCACTAGAGATGACAGCAGACCCGCAGCCCGCCAAGAGCATACGACCATTTACGGAACTGCGCCAACTTTGCTCCCACATGTGGATTGCAGCGGTACCAGCGATCACAACGCCAAAAATAGCGTACAAGCCCCATAAGCAGCCAAGTGCGACCAGCAGTCCGGCGCTAAACTTCAGTCCAGTCAAACCGCTATCTCCTGTGTCTTGCTCACAAATGCCTGCGTCTCGATCCATCGTCAGATTGTCTCTCAACGTCAATTCGGCGAACTTCTTTGAAAACGGCGTTCTCGGAAACTGTGCAGATGGGCATCGATAAGTCGGCATTTGAGAAGTAGGCGGCTTGCTTCAGGTGTTGGTTTGAGTTGTGGCGGTCTGCACATGACTCCTCTTCAAGAGAAGACATCGCTGTAGTGGTTCCCTGTACATTCCGTTTTGATCAAGGCGTGCCTTGCCTTGCGTGATTCGTCTCGCGGAACGCTGCGCCAGCGCTGCTTTCTCGCCGTACCCTGAGAGCAGCCATGAAACTCAAAGCCATCCTCACGCTCTTGCTTGTGTTCAGCCTTCGCGCGGCTGTCGCTGCGATTCCCCCTGACTGGACGATGCCGATTGCGCCGTTCAAGATCAGCGGCAACCTGTATTACGTTGGCTCGCGCGACCTTGCGGCGTACCTGGTGGTCACGCCGGCGGGCAACATCCTGATCAATGCGAATCTTGAGTCGTCGCCGCCGCTGATCCGGCACAGCGTGGAGCAGCTTGGCTTCAAGTGGGCCGATACGAAGATCCTGCTGAGCAGCCAGGCTCACTATGACCATGCGGCGGGTGCGGCCGAGGTCATCAAGGAAACGCATGCGAAGCACATGGTGATGGATGGCGACGTGGACGTGATCAAGTCGGGCGGCGCGACCGACTTCGATCCCACGCTGCCGCACTTCGCACCGGCCCGCGTCGACCGCGTGCTGCATGACAACGACACTGTAACGCTGGGCGGCACCACGATCGTCGCGCACAAGACGGCGGGACACACGAAGGGCTGCACCACGTGGACGCTCGACACGCAGGAGGGCGGACGCACGCTGCACGCGGTGATCGTCGGCGGATGGGCGTGGAATCCGGCGGTTCGGCTGGTGAGTACGCCCGGCAAGCCCGCGTCGTATCCCGGCATCGAGTCGGATTTTGACCATGCGTTTGCGACGTATCACGCGCTGCCCTGCGACATCTTCCTGGGAGCGCATGGCGTGTACTTCAACATGCTGGCGAAGCTCGATCGCATGCCGCGCGAGGGTACCGCCGTCTGGATCGATCCGGATGGCTATCACCAGGCGCTGAACGAGAAGGAAGCGGCATTCCGCAAGGAAGTTGCTGCGGAGCGGGCCGGCAACTAGACGCTCCGGCGTTGCTTACTTCACGCCCGGTTTGCGATGCCAGAGGATGAGGTTTCCGAAGGTGCCTGCGGGGGTCCAGTTGGTCAGCAGGTCCTGGTTCAGCAGGACTCCGATGCTGAAGGGCTGCTTGCGCTGCGGGTACAGGTAGCCGAAGCGGAAGACGCGCCGCGCATTTGCGTTGGGCAGCGGCTCGGTTGACGTGTCGAAGGCCGGGCCTGCCAGCATCCACTCGCTATGGTGCATGTTGGCGATTTCGCGGCGGGTGCCTGCCTCGTCCCACACCTCGATCAGGCCGGGGAAATAGTCGGGCTGGAACAGCCCGGCGCGGCGCAGTTGCATTTCAACCGGCAGCGGAAAGGCGCCAAGATCCGGTGTCGCAACGCGGGCGCCTCCGGTGGCTGCGCGCAGCGCGTCGATGTCAATCGTTGCCACGGGTGGCGGATGCAGGATGGTATGCAGGCTTCCCGCATAGACGCGGTAGTTGACCATTTGCATGTCCACGGCAAGGGCAACCAGCGCGGCGGCCCACACCCGCCGGTGAGGCATGCCCTGCACAGCCACCGCCGACAGAAACAGCAAGGTAAGGCCGTTGAAGAACACGTGCAGCGGATCGCATCGGCCGAGGGCTCCCGGCAGAATGCCGAGCGCCAGCACCAGCAGCGCGGCCATCACCGGCGCATCCGGCGAGCCGTCGCGCAGCCTGCGCCCGATAAGCACCGGCGCCAGCCATGCCGTGGCAATGCCGAGAATGATGAGGTGCGGCAGCGGCTCCGGGACGAGGTTGAGGGCTCCTGCGGAGGCATGCGCCAGGCGGTCAATGAAGCCGCGACCGAACAGCAGGATAAAGACTGCTACCGCCGCTGGTGGCGCGAACAGCAGCAACACCGCCGGCCAATACCGCTGCCTCAACCGCAGCAGGGCGTAGATGATGGTGCCGGCGGCGGTCCCAACTTCCAGTTCCGGAGAGATCAGCAGGACCAGCAGGTTTGCCGAGACGAACGCCATCGTGCCGGCCAGCGCGCCCGACCGTCTGGCCGCCCACAGGAAGAGGAATGGCGGCGCGGCGAACTTGTAGAGGGAGTAGTTTGCACCGGCAAGCGGATGCAGCTGCGCAAAGACACACAGGCAGAACAGCAGGATGCGCCATCGTTGCGTGAGAGGCAGGCGGTCCAGCACCCACGCGACCATGGCCAAGCCGATTGCGTTCATCGCGGCCAGCGTTAGGAAGTATGCGGTGCCTACCGAAACGTGCAGCGCCGCCAGCGCACCATGCACCCACGCGATCGGCAACAGCAGCAGCGGCCCGTAGGTGAACTCCACGTCGCGGTACAGCCGCAGGTGGTAGTCCACCAGCTCGCGTGTGCGTTCAATGAAATAGGACGATTCGCCGTAGCGGCCCTGGGAATGCTGCACCAGGTAACCGAGCGCGAGGAGGAACACGACCGCCGCCGCAAGGCCCGCCCAAAGCAGCCAGCGGGGGATGCGGGTGTCGTCGCGGTGCTTGCTGTCCGGTTCGACGACGGGCGCGGGCCGCAACCCGGTACGCCACTCCACGGCCAGCGTTACCAGGCTCAGCAGGGCGAGACCCAGCGTGGCCAGGCGGTTGTCTGCTCCGGCGGTGTAGCTGACGGAGACGACCGGCTGGCCGGGTGCGTGCGCAAACGGCAGGACAAACAGCACAATCGCCGCGCCACACAAGACCGCCGCCTGGAACAGCCGCGTGCGGGAAGACGGGACCCCAGCCAATGCTGCGCCGCTGCCCTTCATTCCCCACCGCCACCGTTCATCGCACCAGTGTAGCGGCAGAGGGTGCAAACGGTATGTCTCACGTCAAGTGTTAAAACGGCTAGACTAGAACCCTGATGAGCTGGTTCAAGCGGCAGGAAACGGATATCGTGAGCGATCAGGAGCGAACGGTTCGCACCGAGGGTCTCTGGGTCAAGTGCCCGGACTGCGGTAAAGCGATCTTTCGCGCGGAACTGGAAAGCAACCTGCAGGTGTGTCCGCACTGCGGCTACCACTTCAAGATGGACGCGCGCACCCGCATCGACCAGTTGCTCGAGCCGGGCTATCAACTGGTCGACCTGGAACTGCGCTCGACCGACCCTCTCGACTTCTGCGATGTGAAGCCCTACAAGCGCCGCCTGGCCGAGGCGCAGGCAAAGACCGGGCTGAACGACGCCATCGTCAACGCCATCGGCAAGCTGGGCACGCGCGACATCGTCGTCTCGGCGATGGAGTACGGGTTTATTGGCGGGTCGATGGGCGCGGTGGTGGGCGAAACGATCGCACGCGCCGTCGATCGCTCCATCGAGACGCGGCACCCGCTGCTGATCATCTCGGCGAGCGGCGGAGCGCGCATGATGGAAGGCATCGTCAGCCTGATGCAGCTTGCCAAGGTGTCCACCGCGCTTGGCCGCCTGGCCGAGCAGCGCGTGCCGTACATCAGCCTGATGACGGACCCCACCACCGGCGGCGTCACCGCCAGCTTTGCCATGCTGGGCGACCTGAACATCGCGGAGCCGGGCGCGCTGATCGGCTTTGCCGGTCCACGCGTCATCGAGCAGACCATCCGGCAGAAGCTGCCCGAGGGGTTCCAGCGGTCAGAGTTTCTGCTGGCGCACGGCTTTCTGGATGCGGTGGTTCCACGCAGGGATCTGAAAGCGTACCTTGAGCGCGCGTATGCGTGGATGTGCGCTTAGCGGTGTAGGTGGCTAAAGGCGCTCATCGTGCGGACTACCTGGCTGGTCTCCGCTCGTTGCTGTGGTGTGCGGGAAGCTGGCGCTTTTCCGGAACAAAGCAGATCACTTCGCTGCGCTATGGGATGACAGGCCTGGTGAGGTTCGGGAGTAACGCAGACCGAGTTCAGCGATACCATTCTGCTGTTCTAAAACAGCACCGGCCCGAATATTCGACACTCAGAGTCGCCTTCCTTCGTGGAAGATGAAGACACATGCAAGCGCCTGACGAGACTTCGCGCATCCCGTTCCTTACCGGCCACTCCACGCGTTGGCTGCTGATTGCAGTTGTTTTGTTTCTGCTGCAGGTGTTGCCGCTGCTTTCGTACCGCTGGGTCACGGACGAGAGCTGGTACGCGGGGCCGGGCATCACGCTGTCGCAAGGCCGATCCGCGAGCGATCCCGGCATGGGGCCGAACGAGGATGAGCACCGCTTCGACGCCCGGCCGCCAGGCACTGCGCTGGTTATGGCAGGCTTTTTCCGGGTGCTGGGACCGAGCGAGATCACGGCCCGGATGGGCTCGGTACTGGCAGGTGTGGCGATTGTCTTTCTGCTGTATGGGCTGACGCGTGATGTGTTCGGCCAGGAGGCGGCGATCCTGTGCGCGCTGCTGGCCGCCACTGACAACTTTCTTGTGATCACGTCTCGAACGGCCCGGCCTGAGGCACTGACGGCGATGGCGATCCTGATCGGACTGTGGGCGGTGAAGCGGTATGCGCAGCGCGGCTCGGTCGCTTGGGCAGCGGCGTGTGGGCTGATCATGGCGGGCGGCACCATGTTCCACGTCACGCTGCTGGGCGCGATTGTGGCCTACGGCGTGCTGATGATCGCGCTGGACTTGAGGGCAAAACGCTTCCCTCTGCGCGGCGCGCTGCCGTATACGCTCAGCTACTTCGTAGGGCTGGTGCCGTACGTCGCGTGGATCACCCATCAGCCGAATGGTGCCGGCATCATCAGCTTCAAAGAGGAGTTCATCGGCAAGGCCAAAAGCGACACGCTCTGGGTCAAGCTGATGAAGGAGTTCGCGCGCTATAACGACTACTTCGGCCTCGGTACTCTGCATGCGCATGGACTCGCCGCGGTGCCGGTACGGCTGCCGATCGCGCTGGTGTTCTTTGGGGCGACGTATGTGCTTTGGCGCTATCGCCGCAGTTGGTTCTACCTGGAGCTGTTGCTGATGGTGCCGTCGATGCTGTGGCTGATCTACACGGCCAACAAGTCGTCACGCTACCTGGCCATCGTGGCCCCGGTCACCATCCTTGTGCTTGGCGGTGCGGTGTCGCTGCTGCGAGCGCGGCCTCGCGCTTTTCGCTGGGCCGTGGCGATCGTAGCACTCGTGGTGATCGCGCAGGCCGGCGCGAACGTGCTGCTGCTGCATGCGGCGCGCAAGGCCAACTATCGCCAGGTTGAGGCGCGGCTTCGCAGCGTCATTCCGCAGGGCCAGACCGCGTACGGCACCATGACGTTCTGGATGGGTCTGCGCGATTCGCCATACATTGCGTCTGAGCGCACCGATCCACTGCAGGCCCGGGCGTATGGTGCGAAGTACTTCATCGGGGGCGACCGCCTGATGGCAATGGGCAGCCCGCTCGACAGCATCTACTTCGAAGGTCTGCGAGCGCATTTCGCCCAGGCGACGAGTGACGGCACGCTCGTGGGCGAGATCGACGATCCCTACTATGGTGATCTGAAGGTGTACCGGGTACCGTAGACGCAACCGGGTAACACGGGCGTCGTCCTGAGCGAGCAAAGGATCGTTGCGGCCTCCAGCGCAGCGAAGAAGGCCGGAGCTTCCAGGTGAAGAGGCGGGATTCTGTAGCGGGTAAGGTTGTCGGGATCCTACGTTTCGCTCAGGATCACAGACTAGGCCTCGGGATTGATCCGCTGGTCCGCCGGCACATAGCCGCGGTCGGCGGCTGAACTCAGCATCTCGCGCAGCACGTAGAGCGGGCGCTGCTTGCTCTCGGTGTAGATGCGGCCGATGTATTCACCCAGCACGCCGATCGACAGCATCTGCGCGCCTGACATTAAGAGCATGCCGATGAAGGACATGGCCCATCCACGCACCCACGAGTGGGTAAACAGCCGGATCACGACGGTGTACACGATGCCCGCAAGCGACAGCCCGGCTGCGACGAAACCGATCATGGTGACGAAGCGAAGGGGCAGGATCGAGAACGAAACGATGCCGTCGACCGCGAGTGTCAGCATCTTGCGCAGGGGGTACTTGGTCTCGCCGGCAAAGCGCGCTTCGCGCTCGTACTTCAGGCCGATCTGGTTGAAGCCAATCCAGCTGGACATGCCGCGCAGCAGGCGATGCCGTTCGGGCATGCGGCGAAAGACGTCCCGCACCGCCGCGTCGATCAGGCGGAAGTCGCCGGTGTCGAACGGGATCTCGATCTCTGCCATGCGGTTTATGGAGCGATAGAAGAACCGCGCCGACCACAGCTTGAAGCGGCTTTCGCCGGCGCGCGACTCGCGCACGCCATAGACCACCTGGTAGCCGGAGCGCCACAGCGCCATCATCGCCGGGATCAGCTCGG
Organism: Terriglobus sp.; assembly: GCA_965199365.1. Lineage (GTDB taxonomy): Bacteria > Acidobacteriota > Terriglobia > Terriglobales > Acidobacteriaceae > Terriglobus. Next base: position 903,924 of record CBDARC010000003.1, on the reverse strand, counting down.
GCGGGTCCTGCAGATCGGCGTCGATGATCACGACCGCCTTGCCCGCCGCGCGATCGAGCCCGGCGGACACGGCAGGCTGATGGCCAAAGTTACGGGATAGGCGCAGCACCACGATGTGTGGGTCGTTCGCGTGCAGCTCCCGGAGCATCTCTGCCGTCTGGTCGTGCGAACCATCATCGACGTAGACGATTTCGTAAGGCTCGCCGGTGCCCTGCAGGACCGCCGTCAGCCGCTGGTGACAGGCGACGATGACCGCCTCTTCATTGAAGCAGGGCACAACGACGCTGAGCGTGGGTTGTCCGGTCACGATGTCGATCGACGAGGGCATGCGGGTCAACTCACTATAACCCCGGACCTCCGTGCGGGTTGGTGATGTGGATACCGTTTGAACGGTTTAGTTTCTGGAGTCCTGCTGTTTCGGGATCGGCCTGCGCTGTCGTTCCGATTCGTTCTGTTGTGAACGATTCTTCTTGCGCACTTTCGAAGGTGAGCGCATGATACTTGCATATACAACTAATTAAGGAGTCCCCGTATGCGGCTGCTTCCCGTTAAGTCCTTTGTTCTGCCTTTGTTGAGTGCGGCGTTGATGCTGCTGCCGGGCGCGGCAAAGTCGCAGGGTGCGCCTGCGATGCCTGCTGTTCCCACCACAAAGGTGATCGCGATCGGCAGCGTTCCAGGCACGGCGACGCCTGGGCCGGCGATGGGAAACATCATGCCGCAGGAGGTGGCGGACACCGTTCGCCTGTATCTCGCGGGCAAGATCGACCAGTGGTATGTGCGCAAGGACACGCGCGGCGTGGTCTTCCTGATGAATGTAAGCAGCGTCGACGAGGCGCATGCGCTGCTGGAAAAGCTGCCGCTTGGCGTGGCGGGCATCATGAAGTTTGAGCTGATCCCGGTGGGTCCGCTCAGCCCGTTGAACTACCTGCTGCCGCCCGCGTCCAAGCCGTAGGAGGGCGAGCATGTTCTGTTATTGCGCTGAGAGCCGGCGGGCGGCGCGGCTGCTGACGGCCCGGTATGATGCGCAGCTTGCGGCGGCGGGGCTGACCTCGGCGCAGTTCGAGTTGATGCAGACGATTGCCTCCACCGGAGGCCTGCACGGCCGCGCGCTGGCGGAGTTTCTCGTCGTCGATCCCGCCACGCTGTCACGCAACCTGAAGGTTCTGATCGCGGCGAAGTGGGTGCGCGCTCAACGGGATAAGGACGATGGGCGGCAGATGGTCTACACGCTCACGACGGCGGGAGAGAAGCGCCTGGGGATGGCGCGTCCGCTGTGGCAGAGGGCGCATCGCGCCACGCTGAACGAGTTCGGCGCGCAGGCCGAGCCGCTGCGCCACATGCTCGAGGGCATGACGGACCTGCTGCGCGCCTAGCCGTTCGACCGCCGCAGACATCGTCAGTAAGATGGTGCGCATGAGTACCTTGAGAACCAGCGTGCTGGCGCCTGGATCCGTGCAGAGCGAGATCCGCGCCATGAGCATGCTGTCTGAACAGGCGGGCGGCATCAACATGGCCCAGGGCATCTGCGACACGGAGGTGCCGGCCGTTGTGAAGGCCGCCGCACACGCCGCCGTTGATGCGGGCCACAACATTTACACGCGGCAGGACGGCATCGCGCGGCTGCGCAGGGCGATCGCTGCGGACTGGCAGCGGCGATACGGTCTCAGCTTTGATCCTGAAGCCGAGGTGATGGGGACCAGCGGCGCGACGGGCGCATTTCACGCGGCGGGTATGGCGCTGCTGGACCCGGGCGACGAGGCGATCCTGTTTGAGCCGCTGTACGGCTACCACGCCGGCGCACTCAGCGCGATGGGTGTGAAGCCGGTGATTGTGCCGCTGCAATACGGTGCGGGAGATCACTCCTGGGCGCTCGACATCGATGCGGTGCGTGCGGCCATCACGCCAAAGACGCGCCTGATGGTCATCAATTCGCCGGGCAATCCCAGCGGCAAGGTCTTCACGCGGGCAGAGCTCACGGCGCTGGCGGAGCTCGCGATCGAGCATGACATGTTCGTCTTTTCTGACGAGATCTACGAGCACTTCATCTATCCCGGGCACGAGCACGTCGCGATGGCTACGCTGCCGGGCATGCGCGAGCGGACGATCACCATCTCGGGTTTTTCGAAGACGTTCAGCGTCACCGGGTGGCGCGTCGGGTACCTGGTCGCCGATGCAAAGTGGGTGCCCTCCATTGGCTACTTCCACGACATGCTGTACGTGTGCGCGCCGGCACCGTTTCAGCATGGCTGCGCGGCAGGGCTTGAGGAGCTGCCGCCCTCGTTCTACGCGGAGCTTGCGTTGTCGCACGACAGCAAGCGGCAGCGCGCAGTGGCCGCGCTGACCGACGCCGGCCTGTCACCGCATGTGCCGGATGGCGCGTACTACATCCTGGCCGACGCCACCCCGCTGCAGGGGGCAAACGCGGCGGAGAAGGCACGCAACCTGCTGAAGCAGACGGGCGTGGCGGCTGTGGCGGGGTCAGCGTTCTTCCGCAAGGGCGGTGGAGAGAACCTGCTGCGATTCTGCTTTGCCAAGCGTGATGATGATCTGGACGAGGCTTGCCGTCGGCTGCGCACGCTGGGATAGACGGATCAGATGCCTGACCCTCTATTCAGTTCTTCACGTTCATGGCATCTGAATCGACGGCCTTCTTACCTGTCACGCCTTCAAGGGCAGCAAGGATGCCGCGATACTCATTCTTGTCGCACTGGATGGCGAAGCCGCCCTTCTTATCTCCTTCGGCATAAGTAAGTCCAACGAAGTGCTTCTTTGACTTACTGAACGCCATCAATGCACCAATACCAAGTGAAATGATCGCTAAACCGATGGCAGTGCCGATACGGCGATGGACGTCTTGACCATAGCTGACTTCTGTAACGCTCGAAGGCGTGATGGATAGAATTTCCTTTTTCCCATCTGCCAGTTTGATAACAGCCGAATCGATTGTGAGATTTGCTTTGGACCCCGCCTTTAACTCAGGCACCGATCCGCCGTCGTAGAGAACTTTGTAACTGTTGTCAGCGGCGAACGATGTTACGGGCACAGCAAGGCAGAGAACAGCCGCGAGCAGAATCTTCATGAAGCCTCAGTTTCTTGTATCAGCCGATAGTACGCTGCAGATCGAGGGCCCGAGGCGGAAAGCAAGTTATCCGACGAGCATTGTCGATGCTTTCCCGATAAGGAACTCCGAAGGAGTCTTGCGGTCGTTGACTGACAGTAAGCAGCCTTACAGGACGCTGAGGAAATTGACCAAATCCTGCTTTTCCTGCGGGGTGTAGCGCGCGTTGTAGCGCCTGTCGTAAAAGTCGACGACGCCGCGCAGGTCCTTTGCGGAGCCGCCGGTGAAGTAGGGCGCGCGTGCCGCCAGGCCTCGCAGTTGTTGCGTCACGAGTGAGCCCACGTCGCGGCAGCGGCCAGTGACCAGCGCGCGGCCGGGGTCGTTGGTGTAAATGACGCGGCCGAGGAACGGGTGCGGCTCGGCGGTTGCAGTGCAGGTGATCTTGAAAAGCGGCAGCGCCGGATCGTCAGCCGCCCACGGCAGGCTGCTGGTGCCGATGTCCATCCATGGTTGCGCTGTGCTGGCGCCCGTCATGCCTTCGCTGTGGCAGGTGGCGCACGTGCCCTGTCGTGCGTTCGGGTCACGATGGGGCAGGTTGGCCGTCGCCGTGATGTCCAGCGTTCGCGTGGCGAAGATGTGGCTGCCGCGTTCGACCGATCGCCGGAAGTCATTCCTGCCGGAGTTGCTGCCACCAGCCCATCGCTCCACCGAGAGAACGCTGTTGCCGTCGACCGCGCCGCCGCGTGCCAGGTGCCAGGGCCCAAGGTGTTGCGGGCCGCCGACCTCGGTCAGATCGCCGCCTTCGTCGTCGCGGCTCTGTGCGACGTACACCTGCCGCTCATAGCTGACGATCTGCTGCGTTTCTTCGGCGGTCAGTTTGCCGGAGCCTTGCTCGTGCTTCTGGACCGCGTCGATTGCCTGCGCCTCGAGCGTGGTGACGCGGCTGTCGGCGGTGAACGCACCGTCGCCTGCGGCCATGTACTTGAAGTTGCCGATCATGCGTGGCCGGCGATAGACCGAGATGGTCGGCGAGGCGGCGTGCAGGCCGTACTTCGCACCGTTGTTGCAGCCGGTCGGGTCTCGCACGACCTCAACCGTGAACTCGGGCGTGACGCCAGCCGCGGGCCATTGCTGGTAGATGCGGAAGAGACCGCGCTCCAGCAGCAGCGAGTGCGAGCTGCGCTGGTCCTGCGGCATGGTCGGGCAGTCCGAGCCGTCGACCGCCGCAAAGACAGGGTCGGTGCCCGAGGTCTCTGCCCAGCGATCGGCCAGCCGCTCCGGCGTGACGCTCATCGCATTTGAAAGCTGATGACAGGTGACGCAGGCGCGACCGTTCGATCCCATCGGATTGAAGAACGCATGTCCGCGCGTGTTCAGCTCGCCTTCGGCGTTGTAGACCAGCAGGTCGCCGCCCCTGTCCTGGTAGGTGGCGGAGAGCGGCATGCGGTCAGGGCTGCCCGCGTCCCACCAGATGGGCGCGCCGCCGTACTGGCCCATAAGCGCCCACGCGGAACCGACGACCGCGAGACACGCAGCGGTGGTGACGGCACGACCTTTGAGTGGGAACAACGACATGAGCGAACCCCTGCATGAGTCGCGAAATGCTGACGCTGTGTCTGAATCCGCATTGTGCGGATGTGCGTAGATATACCACTTCACTGGCGGTCTTTCGAGACAAATCTCTGCGTGCTATGGAGTTAGGGATCAACCTGGTCCTCCCAACCGGGCACACGGCGGGTCTCGTTATGCGAGTGACCAGCGGACGCTCCATGCGCCCAGCCGGTCGTCTTCCTGCCGGCCTTCGCCCCAGATGGTCTCGCCATCCGACGGGAATGAGCTGTGCTCGTCGCCCGTCAGGTTGGCGCAGAGTGTGAGGGTTTTTCCGGCGAAGGGCCATGCGATCACGAACGCCCCGGGAGACAGCACCTGCGTGCTGCCGCAGCGCTCGTGCAGCTCTGCCAGCAGCGGTGCGATGCGCTGCCGACGCACGCCGAGGATGTTGCGGAACCAGGCTAGCTCTGTGGCGTGTGGTTCGTAGCCGAGCTGGTCCCAGTTGAGCTGTGCCTCGCGAAAGGTGCTCTCCGCGCCGGGATCGAAGGCGCCGCCCAGGTCGTCGGTGCCGTGCATCCTGCGCAGCGATTCGGCACGGCCTTCGCGGATCTTCCCGGCCAGTTCGCCACCGTAATCGCAGAAGAACGGGAACGGCTGCGATGCGCTCCACTCCTGACCCATGAAGAGCATGGGTGTCTGCGGCAGCAGCAGCAGGATGGAGCAGACGGCCCGCAGCGCGTCGGGCGATACGAGGCGGTCGAGCCGCTCGGCCTGGATGCGGTTGCCGATCAGGTCGTGTGTTTGCAGGAAGGCGATGTACGCCGTTGGCGGCACCTTGCAGCGGATGTCTTCGGGCTGCCCCTGCACGGTGGGCGTCAGAACGTAGCCCTCCGCCAGCATGGTGGCGACCTTGTGGGTCTCTTCGGCCCGGCCGTCGCGGTCGGCCGCGATGTTGCCCATGGACGCGCTGAGCAGGTGCGTCATGTCGTGGTTCCACTGCGCGGTGTACAGCGGCGTGTTGCCGTTGGCGGTGCGTGTCAGGCGTTGCGACACGTTGTTCTCGTCTTCGAGAATCAGGTGGACTTCGCGGCCTGCGGCGCATGTGCGCACCTGCTCTGCCATCTCGTCAAGGATGTGCTTTGGGCTGGTGTCGATCATGGCGTGCGAGGCGTCAATGCGCAGGCCGTCCGCGTGAAACTCCTCGATCCAGTACAGCGCGTTGTGCAGGAAGAAGGCGCGCACCTCGGCGTTGCCTTCGCCGTCGAAGTTCATGGCCTTGCCCCATGCGGTGTCATGGCCTTCGCTGCAGATTTGCGGGAAGTAGCGCGAGATGTAATTGCCCTCAGGACCGAAGTGGTTGTAGACCACGTCCAGAACCACTGCAAGCCCGCGGGCGTGGGCCGCATCGATGAAGGCCTTCGCGTCTTCGGGGCGGCCATAGGCAGAGTCCGGAGCGTAGGGCAGCACACCGTCGTAGCCCCATCCTCGCGTGCCGGCAAAGTCGTTGATCGCCATCACTTCGATCGCGGTCACGCCCAGCCATTGCAGGTAGTCGAGGCGCTCGAGTGCCGCGCGAAAGGTGCCTTCAGGAGTGAAGGTGCCGATGTGCAGTTCGTACAGAACGACCTCGGCCCACGGACGGCCGCGCCATGCGCTGTCTGTCCAGGCGAAGGTAGCGGGATCGACGACCTCGCTGGGCCCGGTGACGTCTTCCGGCTGAAAGCGGGATGCGGGGTCTGGCACCTTCGTGCCGTCCGGCAGCTGGTAGAGGTATCGCGATCCGGCTTCGGCCTCGGACGTGACCAACTCGTGCCAGCCGCCGCCGGTGCGGTTCAGGACGAGGTGCTGGTCGTGGCCGTCGAGCAGCAGCTCAATGCGCTCGGCCGCGGGCGCGAAGATGCGGAAGCGCACACCCTGTGGAAGCACCTGTGCGCCGAATGGCATGCTGTGGGTTCGCGTCGTCTGTTCGGGATGAGTCGGTGACGCCAGCGGCGGGCTCCTTCAGGATAGAAAGGTAGATGCGGAGGAGCGTTGGCGCGGCGTCCGGCAGAAGTGGGCGGTTCTAGCGAGCAGGCGCGGGATCGGGCCGGCCGCCGGGGTTCCATGCTGGCTTCCAGGCCGTGTTCGAAAGCCAGCGCACCGGGCCTTCCATCGAGGCGATCGCTGCCGTCATGTGCGCGAAGTCGATGGTCTTCAGCTCGTCGGTGACCTGGTGGTAGTCGGTGTGCAGGCCGAAGCTCGAGACGGTCTGCGCGATGATGCCCTGCCGGGCGAGCGCGATGTTGTCGGAGCGCTGGAAAAACTGCTCCTTTGGATGGGGATCCCCAACGAGATGCGCGCCGTGCTTTGCCAGCTCGGGGCCAAGGTTGCTGCGTTCGTAGCCGGTCAGCCAGAGCGTGCCTGCGGGCACCGCTGGATCCGGGCGGCCGATCATTTCAAACTCGAGGTTTGCGACCAGGCTGGTCAGCGGCACCGGTGGGTGCGCCAGGAAGCCTCGTGCGCCGTAGCCGCCTGCCTCTTCGCTGCCGAACAGCGCAAACACGACGGTGCGTTTCGGAGGCTTGCCGGTGGCGAGCGTCCGCGCGAGGTTCAGGACGGCGGTGGTGCCGCTGGCATCGTCGTCGGCCCCGTTGAAGATGGCGTCGCCGTTTACCGGTGTCTTCAGCATGCCCAGGTGGTCCAGGTGCGCGGTCAGCAGGACCACCTCGTTCTTGAGTTTTGGATCGCGGCCGGGCAACATGGCGATGGCGTTCCAGGTTTCGGTGCGCGGCACATCTTCATAGATGGCCATGCGCTGCTTTGCGCGGTCGCTCATCTTCGACAGGTCGACCGGGATGCGCTGCACAAAGCTGGTGCCGCCGTCTCCTGCTGGCTTCAGACCAAGGCCCTCGAAGACGGCTGCGCAATAGAGAGCGGCGAGGTGCTCGTCGCGCGTGATGCTGCCGCGGCCGTGCATCTCGTCGTCTGCGAGGAAGTCCATGTCCGCGTGCACGTGCTGCGCCAGCGCTGCCTGGGCCGGCTTGTGTGACTGCGCGGGTGAGGCAAGTGTGAGGCAGAGCGCGGCTGCGAGCACGGCAAATCGCTGAAAGTACATACCCTGGACTGTACGTGGGCGGTTTGGCTGCGGGCAAGCTGCGGCGAGGATCAGAACTCGATGCCGCGCTGAGCGAGGATGCCGCGCGTGTAGGCGTGCTTCACCTCGCGCATCTCGGTGACGGTGTCGGCGAGCTCTATAAGGATGGGGCTGGCATTGCGGCCCGTCAGGATGACGTGCAGCATCGGCGGTCGGGCACGCAGGCCTTCGGCGACAACGGCCGGGTCGAGCAGGCCGTAGCCGATGGCGTAGTTGATCTCGTCGAGCACCAGCAGGTCCCACTCGCCGGACTGCATGGCACGGACGGCCTCGGCCCAGGCTTCCTGCACCAGGCGCAGGTCCTCCGGATCGGTTTCGGCACCGCCCACTTTGACGAAGCCGCGTCCCATCTGCCGGATGACGAGGTCGCCGTTGAACTGCTCGGCGGCGTGCAGTTCGCCGTAGTCCCATGAGCCCTTGAGGAACTGCAGGACGAGGACGCGCATGCCGTTGCCCGCCGCGCGCACCGCGGTGCCGAGCGCCGCGGTAGTCTTGCCTTTGCCTGCGCCGGTGTTGATCAGCAGCAGGCCGTGGCGCTGCGTGCCACCGCTTGTTTCTTCCTGGGAGTCCATGGTGTTCCTCAACGCTCAGGATAAGCCGACGATTGGTTCAGTGTCCCAGGTGGTACGGATGTCCCTGCAGGATGGTGCTGGCGCGGTAGACCTGCTCGGCCAGCACCAGCGCGGCGAGTTCGTGCGGCAGGGTCATTGCGCCGAGCGACAGACGCATGTCGGCGGCATCGCGTGCTGCGGCGGACCAGCCGTTTGCCGGACCGATCGCGAGAACCAGATGTCGTAATCCGCCATCGCGGGCTGCCCGGATCCTTTCGGTGAACTGCTCGGTGGTCAGCACCTGGCCGCCGGGATCGGCGATCCAGAACGCGGTGGCGCCGCGCCGACGTTCCTCTGTGACCGCCGATAACACCGCCGCTTCAGTCTTCACGACGCGTCCCTCGGCGGCGAATGCCGGACCGCAGCGGGCCAGGTAGTCGTTGCAGGTCCTTTCAAGGTCAGAGGGCCGGGTTTTGGACGGCCGCACGGAGAACAGGAGCACCTTCAGCGCCATGCAGCGCTCCCGGTTCCCGGGCAGATGGGACTACTCATTTACGGAATCCTTATCAGGGCTCTATGAAATTGCGTAGAAGAACTCGTGTCTGGAGTGTGACATCCGCGACATAACGTGACATTGACGCACTATTCGGTTGTTGTATACAGTTTGGCCCCCACTTGGCCCCCACTTTGCTTGCTGCTGAGTGTAGGTGAAAATTTTTCACCCCTTGCTACTTCCCTCTTGCACGACCTTGCTCACGACAATCTTCTGAAGGATGCTCAACTTGATGAAAAAGCAGATATTCAGCCTTGCGCTCTCCGCGGTGTGTGTCGCGGCGTCGCCGGCGTTGCTCTCTCCTTATGCCTACGGGCAGGCCGTTTCGGTGAACGGTGGTTCCATCCAGGGAACCATCACAGATCCGTCCGGTGCCAATGTTGCTGGTGCGACGATCTCGATCACGGGAACGGACACGGGCTTCAAGAAAGAGCTCACGACAGACAAGGCTGGTCTGTACGCGATTGGACCGCTCAATCCTGGTAACTACAACATCACTGTCTCCGCCCCCGGATACCAGACGCTGAGTGTCTCGACCGTTGTTCGTACGGGTACGTCGACACCGGGCAGCTTCAAGCTGACTCTTGGCCAGGCATCGACCGAAATCAGCGTGACCGCCGGCGCCGTCCAGGTGAACCAGGATCAGATCTCGGTGAGCGACGTGATCACGCGCCAGCAGATTGACTCGCTGCCGATTAACGGGCGCAACTTCCTCGACGTTGCCGGTCTGGAGCCGGGCGTCATCCTGCAGGACGGTCAGACCTTCGATCCGACCAAGGCAGGCTACTCGGCCATCTCGGTCGGCGGCGTTTCAGGCCGCGTGACGCGCATCCTCCTCGACGGCCAGGACATCACCGACGAAACCGTCGGCACGACAATCGTGAACGTCACGACCGGCGCCATCAACGAGTTCCAGTTGAATCGTGCGACGCAGGACGTGTCGGGTGAAGTGACCTCGACCGGCCAGGTGCTTGTCTCTACCGGATCGGGCACGAATGCCCTTCACGGGCAGCTCTTCTACAACTTCCAGGACCACCGCGTTGGCTTTGCGCCCACGACCAACGGCTACGATGCTCCGTTCCAGCGCAACCAGTTCGGCGGCAGCGTCGGCGGCCCCATCATCAAGGACAAGCTGTTCTTCTTCGCGGACTCCGAGCGCATCAAGCAGGACCAGAATGCGTCTGCTGTGGCGGGTTCGGTCTTTGCTCCGATCTACGCGCAGTACCCGACCTACCCTGTGCCCTTCCGCGATACGTTCTCGGTGGGTCGCCTGGACTTCAACGGGCCGCTCGGTGGTCACTACTTCGCTCGCGGCTTCTACGAGGCCAACGCGGCGAACGCGAATTTCAACAACCTGTACTCGGTTTACAAGAACCGCGATAACGTCGACGGCTATGCCTTTGGCGCAGACTTCTCGAAGGGCCGCTTTACCCATTCATTCCGCGGCTCCTACGAAAAGTTCCACAACCTGCTGATCGACGCCACCGCCGGCAACAGCTCCATCTACAACCCGAACGATGGGATCGAGCTTTCCGATAGCAACGACGGCTTCTTCGCCGGTCCGAACTTCCTGGCGCCGCAAGGCACCTTCCAGTCTGACAAGCAGATCCGCTATGACGGCACCTGGACCAAGGGCCGCCAGAGCTTCAAGTTCGGATACAGCCTGAACCGCATTCTTGGTGGCGGCTTCGCATCGTTCTTCGGCGCAGCTCCGCAGGTGAACTTCAACTCGAACCAGCTCATCTCCAGTGCCAATGCTGCCAACCCTCTGACCGGTTACATCCCGGGCGTGGTCGTGCTGGGCAACGGCAATGGAGCCTTTACCGAGGTGCCAGCGTTTGGTCTGCCCGGTGGCGGTGTGCATGACTGGCGCGAGGGCGCATACCTGGCCGACACCATCAAGGTGACTCCGTCACTGACGACGGTCATCGGTCTTCGTTGGAGCGTCGACACGGACCGTGCCAACCAGGATCTGCCGGTGCCGGCATGCAGCACCGTAGCTTCGGGCCTGAACCCGGGTTGCACGGGCAGCACCAGCCTGTTAGCGACCTTTGGCCCGCAGTATGCCGGTAAGATTCACCAGCCGTATGCAAACTTCGGACCGCAGTTCGGCTTTGTGTTCAGCCCCGGCGATCACAAGACGTCTGTGATGGGCGGCATCGGTATCTATTACGAGAACGACATCTTCAACAACACCGGCAACGCCCGTCCAGGCGCGCTGGATGCAACGGGAGCGTACTTCGGCGATGCGGCCATCTGCGGCGGCGCCGGCACCTCGATCCCGCTGCCTGGCGGCGGCTCGTTGAGCACGATCAACGGCCAGTCGATCGCCAACGTCTGCAACCTGCCCATCGGTCAGGCAGCTCCGTACCTGGTTGCTGCGCAGAAGGCCTACCAGGCTGCAACGGCTGCCCATGCGTTGTCGGCAAACGGCTCCTACTATGGCAACTTCCTCACCACTGCGGAGTCGGGCGCGATCTACGGCGCTCCGTACCGCACGCCCTACTCCATCCAGATCACGGGTGGCGTCCAGCGTGAAATTGTCAAGGGTGGGGTTCTGACCCTTAACTACGTTCACAACAACAGCTACAAGGTGCCGCTCGCGATTGACGTGAACCACGACGGCGCTGCCCGGACTCTCAACACCACCGCCGCGAAGAACGCGATCGCTGCGACGGCGGGCAGCTACGCCGCCTGCGCAACCGCGGCAACCACCTCGGCACAGGTGCAATGCGCGCTTTCACAGGGTGCCACCATGGTGGATTTCGCCAACAACGGCCTGGATTCGGGCAACACGTTCCTCTCCGGCGGACTGCCGGCGCAGTACTTCGGTCTGACGCCGAACACCGGCGCTGCATTCCCCGGACTGAATCCCGCTTATGGCTTGACCCAGCTGATCCTGCCGACCGGCCAGTCCGGCTACGATGCGGCGCAGGTGATCTTCAAGCAGGTCAAGGCGCATCCTGCTCCTGGCATTTTGTCGGCTAACTTCCAGGCGTCCTACTCGCTCTCCCGCGTCGTTACTGACTCAGGCGGCGGCCAGGACCAGTTCTTCAACAACGCTCCGTTCGATATCGACAATCCCAAGCTGTACCTTGGCCGCAACGGCATCGATCACTCGAACGAGGTCAGCTTTGGCGGCGGTATCAATGTGAAGTACGGCCTGAACATCGGGTTTGCGGGTCACTTCTTCTCGGCGCCTCCGACGACCCTGACGATCGCCAACTCCGGCAACGCGGGCGAAATCTTCCGGTCGGACGTTACGGGTGATGGCACAGTCGCGGATGTGCTGCCGGGAACGGTTCCGGGAGACTACATGCACCGGGTCAAGCCGGGTACGTTGAACCAGTTCATCTCGAACTACAACGCCACCCAGGGCAACACGCCGACGCCGGCCGGTCAGGCGCTCATCGCTGCCGGTCTCTTCACCCAGTCGCAGCTAGTTGCGGCGGGCGGCGTCAAGCCCGTCCTGGCGACCAACCCCTACAGCACTGCGATCGGGAACTCCGCATTCCGGAACTTTGACGTGAACGCTTCGTACCCGATTCCGCTCGCAAAGCTGCGTGAAGGTGTCTCGCTGGTTCCCGGCGTTGCCATGTACAACGTGGCCAACATGGCAAACTTCAACAACCTGAGCGGTGCACTGCAGAGCACGAACGGTTCGAACACACTGACGGGCGGCAACACCCCGGTCATTCAGAACGGCCAGCGCATCCAGCGTGGTGCCGGTACGTTCGACCAGGGCGCACCACGCACCACGGAGTTCCAGCTCAAGCTGAACTTCTAACACCACAATTGCAAACGAGCGGGGAGCCTTCGGGTTCCCCGCTTTGTTGTGTTTTTGGAGCGTACCGCACGCCAGGGTTCGCGTTGATCTCCGGGGAAAGGGCTGCTCGAACTGCTTCAAGCGTCGGTGCGCTTTGCCGGAAGCGCTAACGCAAAATATCAACAACACTCTCTGAGTCAAGTGTCATAAAACGACAAATAACGCTAAATCATGCCCAAAATATATTAGACAGCGTAGGTCTTACGACTGCAGCGGAGTGCTCTCCAGTGGAATGAGTTACTTGCGAGTAACTTTCGTTTGGCCTCCAGCGTGCTTCTTCAATCTGCAAACACCATCTTTATGCCGGTTCTGAATAACCGGCCTTCATGGAAGAACGCGATCTACCCGGCTGCGCTCTGCGGCGGGCAGATCTTGTTGTTCTGCAGGTTCGAAGCACTAGGGAGGCATTTTGGCACAGTTCAGCACCAGGAAGAGTTCACTCGCGTTGGCGGCAGTTTTGCTGGCGACCTTGGCAGCGCGAGGCCAGTCGATTACGACGGGCGAAATATCAGGCCATGTGGCTGACGCAACGGGAGCTGCTGTAAGCGGCGCCACTGTCACGCTGTCGAGCGATGCGCAGGGAACAAAGCGGGTCGTCACCACGGACAAACAGGGAGACTTCCGCTTTTCGCTTCTTCGCCCTGGAACCTACTCCATCGACGAACGTGGCATGAACCTGTTCTCCCGCGTATCTGGTGTAGAGGTTGGTGTGGGACAGGTTACCCCCGTAGCCCTCGTGGCGAGCGCGGGCGGCGAAAGCGTCACGATCGAGGTCAATGGGTCTACCGAGCCGCTATTGCAGACGGAGAGCGGCAGCATCACCACCACGTTTGGCCTGCAGCAGATGCAGGACCTGCCCTTTGGCGGCGGCGACATCTCCATGGTGCCGCTCACCACGCAGGGTGCTGTGTTGAATACGGGCGGCGGCCTTTCCAGCAACTTCTTCGTATTCGGCATTCCGGGCACGTCGAACCTGTTCACGCTCAACGGCGCCGATCTGATGGATCCCTTCTACAACATCAACAACTCAGGCGCGAGTAACAATACGATCGGGTCGAACGAGATCGAAAACGTCTCGGTCGTTGTGAACGGCTACGGCGGTCAGTACGGACGTCTGCCTGGCGCGAACGTGAACTACACCACCAAGAGCGGCGGCAACCAGTTTCATGGCAGCCTGAAGTACCAGTACAACGCAAGCGCATTTAACGCGCGCGACTGGTTTGTGGCGCACAACGGGCAGAGCAACCCTCGTACCGTGTCGCAGCTCTACGGTGCGGACATCTCCGGACCCATCTTCAAGGACAAGCTGTTCTTCTACTTTGATGACGAGGGTCTGCGCTATGTGTCGTCGGAACCCGGCGCACAGGTGCTGGTTCCTTCGCAGCAGTTTCAGACAGCCGTGCTGGCGAACATTGCCGCGAACCAGTCCTCTGAACTGGCCTATTACAAGCAGATCTTCGCTCTGTATAACGCCGCGAACGGCGCTTCTGCCGCGGTCGCCAACAACGGCACCCAGACCAGCGATCCGACACTCGGCTGCCAGGATTTCACAGGCTTTACCGGCTCAACCCGCTTCGGCGCGGGCGGCGCACCGTGCAACAACGTGTACACAAGCAAGAACAACAGCTTGAACACGGAACAGTTCTACGCGATCCGTATCGATCAGAACCTGGGCGGCAAGGACAAGATTTTCTACCGCTACAAGCACGATTTCGGCATCCAGGCGACCGCGACTGACCCGATCAACAACGTGTTCAGCGCGAACAGCGTACAGCCGGAATGGGAAGGTCAGCTGAACGAGACGCACGTGTTCAGCCCGAACATCATCAACAACCTGACACTTGCGGGCTCTTACTACAAGGCGATCTTCGGACCGACAAGCATCGGAGCCGCGCTTGCCGTATTCCCGACCACGATCCAGTCTGCGAGCTTTAACACGCTGGGCGGCAGCGACAACTCTTACCCGAGCGGTCGTAACGTTGCGCAGTACCAGATCGTCGACGACGTTTCGTACACCCATGGACGCAACAGCTACAAGGCCGGAGTCAACTTTCGCCGTAACCTGTTCAGCAACTTTGCCAACCAGCCCGGAACGTCCGGCCTGACGAACTTCGCCAGTACGACGGACTTTGCGAATGGCGTGATCAGCAACACGAACGCAGCGGCGAGCGCGGCAGCACCGGCTGGCCAGGTGGGCGGCAGTTCTGTCGCTTACTCGTTCCCGACCGGAGGCCCGATTGAGGCCAAGTTCTACTCACTCGGCATCTACGTGCAGGACGTGATCAAGGCTACCGATCAGTTCACCATTACTGCGTCGCTGCGGCTTGACCGGAACTCCAATCCCGAGTGCCGGACTGCCTGCTTCACACGTCTGACAGGGCCGTTCGGAACCATCCCCGGCGGCGCTGCGGTGCCGTACAACCAGAGCATCAAGACCGGTCAGTACAACCCGTACAGCGCGGTCGAGGCTATAACGGTACAGCCGCGTATGGGCTTTGCCTACGCTCCGCGTAACAGCGATGGAGTGTTTCACGGAGCGGTGATCCGCGGCGGTGTTGGTGTGTTCGCAGATTCGCCTGTGCTTGCCCTGACCAGCCGCTTCCTTACGGCAGCGCCGTCTGACCCTGCCTTCACATTGCAGAACGTCGGTACCTTCCCGGTCTTTGCCGGCGCGCCGGGCAGCGCGTACTCTGCCTTGAACTCCTCGAACAAGGCCTTCCAGGCCGGCTTTACCGGTGGTCAGACACTTGCGCAGATCCAGGCAGCGGTCGCCGCTACCGGATCAGCATTTGCTCCGCCCTCGTATACGGCGTCAGTAACCAACAAGCTGCTCAATCCCAAGTACGTCGAATACAACCTGGACATCCAGCGCTCGATTGGCAAATCGGACGTGATCGATCTCGCCTATGTTGGTAACTTCGCGTTCGATGTCTTCTATCAGAACCCTACGGGCAATGCCTACGCCAAGAAGGCTGATGGTTTCGGAGGCCTGGGAACCACAGCTCCCGATCCCCGGTTCACCTATGTGACGACCCTGACCAACAGCGGCCACTCCAATTACAGCGGAGGTTCAGTTGGGTATCGTCACCAGGCCAGGTACGGACTGACCTTCGGTGCTAACTACACCCTGGGCCATGCGTTGGGTAACATCTCCAACGGCGGACTCTACGGCTCCTCAACAGGAGTCGAAGGTGATCCTTTGACCCAGATCGATCCGTCCAGCGTCGACCGCCTGAACTACTCCGCGCTTGACTACGACGTTCGTCATTCCTTCAACGTGAACTACGTGTGGGACATCCACACGCCGTTCCACAACTCAGCGCTCAAGCAGATACTGGGTGGCTTCACCGTCTCCGGCATTGCCTTTGCGAAGAGCGGCGCTCCCTTCAGCGTCTACGACAGCTCTGCGAAGACTGCAGAAGTTGGAACGAGCAGTAACGGCGTCGTCCTGGCGGCTCTTCTGCCCGGCATGAAGCAGAACACTGCCTGCGCTAACTTCTACTCGACCTGCCTTACCAAGGCGATGTTCGCAACGGCCGCGCAGCAGGCCTCGTATGGATTCGGAAATGTACCTCTGAACTCCTTCCGCGGACCCAGCTTTGTGGACACCGACCTCACGGCAACAAAGAACTTCTCAATCCGTGAGCGCTACAAGCTGAAGCTGGGTGCAACGGCGTACAACGTCCTGAACCATCCGAACTTTGCTCCGCCAACCAACAGTGTCACGTCGGGCTCGTTCGGCAAGATCACTGCGACCGTGGTGTCCTCGCCAAGCAGCCTGTATGGCAATGGTCAGGGTTCTGCTCCATCAGGCCGCGTGCTGGCACTAACCGGGGCGCTCACCTTCTAGAGCAATCCGCAAACGCGAAGGGCGACTGCATCGTGCAGTCGCCCTTTGTCTTTCCTGCTTCTCGCAGCGACTTGCAGGTCGCTTGTGGCGATCGTCCCTATGCTGTTTTCTTCGCGGCGCTCTTCTTCGGCACTTCTTTGGGCGCACGCTTGGCAGCGGTCTTCTTCGCCGTTGCTTTCTTTGCCGCACTCTTCTTTGCGGCTGTTGCCTTCTTTGCGGGCGCGGCCTTCTTTGCGGGCTCGGGGCGCTTGCCTGAGGCGGAGCCGCTGGTTGCGCCGTCGATCTCCGGCTCGGCTGTTGCTGCGGCTTTCTTTGCGGGACGTTTTGCGCGGGTAGCGGTGAGGGCTGCCTTGAGCTCCTCGTTCAGATCGGAGACGGTCAGGGACTTGGCGGACTTCTTCAGCCGCTCGAGGCCGTAGTAGGCCCGCTTTTCCGGCATGAAGATGTGGACGACGAAGTCGACGTAGTCCATCAGCACCCATTCGCCCTGGCGGCGGCCTTCGATGGAGTTGGGGTAGACGCCGAACTCCTGCTTGAGGCGGAACTCGATCTCGTCGGAGATCGCAACGTTTTGCCGCTCGTTGGTGCCGTTGCAGATGAGGAAGTAGTCGGTCAGCGCGCTTTCGCTGGGGTCGAGCGCCAGGATGCGGATGTCCTCCGCTTTACGGCTGTCGCACGCGTCGGCTGCAACGCTCAGCAACTGTGTGGTTTCCAGTGAGGGCATGGTTCTCCTTGCACCTCAGGATAGCGCTATCGGAGTCGCGTGCGTATGTGCGCGGCGGTTGGCACGCTCAGCTGGGTCGAAGTCAACCGAGTTTCTGGTGCCGGGCAACGTTCGATCGCGTATTACCTCGCATGGGGCGCGCGGAGATTGGGAGCGCAAACTTCGGATGCTGAAGCCCTCATCGCGAGCGGCATGGACGGCACAGGTGAAGCTGTGTCCTTCCGAAGAGTTCGGGGCTTAGCCTTGTCGAGCGTGTCAGACGAGCCGGCTCTGCGTATTACTGGCCTTCGTGCTCTTCGAACGATGCGCGGTGCAGGGGCAGGAACAGGCTGAAGACGGTTCCGTTGTGCGAGGCGCGGGTGCTGGAGTAGATCTGGAGCAGGCCTTCGTGCTTGTCGACGATGCCGCGGGCGATCCACAGGCCGAGCCCGGTGCCGTTGATGCCCTTGGTGGTGTAGAAGGGCTCGAAGACGCGTCTCATTACCTCGCGCGACATGCCGTGGCCGTTGTCTGCCACGACGATGCGGACGCCCGGCGCGCCGGTCTGCCAGTTCCGGGAATCGCGGGTGCGGATGAGGAGCCTTCCGCCCGTCTTCATGGAGTCGATGGCGTTGCCGACGAGGTTGTTCAGGATCTGCCGGATCTCGCCTTCATAGCAGGTGACAAGGCACGTGCTGCGCTCGTCCAGCTGGAGCGAGACATGGGAGTTGCCGAGCCGCCCGGCGAACAGGCCGAGCGTGGGTTCCAGCAGCTCGTGCGCTGAAAGCTCCCGTGGCTTGGTGGACTGCTTGTGGAATCGCAGCGTGTGGCTCACGATCTGCGAGACCCTGGCGAGCTCCTTGTCGGCGGAGTCAAGGTAGCCCCGCACCTCGTCGGTCAGGTGCTCGTCGTGACGCACGAGGTAGAGCAGGTTGGTGACGGCCTCGAGCGGGTTGTTGATCTCGTGCGAGATGGAGGCGGCAAGGCGGCCGACCGCGGCCAGCTTTTCGTTCTGGATCAGCGCGATCTCGGAACGTCTCTGCTGGTCGACATCCGCCACGGTCAGCACGCCGCCACTCACCTGGCCCTGCTCGTTGAGGATGGGTGACGCAGCCATGCTGATCCAGGACTCGGTGCTGTCGCCGCGTGCGTAGAGGTAGTCTGCCGGGCCGAAGGCGCGACCGGATTCGATGGCCCGGACGAGGGGGTGGTCGACCGCCTGTACGCGTGCGCCGCTCGGCTGCGAGAGCGGCCATTCGCGGTAGTCTTCGACCGTTGCGCCGGACGCGGACTGACGAAGCAGGGACTGGATCCTGCGGTTGGCCAGCAGCACCTCGCCGGTGGGCCGGGCCAGCAGAACGCCGACGGGCAGATTGTCCAGCACGGCCTGCAGCGTCTCCCGCTGCTGTCGCAGTTCTGCGACCGCGTCGCGCACCTCGTACTGGCGTGCCCGCGCGCGAAGTGCCGCTTTGACGCTGCTGACCAGCGTGGCCGTTCGGATGGGCCGCTCCAGCAGCACGGGCGACCCCAGCGGCAGGCGTTCCTGCTGCAGGCGGTAGCTCTGCACGCTCTCGCGGCCGCTGCCGGTCAGGATCAGGATCGGCAGGTCAGACCACGCGGGTTGTTTGCGCAACAGCGTGCTGAGCTGCTGGATGAACGCGGGGCTGAGCGCTTCCTCCGCAATCAGCAGCGGACCGATGGGATCGTTGTGCTCGCTCAGCAGCGTGGCGGGGATGCCGACCTGCGCCGGTACGTCGTTGTGCCGCAGCACCGTTGTAATGAGCTCCGCATCGCGGCCCGTGGGAGCGATGACCCTGACCACTAGACTCACGGTCAGTCCCCGCTACCCTTGCCTGGCGTTTGCTGGATGGCATCCGGCACGCCGGTGAGGATGCCGCGGAAGCTGCGCAGCGGCTCGCCAACCTCGATGCCCCCTTCATCAATGCGGAACTCGCGAAGGCTGCGCTCGTGGCGGCCGACGCGCTGCTTCAACACAGAGATCACCTGCCGGATCTCGCCGTCCAGTTCGAAGTAGCGCAGCAGGATCGTGGTGTCGGACAAATAGCTGACATCGATGTCGGCATGCATGGTGCCGACCAGGCCGTGCTGCGTCAGGATCATGAAGGTCACCACGCCGCGCTGGTTCAGAAACGCGATCAGCTCATGCAGTTGCAGCATCAGGTCGCGCTCGCCGGGCATGGCATTCAAAAAGCCGTTCAAGCTGTCGATGACGACGACCCGTGTGTCGTTCTTTTCGACATCCTGGCGGATCTGCCAGACAAACTCGCCCGGCGACAGCTCGGCCGGGTCGACCTGCGACATGGCCAGCGTGCCCTTCGCCAACTCGTCGCCGACGGGGAGGCCGAGGGATTCGGCCCGCTCCTGCGCTGTGCGCAGCACTTCGTCAAAGGCGTACACGATGGCGCGGTCGCCACGGACCGCGGCGGTGTAGGCGAACAGCATGGCAAGGGTCGATTTGCCGGCGCCTGTGGGTCCGATGATCAACGTCGATGAACCGCGGTTGACGCCACCGCCGAACATTTCGTCGAGCTGCGCCAGTCCGCTCTTAACGCGTTCATTGGTGAAGGTTGCGGTGTGCTCGTTCGCGACCAGGCGCGGGTAGATGCACACGCCGCCGGTTTCGATGGTGTAGTCGTGAAAGCCTTCGCGATAGGCGCTGCCGCGCAGCTTGATGATCTCAACCTGGCGGCGCGTTACGCCGTACGTGCGCTGCACCTTGTTGAGTCGAAGCACGCCGTGCGCGATACTCTGCAGCTGCATGTCGCTGCCCTCGGCGGACCGGTCGTCCAGCAGCAGGACGGTGGTGTCGCGGCCGACGAAGAACTGCTTCAGCGCGAGCAGCTGGCGGCGATAGCGCATGGTGTCCGCAGCAAGCAGGCGCAGCTCCGAGAGCGAGTCGATCACCAGGCGCTTGGGCTTGCGCTCTTCCACGATGTCGGTCAGCTTCTGGATTGTCGATGCGAGTTCGACCTCGCTGGGATGGAAGACGGTGTACTGCTGATCGGGGCTGAGGCTGGCTTCGGCGGGCACAAACTCCGCGATGGAGAGCTGGTTCACGTCCCATCCGTGCGAGCGGGCAGAGGCTTCCAGCTCCAGCTTCGACTCGGACAGGGTGATGTACAGCGACGCTTCGCCCTGCCGGATGCCGTCAATGATGAACTGCATGGCGACGGTCGTTTTGCCGGTGCCGGGCGTGCCCTCAAGCAGGTACATCTGCCCAACGGGCAGCCCACCTGAGAGGATGTCATCCAACCCGTTAACTCCTGTAGAGATACGGGTTGGCTGCACGATTTCGACTTCTGAGTTGTTCATAACTGGAGTCCTAGGTCCTGCATGGCCGCGTAAGCCTCAAATTGAGATGCACGCAACGTGTTACGGACATGACATGCCGCTCCGGCGGTTCGAACACACAAAAACCAGATCTCCCAGGATTATTTTTCACGTGACCTGCCGCCCCTGCAAAACCGACCCATGCCCTTCAAAACAAACCAACCGTCCTGCGTTGTAAGAGCGCCACGCAGGCTGCCGGCTGGAACTGGGTGTGCACTATTGCTCACTATCTGCGATGCCAAAAGCCGAGGCTTGTGCTGTAAGTCGGCAGAAGTTCTGCGCCGGAACGCATGTGCAAACAGCACGTGCGGTTGAGAAGTGAGGAAACATGTCCTACTGGAAAGCTTTAAGCCTGGGAGCCGTTTCAATCGGCCTTGCCCTGGGATCGACCGTTGCACCCAGCCAGGTCTCCATCGGCATTGGCGTTGCGCCCGTGTGCCCCTATGGCTACTACGATTACGCGCCCTATAACTGTTCACCCTATGGCTACTACGGTCCCGACTGGTTTAACGGCGGCCTGTTCATCGGTGCAGGACCATGGTTCCACGGACCGCGCGGCTTCTACGGCCACGTGGACAATCGCTACGACGTGCGGCGCGGTTACGCCGGCCCCATGCCCGAGCGCGGCAGCCAGCCCTTCAATCACTTTCAAGGCAACGAAGCGCGCGACGGCCAGGGCCACATCGGCAATGCCGGTCACGAGGCCGGCGGCGAACGCAGCGGAGGCTTCCAGGGCGGCGGACGCGCTGGTGGCGGCGGCGGTCGGCGCTAACACTTAGCGCGGTTTAGGAGCGCACGTTACGTCGCACATCCGTGCTTGAAAGCGCGGGTGTGCGAACACGTCTCGGCTTATGTTCTAGCGCTGCTATGCCATCAGGCCCCAACACCGAGAAGAGGATCTAGCCTCCAAGGTCAGCTTGCCGCTTGCACGCCCTTGAAGCGATCGGGGCTCAGGGACGCTTTCTCACGACGCGGTGCTTTGCGGCCGCTGCGAATGCCGGTGCACCGGCGTAGTCCGCCGCGAGGGTCGTGTTCAGAGACTTGATCGTGGCCGCGTCGCTGACATACAGGCCCAGCTCGCGGTTCTCCGTCATCGACGGCGTCGAGAAGTTAATGGAGCCCAGATAGACCTTCTGCGTAGCCAGGCCGTAGTCGGCGATCATCACCTTGGCGTGAATGTACAGCCCGGTGGTCGTGCTCGTGTAGGTGTGCACACCGCAGCCGGCAGACGTAAGCGCTGCGAACTCCGTGTCGTAGGTGCCGGTGTCCGTCATCGCAATGTGAACGGCAACGCCCCGCTTGCAGGCTGCCTCCAGCGCCGTAACGATGTTGGCTGCACCCATCTCCTCGTTCTCGAGCAGCAGGGTTTTTGTGGCTCCGTTGATGATGCCGAGCAGGTCGGCCGTGGCAGTGGTCGGGCTCCAGATCAGGTCAGAGCCGGCGGCGGGCTGGTACGAGAAGTCGGTTGTGGACTTGAAGTCGGCATTGAACGTGGCCTCGATGGCAGCGATGTCCGCGGCGTTGTGTTCAACAAAACCGAAGTCGCGTGAGGTGGGGTAGTAACGGCTGGTCAGGTTCAGCGTCAGGATCACGACCGTGGTGCCGTCGACGATGAAGGATTTCTGGTGCGTGGCCTGGAAGGCCGGATTAGCGTATGCCGCGGTGCAGTTGGAGGTTGCGTTCAGCTGCTTGTAGGCAGGCGCGTTGTAGGTCTTCTCAAGGTTCTGATCGAGGATGACACGCACCTTGACGCCCCGCTTGCAGGCCGCAACCAGGTCGGCAGAGAAGGTGGTGTCGACCAGTTCATACATGGTCATGTCGATGGTCTTCTTTGCGCCGTTGACCAGCGCGTACAGCGGTGCGACCGTGTTGGACGCGGGATATGTGTACAGCACGGGCGCCTGGGCAGACGCACCGAGGGCAAGCAGACAGACAACGGCTACAAGGAGCAATCGGCGCGCGGGGACCATGGGGTTCATCCTGTCGTGGCAGCGTGTGAAGTTGGCGAGAGTATACGCGCAGCACCTGAATTTCTCGTGCACGAACAGGAGTCTCCAGCGGGATTTACCGGGCTGCGAACCATCCCCGCGAGCTGCTGCGCCATCTATTTAGAAACCATTTAGTATTCTAAATATAGGCAGTGTACTCATCAAGGAGACTCCCATGGCTAACGTCGCACCTCGTTTCTCACCCTCCGACAGCATCATTCTGCTTGTCGACCACCAGACCATGACCATCGATTGGGTGAAGAGCCTGCCCAAGACAACGGTCATTGCCAGCTGCCGCGTCCTCGCCCGGATGGGCGTCACCTTCTCCATGCCCCTGTTCCTTACCACCACCATGGAGGAGTACGTCGGGCCTACGCTTCCCGAGATCCAGGAGGTCGCACCCGATGCCTTCGCCGCACGCTTCAAGCGAGGGGGTATCCTCAGCTGCTTCGACCAGCCGGAACTCGTCGCCGCACTCAAGGCGACGGGCCGCACTAACCTGATCCTCGCCGGCCTTACCACCGACATCTGCCTGTTCTGGGCTGCGCGCGACGCCGTTCGACTCGGCTACAACGTCAATGTCATTGCTGATGCCTGCGGCACCATGTCCACCATCGGCGACGACACCACCTTCGACCGGCTTCGCGCTCTCGGCGTAACGGTCAGCGTGGTCAACCAGATCGTCACGGAGCTTGAGAACGACTTCGGCAGTCCCGACGGTCTCAAAGCTCAACAGATCCTGTCCGACGAAGTTATCTCCAAGCTGAAGTAGCTCCTCCACCTCGCCTTGCCCGGGGTGGAACGCTCCGGGCAAGGCATCACGAAAGGTCACCCGTTGAACGCTCGAGCCTGTCTTCGCATCCTCACGGCCTTCGCGCTGGTGGCGGTGGGCGCCAGCCTACGGCTTTGCGCCCAGACGTCAAATCCGCCGCCGTACACGCCGCAGGTCTGGGATATCGACTGGTCTTATCTCGCGCAGCCAGCCGCTCCCCAGTCACCGGAACGAGATGGGACCGATCGCTTCCATTACATCCCGCTGGGGGACCACACCTTTCTTTCCATCAACGGGCAGCTTCGCGAGCGTGGCGAGTATCAGGACCATCCCGCCTTCGGCGCGCAGCCGCCCGATAATGGCTACCTGCTGCAGCGCTACCTCCTCAGCTCCGACCTGCACGTCGGCGAGCACTTTCGCACCTTCATCCAAGTTGACAGCGGCCTGATCAACGGTCGCGACGGTGGACCGCGGCCGGGTATCGACCAGGATAAGTTCGACTTCAATCAGGGCTTTGTCGACATTGCACCGTTCAACTCGTCAGATCGTTCGCTCACACTTCGTGCAGGCCGACAGCTCATCTCGCTGGGTTCGAGTCGCCTGATCGCCACCGGCGCAGGGCTCAACGTGGAGCAGCCCTTTGACGGCTTTCGTCTGATGCTGCACGCCGGGCCGTGGAGCGCCGATGCACTTGCAGTGCGCCCAACCGAGGTCAAGACCGGCATCTTCGACAACGAACCGAATCCCGCTGAAGAGCTCTGGGGCCTGTACCTGAGCCGGCGCCTTCCGGCCATCCCCACCAATGTCGATGTGTACTACCTTGGCTATGACCACAAGTCGGTCCGGTACGTCCAGGGCTCGGGCCGCGAGCAACGCGAAACGGTCGGAACCCGTGTCTGGTCGCACACACCCACCTGGGACTATGACTTCGAATACACGGCACAGTTCGGGCGATTCAATACCGGCAACATCAGTGCGTGGGGCACGGGCTATCACCTCGGCTACAGCTTCAATCACACCCGCTTCGTCCCGCGCCCCGAACTGGATGGCGGCGTCCTGAGCGGAGATCACAATGCCCACGACAACACGCTCGGCACCTTTAATCCGTTGTTCCCGAACGGCAACTTCCTAAGTCAGAGTATTCTGCTCGGCCCCTTCAATCTGATCATCGTGCGTCCCACCTTCAAGACAGCTCTGACCCGCAAAGTCAGCACAAATACCAATGTCGAACTTCTCTGGCGCCAGGCCACAGGGGATGGTGTTTACAACATCGTCGGCATTTTGACGCATGCTCCCGGCAACTCAACTGCGCGATCGATTGGCACCCAGATCCAGCAGGAGATCGACTACGCCTTCAGCCGGCATCTCAGCGGCTCGCTCGCTTACGAGCACTTCTTCACCGGCGAGTTTCTGAAGCAGAGCCCGCCTGGCCACAGCCTCAACTTCATCTCTCCGCAACTGACGTACAACTTCTGAAAGCGCGCAGGATCTCCGCCATGCAATCACCTCTTCAGCAAGCACTCGTCGTCGCGGTCGTTCTGCTCAATGCTTATTGTTTCGGCGCCAACTGCGTGGAGCGCTTCGTCAACTATCAGACCTGGAACCTCATTCCCGCCGACGCCTTCAAGGCGTATCACCGGGCGCAACAGCCGCTGATCCAGACCTTCGTGGTGGCACCGATGGCGCTCGGTTTTGTGCTGCAGATCTGGCTGGCTCTCAGGGTTCCCGCGGGCGTCGATCCTGGCGTCCCTTGGGTCATGGCAGTCGCGACCGCGGCCGGGGCTGTGTCCACCGTGACACTTCAGCTTCCGATCCATGCAGCCTTCAACCGGAGCGGCTACTCGCCGGAACTCCTGCGGAGGCTACTACGCACCGATTGGATCCGGAAGACCGCAGATGTCATCCGGATCGCCGCAACCGCGGATCTCCTGCATCAGCTACTTAGCGCTCATTAGGCCCCAGACCACGCAGCTTGCGCAGTAGTTGAGCCGCGGTCTTCTTCTCTTCGGTGGAGAGACGATGCATCGCTTCCGCAAGCTCCGTCGCGTGCAGCGGAGCGATCTTCTTTGCCAGTGTTCGACCTTTTTCGGTGATCACTCCCATCACCACGCGCTTGTCCTCGCTGCGCGACTCACGCGTAATCAGGCCGCGCTTCTCCATCTTTTTCACGGTGTATGTCGTGCTTGCGCCGGTGAGCAGAATGCGCTCGCTCAGCTCGCCGAGCGGCGTCGGGCCTCCATGCCAAAGCACCATCAACACCGAGAACTCAGTCATGGTGAGGCCGTGCTTTTGCATGCGCGGGCGCACGTAGTCGTCGACAAACTTGAATGCTCTGCCGATCGAGAGGATGAGCTGGAGCGACGCTGCCTCAACCGATGGAAGTCCCTGTGGACCTTCTGGCCCGGAGCCGCCGCTCGATGGAGTACCACGCATCCGACGATTTTATCGCCCTGGTTCGTCCTCTCGGTTTGAACTGATCCGATGAGCTTACGCACACCGGACCGGTAACGATGTGGAACTGACACTGGACCGAAACGGCGACTCTGCACGGTCGCGGTCAGCGTCTCAGGCGATAGCGCAGTGTGCCGTCTTCGTCGCCTGCGCCGTCGGGTAGCAGGCCGCATTTCTCCATGACGCGGATGGATTCGGGTAGATGCGGGAACGTGTGTGCGATCACGCTGCTCACGCGTCCCGGTGCGAAGACGTGGTCCAGCAGCGCGCGTGCGGCTTCGGTGGCGTAGCCGCGGCGCTGCCACGGCTGCAGAATGGCATAGCCGAACTCGGCTTCGTGGTCACTCTTCGGAAACGCACCGACGGTGCCGATCAGCACGGCATCGTCGCCATTAAGTGTGGTGTTGCCGCCATGCAGCACGACGTAGCGATTCCAGCCGCGCGTCTCAGGGTGCTCGACACACTGCCTGCGGATGAAGTCGAAGACGTGCGGCTCCCAGTTGGCGTCGGGCCACTCGGCCGGCACGCGTGCCTGCAGCAGCGGGGCCAGCCGCTGCGGGTCGATGCTCTCTTCGTCCAGCATCTCCGGGGTAATTGCGACGAGGCGCAACCGCGCCGTCATGATCTCGGGAATCTTCAAGGGACAGTCTCCATGGCTAAGGGATCGCTGGGCACACGCCGGCCTTCGTCTCGGAAGGGACGGCGTGCAGGGCGCTAGCGTGCGGAGGCAGTCATAGGCAAGGCCAGCCTATCAATCTTCTGGGAGTTTGTCGCCGGTTAAGAGGCTCTCTGATGGGGCGTGTGGCAGCGCCTTCCGCTCGCTGACGGAATTGACTCGGCGGTAGATGAGCCAGCACACTTGCTGGCAGTTGGAGGAGCGCTGAGATGGTGGATAGCAGGACTGTGATCGAGCAGGCGTACTCCGCGTTCAACCGGCGCGACGTCGATGGTGCGTTCGTGTTGATGACCGAAGACGTGAGCTGGCCACGGGCGTCAGAGGGCGGCACGGTGATTGGCAAGGACGAGATCCGTGCCTACTGGAAGCGGCAGTGGGCCGAGTTCGATCCCCAGGTCGAGCCGCTTGACATCACCGTGGAGGACGAAGGCAAACTCCGCGTCAGGGTGCACCAGCTGGTCAGGAGCCGGATGGGCGATGTGCTCTCAGACAGCGAGGTCATTCATGTGTTCACGGTGCGCGGCGGCCTGATCGCAGCCATGCACATGGGCGATGATGCGGATGTTGCAGCGGGTCCGTCGGCCGCGTTTGCACATCGGTAGCGTTTATACCCCGGCTGTGATCACGGCATACAGCGCGGTGATCTTGAGCGCGAGGCCGCCGAGTGCCGAGATCGCAGTCAGGCTGACGAGCGATGCAATTAAAGCGTATTCGATCAAGTCCTGACCGGACTCATCGGTGATTAAGTTCTTTGCAGCAAGCTTGACAGTCCGCATCGGGGTTCCTTTGTGGAGAAACGATTGCGCGCTACGTTGGATTCAAGCTACCAAGGTACTAGGTTGCGGCGGCGATAGCTTCCGAGCGATATCATCCGCGATCACAAATACGAGAAAACATTCCTCTGCGCGACCATAAAGGACGAGCGGAGATGCGTTCGAGGCTGACGTATGACGAATAGCTCGAACTGTCATTCGAGCCCGCGGTGATGCCTGACGCCGGGAACGGTGTGGGGCCTTAGCATCTCTCGGCGCCGAAAGGTTAAACATCGCGCGAAAACTACTTCAAACTTAAGCATCTCTTCTTGAAGCACCTGCACGTTGTCGCGCTTCATTGTGTCGCAGCATCGTGGCCCGTGGCAGCGCATGCATGATCGCGGAAACACGGCTTCAAAGACACCGCGCTTCTGTTCATAGCCTCCAGCACGCTTGCGTCGTGCCAGGGTAGTTGCCTGCTGCAATCGCGTCCAAGCAGAGATGCGACCATTCGACAGCACAACAAGTCAGCCGATGCAGGTGTTCCAGGCGTGGCTGGAGGAAGCGAGTCATGTTGAGCCGAACGATCCTACCGCTGCGGCACTTGCAACCGCGACGGTGTCCGGTGTTCCGAGCGTCCGCATGGTGCTCACAAAGGGTGCAGACGAGCGAGGCGTTCGCTTCTTCACCAACAGCGGTAGCCAGAAGGGACGCGAACTGGAGGAGAACCCGCAGGCTGCCATGTGTTTCCACTGGAAGTCACTGCGCAGGCAGGTCCGCTTCGAAGGCCGTGTGGAACAACTCGGGCGGGATGAGACTGCGGCGTACTTCCACAGCAGGAGCAGGGGCAGCCAGATTGCAGCTGCAGTGTCGCAGCAGAGCAGGCCGCTTGCATCCCGAGCAGCCTTAGAAGACGCGACTCGCGCGCTGGCTGCGAAGTTAGGCGATGCCGAGGTTCCACTGCCTGACGAGTGGAACGGCTTCCTGCTGGTGCCAGGCACGATCGAGTTCTGGGCCGACGGACCGGATCGAATGCATGACCGGATCAGGTTCAGTCTTGAGGCGGATGCGTGGGTTGGACAACGCCTCTATCCCTGACGCTTAGACCGGTTTGATCTGTGGACGCGAGTTCAGCAGCCGCGTAGGAACAGCAGCAGTGCCAGTGAAAGCACGACCGATCCCACCACTCCAAGGACGAAGAGTTGTCGAGGCCGGGGAGCGTCCGCGGAGTGGCTTACATGGGGCAGATCGGGATCGTAGTGAATGGGAAACAGCGTGCCCTGCGGACGTGCGGTCGCTGAGAAATATTCGCCCTGGTGCAGTTCGTCGCCGACACGGTAGTTGTAGGTGATGCGGAAGTGCTTATCTGACGTCAGTCCAAAGGCCATGGCGCGCCCGGCGCGGACATCATAACGGCACTCCGTTACCTCGGCCATGGCTTCGGGCCAGTCGTTCCGTAGTCGATCCGCGTCTGCGATAAGCGCTCCGAATCTTCATGTTAGACGTTTACGCGCCAGCGGCCTCTTGCCCGGATTGTGACAAGTGCGTTACGCAGATGTCAGACGCGAACCGAGTAGATCGAGTGCACTTCGAGTTTGCGTGGCATGAGCGTGGCGCCGGCGACTGCAATCAGCAAGGGCACGATGAGGTTGTCGGTGTGTGATTTGTCAGCTCAAGCATGAAGGCCACTACAGCTTGTCGCGAAGTTCAGTTTCCCGCCTTTGTTGATGCGCCACGGAAGTGCGATTGCTCCCTGCGCACATCGGTTTGTCAATTTGACGTGGGTCAGGCGAACGGCGGTGAAGGCTTGCGCTAAGCTGGGCGCAGATGGATGCCCTCTCCTCTTGAGAAGGGCCGCATCTCCAAGGTGCTATTTGATGTTTGTGCGTCGTGTGGCGAGAACGTTGCGCCTGTCAGCCCTGCTGCTGGTGGTGCAAGCCGTTGCGATCGGCCAGAACAACGCTCCCACACCTCGTGGCGCGCCAACGGCCTCGTGTGATCCTCCCGTCGCGACGAGTTTTGCCGGTCTGCGGGTCTTCAGCGGCACCGCGCCGGTCACCAGAGTGTATTTCTGCGGGACTGACGGTCAGCAACCGGGAGTTTGCCTGACACAGAACCTGAACCCGCTGACGCCGGAGGAGTACCAGGGCGACCTGATTGCGGCCGGCCCGGTGCAGGGTGCGTGGACATGCGCGATGGTCGGTGGTTGGCCCGGGTGGGTACCGACTGCGCGCCTTGCACCCGTGCCCGCCACGCCCGTGGTTACAACCGAACAGTGGCTCGGTACCTGGGCCAACGGCCATGTCGGCACCAGCCGCGACCGCATTGTGCTGTCTCGCAGCGCTGCCGGCCATGGCATCGTGCACGCCGAGGGTAAGGCGTACTACACCAACATCGCCCATAACCAGGCGACCGGAGACGTGAGCGGAGACGCGCTGGCGAAGGGTCCGTTCCTTCATATTCTCGACACTGGCGATCAGCCCGGCTGCGCCCTCGATCTGAAGTACAACCTCCAGAGCGACACGATCCGCGCCGTGGATAACCAGCACTGTGGCGGCTTCAACGTCAGCTTTGACGGCAACTGGCACCGGGTGACCAGGAAGTAAGAAGAAAGTCGGGGCACGGAGCAGCCAACATCCTTAGCGGCCTGTACGCATCGCTCATGTGCGTTCACCGGGTGCTGCGAGAATAGAGCGGTCGTGCGTCGCTTTCAGTACTGGGTCTTCACCGTCGCTGTTACGGTCATCAGCCGCCTGTTCATCGCCGGGGGTCGCTTCCTGCGGACGAACCGTGTGCGCATTCGGAAGCGCGGTACGTTCCGCGTGCGCACCACCTTTCCGAGCGGCGGCAATGTGATCGATGCCAAGCTGGTTCAGCCGGTGGGCGAAGCCAGGGGCGCGATCCTCATCTGCCATGGCATTGGGGAGACGGTCTGGCACTGGAAGGGCGTGCAGAGGCTGCTTGCGCGCAACGGCGTCGCCTCGCTGCTGTTCAACTATTCCGGATGGGGCCGCAGCACCGGCTTTGCCGACGTGCAGCAGTGCGAGGCAGATGCGCGGGCGGCATGGCTGATGCTGCAGCAGCTGATGCCGGACCAGCGGGTTTCGCTGCTGGGTTACTCCCTCGGCACCGGCATTGCCGCGGCCATTGCACCGCAGGTGAACCCTCATCGGCTGATACTGTGCGCGTCCTACACATCGCTGCGCGAGGCCGCGGTGAGCATGGGTTTTCCGTGGCCCCTGCCGTTCCTGCTGCCGCCGGTCTGGAACAACGTCGAAGCGCTGACCAGGAGCACGAGTCCTACCGTGCTCGTGCATGGTGCGTCCGACCGGCTCTTCTCGCCACGCATGGCCAGGCGGCTGGCGCGGTCCTGCGCCTCGCCCTGCGAACTGATCATTGTGCCTGACAGCAGCCACGCGCAACCCATCTTTGCGCCGGACCTGTCGTACTGGGGAAACATCATCGACCGGATTTAACGAGCCTTTTGCGCCGGTTTCGGGCTTCAGCATCAACCCGGCACGGACTGTCGGATCGGCCGTGTTTGCGCATGTGTGGACGTCCGGATGGGTGTACTTCACCGCTCCGTTGCTCGGGATGATGGGCGCTGCGGAGGTGTATTCACGCTCGTACGGCCCTGACCGCATTCTCTCCGCGAAGCTGCACCCAGACTCCAGCTATCCATGTCCGTTCCTCTGCCACTTCCCGTTTCATAGGCATACAACAACGTCAGCCGGTGCCGCTGAGCAAGCTTCCTGTTCATGAGAAAAGCCGTCCGTTGGCGGGACGGCAGACCTCATCTGCATCCTAGTGGGCATGTCCACCCAATACGACGCGATTGTCATTGGCACGGGAGCAGGCGGCGGAACGCTTGCACTGCACCTGGCCCAGGCCGGCAAGAACATACTGATTCTTGAGCGTGGCCCCTTCATGCCGCAGGAAAAGCTGAACTGGGACACCCAGGCCGTCTTCCTCGACAACCGCTATCACACGAAAGAGACCTGGCAGGACAAGGACGGCAAAGACCTGCATCCGCAACAGGCGTACTTCGTCGGTGGTCAGACGAAGGTGTACGGAGCGGCCATGTTCCGCATGCGCGCGGAAGACTTCGGTGTTATTCAGCACAGGGGCGGCATCTCGCCGGCATGGCCCATTTCCTATGCCGACCTGGAGCCGTATTACACGCAGGCAGAAGAGCTCTTCCACGTGCACGGCGATCTGGGCACAGCGCCGGCTGTGTCAGGCGGCTTTGGGTCTTCGTTCGATCCCACTGAGCCCTTTCACTCGAAGAAGTATCCCTACCCGGCATTCTCGAACGAACCTCGCATGCAACGTATCGAGAACGATGTTCGCAAGCTCGGCGTCAACACGTTTCCTATACCGCTTGGCCTGAAGCGGGATGAGGCGAACCCGCTCGCGTCCAGGTGCGTTCGCTGCGACACCTGCGACGGCTATCCGTGCCTGGTCCACGCCAAGTCCGACGCAGACATCAACTGCATCCGCCAGATCATGCATCTGCCGAACGTCACGCTGATGACAAACTCGCGTGTGACGCGATTGATCACGAACGCAGAGGGCACGGCGGTGACTGCCGTCGAGGTGTTGCACTCAGGCTCGGGCAGGCCTTACGGCAGTGCCGCCGATCCCGCAGACACGAATGCGCCGCCCGCGTCGAAGACAGGCCAGACCGCAACCTATAGCGCCGCTATCTTTGCGGTCTGCGCCGGTGCGATCAACTCGGCGGTGATCCTGCTGGCATCTGCGAACGATAAGCACCCTACCGGTCTGGCGAACAGATCTGACCAGGTCGGTCGCAACTTCATGTATCACCAGGCCGATGCGCTGCTTGCGATTTCAACGGAGCGCAATGAGGACTCGTACACCAAGACTTGGGGCACAAACGACTACTACCTCAAGGACACGGATCCCGCGTACCCGTTCCCGCTGGGCCAGGTGCAGCCGGTCGGCAGCTTTCATTACGAGATGATGAAGGGCGACGCGCCTCCGCTTACGCCGGGCTTTGTCCTGGAAGGCATGAAGCACCATGCTGTGCCGTGGTGGCTGACCACGGAAGACCTGCCATCCGCAGAGAACCGCGTTACGCTGCACAACGCGACGCCGCTCTCCGTCGACAGCATGCAGCCGGGCCTGGTCGGCGCGCACCCCTCCGGTGACACTGGTCGCTCCAACGAGTCGGAGCCGGTCACCGACAGCGCACCGAAGCGCATCCAGCTGTCATACACGCCCAACAATGTCGAATCGTTCGACCGCCTGATGGACCGTTGGGTTGACGTGCTGAAGAAAGCAGGCCACGCCACCACGCATGTGCCGCTGCATGCCTACTTCAAGAAGCGCATTCCGCTCGAAGGCGTCGGTCACCAGAACGGCACCTGCCGCATGGGCACAGACCCTGCCACCAGCGTGCTTGATGCGCATTGCAAGGCCCATGATCTCGACAACCTCTATGTGGTCGACGCCTCGTGCTTTGTGTCCGCCAGCGCGGTCAATCCGTCGCTGACGATCATCGCGAACGCGATCCGCGTGTCTGACCACCTGCTGCAGGAGCGGCTTAAATGAGCCGGTCCTGACGGACGCGGCCTACAGGCTGCCGGCGTTCCTCAGCATGCCGCCGTCGATGAAGTGCGTGCTGCCGGTGATGTACGACGCGCTGTCAGAGGCGAGGAAGACGGCGAGATCGCCGATCTCTTCGGGCTGCCCCCAACGGCCAAGCGGGATCTCCGCCAGGATCGCATTGTTCATCGCCTTATTCTCTTCCACGTCCTTGTCGATGGGCGTGTAGATAGCGCCCGGGCCTATGTTGTTGACGGTGATCTTGTGTGGCGCAAGCTCGACGGCGATGGTGCGCATCAGCATGCGCAGGCCGCCTTTGCTGGCGCAGTACGGTGCGTTCGTCAGCAGCGGCAGGTCTTCATGGATCGACGAGATGTTGATGATGCGCCCACCGTTTCCCTGCGCGATCATCTGCTTCGCAGCCGCCTGTGAGCAGAGAAACGGGCCGGTCAGGTTGACCGCCATGATCTTCTGCCATTCATCGAGCGGGTAGTCGACGAACGCAAACTTCTTTTCGATGCCCGCGTTGTTCACGAAGATGTCGAGCTTGCCGTAGGCCGCGATCGTCTTCTGGATCAGGGTGGCCACGTCGTCTGGATTGGAGATATCCGCATCGACTCCGATGGCCTTGCCGCCCATTCCGGTGATCTGATCGATGGTGCCCTGCGCGACCTCGGCCTTGCCAACGTAGTCCACTACAATGGACGCCCCGGCCTTTGCCATGGCCAGCGCAATACCCTGACCGATGCCTGTTCCCGCGCCGGTAATCACAGCGACTTTGCCCTCTAAGCTCATCATGGAGTCATCCTACGCCCGAACAATAAACCAGCAATTCTGGTGAAAAGCGCCCCGCAGACCGGCGCGAAGATGCAGCAGGAAACACTGGCCGAAGCAGCTTTTCGGGGTGTATTATTCCAGCCCTCGGGGAAGTGCGCCCGGGGCACGAGGCGATCCTGATGTCGCGATCCGTCCAGGCACGATTCGCTCGGCAGTCGACGAGCTGGTTGCTGCTGGTCCTGTGTATCGCGCTGCTGGCATGGCGCATCGACTATCGCATTGAGCAGTGTCACTCGTCGCACGCGTGTGCTCCTGCGGTTGTGGCTTACTTCGACGCGAACGAGCGCAACGTCGTGTCTCCGGGCGAGACGAACCTGGACCTGCATACACGTGCTGATGCAGAGAGTTACGCAGCCGATTTCAATGCTGATGGCCCGCCGGCACACGTCGTTGCCGCGACAGAACGAACGAGCGGACCGCCCGAGAACCCGCCCGTCGTGGCCGGCAGCTTCATCCATTCGTTCGCCAGCCTGCCCAAGCCGCCTCCCGGCATTACTGCTTAATCGCACGCGGAATCACCTGATTCCGTCCGCGCCTATCGCAGGATGGGCGATGAGCAGTTGCCGCTGTGAACACCGTTGGGAGGATCGTCATGGATTTCGCACTTTTACTGGTTGCAATGCCCCTGCTTTGTGGAGCAGTCGCGATGTACATCGTCCTGAGAGATCGGACGAGGAGTCACCGAGCGATGATGGCGCGCAGGATCGTGGGAGGCTCGAAGCGGGTACTGCTTCATAGCCTGACCTTTGTCTCTCTCGGCTCAATGCTGTTTGTTGTGTCGGCGTGCCGGTCGGCCGGCGCACAGGAGATCATCCACGCCCGCGCCGGCCAGGTGGTCGCCATCAGTCCAAAGGCACGGACGCTCACGTTGAAGACCGCGGATGGTTCGGCCGTGGTCTTCAAGGAAGTGACCGGCCCTGAGCCGGCAATGTCGTTCGACAAGGACGTGCGCAGCAAAACGGTTGCCGCGAACACCTTCAACACGGTAGGCGCTTACGTGGTGGTCTTCTATTTCGGTTTCGACACGCCGACAGCAGTTGCGGTAGAAGATTTGGGAAAGACAGGCCCGCAGCGGACCGTCGGCAGCGTTGATCATTTTGACCGCCACCAGCATCTGCTGATGCTGAACGCAGGGGCTGCAGAGCCGCAGAAAGTCGTCGTCTCAGACGACACCATCGTGGACACCCCGGAAGGTGTGGTCAAGGCGGTCGATTTCCACCCCAGCCGCGGCGAGCAGTTGCGCTGCTTCACCAGGCCCCAGTCGATGACTGCGTTGTTCGTCGCGCCTAACTAACGGACGCGGGTCGCACATCGCGCGCGCGCCTATGCAGGCCGAGGCCCGCCTGGGTGGGCGTGCGTGCGAGAACCTGCGTCCTGCCTTGACAACCCTCCGAGCCGTGGCTATCGTTCTTCGCGTAAACGTTTACTCAAACTGGACGTCGGCGACGCGGAGGGTGTGATATGAGCAGGATTCCTGGAGACCGGACCATCAATCGTCGAGAGGCACTGCTGTTGTCAGCCTCTGCCGGGCTTGGGCTTTCGCTGCCGCAGGCTGCCAGAGGTTCTGACAGCACCAAGACCGGCGCACACCTTGACCCGGGGTTCTGCACCACTCCCAGGAGCGCTGTTGCGGCAACGCAGTATGGCAAGGTGCGCGGCTTTGTCAGCGGCGGCGTTTACACCTTCAAGGGCGTGCCGTACGGGCAGGACACCGGCGGCGCGAACCGCTGGCTGCCCGCGAAAGCACCTGTGCCATGGACCGATGAGTATCCTGCGCTGGTCTACGGCGCCAACTGCCCGCAGACGCTGCATAGCTTCAAGTCGATCGAGATGTCGTTCCTGTACGACTGGGACGACGGCTGGATGAGCGAAGACATGCTCAAGCTGAACATCTGGACGCCGGCGCTGACAGGCAAACGTCCCGTGATGGTGTACTTCCATGGTGGCGGCTTCAGCTTCGGCTCGGCGTATGAGCTGCCCTCGCACGAGGGTGCGCAGATGGCGCGCAACCACGATGTGGTGCAGGTGTCGGTCAACCATCGCCTGAACATCCTGGGCTTCCTGGACGTGAGCGAGATCGGCGGATCGGCGTACGACGGATCGGTCAACGTCGGTATGACGGACCTGGTCGCATCGTTACGATGGATACGCGAGAACATCGCGAACTTTGGCGGCGATCCGGACAAGGTGATGATCTATGGTCAGTCGGGCGGCGGGTCCAAGGTGACATGCCTGCTCGGCATGCCGTCGGCAGCGGGCCTGATCCACACGGCAGCGGTGCAGTCGGGCGGCGGCGGCAACAGCCCGGGTGCTGAGCAATCCAAAGAGCTGTCGCGCCAGGTGATGAAAGAACTCAGCCTGCAGCCGAACGACCTCGCGTCACTGCAGAAGATGGAGTGGTCGCGCCTCTTTGCAGCGGGCAACGCAGCCATTGCAAAGGTCAACCCGCCGCTGCGCGGTGCCCCTGGCATCGGCTCCGCACCCGCGCCGGCACCACGCGTGGGCTGGGGTCCAACGGTGGATGGCAAGATTGTGACGGTGCGCTCCTACTTCGACACGGCGCCTGATGTCTCAAAGGACGTTCCGGTGATGATCGGTTCGGTAAGTGAAGAAGGCATGCAGTACCACCTGCAGCCGACCGAGGCCGAATGGCACGAGTCGCTGACGAAACAGTACGGCGCGGACAAGGCAACGGCACTGATCGCCGCCATGAAGAAGGCACATCCTGAGAAGAGCATTATGACCCTGTCGTATGGCGTGCAGGGCCTAGGCGTTCGTAACAACGTGCAGCGCATGGTGAAGCTGAAGCACGATCAGGCCGGTGCGCCGGTCTACCAGTACTGGTTCACCTGGCAGTCGCCGCAGCTGGACGGCCAGCGTGGCGCTTGGCATACGGCGGAGCTCGCATTCTGCTTTGACAACACCAGGCGCTGCGAGCAGGGCACCGGCAACACACCGCAGGCACAGGCGCTCGCCAAGACCATGAGCACGGCGTGGGCAAACTTCGCACGGACGGGCAATCCAAGCCAGCCCGGCCTGGCGTGGGCGCCAAGCGATCCCACCCGCTGTCAGACGATGGTGTTCGACAATCAGTGCCGCATGGTCGACGATCCTGATGGAGACGTACGAAAGATCCTGCAGCGGTGATCCAGACGGGTGCAGCCCAGCGTTGCCGACTGCGTTGGTATCATCCCCTTTTGGATCGAGGACAGCTTGGCAGCGCGCAAACCATCAACCAGGAGCGGGAACACCAAAGAGCGCCTAGACATTCGCACGGTGGCAGACGCGGCTGGTGTTTCGATCGCGACCGTCTCTCGCGTGATGAACAAAGTCGCCACCGTCGATGGGCAACTGACAAAGAAGGTCTGGAGCGCAATCGACGCGCTGGGCTACGTGCCGAATACACAGGCGCGTGCGCTCGTCTCAGGCCGCAGCAGAATGCTTGGCGTCATCATCTCTGACATCACCAACCCGTTCTTTCCGGAGCTGATCCAGGGTTTTGAAGACAAGGCCATCGACGTTGGATACGAGACGCTGATCGGCTCGACCAACCACGATCTGCAGCGCATGGAGCTGTGCGTGCAGCGCATGCTGGAACGCCAGGTTGAAGGGGTCGCGGTGATGACGTTCGGTGTGGAGGAACCTCTGCTGCAGCGACTGTCTTCCAAGGGCATTCCCATGGTCTTCATCGATATCGCGCCGCGCAAGAAGAACATCTCGATCATCCGCGTGAAGTACGACCAGGGCATTCGGGAGGCCGTGCAGCACCTTGCGGACCTGGGCCATCGCCGCATCGGCTACATCACCGGGCCGCATCGTCTGCACTCTGCAAAGGCGCGCTTAAAGGCGTTCCTGGCGGCGACGCAGAAGGTCGGCATACGCGTTCCCGAGGGTTATGTTTTCAACGGCGATCACACCGCGGAGGGTGGTTCCCGCGGCGTGGAACACCTGCTGAACCTGAAACAGCCACCAACGGCGATCATGTGTTCCAACGACGTGAGTGCGCTGGGTGCGATGCACGCCATCTCACGCGCGGGCCTCTCGATCCCAGCCGATATCTCGCTGGTCGGGTTCGACGATATCAAGCTGGCAGAGTACGTGCTGCCGCCGCTGACAACCATCCGCATGTCGGGCCGTGATATCGCTGCGAGTGCGGTGTACGCTCTGCTGAATCCCGGGACTGCGCCGAAGCAGGTCGATACGGGCCTGGTTGTGCGTCAAACCACTGCCGCTCCAGCCGCGAAGAAGCCGCTCAAAGCGCCGCCTTCTGGCAAGCACTCGAGCACACATCCTGAGGGTGGGAAGTAGCCAACGATATGGACAGAAGACGTTTTCTACAGGGTTCGGCAGCGTTGACGGCGGCTGTTCCTTTGTCGTCGCTGGTGTCGCCGTTGCTGTCGGATGCACAGGTGAGCGACACGCCGGTCGCAGTTCTGCTGGTGGACACCGATCGTGCGACGAAGCCCATCGACAAGGGCATTTACGGGCAATTTCTGGAGCACATCAACCATTCGGTGGAAGACGGGCTGTTCGCAGAGCAGGTGCGAGGTGCCGGGTTTGAAGGCACCGACTTTGAGACGTACTGGCACGCGGACGCTGACCGAGGGAAGGTTGAGATCGCCAATCTGCCGTTCCAGAACGGCTCGAAGAGCGTTCGGCTCAGCGTGGCGGGCGGCCACGCCGGCATTCGACAGCAGCGCATTTACCTGGAGAGTGGCGTCGCGTATGACGGCTTTCTCTGGATCAAGCGTGAGGCAGGTTCTGCCCAGTTGACGCTCCGCGTCAAGACCATGGAAGGACAGACGGTAGCGTCCGTCCCGCTTGCATCGCAGGCGAGCGAGTGGCAGCGCGTACCCTTCAGCTTCAGCAGCACTGTGCGCGATCCGCAGGGCTCCATCGAGCTGATTGCGTCGGGAAACGGATCATTGCTCGTCGACTTCATCTCGCTGATGCGCTCAGACGTCAGGGCCAGCGGCGGGTTTCGTCCGGACCTTTTGGGGGCACTGCGCGACCTGCAACCGGCGTTCATTCGATGGCCGGGCGGATCGTTCGCATCGACGTACAAGTGGAAGGAAGGCATCGGCCCTTACGCGGCCCGTGGCTATCATCCGAACACGTTCTGGGGCGGCTACTCCGACTACTACGGCTTCGGCACGGATGAGTTTCTGAACCTGTGCGAGCAGCTGCGTGCGGAGCCGCTGATCACGCTTGCCGCCCAGGGCACTTCGCCTGAGCAGATCCAGTACGCGCTCGACTGGGTCCACTACGTCAACGACCCACCGACAACGGAGTGGGGCAGGCAGCGCGCTGCGAACGGACGCGTCCAGCCGTACAACGTGCGGTACTTCCAGATCGACAACGAGCCCATGAACAATGGGTTCACGCCGCAGGCGTACGCGGCCATTGTGAACGCGTTCGGTCCGCGTGTGCGGGAGATTGCGCCGCATGCGAAGGTGATCGCGTGTGGGCAGAAGCGGTCGAACGACATGGAGTGGAGTGAGACCGTGATCGACCTGGCCGGCGGCAGCTTCGACGTTCTGGGCTGCCACAACTATGAGTACGAGCCGGCAAACTTCGAGACGGGCATTCGTCGCATTCACGACTACCTGGGCAAGCTGCGCGACTACGTTCACGCCTCCGCCCACCCGCACATCGAGATCGGCGTGCTGGAATGGAGCCTGCAGCACACCTACGACTGGCGGGCCGGACTGCACGCGGCGGGCAGCCTGATGATGTATGAAGAGCTCAGCCCGGACCTGACCATGACCTGTCCGGCGCTGCTCATGCGGAACACCACGGACAATCCCACCTGGACCTCGGCCATCTATCACGACCATGTCTCATGGTTCCCGGGCGGCAGCTACCCCGTGTCGAAGCTCTTCCGCGAGCATTACGCCGAGCGCTTCCTGGGCTCCGCGACCGGCACGTTTCGCGGCCTGGCCGACAACGCGACCCTGCTCGACAAGGTGTCCACGGCGATCCCGCAGGAGTGGCGACCCGGCTCAGTGGATGCCATCGCTACCGCCAGCCAGGATGGCAGGCGGATCGTGATCAAGGCCGTCAATTACCAGGCGCAGCCCAATTCGCTGCTGGTGCGATTGCAGGGCGCCGCAGCTCCTGCGAGCGCCGAAGCTACGGTGCACACCATCACCGCAGGGCTTTCGGACGCCGCGTCCATGGAGCAGCCTGAACGCTTCAAGCCAGTCACCCGCACGATGCCGTACTCGAAGACGTTCTCATTGCCGCTCGAGCCGTATACCGTCGCTGTGATCGAGATTCGTCATTGAGTGCTTCATGCGACCATCTGAAGCTTCTTCAGCTCGGCGCGCTTCAGAGTTGGAGTTGCACTCAGAGCAAATCTTCCGGGGGAAACGGGAATTTGCTGGGACCGTCTTCACCTGGAGGCTTGAATCGCTGTCGGCAAGCGCCCTTTTTCGTGGGTGACTCCGTGTCGTGCAGTTGCCGATAACGCCGTTTTCGGGGAGGACCCTTTGCGATGTGACGATAGATGAGCCGACTTCTCTATCCGAGCGCAGGCAATCCAACCTTGGTCAAGCCTTCTTTGGTTGTTGCGCCGCAAGTTCTGTCGATACCTTCCAGCCTGTCTCTGCAATCGCTTTGAGAGCATACCTGCATGGAAGATGACCGTGACTACGGGAAAAGAATGGCTTTCACTGTCACCGGAGTGGTGATCGCTATTCCACTCCTTCTGGTGTTCTTGCTTTTGGGTTTAGATTTCTTCTTCAACCCGTTTCGTAGCTATTGATCCGTCGCGCCCGCTTGTTTGGCCTTGCCTGTTGCTCTCCACCTTGTTTCTATTCGAAAGTCGGCCTTTCGGAAACTTCGGACCGAACATTCTGATAACGCCGTTTCTAGGGAGCGGCTATGTTCTACCTCGCGGAAGACGCAACAAGCGTGTGGCGTAGATAATGCGTCCTAGGCAGAGCAGGAGCAGAAGTCCGTTGAAGACGATCCACATTAACTTGTCTTCAGTTCCATGTATCTGGCCCTTGTAAAGACGAATGCCCGTGAATAATGTGATTAGCGAGCATAGCAGGAGAGCCTTCCAGCGAATCCTACGCAAACGAGTCGGTTGGCTTGCTGATGCACGAAGCTCGAGAGAGACCAGTAATTGGTTGACTCTGTCGCGGAAACGCAATGTTTCACCTCTGGTGGAAAACAATCACCACGGGAGCAACCCGATGCTGGCAAAACGGGGAACAGAGAGCGGTGTGCGGTCATCTAGTGGATCGGTCAACGCTTAGAAATCCATCCAGATTCCTTGAACCCTTTTGCCCCTCCAGCACCTAGCTGAGGTTATCAGGAGGTTCGCCCAGACGGTTCCCGCAAAGTCGGGTTTGCGGAAACTAACCTTAGCTTCTGCCATGCGTTGAGGGTGCGCTATGGTCCGGGAACCGCTTGCGCCCTCTGAAATCTCCGTTACAACCATCGTGCGCACTCTGAGACGTCCGCTACATGCTTCCATGGGACGACGGCGTTCCAGCATCAGATTCAGAGGGCCAGTCTCCTGCAACGGGATTACAGGAAACGGACGCCGCATCATGGAGCACGCTGACGCTCTAAGAGGAGGAGCCTTGAGAATCTGCGCAGAATGTATGCTGACGCAGGAAGATCGAACATGGTCGCCACACCTGCCGTGACCTTCGATGAAGTACACAATGTTGTCAGCCTGACACTGGACATCGACGAACGTTGAGCGGGATGTTCCAGGAGCCTGAGCCGCCTTCACGGAAGACTGATGATTGGAAGACGGCGGTGCATCGTGGTTGCGTTATTGATTGACGCCGCTGGCGAGGACTCCTCCGTCGACGACGATGGTGTGGCCGTTGGTGAAGCTGGCTGCGTCACTGGCTAAATAAATGGCTGCTCCTACGAGTTCTTCGGTTTTGCCGAAGCGGCCCATGGGGTTGCGCATTTTCAGTTCTGCGCCGCGGGGTGAGCCGTCGAGCAGGGCAGCGTTCAGGTCGGTGCGGAAGACGCCCGGAGCGATGGCGTTGACGTTGACACCGTGCTTGGACCACTCCACCGCGAGCGATCGGGTCAGGCTGACGACACCGGCTTTGCTGGCGGCGTAGGCGGCCACCTCGGCCAGCGCGACGAAGCTGTTGAGCGAGGCGATGTTGATGATGCGGCCATAGCCGTTGTAGATCATGTGCTTGCCGAACACCTGGCACGAGCGCAGCATGCCGGTCAGGTTGGTGTTCATGATGTCGGTCCACTCGGCTTCGGGGACGGTGAGCGTGGGTGTGCGCTTGATCTTGCCGGCGCAGTTGACCAGGATGTCGACTTTGCCAAGTGACTCGCAAGTCTTGGCAAGCAGTGTTTCGATCTGGTCGCGGTGGTTCTGATCGCAGGCCTGGCGCAGGGTGCGGCGGCCCATGGACTGTATCAGGGAGGCGACTTCGTCAATCTGCTCGACGCGCCGGCCGGTGCTGACGACGTCTGCGCCTGCCTGGGCCAGGCCGAGCGCCATGGCGCGGCCGATGCCGCTGGTGCCGCCGATCACGACCGCAACGCGATCGCAGAGACTGAGTGGATGCTTGCTCATAATCTGTACTCCAATCGTACGAAGTAACGCGGGCCTTCAGCCCGCCCGCAAAGGTTTCTTAGGCTTACCTGGGACTTCGCCCCAGGGTCTTGCAACACGCGCCTTCAGCGCTTTGCTGCCATGTCGTCCCGATAAGTCTGGCCACAGCAGTCGTGCAGCTTAGCCCGGATTGCTGTGGCTTGGCAAGGTGCGCCTTCAGCGTGTCGAAGCAAGCGACCCGTCTGGCACCTGCACCCGCTTCAGCCCCGGCGCGAAGATCTGCAGGAAGACGAAGGCGACGAGATAGACCGTTCCGGCAAGAATAAACAGGCTGTTGTAGCTGTGGGTCAGCTGCAGAATGTGACCTGCTTCAAGTGACAGCATGGTTCCGCCGACCGACCCGGCCATGCCAGCGATGCCGATGACGCTGCCGACGGCGCTGCTGGGAAACACGTCGGAGGCGCAGGTGTACAGATTCGCAGACCAGCCCTGGTGTCCGGCGGCCGCAAGGCTCAGCAGGGCGACGGCCGTCCATTCGCTGCCGACGCGTCCCGCGACCAGCATGGGCAGCGAGAACAGCGCGCAGAACAGCATGGCCCCGTAGCGCGAGCGCGAGCCGTGCAGGCCCATCTTCTCAAGCAGCGAAGGCAGCCAGCCGCCCAGGATGCCACCCACGGTTGACACGGTGTAGACCACGATCAGCGGCAGGCCGAGATGCGACAGGTCCACGTGAAAGCGCGTGTCGAGGAAGCCCGGAATCCAGAAGAGATAGAACCACCAGATGGGGTCGGTCAGGAACTTGCCCATGACGATGCCCCATGTCTGGCGGTAGGCGAGCAGTCGCGCCCAGGGCAGCTTTGGCCCCATCTGCTCGGCGGCCTCTTCATAGATGTGGCGCAGCTCGGTGCCGGTGAGGGTGGGGTGCTCTTGCGGCTTGCGGTAGTTCATGTACCACCACACGATCCACGGCAGCCCCAGCAGTCCGGTAAACAGGAACGCGGCGTGCCAGCCGTAGTGGATCGTGATCCACGGCACGGTCAGTGGCGCAATGATGGCCCCGGCGGTTGCGCCGGAGTTGAACAGGCCGGTGGCCAGCGAGCGCTCGCGGCGCGGAAACCAGTCGGCGGTTGTCTTCACCGCGGCGGGAAAGTTGCCCGCCTCGCCGAGCCCAAGGAACATGCGGGCGACGCCGAAGCCGAACGTGGTGCTGACGAGGGCGTGACCCATCGCCGCGAGACTCCACGTGCCCATGATGGCGGTATAGCCAATGCGCGACCCCAGCCTGTCGACCAGCCGTCCTGCGACGATGAGGCCGATGGCATAGGCAATCTGGAAGATGGCCACAACATGCCCATAGCCCACCTCGGACAGGCCGATGCTGTGCTGCAGCGTGGGCTTGAGGATGCTGATGACCTGCCGATCCATGTAGTTGATCGTCGTCGCGACAAAGAGCATCGCGCAGATGGTCCACCGGACGTTGCCGACGCGCTCGGGCGCAGGACCGCTGTCGCGATAGGGTTCTTCGTGTGCCGTGGGATCGAGAATGGTGCTCAATGTGGCTCCGTGGTTACAGCTTGTACGCGCGTCGCACAAGGTTACACGTTAGGTCCTGTGCCAGGGCAAACGCCTCGTCTTCTTCCAGGGTATGTTCCATGACAAGCCGCGCCAGGAAGGCACTGTCAATGCGACGGGCGACATCGTGCCGGGCGGGGATCGACAGGAAGGCGCGCGTGTCGTCATTGAAGCCGACCGTGTTGTAGAACCCGGCTGTCTCCGTGGCTGTTTCGCGGAAGCGCATCA
This sequence comes from Terriglobus sp., assembly GCA_965199365.1. Taxonomy (GTDB): domain Bacteria; phylum Acidobacteriota; class Terriglobia; order Terriglobales; family Acidobacteriaceae; genus Terriglobus. The sequence continues at coordinate 859,956 of CBDARC010000003.1, read as the reverse complement.
TGCCCTCCGGGCTGTCGTGGAACCACCACGGTGGGCCCAGTTTGAGGCAGGGATAGTGCCCGGCCAGCGGAGCCAGCTCGCGGCTGAACGTGCTCTCGTCCAGCGTGAACAGGATGATGGTCAGTTCACGCTCGTTGCCAACTACGTCGAGCATCGGCTTCAACGCATGGACGTAGTTAGTCGGCGTCGGAATGTCCGCGCCCATGTCGCGACCGAACATCTCGAAGAGCTGCTGGTTGTGGTTGCGCGCGCTGCCCGGGTGGATCTGCATCACCAGGCCGTCCTCGACGCTCATGCGGGCCATCTCCGTCAGCATCTGCGCGCGAAAGATCTCGACGTCATCATCGTCACCCTCGTTTTCGCGGATGAGCGCGAAGAGCTCCTCGCAGTCGTCTGGAGGCAGGTTTGCCGTGCGGGCCGTGGGATGGCCGTGGTCGGTTGCGGTCGCGCCGAGGCCGATGAAGCGCTGCCGCTGTTTGCGCAGCGCGGCCAGGTAGCCGGTCCACGTGTCGGTGTCTTCACCGGTCTGCTCGCCGAGCGTAACGATGTTTTCCGCGAAGCCGGGGAAGTCGGGATCGACGACAGAGTCAGGGCGGAACGTCGGAATCACACGGCCCTTCCATCCTGAGTTGCGAATGGCCTGGTGATCCTTCAGCGGATCGTTCGCTGCGTCGGTGGTCGCGAGCACCTCCATCTTGAAGCTCTCGAACAGTGCTCTCGGGCGGAACGCCGGCGTCGCCAGCTTCTCCGCGATGGTGTCGTAATACAGGTCGGCATTGGCGGCGCTCAGGCGCTCGGTCAGGCCGAACTGCTCCTGAAAGGCGTAGTCGAGCCACAGGCGCGAGGGCGTGCCGCGGAAGAGGTAGTAGTTCTCCGCGAAGATGTGCCACACCTTGCGCGGGTTCTTGAGGACCGGCACGCCGATCTCGAGGTCCTCAAGGCGAATGCCCTGACTGTAGAGCATGCGGTGGACGTAGTGGTCGGGCTGGATGAAGAGCTTGGTGGGGTTCGGGAACGGCTCGTCGGTGGCAAACCATGCTGCCTGGGTGTGGCCGTGCGGGCTGATGATCGGCAGGTCGCGTACCGTGGCATACAGTCGCCGGGCGAGCTCTCGGGTGGTGGGGTCCGCGGGAAACAGGCGATCTTCGTGCAGCAGCATAGAGGCTCCGTAATCATGACGTTGGCGGCGCTGTGGTGCAGGGCAGCGCCTACCATGATGCTCCGGCGCCGGAGGAGACGGCAAACCGCCTCGAACGTCCCTGTCGGGCGGGGCAAACAGCAGGTACGGTTAGGTTTGCGACCTAACTCTGAATTGCCGCGTGAACACCGGCGGACTGTGCAAAAGCGCAGAACAAAATCGCCGGGGAACGTTGACAGGATGGTGACAGCACTGCTAAGGTCTGGTTAACGCCTACATCTGAATCTTTCCCACGGAGAGTGTTCTCCGGTGGAGAAATGGTCTCCAGTGCAGTCGTTGCTTTTGGCTTTTCTGTCACTGCAGTCAGTCCCACCTGATCGGAACACCGTCTCTGTCGGAGCGGTGCAGCAGCGCAAACAGGTACGACCACAAACAGGGTCGAACGCTACACGGATCGAACGTAATTCGCAACGCTTGCTCCAAACGCAGTTTTTGCCAAGCAGTAACTCTAGATCTTCTGTTCTGACAATAGAGGCTCACAAGCGCGGTCTGCACCGCGTTCGCGCCGTCGCACGTTGTTTGCGGCGGCCTGACGCAGACGCATACCCGCGAAGCGGCCCCGTCATAGTGCTCACGTCGTGCGAGGCTCTGGTGCGTTCGCGCCGCAGCGGCTTTGCGCCTTGTTTTGTATTCGCTTGTTTCATGGAGGCAGTGCATGAAGTACACGTTCTCTACGTTTCGACCCGTGCCGGTGGCAATCGCCGCCGTCATGTTAGCGGCAGGCGCACACGCGCAGTCCAACTCCGGTGCGGTTCGCGGTGAGGTCAAGGATGCCACGGGTGCCAAGGTACGTGGCGCGACCGTAACGCTGACCAACCTTGACACAAAGATCGTGCGCACCGATACGACGAATGACGCGGGCATCTATCAGTTCAGCGCGGTCGATCCGGGCGATTACAAGGTGGTTGTAAGCGGTTCTGGGTTTAAGACATTTGAGGTTGAGAAGGCGTCTGTTGAACTGGCCGCGACCGCCACGGTGGACGCGACGCTGCAGGTCGGCTCGTCGGGTGAAACGGTTGAGGTCACTGCCGCAGAACCTCTGCTGGACACTGCCAGCGCATCCGGCGGACAGCTCTTCAATAAGCAGCAGATCCAGGACCTTCCGAACCTTGGACGTAACCCGTTCATCTTCGAGAAGCTCGACAGCAACGTCACCACCACGGGCGATCCCCGCTATGTCCGCGCAGAAGATCAGACCGGTCTGTCGCAGGTTTCGGTGTCCGGCGCTCCCATCGGCGCGAACAATTACGTGGTCGACGGCATGCCCATCTCACGTTCTGACGGTGGCGTGACCTTCATCCCGTCCCCTGAGGCGGTGTCCGATTCCAAGGTGCAGGCGAACGCGTACGACGCCGAAGTCGGCCGTACCGGTGGCGCTGTCTTCAACACGTCGCTGACCTCGGGCTCGTCGACCTACCACGGCGCGCTGTATGGCATCACGCGTCAGACTCCATGGGCTGCCAATGTCTGGTTCAACCCTGCCAGCGCAACGACGGGGCAGAAGTCTCCCGTGCAGTCGGACACCACGTACCAGTACGCCGGTGCCTTTGGTGGTCCGTTGCCCTTCATGAAGAAGTTCAAACCGCTCGACAACACCTTCTTCTTCGTAACGGAAGAGGGCTATCGCCAGGCGCAGTTCTATCCGAGTTCATCTGCTGTTACGCGCGTACCTACTGCGGCTGAGCGCAACGGCGACTTCTCGGCAGACCTGCTGGCGGGTGCCCTGCAGAACGGGGCTTCGTCGCCGGGCTACCAGTTGTACGATCCTACGTCTCCGATCGTCGGCGGAGTCAGAACGGCCACGATCTCGGGCAATATCATTCCTGCCGGCTATATCAGCCCAACGGGTAAGGCGATTCTCAGCGCCTATCCCCTGCCGAACAGCTCGGGCAACGGATCCAACTACAACCAGCTGAATACGTTCAAGACGCGTTCCGACATGTACAGCGGCAAGCTGGAGCATACCTTCGCTCCCTGGTGGACATCAGGTGTCTCGTTCGTGCACCTGGCCACGCAGGAGCCCAGTGGCTTCATCCTCGGCGGCGTCACGGTCGCGGAAAATGCGACGAAGCTGCTGCGTACTAACAACGCCACTGCTGTGAACAACACGTTCACTCTGAATCCAACAACGCTGCTGACGGTTGGCTATGGATTCCAGCGCTATTACAGCGCTTCGTTTCAGTATTCGAACGGATATCCTCTCGGCGCGGGTGGTCTCAACTTTCCGACCACCTTCACCAGTCAGCTGCAGTCCGACACCTTCCCGACTACGACCATCAGCAACGTGACGAACGGTCGCTCCATCGGCGGCGCGAACGGCACCGTGCAGGTTCAGTCTTCGAAGAATCTTGTTGTGGGCATCACCAAGACGCTGAATCGCCATAACATCAAGGTTGGCTATGTTTATCGTCTGCTTGCGTTCAAGAGCACGCCGAACAGCATCCCGGCCTTCACCTTTAACGGTCAGTACTCGGCTCAGAATCCCAGCGCACCCGTTAGCGGCAGTCCCGCGGCGTTCGCTGACCTGCTCATGGGTCTAACCTCTGCATCCAGCTACACCCTGCAGAGTGGATCGTTCAACCAGCTCGCGAACTATCACGCAGCCTATCTGCAGGACGATTTCCGCCTCACGCAGAAGCTCACGTTGAACCTTGGTATCCGCTATGAGTACGAGCTTGGTCAACACGAGCAGAACAACCGGTTCAACGTCGGCTTCTCGCCGTCGGTAAGCTACACCATTCCGTCCGCCACCCCGCAGGCTGTCCACGGCGGTCTGCTGTTTGCCGGCCAGAACGGCGCTCCCACGCATTGCTGCAACCAGAGTCACGAGAAGGTATCGCCCCGCGTCGGCCTCGCCTACGTGGTTAACCCAAAGACGGTTATTCATGGTGGCTTCGGCGTCTTCTATGCGCCGGTCGGTCTGACGTATGTCGCCCAAGGCTATTCGCAGCTGTCCAACGCAAATGTCAACGGCCTCATTCCTACACAGTTGACACCGGCGCAGCTTGGAACGGGCTCCGGTCTTTCCAATCCGAACACACTGTACCCGAGTGGCTTCGTGCAACCGTCAGGCAACACACTTGGACCACTGACCGGCGTTGGCGGCAGTCTCGGCACATTGCTTGACTTCGGACGCCGTTATCCGCTGGTGCAGCAGTACTCGTTCGATGTGCAGCAGGATCTTCCTCTCGGCATCAACCTAAAGATCAGCTATGTTGGCGCTCACTCCAAGAACATCATCCAGAGCGCAAACATCAACCAGATCAGCGATGCACAGCTTGCAGCCGACCGCGCAGCCGGCGTGAAGCTGAGCGCATCCACCACTAACCCGTACTACTTCACGCCTGGTAGCACGATCAACGGGTACGCGCCGACGGGTAACTCGACGTCCAAGACCACCTCTCTGGCGCAGCTGCAACTGCCGTATCCGCAGTTCACCAGCGTCACTGTGGCCCAGGGCAGCGGGTTCTCACGCTACAACGCGCTTGCAGTCAAGGTTCAGAAGCGTGTCACCAACGGCCTGACGGTCCTGACCACCTATACATGGTCCGCCAACTGGGACAACCTGTGGGGTGCTGGATCGCAGGTGTACTCCACCTACGGCCCGCAGGATGCGTTCAATCCCAACGCGGAGCGTTCACGCGCTCTGAACAACGTGCCGAACCGCTTCACAGCGGCATTCAGCTACGATCTGCCTTTCGGCCGGGGCAAGATGTTCCTCGGCAGGTCGGCCTGGTACGTGAACGAACTGGTCGGCGGATGGCAGATCAACGATGAGTGGACCATGCAGAACGGTGTGCCGCTGAGCGTGATCCAGACCAACCTGAACAGCGGCCTGGGCACAACTGGATTCGGTGGCTCATACCAGCGCCCGAACCTGGTTGGCGACGCGCACGCAGCTTGCCTTTCCGGTCGTCCGCAGGGCCGCCTGGGTGTCACCTCGTATGCAGCCGCCCAGCAGCCCTATGTGAACGTAGCCGCATTCGCACCTGCAGCGCCGTACACCTACGGCAACGCACCGCGTAACCTGCCCTGCCAGCAGCCCGGCAGCAACAACTCGGACATTTCGATCAACAAGAATTTCAAGATCACCGAGCGGGTCAATGCACAGTTCCGTGCAGAGGCTCTCAACGCCTTCAACACGCCGCAATTCGGCAATCCGTCTGCGACCTATGTGGTTGGAACTCCGTCCACGGTCGGCGCTACACCGGTGGCGGCAACCGGCTCATCGCAGACGCTGGGCAACGTCACCACGCAGATCAACTACAACCGCATCATCCAATTGGGAGGACGTATCAGCTTCTAAACGTCCAACCCAACCTGCTCCAAGCCAACGAGGTCCCGCCAACTGCGGGACCTCGTTTTGTCGTTGGCTCCGGGCCGCGTGTCGCGCTGCGTGGTGGTTGCGACCAAAGGGCGGGTCAAGTTGGCGGGGTAAGGCCAGGGGTAGGAAAAACGTACCTGTTCAAAAAGCCTGTTCACAAAGCCAGTTCCCTTGTGGCATAATCCGTCGTCGTTAAAGTCCTACCCTGTTCCGTTCCAGATGCACTCGCCCTTTGAGCGCTTTTTCGACGCAAACAGGGGTGTATCGATGAGTCGGCAGGTTCGATTCACAGGGTTCGCTGAATCGTCTCAACACGACTCACGCGAACGGACGCCGGAGAGCGCGGACGACGGTTCTACCGAAGGATTCAGGAGGCCACACCGATGTTTGAAACGAATCAGGGACGGTTATCTCGGCAGGCTGGCGAAGCCGCGTGTGAGATGCAAACTTCTTCTTCGAGGGGTGAGTGGGGCGCGGCGGTTCTCCGTACGGCGCTGCGGGCTTCTCTAACCCTGGCCATGGTGGCGGCGCCTGCCATTGCGCTCAATCTCGCGGCACCGGCAGCCTACGGGCAGGCCAGTTCCAGTTCCGACGCAGCGGGCAAGGTCACTGACGCCAGCGGCGCGGTGGTTCCCGGCGCCACGGTACACCTGATCAACACCGGCACCGGCGCCGAGCGTACCTCGACCACGAACGATGCCGGCGAATGGTCCATCCCGAACGTTCCTCCGGCGACCTACAAGCTGCGCGTTGAGAAGCCAGGCTTTAAGGCCAGTGAAATCCCGGCTCTGCCGGTTGAGATTGGCAAGACCGCGAACGGCTCTGTGACGCTGGCTGTCGGCGGCGCGTCGGAGACGGTTGAGGTCAGCACGTTGCCTCCTCAGCTGCAGACGCAGGAAGCGACGGTCGGCCAGGTCATCGATCAAAAGCAGATCAACGACCTGCCCCTGAACGGACGTAACGTGCTGCAACTGGCGACGCTTGCACCAGGCGTTTCGCCGCCGCAGAGCGGCCAGACCGGCTCACCGGCGCAGACCGGTACCTACACCAGCTCCCGCGCGCTGTACATCACGGTCGATGGCGGCCGCGGCAACTCGACCAACTATGTGCTCGACGGCACCTATGTCCGTTCGGTTCGCTTTAACAACATGTCGCTGCTGCCGGACGCGGACGCTTTGCAGGAATTCAACCTGCTGCGCTCGACCTTCTCGACCGAGTATGGCCAGGGCCAGGCGGTCGTCTCCATGGTGACCAAGTCGGGTACGAACAAGCTGCACGGATCAGGCTATGAGTTCGCGCGAAATGCGATCTTCGATGCCCGCTCCTACTTCGCGCCTGCGTACACCACGGTGCTGGGCGTGCAACAGTTCAACCCGAAGCCTGACTTCTACCGCCACCAGTTTGGCGGGACCTTCGGCGGCCCCATCAAGAAGGACAAGTTCTTTATCTTCGGCGGCTACGAGGGTCAGCGCTCGCAGCGGCAGACGTTGAACACCGCGCTGTTCCCGACGCAGACCGAACTCGCCGGACAGTGGGACGCGGTCAGCAGCCAGGCGCTGCCCGGAACTCCTTCGGGCGAGCAATACGCAACGCCGATCGGTTACAGCAAGACGAACCCCGCGGGGTTCACCGTCACGAATACGGTGGCTCTGGCTCTGAATCCGACCTATCCAAAGGTCGCCAGCGATGCGATCAACATCAACGGAACCGCGGACTACGGCGTAACGCTGCCGTTCATCGACAACTACGATGAGTTCACCATTCGCGGCGATGCGACGCTGTCGTCGAAACACTCTATGTTCGGCCGTTACGTAAACTTCAACTCTGCCCAGATCACTCCCACAGCGACGGGCAGCTCCACGTCGAACCCGCTGCTGGGCCGCAATGCGGTGCTTGGCGATACGTACGTCATTAACTCCAAGATGGTGAACGAGGCCCGCGCAGGCTGGAACGAGTACTACAACATCACTCTTGGCGTGCTGCAGAGCCCTGGGCCGAATGGCAACTGGGCCTCCGCGGAAGGTCTTCAGAACCTCACAGCGCTTACCTCGGCGCGCCAGAACGGCCGTGCTGCCTTCACCATCACGAACTACACCAGTGTTGGGGACGGTTCGGGCGATCAGGGCGGCCACGAAAACGTCTACAGCATCGGAGACACCCTGTCTGACGTGCTTGGCAAACACACGGTTAAGGTCGGCTTCCAGGGCCAGAACCGACGCTTGTGGCAGATTGCCGACAACAACGCACGCGGCACCGCTACCTTCTCAGAGTGCACGCCCGCAACCTACGCAGCCGGTTACACTCCTACCGGACCGGATGACCCGAACAACGTGACCTCCGTCGGCAATTGCCCGATCGGTACGAAGACCTACAGCCTCAATGGCGTGCCGTACTTCTACAACAGGTTCCAGAACTATGCACGCGGCATGTGCACCTCCGGTTGCAACGGCAACGCAGGTACGACGCTGGGCCACTATCGCGATCTCACCTACGGCGCTTTCGCCAACGACACGTGGAACGTTGGTCACGGGCTGACCGTGAACCTGGGCCTTCGCTGGGAGTACAACCAACCCTTCCACGAGCAGAACCAGTTGGAAGGCTCGCTTGATCCAGGTACAGGCCTGATCACCTTCGTCAAGCTGCCCGCGGTGATTCCTGCCAGCTACCTGCCATACATCAACACCAAAACCACTTACCAGCCCGGCATTATTCAGCCGTTCAAGAAGGGCTTTATGCCTCGGCTCGGCCTCGCGTATGAGGTTCATCCAGGAACTGTCGTTCGTATCGGCTACGGCATCTACTTCGACAACCTGAACACCAACGAGCTGCAGTTCACCCGTTACGCTGCTCCGTTGTACTACCAGCAGTCGTTCAACAACTACTTCGTTAACGGCGGCACCTATTACAGCGGAACGTCCATCTTCAACCAGCCGGCGCTGTATCCCAATCCGACCACGTCTACGGTTCTTCCGGCGCCGTTCTCCATCTTCCCGTTCAACAAGCAGCCGCTCACACAGGAATGGAATGCCAGCCTTCAGCAGGACCTGGGCCATGGCGTGATCATGGAAATGGCGTACACGGGCAGCAACACGCACCACATGTGGAAGCGCTATGACCAGAACATGTACATCCAGTACCCGTACCAGATCGCTTCGAACCTGACGACGCGGCCGTTCCCGCAGTTCGGGCCTGGCATCCTGACCAGCTCCACGCTGGGCGCGGCCAACTTCAACGGCGGTTCTATCAAGGTGGAGCAGCGGCTGAAGCATGGCCTGTTCTACCTGGGCAGCTACCAGTGGTCGAAGAACCTGGACAACATCTCGGGTGAGGCGGGTGCAAACGACTCGTCGTACGCGACCACAACGGCGTTTGATCACTCCTATTCCAACTTCGATACGCGTAATCGCGCGGTCATCTCGGGTGGATACGAACTGCCGTTCGGCAAGGGCTATGAGCACCTGCAGGGCAAGTTCGCCAGCGCAATCGCTGGCGGCTGGACCCTGCAGCCGGCCGTTCAGCTCCGTACGGGCTACCCGTTTGATATCTCGGGTGCCGGCTGCACGTTTGCGAACTACATTGGCTGCCGCGCTTACCTGGCGCCAGGCCGTACCGTGGCAAGCTCTTACAAGGGCTCCAACAAGGGCATCAGCAACTGGTTCGATCCGACGGCGTACTCCAACTCGCCTCTCGGAGCGACCATTACCGGTGCGCCCGGCGCGTATGTAGCAAGCGCGACCCGCGCCATCCCAAACCTGCAGGGATGGGTCACCCGCAACACGGGGCGCGGTCCTGGCACCGCATCGTTTGACCTCTCGGGCATCAAGAACTTCCGGATTCACGAGCGGTTCAACATGCAGTTCCGCGCCGAAGCTTACAACGTCATCAACCACGGTATCTTTGCCAACCCGTCGGGAAACATCACCAGCTCGAGCGGTGTTGCGAAGATTACCGGCACGGCAACGGGTGCCGCCCAGTTGGATAACCGCAGCCTGCAGTTCGGTATCAAGGGTACGTTTTAACCGATGGTTCGCGGCAGGCTGACCCTTGCCCGCTCCAAAAACCGCAGGGCAGAAGCCTTCACATTCGTGACGGCTTCTGCCCTGTCTTGTTCATACTTTCGACTCTGGCGCTGTTTGTGAGGCTCGTTCGAGGAAGTAGATGCTTGCTTTCGCCGATACACAGCAAACTGCTTTACGCGCGGAGGGATGTGACCTTCCGAAAACATCAGCCGTGCCGCTGGATAACATCAGCTGTACTCCTTCCGAGGACATCGGCTGTGTCCTCCGAGACCGCTCGACAAACCCTGGTAATCCGCCGCAGGAGTCTTTATGAAGCGCATCCCCTTTACCGTCGTCGGTTCCTTATGTGCCGTTCTGGTGTTGTCGGCTGCTCAGGTTCCAGCCCAAGCGCAGGCGGTGCCGCCGGCGCTTGAGTCTCCGGCAGCGCGTCCGCCGGTCGCCGGGCCCGATGGCCAGATGCTTCCGGGGATGCCGCGCTTTCACGATCCCGCACCGTACGACATTGATGAGCACACCGGCTACAAGCAGATCTTCGACGGCAGATCGCTGGCTGGATGGGACGGCGATCCGACCCTGTGGCACGTCGAAGATGGCGTCATGGTCGGCGAGACAGACAAGCCGCGCGGCAACAGCTACATCAGCTATCAAGGCGGCCAGTACAAGGATTTCGACCTGAAGCTGCAAATGAAGATCGAGAGGGGTGGCGGAGGCGGTATCCAGTACCGCAGCAAGGCAGGTGTGCCGTGGACACGCGCGCAACCCGCCGGTGAGACTCCGACGAAGTGGCTGCTGACTGGCCCGCAGGCTGACTTCTGGTACCCGGTGCGCCCGGCGGCGGCGGCATACACGGGCCAGTGGTATTCAGAAAACACGATGCAGGGCATTCTTGCCTATCGCGGGCAGGTGACGCAGTCGCTGCCGGACCAGCCGAACCGCCTGGTCGCGAACATCGGCGACAAGCAGGCCCTCGGCGGCTATGTGAAGGTCAACGACTGGAATGATTACGAGATCATCGCGCGCGGCGGCGTCATGATGCACATCATGAACGGCCAGTTGATGGCCATCTTCATCGACGACAACGCAAACGACGCCAACAACCAGAAAGGCCTGATCGGCTTCGAGCTCGAGAGCTCACCCACGAAGATCTCCGTTCGCGATATCTGGGTACGCAGCTTCGACCGGTAGATTGAGCGAGATCAAAACTGCACCTTGCCGAAGCAGCACCTCCAACACAAGGACGGTGGTAACTTCGAAGACGACAAACGTCCGCAGAGGTGCTGCTTGCAGGGAACAGAAGAACGCTTCGATGCCGTGGTGATTGGCTCCGGGCAGGGTGGTAATCCGCTGGCCAAGGCCATGGCAAAGCACGGCTGGAAGACCGCCGTGATCGAACGCCGCTACCCAGGCGGCACCTGTGTCAATGATGGCTGCACGCCGTCGAAGACCATCGATGCCAGCGCGCGTGTTGCGTATCTGGCGAGGCGCGGTGCGGATTTCGGTGTCGGCACGGGCGACATCGCGATCGACATGAAGACGGTGTACGACCGCAAGCAGGGCATCGTGCTGACCTCGCGCGAGAAGAACGGCAAAGCCCTCCAAAGCGATCACGGCACGCTGCTAATGGGCGAGGCGAGCTTTGCTGTGGACCAGCCCGGCGATGGCAATTTCGCACTGGACATCGCCATGGAGGACGGCACGTCGCGCCGCCTGGTCACGTCGCGCGTCTTCCTCAACACTGGCGAACGGCCGCACATCCCCAACGATCTCGAGGGGCTCGACACGGTGCCGTACCTTGACAGCACCAGCATCATGGACTTGACCACGGTGCCGAAGCACCTGATCACGCTTGGTGCGGGTTACATCGCGCTGGAGTTTGCGCAGATGATGTTCCGCTTCGGTGCGCAGGTTACCGTGCTTGAACGGGGCGAGCGCCTCGCTCCGCATGAAGATGACGATGTCGCCGCATGTCTGCGCGGCATTTTGCAGGAAGATGGTCTGCGCATCGTGACCTGCTCCGCCGTCAGGGAGGTGCAGGGTGGCGATGGCACGGTGACGCTGCAGGTGACCACCGATGACGGGCCGCAGACGATCGAAGGCTCGCACCTGCTCGTCGCCATCGGGCGCACACCGAATGTCGAGCCGCTGCATCTGGAACGGGTCGGCGTGAAGCAGAACCCGCACGGCTACGTCGAGGTCAACGACAGGCTTGAGACGAGCGTGCCGGGCATCTGGGCGCTGGGCGATGTGAAGGGTGGTCCCGCGTTCACGCACATTTCGTACGACGACTTTCGCATTCTCCGCAACAACCTGCTGGACGGCGGCAACGCCAGCAAGAAAGACCGGCTGCTCACCTACGTGATGTTTACCGATCCCGAACTTGGCCGCGTGGGCCTGAGTGAAGCGGATGCGGCGAAGCAGGGCATCGCGGTGCGCGTTGCCGAAATGCCCATGAAGTACATGGCGCGCGCCAACGAGATGGACGAGCCGCGCGGCATGATGAAGGCGCTCGTCGACCCCCAGACCAAGCAAATCCTGGGCGCGACCGTGCTGGGCGTCGATGGTGGCGAGGTCGCCGCGCAGCTCCAGATCGCCATGATGGGCAAATTGCCGTACACCGCGTTACGTGAAGGCGTCTTCGCGCACCCGACCAAGGCCGAAGCGCTCAATACGCTGTTCACCAGCTTTCGCGACGGCAAGGAGTAGCGCAGCAAAGCCTTCTCAGGCGTCATCCTGAGCGAAGCGAAGGATCCCGACACTGCAAGTCTCGCCGAGGCGCTTCAGACCTCTCGGCGGAAACAGTGGAGTGTTGGGATTGTGCGATTCTCCTCGGGTTCCTTCGCTGCGAGCAGGATGACGCTCACTCACTCTGCGTCGAACAGAGTTCTACCGTCGCGCTCGCCACCGCGCCACCAGTTCTTTCGCTGCCTCGGGCCAGGTGGGATAACTAAACTCAAACCCCGCAGCAAGCAAGCGGCCGGGCACAACGTACCGGCTCTTCAGCACCAACTCCGATTCTGTGCGGAGCAGAAACGTACCAAGCTCCAGCATCCATCGCGTTGTCGGCATGCCAAACCGTATCCCCCATGCCCTTCGCAGCACACGCAGGAAATCGCGATTGGGCAGCGGATTGGGCGAGGCCAGATTGACCGCTCCGGTGATGTCGTCACGCGCGATCAGGAAGTCGACGGCGCGGGCAAAGTCCCTGTCGTGGATCCACGAGACATACTGCGTACCGGGCAGGTTGGTTCCACCCAGGCCGTGCCGCACCAGGCCCAGGAAGACATCGAACACGCCGCCACGATCGGGGCTGAACGTCATCGCGCTGCGCAGCGCGACCTGCCGCGTGCGCGGCGTGGAGGTCCCGAAGAACGCAGCTTCCCACGCCTTGCCGACTGCGATTGAAAAGTTCCACGTATCGGGAGCACCGGGCTCGTCCCCACCGAGTTCGCCGGTGAACTCATCCATTGGCCGGTCGAGCGCGTGCCGGTACAGCGTGGCGGTGCTCGCGTTCAGCCAGGCGGCCGGCGGTCGCTCGGCCGCGGCGACGGCCCGGTGCAGCACCTCGGTCGACCACACGCGAGAGTCGCGAATAGCCGCCCGGTTCTCAGCGTTGTAGCGGCAGTTGACGCTGCGGCCCGCAAGGTTGATCAGCACATCGCAGCCATCGACCTCTGCCTGCCACGGGCCGAGCGTTCGACCATCCCACAGTGCAACGCGCCACGGCGTACCTGCGCCCAGGCTGCGGCTAAGGACGACGGTGTCGTCTCCCTTCGCGTGAAAGTGCCGCGCCAGAACTGTTCCCACCTGGCCTGACCCACCTGCGATGACGACTTTCATTGCACCCGCTCCGGTTCTGGCAGATAGCGCCGCCACTCGTTTGATTCGGCCACGCGCTTGATGACTGCGTTGCGCTCAAGCAGCAGCGCACGCATATAGCGGCGCAGGAAGAGCTTCTCGGCAATGACGCCGAGTACCGGTACTGGAGCGGCGATGCGAAAGTGGTCGACCATCTCCGTCGCTCCATCGGGCAGTGTGCGGAACAGGTGATCGGCCTGCATGGTGCGGAAGATGCCGCGGATCATCGTCACCTGGAAGAAGTCCGGCGCGCGCAGCCCGGTGGTGCGGCTGGTCAGGTTCTGCCAGACGCCAAAGTGTTTGGCGCGCCACGTTACTTCTCCGTTCAGGCCGACCAGGCCAGTGGTGATGCCGCCGGTGGCAAGCGCCTGCTCGCCCGAATGAACGTTCGACAGCAGGTGCACCTCGACGCTGCGCGACAGGTCAAAGCAGCGCTGGATCGGCGCGTGGATCACGGTATGTTCCTCAAGCGAAATCATGCGAACCAGCTCTCTGCGTGCCCGGCACGCCGGCAGATTTGACCCTGTTCAAATCCTGCGCTCACGCCGGCCAGACGTCAAGCAGTATTTTTGAATGCGTTCAAATACCTGGCCGCCGGCGAACCGGCTATCAGCTGCGTTGGGCGCGATTAGGCTTGTGGGATGTCTGTTGTTGCAGCTCCGCCGACCCGCGGCAGCAATCGGTGGATCATCGTGGGTCTGTGGCTGTTTCTGTATGCCTCGTTCGCACTGTTGAGCCCGCCGCTATTGGACGACGCGGACTCCGTCCACGCGGAGGTTGCGCGCGAGATGATCGTTCGCGGAGACCCGGTGACGCTGTACGCGAACGGCATTCGCTACCTCGAGAAAGCGCCGCTGCTGTACTGGTCGATGGCGGCGAGCATGCGGTTCTTTGGTGTGGGCACCGGCGCCGCGCGACTGCCGCTGGCGATCTACGCGCTGCTGCTCTTTCTGCTGGTAGAGCACTTCGCGCGCCGTGCCTTCCGCAGCGCGCGAGCAGGTCTGTACGCGGGCGCGGGGCTGCTGCTGAGCTTTGGGATTTTCATCTTCACGCGCATCCTTATTCCCGATGCGATCGTTTGCCTGTGGCTGACGGCGGCGATCTTCTGCTTCTGGCTGACGGAAAGCGAGCAGCAGGAGTACACGGGGCGCGCACCCCTGCTGGCCTGCGTGGGGTTCGCCGCGGCCTGCGCCCTGAATGTGCTGACCAAGGGCCTGATCGGCCTGGTCTTTCCGGTAGGTACGGTGCTGCTCTACCTGCTGTTCACGCGCGGCGTGCGCGGAACGCTGCATCGCATCGGCCAGTTTCATCTGACCGCTTCGACAAGTATGTTCCTTGCGATTGCGGCTCCGTGGCATGTGCTTGCCGCACGCGCCAATCCGACGGAGGGTCACCCGGCTGGTCTGACGCATGCCGGTCGTTTGCTGCCCTGGTTCTGGCGGGGATGGCAGGTGGGCCAGCCGGGCGTGGGCAATGTGCACGGGTGGGCGTGGTTCTACTTCATGAACGAGCACCTGCTGCGCTACCTGAACCTGCGTGTGCCGCGGGATTATGACACGGTGCCGCTGCTGCTGTTCTGGGGACTGATCCTGGTCTGGATGTTGCCGTGGAGCGCGTTCCTGTTCCAGGCGATGCGAGCCGTTCCGTGGGACGGTGCGTCGCGCGTGCCCCTTGATGCAGAGCAGAAGGTGCTTCTGCTGCTCGGCATCGGCGGCCTGCTGCCGCTCCTGTTTTTCTCGTTTTCGACGCGGCAGGAGTACTACGCCCTGCCGTCGCTGCCGTTCTTTGCTGTGCTTATCGCGCGCTGGCTTGATCGCGAGGCAAGTGAGGCTGAGTCGCTTGCGGTTCCCGCGCCTCTGTCGCTGGCCGGGCAGCGCATCGCGACGTTTCTGCTGGTGTGCGGCGCGCTTGCGGCGGTTGCCTGCGCGGTTCTGCTGCTGCATACGAAGGCTGCGTCGCCTTCGACCGATCTGGCATTGCTGCTGAGGCAGAATCCCGGAGACTATGCGCTCTCGTTCGGCCACTTTCTCGATCTGAATGCGCGTGCGATGAGCATGTTTCGCCAGCCGCTCATGCTTGCGGGATCCGCTGCGTTTCTGGGTGCGCTTGGGAGCTGGCGGGCGCGCCGTAACTTTCAGCCTCATCGAGGAAACATTGCGCTGGCATGCGGCACGCTGGGCTTTCTGACGGCTGCGCACATGGGTCTGACGATCTTTTCTCCGGTACTCTCTTCGGAAGCTCTGGTGGCCGCCATCGCGGCGCAGGTTCGGCCTTCGAACCTCATTGTTATCAATGGCGAGTACGAGGCCGGTTCTACGCTTGGCTTCTATCTTCATCGCAATGAGATCCATATTCTGCACGGGCACTCTTCTGATCTTTGGTATGGATCGTTCTTTACAGATGCGCCGCCTATCTTTGAGACAGACGAATCCATTCAGCATAAGTGGTCCGGGCCAGAACGGATATTTATGTGGACCGATCCGACAAAGTTACCGCTACTGCCGACAAAGGTCTATGTGATCGCCGAGGGTGGAGGCAAGGAAATTGTGAGTAACCGGCAAGGTGAGTATTAGATGTGAGTCGCAATATCCTCAATTTGTGCAAGGCGTAATAACGGGTAGGCAGTTATTACGCAATAAATGCCAGTGGGGGTGCGTTCGAGGAGACGAGGCTGAAGCCGCTGGGCAGATTGACTTAGCGGAGGTGCCGGGTCTAAGTACTCTGTAACTTCATTCGCCGGAGCAGCGGTCCTACTGTAAGTCCCTGCACGAGGATGGAAAAGACGACCACAACGTACGTCATCGCGAGTGCCAGGCTGCGGAGCGGGCCTGGCGGCAGACCGAGCGCGAGTGCTACGGACAGGCCGCCGCGCAAGCCTGCCCAGGTAAGAACTCTCACCGACCCGCTTAAGTGTTCCTGCAATAACGCCATCGATCCAAGGACCGCGCTTACGCTGAGGAACCTCGCGAGCAGGACTATAGGGATCGCGACCAGGCCCGCGGCCAGCGCGATGCCGCGTAATGGAACGGCCAGCAGTTGAAGACCTAACATCAGGAATAAGACGACGTTCAGGATTTCATCCAGAACTTCCCAGAACGTTTCTACCTTGTCCCGCACGAGCGTGCTCGGACTAAGCGCGTTTGCGCGACCGTTGACGAGGACGCCGGCGGCGATGACCGCAAGCGGACCGGACAGGTGCAACATATCGGCGAGCGCATAACTTCCGGTTGCGAGTGCGAGGGTTAACGTTACTTCTACTCTGAAGTTATCGGTTGCACGCAGCAGCAGGTAGGTGATGTAGCCGAGAGTTACTCCTAGAAGTAAGCCGCCGCCCGCCTGCTGAATGAGCAGGGTTAGAAATCCCAGGAGCGTAGGTGGAACACCGCTGGAAGACATCCCGAGCAGGACAAGAAACAGCGCTGCGCCGACGCCGTCATTGAAGAGTGATTCGCCTGCGAGCGTTGCTTCGATCGAAGGCGGTGCACCGACGCGGCGCAGCATACCCAGCACGGCGACCGGGTCGGTCGGCGCGATCAGCGCTCCGAAGAGCAGGCAGAAGACAGGATCGACAGCAACGTGCAGCAGCGGCAGCGTGAAGTACATCGCGGCGGCAACGATCCCGGTCGAGAGCACGGTGCCCACGATGGCGAGCGCGGCGACGGTGAACTTCTCGCGGTGCAGTGCTTCCAGATCCAGATGCAGCGCAGCGGCAAACAGCAGAAACGCGAGCATGCCATGCAGCACGATCCGCCCAAAATCCAGCTGGCCTACTGCGGTTGAGGCGGCATGGCTCAGCACGGCTCCGGCACCGCTGCTGGCGTGGCCCAGCGCCAGCAGGCCGCCCGAGAGCAGCAGCGCCAGCGCCATGGTGCCAACCGTCGCGGGCAGCCGCAGCACGCGGTTGCTCAACAGGCCGAACAGCGCCGCAAGCGTCAGCACCGAACTGAGCAGCGCAAAAGTGGACATGTCTTCGTTGTCTGATGGTAGATCGACGGCGGGGTATACAGAAGGCTTTTGCACGATAGCGGCGCCCTGCCCGCCTGCGAAGGTGGTTAGCATGGAGGAGCATGCGTTTCGTTTCACAGAACCACACACGGCCTATCTGGGCTGAAATATCCGCGTCGCGCCTCTGTGCGAATTTTGCCGCTCTGCGGGTGGCTGCCGGGCCGGACGTTGAGATGCTGGCCGTTGTAAAGGCAGATGCGTACGGGCACGGCGCGACGGAGTGCGCTCCTGTGCTGGCTGCGGCGGGTGCGCGTTGGCTGGGCGTGACGTCTGCCGAAGAGGGAGTTGCGGTGCGTGGCGCGCTGGGCGTGCTGCCGCAGGGTCTGAGTCCGCGCGTGCTGGTAATGTGCGGCATCTGGCCGGGAGAAGAGGCAGCGTGCATTGACCGGGGCCTGACGCCCGTCGTATGGGAGCCATACCACCTCGACCTGCTGGAAGCCGAGGCGCGCCGGCGAGGCATGCCGCCCGGGTCGCTGCCGGTGCATGCGGAGATCGATACCGGCATGGCACGGCAGGGTGTCGCGCCGGGAGCGCTGCTGGACCGCCTGCTGCAGCGCTTCCCGGCCGGTTCGCCGCTTGCGCTTGAGGGTGTGCTGACACATTTCGCCTCGACCGAGTGCGCCGAAGATCCCCAGAATGAGCAGCAGATGCGCGCGTTCGCGGCTGCGATGGACCAGGTGGCAAGGGCCGGTCAGCGGCCATTGCTGATTCACGCGGGGAATACTTCGTCCACAGACAGCGGCCTGGTTCCGCGTGAACTGCCTGCGCTGGCAGAGCGATTTGGCGCGCGAGCCATGACGCGGGCGGGCCTGGCGCTGTATGGCTATGCGCTGCCGCTGCAGGGCGGTGCGCCGCATCTGCGACCTGCTCTGCGGCCAGTGATGACGTGGAAGACGCGCGTGATCAGCCTGCGCGAGGTGCATGCCGGAGACACCGTTGGCTACAACGCGGCGTATGTGGCCGACAGCGACATGCGGCTGGCGCTGTTGCCGGTGGGGTATGCCGATGGCTATCGCCGGGGACTGTCTTCTTCAAACGCCATGGTGGGGGCTGATGTGCTGCTGCACGGTTGTCGAGCGCGGGTGGTCGGTCGTGTGTCGATGGACTTGACGATTGTGGATGTGACCGGCATACCGCAAACTGCGATTGGCGATGAGGCAGTCCTGCTGGGTTCTTCGGGAGCCGAACAGATCGGTGCCGATGAACTTGGCCGCGTTGCAGGGACGAGCGTGTATGAAGTGCTTTGCGGCATCAGCGATCGGGTGCCGCGTGCCGTGGTGGAGTAACGCGGCGGACTGGCGCGGTGGACTAGCGCGGTCGCACGCCGGGTTCCGCCTCCCGCGTCAGCTTGACGGGCAGGTCCAGATCGCCACGATCCAGCGTGCCCTCCAGCATCGCGGCCTCGGCCCACCCGCCAGACTTCTCGCCTTTGGCAGATTCGAAGTGCAGGTGCAGGATATTGCCGTCCTCGTCCTGCAGCACGACGGTAGTGCCGATCAGGCGGCTGTCCACGATCTTGATGTTGCTCTTCTGGGTGTCGTAGACGTAGCGGCCGGCGGTGACGGTGTCGTCTGAGAGCTCGAGAGAAAGCGCCACATGCTGCTGGCCGACAGTACCTGCATAGTGCAGCGTCTGGATTCGCTGCGCAGCCGCAAACGGCACAAACAGAAGGCTGGCAGCAAGTACGGCAAACGAACTGGCGCGCAGAAACATCGTGCCGAGAAGGCTAACAGAGCGGCACAACAAGCTGCATCGTCGCTCTAAGCAGCCAGCAGCTGCACCGTGCGGTGGCGAGGCTGCAGCACCTGTTGCAGGTAGGCAGCCTTTGCGAAGACCGCATTCAGCGTTTCCCACTCGGACGGCGGCACGTCGAAGTATCGCGTGGCGCCGGCCCAGCCGTTGAATCGCACCGTCAGCACGCGGCTTACTTCGTCATAGCGCATTGTCCTGATCTGGGTCATCACGGAACCTCCAAACGGAGTCGACATACAGAATGTGAGCACGCGCTGAGGCGCCGGAGTTGCACCAGATCTGCAACAACTTTGCGTCGATTGGACCGTTGTGGAATTGCTGTTCGGCCCTGCGTAGATGACATTTTCGTGAGACGGCAAGGGAGTTGTGTCTCTCTCACGTTTTTGCCCGGAATGGAATTAAAGTTGTCACGCGGCTCTACTCGCGCCGCTGTTGTGAATCGTACATAAGACGACGCAGAACATACGCTGACCGGTGGCACGATCCTCCGGCAGTCAGATATCGATTGGATCACTGATCATGCTCTCAGAAAATACCGTTACGCCCGAGGCGTCGCTCGTTGCAGAGCACACCTACGAAGACGAAGTCTGTTACGAACTGAGTCTCCAACTCGCTGAAAACCTTTCTGACCTGGGTGC
Source organism: Terriglobus sp. (assembly GCA_965199365.1). GTDB lineage: Bacteria > Acidobacteriota > Terriglobia > Terriglobales > Acidobacteriaceae > Terriglobus. Next base: position 840,165 of record CBDARC010000003.1, on the reverse strand, counting down.
CTGCGAGTACCTTCGCGAGATCCGCACCGAGAGCGGTACCTGGCTGATCACGGCCGTCCGCGCGTAAGTCACAAACGGCAGTAAGTATGTCCACGCATAAACCGGCCTCCAAAGCTGGTCTACGTTCCTGTGCCTAAGTACGTTCGCACCAGTTCACCCGCTGTAACTCTGTTCACCCGCTGTAACTATGGCTGTCGCGTAAGTAAGTAGCGACGGGCGTTAGTAGCCGATGCTGAAGCGCTGCCGGCGATGCCTGGGAACGGTGATTTCATCCACCATGGCAATGGCGTAGTCCTCCATGGAGATGCTGCTGTTTCCATCGTCTGAGACGATGAGATTGTCCGTCCCGAGGCGAAACCTGCCAGTGCGCTCGCCCGGATCGAAGTAGGCGGCTGGCGACAACGAAGTCCAATCGATCGATGACGACCGCAGAACCTCGAGTGCGTGTGCATGGGCGGTCGCGATCGGCAACCACTCCGGTGGCAGTTTGCCTGAGTCCGCGAGCGTCACGCCGGGTGCCACCTCCAGGCTGCCGGCGCCTCCGACCATCAGAAAACGGGGCACTCCGCTGCGCCCTGTGGCTTCGACAAGGCGTTGTGTCACGCGAACAAGCTCTTCAACGTCCGCGGCCGGCGGCGCGTAGGCACTGACAAGTGCATCCGAGCCCTTGATATTTTCCGCAGTGCGCGCTGCGTCCGTCAGATCGTCGACGACGACCGTGACGCCTTCGCGCGGCGACAATGATCCCTCCTCACGAACGATCGCGATCACCCTGTGCCCGCGCGCCAACAACTCTGTCATGATCCTGCTGCCGGCTCTTCCTGTCGCGCCGCAAAGTGCTATGTTCATCGCGCCGCTCCTGCTGCCTGCACGTCGGTCCAGGCGTCACCCTCGGCCGGTGGCGTCACGGTCGCCCATCGCTCGGCGATGCGGTCGCCTTCGAAGCGCCACATGACAAACCCGTGAAACTGCATGTTCTTGCCGGTTGCGGTGTCAGTCCAGTTCCACACGTTGCGGCAGACGACCTTGTCTCCTTCGGCGACCAGGTCTTTGATCGTCACCTTCAGTCCGGGCATGGCGTCATACATCTTGAGCATCATCTGCTCGTCACCGTCGATCCCGGTGGGTCTGCCGCCGGGACCGTCGTGATCGTAGAAATCCCCGGTCATGTTGCGATGGATGACGGCAGCGTTTCGCTTGTTCACAAACTCTTCAAAGTGGTCAGCGACCCGGTGCCTCATTTCCGATGGTGTGAGCGTGGTTGCCATACAGTGTCCTCGCGTCAGTTCGAAGACAACGTAGCATCACATTTTGCCGTTGAGAAGGACGCACAATTAGGTAAGCTGGCGCGGGACGGTGTCACATGAAAAATCATCATGGATGTCCGGTTCAGGCCACGTCGAACATCATCTCCGGCAAGTGGAAAGTGCTGCTTCTGTGGCACCTCTCGTACGGGTCGCATCGCTTCAGCGAGTTGCGCGAGTTGCTGCCGGGCGTGAGCGAAAAGGTGCTTACGGCGCAGCTGCGCGACCTGGAACACGATGGGCTGCTCACGCGAACAAGCACACACACGATCCCTGCGCGAGTGGACTACCGACTGAGTCCCGCGGGCGACGAGCTGATCCCGATTATGGAGCGCATGTGCGAATGGGCCCAGGTGCACCTCGGCGTGAAGCCGACGCTTCCTCCCCGGGCAGGGGGAAACGCGGCTTCACCACCGTCAGCGCCCACGCTGATGTCGCTCTAGCGGTCAATCAGCCTGGCGTGTGTTGCGGGATAGCGCTCGCCCGCGACCTTGATGGCGGATGAGGCTTCTTCAAGCGTGCGGACGTCTTCCGCGGTGAGTTCCAAGGTCGCGCCGCCGAGGTTTTCTTCCAGGCGCGACAGCTTGGTGGTGCCGGGGATTGGGACGATCCACGGCTTCTTTGCCAGCAGCCATGCGAGGGCGACCTGCGCGGGCGTGGCCTGCTTCTGCTCTGCGAACTGGCGCACGACTCGACGAGCGACTGGTTGGCCGTGCGGTTCTCTTCTGTGAAACGTGGAACGACCGCGCGGAAATCGGTGCTGTCGAACTTGGTGCTGGCATCGATCTTGCCGGTGAGGAAGCCTTTGCCCAGCGGGCTGAAGGGCACGAAGCCGATGCCGAGTTCTTCCAGGGTGGGCATCACCGACTCTTCCGGCTCTCGCCAGAAGAGCGAATACTCACTCTGCAACGCGGTCACGGGCTGCACGGCATGCGCGCGGCGGATGGTATTAGCGCCCGCTTCTGACAGACCGAAGTGCTTCACTTTGCCGGCCTGGATCAGGTCCTTGACGGCGCCGGCGGTCTCTTCGATGGGCGTGTTCTTGTCGACGCGATGCTGGTACAGCAGGTCGATGGTGTCGGTCCGCAGGCGTTTCAGCGAGCTTTCGACCACCTGCTTGATGTGCTCCGGTCGGCTGTTGGTTGCGGTCCATTTGCCGTCGTTGTTCGGGTCGGGTTCGAAGCCAAATTTGGTGGCGATGGCAACGTCTTTACGGAACGGCTCAAGCGCTTCGCCGACGACTTCTTCGTTGATAAATGGGCCGTAGACCTCGGCGGTGTCGAAGAAGGTGACGCCGCGCTCCACGGCAGCGCGGATCAGCTTGATCGCCTCGCCTTTCTCGGTGGCCGGGCCAAGGCCAAAGCTCAGACCCATGCAGCCTAATCCGAGTGCCGATACTTCCAAACCTGTTCCTAAGGTGCGCTTCTGCATTTCGTGATTCTCCTGTGGGGCCGGCGGTGCGCGTGCGCATACCTGCCTGCCAAAGACTAGGATGCGGCCCTTCATGGCATTATTCCCGAGCCACGCTCTGTAGTACCCTGGCCGGCGGAATCAGCCCTGCCGTGCCGCGCTGATTGAAACGCTTCGGCCCAGCTGATCTGTCTATACTTCTCCCGAAAGAAGGTACCGGATGCCAGCATTCCGACTGACGCTTGCCATGTGCCTGCTTGTGGCGGCGTCCCCGCGTTGGCCCAGGCGAGTGTTGCCGGAGCGAAGCCTGCCTTTGAAGTTGCGTCCGTTCGGCCCAGCAAGGCTGGTTCTGAACAGCGATCGAACGTGCCGCTCGACGCGGGGAATGTCTACGGCACGCTGAATGCCGACGACGCCCGGACGGCTGCTGGTGGCTACCTGATCGCGGCGCATCAGCCGCTTTGGCGCTACATCTCCTTTGCGTACAAGCTGTCGGGCACGCAGGAGCTGGCGCTTCGCTTCAACATGTTTTCCGGCGCTCCCAAGTCCGGCGCGCCCTTCTGGGTCACGGGCGGCTTCGACTCCGGGCCGGAGTACTTCGACATCTCGGCGCGGGCACCGGCGGATACTTCCATCGATGGCATGCGTTCGATGATGCAGGTGCTGCTTGCGGATCGGTTCCACCTCGCCATCCACTACACGACGGCAGAAGCGCCGGTGTTTGCCATCGTCCTGACCAGGCCGGGTGCGACCGGCCCTGATCTGCAGACACATCCGTTGTCGGATTCGTGCGAGCCCGGCGCGCAGCATGCGCCGTCTGCCGCCGGTCAGCTGCCGCCGATCTGCGGCGTGATCGCGCACGTTCCATCGTCCGCTCCCGGCCAGCATTATGGAGGCCGCGCCGTTCCCCTCGCGCTGTTTGCCACGTCAATCCCGACGATGACGGGACTGGCTGCGATGCCGCGACCGGTCGTCGACCAGACCGGCCTCAGCGGGTTGTACGACTTCACGCTGACGTGGATGCATGATGGGGAGGGCGGCGACGCTGCTGTCAGCGAGAACGCCGGCAACTTCCGCGAGGCGCTCAAGAAGCAGCTGGGTCTCGAGCTGAAGTCGTCCCGCGCTCCCATTGACTTCCTGATCGTCGACCATGTGGAGCGGCCCTCAGAAAATTAGAGCTATCCTGCCGTCTTTGTCATCCACTTCGAGCAGAGTGAACAGAGGTTTAGAGCTTCCAATCGCAGCTGTTTCTCGCGAACATTGAGTGAGACTTCCCGATCGCTGACCGGGGACAAAGAAGGGAGCGGTGTTTGTGACGAATAGAGCCGAGCCGACTTACGCGAGACCTCAGCTTGAGCATCACTTCCAGCCTGGTGGTGACGATCCTGTTGAAGCCGAACCACAAACTCTGCTGGCTGTGATGGACAGCGTGCACGGTGGGGAGTTCGAATTTGAACCGCCGCCCGTCGGCATCCGGAAGCTGCTGCTCGCCGGTCTGCTGGCGCTTTGCCCCATGCTGCCTGCGCAGGGCCGTGTGCAGGACAAGCCGTTGCCGCGTTCGGAGCCTCGGCCGTCAGCGGTGACCGTGAAGCAGTGGCAGGACCGCAAGTTCGGCATGTTCATCCACTTCGGCCTCTACTCGCAGCTTGGCGGTGTGTGGAACGGCAAGCGCATCGACAACGGCTACAGCGAGCAGATCATGGCGAACGCGCCGATCCCGCTGGATGAGTACGCGGCGACGGCGAACAGCTTCAATCCGACGAAGTGGGATCCTGATGCAGTCGTGGCGCTGGCGAAGGCCGCGGGCATGCGCTACATCGTGATCACGTCGAAGCACCATGACGGCTTCAACATGTTCGGCACGGCGCAGTCGCAGTACAACGTGGTGGACGGCACGCCGTATCACCGCGACATCGTGAAAGAGCTTGCCGAGGCGTGCAGGCGCGGTGGCATTGCCTTTGGCGTCTACTACTCCTCCATCGACTGGCACCAGCCGGGCATGGATCACTACATTCCGAGCAACAGCAACCCGTTGAGCGACGCGCATGCGCAATTCAACGTGGCGCAACTGCGCGAGCTGCTGTCGAACTACGGGCCCATCTCCGAGATCTGGTTCGACATGGGCAAGCCGACGCCCGCGCAGAGCAACCTGTTCGCCACCACCGTCCACAACCTGCAGCCGCAGACCATGGTCAGCGGCCGCGTGTGGAACTACCAGGGCGACTTCACCGTGATGGGCGACAACGAGGTCCCGTCGTACGGCATCGACGAGCCGTGGCAGACGCCCGCGTCGATCTTTCCCCAGACGTGGGGCTACCGCTCATGGCAGAAGCGTGACGACCTGCAGGGCAAGATCGATGAGAACATCACCCGGCTGGTGCAGGTGGTCAGCCGCGGCGGCAACTACATCCTGAACATCGGGCCGGAGGGCGACGGCTCCGTGGTGCCGTATGAAGCGGACGTGCTGCGCGGGATTGGTGCGTGGCTTGCACCGAACGCCGAGGCGATCTATGGGACGACGGCGTCGCCGTTTGCTGACCTGGACTTTGGGTATGCGACGGTCAAGGACCACTCCGTCTACCTCTTTGTGAAGGGAGCGCCCGCAGATGGTGTGCTGCGGGTGCCGCATGCGAACCATACGCGATGGCAGTCCGCAACCGTGCTTGTCTCGGGCAAGTCGCTGGGGTTCAGTACGCGCAACGATGCGCTTGAAGTGAGGTTGCCCGCCAAGGGTCTGCCGGGCGCGATGCCCGTGATCAAGTTGGCGTTCGATGGTGCGCTAAAGGTTGATGAGGCGTTGCTTCCGGCGGTGCCACAGGTACTCGAAGCCAGCGCTGCGCAGAAGTTTTACAACTACAACGGCGAGGGTTACGAGGCGCCGAAGACGCTGTACAAACTGCGCTGGACGGTGCGTCCTGGCTGCGCTTCGTTGAGCTTCCAGGCCGAGGGAGAGGGCAGGTTTGCGATCGTCAGCAACGGTCACGCGCACACTGTCACCACGGGTGACATCGCTGAGCAGTTGGTCAGAATCGGCCCTGATCACATGTTAGAACTGACGCCGCCCGAGCCCTTTGAGAAAGGCACGGCGCTGCCGCTCACGGTTCGATCTATCTTCTACAGGCCGATACCCTGCCCACGCCTGTGGTCGGAGAAGCTAGGGACTCGCAGCCGTTGAGGCAGCCGCTGCAGTGTGCGCTGCGGGAATGACCTCGCGCAGGCTGAAGCTGGCGATCGCGGCGGGATTTGAGTTCGGCCGCATGTACAGCGTGCCGAGCACTTCGTTCGCTGCGGGTGTCTGGTCGCGCAGCCGGAAGACGAGTACGCCGGGCTGGACTTCCCTCGCGGACAGCAGGTTGTAGCCGCCGGTCTGCACTCGCAACGCCATTTGAACGTCGGCTGTCGAGCTGGCCGCAGCGTTGGGCAGAACGCTTTCGAGCGCCGCAAAGCTGCCCTGGTTGAACGCAGCAAGCCAGCGGAAGAGCAGGTGACCGGAAGGGCTGTCAGGGATCAGGCCCACCTGGTCGCCGTAGCGAGGCAGACGGATGAGGATGGTGGCATGAACGTCGCTTACCCGCGAGCCCTTGCGGGCCGGTACGGGAGCATCAGCGGCGTCGCCGATCACGATTGTGTCAACCTGGTTTGGGTCGTCCTTATCGTCTTTGTCGGCGGGAGCACCGCCAGACGTAGCGCCGGGTGAACGGGTTGCGCTCGAATCGCCGTCAGCAAAGTGCCTCGCCTTGCTGTGACCCAGGCCGAACGACACTGCGGAGAGCGCGATGCCTGCGACCACGACCGCCAGCAGGATCGCTGCGGGCCGCGGCGGTTTGCGCTCAATTACATGGAACGTGGGGCCGCTGCGGTGTGGTGCTCCGGTGGCCAGAGGCAGCGGCATGTGCGGTTGCTCCCTGGTTGCTCAAAACCGCCAGAGCGAAGAGGTCACGGCGGGTTGCACCGCCGCGTCTAAGTGTAGACGGACGGGCGCCGCCGGCGTTTTCTCCTGCCTTCGGCAACACCCCGAAATGACCACGCCGGTAACCAGTTCGGGTGCTCCGTTCGAGACCTGAAGTCGAGCTTCAGTTACCGTTTTCAGCACCTTGCCCAAGCGGTTCCTACCACTGACAATGAGGTAGACACTCGCGCGCCTTTTACTCGCGTGGATCGTCAGGACAAGGCGCGTTGTTTTCGCGCCAGGTTGTTTCAGCAGCAAGGTTTGCACGCGCCGTTCCGTACCATGCAACTAGGTTCAAGCCCCCGAACGACGGAGCCTGCCACGGACTCGAACAGGATCGCAATGACCTTTGCGGAAGAACCCCTCGTGGGTACACGGCCGGCGGTTGACCCGCTGATCGTGACCGGGCGCGAGGCGATTCTCAAGGTGCAACCGCGATTGCAGCGGTTGGCTGTGCAGTGCGGGCAGGCTGGCGCCGCCGACTACATCGACTACTTCCTCACACAGCCATACACCGGCGGCAAGCGTCCGCACCTGCTGCTGTTCAGGGGAGCCCCATCCGCGGAGCAATTGGAAGGCGCCGTGCTGGTGCACCAGTACCGCGCGATGGGCATGCGCCTGGGTATCTTTGTGACAGAAGACATCGGCGGAGAGCGCAACGTTCTTGGCGCGGCTGACGTCCGCAGCGGGTTGGCGATCCGCGCGGCGAAGTTTCTCCTGCAGAACTGCCGGGCACACATGGTTGTGATCTCCGTGCAGAACGGAGCCTTTAACCCTGCGCCTGACGCGACGCCGAACAGCCGGCTGCAGTGGGCAGTTCGGCGGCGCACCCTGTTACGGCGATTGCCGCTGCTCGACAGTTACCACGCGACGCTGAACACGCTGGGGCCGCACACCCGCCGCAACTTCCGGCTGTTCCGGCGTCGTGCTCTCAGCGCCTTTGGCTGCTCGTTTGTGCCGCAGGCGGCGTTACGTGAAGAGGAGTTCATCGCGCTGAATGCACGCTGCGATTATCCCGTTCCGCTGCAGGTTGCGCAGTGGAGATACCGCAGCGTGCACGCGGTCAGCGGCGGTGTGCTGGCCGGTGTGCGGTCGGCCGATGGCGATTGGATCAGCATGGTCGGCGGCCGGCGCTCGCACGGCACCTTCCACCTGGACTGGCAGATGAATCGCTCCGACTTCGCGCGGATCTCACCCGCCACGCTCATGCGCGGCTTCCTCATGGAGCATGAAGTCTCCGAAGGAACGGCCAGCCTGCTCTTCCAGGGGGGCACGCCGCACTCCATGCAGTCGGCGTTCGAGTCAGAGAATGTGGTCGATCTGGTGGGCGCGGCGACCTCGCTGCCCGCCACGCTGCTGCGCCGCATCGCCGGCCGGGTGCGCCGTCCGGACAATTTCCTGCTGGGAACACTTGCCGATAGCGACCTGGTGTGGCACTCCGATGTTGAGGGTTGAGAGGCTTCGAGGGAGCGATCACTGCTGTTACCCGGTTAGTTGTTGCTGTACTTTGGTTGCGGCATTGAGTGGGAGTGCAACCATGGCAGCGAAGAAAGCCGCGCTTGAATCGCCGAGCAGCAAGGAAACAGCATTCACAACCGAAGAACGCAGTGCCATGCAGGCGCGTGCACAGGAGCTGAAAGCCGTGCGCAAAGGCCCACCGGCGAACAAAGAGGACGGCGAAGCGGACGTACTTGCGAGCATCGCAAAGATGGGCGAGAAGGACCGCACACTCGCCGAACGGCTGCACAGCCTGATCACGAGCAGCGCGCCCGGCCTGTCGCCAAAGACCTGGTACGGCATGCCCGCTTACGCCCGGCATGGAGACGTAATCTGCTTCTTCCAGGCGTCGGGCAAGTTCAAGACCAGGTACTCCACGCTTGGTTTCAGCGATAAGGCCAGACTCGATGAAGGCACCATATGGCCAGCAGCCTACGCGATCAGCGAACTGACTGCGGAAGGCGAGTCGAGGGTCGTTGAGCTCCTGAAGAAGGCTCTGCGCTAGCGCATTGGGAGAGCCAGCCGGATCGCCTCGTCAGGATGAGCGATACACTCCTCCCATGCGTCGCCTTCTGCTTGCTGCCCTGTTCACCTCTGCTGCCGCCGGTGCGCAGTTCACCTTGCAGACCAGCAACACCACCGCGAGCCTGCGAGGCATTGCCATCGGCGATGCGCATGGGCAGGTTGCGTGGGCCAGTGGGACCGGCGGGACGGTGGTGCGCACTATCGATGGGGGCTCGCATTGGACAGCGTGCGCCATGCCGGCCGGCGCGGAGAAGCTGGATTTCCGTGGTATCCAGGCGTTCGACGCGCAGAGTGCCGTGGTCATGTCGAGCGGCAAGGGCGACCAGTCGCGTGTCTACAGGACTGTCGATGGATGCAGAACGTGGACGCCTGTCTTCAGTAATCCCGATACGCCGGATGGTTTCTTCGACGCTGTAGTGTTTCAGCGGCGCGACCAGGGATGGCTGCTCGGCGACCCGGTTAATGGCCGCTTCTACCTGGCGCTGACACAGGACGGCGGCCAGACATGGACGCGGGTCAACTCGCCCAGCCTGACCGCTGCCGACAAGGGAGGCGCCTTCGCCGCGAGCAATCAATCCATGCTGCTGACGAAGGAAGGCCCCATCTTTGGCGGCGGCAGCGGGGCGTTGTACCTGGGCAAGTGGGCGGCCTGCTCGCTATCGCTGGAGTACAACGATCCGGAGACGTGCTATTCCCACGCCTACTTTCAGCAGGTGCAGGTGCCCGTGGGCGCGGCGAATGCTTCGTCGGGCATCTTCGCGCTGGCTGCAAACCTGCAGGTCATGATCGCGGTTGGCGGGGACTATGGCGTTCCGTCCGATGCGTCCGCCACTGCGGCCTATAGCGACGACGATGGCGAGTCGTGGACCGCTCCAGCAACCCAGCCGCATGGCTATCGCTCGTCCGTGGCTTACGACGTCAACAGCAGGATGTGGATCGCCGTAGGCCCCAATGGCACGGATGTTTCAGCCGACCAGGGCCGCAGCTGGAAGCCGCTCACGCCGAACCCGGCCAAGGGCGACGCGGCGGACGCCGATGCGAAGTGGAATGCGCTTGCGCTGCCGTGGGTGGTGGGGCCGAAAGGCCGCATCGGGAAGCTGCGGCCTGACGCGCTTACGCGGTAAGAAATCAGGGTCCAGGGTCTAAATCCCGCAGTCGGCGAGAACCGCCGGTCCCTCGGCTGCGCTGCGGGATGACAGAACTACCGGACCGGCCTGCGCTGCGGGACCGAACTACCTTGTTGGGATCACAACAACGCAGGCCGCTTACGCCGCAGCCTCGACGTCGCACCCGCCGAAGACGGCATGCTTCCGCATAGTCGGCGTAAACAGGGTGTAGAGGCTGGGGTCGGCGGATGCGCTGATTTTGTCCAGCGCGGCGCGGTGTTCTGCCGACAGCACGATGTCCAGTGCCGCGCCGTTGTCGGCGACCTGTTCGGCGCGGCTCACGCCCATCAGCGTTGAGGTGATACCGGGGCGCCCGCAGACCCATGCGAGTGCGATGCGCGCCGGGCTTTCGCCCGCTTCTGCCGCGACCCTCTTGAGTTCATCGACGACTGTCCAGTTGCGCGGCGTAAAGAGCGTGTCACCGAAAGGGTTCGGTCCGTCCAGCCGCTTGTCGCCCTCCGGACGTTTGGCCGCTCCGCTCGCCGCGTCCAGCAGCAAGCCACCTGCGCGCGGTGGCCCTGCTTCGACGGTGGCGCGGTCGTATTTGCCGGTCAGCAGGCCGTACGCCAGCGGGCTCCACGGCACCACGCCCATGCCGAACTCGTTCGCCAGCGGCACGTGCTCGTCCTCGATGTCGCGGTTCACCAGAGAGTAGAAGTACTGCAGCGCGATCGGGCCCGGCACGCCGCGTTCACTGGCCATCGTGGCAAGCTTCGTCACATACCAGGCCGGTGCGTTCGACATGCCCCAGTAGCGGATCTTTCCCGCGCGCACCAGCGCCGTCACTGTCTCCAGCAGCTCTTCCGCGGGCGTGACTGAGTCCCACACGTGGATCCAGAACAGGTCCACATAGTCCGTGCGCAGCCGCTTCAGCGAGCCTTCGAGCGCGGCATGGATGTGCTTCGCGCCGTTGCCGCCCGCGTGCACGCCCTTACCGGCGGCAAAGCCAGCCTTGGTGGCGACAACGATCTGATCGCGCAGCCCGCGTTCCTCGATAAACGTGCCGAGCATCGCTTCGCTGCGGCCGCCGGCATACACATCGGCGGTATCGACGAAATTGCCGCCCGCGTCGACGTACGCGTTGAAGACGGCAGCAGAGCCGGCTTCATCCTGCCCCCATCGTGCGGTCCCAAAGGTCATGGTGCCGAGGGCGAGCGGGCTGACGACAAGGCCAGAGCGGCCAAGGGTGCGATAGTTCGTAAGAGGCATGGAGAGATTCCTTAGTGGTCGCTACGAATCAGTAGACAGCACTTGCTTCAAAGCGTCAAGGTGTTTCATAGTTATAGCTATGAAAGCTGTTGAATCGAAGGTGAGCCGCAGGCCAGGCCGGCCGCTGGGGTTCGATCGCGAGGCCGCGCTGCACAGCGCGATGCTGCTGTTCTGGCGGCACGGGTACGAGGCCACGTCGGTCAACGACCTTACGTCGGCGATGGGCATTACGCCGCCCAGCCTGTACACGGCGTTCGGCGACAAGAAGCAGTTGTTTCTCCAGGCGGTGCAGCGCTACGTGTCAGGCCCGGTCACTTCCGAATCGATCATTGATCAGGCGGCCACGGCGCGCGATGCTGCCGAGGGCTTGCTGCGTGGCGCGGTCATCGGGTTTACAGGAGAGAGCACGCCGCCGGGATGTTTACTCGCAAGTTCGGCCATCAGCTGCTCGGCTGCCGCGGCAGATGTGCAGCAGGCGCTGGCGGAGATCCGGCTCGGTATCGAGAAGCGGCTCCGCAACAAGATCAAGCGCGATCGATCCATGAAGAAGGCACAGCGAAAAGGACTCGCCGACGCACTCGCCGGTCACACCATGGCTGTCATCCAGGGCATGTCCACCCTGGCTCGCGACGGTGCAACCAGGGAGAAGCTGTCGGCGGTCGCATCCATGGCGCTGGCGGCATGGCCTGTTCAGGAATAACGCGCGCTGCCCGAAGTCGCGAGCGGTAGTCGCTTGCAGCCGCATGCGCAAACCACCTGCTTCGCGTATTTTGAAACTGGGGCGGCTGACCCCGGGGGAAAACGAATGCAGACACTTGCCGATCTGACCGCGCAGTTCGCTGTACGCGACCATGTCTCGTTCCATGAAGATCAGCCGGGCATGATCGAGATGCGCGTGGAGACGCAGGCAAGTTCTGCGTCGATTTACCTCTATGGAGCGCACCTGACGCACTGGACGCCGCACCGGCAAAGCCCGGTCTTCTACCTGTCGCCGAAGACGGCGCTTACGCCCGGCAAGCCCATTCGGGGAGGCATCCCGGTGCTGTTCCCATGGTTTGGACCGCGCTGGAATGGAGCGGAGTTTGATGCGGCGCATGGCACGACCAGCCCGATGCACGGCTTCGCGCGGACAAGCGTCTGGACGCTCGATCGCGTCCATCTTTCCCCTGATGGCGACGTGCACGCCACGCTGTCACTCGACCCCAGCGACATGTCGCGGACGCTTGGCTACGATCACTTTCACACCACGCTGGAGTTCCGCATTGGCGGCGATCTGCACGCCGCATTGACCGTGACCAATCGCGGCACCGAACCGATGGAGTTTGAAGAGGGCCTGCACAGCTATTACGCCATTGCCGATGTGCACGCGGCGCGGCTCGACGGCCTGCGCGGCAGCACTTACCTCGACAAGCGCGACAACATGATTCGCAAGGTACAGCGGGAGACGACGTTCGCCTTCACCCGCGACGTGGACCAGACGCATGTACACACGGCCGAGCCGCTCACCCTGCATGATCCCGCGGCGAAACGGTCCATCCACATCGCCAAGGAAGGTTCGCAGACGACCGTCATCTGGAATCCATGGAGCGTGCTGACGCCCGGTCTGCCTGACCTGCCGGAAGACGGCTGGCAGCACTTCATCTGTGTGGAAGTGGTGAATGCGACGGACGACCGCATCACGCTGGCGCCCGGCGCAACACATGGCATGGCGATGACCGTCACCGTACATCAGGAGCAATCGTGAACCAGCAAGCCGCTAAACTCGCCGCCGCACAGGCCGCGCTTCGCTTCATCAAGCCGGGGATGGTTGTGGGTCTCGGCTCGGGGTCGACCGCGTCGCTGTTCATCCAGATGCTGGGCGAGCAGGTCAAGCAGGGGCTGGACATAACGGGCATTGCGTCGTCGGACGCAAGCGAGCAGCTTGCCCGTTCGCTTGGCATTGCGATCACTGATTTCGATCACCACACCACGATTGACGTGGCGATCGATGGGGCCGACGAGGTGGGTCCGCGCATGGCGCTGATCAAGGGCGGCGGAGGCAAGCTGCTGCGCGAGAAGATCGTTGCCAGCGCATCGAAGCGCTTCATCATCGTCGCCGATGAGAGCAAGCTGGTGCACCAGCTGGGACGGTTTCCGTTGCCCATCGAGGTGATCAGGATGGCGGTTCCGCTGGTCACGGCGCAACTGCAGGAGATCGGCTTTACACCGAAGATCCGGCAGGCCAAGGACGGCAGTGGACCATACATCACCGATGAGGGCAACATCCTGCTGGACTGCTCATCGGTGGGAATTGCTGACCCGGAAGAGACTGCCGCGGAGATTCGCGCGATGGTTGGCGTGGTTGAGCATGGCCTGTTTCTTGGCATGGCAGAACGCGCGCTGATCGCGGGCGAAGACGGTGTGCGCGAACTGACGGTGGCAGACCTGGCGTGAGTTCTTCGTGTCAACCAAAGCAGCCGCTGATTCTGGCGTCAGCATCGCCGCGCAGGCGCGAGTTGCTGCAGCAGATCGGGCTCGACTTCACCGTTGTCACAGCCGACATCGACGAGACGCCGCTGGCCGGGGAAGATCACGTCACGTACACGGTGCGGCTGGCCGAGGCGAAGGCGCGCGCCGTGATGGCGTGGCATCCTCACGCGGTGGTAATTGGCGCGGACACGACCGTCGCTGTCGCCGGCGAGTTGCTGGGCAAGCCGCGCGATGCGGACGATGCGGCCCGCATGCTGCGGCTGCTGCGAGGCCGCGCGCACGAAGTCACCACAGGCATCGCCGTGCTGGCCCGTGACCAGGCGCTAACGGCGGCGGAGACGACCTGGGTTATCTTCAGCGACATGACCGACGACGATATTGCGGCCTACATCGCCACCGGTGAGCCGATGGACAAGGCCGGTGCGTACGCCATCCAGGGCCGCGCGGCGCAATGGATTCCGCGGATCGAGGGCGAGTACAGCAACGTGGTGGGATTGCCGCTGGCGCGATTGGCTGGCTTGTTGAAGTCGCTCACTCCGTCATCCTGAGCGAAGGGGAAAATATCCCGAAGCCTAACCCGCCACAGGTGGCTTTCTCGCGAGAAACTTTCAGCACCATCGCGGCTGCTGGACCCGCAGGGGTCCTTCGCTTCGCTCAGGATGACGGGCCTAGGTCGCCGCGATCATTGCCGCCAGCAGCGCCGTTCGCGGCAGCAGATCGTCCAGCAGGATCGACTCGTGCGCGGCGTGGGCGCCTTCACCCACCGCGCCCATGCCGTCAAGGGTGGGTATGCCCACGCCGGCGGTGAAGTTGCCATCGGAACCGCCGCCGGTTGCGGCTTCGTTCAACTCAAATCCTAGTGAGGCCGCCAAGGCACGAGCACGTTCGAACAGCCGCACCGTGCCATCACTGCGTTCCATCGGAGGACGGTTGATGCCGCCGGTGACGGTGAGCGAACAGGCCGGCTCGGTGACGCGCAGGCCGTGGAAGAGCGCATCAACACGCTGCGCGTCGGCCATGCGGGCGACGCGGACGTCCACCTGTGCCCAGGCTTCGGCGGCGACGACGTTGGAGCGTGTGCCGCCGCCGATAACGCCGGGGTTGACCGTCAGGCCGGACGTCAGGTCGGTGAAGGCAGCCACCTGCGGCAGCAGGCGGGCCAGTTCCAGGATGGCGGAATGACCGCGCTCAAAGTCCACACCGGCATGCGAAGCGACCCCTGTGACGTGAAGCCGGTAGTCGCCGACGCCTTTGCGCGCGGTTTTATAGGCGGCGTTGTCGCGCGAGCCCGGCAGACCTTGCGCGGGTTCCAGTACGAAGACCGCCTCACACTCGCGCGCAATGCGTTCGGTGTGGGGGCGCGAGACGCGGCTGCCGGTCTCCTCGTCAGGGTTCAGCAGCAAGACGACAGGCCGCGGCAGGCCTCCACAGTGCTGGACGGCTTCAACTGCCGCCAGCGCCATGCAGACCCCGGCCTTCATGTCGAGCACGCCCGGACCCCACAGCCGTTGCCGTCCTTCGGGGTCGGGTGCTTCGCGCCACGGCATGTTCGCCAGGGTGCCTGTCGGCCAAACCGTGTCGAGGTGGCCAAGCAGCATCAGCGGCTTTCGTACGGGCGCAGAGGTGTCGCCGTTGAACCATAACTCCAGGACATCGCCGAACTCGCCGCCGGGGTGCCGTTCGACTCGCGCGCCGGACTGCGAGGCCCAGCGGGAGGCCAGATCCATCGCGCAATTGACCGCCGCGGCGTCCTCGGTCGGCGACTCGCATCGCACCAGGGCCTCCAGCCGTTCGCGAAGACGTTCGCTCGATTTTTCGACTGCAGCTCGCAAGTGGCTTGTTTCTAACGGCATCTGACCTGCTTTCAGGAGAAAGGCTAGCGTGCGCGGAACGCTCTACCTGTGGTCATTTTGCCACAGTGGAAAAGTCCTTGGTCGGGAGTACTCTTTGCTTTGTTCTTCCTTTACCGTCCGTTCATGCGGTATGGGGCTGGAGTGTTTTTCCTTTGGGTCAACAGGCACACACGGAATGCACGCTGGGCGAGCCGGTAAGCTTTGCCGGTGTGGGGCTTCACTCGGGCGCGCCGGTCAGCATGCGGCTTGTGCCCGCGCCGGCGGGGTCGGGCATCGTTTTTCGCCGGACGGACCTGGATAACTTCGAGATTCCGGCGAACGGCCGCAACGTCGCCCGCGTGTCGTATGCGACGTCGCTCATGCGGCAGGGCGTGCTGATCTCCACCACGGAACACCTGCTGAGCGCGCTGATCGGCTACGGCATCGACAACGTGATTGTCGAGCTTGACAACCTGGAGGTGCCGATCCTGGACGGCTCGGCGCTGCCGTACGTGGAGGCGTTCGAGCGCGTGGGCACGCGCCGCCAGCGCCGCCGCCGCGAGTACCTCCGCATTCTGAAGGCGGTAGAGGTTACAGAGAACTCCAAGGACGGCATCAAGTTCATCGGCGTGTATCCGGGCAAGGGCTATGGCATCGATTACCGCATCGACTTTCCCGCGCCGATCGGTTCGTCACGCTTTCTCGGCGATCTGCAGACGGGCGCCTATGCCGACCTGATCGCGCCCGCGCGCACGTTTGGCTTTCGCGAGGACGAGCCGGTGCTGCGCAACATGGGCCTGATCCGCGGCGCCAGCGAGGCCTGCGCCATCATCATCGGCGGCGGCAAGGTGCAGAACGGTCCGCTCCGCTATGCGGACGAATTTGTGCGGCACAAGGTGCTGGACCTGATCGGTGACCTGGCGCTGGCGGGTCGACGCCTGCAGGGCCGCGTGGTGGCCGAGCGGGCAGGGCATGCCATGCACACGGCGCTGGTCAGCAAACTGCTGAAGGACCGCTCCGCATGGGAACTCGCCCCGGATTTCGAAGACGAATCGGTCGCAGAGTCGGCGCATGCGCTCGGCTTTCCGGCAGCGGCGCACGCGTAGGCCGTGGCGCTGGCGGCAATCGCACTTGGATCGAACCTGCCGTCGCAGGCCGGTAATCGAGCCGAAACGCTGCACAGCGGGGTGCGTGCCATGGGTGCGCTGGGCGAGGTCGTCGCTGTCTCCAGCTTTGTCGAGACGGAGCCGGTCGGCTACCTGGATCAACCCGTCTTTCTGAACGGCGCCGCGTTGCTGCGAACGGAACTCGATCCTCTGGACCTGCTGCATGGCTTGATGATCATCGAGCGTGAGCACGGCCGCGATCGGAGCGCGGGCATCGCCAAGGGGCCTCGCACGCTCGACCTGGATCTGCTGTTGTACGGCGATGTTGTGCTGGCGACACCGGAGTTGACGGTGCCGCACCCGGAAACGCATCGCCGCGCCTTCGTGCTGGAACCGCTTGCGCAGATCGCCCCAGATCTGTGGCATCCAACTGAAGGAGCAACCGTGACCGAGCTGCTGGGCCGTTTGCGACCGGCGTCGCGCATATACTGACACGCAAGTGCAGGAGAGCAGCGTGTCGAAGAAGAAAGACAAGCCGGCAAAGATCGACGCGCCAACGCCTGAGGTCATGAACGACAAATCGATGCTCGCGATCAGCCGCGCGCTTGCCGACCCTCGACGGCTTGCGGTGTTTCGCCGCATCGCAAGCTCTGACGGCACCGCCTGCATGGACCTGCGCGAGTGCCTGGCAATGAACCCGGCGACGCTTTCGCACCATATCCGGCAGCTTGAAACCGCAGGTCTGATCGAGACGAAGAAAGACGGCCGGCTGGTCCGCGCGACGCTGCGGCGCAAGCTGTGGAAGAGCTACCTGTCGCACCTGAAGCAATTGGTCGCATAGTTTCCCGATACGCTTTTCCACATTCATCAAAATGTTCGCATCGTACGACGGCGCAGGCTCATCCATTTCGATGGTTGTAGAAATATCGAAAGGTTCGGTGGACTGCATGGGCAAGCTTACAGGTAAAGTCGCAATTGTGACGGGAGCATCAAAGGGCATCGGCGCATCCATCGCGGAGCACCTGGGACAAGAAGGCGCTTCGGTGGTGGTGAATTACGCCTCTTCGAAGTCAGGCGCGGACGCGGTTGTGAAGCGCATCACCGATGCGGGCGGCAAGGCGATCGCGGTCGGTGGCAGCGTCGCAAAGCAGGACGAGGTCGACAAGCTGATCGCAGAGACAGTGAAGGCCTACGGCAAGATTGACGTTCTGGTCAATAATGCCGGTGTCTATGAATTCGGCTCGCTCGATGCGATTACGGCTGAGCACTTCCATAAGCAGTTCGATATCAACGTGCTGGGTCTGCTGCTGACCACGCAGGCGGCGGTGAAGGAGTTCAATCCCGAGGGTGGATCGATCATCAACATCAGTTCGGTGGTGGGTAAGTCCGCGCAGCCCAATGGAGCGGTGTATTCCGCGACGAAGGGCGCAGTGGATGCGATTACGCTGTCGCTGGCGCGCGAGCTGGGAGCGAAAAGAATTCGCGTGAACAGCGTCAGCCCCGGCCTGGTCGAGACGGAAGGCGTCCACACGGCTGGTTTCATGGGCAGCGAATTTGAGAAGGCTATCGCGGCGGGAACACCGCTTGGACGCATCGGTCAGCCTGCCGATATTGGCAAGGTCGTTGCGTTCTTCGCGTCCGATGACTCGGCATGGATCTCCGGCGAGGCGGTGTTAGTGGCCGGTGGTAATCGCGGCTAAGTTGCTCCTTCAGCGGCTGAAGCCGCCTGCATCTGGAGGGGTTTTGGCGTGGCTGAAGCCATGCCCCTCCGAAGCAACCGCAGGAGGTCTGGCTGCTGAGGTAACGAGATCCTGGATTCCTGACTGTGCCTGGGCGCGGCAAGAGATCCGCCCGATGCTGGGTGGCTTGAGCTACAGGTTTGGCTGAAGGTCTGGGTGCGTGTCGTTGGACCGGAATCTCTTGAGACCCTCGCTTCGCTCAGGATGACGGAAGCAGGAGAAAGGCCTTGATGCATTGCATCAAGGCCTTTCTTTGTGACGACTCGGTTAGATCTGTACGTGACGGTTCGTCAGAGTATCTGCGACGCGTCGTTGGGGCTACTTGCGGGCGCGGCCCTTGTTGAACAGCTCGTTGACGGTCGATACGAAGTGGGCTGCTCCCGGAGGTGTGGGTACGCTGCCGGAGAGGATCTTCTCGTAGGTGATGCCCTGGCCGTAGTAGGTCTGGGTGTCCGCCTCGTTCTGGTTGACATAGTCACCGGTCAGATCGACGCCGGCAAAGAGGCCCTTGGAACGCGAGTAGGTCAGGAACTCAGCCGAGGCGAGCGCCGTGGTGGCTGCCTGCGAATCGCGGCCGACAGGGCCCGCTGCCACGGCGAGATCGCCGCCCAGCTTGACCTTGGCGTGCAGCATGGCATCCATGCTCTTGTGGCTGCGACCGATCAGAACGAGGTCGGTCGACTGTCCGCCCGCCTGCAGACCAAAGCTCGCACCGGTCACCTGGATGAACACCGGAGCGCTCCATCCCTTGGGTGTGCGGCAGGTCGCAACGCCCTGGCCATACTGTGCGCCTACGAGGAATGCACCCTTCTTAAAGCCCGGGACGACGGCGACGCAGGTCGCGCTGGCGGCGATGTCCAGCGGAATGCCTTTGTCGGGTGTTCCCATCAGTTCATGCAGGACGGCATGCGCATCCTCGATGCGATGGTTCAGATGCTCCATTGAATCAGCGGCAACCGCCATGGTGGCACTCATGGCAACGGAACATACAACGGCAGTAATTTTCTTAAACATAGAATCCCCTCTCCAGAAACGCTGGATCGAGGTGTTGGATGCGAAACATGACATCACTGTTTGAATCTCAAGAAAGATTTTCGTAGTCCAACTCTTAAGGGCTGGTTGGAGTCTTTGTATTGAGTGAGATGGCAGACACAGAAATGACGCAGCAGGTAGCTGCGATATCGCTTGAGATGTGGCGGGAGCGTGTCCGCACACGCGAAGCGCGCGTTGGCATTATTGGTCTCGGATATGTGGGTCTGCCACTGACGCTGTTGTTTTCAAGTGAAGGGTTTCGAGTTACCGGCTTCGATGTCGATGCGAAGAAGATCAGCACACTGAACGGCGGTGGCAGTTATATCTGGCGCATTGACCCGGAGCACATTGCCGCGGCGCAGGCAAAGGGTTTTAGGGCAACGGAAGACTTCGCGCATATCGCGGAGATGGACGCCGTGCTGATCTGCGTGCCAACCCCGCTGACCGATCACCACATGCCTGACCTTAGTTATGTCGAGGCGACAATCCGCTCGATCGCACCCTATGTGCGCGAGGGCCAGCTGATTGTGCTGGAGAGCACAACCTATCCCGGCACGACCGAAGAGGTCGTTGTGCGCATCCTGAATGAGACAGGTGCGCAGCGTGGCGTTGCAGTGCAGGTGGCGAGTGACCATTCCGACGCGATCGAGGGCGTGCTGGTGGCGTTTTCGCCGGAGCGTGAAGACCCCGGCAACATGATCACGCCGCGACGCGAGATTCCAAAGGTGGTTGGCGGCGTGGAGCGGATCGCGACAGAGGCCGCGTGCGCGCTGTACAACTCCATCTTCACCCGGACCGTGCCTGTGTCGTCGCCGGCCACGGCCGAGATGACGAAGCTGCTTGAGAACATCTATCGCTCGGTGAACATCGCACTGGTTAACGAGATGAAGCAGTTGTGCATGCGCATGGGCGTGGACGTCTGGGAAGTGATCGAAGCGGCGGCAACGAAGCCGTTCGGCTTCCAGGCGTTTTATCCGGGGCCCGGGATCGGCGGTCATTGCATCCCGGTCGATCCGTTCTACCTGACATGGAAGGCGAAGGAATACGGATTTACCACGCGCTTTATCGAGCTGGCGGGCGAGATCAACGAGTCGATGCCGACGTTTGTGATGCGGCAGGTGGCGCGTGCGTTGAATGATCATGGCGTCCCCATGAAGGGTGCGAAGATCCTCGTTCTGGGCGTGGCGTACAAGCCCGATGTAGACGATCTGCGCGAGTCGCCATCGCTGGTGCTGATCGAGCAGATGCAGGCGCTTGGATCGGACGTGAGCTACAACGACCCGTTCTTTCCGTTTGTAGGGCATGGGCGGAAGTACGCGTTGAACATGGACTCCACGCCGCTGGACCGCGTGGGCGAGTTCGATTGCGTGGTGATCGCAACCGATCATTCGTCGTATGAGATGGAACAGATTGTTGCGGATGCAAAGCTGGTGGTAGATTCGAGAAACGCTACCCGCCACATCGTCTCGCCCAAGATCGTGCGCTGCTGACGAGCCCTTTGGTGAGCGCCTGCTGCGCGGTATCGGCACGCCAGCGGTCGCACTAAGAGCCGCGTCTGCTGTTTCACCTTCTTCCTTTCAGAGCGTTCGCTGAATGCCCGTTGCGGGCGAGACGCGCGCGTCTGAAAGCTGAGAACTTTCTTACAGGAACCCTCTGGTTGCGGTCACTGTCGTGCAGCGTGCGCCTGTGCGCGCCGCCTTCCGCAATCTGATAGCGCAGAGGAATTCCTTGCCCGATCCACAGCACCGGGAAGCCGATCGGCGGCGTTGCGACGCCGCGTCGCGCCTGGTCGCGGCTGCGCTTTGTTTCGTGGCGTTAGCGTTTGCGCTTTGTTGCGGGGTGTTGAGGGTCCATGCTCAGGCTGAAGCGAAGGCTGCGCCGCAGGCTTATGCCGCAACGATGCGACGCCGGGCCGTCACGTTTCTAAGGGGACGAACGTCGGCCGCGCGCGCGTCTGCAGCGAGTGCAGGGACTGCTTCGCCGGCCGAGGCGCTTGCCCGGGCCCGTGCGCAGCATCTTGCGCTGGCCGGCAGCCAGGCCGTCGCGCTGAACACGCCATGGACGCCCGTTGGTCCGCTGCAGGTGCAGACCTCGGCGTATGGGCTGGTGACGGGGCGGGTCACCTCCGTTGCGATCGATCCGAACGACGCCAGCGGCAACACGGTGTACATCGGCACGTCGGGCGGCGGCGTGTGGAAGAGCATCAATGCGGCGGGTACGGCCTCTGCGGTGAGCTTTCGGCCGTTGACTGACACGCTGCCGGTCTTCTCGCCCAATGGCGGATCGGCGATTCCGTCGCTGTCGATCGGCGCGCTGACCGTGCAGCCGGGCGGCACGGGCGTGGTGCTGGCCGGGACGGGCGATCCGAACGATGCGACCGACAGCTACTACGGCGAGGGCCTGCTGCGTTCGACGGACGGTGGCACCACGTGGTCGCTGATTCCGAACGCACTCAGCGGGCACGGTTTCTATGGCGAGGCGTTTGCAGGCTTTGCCTGGAGCACCGTGTCGACGCAGACGGTGGTTGCCGCGCTGAGTACGTCGGCGGAGGCAGCCATCGTGCGCAACAACGTGCCGTATGGCTTCATGGGCCTGTTCTACTCGCAGGACGGCGGCACCAGCTGGCTGCCTGCCACGATCGAGGACGGCAGCACGGTCGTGCAGGACCGCAACAGCGACATCACCAACTTTCGCGGCAACGCGGCGACGTCAGTGGTGTGGAACCCGGTGCGCAAGCGGTTTTATGCGGCGGTCCGGTCGCACGGCTACTACGAGTCGGCGGACGGCGTCACCTTTACCCGCATGGCGAACCAGCCCGGCGCCGGCCTGACGGCGACTGCCTGTCCGACGCGCTCTGGGACGTATGGTTCGGCGAGCTGCCCGATCTTTCGCGGTGCGCTGGCGGCGCAGCCGGTGTCGGGCGACCTGTTCGCGTTGACCGTGGATGCGGGGGACAACGATCAGGGCCTGTGGCAGGACGCTTGCAATGCCAGCGGTAATGCGTGCGCTTCACCTACCGTGCTCTGGGGGACGCAGATCGACGCGACTCCCATGGAGACCGCGGGCAGGATCGCGCAGGGCGACTACAACCTGTCGCTGGCAGCGGTGCCCGCGGCGACCGCGCTCAGCATGACGGATACGCTGCTGTTCGCCGGGACGGAAGACCTCTTCCGCTGTGGGCTGAGCGGCGGTTGCAGCCTGCGCAACACGACCAACACGCAGAACGGGTGCGCCTCGCCCGCGGGTGTTGCACCGGCGCAGCACGCCATTGCGTGGCAGACGAACGCCTCAAACAGCAGCGCGCCGCTGATCGTGCTGGGGAATGATGGCGGCCTGTGGCGATCGCTTGACGGCGTGCGGCAGCAGGGGGCGGTGTGTTCGGCCGATGACAAGACGCACTTCGACAACCTGAATGGCGGACTGGGATCGCTGGCCATGGTGGCCGGGTTCAGCTCGCATCCGTTCGCTGCGAACGTGTTGCTGGTCGCGCTGGGAGCGAATGGCAGCGCGGCGAGCACGAGCGTTTCGCAGGCCACCAACGCGGCGGCATGGCTGCAGCTGAGCAATGGCGAAAGCGGCACGGTTGCGATCGACCAGTCCACCGGGACGACGGGGCTGGTGCAGTCCGGCGCGGGTGTGTCGCTGTATGCGTGCACCGACGGGAACGCGTGTACAGCGGCGGACTTCGCAGGTCCACCAGCCATCGGCACGGCGCAGGTGCAGGACGACAGCGCGCCCGTCGATGCGCCCGCGCTGCTCGACCCCGGGCTGAACACAAACGTGATCGCGGGCACCTGCCGGGTCTTTCGAGGGCCGGTTACCGGCGGCAGCACGTGGTCCGGATCGAGCAGCATCAGCAGCTTTCTCCGTGGCCCCACCGGGCCGGCGTGTACGCCAAGCGATGCGTACATCCGGTCGCTTGCAGCGGGTGGCCCGGCCGACATCACATACGGTACGCAGACCAGCGGATCGAGTGTGATCTACGCGGGACTGGCTGGAGTGGCGGACGGCGGCAGCAGCTACGGTGGTCAGATCTTCGTGAACACCGCGGCCGATGTCGCCACGTCGACGACCGCATGGACGAACCTGGCAGCGAGCCCGGTCACCAACGATTCCGCCGTATTCAACGTGGGCGGGTTCGATGTTTCGAGCATTGCGGTCGACCCCAGCGATGCGACCGGCAAGACGGTCTATGCGACGGTGATGGGTTTCGGATACCCGCACCTGTACCGCTCGACCAACGCGGGCGCGACCTGGACGAACATCTCGGCGAACCTGCCAAACGCGCCGGCGAACAGCGTTGCCGTCGACCCGAACAATCCGCTGATCGTCTATGTGGCGCTGGATACCGGCGTGTACGTGACGACAGACGTGACGAGCTGCGTCAATGCGGCTACCGGCGTCACGGGCAGCTGCTGGGGCGTGCTGGGTACGTCGCTGCCGAACGCGCCGGTGCTTTCGCTGGTGGCGTCGAAGGGGATTGCCGGCGGCATTCTGCGGGCAGGCACGTTTGGCCGCGGCATCTGGCAGACGCCCCTGCTCAGCGCGGGACAGGCGCTGGCGCCGGTTGCGAGCTTTTCGCCTGCGTCGCTCACCTTCAACGCGCAGGCGGTCGGGTCGAGCAGCGCGGCGCAGACGGTGACGCTGACCAATACCGGCAACACCGCGTTCGCGATCACGGCGTTGTCGGTCAGCAGCGGCTTCGCCGAGACGGACACCTGCTCCAACACGTCGCTGACGGTCAACGCGAGCTGCACCATCAGCATCGTTTTTTCGCCGACCGCGGCGGGCGCGGCAGCCGGTTCGGTGCTGGTGTACGGCAACGTGAGCGGCGGCTACGTCGCTCTGCCGCTGAGCGGTACGGGTGTTGGCGTGCCGGACCTGCAGCTTTCTCCGGCGTCGCTGGCATTTGCGATGACAGCGATTGGTACCACCTCTGCCCCAGGGATCGTCACCATCCGCAACAGCGGAACCGGCGCAGCGAACCTGTCAGCACCGAGTGCCAGCCCGGACTTTCCTGTCACTGCGTCCACCTGCGGCAGCACGCTGGCGCCGGGCGGCACATGCACAGTCGCCGTGGCGTTTGCGCCTTCGCAGACCGGGCTGGAGCTTGGGACGCTGGGCATCAGCGACGGCACCGCGACCTATGCCGTGCAGTTGAGCGGCAGCGGCACCGGCGCGGCGAATGTGACGGCGTCACCGGCGTCGATCTACTTTGGCAACTTTCCAGTCAGCGGCCAGCTTGGCGGCGAGCGCGTGTACCTGACCAACAATGGCAACGCGGGCGCGACGCTGGGACCGCCCGGCACGACGGGCGACTTCGGGATCTTTCAGAATGACTGTCTCGCGGTGCTGGGCCCTGGTCAGACCTGCGACTTTATCGTCTCGTACGGCCCGTCGACGGCGGGGCCGCACACAGGCACATTCAACATTACGTACGACGGCGTACGCACGATCACCGTTCCCCTGTCGGGCGATGCGTACGTCACCACCGGCAGCTTTTCGCCGGCCTCGCTGACCTTCGCTGTGACGAATGTCGGCGGCACCTCGGCCGCGCAGGCAGTGACCTTCACGAACACGGGAGGCACGCCGCTGTACATCGGTGTGCTGGCCGCGTCGGGTGATTTCGGCATTGTGTCGAACACCTGCGTCGGCACGCTGTATCCGGGGCAGAACTGCGCGTTTTCGGTGGACTTCGCGCCCACGGCGGACGGGATGCGCTACGGCACCATCGCCCTGCCGGACCAGTTCACGATCCACAACCTGTTGCTCTCCGGTAACGGCCACGGAACGGCTGCCGTTGCGGTAGCGCCGGCTGCGTTGTCGTTCGGAACCGTCGCGATCAACAGCACGTCGGCGGCGCAGGTGGTGACGGTTACAGACAGTGGAACGGCGGCGCTGGCGCTCAGCGTTCCTGCGGTCATGGGCGATTTTCTGCTGACCGGAACCACCTGCGGCACGTCGCTTGCGGCAGGGGCCAGCTGCACGCTGAGTGTGAGTTTCACGCCGACGGCACAGGGGCTGCGCACCGGCTCGCTGACCGTCACGGATGCGATTGGATCGCAGGTGATTGCGCTGAGCGGCAACGGCACCGGCCAGGCGATTGTGACGCTGACGCCGGCTTCGCTCGCCTTCGGTTCGACCGCGGTTGGCGGCAGGTCAGCGGCTCTCACAGTCACGGTGAACAATGGCGGTACCGTCGCTGCGGTGCTTGGCTCGCCGGTCATCGCGGGTGAGTTTGCCGTCACGGGCAGCACCTGCGGAGGAACGGTGGCGCCGCTTGCGAACTGCACCCTGAGTGTCGTTTTTTCGCCGACAGCGTCCGGGGTGCGCACCGGCTCGCTCAGCATCACCGATGCACTCGGAACGCACACGGCGGCGCTTTCAGGCAACGGCACCCTCGGCGTGCTGACGGTAACGCCATCCGCGCTTCAGTTCGCGGACACGGCGCTGGGCGGCATCACCGCGCAGAAGGCGGTGGTGGTCAGCAACACCGGCAACGCGTCGCTCACGATCAGCTCCGCCGTCGTGACCGGCGACTTTGCTGCCACCGGCAACTGTGCCGGAGCCACGCTGGGGGCAGGCACGTCCTGCACGATGGCGGTCACGTTTGCTCCAACCGCGGTCGGTGCTCGCGCGGGAACGCTCACCTTCGCTGTCAGCGGCGCGATCACATCGACGGCGGTCGTTGCGTTGAGCGGCAATGGTACCGGTGCGTTCTCTGTGGTGCTGACGCCGACCTCCGAAAGTTTTGGGACACAGCTACTCGGCACGACCAGCGCCGTGCGCAATATCACGATCTCGAACACCGGAACCCTCTCAGGCACGCTGGGCGCGATCAGCGTCAGTGGCGACTTTCAACTGGCGGCGAACACCTGCGGCTCCACGCTGCTGCCGCAGTCCGGGTGCACCGTTTCGATTGCGTTCACGCCGACGGCAGCGGGCGCGCGCAGCGGCATGCTCACGGTGGTTACAGGCGCGGGAACGCAGACGGCCGCACTTACCGGCAGCGGTACGTCACCCGCGACCGACACGCTGTCGCCGTTGTCGCTGACCTTTGGCAGCACGCTGGTGAATACCACCAGCGCAACCCAGACCGTCACGCTGACGAACGGTGGCGACGTTGCGCTGACGCTGGTCTCCGCGCAGATTCTTGCGGGTGATTTTACGGCCGTCAACGGCTGCGGGCCGACGCTGCCCGCGCACAGCACATGTGCAATTACTGTTGCGTTCGCTCCCAGGAGTGTCGGCACGCTGACCGGCACGCTGCAGGTGATCGATGTGCAGCACAGCCAGGCGATCACGCTGGTCGGCACGTCCATCGCGGGTGCGGGTGTGTCGCTTGCGCCGGCCAGCCTGACCTTCGCCGCGACGGGCGTGGGCGCCGTCGGCGCGGCGCAGACGCTCACGCTGACGAACAACGGCGGCTCGCCCCTGACGCTGTCGGCGGTGACGATCATCGGCGACTTCGGCATACTCTCCGGCGCGGGCACATGCGCGATCTCGGCGACAGTTCCCGCAGGCGGCAGCTGCACGCTCTCAATCGCGTTTCTGCCGTCAGGGGCGGGAGCACGCGCAGGCAGCATCGTGATCACGAGCAACGCGCCCGCGCAGACCGCGCAGTTTGCCGGAACCGGCATTGACTTTCAGCTGGTTTCCAACGGCGATACCACCGTAACGCTCTCGAGCGGAGGCAGCGCTGTCTTCCCGCTGCTGATGCGGCCGCTGGTCAACACGGCCGACCCGGTCGTCTACACGTGTACGGGCGCGCCTGCCAACTCAACCTGCACGATCATCTCGCAGTACAGCGACCTGTCCGCGACGGGTACGGTCACACTGACCGTGTTGACAGGGACCACCCCCGCGAAACGTGTGCCGCTTGTCGCGGCCGCTGTGCTGATGCCGGTGTTGCTGATGCCGGTCTGGGTGCTCAGAAGGCGCAGGTTGCCGGCCGTTCTGATGGCTCTGTTCGCCGCGTTCCTGTGCCTTGGGATGGCGGCCTGCGGCACCGGGCGGACCATCCCAGACCCTGGGAGCGGGAGTTCTTCCGGCGTTGTTACCGGTGGGCCGATCACGCCCGTGGGGAGCTACAACGTCGTGGCGAGTGCTACGGCTGCCGGTGTCACGCATACGGTGCCGCTGACACTGGTGGTGAAGTAGCGGCGTTGTTCTTCGGCGTGGCTCTTCCTGTTTGTCATCCCGTGGCGCAGCGGAAAAGGATCTGTTTTCTCTGCTTGCTACGGGCGCGAGCGAGGGACAGATTCCGCCGCTGCGGGATGACGGCCTTTCAAGGGCTAAAAGGGGTCGCAGGTCGGGCTGTTATTCAGTGATGGCGGTTCACCGGGAGAAAGCGATCGACCCGGGTCACGGTGGCGCGCCGGGCCGGTGGCGGTTCAGCGTTGACGCGGCGGCCCGACCTATCCCGGGGGCCAGCCCATGGCGCGTCCGCCCAGCACGTGGAGGTGGAGATGATCGACGGTCTGGCCACCGTCGCGGCCGGTGTTGATCACCACGCGAAAGCCGCCGGGCGCGTGCTCTTTGCCGATCTCGGCCGCGCGGTGCAGCAGGTGGCCGAGGGTCGCGGCATCATCGTTCTCGACGTGGGCCAGCGAGGCGAGCTCGCGTTTTGGAATCACGAGGATGTGTACGGGCGCGACCGGGTTTACGTCGTGAAAGGCGAGACACTGCTCGTCCTCAAAGACCTTTTTGCAGGGGATCTCGCCGGCGAGGATGCGGCCGAAGATGGTGGTGGGTGGCATGGGAAAAGTTTAGCGGAGGAACAAACGGGTGCCCCGTGTCTCGCATTTGAGACATGGGTCTCTTCTCGATTGACGACCCGGTTGGAACACCTCAGAAGCCCACATCTCAGAATCGAGATGTGGGGCACCCGCTTTGAGATCCGGGTGCAAAGGGTTGAATGCTCAAACGAGCCCACATCTCAGGATGGAAATGTGGGGCACCCGCTTCCTGCACCCGCTTCCTGGGCTAGGCGTAGCGGAAGAGTGCTTTGAAGCCGTAATCCATGTGCTGCTGGATGTGGCAGTGGAACAGCGCCAGGCCGGGCTGGTCTGCCGTGAAGTCCACCGTGGCGCGGCCGAAGTAGGGCACAACGACGGTGTCTTTCACGATGCCGCCGGTCGGCTTGCCGTTGATGTCGACCAGCTCCCACAGGTGGCGGTGCAGGTGCATGGGGTGGGCGTCGTCACTGGCGTTGTGCATGACCAGGCGATAGCGCTCGCCTTTCTGCAGCACGAACTCCTGCTCATGGGGGTAGGGTTTACCGTTGACCGTCCAGACGTTGAACTTGCCCTGCGCGCGCGGCAGCTTCTGGAACTTCATCTCAATGGTGTGCTTTGGTGCGGGCGCTGTGGGTGCGGCGTTGCCGAAGATCGTGTAGTCCCACGGCGCCTTCTTCGGATCGACCCACTGCGGCGTCTTGTGCTGACCGGCGTACTCGACGACCACGCCGAGGCCCTGTTCGCGCACCATTTTTTCGGTCGAGCCGAGAATCCAGACGCCGGGCTTGTTCATGGTGATCTCAACGTCGATGCGTTCGCCCGCGCCAAGAAAGACCGAGTCGACCAGCTGCGGCTTCGGCACGGGGTTCCCGTCCATGGAGATCACGCGCATGCTGTGGCCAGCCAATGCGACGCGACGATTCTCGATGGCGCTGGCGTTGCAGAAGTGGACCAGCACGCGCTGGCCTTCTTTCACGCGGATGGGCTCGCCCGCGCCGAGTGCCTTGTCGTTGATGGAATAGGTCATCGACGCGACTTCGAGCCCGTCGGGGTCGGTGCTCATCTCCGGCGGCTTTTCCAGCAGCGGGCCATCGTGGGTGTCGTCGTCGTCATCGTCCATCCCCGTGCTGTAGAACGGAGCCCAGTCGCGCAGCACCAGAAAGTGCTCCTGGTCGTATGCGCCCTTGTCGTTGCCGTCTTCGATGTAGACCAGGCCGAACTGGCCGCTGTACGCGCCCTTGCTCAGGTCGTCCATGGCCATGGCGTGGGAGTGGTACCAGCGCAGGCCGGAGGGGCCGGGCGTGAGTGTGATGCGGCTGCGACCGTGCGGTGGAATGTAGGGCGAACCCTCTTCTTCGGTGCCGTCGACCTCGGCCGGGATCAGCAGGCCGTGCCAGTGCACCAGCTCCGGTGTATCGGTCTCGTTGACCAGGTCGACCGTGACCGGTTTGCCGGCGCGCATGCGCAGCAGTGGACCCGGCGCCATGCCGTTGTAGCCGATCGTGGACAGGATGCGGGATGGGTCGAGTTCCACCTGGACCGGGGCGATGCGCAGCTCGAAGTCAGCCTTGGACTGCGCAGCGGAGGCAGCCTGCACCAGATGTTGTGCAAGCGCGGAGCCGCGCAGCGATCCTGCTCCCATCGCCATGCCGCCGAGCTTGAGCAGGTCGCGCCGGTTCATCAGGATGCCTCCGATCGCCGGCAATGTTCCACGTGAAACATCCGGGTATGTTCCACGTGGAACATTCTGCGTCCGCGGTTTGCCGGGACGCTCGCGTGAGAATGCGATTGTCTCAGGTCTCGTGCATGTTCATCGAGCGATTGCTCCACCGAACCGGCTTAATTGCAGCGCCTTTTCCGGCCCACTGCAACAACGGGGCATTTCGCTTCGTCTACCAGAGTAAGACGTACGGCAAATCTGATAGTCTCGCGCCACACTCTCACCTGGGAGGGCTCTTCGGATGAAGTTTTCGCGTATTGCGCCCATGTCTGTGGCGATCGGCCTTTGCTGCGCTGCCGTGCTCTTCTGCTCGATGCGGGTCCGATCGCAGCGTGTGGCCGATTTCGGCTTTGGCAACGACGATTCGCCCTCCAACGTGAAGTCAGAGTTTTACTGGTCGCGCCTGGCCTACAGCTCGGGTATGCAGAGCTATGGCGGCTACGGTGGTGGCTACTGGGGGCGCAATGCGTGGTCGCGCGATTATCCCAAGGCTGACCGGCAGTTCCTGATCGCGATGCACCGGCTCACACGCATCGACGGCCGGCCGACGGAACAGGTGGTCACGCTCGATTCTGATGAAATTTTCAACTATCCGTGGATCTACGCGGTGCAGGTGCAGACGTGGAGCTTTACCGATGCCGAGGCGAAGCGGCTGCGGGAATACCTGCTGAAGGGCGGCTTCCTGATGGTCGACGACTTTCACGGCACGCGGGACTGGGAACAGTTCATGAGCGGCATGCGGCAGGTGCTGCCCAACAGCCCGGTGGAAGACCTCGCCAGTAACGACGAGATTTTCCACACGCTGTACGACGTGGACAGCAAGATGCAGATCCCGGGCGAGCACTACATCCGCACTAATCGCACGTATGAGAAGGACGGCTACACGCCCAAGTGGCGCGCCATCCGTGACACGGACGGCCGCATCATGGTGGCGATCTGCCACAACATGCACCTGGGCGACGCGTGGGAGTGGGCGGACGATCCGAACTATCCCGAACCGTTCGCGAGCATGGCCTTCCGTGTGGGCCTTGATTACATCCTGTACGGCATGACGCATTGAGGCGGGCCTTTACTCGCCGGAAGTCAAGACAGAATAGGCAGCCGTTCCAGTGCCCCTGATTTGCGAAAGAGGCTTGTTTGTCGCAGAAGTTTACCGAGGCTGATTTCGGAGGAGCATGGCTTCAGCCGTGGGGACTGTCGCCCAGTCGAGCGGCCTCGGCCGCTGAGGTCAGCTTCCCGGAGGGCCCGAAGCGAGCCGACCTCGGGGGCTGAAGCCTTTTCTCAAAAGAATCTCTTTGGCATGGCTGAAGCCATGCCCTTCCGAAAACGCACCGCAAGAAGCGCCGGCCCAGAATGCCGCGCCAATCGTCAAACACTCCACTAACGAATGTTTCCGCTGCTGTTCAAATACCCAAGTCCGGTCTTCACCCGGGGGCACCTTGTGTTCCTCAGCAGCTGGCCTGTGTGGCTGCTGCCGGTGCTGATCGTGCTTGCGGCGGCAGGTCTTGCGGTGCTGATCCAGTACCGCTGGCAGCAGATCACGCCGGGTCTGCGCGGCGATGCACCGCGGCTCAGCAGGCGTCGTACATGGGCCATCTGGGGAGTGCAATCTGCGCTGGTCGCGCTGCTGTTGCTGTTGTTGTGGCAGCCCGCGATGTCGGTGGCCGAGCTGAGTTCGCAGCAGAACATCATCGCCGTCGTGGTGGATGACTCGAAGAGCATGGCGACGCCGGATGCGGGCGGCAAGACGCGCGAAGCGGCAGCCCTGGCCGCCCTGCAGGGCGGCGTCATCGACGGACTGAACAAGCGTTTCCGCACGCGGCTTTACAGGCTGGATAGCGCGCTGACCAAGGTGGATTCGTTCACGGGCGTGACTCCGTCAGCATCGGCCACGCACATTGGCGACGGCCTGCAGCAGCTTGCGAACGAGACGTCTGACCTGCCGGTGGGCGCGGTCGTGCTGCTGACGGATGGCAGCGAGAATGCGGCCGGTGTCGGATCCGGAGAGTCGATCAGCCTGGATGCGATGCAGGCACTCCGCAATCGGCGGCTGCCGGTGCACACGGTTGCGTTCGGCTCGGCGGAGCAGCCGCATGACATCGAGATGGACGATGTCAGCGTTGCGCCCACGGTGATTGCGGGCGCGCGAACCGCGGCGACCGTCAGCTTTACGCAGCATGGGTATGCCAACGGCAGGGCCAGCATCACCGTGCGCGATGGCGACAAGCTGCTGGCGGCGCACGAGGTGACGCTGCATGCGAATGGAGCGATCCAGTCGGAGCCGCTGTTCTTCTCGGCTGGATCTGCTGGTGCAAAGCAGCTGCGCTTTGCCGTGGAGCCGCAGCCGGGTGAATCGAACCTGCTGAACAACGCGATCACCCGGCCCGTGCTGGTGAGCGATACCAAGCGCCGCATCCTGTACATCGAGGGCGAGCCGCGATGGACCTTTCGCTTCATGCGGCGCGCGGAAGAAGACGACCCCAGCGTGCAGATCGTGTCCATGCTGCGCACCAGCGAGAACAAGATTTACCGGCAGGGCATCAACACGCCGGACGAGCTCGCCGATGGCTTTCCGGTCAAGGCAGAGGACCTGTTCCAGTACAGCGGCATCATCATCGGTTCAGTCGACGCGGACTACTTCAGCCCGCTGCAACAGGAGCTGCTGCGCGAGTATGTGGATCGTCGCGGCGGTGGCATCCTGTTCCTCGGCGGGCGGTCGGCGCTGAGCGACGGCGGCTGGGGCGCATCGAGCCTGAGCGATCTGCTGCCGACGTTTCTGCCCGGCGGACGCAACAACTTCCATCGCAACGCGGCCACGGTCAACCTGACGGAGTCGGGCATTGAGTCGCCGGTGACACGGCTGCTTGAGGATCCGCAAAAGAACGCCGAGCGCTGGCGCAAGCTGACCTACCTGGCCGATTATGAAGACCCCGGCTCGCCCAAGCCGGGTGCGACGGTGCTGGCGGAAATGCGGTATGGCAGCAAGAAGATGCCGATGCTGATCACGGAGAATTACGGCAACGGCCGCACGGCGATCCTGGCGACGGGCGGCACGTGGCGCTGGCAGATGAGCGAGCCGCTGGGCGACCCGTCGCACAACCTGTTCTGGCAGCAGTTGCTGCGCTGGCTGGTGGCCGATACGCCGGGTCCGGTGGCCGCGTCGGCGTCGTCGCGCACGCTGTCGGACCAGGGTCGCCTGCAGCTGACGGCACAGGTGCGTGACAAGCAGTTTCAACCCGCGCACGATGCGCACGTCAGCGCGCACATCATCGGGCCGGGCAACACGAATGCCGTGCTCGACATGACGCCGTCACAGGAGACACCGGGACTCTACCAGGCTGCGTACACCGCCGAGGCGCCTGGCTCGTATCTTGCGGAGGTCACCGCCGATTCCGCCGGCGGCAAGAGCGAGAAGCTGGGCGACGACGTGCTCACCTTCCAGCGTGAAAATGGCGTCGCGGAGAACTTCCATACCGAGGCCAATCCGAAACTGCTGGAGCAACTGGCAAAGGAAACCGGCGGACGTGCATGGACCGCAGGCGATCTGAAGGACCTGCCGCGCGACATCTCTTATTCCGAAGCGGGTATCTCGGTGCGCAACACGAAGGAGCTTTGGAACATGCCGATCGTGTTCCTGCTGCTGGTCGGCCTGCCGGTGGCAGAGTGGCTGCTGCGTCGCAAGTGGGGTGTCGTATGAGGCGCGCCCTCTTACTCTTATTAGCGACACTGGCGCTTCAGGCGCAGGCGGCGACCTACTATGTCACCGTTGCGGGGCTTGGTGGCGAGCCGGATTATGAGCAGCGCTTCACAGCGAACGCGAAGGACCTCGACAAGGTCTTCAAGGCCTCTGGCCCATCGGCCCATGTCTACACGTTGTATGGCAGCGGCGCGACCGCGGACGCTCTGAAGAAAGTCATGGCGGGCATCGCGCAGCAGGCCACGGCGAGTGATGACCTGGTGCTGATCCTGATCGGCCATGGCTCGTTCGATGGGTCGGAGTACAAGTTCAACCTGGTCGGCCCGGACCTTACGGCGGCGGAGCTGGCAGCGCTGTGTGATCGCGTCGCCGCGAAGCGTCAGCTTGTCGTGGACACAACGAGTGCGAGCGGCGGAGCCATGGCCGCGCTGGAGCGTCCAGGACGCGCCGTGGTCACGGCAACCAAGTCCGGCACGGAAAAGAACGCGACCGTCTTCGCGCGCTATTTCGTTGAGGCACTGCAGGATCCCGCAGCCGACACCGACAAGAACGAAGCACTCACCGCGATGGAGGCGTACACCTACGCGGCGAAGAAGACAGCTGCCTTCTACGACTCGCAAAAGCGCCTCGCGACGGAGCATGCGGTCTTCGACGACACCGGTCGCGGCGAGCCGGTGCGCGAAGCCGGCAACGGGCAGGGACAACTGTTAAGCAGCCTAACCATCCTGCGTTTCGGCGCGGCGCAGAAGGCTGCAAGCGATCCCGCAAAGCAGGCTCTGCTCGCAAAGAAGGAAGATCTGGAGCAGAAGATCGATGTGCTGAAGTACGGCAAGGCCGCGATGGAGCCGGGCGAGTATCGCAAGCAGTTGACCGCAGACCTGCTGCAGCTGGCGCAGGTGCAGGAGGAGCTCGACAAATGATCCGCCACGCTCACCTCTTCGCTGCTGCACTGCTCTGCGCCTCAGTGGCGCATGCGGCCACGCCAGCCTCATGCTGGACATTGCGCAAGCACGGTCAGCGCGCGCAATCGGATGCGTGCTTCACGCAATTGACGAAAGGCAGCAGTGCGTACGATCGCGCCGAGGGCTTCTGGGGGTTGGAAGACTGGACCGCGGCGAATGAGCAGTTTCGCGAGGCGACCCAGCCCGCCGACGCGCCTGCGCTATACAAGGTGCGCTGGGGCATGCTGCTGCACGAGCGCTTCAACAACCCGGAAGCCGCGGACCTGTTTCATGAAGCTCTCGCGAAAGACCCGAACAACGCCGCTGCTTACTTCGGCCTGGCGACCGTCTCCGCAGAGGACTACGACGGCCAGACCACCGGGTACCTGGCAAAGGCCGAGGCGCTCGATCCCAAGATGGCCGCTGCGCACGAGCTTGCGGCAAAGATCGCGCTGGAGAATGACAACCGCGACCTGGCGGCAGCCGAGGCGGACAAGGCCATCGCGCTTGAAGAGGACGCGCTGGATGCGATGGCGATCCACGCCGCGCTGGAGTTGATCGCGGACCGCTCGCCCGATGCGTGGTTCGCGAAGATTGCGGCTATCAACCCGCACTATGGCGAGGCATACCAGCAGGTCGCGCATCACCTTGAGCTGCACTACCGCTTCAACGATTCTGCCGTGTATGACCGCAAGGCGATCGAGGCCGATCCAAGGCTGTGGTCCGCGCATGCCGCGCTGGGCATTGAACTCATGCGGCTAGGCAAGGAAGATGAGCCGTTGAAGGAACTGGAGCTTGCTTATAACAACGGGTATAAGAATCCCGCGACAGTTAATAGCCTGCGACTACTCGACAGTTACAAGAACTTCGACACCACGCGCGACAGCACCACGATCGTTCGCCTCGACAAGAAGGAAAACGACCTGCTGCTGCCGTACATGCAGGCCGAGCTGCACACGATCATCGACACCTACTCAAAGAAATACGGCATGACGCTGCCGGCGCCGGTGCAGGTTGAGGTCTATCCCAACCATGAAGACTTCGCCGTCCGCACCATGGGCATGCCCGGCCTGGGCGCGCTCGGCGTGACCTTCGGCGAGGTGGTTGCCATGGACAGCCCCAGCGGCCGCAAGCCCGGGGACTTCAACTGGGGCGCGACGCTATGGCACGAAATGAGCCACGTCTTCATCATCACGGCGACCAATCAACGCGTTCCGCGCTGGTTTACCGAGGGGCTTGCGGTGCATGAAGAGGGCCAGCGGTCGCCGGAGTGGGCTGATCGCGTAACGCCGGACGTGCTCATCGCGATCCGCGACAAGAAGCTGCTGCCCGTGACCAGGCTCGACCGCGGCTATGTCTTTCCGGAGTACCCCAACCAGGTGCTTGTTTCGTACTTCCAGGGCGGCAGTATCTGCGACTACATCAGCAGCAAGTGGGGCGAAGGCAAGCTGCTGGACATGGTGCACGCGTACGCCGCGCAGAAGACGACGGCCGAGGCGATCCAGCAGGCACTCGGCATGTCTCCCGAGGAGTTCGACAAGCAGTACCTGGCATGGGTCAACACAAAATATGGCACGGAGGCAGCGCACTTCGATGACTGGCGCGGCAAGCTGAAGCTGCTGGTTGCGGCTGCGCAGGCGAAGCAGGATGATCTTGTGATTGCACAGGCCCCGGCTGTGATCGCAATGTATCCCGAGTACATCGGCGATGCCAGCGCGTACGGTCTGCTGGCCGAGGCCGAGGGTCACAAGGGCGACACCAGGGCCCAGGCGGACACGCTGCTGAAGTATGAGCATGCGGGCGGCCAGGCTCCCGACATGTTGAAGGAGCTGGCGAGCCTCCAGGAAGCGGCAGGCGATAAAGCTGCCGCAGCCGCGACGCTGGGACGCATTCTCTACATTTACCCGGTCAAGGACGCGGACCTGCACCATCATCTGGGCGACCTGCTGCTGGCGCAGAAGCAGTATCCCGGGGCCATCCGCGAGTATGCGGCGGTGGTCGCGTCGGCCCCGCTGGACAAGGCCGGTGCGGAGTACAACCTGGCACAGGCCTACTTCGCGGCGGGCCAGCGCGACAAGGCGGAAGAGAGCGTGCTGGTCGCGCTGGAGGCCGCGCCGGATTACCGGCCCGCACAGAAACTTTTACTGCAGCTGCAACAGGCACACACCAACTGACGAGGGATTGAATCGCATGGGCACGTTTACCGATCTGCAGCCGGACGCAGCACAGCTACAAACCCGCATCGAACGCTTTCACACCGTGCGCGAAAACATCGTGCGCCAGGTGCGCGAGGTCATCGTCGGCCAGGACGAGGTGGTGGACCAGGTGCTGATTGCGCTGTTCGTGGGCGGCCACGTGCTGCTGACCGGCATGCCCGGCACGGCAAAGACGCTGATGGTGCGGACCGTAGCAGACGCGCTTGGGCTGGAGTTTCGCCGCATCCAGTTCACGCCTGACCTGATGCCGTCCGACATCACCGGCACCGACATCATTGAAGAAGACGAGGTCACCGGGCATCGCAAATGGACGTTTGTGCAGGGACCGATCTTCGGCAACCTGCTGCTGGCGGACGAGATCAACCGCACACCGCCCAAGACGCAGGCCGCGCTGCTCGAAGCCATGCAGGAGCGCTCGTGCACGGTGCGCGGCCACATCTACCGGCTGCCCGCGCCGTTCTTCGTGCTGGCGACGCAGAACCCCATCGAGCTGGAAGGCACGTACCCGTTGCCGGAGGCGCAGCTCGATCGCTTCCTGTTCAACTCGATCCTCGATTACCTCAGTCCTGAAGACGAGTTGAAGGTCGTTGACATGACCACCGCGACCCGCGCGCCGAAGATTGTGGCGGTGACGAATGCGGAGGAGCTGCTCGACTTTCAGCAGCTGGTGCGACAGGTGCCGATCGCCGAGTCGCTGGCGAAGTATGTCGTCAACCTGGTGCGAGCGACGCGACAGAAGAGCGACAACGCGCCGGACTTTGTGAAGAAGTATGTCAGCTATGGCGGCAGCATCCGCGCGGCACAATTCATCGTGCTGGCGGCGAAGGCACGGGCGCTCTCGCGCAAGCGGTACCACGTTGCGTATGAGGACATCACGGCGGTCGCGGTGCCGGTGTTGCGCCATCGCATCCTGCTCAACTTCCACGCGGAATCCGAGCGCATCGATACCGATAACATTCTTAACCGTTTGATCGCGGCGGTTCCACGGCCCAAGGATTAACCGATGCAGCGCTTCCTCGATCCCGCGGTGCTTGGCACCATCTCTTCGCTCGATCTGCTGGCGAAGACGGTGGTGGACGGTTTTGTCGCGGGCCTGCACCGCTCGCCGGACTTCGGCTTTTCGCAGGAGTTTGCTGAGTATCGCGCCTACGTACCCGGCGACGATCTGCGGCACGTCGATTGGAGCCTGTACGGCCGCACGGACCGCACCTACATCAAGCGTTATCGCGGCGAGACGAACAGCCAGCTCACCATCCTGCTGGACGCCAGCAACAGCATGGAATACACCAGCGGCGCGTGCCCGAAGAAGATGGATTATGCGCGCTTCATCGCGGCTTCGCTGTTCTACATGGCGATCAAGAATCAGCGCGATGCCGCCGGCCTGATCGTGTTCGATGACGAGGTGCGTGAGTACATCCGGCCGACCGGGGCGCAGGGTCAGCTTGCACGCCTGCTGGCCGGGCTGGAGCAGGCGGAGCCGCATGCGCGCACAGATTTCGGCAAGCCGCTGAAGCACTTTCAGAACCTGCTGCACCGGCGCGGCATCGCCATCGTCATCTCTGATTTCTACGAAGACCCCGACGTTGTGGTGCGCACCATCGAGCCGCTGCGCTTCCACGGCAACGAGGTCGTGCTGTTCCACATCCTGGACCCGCAGGAGCTGCGGCCCGTGATGAAAGGCCCGGCGGTGCTGGTCGATCTTGAGACCGATCAGCGCATCGAGGTGATTCCGGAGTACGCGAAGACGACGTATCGGCAGAAGGTCGACGCGCACGTGGAGGCGCTGCGTTCGAAGACACGGGCTGCCGGCATGGACTACCAGCTGCTGGTGACCGACCAGCCGCTGGATGCGGCATTGCGCGAGTACCTTACGTTGCGCGAGGCGGCGAACTGATGGATGTCTTCTTCCTCACAGCGGTCATCCTGAGCAAAGCGAAGGATCCCTACGATGGCGTGCTCGCTTACAGCCGCCCCAGGCTTTCTCGCGAGAAGCTTTCGGAGGCTGTGGTGGATCGGACTTCGCTGGGATCCTTCGATCCGCTCAGGATGGCGGCATTCAGTGGTGTACGACGCATGGAGGCGGCATGGGCTTTCTAGCGCCATGGTTCCTCGGTGGGCTCGCTGCGCTTGGCGTGCCGGTGTTTGTGCACCTGCTGAAGCGGCACATCACTGTGCCTCGACCGGTCGGGTCGCTGATGTTTTTCGAGCGCGGCAAGCAGAGCTCGACGCGCCATCGGCGGCTGCAGTACTGGCTGTTGTTCCTGCTGCGATTTGCGCTGCTGCTGCTGGTGGTGCTGGCGTTTGCGAATCCGTTTATCCGGCGGAGGGCGAACGATCCCAACGGCCGCCTGATGCTGATCGTGCTGGACAACAGCTTCAGCATGCGTGCGGGCACGCGCTTTGCGGATGCGAAACAGCAAGCCCTTGCGCTGCTGGCGGCCAGGCCCGCATCGCAAAAGGCGCAGATCGTTGCGCTGGGCGGACAGGTGCAGATGCTGACGCAGCCCGTCAGCGATCCCGCGCAGTTGCGCAATGCGCTCGAGAGTATTCAGCCCGGTGATGGACATGCGAGCTTCGGCGAACTTGGCCGCGATATGCGCAGCCTGGGCGAGCAGACGCATGCTCTTACAGATCTGCATCTCTTCAGCGACATGCAGAGGTCGGCGATGCCGGCGAACTTTGCCGATATGGTGCTGCCGCCCGAGACCAAGCTGATCGTCCACTCCGTTGCGAATGGGGGCGTCGCGCCGCCGAACTGGACGGTCGCAAGCGTCGACGCGCCGGCGGAACTGGCCGACCCGAAGGACACGAAGCGCTCGCGTGTGCTGGCGGTGATCGCCGGGCTGAACACGCCGGCCGCGACGAAGAACGTTTCGCTGCTGGTGAATGGCAAGAGCATCGCGACGAAACGCGTCGACGTGCCTGCAAACGGGCGCGCCACGGTGGAGTTCTCGCCGCTCGACATTGGCTACGGGTTCAATCGCTGCGAAGTGCGCATCGATGCGGGCGATGCGTTTCCGCTGGATGACGCGAGCCTGTTTGCCGTGCGGCGATCCGATCCGGAGCGCGTGTTGTTTGTCCGCGCAAACGGCGATACGCGGTCGGAGCTGTATTTCGGAGCAGCCCTGGCTGCGGCAGCACAAGCGTCGTTCACGATGCAGGTGACGTCCGCGGCGCAGACGAACGATCTGGATCCGGCGCGCTTTGCCTTCGTGGTGCTGGCGGACGCGGTGTCGCTGCCGCCGATCTTTGAGCGCAACCTGCGCGACTACGTGACCAAGGGCGGCAGCGTGCTGATCGCGCTGGGTACGGGCGCGGGGCACCACGCGGCGATCCCGCTGTGGGGTTCGGACGTACAGCAGGTGAACGAATATGGCCGGTCAGCGGACGGCTCGGTTTCGGTGGGCGCGGTGGACTTCACCTATCCCGCGCTGGCTGACGCGCAGCCCGGCCGCGACAACGGCGGATGGGCCGAGACAAAGGTGCTGTATGCGGCCAGTGTCAATCCTGCCGGCGCGCGCGTCGCCGCAAAGCTCAGCGACGGCACGCCGCTGCTGCTGGACAAGAGCATCGGCGAAGGGCACGTCGTGGTGTTTACCACCGGCTTCGACAACCTGACGAACGACCTGCCGCTGCACCCGGTGTTTGTCGCCTTTATCGACCGCACGGCGCGCTACCTGTCCGGGACAGAGCGGCTCAGCGGATCGCGGCGCGTTGATAGCTTCGTGCAGCTTCGTTCGGGTGCCGGAACGACCGGCGCGAACGCGAGCGCGGAGGTGGTCGATCCCGAGGGCAAGCGGCCCCTTTCGCTGCAGGAAGCGCGCACGGCGCAGGCCTTCCGGCTGGATCATGCGGGCTTTTACCAGGTGCGATTCGCCAACGGCAAGGACGCGGTCATCGGCGTGAACCCTGACCGGCTTGAAAGTGATCTGCAGCCGATGCCGGCGGACGTGACCGCGCTTTGGAGCGGCAGCAACAGCGCTCCGGCGGCGGATACGTCGACCGCATCAACACAGGTGATTCCGTACCAGCCCGTCAGTTTGTGGTGGTACGTAATGCTGCTTGCACTCCTGGTCGCATTGGCCGAGACTGTGCTGGCAAGCGGTTACATGGGCACGCAGCGGGAGGACGCATGAGCAAACAGGGCGAACTGAACGGCTACATTGCACGTGTGCGGCGCACGCTGCAACTGCGCGCAGGCCTGCGCGGAGCGGCCATCCTCTTCGGCGCGGCGCTGCTGTACACCGCCTGCGCGGTCGCCATCCTGAACCACTACGCCTTTCCGCATGGCGGAGTTATCCAGGCTCGCGCGTACCTTGTCGCGCTGTTGCTGCTTGTGGTGGTGCTTGCCCTGACGCTGCCGCTGGTGTGGCTGACGCGGAGTCGCGCGGTCCGCAGGGCGGAGGCAACGCATCCTTCGCTCGAAGACCGGCTGACCACCTTTCATGAACGTGAGAGCAGCGGCGATCCCTTCATCGAGCTGCTTGCCGCGGACACGCTTCGGCGCACCGCGGACGCACCTGCGTCGACGCTCGCTCCGCCCGCGCTGCTGGCGGCGTTTGCGGGTGCCGGCGCTGTTTGCCTGGGCGTGTTGCTGTGGATGATCTTTGCCGGGCCGGGATACATGGGCTACGGCGCTTCGCTGCTGTGGACGGGCGAAAAGAAGACGGACCAGCCGCTGTATGCGCTCGCTGTCACGCCGGGCGATGTGGCCGTCCGGCGCAACAGCGACCAGCTGATCACGGCCGAGGTCACCAACCTGCATCCGGACAAGGTGCAGATCTTCGCCCACTTCAACAGCAGCAGCGGGTGGGAGCCGGTCGCGATGCAGCGGCAGGCTGGCACCGGCAGCAGCTACGGGTTTGTCTTTACCGGATTGCCTGAGAACGTTGAATACTATGTCACGGCGGGCCCGCTCACATCGCCGCATTACAAGGTGCGGGTGGTCGATCTGCCATCGGTGAAGTCGGTCAAGGTGACCTATCGCTATCCTGCATGGACGGGTTTGAAGAGCGAAACGGAAGACCACGCGGGCGACCTGCGCGCCATTGAAGGCACGCGCGCAGAGCTTGAGTTCCAGATGGACGCTCCGCTGAAGGACGGCAACCTTACGCTCGACAACGGCCAGGTGGTGCACCTCAGCGGTGGTGCGAGCAACCGGTATACCGGCACCGTTCCCATGACGAAAGATGGCGCATACCACGTGGCCGCGGTCGACAGCGGCCAGCCGGTGCGCCTGTCAGAGGACTACTTTATCGCGACGGACAAGGCCGAGCCGCCGCAGATCGCGATTGAGAAGCCGGGCCGCGACTACCGCGCCAGCCCCATCGAAGAAGTGACGATGGCCGTGAAGGGTTCAGCGCAGTTCGGCCTGCGCGATATGCACCTGCACTACTCGGTCAACGGCGGTCCTGACAAGGACGTGCCCATGCTGAAACAGCCGGGAGCAAAGGATGCGAGCGGCAACTACACGTTGCGGCTGGAAGATTTCAAGATGCAGCCGGGCGACCTGGTCAGCCTGTACGCCACGGCGAAGGACGGCCATGCAGAAGCGAAGACGGACATCACCTTCATCCAGGCCGATCCATTTGAGCGCGAGTTTTCACAATCGCAGCAGGGCGGCGGAGGCGGCGGTGGCGGAGGCGGCGGTCAGGGTAACCAGACAGAAATCTCCAAGCGCGAGAAAGAGCTGATCGGCGAGACGTGGAAGCAGATCAACAGCAAGACCGCGACAGCAGCGACCTCAAAGACACAGGGCGACTTCCTGAGCGGGGCGCAGTCGAAGCTGCGTGACCAGGTGATGGCGCTGAGCGCCCGCATCAACAGCCGCGATCTGTCCAGCGCGAACGAGGAGTTTAACGGCTTCGAAAAGGACATGCAGGAAGCCGCGAAGAACATGCTGCCTGCGTCGGAGAAGCTGAACCAGACCAAGTGGCAGGATGCACTTCAATCGGAACAGAAGGCCCTCCAGGCACTGCTGCGTGCGGAGGCGACATTCCGCGAGATCCAGGTCGCGTTTGGTCAGCAGGGTGGCGGCGGTGGTGGCGGCGGTGGCAGCACAGGCCGCGATCTGGCCAGCCTGTTTGATCTCGAGCTGGACACGGAAAAGAACCAGTACGAGACCGCGCGCACGTCTTCTCCGCAGGAGGAGCATGCGAAGGAGGTCGAGGACGCGCTTGCGAAGCTGGATGCGCTTGCCAAGCGGCAGGAAGAGCTGGCGAACCAGCAGAAGAATCCGCAGCAGGCCTTCCAGGAGCGCTGGCAGCAGGAGATGCTGCGGCGCGAGGCCGAGCAGTTGCAGCGGCAGATGGAGCAGCTCGCTCAGGACAAGCAGAATGCCCAGAACGGTCAGCAGGGGCAACAAGGGCAACAGGGACAGAGCGGCCAGCAAGGACAGAGCGGCCAGCAGGGACAAAGTGGTCAGCAGGGTCAAAGTGGCCAGCAGAGCGCGTCGTCTTCGGGTTCGCAGTCTGGTTCTCAATCCGGTTCGCAGTCCGGGCAGGGCGGGGCGCAGTCCGGATCTCAATCCGGGCAACCGGATCGCAGCAGCAGGCTTCGCGTCAGAATGGCCGTGGTGGGCAGAGTTCGGATCAGAGGATTGAGCAGGCTTTGACCCGCATGCGTTCCGCCGAGGATGCCATGAAGCGCAGCGGCACCGCCGGAGCGAACAGTGCCGAGGCGCAGCGGGCAGCGGCAGAGCGTCTGCGCGAGGCGACCAGCCTGATGGGTGGCGCGCAGCAGGATCTCGCGGGCAATCGCATGACGGGGTTGTCGCATGAGGCCGAGCGCCTGCAGCAGGAGGAACGCGCGCAGGCTGACCGCATCGACAAGTACACGCGCGACACGAAGAACCAGACCTTTGACGCGGACAACTACCAG
The DNA here is from genome assembly GCA_965199365.1 of Terriglobus sp. Taxonomy (GTDB): domain Bacteria; phylum Acidobacteriota; class Terriglobia; order Terriglobales; family Acidobacteriaceae; genus Terriglobus. Next base: position 796,736 of record CBDARC010000003.1, on the reverse strand, counting down.
GCCAAAGTGCGCGAGCGAAACCAGCTTTCGGCTGACCGGCAGGAGCTTTCCAATAGCCTGTCGAAGCTGCAGCGCGACATGCGCGAGACGGCCCGGCAGATGGCCGGGAGTCAGCCGGCAACCTCGCAGAAGCTGCGCGATGCGCTGACGCAGATGGACCAGTCGGACCTTGACAACCACGTGCAGCGCACGGCGGACTGGCTGCGCAGCGGCATCAATCCCAACTCGAATGGCACGGAAAAAGGCATCGCAGATGGGCTCGCAAAGCTGAACGACCAACTGCGCGCGGCGCAGGGCACGCTGGGTAAGGGCGGCGCGCCGGGTGGGCGGCCGGTGGGTCCGGACAAGGACCAGCAGACCGCAGCGCTGGGCCAGGTGGAGCGTCTGCGCGGGCAGCTTGAGGCGATGCGTGCCGGCTCCCAGGGCAGCGGACGTGCTCCGGGTCAGCTTGACCGTGGTCAGCAGGGCGGCCAGGGCCAGCAGGGGAACGGACGCAACGGACAGCAGGGTCAGGGCGGCAGTCAGCCCGGCCAGGGTGGGCAGCAGGGTGGCCGAAACGGCCAGCAATCCTCGCAGAGCGGACAAGCCGGACAACAGGGCCAAGGCAGGGTCAAGGTCAGGGCGGCCAGCAGGCGCGCGGTGGCCAGGGCCAGGGTCAGGGCGGTCAGCAGGGTCAGGGCCAGGGACAAGGCCAGGGCGGCCAGGGGCAGGGTCAGCAGGCCGGCAACCGTGGCGGTGGGTTCACGCGCGGCAATGACATCGGCGGCGGCAGTGGCGACGCCCGCTCCGGAGACATCGGCCGGCGCACGGGTGGTGGCGGCAATGATGGCACCGCCTACGGCAACCTGGACACCGGGAACAACACGTACATGCAGGGCGGCCCGCACTACGGCGCCAAGGACACGTCGGGCAATCCTGCTGACACCGAGCGCACCTTCCAGCAGAGCATGCGCGACCTGCAGGCGCTGCGCGGGATGGTGAAGGACGACCCGCAGGCTGCGAAGGAAGTAGCGGAGCTGGCACGGCAGATGCAGGGTCTTGATCCGAGCCGCTTCCCGGGCAATCCTGCGATCGTGGACCAGATGCACAGCGAGGTGCTGCGCGCAGTCGACAAGCTGGAGCTGCAGCTGCAGCGCTCGGCTGACAGCGACGCCCGTACCGGCAAGTCGTATACGGTGCCGGCCGGGTACAGCGATTCGGTTGCGGAGTACTACCGGCGGTTGAGCAAGGGGAAGTAAGCAGCTTTCACACGGCGTTGCGCCGTCATCCTGGAGCCTGCCCTTCGACAAGCTCAGGGCAGGCTTCAGGATGATGACGGCTGGGCTGCAGACTTGGGATTCCTTCAACGATCTCCGATGGTGGCATTCAGCACGCCATCGGCAATCGCAGCGGCGCGGACGGCACCACGTACGTCATGCACTCGCACCAGGTGAGCGCCGGCCATGATCGCGACCGTGTCGGCGGCGTGGGTGAGATCGTCGCGCTCGCTTGCGGGTTCGGTTGTGCCGGGGGCGGACAGGAAGCCTTTGCGCGACAGGCCTGCCATCAGCGGTCGATCCAGGCGCGAGAGCGAGGAGAAGCCGCGCAGTAACGCCCAGTTCTCCGCGCCCAGTTTGCCGAAGCCGAACCCGGGGTCGAGCACGATGCGTTCCGGGTCGATGCCCGCTTCGAGCGCGGAACCAAGGCGCTCCCGCAGCCCGGTTATAACGGACGAGACGACCTCTTCGTCTGGTAAGCGCGGCTGCGAGGCCCACTCGGACGGCAGGCCGCGCGTGTGCATGACGATGACGCCGCAGGCGAGCGCCGCGCAGGTAGCGAACAGGTCCGGATCCCACAGGCCGCCGCTCACATCGTTGACGATCTGGACGCCCGCTTCGACTGCGAGCCGCGCGGTTGCGGCACGGTACGTGTCAACGGAGAGCACCGCGTCGGGCCGCGCGCGCAGGATGCCTGCGATCGCGGGCAGCACGCGGCGCTGCTCCTCTGCTGTTGAGATCGCCTCGGAGGTCAGGGCGGGTGCGCCTGGCCGGGTGGATTCGCCGCCGATGTCGAGGATGTCGGCACCTTCGTCGAGCAGGCGCAGAGCGTGGTCCACGGCACCGCTGGTGGATTCGAACGCGCCGCCGTCGCTGAACGAATCGGGAGTGACATTGATGATGCCCATCACCAGCGTGCGCCGGCCGAGCGGCAGCGTGCTCGATCGCAGGTTCCAGTCGTACCGCGTGCGTGGCGCAGCGCCCATGCTGTTCATTCTATGAGCGAACTCCCTGGCGGCCGGGTCTGCTAGGCTCGTGCTCATGCCGCAGGCGTTGTCTTCTGAGGGGCAGGATACGGGGGAGCGGCTGGTAAGCAGGCTGCCGGCGATCTACGTGGTGTGCGCCCTGTTCGTCACGATGTTCCTGGCTGTTCTTACGCCGCCGTTCTTTGTGCCGGACGAGTCGAACCACGCGCTTCGCGCCCTGCAGATCGCGCATGGGCACCTGCTGGCCGAGGCGTCGCAACAGGGCGCCGGAGGCGAGACGGACCGGAACGTCTATGCCGCGACCTCGCGCATGACCGCGTTGATGAACGCCCTGGCGGAGCGTTATCCAAAGGCGACCAGCCGCCCGGACGGGCGCATCTCGCGCGGCGATCTGGTCGTGGAGCAGCAGCTGAAGTGGGCGCACGCGGACGGGTTCGTTCCGTTCCCGAACACGGCGGTTTACCCTCCGCCTTTGTACCTGCCGCAGGCAGCTGGGTGGGCCGTGGCGGAGCACCTGAACTTCACCGTCGTTCACGGGCTGATGCTGGCGCGGCTATGCGCGGCGCTGGTGGCCGTGCTGACCGGGTGGCTGGCGCTCCGGTACACGGTCTGCAGCCGGGCCGGGATGTTCGTTGTGCTGCTGCTGCCGACGTGCCTGAGTCTGAACGCCTCCACGTCGCAGGACGCGGTGCTGTTCGGTCTGGCCGCGCTGGCCGCAGCCTGCCTGAGCCGGCCGTTGCAGCAGCGCAGGCAGTTTCGATCCGGCGAACTGGTGCTGACAGCGCTGCTGCTGACGGTCTGCATCGGCGCCCGCGTGCCGTACCTGCCGCTGCTGCTGGTGCTGTTTCTGCCGGCTTTGAACACGGCAACCTTCGCGAAGAGAGCCCTGTTGGCACCGGCTTTTGCAGGGGTGGGCGCGGCCATGGCCGTGGGATTGTGGCAGGTGCGTGTGCGGCCGCTGGGCGTTGTGGTCGCCAATGGAGCGGACGTGGTGCGGCAGCAGGCGTTTCTGCATGCGCATCCGGCGTATGGGCTGCTTGTGGTGGCGAAATCGACCGTGCTGGGCAGTTCCTTAGCCCTTCTGAAGGGGCTGGCATGGCTGGGGACGAACGACGCGGCGCCACCATTGCCTGAATACGGTCTTCTGGCCGCTTCGATTGTCGCCGTTCTGTTGCTCAGCGCAGGAGGATGTTTGCACACGTGGCGGGCGCGGATTGCCTTGTTGAGTGCGGCGATCGCGGCCGCCGCGGCGATGTCGCTGGCGGAATACCTGATCTGGACGGTGCCGGGCGCGGGCGATGTCTCGGGATTGCAGTCGCGCTATTATCTGCCGCTGCTCACGCTGCTGTTCCTGGCTTTGCCGGCCGATCCGGTGGTGCGGCTCCGGCCCAACGCGAGGCTATGGGCGCTCCGCGCGGCTTATGTCGTGTTTGTTGCTTGTGTTATCAGCCTTCCGGTGATCGCCGCGCACCGTTTTTACGCCATTGGCGTGGTCGCGGCGGTGAAGGAGACCGCTCGTTAGCTTACCGTCGCATCACAATGTTACGTGCACGACAAACCTACCATTCTGCAATACTTACCGAGTTGGAACTTCGAGCAATGATCTACATGCTCCTCCCAGTCAATTACTTATGCCAGATATAAAAAAAGCTCTCATCATAGGAGCCGGTCCAGCGGGTCTGACAGCAGGCCTTGAGTTTCTTCGTCGCTCGTCTGTGAAGCCGGTGCTGCTGGAAGCGAGCGCCGACATCGGCGGTATCTCGCGCACGGTGAAGTACAAGGGCTACCGCATGGACATCGGCGGGCACCGTTTCTTCTCGAAGAGCGACCGCGTTATGCAGTGGTGGCTTGACCTGATGCCGCCTGCCGATGCGGGCGAAGACGGCGGTCCGACCGGCGTGAACATCAGCTACCAGGGCAAGACGCGCAGCCTGGGTGTTCCAACGCCGGTGCAGGAGCCGCCACTGCGCGGCATGGGTCCGCTCGAAAAGATCGAGACCGACACGGAAGAGACCGGCCCGGCGGATGAGCCGCACCCGTCGGAGCACGGCCATACGGCCACCGTGGTCACGCATGGTCCGGACAATCCGGACCTGGTCATGCTGATCCGGCCGCGCAAGAGCCGCATCTACTTCCTGCGCCGGTTCTTTGACTACCCCATCGCTCTGAACGGAGCTACGCTCGGCAACCTGGGCCCGGTTCGCACGGTCAAGATCGGCGTCAGCTATATCTCCTCGCGCATCAGCCAGATCAAGCCTGAAAAGAGCCTGCAGGACTTCCTGATCAACCGCTTCGGACGGCAGCTCTACCTGACGTTCTTCAAGAGCTACACCGAGAAGGTGTGGGGCACGCCCTGCGACACCATCAGCGCGGAGTGGGGTGCGCAGCGCATCAAGGGCCTGTCGCTGACCACTGCTGTGAAGCATTTCGTCAAGAAGACCTTCAGCAAGCCCGGACCCAAAGGCGACCTGGCGCAGAAGGGCACGGACACATCGCTGATCGAGCGATTTCTGTATCCGAAGTTTGGCCCCGGCCAGTTGTGGGAGCACGCCGCAGACCTGATCCGCCAGAAGGGCGGCGTCATCTGCATGGAAACCAGGGTGGAGCGCATTCACTGCGAGGGTAACCGCGTGGTCTGGGTCGAAAGCGTGAACGCGGCCGGCGAGCGCGAGCGGCACGATGGCGACTACTTCTTCTCGACCATGCCCATGCGTGAACTGATCGAGTGCATGACCTTTGCTGACGGCACAGACGCCGTACCGGCCGACGTGCGCGAGATCGCCGCGGGTCTGCAGTATCGCGACTTTATTACGGTGGGCCTGCTGGCTGACCGGCTGAAGGTGAAGGAGACCGACGGCGGTCTGCTGAAAGACACCTGGATCTACATCCAGGAGCCGGACGTGCTGCTGGGGCGCCTGCAGATCTTCAATAACTGGAGCCCGCACCTGCTGCAGGATCCGTCGAAGGTCTGGATCGGCCTGGAGTACTTCTGCTACGACACCGATCCGCTGTGGGCCATGCCCGACGACGAGCTGAAGAAGTTTGCTATCGCGGAAGTCGAGAAGATCGGCATCCTGGAGGCGAGCGCCGTCAGTGATGCGCACGTTGAGCGCGTGCCGAAAACCTATCCCGCTTATTTCGGCACCTACGAGCGTTTTGACGAGCTGCGCGCCTTCACCGATCGCTTCGAGAACCTGTTTCTCGTTGGGCGCAACGGCATGCACAAGTACAACAACCAGGACCACAGCATGCTGACCGCGATGACCGCCGTGGACAACATCCTCGACGGCAACATGGACAAGGCGCCGCTCTGGAACATCAATACCGAGCAGGATTACCACGAAGAGAAGGGCAAGAAGTAGACCGGCGAGACGGATAGTCTCGCCGCGAGGAGCTACGCTTGTTTTCGAGCAACCGGCGCGTGGCGCCGTGGGAGATTGTGCTCAGCGTGCTGATCGTGCTGGCGGCGCTGTTTGTGGCGGTCCGCACGGACGAGCCGGGCGGCGAACCGCATCACGGTCTGCTGCGGGATTTTGCCACGCTTGATGCGGGTGCGGCCTGCATGCGCGAGGGCTGCTCGCCGTATGACATTCCGTCGCTCGACCGCATGGTCGTCGAACGCGGCCATGCTCCGCTGACCAACTGGAAGCTGGAACTGCCGATCTACCCGCCCACGACGATTGCGTTTTTTATGCCCTTCACGTGGCTGAGCGAGGCGCATGCGTCGGGTGCCCTTTGGGTGCTGATCCTGCTGGTGGATCTGCTTGTCGGGTTTGCGTGTTTCGTGCGCGGATCGATGCTGGCAGACATTCCGCCGGTCGTGCGCGCGGTGCTGTTTGCCCTTCTGCTGGCCGCTGGCGAGGCGCGTTTTGCGCTGCTGCTGGGCAATCCTGTGACGCTCGCGGTGCCGCTCGCGCTGTTCTGCTGCCTGGATACGGCTCCGTCGCGGCGCAACTTGCGGGTTGTCCTGATCTCGGTTGCGTGCGTGCTTAAGCCGACAGTGGGGCTGCCGTTTCTGTTGCCGCTGCTGGTCAAGCCCGCCGATGGCTGGCGCACGGTGGTGCGCGCGGTGGGCTGCCTGGCGGTGTTTACGGTCGCGGTGCTCGGGTGGTGTGCGGTGCATCCGTCGCTGGCCGGATGGACGGCGGACCTGCACCGGGAGCTGGCGCTGGGCACGTCGAGCAGCTACTCCATGTATCCATCGCTGCGTACCAGCCTGCTGGATACGTTGCTGAACGTTGAGTACCTCGTCGGCTACTGGGTCGACGCGCCGCACGCGCGATCACTCATTGCATTCGCGTGCTGGTTTTTCCTGGGGGTCGGTCTGCTGATCGGGGCATGGCGCGCGGCGCTGTATCCGGGCCGCCTGCGCTTTCTGCTGGTGGTCGCGGCAACTGCGGCGTGGACGCTGATGCCTGTCTATCACCGGTTTTATGACAACATCCTGCTGCTGCTGACGCTGCCGTTTGCGGTCGTTGCGTTGCACTGCCGGGCCCACGTGCTGTCCGCGTTCGCGGTCGTTGTGGCGTATGCCGAGGGTGTGTTGCAGTGGTTTCACCACTCGGCAAAGCTGGTCGCTCTGGAGGGCATTCAGAGGCCGCGATCCGTCGGCGACTTCGTGCTGCACCGGATCGACTCGCTTGTGGCGTTCGTCATCTGCGCGGTGCTGGTCGCGGTTCTGCTTGCCTATCATGGTCCGGCGCATGCGGACTTTGACGGTGCTTCGGTCTGACGGCAATTGCCTGAAGAAGGGGGTGGGCTTAGACCCTGCCCGTTTCCTTTTGCAGATCGACTTCGTTTTCCAGCAGCGCGGCCGCCGGTTCCGGGAACAGGTCGCGCAAGGCCTGCAGCAGTTTTTCGGGTGAGAAGCTTTCCACCCGGCGATCGGCAAGACCATCTCCGTCACGGGCTTCACCGGTCAGCACCCGCTTGATTTCGGGATACCGCCCACGCACAATTCTGAGGAATTCCTCGGCCTCACCGACCTGATCGGCCGTGACCACCACGGCGTGGATGTTGGGAAAGCGCTCCAGCGTGGCGAGTGCCTCGCCGTAGTGGTAGGCCGTGATTACATTGAACTTGGCGGTTTCGATCACCAGCTTACGCGTCGAGATGCTGCCCGCGAACTCCCGGTCCACAACAAGAAAACAAGGGCGAAGAAACAAAGGGGGAGTCTCCAGAAGGCGTTTCATAACGCCCGGGCAGCGGCGATTCGCTCTATCATCTGCAAATCGTGCACGTAGTGCAAGTCGCGCCATCCCTCCAGCAGATCGTCGAGCGGCGCAGATCGGCCGCCGGTTTCAAGCAGCAGCCATGATGCCGGCACAAGGTGCAGCTTTGCCTGCGGGATCAGCCTGCGGTACAGGTCAAGCCCGTCCTCGCCGCCGAACAGCGCAAGATGCGGCTCGTGATCGCGCACCTGCGGATGCAGCCCGGCTGCCTCGGTCAGCGGGATGTACGGCGGGTTGGAGACGATCAGGTCGAAGCGCTCGGCCCCGGCCGCGAACAGCAGATCGCTCCGCGAAAAACGCACGTTGCGCGCGCCCAGCCGGACGGCGTTGGTGTGCGCCATCGCCAGCGCCGGGCCGGAAACGTCCAGCGCCAGAACGCTGCAGCGGCGGTACTCGAGCGCAAGCGTTACCGCGAGAATGCCGCTGCCTGTGCCGACATCGGCGATGCGCAGCGGTGCGGATCGATCCGGGTAGAGTCGCAGCACTTCTTCGACCAGATGCTCGGTCTCGGGGCGCGGAATCAGCACGTCAGGTGACACCAGGAACTCGCGTCCGAAGAACTCCTGCGATCCGCGCAGATGCTGGATTGGCACGCCGCCACGACGCTGTGCCACCATCCCGCGGAAGCTGCCGGCCTGCTCTTCTGAGAGCAGATGGTCCGGGCTCGCCAGCATCTGCACCCGCGCAAACCCGGTAGCGGCCTCCAGCAGCAGGCGGGCGTCACGCGCGGCAGATTCGCGCAGATCGTCGCGCCGCTCGAGGTGTTCGGTGCCCCACTGCAGCGCGGTGTGGACGGTCAGGGGCGGCAGAGGCACTAAGGCTTCTCCTGCGCGGTGAGGTAGAGCTTGTCGAGCGAGCGCAACAGGTCACGGAGCGCCTCGATTTCCGTCTTGTTGGTAGCGAAGCTGTTGGCAAGCTGCTCCCGCTCGGCGGCCGGAACGCTGCCCACGGACACTTCTTCCAGCTCGCCGTAGCGGCCGAGCGGTCCCAACGATTCCACGTAGTGGTGGATGTGCTCGACAGCCTCGGAGTTGACGACGTCCTGCTGGCCGTACACCTCGGCAAGGCGCTGGACTTCGTCATAGGGCATCAGGGCCAGGGCGCCCGTTTCGCGCGCCGTGGTCCACGCGGACGACTGCATAGCGTTCCACGACCAGCCGAGCCGCAGGTGGCTGGCGGCGTCCTTCGGGGGTGTGCTGAGCAGGGCCATGTTGTAGCGGCTGTCTTCGCGGGCCACATCCAGCAGGTGCTGGTCGCGCACGAGTGTCCTTCGGTTCTGCGCCATCTCTTCTCGAAGCTGCTCGCGGGCCTGGTGCAGCAGGTGGCGATGGTGCAGCGCCTCGACCGACTGCTCCAGCCCGATCGCGATCAGCAGGCCCACCACGATGGTCGCGATGTGGATGAAGAAGTCGCGCCAGCTATGGATCGCGTGATCGGGCGGATGCACTTCCAAACGGCTTTACCTCGTCTCGCGAACAGGGTAACGTACCGGCGACCCGCAGCGGTATCCACGAGGCCGCGGCTAGCGACCCACCTTAGCTTCGGGAAGTGGAGCACCCGGTTCCGTGGGCAACCGGCTTTGGTGTGGGTTACGCTGCGACGGCTTCTGCTTTCAGGCGTTCGTTGGTGTCGTGTGCGATCAACGCGTCGATGACGGGCTGCAGCTTGCCTTCCATGACGTACTCCAGCTGGTGCAGGGTCAGGCCGATGCGGTGGTCGGTGAAGCGGTTCTGCGGGAAGTTGTAGGTGCGGATCTTCTCGCTGCGATCGCCTGTGCCAACCTGCGATTTACGCTGGCTTGCCTGCAACTGGTGCTGGCGCTCCATCTCGACTTCGTACAGGCGCGAGCGCAGTACGCGCATGGCTTTTTCGCGGTTCTTGATCTGCGATTTTTCGTCCTGGCAGCTGACGACGGTGTTGGTCGGCAGGTGCGTGATGCGGATGGCCGAGTAGGTCGTGTTGACCGATTGGCCGCCCGGGCCGGACGAGCAGAAGGTATCGATGCGCAGGTCTTTCTGCTCGATCTTCACGTCAACTTCTTCGGCTTCCGGCAGAACGGCGACGGTGATGGCCGAGGTGTGGACGCGGCCCTGCGTCTCCGTTGCGGGAACGCGCTGCACGCGGTGAACGCCGCTCTCGTACTTCAGGGACGAGTAGACGCGGTCGCCCTCGATCAGCGCAGTCACGTCCTTCATGCCGCCGACGGTGGACTCAGTTTCGGAGAGGATTTCGACCTTCCAGCGATGCTGCTCGGCGTAGCGCAGGTACATGCGGAAGACTTCGGCTGCGAACAGTGAGGCCTCGTCGCCGCCGGTGGCTGCGCGGATTTCGAGTACGACGTTTTTGTCGTCGTTCGGGTCCTTGGGCAGCAGCATGATCTTGAGCTGCTCCTCGATCTCGGGCAGGCGGCCTTCGAGTGCGTTGAGCTCTTCCTGCGCCATGGCGCGGACTTCCTCGTCGTCCTCTGTCAGCATGACCCTGGCGTCGGCCAGCGCGGTCTGCACGCGCTTGTATTCGCGAAACCGCTCGATGACGGGTTCCATGTCGCGGTGCTGCTTGGCGACCTTTTGGAACCGCTGCTGGTCGCCGACGAGCGCGGGGTCGGAAAGCTCTTTTTCAAGCTCTTTATAGCGATCTTCAAGTTGTTCGAGACGGTCGAACATGAGTGCAGGTCTCCTCTGCGCGCGGCGCAGGCGTAAGCGTAGGAATGGGTGTCAAAAAAGCGTGCGTGGGCGTGCCGTGCGCGAGAGGCGCAGCTAGGCAAAGCCGAGGCGTGCCGCGGCCGAGCGGGAAGAACTCACCGAACTGTGGGCTGCGTGATGCATGTCTATTCGATGATAGCGCGGGACTGGCGATGCATCGCCACGCGTTTACAGGGTTTGTGCATCGCTACGTTGGGGCTAAGGTGAAAACGGGCGTCTTACAATCAGCGCCGCTGTGTTCGTGCGGCGACCGACGTTTCGAAGCGGAGGCATGATGGCACTCGAACTTGGGCGGGCGATCAGCTTCTTTCTGAGCCTGGCGTCTCTGTACGCCGTGGCGATCAACACCTTCATGGTGACGGGCACGCACTGGCGGGCGCAGATGCCGGTGATGTTTCTGCACCTTGCCGTGGCGGCGTGTACCTGCTTTGGCAGCGGTCTGCTGTTCGCCTATCCGGGAGACAAACCAATCACATCGACGGTGCCGGTGCGGATGTTTTTCTGGGCGCTGGCGATCCTGCCCGTCCTGTTTTTCGTGGGCTGGTACATCACCTGCGGCAATCCGCTGCGGGACGCGATCAGCCCCACCTGCGGCTAGCGTGTCAGATCGCACGGATCAGCCGGACGGGAAGCGTGAACAGGGCGGCGATCAGCTCCAGCACGCCGTCAACCGCGATGCCGACGATGCGGAACGGCAGCAGCAACAGCCACACGATGGGGTAGAGCACGAGCGCGACCAGGGCCAGCGGCCAGCACAGGATGAAGAGCACGCAAAACAGAAGCAGCTTCAGCACGGTTGTTCACCTCAAGCTCACGCAGAGCCTGTCAAGCATACGAGTCTGCCGGGCTGCAGGTTCCATCGGCCGACGACCTCACATGCGTCGTCATGGTCCGGAGCATCCACTTTCGTCATCCCTGAGCGAAACGGAGCGTAAGCGTAGCGGAGTCGAAAGACCTGCTTTCCGCGCGATCGACGAGTTTTTTAAGGAACCACGCAGGTGAAGCTGCCCGGCAGCCTGGGGTCGCCGGAGCCGTCGTACTTTGCCTGCTGCGGCCATGGGCATAGTGGACGCACAGTCTTGATGGGCGCCTCCCGCGTTCCGGCGATCCTGGCTGCCAGAACGATGCCGGGAGCTTTGCCGTTCTCCACCCACATCTGCAGCAGGTCGAGCGCGCCGGTGCCTTCGCCGTTCGCGCCTGGCGTGCCAAGCTGGCCGAAGACGTTTGGCCCAGGCCCGTTGATGCAGTGCTCCATGCCCGGCACCAGGTACACGCGCAGCATCGACGCGGCGCGGTCGGCGCCCATGGTTGCGGTCACCGCCTTGGCGTAGTTGATGGTGTTCCAGGGCGAGATCGCCGGGTCGTTCCAGCCGTGATAGATGATCAGCTTGCCGCCATGCGCAGCGAAGCGGGCGAGGTCCGGGTCGGTCGCGTCGACGTCTTTTGCGGTGCGTTCCATCGCGAGTTTCAGGGCTTCGGCCGGGTTGGCGGTGAGGGGCTGCCAGGTTGGATCGCTGTAGACCATGTAGCGGAAGTAGCCGCTCACGTAGTTCGATCCGGAGGGCGCATTGCCGAGAATCCAGTCGTGCCAGATGGGGTTCTCGTCGCCAGGCAGCAGGCCGGGAAAGATCTCCGCTCCCTTCGCATCGTGACCGCCGCCGTAGTAGGCGCGCAGCGAGGCGACCTGCGGTGCGGTCAGGCACGAGGTGTCTTCCGTGCCTTTGCACAGCAGCACGGCAGGGTCGAAGTTGCAGTGCGCGGGATCGCTGACGATGCCGTCCTTCAGCCCATCCTGCGCGTCGCAGGCGGCGAGCGAAGCACGGTTGATCGCGGGCAGTTTCATGCTGGAGATGTAGGCAGCGGGGTCGCGCGTGGTGATCTGTGCCAGCGAGACGCCGGCCGACAGCATGTGGACCCAGTTGTTTGCGGGTGCTCCGGCGAGGATGCCGTCGTAGTCCTCTGGAAAGCGCTGCGCTTCCATCAGCGCTTCCCGGCCGCCGTCAGAGCATGCGTCGAAGTAGGCGGTCTTCTGCGGCTGGCCGTAGAACGCTTTCACCACGTCTTTCGATCGCAGGGCGGTAAGGTGAACCGCGCGATAGCCGAAGTCGGTGATCTTTTCGGGATGGTGATAGGCCCAGCTTGCGTCTTCCGCCTCTGCCTGGTGACCGGCGTCAGAGCCGGCGGTGGCATAGCCGCGGACGAGATTGCTTGCCATCTGGCCGTAGCCGATCGAGCCGGCGAACCCGCCGTTGCCGACGTTCAGCAGGCGTCCGTTCCATCCCGACTGCGGCAGCCAGACCTCGAAGCGAATGACGGAGTCTGCCGTCGGGTGCAGGATGCCGGTGACGCGGCAGAACGCAGGCATGTCTTTGCGCGAGGGGCCGCTCGGCAGCATCAGGCCGCCGGCGGCGACGGGCTCGGCGGTCGCGAACGTGGTGTCCGGCAGCGAGAGTGACTTGAGGCCGGCGCAATCGTTCGCGGCGAAGGCGGCCGTGGCGGGAAACAGGGCAAGAGCGAGCGCAAAGGCGATGCGGGACATGGTGCGTCAACTCTACAACGCAGATGTTGCAGCCGTGCGCGTCCGGCTGCGCGCTACGGTAGGCTGATGCCATGGATCCGGAGCCCGCCACGCCCAAACTTGCCGCACCCAGGCTGTCGACGCGCCATCGCCTCGGCCGCATGCTGGTGGGCGCCGCGGTGATTGTTCCCGCGCTGGCAGTGGCTGCGATGATCGTGATGAGCCACGTCTACCTGGTGCACTACGAGACGCGCTCGCTGCTGCAGTGGATCGTTGCCGATGCGGTGGTGCTTGGGGTGGGCCTGATCCTGATGGGCGAGGAGGGCATGTGAGCAAGCACGCGGCTGGCGGCCTGTCCCACTACAACGAGGCAGGCGAAGCGCACATGGTGGATGTCAGCGCGAAACCCGCGACGCGCCGCGAGGCGGTTGCCGAGGCGTTCGTGGAACTGAGCGCGGCGGTGCTGGCGGCGCTGCCGCATAATCCGAAGGGCAATCCGCTGGAGGTTGCGCGCTTTGCGGGGATTACCGCTGCCAAGAAGACGGCAGACCTGATCCCGATGTGCCATCCGCTGGCCTTGTCGTTCATCGATGTCGAGGTGACCGTGGTGCATCCCGCTGCCCTGCTGAACACGGGTGGAGGCGTGCGCATCCGCGCGACCGCCGCGACCGTTGCGGGCACAGGCGTTGAGATGGAGGCTATGACCGCCGCCTCGATCGCCGCGCTGACCGTCTATGACATGACGAAGGCGCTGGATAAGGGCATCCGCATCCGCGAGATCGTTTTGCTGCGCAAGAGCGGCGGCAAGAGCGGCGACTACGTGAGGGGCAGCGAGCCCGCGGGTTAGCGAGCGCGGGCCTTCAGCCCGCATGGGAATGATTCCGTTTACCCCGGGCGATGCCCTGGGCCAGGGAATTGCGGACCTTTGGCCCGCCCTCGCATGCCCTTGGCCCGCCGTCGCGTGCCGGGCTTGTTCACGGCACTTTGCTTCTACCTACTTCACCGATGCCGTCTCAGACGTGCGTTTCAGCACGATTGAGCCGTGGTCTTTGTGTTCGAAGTCGCTGTAGAAGGTGCGCAGTTGCGGGTAGTCGGTTACGGGGAAGAAGACGTCGCCGAGAATAAAGTCGCGGCGCACGGTGACGGTGTTTGCGGCCTGGGATGAGGTCTGCGCGTACGCGGCGAGGTTCTGGTACTTCGCCACTTCCTGGGTTGGAGCCGCTTCTACGGCAAAGCCGGCGGGCAGCGTGTAGCGCACGGCATCCTGCGTGATCTGCGCGTAGGGGAAGTACACGCCGAGCTCGCGCTTGTCATGCGGGAAGGTGGGGCGGCTGTTCGCCTCAAACAATGCGCTGGGCAGCATGACACGCGATCCGACGGCGTTCCCGATGTTGCCTTCGACGGTTGCTGAAACCTTGAGCGGCACCTCGCCGCTGTCCAGTCCCGAGATGGCTTTTACTTCGACCTGTGATCCGCCGGGCAACAAGCCTTCGAGTTCCTTCTTCATGCGATCGCGCAGTTCGCGTTCGTCGTTGCGCAGGGCGATGTGTCTCCAACGGAGCGCGGGGTCGCCCTCATAGACGAAGGTGAGTGTGCCGGTCATGTGTCCGTCGGCCTCAAGCTTGAGCTCGCCGACGCGGGATGTGTGGGAGAACTTGTATCCTTCACCCGGCGTCATCTGGAACAGCTTGACCTTGTCAGGATTGTCCTGCCGCACGCCGCCGGCGAGCGTGTGGTTCCACTCCAGGTGACCAAACGTGGCATAGCGGGCACCCGGATCGAGGTAGTGCTCCGCGCCGCCGTAGTTCACCACGGCGACCGAGTCGGTCAACTGCGCTTCAAAATCCATCCAGGCGGAGTTGAAGACAAGCGTGCTGCGATCGGCGATGGCCATCACGTAGGCCTGCAGGCCGGCGGCGCGCGCCAGGGCGACATAGGTCATGGTGATCTGCGCGCTGTTACCGTGCTTGCGCTTCAGCACGTCTTCGGCGGACTTGATCTCGTCCTTCTCCTCCTGCGAGCTGCGCGTGCGGGTGTAATCGGTGTTCTCAAGCTTCATCACGGCCAGGTAGAGCTTGCGCGCCTTGTCTTCGTCGCTGGTTGCGCCGGCGATGTCGGTCTGCGCCTCCTGCTGCACGGTGCCGTTTGTCCTGGTGAACTTGCCGGTGTCGCTGTTCCAGAACTTGATCTCGTTGTTCCAGAAGTCCTGGGTCGAGAGATAGGGCGTGTAGTAGAAGAAGACGTGATAACGCGATGACGCGATGGGCGGCATGTACTCTTCATTGCCGAAGGGGGGAATGTCCGCCACGTCGAGCTCATAGACCAGCCGGCCGGTTGGAAGGCGCGTCTCCTTGACCGTCGTGCCCTTTGGCAGGGACTGCGCCCAGGTCAGGCGATTGGCGATGTTTTCGCGGCCGCCGCGGCTGGTGTGCAGCAGGTCGTGGTCCGTTGCTTTCCACTTGAAGTGGCCCTTGCGAAGGTACAGGTCGTTCTGGATCATCCAGTCCGGACGAAAGAAGATGTTGTCGTCCCAGCGCATGGTGTAGCGGTATTCGATGATGCTGCCCACCTGGACCGCGGGGAGCGAAAACACGCGGGCGGTGTAGGCGTTCTCCTTGTCCTTGTGCAGCAGTTTGTCGTACGGCTTGCCGGTGAACGGAATGACCGTGCCGTCCGGCTGAATGGTACGGCCCGAGATGTCGCCCACGCTGGTCCCGCGCAGATCGCGGCGCTTGTCATACTGCAGCTCTACATCACCAAGGTGGATGCCGCCTTCACTGAGGATCTTGATGCGGTAATAGGTGGACTCCATGTGGTTGTCGTCGTCATGCAGCTCTTCATGGTTCAGGATGACGGCCTCGGCCCCGGGCACCTCGGCGATCGACGTCATGTGCAGTTCTTCCGGTGTCGGAGCGGTCCATTGCTGGGCGTGGACGGGCGACGCCATCAGGCTGACAGTCAGCGGGAACAGCAGGGCAAGGCAAGAGCGGACGTGCAAGCGGTTCATTGGAACGGTCTCCTATCGGTGGTGCTAGTTGCTGCGTTTCAGCACGGCTGAGCCTTGCTCGTCGCCGTTGATGGTGCGTGCCAGCTTTTGCACCTCGGGGTAGCGGCTGGCGGGCAGAACCAGCTCGCGGACGGTGTATGTGCGGCTGTAGTGAAGGGTGTTGTTTTCCAGCGTTGTCTGGCTCTGGTACGAGGCAAACCCCAGGTCAAGCTTGATCGGCGTTGGCAACTCGTCGACGGTGTAGCCGGCGGGCAGCGCGATGGTGAAATCGTCGTGCACCTGCCGTGTTTCGCCGAGGTCGATGGGCAGCTCACGCTTGTGGCTGTCAACCATGAGCGCCTCGCGGCCCAGCACGCGCGGACGCACCGTCAGCAGCGGACCCACCTCCTGCGAGAAGTGTTCGGCCTTGAGCGAGTAGGACACGGTCAGCGCCTTCGCGAGATCGTTCGCATTGTCTACCCGCAGGTCGGTCATGGAAAACGAGGTGATGTCACGGGACAGGATGTGGTCCAGTGTTTCCTGCTGCTGCTTGCCTGTACCTTCGGCGAACAGGTAGCGGCGGTCGCGGGCGATGTCGCCTGTCTGCTGCTCCTGCACCGTACCGGACAAGACGCCGTCGGCGGCCAGCTGGAAGGTGGCCTTGCGTTCCACCAGGTTCTGCTGCGGTGCCAGCACGGGCAGGCGGATCACCTGGCTGTCGCTGCCGTCGACCAGCAGAGCATCGCTGCCCTGCAGTTCGCGTTCCAGGTGACCGAACGGCGTCTTCTCCCAGGTGGGATCGAAGATCAGGAAGCGCTTGCCGGACTTTGCCGTGACGATGCTGTACATCGATTGCGGCAGGTAATCGGGCGGCAGTTCGATCGCCGCAATCATGTGATTGCCCAGCAATGAGGGCGCATCGCTGCTGATCATGCCGCGTTCTGTATCGACCAGCACCCACGTTGAGCGGATGCCCACGGCCGCCAGCATCGCGCTTAGCAGCGTCGCCTTGTCTTTGCAGTCACCGTAGCGTACGCGGAAGGTGTCCGCTGCCGCGTGCGGCTGGAATCCGCCGACACCGATCTCGATGGCGACGTAGCGGATGTTGCCCTGAACGAAGTTCGAGATGGCCTCGACACGGTCGCGGAAGTTCGTCTTGCCCTGCACCAGTTCCTGCGCCTTGGCGGTGATGGCGGCATCCGGCTTGTTGCGGTCCGCGGCCAGACGCTGGTACCAGACGCCGATGCCCTGCCAGTCAGGCTTCATCGCGCCGTATGCGCCGCCGACACCCGGACCCTGGTAGAAGATGTCCATGCGTGGCGCGCGGCTGATGTCGCCCTGCGACAGGGGAACCTTGTCGATGTTGACGAGCGCTGCCTGGTTATCTATCTCCCACAGGGTTCGGCCATGTTCGATATCTGTGGCCTCAGCCTTTGGCTTGCCTTTCCAGGCCGAGGTAAAGGTGAAGCCGGGCGGCAGGTTCAGCGACAGCGTTTCCTTGACCACGGGAACGTCTTCACCGGGTATCCAGATGATGTCGTTGGAGTAGGGCCGCGACTGACGCTCATACTCCATGGCGGCGATTGCGCCCGTATCCATCGCTGGTGGTGAGCCTCCGCGGACCCGCTCATCGCTGTACAGCTCAAACCCTTCGCTGCTGCCGTTGTCGGTCAGCTCGCCGTCTTTGACGACATACTCGTGCCCGTCCGGGCCAATGCTCCACAGGTGCATGTAGCGAAGCTTTGATCCGGTGTTGTAGCTGGCATACATGCGCCCATACCGCCGGCCCTGGGGTCGCAGAATACGCACCACCTTGCGGACGTGTTCGACCATCGTGCCGTCGGGCAGGACGGTGTACGTGGTGTCTTCCAGCAGGACGATCGCGTCGGCGTTTTTTACCTCCGCGCCCAGAAGGTGCGGAGGCGCAGTCTTTACCCAGTCGGGTACCTGGTCCTTCGCATAGGCGTTCGGGGTCAGGGCAGCTAACGTAAGGATCGCCGTCGAGAAGGCAGCGCGAAGCGGAAAAGCGGCAAAGCAGAAAAGTGGCACAAAGAGCCTCGCATGCGAGAGCCGCGGCTTTCACCGCCGGTCAGGGGAGTCGGAATATGCGAGTAGTAATTGAACGGGACGGGATATGCAAGGGAATTGACACCTCAGCTGCAACGGATTCCCATTCACGGCAGGATGCGTATCGCCGGGGATATCCGGTATGCTGCTCCGTGCCGAAGTGACTCGTTGGTCTTCGGCGGGAGGCACGGATGGACCGCAGACGTTTTCTTGCTTCGGGAGCCGCGCTGGCCGCCGCGCCGGTGTTGCTGCCGCGCTCGGGTCGGGGCCAGGCGAAAAGTGCGTTGCCGCCTGCCGGCGCCGATGGCTGGGTGTCGCTGCTGAACGGGCGCGATCTCTCCGGCTGGTACACCGTGCTGCAGAAAAGCGGGCGCGGCGTGGCCGAGCAGAAGCGCATGGTCACCATGGAAGACGAGATGCTCCACATCCTGGGCAACGAGATGAACGGCGAGAACTACGAGTCGGGCTATCTCGCCACCAACGAGGAGTTTGGCGACGTTCGTATTCGCGTGGAGTACCGGTGGGGACAGGCGCAGTTCGGCCAGCGCGCCATCTCCAAGCGCGACAACGGCCTGCTGTACGGCGTGGTCGGCGCGGACAAAGTCTTTCCGCGCTGCGTCGAGTGCCAGATCGAGGAGGGCGACGTGGGCGACTTCTTCCTGGTGGACGGCATTCGGGGCATCCAGACGGCGCACAACAACGGCCTGTTCGGTCTCAACATCACGCGAGAGCATGGCTTCCCGCCGCCGTCGGGCAAGCCGCCGGCATCAGAACCGGTGACCGGCCGCATGATCAAGGACGGCAACTTCGAGATGCTCGACGGTTGGAACACGGTCGAGGTCATCTTCCAGGGCGACCGCGCGGCCCAGATCGTGAACGGCCGCTGCGTCAACGTGGTCACCAACCTGCAGCAGCCCGACCCGGCCAATCCCGGCAGCTTCATTCCGCTGACACGCGGCAAGATCGCCATCGAGATCGAGTTTGCCGAGATTTGGTACCGGCGCATCGAGGTCAAGGCGATCGGCTGACGTGCGGCTATCTCAGCCCTATAATTGCTTTGGGGAACGAACATGCCGTTTGCGAAACAGAGCAGTTACAAAGATGGCGTTTGGTATGAGGACCGAGGTTCGAAGGGTCTTCCGAAGGCAACTGTCGCTCGTCCTCGGCCAGTAAAGATTCCCTCTCCGAATAAAGGTAAGTAATTGGCCCCGGCGAGTATCGTGGCTCTACAGATTCTTCTGATCCTGTTGCCCGGATTCGCGGCGTCTGCCATTGTTGAAACCCTCTCACTCCGCAGCAAGCAGACTGATTTCCAGAGGGTAATAAGTGCCTGTCTCTACAGCTTTGTGGTGTACGTCAGCTTTGTTCTGCTTACGGGCGGTACGCTGCCTTTTGCGGTTTCCGGCCAAGGATCAACGAACGCTTACATAACGTGGTCCTCTCAACGAATTTGGCTCCTCGCGATTTTGACGATTGGAACCAGCGTGCTCGCGACTGCATACATCAATTTCGATGGACACCTAATCTTTCGGCTATCGAAGCTGACACAGCGAACTACCCGGCACTCGATCTGGAATGACATCTTCGAACAGGTAGCAACAAAGGATCAGATCGTGCAGGTTGAGCTTGATGGAGACCGCAGTGTCATCGGCGTACTGGGGTACTACTCGGATGATGCTGATGACTGCTCCTTGTTTATCAGCCAGGCAGCCTGGGTAGACGAAAGCGTAAGTGAAACAGAAATCCCCGGTTCTGGCATCCTTCTCACGAAGAACAGCGGAATCCGGAGCATCAGCTTGCTTGAGAAACCTTCATGACTACACTCCTTGACCCGAAGATAGATGTTCTTTCCAAGTACCAGCCCGTCATCGGGCTTGAAGTGCACGTGCAACTGCTGACGCAGACGAAGGCGTTTTGCGGCTGCATCAACCGTTACGGCGGCGAGCCGAATACGCACTGCTGCCCGGTGTGCCTTGGGCTGCCGGGAGCGCTGCCTGTGCTGAATCGCCAGGCGGTGGAGTTCGCTGTACTGGCGTCGACTGCGCTGCATTGCACGGTGAACGAGCAGAGCATCTTCGCGCGCAAAAACTACTTCTATCCGGACTCGCCCAAGGGCTACCAGATCTCGCAGTTCGACAAGCCGCTGGCCGAGAACGGCTGGCTTGAGGTGAGCGATGGCAAGGGCGGCACGCGGCGCATCGGCATCACGCGGCTGCACATGGAAGAGGATGCGGGCAAGAGCGTCCATGATGGCTTTGCCGACTCGGCGAAGAGCACGTACATCGACCTGAACCGCTGCGGCACGCCTCTGGTCGAGATCGTCAGCGAACCCGATCTGCGCACGCCGGAAGAGGCCTACGAGTACCTGACGAAGCTCAAGGAAATCCTGCTGTACACCGGCGTGAGCGACTGCAACATGGAAGAGGGTTCGCTGCGCTGCGATGCCAACGTGTCCGTCATGTTGAAGACGGCGAGCGAGTACGGCACCAAGGCTGAGGTCAAAAACGTCAACAGCTTCCGCTTCATCCGCGACGCGATTCACTACGAGATTGAGCGGCAGATCGACGTTGTCGAGAGTGGCAACCGCGTGGTGCAGGAGTCGCGCCTGTATAACTCCGCCGAGGGTCGGACGTACAGCATGCGCAGCAAGGAAGCCGCGCATGATTACCGGTACTTCCCCGAGCCCGATCTGCCTGCGCTGGTTGTCGATGCCGCGTGGAAAGCGGACATCCTTCGCGCCCTGCCCGAATTGCCCGAGGCGCGCCGCGCCCGCATGGTGCAGGACTATGACCTGTCCGCGCAGGATGCGGCAACGATCGCCAACACGCGCAGCTTTGCCGACACCTTTGAAGCGGCGGCAAAGACCGCGAAGAGCGCCAAGCGTGTTGCGAGCCTGCTGCTGGGTGAGCTGACTGGCCGCTTGAACGCTGCCGGGCTTGAGCTGTCGCAGTCTCCCGTATCGATGCAGGGCATCGTTCAGGCGGCAGACCTGCTGGAAGAGGGCAAGCTCTCAAGCAAGCAACTCAAGGGTCTTTTTGATATCGCGTTCGAAAAGAACGAGGATTTTGCAGCGGTTTACGAGCGCGAGAAGCCGCAGCAGATCAGCGACACCGGCGCGATCGAAACCATGATCGACGAGGTGATCGCAGCCAATCCAAAGCAGGTAGAGCAGTACAAGGGCGGCAAGAAGACCGTCGCTGCGTTCTTCGTGGGGCAGGTGATGCGGCTGTCCAAGGGCCAGGCAAATCCCGGGCTGCTGAATGAGCTTGTGACGAAGAAGCTCGACGCGGCTTAGCCCGCTGCGTCTACCTGGCTGCGGTTGCACGTTGATAGACGCGCACGTAATCCACGGTCATGGTTATCGGCAATGTCGTGGTTTCGTCGACCGGGCCGGGGAAGTTGCCCCCAACGTTCAGGTCGAGAATGAGGAAGAACGGGTGCTGGAAGGGCCATGCCGGCTGCTTCGCGCCCGCCTCGTCTGCCGCTGTATGGAAGATGCTTTCGCGCGCGACCGTTCCATAGATGTGCGTCGGGTCATCGATGTAAAAGGTGAACTCATCCGGCGTCCACAGGATGCCGTAGGTGTGCGGCCCGGCCCAGTCCGCCACGTTCCAGTCCCGCGCGTTGGCGCGGACGCCGATGCCGGTGTGCGGATGGCCGGGTTCATGCAGCGTGCCGTAGATCTGCGTGGGATTGCGCGCGCCGATGTATTCCATGATGTCGACTTCGCCGGAGCGCGGCCAGCCTACCTGCGCGATGTCATCGCCCAGCATCCAGAACGCCGGCCATGCGCCCTGGTTACCCGGGCCTGCCGGCAGTGTCATGCGGGCTTCAATGCGGCCGTATTGCGTGCTGAACAGCATCTGCCGGTCGCCCTGCGCTGCAGTGCGGATGCGGCCGGTCGTCATCCTGTTGGGAGCGCCGTCTGCGTGCCGCGCGACGAACACGAGGTGGCCATCTGCCGTCGAGATACACGTTGGGATGCGCCGGGTCGCAGCCGTTCGTGGTCTCGATGCGATCGCAGTTGTAGGCCTGGCCCGTGTCGGGCGGCAGGCCGCTGTCAAAGGCCCAGAACTTCGGGTCGGGCGCAGAGCCGGCGGGGCCGTTGAACTCGTCGCTCCACACCAGCTTCCAATCGCCACCCTGCTGGCCGCGCGCACCGCCAGTCAGCACCAGTGCCGCCTGCATGGCTGCGATCGCAAGGAGTGTGCGGTGCTTCATGCCGGGCAGTCTAGCCTAGGCGGCCGTCATCGCGTGGCTGAGCGTGACCATGCCCTTCTGCGTTCCAGCCGGCGATGGCATGGAGTGCGACTGCCGCGTGGCCGCGAAGAAGAGGAACGCGCCGAGCACCAGGATGACAAGCCCCACGAGGAGCAGGCAGTACGCCTTGCTGAAGGCGCCTGATTTTTGAGACGACACATTCGCGTGATCTGCCATTCATGGATCTCCAGGTGCCTGATTGCTTGCTGATCGCTCTGTTCGATGCCTAACTCGCCGCAAGCGGATGGCCGGTAGAATCGAGCGATGGGCCGCATTCGCGTACTTTCCGACCAGGTCGCGAACCAGATTGCCGCGGGTGAGGTCGTCGAACGACCCGCGTCTGTTGTGAAGGAATTGCTGGAGAACGCTGTGGATGCGGGCGCCACGCGCATACGGATCGAGGTCGAGGGCGGCGGCCGCAAGCTGATCCGCATCGTGGACAACGGCAGCGGCATGGGCCGAGATGACGCGATGCTGGCGTTCGAACGGCACGCCACCAGCAAGCTGCGCTCGGCCGACGACCTGTTGCATATCTCCACTTTGGGGTTTCGCGGAGAGGCGTTGCCATCGATTGCGTCCGTCGCGCGGGTGGAGCTCGACACGCGCGCGGAGGAGGATGCGGTGGGTACGCGCATCGAGATCCATGGCGGCAAGATGACCCGGGTCGAAGACGTGGGTGCGGCTGTGGGCACAACCATCGCGATCCGCGACCTGTTCTTCAACGTGCCTGCGCGTAAGAAGTTTCTCAAGTCGGAGCCGACAGAGTTGTCGCACGTGGCCGCGCTGGTGACGCACTATGCGCTGGCCCATCCCACGAAGCATTTTGAGCTGCATACCGCCACGCAGGCGCTGCTGGTTGCGCCCGCCGTCCGCGATGCAGCGGAGCGTGTCTTCCAGATACTTGGTGGCGATGTCTCGCGCGACATGCTGCCGTGCGCGGCCGAGATGGACTTTGCGCGGGCGGGTCTGCCAGAGCCTCCGCCTTGGCGTCGCGAGGCAGATTACGAGGCGCCTGAGCCAGGCTTTCTGCGTGTGCGCGGCTTTGTATCGAAGCCCGAGCTGCAGAAGCTGAATCGTGGATCGATCTACGTCTTCGTGAACGGACGGCAGGTACGCGACCGCCTGATCCTGCACGCTCTTACCGAGGCGTATCGCAACATCCTGCCGCCCACCTCGTTCCCGGTGGTGTTGCTGTTTCTGGAGATGCCTGCGGCAGAGGTCGATGTGAATGTCCACCCGGCGAAGACGGAGGTGCGTTTTCGGCAGTCGAGCTTTGTGCATGACTTTGTCCGCGATACCGTGCGCAACACGGTCATAAAAGCGCGGCCCGCGGCGAGCTTTCTCTCGGCGATTTCAGCTCCCGTATCGCCGCGCGCGGGTAACAACCTGCTGAACGGCGGCGAGGGGTTTGAGCTTGATCCTGTGTTGCGCGAACCGGGGCCCGGCAGCGACGCGCCGTGGAGCGAGCACCAGGTGTATGAGGCGATGTCAGCCGGTGAGCGCGAGCGCTTTCGCGTCAGCGATCCCGTGGATGCAAGCGATGTTGCTTCGTTTTCGCTGACGGAGCGGCCTTTGCCGCCGGTCTCTGGACGTTTGGCGTTTTCTGAGGGAATCCCACTCATGGGCGATGATGCCGCACAGGAGTGGGGCACCCAGGCGGATGTCCGGGACCCCACCCTAGCTTCGCAACGGTGGGGCACCCACATGGATGGCGAGTCCGCCTTGCCCGACATGCACGCGGCGACGCATCTGCCGGCTGGAGCGCCGCAGCGTGCGCCTGCCGGCGATCGCATCGAGGACACGGCGAACCTGGCCGGGCTTGGGGGTCTGCGGCCTGTGGGACAGTTGCAGAACTCGTTCATTCTGGCGGTGAATGAAGAGGGTTTGTGGATCATCGATCAGCACGTGGCGCATGAGCGTGTGCTGTTCGAGAAGGTGCTGCGCGAGCGGCAGACTGAGCGCGTGCAGCGGCAGCGTCTGCTGATGCCGCTGCTGATCGACCTGGTGCCGGCGCAGATGGCGAACTTTGCCCACATGTCTGACGAACTCGAGCGCAATGGCTTTGAAGCCGAGCCGTTTGGGCCGCGCACGCTGGCGGTGAAAGCCGCACCCGTGGGCCTGGAAGGCCGCGAGCTGGAACTGACTCTCGCCGAGCTGCTGCAGGTGGACGACGATGCCGCCCAGGCCGACAACATGGACGCGCGCCGCCGCCGGATTGCTGCGAGCATCGCGTGCCACGCGGCGGTAAAGATCAACATGCCGCTGGAAATGAGCAAAATGCAGTGGCTGCTGGACGAATTGGGCAAAACCGAGAATCCCATGGCATGTCCTCACGGGCGGCCTATCGCGTTGCGGTATGCTCATAAGGAGATCCAGCGAGCGTTTCAGCGCATTTAGCCCCACCCTGCGCCGATGCTCCCACTGCCTTCTTCTACGAACCACGTGGTTCCTCTAGAAACGAAGCGGACGACAGGCTTCGCAGAGATCGGACATTTGGCCCTGGCCATTGCCGGTCCCACATACATCCAACACAGGACGCAGGCAGCAGCGCGGGTCGTCACCGCGCTGTGCTGGCCTTGCGCATACAGGGCGCTTACCGCTGCACAACAGCGCCAACTAAAGGCAGATCATGGCATCGACCCAGAGCACCATCACACCCAATCAATTGAAACGGACACGCACCCTGCTGTGGCACCAGGACGGCGACGCGCTGCGCATCATGGACGACGCCCGCGCATGGCTCGACGCGGCCGGCCTTGTGCCCTACTACCCGCACGCACAGTTTGCCGCGGCACCGCAGCCAAGCTTTGCCGAGGCGATCCTCGGACGGCCTGAAACTGGCTGGGTCGCCGCCGCAGCCCGCGTCACCAGCGGCGAAGAATCGTATGCGGTCGAAGTCGAGGACGAAGAGCCCGAAGAGGGCGGCGAGGACGAAGATTTCGATGAAGAGCTCGATGAAGATGAGGACGAAGAGCTCGACGATGAAGAAGGCGAAGATGCCGAGGACGAAGAGCCTGTAACTCCCGAGGCTTCGGACGATGAAGTCATGCTGTCGGACGATGATGAGTTCGCGGAGGATGAGGGCGACGAGATTGCGGAGATCGACACGATCCACGCTGCGGGAGATCCCGTGCCGAACGACCTTGCCGAAGCGCAGCCTGCCGTTGAAGCAGCGCCCGCACCTGAGGCGATCAACGGCTTCTCGGCGGAAGAGAAAGAGACCGTCAACCGTACCCTCGCGCGCATGGTTGCGGAGGGATCGGCGGTACCGCTCAACCTGCTTGGATCGACCACGGGCGAGCCGGATTTCGTCTGCTCGGCCCAGGCGTTTTCGTTTGTGTACACGCTGCGCGGCGACAAGGGCTGGAAGCAGGAGCCTTCGCAGACCGGCTCGATGCGCGTGTCTCCGCTGGCAGTGAAGGTCTACGAGGCGCTGAAGGAAAAGGGTGCGCTGGCGCCGCATGAATTGACGAGCGAGCTTGGCCAGGGCGTGAACGACTCGGCCGTGCTGCGCGCGTTGAGCGAGCTCTGGGCCATTCAGCGCGTGATCCCTGTGCCGGACGCCGGTGGCGCTCCCACCAAGTGGGAACTGCTCACCGGCCGCTTTGTTCGTCATCTGAAGGCGGGTGCGAACGCGGGCCAGCCCACGGCGCTTTCTGCGCTGCTTTCGCTGTATCTTTCGCAGGCGGTTGCCGCGAGCAGCGAAGAGATGGAAGTGTTCCTGTCGCCGCTGGCAGCCCGTTCGCGCGTGCGTGAGGTGGTGGGCGGACTGGCTGCATCGCGTCAGCTTGATTCTGTCGTCGTGGACGGCAAGACGCTGCTGTTTCTGCCGGGTGCACTCGATGACCTTGCCGCGGATGAGACGGTTGCCTCACCCGCAGCGCAACCGCGTTCGCGCTATGAGGATGATGACCGCCGCCACATGATCGAAGAGCGTGCGAAGCGCTTCGGAACCGAGGGCGGCGAGGAGCGCAAGAGCAGCTATCCCGTTCGCAAGCCTGCAGGCGCACGCGCCGAGGGTGAACGTGGCGGGCGTCCCGGCGGGCCACGGTCTTCAGGGCCTCGCACCGGTGGTTTTGGCGGCACGCGTCGCGAAGGTGGCTTTGCGCCGCCGCGTCGCACCGGCGGTTTCGGTGCATCTCGCCCGGGTGGTTCTGCTGGTCGTGACGACCGCGAGCGCCGTCCGTTTGTGCGTCGTGAGGACGCGGGTGCGCCCGCGAGTCCGCGCAACGAATTTGCGCGGCCGTGGGATCAGGAAGGCGGCGAGCGCAAGCCCTTTACGCCTCGCGAGGGCGGTGAGCGCAGGCCGTTTGCACCGCGTGGGGATCGTCCGTTTACACCGCGTGGCGATGGTGAGCGTCGACCGTTTACGCCTCGTGAAGGTGGTGGAGAGCGCAGGCCGTTTGCACCGCGTGGGGATCGTCCGTTTACACCGCGTGAAGGTGGTGGAGAGCGCAGGCCGTTTGCACCGCGTGGGGATCGTCCGTTTACACCGCGTGGTGATGGTGAGCGTCGACCGTTTACGCCTCGTGAAGGTGGTGGCGAGCGCAAGCCGTTTGCTCCGCGTGGGGATCGTCCGTTTACGCCGCGTGGTGATGGTGAGCGTCGACCGTTTACTCCTCGTGAAGGTGGCGAGCGCAAACCGTTTGCTCCGCGTGGGGATCGTCCGTTTACACCGCGTGGTGATGGCGAGCGTCGTCCGTTCTCTCCGCGCGAAGGTGGAGAGCGCAAGCCGTTTGCACCTCGTGGGGATCGTCCGTTTACACCGCGTGGTGATGGTGAGCGCCGTCCGTTTACTCCTCGTGAAGGTGGCGAGCGCAAGCCGTTTGCACCGCGTGGATCGTCCGTTCACGCCGCGTGGCGATGGTGAGCGCCGTCCGTTCACCCCGCGTGGTGATGGTGAGCGTCGTCCGTTTACGCCGCGCGAAGGTGGCGAGCGCAGGCCGTTTGCACCTCGTGGGGATCGTCCGTTTACGCCGCGTGGCGATGGCGAGCGTCGTCCGTTTACGCCGCGCGAAGGTGGAGAGCGCAAGCCGTTTGCACCTCGGGGGGATCGTCCGTTTACGCCGCGTGAAGGTGGCGAGCGTCGTCCGTTTACGCCGCGTGAGGGTGGCGGCAGGCCCTTCCAGTCGGCTTCGAAGTCGGCTGGGCCGGGTGGCGCGAAGTTTGGCGGCTCGGGCTTCGGGCGCGACCGGAGTGGTGCGCCGGGTGGTTTCGGCCGGCCTGGCTTTTCGCCGGCGCGACGCGGCCCGGGGTCAGGCCCCGGACGTGGCGGCGCTCCCAAGCGTCGTCCCGAATAAGGCAGGGAGCAGACAAGCAAGGGCAGCCCTCACCGGCTGCCCTTTCGTTTTTACCGGGACTCTTATTTAGCCTGACGGTTACGGCAGAATAGAGCTATGGATTCCAAGCAGAACGGTCAGCGGCAGGGCTTTGTGGTGGCCATTGACGGCCCGGCAGGCGCGGGCAAAAGTACGGTGGCTGCCCACCTTGCGCGGTGTTTCGACCTCATGAACCTTGAGACCGGTGCGATGTATCGCGCGCTCGCGCTGAAAGCTCTTCGCACCGGCACGGCAGTCGATGATGGCGAGGCAGTGCTGGCGCTGACGGCAACAACCGAGATTCGACTGGAGCCGAACGAAGACGGCAATCGCGTGCTGCTTGATGGCAACGTTGTCACGGGCGATCTGCGCACGCCCGAAGTCACCGCGGCGGCATCACGCGTGTCGGTGCATGCGCCGGTGCGCGAGTGGATGGTGCATGCGCAGCGGTCGATGGGACTGGCTTCGCCATCGGGCGTGGTCATGGAGGGGCGCGACATCGGCACAGTTGTTTTCCCGCAGGCGGCGGTGAAGCTGTTCCTGGATGCGTCGGTCGAGGCACGCGGCGACCGGCGGTTTGCGCAGCAGCCTGCGGGCGAGTCGCTGGAGGCCGTGGTCAACGAGATGCGTGACCGGGACAGCCGCGACCGCACGCGCGAACAGAGCCCGTTAAAGCCCGCGGACGATGCGTTGCTGCTGGACACGACAACGCTTTCTCTACCGGAAGTGCTGCAACGGGCAGAGTCGATTGTGCGCGATCGACTGAAAATCGTACAAAGTTGATGGGTTATTCCGTCCACCGGCTTGCCTTGCGCGGATGACTTTGTGCTAGTCTGTCCGCATCGTTTGAGACAAGTTGGTACTCACTACCCTCCCAGGTGGTTGCACCCTCGTCTACAACGGCAGATTTCACAGGGAAAAGGGCGGGACTTATGGAGCAGGGAACGGTCAAGTGGTTCAACGACGCAAAGGGATTCGGATTTGTGAGCCGCGAGAATGGCGAGGACGTTTTCGTCCACTATTCCGCGATCAACGCGAACGGTTTTAAGAGCCTGCAGGAAGGGCAGCAGGTTCAGTTCAACGTTATCAAGGGACCCAAGGGCTGGCAGGCATCGGACGTGCAGCCGCTGTAAGAGCAGCATGTTCCTGAAAAATGAAAGGGCAGCTCTGTTGAGCTGCCCTTCCTGGTAAAGCGGCTGCGGTGGTGTTAGTTGATGTTGCCGTTCAGTCCGTTGGGAAAGAAGCTGTTCGCGTTCTTGCCGCTCGCGCTGCCGTACACGATGTTCAGCACCTGCTGGAACGTGCGGTGGAAGCCAATGAAGTTGCTGTAGAAGGGCGAGGTCGTGCGGCCCTGGTCCATGATGCGCGAGGCCGTGCCGCCTGTGCCGTTGAGAGGCACTGAGTAGGTGGTGAGGCCGAAGTCGTCCTGGCCGGTGAGGCCGACGGTGTCGGTTGAGGCGGGTGCCTGTCCGACGGTTCCGTCCAGCGTGGCGCGCAGGTTCGAGATGGCCGCCGTGAGGGCGATGGCGCTCGGCTGCCCGTTGGCTGCCGAACCGGGATTGCCGGTTCCCAGCGAAACCAGGCCTGCGTCTGCCAGTGCCAGCGTGGTGCGTACAAGGCCGGCGTGATAGGCCTCAACCGCGTGAATGCCGGCTGCGGGTGTCAGAACATCCAGACCGCCGTTCGCTCCCTTGTTGGTGATGTAGAGAGCGCCGCCGTGGTACGCGGTGACACCCACATCCTCAAAGATGTAAGCGCCCAGCAGGAAGTTCAGGTCGGTGGTGAAGGGATCGAACGTCGGCACACCCAGCAGGCCGCCCAGCGTCGTGAAGCTTGACTGCAGGTTGATGTTCGGCTGCGCTACCGCGGTGCCCTTGTTGGTGGTGATGGCGTTCTGCAGGAAGGTAACGTGCTTACGCTCTTCCAATGCTGTTTCCAGCGCATAGGCCGAGACGGAAGCGTTCGAGAAGGTAGTCTTTGCACCTGCACGGAAGGTGACCGTGCCGCTGCCGGAGGGCAGTGTGATCGCGCCGCCCATGGTGGACTTGTCTGCAGTTACACCTTCGGTGGCGATGGTGTAGAAATTCGCTTCGAGATATTCCAGGTTCAGAGCGAAGTTGAGGATGTCGAAATCGTTAAAGGATGTGGGAACCGCCGCGGCGGCCTCTTTGGTGCCGCTTACGAGGGCGGTCGCGGCCAGTGCGCCGGCGCCCATCAGCAGGGAACGGCGGCTGGCGATGATGGAATCGAGTTTCTGTGTTTCAAGCGTTGCCATGTGTATCTCTCCGTCGGCTTCTGATCTTCTTCTGGTGACTTAGGTGGTGGGCTGCTTGATGGTGCCGTTCAAGCCGCTCGGAAAGAAGCCACCGGAAGCGGTGTACGTGCCGGGGAGCGTGGCATAAGCAATGTGCAGCACTTCGTCGGTGGTACGCGCAAAGGCAATGCCGCTGCTGTTCGCTGACACCACTGTGGACGGCGTGGTCGCGCTGCCGGCCGTCAGCAGCGTGGTGTTGCCGTTCGGGTCGAGCTTGTTGAAGACCTGCAGGATGCTGTTGTAGTCCGTCAGGTACGTGCTGCTGCCGGTCGCGAGCGCGTTGCCTGCGAGGATGGTGCGGATCGCGCCAGCGTGGTAAGCCTCTGCTGCCTGGATGCCTGCGGCTGCATCGAGAACGGCCTGTGCGCTGATGAGGTGGGCCGCGCCGGTGTAGGCGCTGACGCCGACTTCTTCAAACGCAAGCGCGCCGATCAGAAAGCTGTAGTCGCTGGCAAAGGGATTGAAGCTGGTAAGACCGGCCTGGAACGCAACGGCGTTGAATGCATCGGTGTAATCGAGCGCGGGCGCTGCAATGGGCGTGCCGCCAAGAGCAGTGATGGTGGCGCGAAGCGCACGCACATGCTGCAGCTCGGTCTGTGCAAGCTCAAACGCAAGCTGCTGGAAGAAGGTGTTGGAAAACGTGACCTTTGTTGTTGCAGGTACGGTCACGGCAGCTCCGCCGCCATCTGCAGCTGTCAGGCCGCTGCCGGTTGCAGCGCGCAGATAGAACTCTGTCTCGAGATACTCAAGGTTCAGAGCAAAGTTAAGAATGTCGGTGTCGCCGATGGTTGGTGCGGTGGGGGCAACGGGTGCGGTTGAGACTGGAGAGCTGTTACCGCAGCCCACAAGCGTAGCTGCAGTTGCGGCGCCAGCGCCGGCGAGGAAACCTCGCCTCGATAGACCAAATGATGCGAATTTGTTCAACGTCTCTTGCACTGTTTTCTCCCCTTGAGCAAGTCCATGTACTGGTGTATGTACGTGGTACCTTTGGCGCTGGATTGGCTGCCATTCGCCGCCAACGAGAGCTAGGAGACGTAAATAGAGTTGAGGGTTGTAGCGGGTGTGGGTATCACAACTTAAAAGCGGGGAATATAACGTGACATGGAAATTATGATGTCGTGTGCGCTCTAGTTCAACACTTTTAACTGCACGCGAATTGAGTGTAGAGATAAGTGGTCGCTGCAATTTCGCTTGTTATTCCGAATGAGACGAAGTTATTGCTGCCGAGGGTTCCGGGACCAGTGCAGGTGGTCGCGCTGTTTGCCTTGACCGTGCAGGTGCCCGCTGCGGTGACGGTCATGTTGCCGGGCGTGCCGGTGTGGATCTCGAACTTAGCGTCAGTGCCTGACGCGTTATAAACCAGCACTGTAGTCAGCTTGCAGGTTGACGGCAGATAGGCAAGCACGTTGAAGGCATCGCCCGCGCTGTGGCCGTCAACCAATGGACTGTAGACCTGCAGGCCCGCATTCATTGCAGCAACGGTATGAACCGTGGTGAAGACGCCGGAACCGGAGCCGCTGCCGCCGGTGCCCGCCGCACCCTGCGGGATGACGAAGTTCAATTGCACCGCGGTCGGTGTGCCCGAGTTGGTAACGGATGCATTTGTGCCGGGAGCACCGGTAGTCGTGCTGTTGATGGTGATGGTGGGCGTTGCTCCCGTGGGTCCCGTCTGGCCGGTGGCGCCTGCGGGTCCCTGCGAACCTTGCGCGGCAAGCAGTGCCCACGCAGTCGTGCTGCCTGACACTCCCGTGGGCTGTACGCCCGTGCTTGCGGTCAGCGCGATGTAGGAGGAGTTGGCATAGGTGACTGCATCGTTCGCGCTGTAGGGGAGCGATGCAGTCCATGTGCCCCGGTAGGTCATGCCGGCGGGACCGGTGGCGCCGGTCGCTCCACGCGGCAGGGTGAAGTTCAACACGGCGGCGTTCTGCGTGCCGGTGTTGGTGACCGTCGCGGTGCTGCCCGAGCTTACAGTTCCGATGGACACGGATGCAGGGCCGGGGTCGCCTTGAGCGGCGAGCAGTTGCCAACTGCCAGTGTTGCTGGCCACCGAGACCACCGGGTCTGAGGTGTTGGCGCTGGTCTGCGATACGTACGACGAACCGCTGCGGTAGACCACGTCGTTCCTGGCATAGCCGGTGCCTGGTGACCATGTGCCCTGGTAGGTGAGGCCTGGCGTGCCGGGTGTGCCTGTTGCCCCTTGCGGCAGGGTGAACGTCAGCACGGCTGCGTTCGCCGTTCCGACGTTCTGGACAGCAGCGGCGGTGCCGGGCGCTCCCGTTGTGACGGAGGCGATCTGGACCGTGGCCGCTGCGCCGTCTTTGCCGTTCGCGCCCGTTGCACCTGTTGCGCCATTCGTTCCGTTGATGCCTGCTTGTCCGGCGGCAGCCAGCAGCGACCACTGCGCGGATGAGTATGGCGGGTTGCCGCTGTTGGTGTCTGCCAGCGAGACATAGCTGGCGCCGCTGTAGGCGACGGCGTCTCCCGTGCTGTAGCCGGTCTGCGGGTTGTAGGTGCCGCGCCACGTCAAACCGGCAGGTCCGGCCGCGCCCTGCGGGCCTGTGAGGCCGGTCGCACCTGCGGGGCCTTGCGGACCTTGTAGACCTTGCGGGCCTGTCGCGCCGACTGATCCCTGTTGCACCAGCAGCGACCAGGCGGGCGACACTCCCGGTGGATTGCCGTTGACGGCGGCGGTTGCGATGTAGGCTGAGCCGTTGTAGAAGACTGCGTCGCCGACGGTGTAGGTACTGGTTGCGAGCCAGCCACCACGAAAGCTGACGGGAGGACCTTGCGGCCCGTCCGGACCCACGAGGCCCTGGACACCGGCGAGGCCTTGAGGCCCTGCGACTCCCTGTGTGCCCTGCGGACCGGGTGGGCCGATCGCGCCGGGAGCGGCGATCTGGTTCCACCAGGTGGGCGACGCGTCGGGCGTGTTGCCGTGGTTTGCCGCCGCCAGCGAGATCCAGGTGCCGCCGCTATAGGTGACCGCATCGTTCAGCGCGTAGTTCGTGGTGCTGGCGTAGTTGCCCTGGTATTGCAGACCGGGTGAGCCGGTCGCGCCTGTGGTGCCCGGAACTCCCGTGTCGCCCCTGGGGCCCTGCGCGCCGGTAGTTCCGGCGACGCCCTGCGGTCCCTGGGGTCCCTGCGGACCTTGCGAGCCCGTGCCGCCCTGGGCGGCCAGCAACGTCCAGTCAGCGGGGGACGCGTCGGGTGTATTGCCGTGGTTGGTGTTGTGCAGCGACAGCCAACTCTGGTTCTGCCATGTGACCGCGTCGTTGGTGGCGTAGTTCGTGACAGAGTTGTAGGTCCCCTGCCAGGTAAGTCCGACCGGGCCGGGAACCCCCTGCGGACCGACGGGGCCGGTGTCGCCCTGCACACCCTGCGCGCCGTCGCGGCCGGCAGCGCCTTGCGGCCCGGGCGAGCCCTGCGGGCCGGTTGGCCCCTGTGGGCCTGCTGCTCCCACCTGACCTGCGGGGCCTTGAAGTCCGATGGGCCCCTGCGCGCCGGTTGCGCCGGTGTCACCGGTCAGGCCGCGGGTGGTGAGCGTTCCCCATTCGAGCGGGGAGGCGTCGGGCGTGTTGCCGTGATTGGCCGCGTGTAGCGACGCCCACGAGCCGCCCTGCCACAGCACCACGTCTCCCAGCGCGTAGTTGGTGGTTGACGCGTAAGCGCCCTGGTAGGTGAAACCAGGCGGTCCCATCGCGCCGGTCGCACCTGGATCGCCCTGCGGCCCGGTGGCTCCTGTGTAGCCGCGCTCGCCCTGCGGGCCGGTCGCGCCGGTGTCTCCTTTGGGGCCGGTTGCGCCGGTCAGGCCGATGGCGGCAGGCACCAGGACGGCCCAGTCGGTCGGGGATTGGTCGGGCGTGTTGCCGTGGTTGCTGTTATGCAGCGAGACCCATGCGGCGTTCTGCCAGCTGACCACATAGTTGGTCGCGTAATTGGTGCTGGAGGCGTATGCGCCCTGGTAGAGCAGGCCGTTGATCAGCGTCGTGATGCTGGCCGGGTTGGTGGATGCGGGCACCAGCACTGCCCAGTCCGCGGGCGATTGATCGGGTGTGTTGCCATGGTTTGCATCGATCAACGAGACCCATGCGGCGCTCTGCCACGTGACCACCTGGTTGGTGGCGTAATTGGTGGTGGAGCTGTAGACGCCTGCGTACGCCAAGCCATTCGCGGCGGGCGTGGTTGTTCCCGTGCCGGTGGTTGTACCGGAATAGGTTGGTGAAGGGACGAGGATGCTCCAGTAGGTGCTGGTGGTTGCTGGAGTGTTGTTGTAGTTGCCGTCAACCAGCGAAACCCACGCGGCGTTCGCGTAGCTGATGACGTTGTTCCTGGCGTAGGTGGTTGCCGGGCTGTAGGTGCCCTCGAACTGCAGGCCCGATCCTGTGCCGGGATCGCCCTTTGGCCCTTGTACGCCTTGCGGGCCCTGCGGTCCGGTGTTGCCCGGCTGACCCTGCGGTCCGGCGAGGCCTTGCGGACCTGCCGCGCCGGTGTCACCCTTCGGCCCCTGTGGGCCGACTGGCCCGATGGGTCCCGCCGCGCCGCTGCTGAGGGCGATATCAAGCTGCGCGGGATGGGCCGTGGTGTCGTTTTCTTTGCTGTCGAAGACCGCGTCTGCCGCCAACGTGCTCAACGCCAGGCCGAAGTTCTTTGCCGGCGTGGTCAGCCAGGCCTGGACCAGCGATGTGACGTCTACCGTGACGTACTGGCCTTCGTCGGTTACAGGAAAGACCTCGACCGCATTGCCGGTGACGGGCAGCGTCTGCGCGGTGACGGCGTTCTCGTTCCACGCTGCCCCTACTGCGGAAACGGTGATGATGCCGGGTGTGTTGATCCGGTTAACGAACAGCCGCAGGGTTGCGCGGGTGACGTCGGCAGCGTTGGCGGCAGGGGGCAGCGCTCCCAGGTCAAATCGAAGCAGCGTCGTGCTGGTACCGCTGACGTAAAGGTTGCTGAGCGCGCCGTAGTTGGTCGCCGGGTGCACGCTGGTGACAGCTACATCCGCTGTCAGGGTGCCCGTCTGTGCCGCAATGGGAAGACTGGCCGCAAGGACTGCCGTGGCCGCTATCGCAGCGAGGCATAGATGTCGGCGACACTTCCAGCAGAGAGAGAACCGCAGCGGCATAACGGAGGAGTACTCGCCGTAACCGCAGGCCATGCGGGGCATGGATTGCGCCGCCACTTCATGTCCTGGCAGTGCGCTGATGCATGTTCCAGTGGAAGAGCCTTCATTGTAAGGGCAGGGATATCGCCCGCGATGTCGCTCGTCGTGAGTTTCTTCGGATTGTTTGTCCAAAGTCGCGGTCCGGGTACCGTTATCATTCCCGCATGCCCACACCTGCTGTGCTGACGCGCGGCCTGACCCGCCGCTTTGGAAGCGTGGATGCTGTCCACGATGTGAACCTGTCGGTAGAGCCGGGGCGGTTTTTCGGCTTCCTGGGGCCGAATGGCGCGGGCAAATCCACCACCATCAAGATGCTGACAGGCCTGCTGGCACCGACCTCCGGCTCGGTTGAGATCAGCGGTCTGGACATGGCGACGCATTCACTGCAGGCGAAGCAGGCCATCGGCGTGGTGCCCGAGGGCATGGCGTTGATGGGCAGGTTGACCGGGTTTGAGTACCTGCGCTTTGTCGCGCGGATGTACGGGCTGCCGCGCGCCACCGCCGAAGAGCGTGCCGATGAACTGCTGGGCCTGATGGACCTGGGGAACGAGCCGAAGAAGCTGGTCACCGACTACTCGCACGGCATGCAGCGCAAGCTGGCACTGGCCGCTGCAGTCATTCATACGCCGCGCATCCTGTTTCTGGATGAGCCGTTCGAGGGCGTTGACGCAATTGCAGCGGGCACACTGAAGGCGATGCTGCTGCGCATGACCGAGCGTGGCGTCACCATCTTTCTAACGACGCACGTGCTTGAGATCGTCGAGGCGCTGTGCTCGCACGTGGCGATCATCGACAGGGGATCGCTGGTGGCGCAGGGCTCGCTCGAGGAACTGCGCGCGGGTGTGGCGCATGACAGCGACGAGCGGTTTGGCGGCGAGCGGCTGACGCTGGAGCAGATTTTTCTGCGCATCGTCGGCGGCGGCCGCACGGAAACCAGGGAGCTGTCATGGCTGGCATGATGGCCGGGCCGGTCGCTGTGCCGCGCGAACGCGACCAGATGGCGGCGCTGCTCGAGATGCGGTGGCGCATCTTCATGCGCAACATGCGCAACACCGACGCGAAGATCTCGTTCGTGCTGTACCTGGTGGGCCGGTTTCTCGTGTTTGTGTTCGCGATCGGCGTGGGAGGCGGTTGCGGCGCTGCGGCGTATTTCGGCTATACGCACAGCCCGTCGCTGCTGACGAGGTTGTTCACGGTAGTGCTGATTGCGTGGCAGAGCTTCTCAATGGTGCGCGGCACCGTGCCCAACGGCGTTGAGGTGGAGCTGCATCGCTTCCCGTTGCGGCTGCGGACCTACATCCTGCTGTGGCTGTCGGCGGGTGCGCTTGAGGCGTTAACCATCATCGGTGCCTGGGGCTGCCTGGGCATTTTCATCGGTCTGGTTGCAGCGGGTGCGGGCGTGTTGGTCCCGGCGCTGGTGGTGTTCCTGTTCTTTGCGATCAACCTGCTGCTGTCGCGCGTGGTGTATCTCTGGCTTGGCCGGCTGCTTGCAAAGCGGCGTACGCGCGAACTGGTGCTGATCGTGTTTTCGCTCGTCGGGTTGCTGCCGCGCCTGTTGCAGACGATGAGCAGGGACGTGGTGCGGGTGCTGCATCGCCTGCCGATCCCTCCGCAGGTGTACCTCGTGCTGCACCTGACACCGCCGTATCTTGCGGTGCACACGCTGCTGCGCGGCCCGGATGCTCCGTTGCGCGCCCTTGGCCTTGTGCTGTGGGCGGTTGTACCCGGAGCAGCGCTGACGGTCGGGTTGCGCCGTGCCTTTCTCGGCGACAACGTGCAGGAGTTCGCGGCCAGCTCGACGCCAAAGCACCTTGCCGCGCGCCGCATCAGGACGGACCGTGGGAACTCGGTCGAGCGGCCCGCGCTGCTGATCGCGCAGATGGAGTGGGCGCGCCTGAAGCACAGCGGCGCGGCCATGTACCAGGTGATCGCGCCGCTGCTGCTGGTGATGCTGCTGGGGATGCGCATGGCGGCGACGCGGCAGGGTGGCTGGGTGCTGCCGATGGCCGCGGCCTATGTGGGCATGACGCTTCGCTGCGGAAACTCGTTCGGCTCGGATGGCCCTGGAGCGCAGTTGTGGCTGCTGATCCCGCTGCCGCTGCGGACGGTGCTTGCAGGCAAGAATCTGTTTGCCGCCACGCTGTATACCGTGCAGCTGGCGGCGGCGGCGGTGCTGGTGCATGCGATCAGCCGCCGCTTCCTGTGGGCTCCTGTCCTGTTCACGCTGTGCTGGGCGACGTGCTACGTGGCGCTTTGTTTTGCGGTCTGCAACGAGCGCTCGCTTCGCTCGCCCAAACGCACCGTGGACGATGCGACCTCGATTCGCCGACGTGGTTCGCAGCGTGGTGGGGGATGGCAGTTGCTCGCCGTCATCGGCAGTGCCGTGCTGCTGGGTGTCATGATCGTGGGGGGCGCGTTGTACGTGGGACACCCGATGCTGGCACCGGCGCTCATGCTGCCATTCGCCGTTGCGGCAGTCCTGGTCTACAGGCACAGTCTGCGGAATCCGTTGTTTGATGGCGACATTTTGGCCGCGGAGAAGCTGCTGACAGAGGTGTCGCGTTCGGGTGCATGATTGCCCATCGATGGAGGCATGCCGCCCGAGCTTCGATCGCATGGTCTTGGATAAGCGCGGCTTAGCCGCTGAGATCGCTCGTGAGCGCAGTAGACCGTGGCGTTAGCCACCCCGATAGCAATCTCGGCGGCTAAGCCGCTTTGACGAGCTCGGTCTCCGAGCGATGAGACACGCTATTTCTGAGCTCGCTCCCGCACCGTTCGTGCGGCTACGAGGTAGAGCAATGGCCCAAGCGCCGCCACTCCCAATGCAAACAACGAAGCCGGGATGCGCCCGACGTGCTCGTCGCGTGCGGCGAAGAGGGCGAAGATCGTCAGCGCCACAGGTCCCGAGCCCAGCATGACGGCGACCCATTGCGGTCCGGGCACACGAAACGGCCTTGCCAGGTCCGGCTCGCGTTTGCGCAGTATGACAAGCGCGGCAAACTCCAGGATCAGCGACATGCCCCACAGCAGAACGTCGATGCTGATGAGCCGCTCAAAGCTGAGGCCAAGCGCCAGCGCCCAGCACGTGGCGCATGCCAGCAGGGCGACCCACGGCACGTTGCGCGAGTTCCGCTTGGTGAACACGGCGGGCAGCAGGCCATCGCAGGCCATCGCGTACGGCAGCCGGGTGTACGACAGCGTCAGCGCATTGAAGCTGCTGGACGAGTCAATGGAGCCGGTCAGCATGACTGCGATCGCCAGCCCCGCTCCACCCAGCAGCCGCGCCGCGTCAACCCATGCGCCGGTAGAAAAACGTCCCGCATCGATGCCCGCCCATGCCACTGCGGCCGTAGGCACAAGGTAGGTCAACATCGTCATCAGGGCCGCCAGCAGCATGACACGCGGATAGGTTCGCTGCGGATTTTCAACCTCGCTGGCGATGGTCGATGCGTTGTCCCACCCCATGTAGTTCCACATGGCAACCAGCAGCGCGGCCGAGAGTTGCAGACGGCCTGGCGGTCGCATGGACGCGTGCGGCGTGTGCATGCCCTTCATGACCGCGAACACGACCAGCAGGGCGAACGGGCTGAGCGCCACCAGCCAGATGCCGACCGAACCCTCGCCGACCGAGGCCGCCCCGCGCAGGTTCCAAAGCGATGCTGCGACGACGATGGCGATCTCGATCAGCAGCCCTCGGTGTCCCGCGGTATACGAAGGATTGATGTGGCCCAGATAGTCCACGGCGATGGTGGGATAAATTGCCATGTCAAAGACGGAGGCGGCGAGTGACAGCCACGCTTCCTGAAATCCCCAGAACGGCCCCATCGCGCGCCGCACCCACGCGTAAAAGCCACCCTCCTCCGGCACGCTGGCGGCCAACTCGCCGATCATCAGCGCGGTCGGCAGGCTCCAGATAAAGGGCAGCACGAACAGGATGAGCAGCGCGATACCATAGCCCGCCGCACCGATGATGTCCTCCAGTCCGTACGGGCCGCCTGACACCATGAAGTACGTCGCCGCAAGCAGCGGCAGCAGGCGCAGCTTGCGCACGCGTTTCCCTGGTGCGGCTGGAGAGGTGAGCTGCATGAGGATGTGTGAGTGACTGTAGCAGAGCAACCAGTGAGGAGCCGAGCAGAGGCTCGTCAGTGCCGAGGCGCGAGCGGTGACGTCCCGCAGGCCGCGGCAGCAGCAGCCGTGCCCCGTGGCTGCCGTCACACCTTTTGTGTTTCAGCGCCAAAGATCGTCACGCTATAATCGAGCCTGCTCTGCAGCGGTGCGCCCTTCGCGCGCAACGCCGGGGCGCCGCGGAGAGTTGGCCGAGTGGCTGAAGGCGGCGGTTTGCTAAACCGTTATAGGGTCAAAAGCTCTATCGGGGGTTCGAATCCCCCACTCTCCGCCACGCAGTCTTCCTTACAACTTCTCTGGCTCTGAAATGGCCCGGAAGCCCCGCAAACAGCGGGTATTCTTGATTGAGATTCTTAAAGTCCAGCGGCAAGAAATGCTCTCTCGGCTTTCAAGACCTCACTTCTCCGCTGCCCCGGACGAAACTTC
Organism: Terriglobus sp.; assembly: GCA_965199365.1. Classification (GTDB taxonomy): domain Bacteria; phylum Acidobacteriota; class Terriglobia; order Terriglobales; family Acidobacteriaceae; genus Terriglobus. The sequence continues at coordinate 757,386 of CBDARC010000003.1, read as the reverse complement.
GCGATCATCAATAAAGTGGCCTTCTCGAATGCGCAGACCAGCCCTTGCCGCGTAAGACGGCGTCACCATATGCAGACTGCTGCAATCCCTGCGCGACACAGGCTTGCCGCTAACTTGAGTCTGGCTCCCAGATCCCCACAGCAACGGCAACTCCGCATCTAGTGTGACGGCACTCACGCTTAGTACATGACTTAGCTCATCGAGCAGCTGGCGAAAGAAGCGGGCCTTATGCTCGATGTTCGGTTAGCGTTTCGGCGCGAGCGGCACACGCATCATGAGCGTGTGATCAGGCGGACAGACAATGGCGACACGCTGCACCGCAATCATGGAGCGCATCATGAGCCCTGCGAGGTGAGGAGTGCAAGCGTTAGGGCAATCTCCGCGACCACAAAGCCATTCAGGAAGCGGCGATGCGTCTGACTGCTGCTCATTCGTGTGCTGCTGAGTATGCCTGACAGCCGGGGATTCGCACTGCCCACGCGGGCGGCATGCCTGAATAGGCCTCGTCTCAGAAAAGACTGTTTCGAGCATGGATTCCGCTCTAATCTGACTAGCAGAGGACCGCCGGGTGTTTGAACCAGGAGAAGCATACGAGAAAATTCTCATCGCTGATCTACAGCGGGTGATCGACTTTCTCAAGTTCGCTGAGGCAAAAAATGCTGCGCTGCTTGCGCTGTCTTCAGCGTGGGCTCTTGCCGCAATCAACATCGAATTAAGTGATCGCACTCTGCCTGGTATTTTCGATTGGGTTGTGCCAGCAACTTTGGTACTCGCTCTATGCGCGGCCGTTCTCGCCGCTTACTCTTTCTTTCCGAGACTGAAGATTCCCGCATTCATTGGCGGCAAGCGGGCTGGTCCACACGCAAAGAACCTGCTCTTTTTTGGGGACATTGCAAGCATGACAGCAAAGACATTGGAGCTGGAATTGCCGTGCCGCTACCTTCCTGACAGCAGTGAGTTCCGCAAAGAATACCTGCATGATCTCATCGTGCAAATCAGCGTAAACAGCTCCATCACTTCGCGGAAGATGAACCTGTTTGCGTGGGGCATCGGTCTGGTGATCGCGGCTGCACTCTGCCTCCTTGCAGCAGCCTTGGGCATGGTCCTCGTAGCGGTGAAGGGAGCCATATGAACATCCCCGCTTTCAAGGCCGACGTAAGCGATGAAGTGTCCACCATACTGAACACCTCGTTCTCTATCTCTGTGACGGAGACGACAACAGTGCCCCACTCAGCAGACGGTGCAATCACGTTTCAAATCTCGACACGAAAACACAGGGTGTAAAGGTTGTAGCAACGACTGTGCTTTATGTGGATATGCGTCGGTCGACGCAGCTCAGCCTAAAGCACCATCCGCATACGGTCGCGAAGCTTTACTCCGCATTTATTCGAGCGATGACGCGTTGTGCGGTCGAATTTGGGGGAGAGGTTCGAGGCATCATCGGCGATCGCGTGATGATCCTGTTTGATCGAAAAGACTGTTACGTAAACGCCTTTTACACCGCAATTTTGATAAACAGCGTGTGCCAACACGTCATCAATCGACACTTCACACATGGCGAAGTTAGTTTCGGCATAGGAGTCGATTATGGAAGCATGATGGCAACAAAGACTGGTGTACGCCGGCACGGATCGCAGCAGCAAAGCTATCGATCTCTGGTCTGGCTCGGCAGGCCCGCAAACGTGGCCTCTAAGCTCACCGATGCAGCGAACAAAGCGGCTGAAATGTTTGAGATGACATGGGTGAATGCCGCTTTCCGTGCCAACCTTCTAGGTGGCCTAACGTATCGAAAGCTCGCGCCAAGTGAATTCGTAAAACAGTTCGGGCCGCGCAATACCTCCGGCACCATGCCGCACAATGATCCCTTGTTTCACTCTTTCAGCGTCGAAACGGAAATGGTAATTCTGAAAGAGGCGACGCCATCAATCTTGATCAGCAAACGGGTTTACGACGGGTTCAGGGCCGCACATCCATCAGCACCGGAAATTGCGAATGGCTGGATCAAGCCGCTTAAGCAAAAGTTCCCTGACATACCCGATCAGGTCTATGGCTGCGACGTCGTCTATTCAATATTTGAGGCTTGACAATCAGGAGAGCTAATATGCGATGTAGGACCTGATGTAGTGCCTCAGATCACGACGCGCTCGACCTCGTCAAGCGGCATCTCGTCGCCGCTCCGTCGGTCATAAAGCCCGGTCGTCTTGGAAGACTCATGCTCGGCCATCTGCTGCGCGATCTCCAGCCGGCCGCCGTTCTCGAGGTAGGCCATGATCTCAGTGGCACGGAAGGTATGGCAGCCGACCGCGGTCTTGATCCCGGCCGCAAGCGCCTGGCGGCGAATCACCTTCCCCGTCGGCTTGGATTGTGTCTTCAAGTGCAGCTCCAGGAGGGCCGCGACATTCACCGGCTCGCCCTGGCGAGGTCCAGAATGCCGTGCTCAGGACAGAGGCGGAGAACTGCCGAAACGCTTCAATGTAGGCGCGGCGGGGGTTGGGTTGCGAATGCGAGCAAAAGAAGTCGCGCATCCGCGCACGGGCTTCCAGCCGAACCGTGAAGATCAAGGTCAGGGTCTCGTTATAGCAACGAGTGATCTGGTCATGTCAGTTCCTCTGGTAAAAGCACAAAGTGTAGGAAAGAGATTCCGGAGTTTGTCATCACTTGCTGAGGAAAAGCATGGTCAATCTTCTGCAGAGTTGCGAGCCCTCGGCTTTGCAAATCCCCGAGGATCTGTTGGACGAGCTGAGCTTCTTGTTGCAGCGGTTCGAGCTTGTGCTGAAGCATACACTCTTGAGACGACATGGGGCGCTGCTGTCCGGTGCGGCCGTTAAACGCCCGCATCCCGTTCTGCTATTTGCCGTTCCATCCGAATCATCAGTTCTCTCCCGCCGGTCACCCTAGCCCAGTCCAGCGCTCTGCAGGCTCCAGCTTGGTCGTCTTGCAGACACCGAAACTGGAGGCTGACTTCGTGCTCTATCCGTTATAGAGGGATCGGCTGGACCCAAAAGCTCGAAGATTCGTCAATTCTGCAGCTGATTCCGCTACTCTTGAGCCTTAAAGACGGCTTCGATGTTGCTGTTGACAGCATTCACATGCGAATTGTGCAGGAGCGTCAGAATGAAAAGGCGCTTTCGCTGGACCTCATTGCCGCTGGAAGAATTGTCGCTGAAGCCTGCACCTTTGAACGCAAGTTGAATCACGATGGCTACGCGCTTGGAGAGATTATTGAGGCGTGTTTGAGCACTGACGAGGCAATTCCTGCGGTTCAGAGACTCCTACCCCGTATACGAGAGGCCCGCGCAAACTTCAACCTCGACTTTATAGGAGAAAACCGGATACTCAGCGCCATCTTCACAGCGCAGCCTGTCATTGCGCTCAATGACCTGTTCGCTCCGGAACAACAGGACGAGCGGAGTGGAATGAGAGGTTTCTTCGACCATGATGACTTATTGGGCTCTCCTCTTGATTGCGTTCCGGAGACGACACTGCTTGCATGGTGCGATGAAGTCAGCACCGTCCGATACCCTTTGATCGCGGCAAGTATGGTCCCCTTTACCAAGCCCCGAAACTCCGACAAGCCACAATGGAAGTCGGTCGCGCTGGCACTGCTAGACCGCGCGCCGAACAGAGTTGAGGTTATGAAGCACTACATTGATCATTTCGTACCGATGACCTGGTCTGGGTCGAGAGTAGCAATATGGGAAGCTAATGTTCAGCTTCTTGATGAGTTCGAGGCCCATCCAGATGTCGAACTCGCCGCATTCGCGAGATTTCGGCGAAGTGAATTGGAGCGTGTGTTGAATGACGAAAGACGCAAAGAACTCGCCTCGGAAAGACGTCACAACGAGACCTTCGAATAGGTCTTTGTGTCTGCACACCGCCTTTGCACTAGACGAGCGGATCGCGACGATGTGTCTTAATACGGTGCAGGTCAGCGTTTATGAGCGCTAAGGGCTGGATCTTTTGAAGGCAGACCTCAGTGACCGGGAATGCAGATTGCACTGGAGCACAAGCCTGTTCGCTCGAACGGATAGTGCGACTGCTTGACCTATGCGGATGAGCGTTGCAACGCCCCGCTCGTGAGAGCCAAAGAAAGAGGCTCCATGAGTGAGTAATCCGGTGGTGGATGATCGCCGGGCAGATGATCTGCCCAACAACCTCCGTGGACGACGATGACCACGGGGACTCGCTCTCCGGAAGTCGGCAGACGGAGCTTTCCGAACTGCAGAGGGCCAGAATCGTAATGCAATGTCTGAGCGTCTCTTGCGGGTGGTAAAGCCAGTGTCGATTGGGCCGAGGCAAGGCCTGCACAAAGGACGGGTGTGCAGGAGGTCAGGATAAGCCTGCTTATGGTTCCACTCAAGTGGTGTTTGGCTGTACTCATATTCAGTTCACCTTCCCGCCCCTTGGGCTTCCGATGAGCCGTAACTTTTAGCTGAATCGGCTGATTCCTAGAGTGTAGCCGCCCCCGGGGCGACGGACGGAAATCAACTAGTCTCGTCCCGTTGCAATGTGCTACTAGACACGCGATTCGCCAAAGTGATTCCGCATGTGTGTTAAATCCCCGATGCGCTCATGGAGAACTCAACGAGTGCATCGGCCTGTTCTCGCCGATCGAGAACGCCCTCGCAGATCCGCTGACGACAAGCCAACTTGTCGTTAGCAATGGAGCAGGAGCTTGCTGTAGATAACGGCGCCCCTCGGGGACCTGAGGACCTGACAGCAATCTCTCTATGAAAAGCAATGCCTGCTCATCGCAGCTTTAGGCAAGGCCACGATCTCACGACGAGAGACGATCTTCACCCTTCTTCAGGTACTTCCACCATCCGCTGACGCACCGCTTGACGACTCGGACTCCGCTATCGCTCTCTCTGTGGCTTAGCGGCGAAGCCAATCGATCAATCCGCAGACTGGAGAAGACACTCGAATCTCACGGGATCCACAATCTCCTTGACAAGTGTTGCCGGACGATCGTAGGAGCATCGGAAAGATGTCAAGAGACGCCATCCACCTTGTCGACAGAGGCCGGTTGACAAGAACCCAACAATCCTACTGCCAAACATCGGTTCTCTTCATACAAATGGAAGCCACGCCAGCAAAGATCGTGGATTGTAGGAACGGTTCACGTTCAGAAAGCCTTGGGAGCACAAGACGGCGCTACAACGCACACGTCACCCTAACGTTTTTGGGTTTCTACCGAGATCATCGAGCCTCTAGCGTGGACATTGTGTTACAAGAACCGACGAGGCCCAGGCGTCGCTAACTCCAGGTAGCCCTTTGGCTGAACGACGAGCATGTAGCATGGCATTGGCGGGATCACTTCCTCTAGGAGACTCAAAGAGTACTCGGTAGAACTCCTCAGCTAAGACCATTGCGCTTCTTGAGCTTACTGCCCAGCGAAAGCCAACGACGTTTGGGATACCTGCTGCAAGCAGATCCTCCACGAGCCCTGTCGACAAAAGGGCCGAATCACTAGACAAAGACGCTGTCTGACAAGCACTGAAGTACGCAAGCCAAAGCCCCTTCTCGATCATCCATGATTTTAGTTGCCCACTCGATACACGCTCATCTAAGCCATTCGCGTTGAGCACGATTCCAGTTTCTCCGCCTTCTTGGTAGCCATGTCCGCAGAAATGGAACACGTGAACCAAGCCATAAGCTAACTCCGCCCGCACTCGGTCGGACGACGCCTCTTCTGGTTTTATTTCGATGACCTCACACTTGAGCCGCAAACCAGCAGCACCGCTTTCGAATCTCCGTCTAACCCGAGACATCTCTAGCTCAACTTTCAAGTGCCCGCTTCCATCCGCTCCAACCAGCAACAAACGTATCGGTTGATCAGATTCGATGAGCCTCTGAAGCAAAGCCGGAAAGGGGCGTCTCAACGCCGCAGGCACAGTGAATCCCTGAACTCGACGGGATACTCCCGTCTTAAGCAGCAGAGGTGTAGTGTCGCCGTCTTTATGCAACAGTTCCAACGGGAGCCGCAATCCCTCGATGGGAGACACTATAACCCAGTTGTACGATTCTGCATCGTCAAGAAGCGCGCGAATAACCTCGCTTAGGTTCCGCATAACCACGGTGACCTCGGCCCCAGCCCGTTCAACGGACAGCTCGAAACTCCTCTTCTCCATCCCGGCTCGAACAAGCTCCCGATCTCTTTCTTGAACACGCTCGGCCCACTGCTCATCAAACATACCTTTGATCTGTTGTACCTCCCCGGGGCGAAAGATCAAAGCCTCCTGACTCTTGATATTGAAGTAGAGCTGAGCAGTTGATTTTCCGAGAGTCTCTGGTATAGAGGAGCTTTCGGACGAGCGTGTTGACCATCCCCGCTTGATGACGTCCGCAAGGGCTAGCCTTACGAGAGCTGGTTCACTGTTGCGTACAAACGCCTTCCAGTGACGAGAGCCATATTCGGTTACTGCGGCTTGGCCCTTTGGAACAGTTGCGGTAAGTGAACATACGAAGCTCTGAGTACCATGTAGCGGAACCGCTACAGTGATCCAGTTCTCGTCTATCTCGACTACCGTTCTCTTCTCTTGATGGATCGCTGCCACTGCTCGCTCCACGCAATAAGGAACCTCACTCTCATCCGCAAATGGGAGCAACGTCTGATTTGTAAGGTCGAGCGATGAGACCGACATGAAAAGGCTCGGCGTTTCGTTGCTCATGAGCGTCTGCCACGTTTGCTGAAGGAGCGACATACACTCACTCAACGACCTTGACGAAGCTATCGCCTGCTGTGCTCTCTTGACTTGGGCCAGCTCCTCCATAAGCCGGGACTCACCTGTGCCCAACTCGGACCCCAAAAGGAACTGCTTGGCAAGTCTTGCTACCATTCCGTTGCGAATACTGTATGTAGGTGACAATGTGTTTTGTGCAAGAACGACAACACCTGTTAGGTGAAACTCATCAATGTCCACGGACCTCCCCCGACGTGGAACTCTCTTTCCTGCTAAGACGTTTCGCACAATCTCACTCAGGTCCGGGTTGAATAGCAGGTGAAGGATTGCATGGCGCAGATGTGGAATCTCAAACGAATCTATGGCGGAGATCGACTCCTTAAGCAGCTTGTGGTCCAACTCCGTGGCTTCATCACTAATCCGTTGAAGGATTGCGGCTAAAAAGCATGGCTCGCCCCACGTTTCTTGCGTCAGAAGTTCTACCACTTGGTCGGTAGGATCACTCACACCGCTGTCCCTCAGCGCTTCTGTAATCGACTGCCGGGTTGAGGTCTCATCTTGTCTAGGCAACTGTAGAACTCTAGCGGTGCTAAAAGCCGACTTCTCAGACGGCCCCGTTCCAGCGACTTGTCGGCTTGTTGCCGTCAAGTCGCTTAGACTGATCGTTCCTGCCACAATAAGACCGAGATCACTAAGGTCATCAAATTCTTCTCTTAAAGAGCGCAACCTCTGAGAAAGAGCGATGGCCAAGCGCCGAGGGAGTGCCTCAAAATGATCGAACGCTAGAAGAAGACGGCCGTCCGATCCCCGTACTGCATTCAAGATGAGATCGTCAAAACGATGCTTCAGGTCAACCACTTCCGATGACGTGACGACCGGTAGATGGGCATCTCGGAGCGCCTGCTCCAATCGCATCGCAAGATCTCCAAACATGGTCGCTTCAGAGCCAATGTCGAGGTCGTAAAGATCAATATTACTAGATCTGCGCTCCTCATCAGGAGCCAGGGTCGCAGTCGTCGTCAGCAGCCCTCGTAGTAGCTCAGATTTGCCGCTTCCCGGCGGACCGAGAATCGCAATCGTAACATCGGATCTCCTTAACTCTTCCTGCCGAAGGATCCCGGCAGCCCAATTGAGAGCAGGATGCCTAATAGGTCCCGGATTCTGAGAGATCATCAAAGCCTTTCTCTGCATCCATGAGTACGGTTACCACCCCGGGTGTCGTAGCCAACTCTTCCTTTGTCTTTAGAATTGAGAAATCAAGATCGTCAGCGATGCAGTATTCGGCGAGTCGCGGTACCGCAAACCGGAAAGCCCGCGAACGAACTCCCTGAATCTGTCCGATTACACCACCAATTCTGAGATTCTCAGTGAGAAGATGAAGTTCATCTAGGCGCAGGTTCATCCCATGCTCCTTCATGACGGCGTCAATATCCTGCATCGTGAACTGGAAGAGACTAAAGTCTTCACTGCTGATAGCTGCCTTGCTCATAAGTGCAAAGCACGCCAACTGCTCGATCGGATTCGTATTCTTTATGAAGGCCAAGTAAACTGTCTGACGAAAGACGTTATCCTCAACAATTGTCGCGATAACCTCAACTGCAGCTGGAGGGTGGCCATGGATTTCAAAATACTCAACTACTTTAGCGCAGAACATCTGCACTAATTCAGGATGTCCACTGGTTTCGTGCATGATAGCTTCTGGCAGGCCCGGCGACACGGGTACTCCCAGTCGCGAAAATGGGGCCGTTATCATGTCATGTGTCTCAGTCTTCGTGAGACTTGTCAGTGGGAGCGGTTGTGTGAAGTTGTAAAGAGGTGTTTCCAAATGGTTTTTTGCTTCCATCACCCGCCGAAAGCCCGCGAAAAAGATCCGACATCGCTCGTGTTCAAACGTGGCTCTGAGCAAATTTAACAACTTGTAGTTCTCTTTAGCATCAAATTCCAGTATGTGATCGAGTTCGTCTATGAAGACTGCAACATCCTCATTTTGGCGCTCAGGAAGGAAGCTAATGTGTGCCGGTAAATTGTCAGCAAGCTGTGGTTCAATCTCAAGCCGCTTTGCCAGATCAGGACGCAAATGAACCAGGATCTCCTTGACTACCTCAAGAGCTGAATGAAAATTGTTCCCGTATATGTCTGCTGTTTTCAACTTTGCATTATCCCTAAGCAGCCGCGCCTTGATCTCCCGAAGTAAGGATGTCTTTCCTATCCTCCGATTTCCCATTATCGTAAAGTTCCCACCCATCTTTCCGCCGGAAGTGGCTTGAGTGAGCGCTTCAAGCCGCCCGAAAAATCTGCCTGCATGAGCCGGTTTTCCAGGCCGGTACGGAGATAACATTGCTCTACCCAAGTATCTGACCAGCGGTTCGGAGAGTTTGTTCAGAGCGCGGTCATTGTTGGTCGAGTTCATTACCGCCTCGATACTTGGTCGGGAAATAATAGCGATGGATCTTTTACCGAAAGGTTGGATGAGTTCAGCCTCATCGTGTATTGTTCCACCAACGACTACGACAACAAATGAACCGTTGGCGGCTCTGACATGCTCGTGCAGTCGAGGCAACAGTGGTTCTACTTGGGAAGCTGGTATATTCTTGTACGCCGAGAAGCGGTGGGGCACTATAAACTGAGTGTAGAATCCCACGTTTAGCTTCAGCACTGACAGATCCAGGGTGTGGATGTCCCAATCTTCACTTGAGGCGTCAGTACGCCGCTTGGTGATCCCTAACCGACTGGCTAGGTGTTTTATAAATGCGCCAGGAGGCCAGAAGTCCGTTGAGTGGTCCATAAGTTAATCGCGCCGCCTTTGTACGCGAACTAATCCATGTGCCTCCAGTATCACCATCCCTCGGCTGGTGATATCCGGTGCTAGGCCTAGGGTCTCTTGTGCCCGCTTCTGAATGGCAAATAAGCTGTTGGGCAGCATGCGGTAGAGAGCCGATAGTACGGGACTGGATGTTTTATCACCGATCGTGTAACGGCAAATACGACCTGCTGCCACCTCTTGCTTCAACACCAGAGTAGTGCCGTTGTGTGACTCGGCCGTCGCTCCTATGTGCAGATAGAGGTCGGATGTCCAGCCTTGATTTGTTATCCTGGGGTCATAGATTGATTCGCGCCAATGCGCTAGATCCAGTACATCGTTGCCGGATTCTAGGATCGGTTGGCCATCGAGCTCAAGGGTTGGTTTCCAGGTAATTAGATCTTCGTGTATCCCTGACTCATTGTCCCCGCCATACCTGGTGTTGTCTCCAATTGCAATGTGCGCGGTCCCTACGCATTTCTCATCTAACAACGGTCGGCCAGTAAGTTTAGAGATGCCAGAATTGACGCCGATCCCCAACTCTGCAAGCTGGTTATACTCAGATCCTCCGTTTGACTTTGCCCAGTCAAGTAGTTTGTGGAAAGATGTATGCGCGTGGCCGCTGCCCTCATAAGAGACAAGCTTCCCATTGTCAAACTTCAGATGGATGCTGTTTTCACGCGGAATGACTGTGTTCAGGAAAGAGCCATTAAGAGCATATGATCCATGGCAACTACCCTCTTCGGGTGCAATGAACGTCTCTCCGCCAGGAATATTGCCCCAAGTGCCACGTGGAATGATGCCGGTACTTGTAATCGGAAGGCGGCCATCTGCAAGAGTGAAATGAAGGATATGTTCCCTGACGTGATTACCTGAGCTATCAAAATCAAATGTCCGGAGCAGTCCCTGCTTTGAGCGTGCCAGCGCAACTGCCAAATCATCACAACGCGCAACAGCTTCGCCAAAATCGATCTTGGACGCCTGGGCAAGAAGCTCAAGGTTTGCACCAGGGATGTGAATTGTCGAAGTTGGTTCCATTCTTTACAAGGCCGCGACGGTATTTCGTGGATCGCGGATTGTTGGATATACACGTCAAGATTGCTCGCGCCGCGTTCATTGCCTCGAGATCTTCTGGGTAAGGTTTGCCTTTAGATCTGATCTGGTCGCCGACAGAGACGAAACGCTCGACGAGTGTTAGATCGAGTTCTCTGGCCGCTGAGCGAATAACTTTTGCGACATCTCGAGTTGTACCATCGTAAAACAGCGCGACGCTGTCTCCAGAGCGGGCTGACAAACATCCGTTGAGGATCTTACGTGCCCCTTCAAGAACGTCAGTTGAAGCCGTTATCTCCAATGCACGAAACTCCTCTCAGTTCAAATCACCATAAAGATGTCAGTTACAGAAGGAAGGGGTACACCGTTTGTTTCTCCTCGGCTCTGTACCTGCGCTCGGTAGCAACCTGGCATGAGAGGAGGAATCTCGCATGTCCACGATCCGTTATTCAGGTCGCAGTCTCTGCGCATTACGACCGCTTGGCCCTGGAGCGAATACAAGACTACGCTGATCTTTTCTGTTGTCTCCAAGGCTCGGCTGGTTTCGACCCGAAGCGGAATCGACTCGTCTACGCGATAGCAGTCCTCTAGGTGAAGACAAATGAAGGGGTGGGTATCTGAGGATGGCTGGTCTTGTTCGGGTTGCAAACGTAAGTTGTTAAGTCGTTGAACTTGAGATTGTCGGAGCCATTGAACTAAGCTATCCAGAACAGCGCGGTTGTTCTGGATCGATCCATGAAGTTCAGCGTAGAAAGGCATCCGGAAGTCATCGCTTGCTTCCAATGGAACGGCAGATGCAAGCGGAACAGTTCCATCGCCATGCGCCATAAGGGCATCTAAACCGGGTGGTAGAGTCTCAGCGGCCACGAGCCCTGATACATCTAGACGCGCTGAGTTCAGCGTCGGTTGGCTAGAACCAATGACGGGGAGCAGGCGGTAGTTTGCGCGATATGCTTCTAGTTGCGAGTGCTCGCGAGCTTTTGCGTTTGTTTAATCGTGAAAAGATTGTGCACTCCGAACCTGATTGAGATCACAGTTAATATCAGGGGGCAACTCACTCACTCGACAAACGTTGTCGTTGAATGAGCAGCACGGATACGTTGGTAATAGCTGGTAGACGGAGGCGCAAGAGCGAAACAGCGGGGAAAGATCCACGGTACCCAGCTTGTATCCGTTGTAAAGGTAGCTCAAAGCCTTTACCGATCCGCGGTAGGGAGTGCCAAATGTAATAAGAGCGCGACACAACCTCCAGCCTTCCAAAACTTCTACAAAACGACGGGCAATGATGCCCCCCATACTATGTGCAATCAGGATCACCTTCGCTTGCTGGTTGCCCGACATTTCTCTCCAAACGGGTAAAGCGGTCGCGATAAGTGCGGCTAATTTACGCGCGGAGACACGATTGTCCCGCCTCCAGTCGTAGGGAAAGGTCAGGAAGTTTCGTCCCTCATTAAGCTCGAAGGAGTTGAGAAGGCGTTTAGTAAGAACGCCGTAGCCGTCAATCTTCCAAAATCCAGGGATGATTTGAGAATCTGGCATCAATTGCGTGGCCGTAATCCCATCTCCAAGGTCATCCAATGTTGCGTCATCGACAGAATGCAACGTCAGCTGGTCTAAGGAAGCACCGAAACTGCGGAGATAAGTAGTGAGGGCGGAGCTCGAAAGCGCCCAAACATCTTTTCCATCTTTCGCGAGGATGCTGCCCGTGACGCCCGGTAAGACTACGACTAGGTCCCGCATCTCCATTCGCATTCATTGCCTCGCTTTTGTTTCGCGTGAATGTTAGCACAGGCGTTGTGACTGCAGGCGAGTATCTGTGGTCGTGACAGCGGGTTAGGTCCAACCGAGCTAGGAGGATTGTCCGTTGTTCTTCCGCATGGAGGCCCCATGGCAAGGCTGCTGCTGGTACGCCGGTGGTTTTTAGGAAAGTTTTCTCAGCCCCGCAGAGAGCTCTTTCATCATTTCTGGCCGTGTTCCGCGCTTTCGGCACGGTCCTGCTCCTCTTCATCAGTGCGGAGGCCGGTCTCGTGGATGATATGCACCTGAGGCAGGTCGACACTACGGGCGATCGTCTGCGCGCCGACAGCGGCAGTGGTGCAGGGCAGGGACGAGCAATCTTGTTCCTTACGTTCGAGTTCTTGTTAAAAGATGGCGAGAAGGGGTGATCCTCTGCTCCGCCGTGGTGCGTTGGCACCTATCAACCCGCTTCTCATCAGTGAGGGTTCTCGACGAGCGCAAAATCGCCAATGCACTCACCGAGGGACTGGCAATAAGCTGTTCAGCTTGGGTTAAGCAGATCCCTTTGCTCCCTCCAGTCAAGTGGCACCTTCCCAAGTAGGGTATCGAGGCTCCAGTGCTCCGGCTGCTTGCCTTCGAGCACGGCCTCTGTAATCTCAGGCGACAAGAAGGCCAGCGGCAGGAGCCGGCTGACGTACCGCTCGTCGTAGCCTTCCTGGGCAGCAAGAAATCCCGCTGACTGGTGGCCTCGCCGTGAAGAATCCGATCTAGCCAGCCACGGCTCTTCACGATCGCGCCGATCAGGGCAGGAGCCTCCTGAAGAGACTGATCTTCGGCTCCGACCACCTTGAAGCGAAGCACACCGCGGGCGCGGGTCAGATCGATCGCGACTGTGAGTTCGACGCATCCTTCAGCGCAGCCCTCTCGTTCAAGGCCGATCACCTCGCGCAAGGTTCGTCGACACACGGAGATCGTCACGCCATCCGTGCCGAGCACCACCTTCGTGACGGCCTTGATCATCGCCTCATGACGCCCGAGCTGTTTGCCGAATGCATTGGCGCCTTGCACTATGGCATTCATCTCCTCTGGATCGGACGGAGTGTCGGAGATGAGCTGCAGTAGCCGGTGGGGTAAAGCCGGAACCGCTTCGAGTTCCTTCAGGACGATGCCTTCGATCTCCCTCGCCGGCATCCGGGGCGCAGATCTGCCGTCAGCCTTACGCCCCTGAGTAGCTGCCAGGGAGACGTAGTAGCGGTAGTGTCTGCCGCGTTTTGTGGTGTGAGACGGAGTGAACCGGTTCCCGTCCGCATCGAAGAGCAGGCCGGTCAGCCAACTTGCCTCGGACGTGCCGCCATGTACGGCATCAGGAGGTCGGTTGGACGCAAGTCGCTTCTGCACTCGATCCCACAGCTCCTTCTTAAGGATGGCCTTGTGCTGGCCAGGGAAGGTGAGCTTCTTGTGCCGGATCTGTCCCAGGTACAGCGGGTTCTGCAGCATCTCGTACAGTGAACCTCGTGAGAACACCGCGTTGCCAGAGACTAGACCGGTTCCACTGACCCGGCTCTTGCTCCGGACGCCGAGTTCCTCCAGCCGATCCCTCAGCCTGGACACGCAGCCCAGCTCCAGATAGGTCTCGTAGATGGTGCGGACCTGCTCGGCTTCCGCTTCGTTGACTGTCAGGGTTCGGTTGTGGAGGTCGTATCCCAGCGGCTCCGAGCCGCCCATCCACATGCCCTTGCGCTTCGAAGCAGCGATCTTGTCCCGGATACGCTCGCCTGTGACCTCCCGCTCGAAGTGCGCGAAGGGCAGCAGCACGCAGCGTGAGCCGCCCCATAGAGCTGGTGGTGTTGAACTGCTGCGTAACGGACACGAAGCTGACACCCTGTTCATCGAACTGCTCCACGATCTTGGCGAAATCGGCCAGGGAACGGGTGAGCCGGTCGACCTTGTAGACCACGACCGTATCGACCCGCCTTGCAGCGATGTCCATGAGCAGCTTCTTCAGGCCGGGTCGGTCCATGTTGCCACCCGAGAAGCCACCATCGTCGTACTCAGCCTGGATGACCTCCCAGCCTTCATGCTTCTGGCTCAGCACGTAGGCTTCACATGCCTCGCGCTGAGCGTGCAGGGAATTGAAGCTCTGATCGAGGCCTTCTTCCGATGACTTGCGAGTGTAGACAGCGCAACGCACTACCTTGCTGTTCATCGCGTCTTCTCCGCAGTCCGGGTACCGAAGAAGGCAGGACCGGACCACTGGGTTCCAGTGATCCGCTTCGCGATTGGCGACAGCTTCCGGTAAGTCTCACCGCGGTAGAGGTAGCCCTCGGGTGTGATCAGCACCTCATGGATCTCGCCTCCCCAGCTGCGGATGAGCTTCGAAGCTGGTTGCGATGCGGATCGTTCTTTTCTGACACGAGCCGATGAGGTAGGCCGCTCGTCGATGAGACGTTGCAGGCGAGTGCGCGCCGTGCGCGACAGACCTCCGTGCACCGCCTCCTGCATCCGGTACGCGAGGATCGGCACCATCAGCTCTTTCCGCAGCTTCGCGGGTGACGGTGTCGGGAACGTGCGCTCCCACACCTGCAGGAGCTGCGCCTTGTTCATAGCCGGCAGTGCTGCGATGTCGGCGCTGGTTTGATCTTCTTCGGTCTGTCTGTGCATGCGGCCTTTCTCTGACGCATGCACAGTTCCGCTCTGCCTGGGCGAACAGTCAAGTCAAAACGCTTTCTTTAAGGCTATGGGCGGCAACTAGCACCCCAATGAGGGAGGAACACGAACCTGAGCAGTACCGATCCTAGCAAAGCCGTCAGCAGCCGGCTCGTCCGCGCAGGCAGTCAGCAAATCGTGACAGCCACTTATCAGCCCCGCTTGCGTGAGTAACGCAGTCGGAAAGAATGCTTAGTCGAGGCAAACCTCAGGAGCGCGGTCTGGGAATGGTGAAGGCGTCAGAATGTACAGCTATGTTGCCCGTCCAATTACGGCATCTGCGCGGCGGCTTCAAACGCTAGTTAGCTCGACGGAGGAAGCGAACATCTTGGTTCCCAGAGGTCTCTCAAGTTCAGCTACGGACCTTACCATTCACATGAAGCGTGGTCGACCTCGCTGTACTAAAACAAACATCGGAAGTGCCTGCCGTGTCGTTCGGAACGGCAGTGATCCTCTAAGATTCTCTTGCAAAGACAAAGTGGGATATCTCTCCCCGCGTCCGCTGGCGTTTCAGAGAATTCCCGGCGCATGGTTCCGCGGACTTCCTGAGACGGTTTGGGTCAACGAGGGAGCGCGTCCTGCGTGGGTGGCGGAACGGGGATTGGAGTAACGTCCGCATCCACTTCGCCCAGCGCCCAGCGGATGGCCTGCAGGTACATCTCTTGGATTTTGGGGTTATCCCATGTGGACGGCGCATGCGCGAAGGTGGCGTAGAAGACGCGGCCCTTGCCATACATCTTTGCCCACGCAATGGCATAGGGATAATCCGTCGCCTGCATGCCGCGAGCGTTTGTCTTATCTAATTTCGTTGTGTCCAGGCGCATGAGTACGCGACTCTTGTCTGGCGAGAATCCGCTGCTCTGATAGAACTCGTCTTTGATGGTGAAGCTGGGGCCAAACTGGCTCATGCCGGGGAACTTCGGATCGGTGACAATCACGGAGCCTTCTACTGTGCCCCAAGGATGCTGATCAAAGCGACCGCCCAGCATCTCGCCGAACTCGGGCCACGACAGAAATGCGGTGTCACCCACGTGCGCTGCCACAAAGCCCTTCCCAGCGTCATGAACGAACCAGAGCAGGTCTGCTTTCTGTTGAGCATCGAGTTCGATTTCGCGGTGGCCCATGAAGAAGATCGCGTCCACGTTGCAGAGACTCGGACCGCCACTGGCAGGCTCGCCGGTTGTCATCTTCGGACGACGAGAGATGATGTTCGAGTCCGTTCGAATCCAGGTGTCATACGCCCCCGACTTGTACCCGAGTTCTTCGATGACTGCTATGGCGTGACCAATGTCATGTTGGGCGATACCGTTGCGCGTGTCTGCCCAGATCAGCAGGCGCTTTCTGGGCGGCCCAGCGGGTCTGTCCGCGGCTTCGGGTGGTCCTTGCGGACGTGCTCCAGCGGGGGTGACGCCCACTCGTCCGGGACCGCTCGGTCCTCCTGGTCTCGGGCCGCGAGCGCCCGGCGCTGGACAGCCTACGTCTGCCGCAGGTCCCTGTGCCATGCCGAAGACGGGAAGCGCTAACGCAAGCACGAACGTCAGGGATAACACCTTGCCTTTGAACATCACACACTCCTCAGCGTTTGGCCGTTCCGGGGCTTGAGAACGAACCCGTCTTTACCGACCGTGATGCTAGCACGCGGTGTAACGGAGATACGTTGCGTGAACGGTGCCAGCACCGTAAGTGCATTGACTCCTCGAATTTGTGCAGCCTAGCATCCCGTCCGGTTAAGCAAATACTTCGTGCGCGTTGCGAACTACTGAGTGTTTGCCAGTTTAGGTAGGGAGTCCATGAGTCTGACACACGCATTTGTGGTTGATCACTCCGGCTTGTTGCCTGTGAAGCAGCCGCGTCTGACAAATTCCTGCCCACGTTGTCAGCTTTGCCGCAGGCCTGTCTGACCGAATCGTTCTATCCACAGCAACAACGCGCGTTTCGTACTTCCGCAGCATTTGGAGGCAACAGTAATGAGATTCACCCGATCGCTGATCACCTGTGCACTAGGCGTCGTCAGCTGCGCACCGGTCATGGCGCAATCACTCAACACATCCCAGGTGACAGGAACCGTGCAGGATCCAACGGGCGCGGCAGTACCTGATGCCAAAGTTGTGATGACAAACATCGACACCGGCCAGGTGCGCACAATCACGACCAGCAACTCCGGCGCGTATACCCTGCCAGATCTGCCGATTGGCAACTATCGCCTGGAGGTCACCGCTCCCGGATTCACTACCTATGTGCTCACCGGCATCAAGCTGGAGGTCGGCTCGAATCCCACTTTCGATCCTAAGCTCCAGGTAGGCAATGTGAACGAACAGGTCATGGTAACGACGCAGCCCGGTGCGCAGGTGGAGACACAGAGCAACGGCATCGGCCAGGTCGTGGACGACAAGCAGGTCGTCGAGCTGCCTCTCAACGGCCGCGATCCGACACAGCTGATTGCTCTGGCCGGCGCGACCACGACTGCTCCAGCAGGCGATTTGAACTCGAACAAGAACTTCCCGACGGTTACTATCGCGGTCGCGGGCGGTCTGCCGAACGGCGTCTCGTATTCGCTCGACGGAGGCTTTCATAACGATATTTTCAACAACCTGAACCTGCCCCTGCCGTTCCCCGATGCGCTGCAGGAGTTCAAGGTTGAGACGAACTCGTTACCCGCGCAGTATGGCAATCATGCTGCTGCCGCGGTGAACGCCGTGACCAAGTCTGGAACCAACAGCTTCCATGGTGATGCGTTCTGGTTTGTACGTAATTACATGTTCAATGCTGCAAACTTCTTTAGCTACAACCCTTCTACCGGAGCAAAGCCGCGTGACAGCCTGAAGCGCAACCAGTTTGGGGGCGTCCTTGGCGGCCCTATCATAAAGGACAGGCTCTTCTTCTTCGGCGGCTTCCAGGGCACGATCATCCGTTCGAACCCAACCAGTAACCTGGTCTACCTGCCGACACAGGCTGAAGTAAACGGTGATTTTTCCAATGCAGTGAAATGTAACAACATCACTGCGAACAAGCTCAACGCCAACTACTTCAACTACACAGCAGGCACGCCAACGTCGGTTCCGACGAGTGCCACACTGAAGGTTCCAATCAGCCCGGTAGCCAAGGCCATCATCGCCGAAGGGATACCTATCGCTCCTGCCGGTGATGAATGCACGCTGCTGCCCGTGCCGATCTCGGCGAACTCCACCCAGCAGGAGATTCCTGCGCGCGTGGACTACACTTTAAATTCCAAGCAGACGCTGTTCGCGCGTTATTTCTACGCGAACTATGACCTGCCCGCGAATGTGATCCCGGGCAATCTGCTCACGGCCAACACCGTGGTGCAGAAGAACAAAGATCAGTCATTGGTACTCGGCCACACGATGACTCTCACCGATCACATGGTCAATTCGTTTCGCGCTACGGGTAATCGCACGCTCGGCCTTCGTTCGGTGCCCCCCTATTTCAATGCGAGCGATGTGGGCATCAACATCTACCAGTTGCCTTCACTCGGTAAATACGTCGGCATCACGATCACCAACGGGTTCACCTTTGGCCAGAATCCGGGTTACTTCAACACCGCCGACTTCACGTTCAGTGACGACTTGAGTTACTCACGCGGGCGGCACCAGATGGCATTCGGCGCCGCATTCCAATACGGCTATCAAAACACGGTAAATAATCGGCTTTCGAACGGCACGTTCACCTTTTCTGGCGTATCCACGAACAACAGCACTCTTGGCTACGCGGATTTTGTCGCCGGCCAGGTGGGTACGTTTCAGCAGGGTAATGCCGACCTAGAAGACGATAAGAGCAAGTATTTCGGAGCGTATGCACAGGACACCTTTAAAGCGACACCGCACCTTACGCTGAATTATGGCGTGCGCTACGAACCATATATACCCTTCAAGAACAGAGAGGGACGCGCAGAGCATTTTGACATGGCCGCGTTCACGGCGGGAACGAAGACGAACCGGTACACCAATGCCCCGGCCGGCCTCACCTTCCCCGGCGACTCAGGGTTTCCCGGTACGTCCTATAACTTTGGCAAGAAGGATATCTTCGAGCCTCGCATCGGCGTGATCTTCGATCCGAGCAAGGACGGCACCATGTCCATCCGCGCGGGATACGGTATCTTCTATGACGCACCGCAGCTATTCTTCGATACGCGCTACTCCAATTCCGCTCCGTACGGATCGACTGTGTCCTTGACGGGACCGTTCGATGTAACAAGTCCTTACTCGGCGGTTAACTACGGGGGGACGGGCGCCAATCCCTTCCCGGGTCTTAGCCAACTCAGCTCGACCGTGCCGTTCCCGCTGGCCGGTGTGTACGTCAACCAGCCGCTCCACCTGAAACCTATGTACCTGCAGCAGTGGAACCTCAGCGTTCAGAAGCAGGCGGGATCCTGGTTGTATGCAGCAACCTACCTCGGTAACAAAACGACTCATCTGCCGACCTCGTATGAGGCTGATGCCGCCGTGTACATTCCCGGGACGTCAACAGGTGCTACAGGATCCTGTGGCGTTCTTACCCCTGCTACGGGGCTTCCGAAGGCGGGAGTGGCGTGCTCGTCGACAGGCAACACCAACAGCCGTCGCGTACTCGCGCTGCAGAACTACTCTCAGGGTCAGTACTACTCCACAATCGGTCAGTATGACGATGGCGGTTCCGCGAATTACAACGGCGTGCTTGTCTCGGTTCAGCACCGCGGCAAAGTCGTCAACATGGTGGGTAACTACACCTTCGCCCACTGCCTCAGCGAGGCGGAGACGACAGAGCTAACGGGACCGTCCTACGTGATCCCGGGTAACCGGGCGGCCAGCTATTCCAACTGTGACTCAGACCGGCGCCAGGTCGCTAACCTCTCGCTCATCCTGACCTCTCCACGACTGAAAAATCGCTTTGAAGACCTTTTAGCCGGTGGTTGGGGTCTGGCGAGCATCTTTACGGCGCGTTCGGGAGGCTACTACTCGCCGACAATCGGATCCGATGTCGCGCTTAGCGGCGAGGGAACACAGTACCTCGCTGTCACCGGTAATCCATACTCCAGCAGCAAGACGCGCTTTGGCTCTGCGGGTCTTCTGAACAAGGCATCATTCAGTTCGCCGGCTACGGGAACCTATGCGCTCACGAGGCCGCTCAGCCTGCTCGGGCCCGGCAGCTACGAACTCGATATGGCACTGACGCGGAACTTCCACATTACGGAGCGGCAGCAGGTGCAGTTTCGTTGGGAAGTCTTTAATGTTCCGAACGAGGCGATCTTTGCAAATCCAACGTCTTCCAACACCGCCAGCGCCAATTTCGGCACAGTCACTGCCACCGCAAACGCCGGGAACGATCAAAGGATCATGCAATTTGCTTTGAAGTACATCTTCTAAGCGAAGAAGTAATCGTCGCTTCACCAAGGGTCTGTGCCGTGCGCACAGGCCCTCTTTCTTGCGACCTGCGGTGCTCGCACCGGGTGCAAGTGATCCAACATCGAGTGACGTCATGCTGCACGCAGAAGGGCTGGCCAGTGGCCAGCCCTTACCTTCGTACGACCAGAAGGGTCTAGTAGGTCTGCGTTTCGTAGTAGTCGCCGAACAGCTCCTTGTCGGAAGGACGGTTCTCCGGCAGCGGACGTGTCACCCAGGTGGTTTGCATATAGTGCTTGAGAGTGATGTTCTCGTTTGTGATGTTGCCACCCCAAATGCCGCAACCCATGCTCGATGTCATCGCCATGCCATTGGTGAAGGAACCGGAATTCGCGCGGGACTGTACCTGGCGAACGGTGATGCGGCTGACCGGTGCCATGCGCGCGAGTTCGTCAATGTGCTTGTCATTGAACGAGTAAATGCCTACAGAATGGCCGCGTCCGCCTACCTTGTAGATCTCTGTAACCATCTTCTTGGCGTTTTCCCACCCGGAGTACTTGAAGATGGCGAGAACGGGAGAGAGCTTCTCGCTGCAGAAGGGGTATTCCTTGCCGATGCTGGTTTCTTCGACGATGAGAAACTTCTTGCCGTCTGGAATGGTGAAGCCGGCTAATCCTGCGATGACCTTTGCAGAACGCGCGATGGTCGGTGCAGTGCGATGGTGCTCTTCATCCCACATAACCGCCTGCAGTTTGTCCTTCTCCGCGGGATCGCACAGATAGCCGCCTTCGTCCTGCAGGCACTGCAGAACCCGCTCATACACCGTGGCTTCAACGACAAGGTTGCCGTCAGAAGAGCAGCCGGAACCGTTGTCGTGGGTTTTGCTGATGCGCGTGTTCTTGGCGGCTTCTTCAGGTATGGTGGTCTCGTCGAAGACCATGGTTGCGTTGCCTGCGCCGACACCATAAGCGGGCTTGCCGCTGGAGTAAGCCGCCTTGACCATCGCCGGGCCGCCGGTTGCGTTGGTCACATCGCAGGACGCCATGAGTTCGTTAGCGACAGGGATGCTGGGTTTTTCGATGACCTGGAAGACATCCTCGGGCACGCCTTCGCGCTTAAGAACTTCGCGCATAATGTTAACGGTCTCGATCGTGGTAGCTTTCGACGCCGGATGTGGGGCGAAGATACATACGTTCTTAGCTTTGATTGCGAAAATACCAGTAACGATCTCGGTGAGTGCGGCGTTCGTGACGGGTACAAGCGCCGCAATAACGCCGACCGGCTTCGCATACTTGACGAGGCCCTTCTCCGGGATTTCCTCGATGATTCCCATGCTCTTCTGCGGTAGGATGTCGCGCAGAACGCCATGCACCTTAAATCGCTTGTTGGGGCGGGTCTCGCGATCGCCCAGGCCGCTCTCATCGATGCTTTTGTCGGACAGCCGCTTGAACGTATGGTCATTGGCGATTGCCCAACCAAGCGCCTGGCATAGCCGGTCCACCCGTGCCTGGTCGTAGTCCTTGATGGCCTCAAGAGCGACCTTGGCCCTCTCGACCATGGTTGCGATTTGCTGCCTCTGTTCTTCCGTGATCGTCTTGGGCGCTTTAACAGGCGGCGCGGTCGGCTTCTCTACATGTGCGATGGGTTCTGATGTCGTTGCCATGGTCTGCTCCTGCTACTCGGTTAGTAATTCGCGTTTCTCCGGGCCGTCATAGACGACGGGCACCTTGATGCGCATGGCCTTCTCGCGCGCCAGTTCCTCTGCAACCTCTGCGCTCAGGCCGGCTGTGCGGCCGATGATGAAGATCAAACGGCCCATGATCGGCGGGAACCCCATATCGAAGAGGATCGCCGCCAGCACACCATCAATGTTGACTGGCAAAGGTTTGAGCTTTGTCGCTACTGCAGATTCGAGCGCGTTCATGAATCGAACACCGTCGCCTTCAAGGCCAAACTCCGCGGCCATGCCGAAGAGGATTGCTTTGCGCGGATCCGTGCTGTGCTGGCGATGTCCCAAGCCGGCGATCCGTTCGCCACGTGTGCGATAGAGGTCAACGAGCTTTTCAGCGGCTGCGTCCAACGTGAGCGACTCTGCTTTGGCGAGGGCCACTCCTTCGCCGATCACTTCCATGCAGGCCATGCCCGCACCGCCATGCTGATCGCCGATCGCGAGAATTCCCGCAGCAATCGCCGATGACACTGAGCCGCGATTTCCAGAGCACGCCAGACGAGCGGTTGCCGCGGACGGAGAGCCGGGACCGTGGTCAGCAGACGAGATCAGGATCGCGTCCAGCAGCTTGCCCTCTGCCTTGCTGGGCATGCGGCCTGCGTGCAGCAAAAAGATGGTCTCGGCGAACGACGCGCTCCGCATCAGCGCTCCCACTTCGTAGCCGCTGATCCAGATGTTCTTCTCGTCATATGTCGTGATGCCTGTCCGCCAAGGCTCTGTCATGCGTTCTAAGTTCCTCTCCTACGTGTTGCCTTGCCACGGACCAGGTCGATAGCGTCGCGGACTGCGCATCGATGCGCAGTTTCGCCCTGCCAAGGGTAGCAGCGCGGTCGTGCGAGACGACTCTTCAACCGTGGCGATACCGTTCATTCATTGCCCCGGTCCAAGTGCCGGTGGTACGGTTGTGCCACTCTGCGGGTTCACCTCTACGAACGCCTCATAGGCACCGCTGAGCCAGGTGAAGTAAGACAACGTGATCATTCAACACAGAATCAGCGCGGAACCGCAGGCGCAACCAATTGAGAGTCGGCCTTTCCCACCCGCTTTGCTCGCGTGGTCAATCTGGGCGTTGGCAGCTGTCTTTTACCTGACTGGTTTTTACCAGCGCGTTTCACCAGCGGTGATGACCGATGAACTGATGCGCGCCTTTCACATTGGTGCCGCCGGTCTTGGCAGTCTTTCCGCGTTTTACTACTACTCGTACCTGGTCATGCAGATCCCGACTGGAGTCCTGATTGATTCCTGGGGTCCGCGAAAGCTGCTGATCGCCGGTTCGATCGCCGCGAGCGCCGGGACATTCCTGTTTGCAGCCACCGACAACTTTGTCCTTGCCTGCCTCGGACGCCTGCTCATTGGTGCAGCCACGGCAGTGGGATGGGTCACGCTGCTTACGTTGTCGACACACTGGTTTCCGCCAAAGCGGTTCGCGATGCTTTCAGGATTGGGATTGCTGTTCGGCAACCTGGGCGCATTGTTCGCGCAAGTGCCGTTGCGGCTCGCGATCCAGAGCTTTGGCTGGCGACCCGTTGTCATTGCATCAGCGGCAGGTGTGCTTTCCATCGGTCTGCTGGCCTTCTTCTTCGTCAAAGACGACCCTGTCGATGTGGGGTATAGCACGTTCGCTCAGCGGCACGAACTCGGCCAGGGCGCTTCGCTGCTGGAGCGGCTGAAGGGCTTCAGCCGCATCTTTGGCTTCCGTAACACCTGGCTCATCTTCCTTTCGCAGGGCGGCATCGTCGGATCCATCCTTTCGTTCACGGGCTTGTGGGGATCACCATTTCTAAGGGCACGTTACGGTCTGCAGCAGACAACGGCAGCCGAGGTCTGTTCTGTGATGATTGTTTGCTGGGCCGTGTCCAGCCCGCTGTGCGGTGCGCTATCCGATCGCATTGGAAGGCGGAAGCCTCTGTACGTCGGCGGATGCGTTCTCGCCCTGATTGGCTGGGCTACGCTCTTCTATTTGCCTGGCCTTCCACTTACGGGCTTCATCGTGGTCGCCGCCCTGACGAGCGCAGCCAGCGGTGCTGTTGTGATTGGGTTTGCCTTTGCAAAAGAATCGGTGCCCCCGCACTACATGGGGTCCATTTCCGGGACAGTGAACATCGGCAACATGCTCGGGCCGACGCTGCTGCAGCCGGCAATGGGCGCGCTGCTGGATCGCAACTGGACGGGTCAGTTGAACAGAGGCATTCACGTGTACAGCGTGCATGCCTTCCACGTTGCATTCGTGCTGATGGTGAGCTGGCTAACGGTGTCGACAATTCTTCTAAGTCTTACAAAGGAGACGCGCTGCCGTCAGTCCGCGTGATCAAGGCAGTAGAAGAGCGGTAGAAATAAACCCTTCCCCCCTTTGTATCTTGATTACCGCTGACTTACTCGCCGTTACGGTAGATGTCGTTGATATTCCAGTGGCCTGGAGTGGGTGTAGGCGCGTTCTCCATCGGCACCTGGATTACGGTGGGCTGGCCGGAGGCGATGGCTTCCTCCAGCGCCGGGCCGAGTTCCGCAGCGGACTTGATGTAGATACCGCGGGCACCGTAGGAGCGTGCCACACCAGCGTAGTCTACGTTGTACGTTTCGCCGTTGCACTCGAACAGGCAACCGAAGCTCCAGCCGTAGTGCATCTTCTCGAGACCCGCGATGGTACCGAACGCGGAGTTGTCCATCACCAGCCAGATGCAGGCGAGACCAGCTTCCATGGCAGTCGCAACAATGCCCGGATTGCTGCTGAATGCACCGTCACCGATGAGCGCCAAAGCGACGCGGTTCGGCTGAGCGTACTTGACGCCCAGAACAGCTGCCGGGCCAAAACCCATGGTGGCAAGCCCGCTCGGCGTGATGAATGTGCCGGGAACAGGGAAGTTGAACTGCTGGGCAACACCGTTCTTGTTCCAGCCCACGTCGGTCACAATGTAGCCATCGTCGGGCACGGCTTTACGCAGTTCCGCCAGAATGCGTTCTGGGCGCAACGGGTACTGATCGGAAGAGTATTCGTCCGCCCAGAGGTCGCTGAACTCCTTGCGAGCCTTCGCGATCCTCTCGCGCATACCGGGCCGTTTGGCGTGCTTGCGGCCCTTTGCCGCGCGAGCCAACTCGGTCAGAGCGACTTTTGCATCCGCAATCACACCAAGTTCCGTCTGGTAATTTCGACCGATTTCTGCAATGTCGATATCGATGTGAATCAGGCGCGGCGTGTCAAAGGTAAATGCCGGCTCCCACGAACTTGAGTTTGCTTCAGCCAACCTGGTGCCCACCGCCACAATGAGATCGGCGTCGCGGCACATTTCATTTGAGACAGGAATACCCCAGAAACCGGTCTGCCCCATAAGCAGCGGATGCTTTTCCGGCATGCAGCCCTTGCCCATCAGCGTGTGAGCGACGGGCAGCTCTAACGCTTCCGCCAATGCCTG
This sequence comes from Terriglobus sp., assembly GCA_965199365.1. Lineage (GTDB taxonomy): Bacteria > Acidobacteriota > Terriglobia > Terriglobales > Acidobacteriaceae > Terriglobus. Next base: position 731,932 of record CBDARC010000003.1, on the reverse strand, counting down.
GAGCTCCTTCGTTGCCTTGGCAGAGATGACGCCGCCGCCGGCATACAGCACAGGCCGCTCTGCCGTGGCGAGCGCATCGATGATGTACTCCACGGAGTCGGGATCGATGGCCTGCTTGCTGAGCCTTGGAGGTGTTTTCGAGAACGAGCCTTCCTTCAGGTCGGCCGAGAACAGGTCCATCGGCACATCGACCAGTACCGGCCCCGGGCGTCCTGATTGTGCGAGGTAAAAGGCGCGCTCGATGGCTCGCGGCAGATCTTCGACGCGATCGACGCGATACACGCGCTTGCAGAACGGCCGATAGATCTGGCTCTGGTCCGCGTCGGCATGCAGGTTGATCTCCTGGTGCGGATGACGGCCGTAGTAGTAGGAAGGCACATCGCCCGCGATGACCACCATGGGCACAGAATCCAGTGCGGCGTTTGCAACGCCTGTCGCGGCATTCGTCAGGCCGGGGCCGAGATGACTGAGCACCACGCCAACCTTGCCGGAGGCGCGGGCGTAGCCGTCGGCCGCATGTGCTGCTGTCTGCTCGTGGCGCGTCGTGATGAACTTGACTCTGGGGTTCTTGCCCAGTGCGTCGAGCACCGCGATGACCGTGTGGCCGCACAGGCCGAAGACCACTTCAACGCCCAGCAGCTCGAGGTAGTCCACGAGCTGATATGCGGCGATGCGGTACCCCTCCTTGGGAGGAGTGGGCTCCTTCGTGAGGACATGACCGTAGGGTTTCGCGGCTGCAATAGGGGCGTCGTTCATGATGGTAGCCATTTCGACCAAAGTGTATGGTTCGCTCGCACCGCCAGAACAGTGTAACGGTTGTGCCACCGTCTCTTCAGCTTGTGCGGTCGGACATAATCGGTGCGCTCGCATTAATATTGTGCGGTGCCAGCGAAGACCCCGAACACGCAGGAAAGTATCGACACGGAACTCGCCGTCCGTAGCCAGCTTCACAGAATTGTGAACAGCAAGGCTTTTCGCCAGGGTGACCGCCTGCAGCGGTTCCTCAGCTTCGTCGTCGAGGAAGCTCTCGCCGGCCGCGAGGACCAGCTGAAAGAGTATCCAATCGGCATCGATGTGTTCGGTAAAGACGACCAGTTCGACCCGCGCATGGACCCGATCGTTCGCGTACAGGCCCGTCGCCTGCGCATGCGGCTGCAGACGTACTACCGGCTGGAAGGTCAACTCGACAGCCTTGTCATCGAAATGCCAAAGGGCGGCTACTCGCCGACCTTCCGCAAGATCGATCAGACTCCGGTAAGACGGGTGCAGGCACCCGCGCTCATCAGCCGCAACACAGTCTCCGTGCGTCACTTCGAAGACTGCAGCGCAGACGGCAGCGCTAAGTTCCTGACGCACGGGCTTAGCAGTGAAATCATTCACAAGCTCTCAAGACTAGACGGCCTTGTCGTGATCGATGGCACGTCACCCTTGTCGGCTGACCTCCAACAGGCCGCGGTTCTCATCGGTGGAACGATCAGGAAGTCGCAGAACGTGTTCCGCATTAACATGCAGATGACCGACGCTTTGCGCGGCAATGTTCTTTGGTCGGAGTTTATCGATCGCCGGACAGATGACGTGCTGGCCCTCCAGGAAGAAGTCGCGCAGATGGTCGCACAGGCTGTGCTTCCCGAGCTTGGCGAGATGTACGGCACGCGGGCGAGGATCGGGAATCTCGCAGCGAACAATATGTACCTGCAGGGTCTCTATCAGTTGAGCCAGCGCACCGAGAACGGGCTGCGCAAAGCGATGGAATACTTCCAGAAGGCTGTCGAAGAAGACCCGGGTCTGGCGAAAGCGTACGCCGGCATGTCCAGCGCGCAGTTACTGATGGCTAACTACGGCGTTTCGGCGCCAACTGAAGTCTGGACAAAGACAGCTTCGAATGCGTCGCATGCGGTGTTGCTCGATGACGAATCCAGCGAAGCTCATACGGCGCTTGCTCATGTCAAGGCGGTCCAGGATTGGGATTGGGCGGGGTCAGAACGCGAGTTCCGGCAGGCCATACGGCTTGACCCGCGAAACTCCATGGCACACCACTGGTATGCGATCTCATGCCTGGTGACGCTGGGACGGCTTGATGAAGCCTTGCAGGAGATAACCATTGCGCAGAGTCTCGATCCGGTTTCGTCGATCATCTCGCGCGACATGGCACAGATCTTCCACTTCCGGCGAGAGTATGACCGCGCGCTGGAACAGTGCGACTACACCATTGAGCAGAACCCGCAGTTCTCCGCAGCCTACTGGACGCTTGGCCTTGTACAGGAACAGCGTGGTGAGCCGGAAGAGGCGATAGCTGCGTTCCAGCGCGCAATCGAGTTGTCGCCGCCGAGTCCGCGGATCCTCGGCGCGCTGGCGCGCACCTACGCGATCATGGGACAGAAGCAGGAGTCGTTACGGCTTCTAAAAGAGCTGAACGAGCTATCGAAGCGAAGATATATCTCGCCCTTTGAACTCGCTCTCACCTACTTTTCGCTGGGTCGTTTGAACGAAGGATTTGAACGGCTGGAGCTGGCTTTTCAACACCGCTGCTTTGAGTTGATCACGCTTCGCTTCGATCCGCGTTTCGACACGGTACGCAGCGACCCTCGATTTGCCGCGTTGCTGAGCCAGCTCGGATTACCGTGAACCCGTAACTGCCGGGCCTTGCACGGGAAATGACCGGGGGGTCAACTCCGCGTCCGTAAGCCGGAGTGCCCATCGCAGCGCTTCGAAATACATCTGCTGGACTGCCCGCTCGTCCCAGTTGCTTGGATCATGACCGAGTGCGGAATAATAAACACGACCTTTGCCGTACGTCTTGGCCCACGCCAATGGGAAGTCAGCATCCCTGTGATGGATAAGTGGACCGTCCATGCTGAGACGCGACACGTCCAAGCGCAAGAGCACGCGGGCATGCAGACGCGAGAAATCCTTGATTTGGTAGTACTCGTCAATGTGCTCGAAGCTTCGCGGCAGGCTGGACATACCAGGAAAGGTCGAGTCCTCCACCAGGACAGGAGCGTCCACGATGCCCCAGGGATGCTCATCGAAACGGCCACCCAGCATCTCTCCAAACGCCGGCCACGAGAAGAACGCCGTGGCGCCTGCATGGGCTGCGACGAAGCCCTTACCGTCATCGTGAACAAATGAAAGCAGATCGGCCTTTTGTGCCGGGGTCAGGTCAATCTCGCGCACACCAAAGAAGAAGATTGCGTCGAAATCGTTGAGGTTCTTCGCATAGAGCAGTGGCTGGCCGTCACTCCCGGTAACGGTGCCCTTTGTGATCGACTTGGAGTCGCTGCGGATGAAGGTGTCATACGCTCCTGTCTCGTACCCGAGGCGCTCGATCGTAGCGACCGCGTGTGAGACCGAGTCATGCTGGTAGCCGTTGCTCACGTCAATCCATGCAAGCACTCGCTTCCGGTGGGGCACGGCGTTGTTGTGGTAACTCTCGTCGCCTGCAGCAGCGGAGTTCAGGCCGGGTCCCTGCCGTATACCCTGGCGGCTCATGCCCAGGTCTGCCGTTCCCTGCCGGTTAGGTGTAGCTTGTTGCGCAGGCATACAGAGGCTCAGGCAACAGACAGACGCGAGCACGCAAGACAATCTCAAGTGGACTCCCGTTGAGGAATGCTACTCGTAATCAATGGTTTGAGCCGATGTTCACGACGAAAGAACAGTAGCGATACTGTTTCAGTCTGCAAGGCGTGACCTGAAGCCAGAAGAATGCAGGCTGGTCCATCAGCCGGTCGAGATGCGTCGCGGGATCAGCAGGCGCAATCGTGCCCGTCTGGATGTGGAGCGACTGGCGGTTTGGAATGGAGAATGAAATGCGCACGAAGATGTTCGTCACGGTTGCAGGCACGTTTGCACTACTGAGTTCTATTTCGATGCGGGGACAAGCCAACTGGGCGTCGTATGGACAGGATCAGGGCGCGAGCCGCTTCTCGAAGCTGAACCAGATCAATACGACGAATGTTGCGAAGCTGGAGCGCGCGTGGACTTTTCACACCGGCGTGAAAGGCGCGAACGAAGCGACACCCGTGATCGTCGACAGCGTGATGTACCTATCCGCGTCCAACGGATATTTTGCGGTTGATGCGGTAACAGGAACGCAGATCTGGAAGTACGACGCGACGGACACCACGCTGCGCGGCGTGACGTATTGGCCAGGCGATGCGACGTCGCCGGCGCGCATCATCGGCGCGGTAAGCGGCGGCAGGATCGTGGCGCTGGATGCAGAAACGGGCAAGCCCGTACCGGAGTTCGGTGATGCTGGCTTTGTCACGATCGGCACCCGCATGACATCGCCGCCGGCAATTTATAAAGACCTGCTGATTCCCCCGACCATGGACAAGCTGGTGCGCGCATGGAATGTACGCACAGGCAAGCTTGAATGGACATTTGACCTGGTCCCGCAGCCCGGAGAACCGGGGCATGATACCTGGAAGAGCGATGCCTGGAAGACGACCGGCGGCGTCAACGTGTGGGGCTTCATCACCATTGACCCGGTGTTGGGCATGGCGTACATTCCGACAGCTCCGCCCTCCCCGGATTACGTCGGGATCTCACGTCCGGGTGACACGCTGTACGGCACGTCGCTTGTCGCGCTGGACGCGAACACCGGCAAGTTGAAGTGGTATCACCAGTTGACCCATCATGATCTATGGGATTTCGACTCTGCGGCAGCGCCAACGCTCATCGAAATCAACCAGAAGGGAAAGAAGATTCCTGCGGTTGTTCACATGGGCAAGATGGGCCTGATGTTCATCTTCGACCGGCGTGATGGCACGCCTATCTACGGCATGGAAGAACGGCCAGTGCCGTTAAGCACAGTGCCCGGCGAAGAGTCGTCACCTACACAACCGTTCCCGCTCAAGCCGGAGCCGATTGCTCGGATCAGCATGAAGATGGATGAGCTGCCGAAGAACATCACACCGGGGCTCGCGACCTATTGTCAGAACCTGAGAGACAAGTACAAGCTGAGCGATGCCGTGCCCTATAACCCGTGGAAGATGGATCAGGATGTGGTCGAGTTTCCCGGTGCCGTGGGTGGTGGCAACTGGAACGGCACCTCCTACAATCCAGAGCTTGGGCTGGTCTATACCAATGTCATGAATGCCGGGCAGTGGGGACATATCGGAATCCGGACTGGGCGGTTCGGGGGTCGTCCAGGTGGGCCAGGTGGGCCAGGTGGACCTGGCGGTGGACGAGGTCCCGGGGGACCGCCCGGCGCACCAGGCCTTGCTCCAGGCGGTGGCCCGCCTGATTCCATCAGCCAGAACGGAGCGACTCCCAACGCCGCGCCCGCAGCCAGTGAAGCTGCCGCGCCGGCAAAGGACGCAGCGGCTCCGGGCGTTCCAGCTCCACAACAGAGGCAGGTCGCCGGCGGTGGGTACCGGCCGGATCAAGACGGTCCACCACGCACCAGCGGACCAGGCGCAAACCTGGCCAAGATCACGCCCGAGGGCGGACGCTTCTGGCAGCCGGACACACGCTATTCCTGCGCTCCTCCGCCATGGGGTGAGCTCGTCGCCGTCAACATCAACACCGGCAACATTGCATGGCGTTCGACACTGGGTGCCTTCGATGAACTTGAGACCAAAGGCCTGAAGACGGGAACGCCCAACCTGGGCGGTGCCATTACCACCGCCGGCAATCTCATCTTCATCGGAGCTACAGTCGATAGCCGCTTCCGGGCATTTGACGCAAAGACCGGCAAGGAGCTTTGGTCCACAAAGGTAGACGCACCTGCGCACTCCATCCCGGCTACTTACCTCGGCAAGGATGGCCGGCAGTATGTGGTTGTTTCTGCGGCTGGTGGCGGTTTCCTGCAGGATCCCACTTCAGACGCTGTGATCGCATTTGCTCTGCCTGGAGCCACAAAGTGAGCCTTCACAAAGTAAAGGCAGCGCGAGCCAGAGAGCTCCGCGCCGCCTCTGTCGTCTGCGACAGTCTGTGATTGCGCTATAGCGGCGCGTATCTAAGCACCAGCATCTTTTCCTGAGTCATGTCGTGCATGGTGTAAGGAATGCCGCCGATGCCGTAGCCCGATTGCCGTCGCCCGGCGAAGGGCATCCAGTCGGTGCGGAAGGCAGTGTGGTCATTGATCATGACCGCAGACGCGTCGAGTTCCGCAGCCGCCCCCAATGCCGTGTCGATCTCGCGTGTGAAGATTGCCGCCTGAAAGGCATAGGGCAGCGAGTTGGCGCGCGAAATGGCTTCCCGCATCTCCGTGTACCCATACACGCAAACAACAGGGCCGAAGATCTCACGCTGTGAGACGGCCGCGTCCGCTGGCGGTTCCACCAGGATCGTGGGCTGGTACAGGTGCGCATCGATGCGCTTGCCGCCTGTTACGCAGCGTGCACCACCGGCGACGGCTTCGCCGACCCAGCTCTCGACGCGGTCCACCTCAGCCGTGCGGATTAGCGGACCTACATCGGTCGTCGCCAGCAACGGATCGCCCGTCCGCAACTCGCGAACGCTTGCCTCTAATCGGTCCACCAGCTCGACCTTACGGGACTCTTCAACAAACACACGCTGAACGGAGACGCAAACCTGCCCTGCATGGTAGAAGGCACCCTTGGTCAGCGGTGCGATCACGCTGTCCAGTGCCGCCGTGCGGTCGACGAGGACGGGCGCCGCACCGCCGTGCTCCAGCGCGGTCCGCGTGCCAGGTGCGATGCGTGAGCGAAGATACCAACCGACCTTCGCGGAACCAATGAAGCTGAGAAACGCAACACGCTCATCGGTTGCGAGCCGTTCCGCCAACGCGAGATCTTCCACGACGAAGGTCTGGCACCACTCCGGCGGCAGCCCCGCTTCGTGTACCAGACGCACGAAGTGCAGACAGCAAAGTGGTGTTGGATTCGCCGGCTTCACAATGACTGGGCAGCCTGTCGCGATCGCCGGTACCACCTGGTGAACGACAAGATTGAGCGGATGATTGAACGCCGAGATCGCCACAACGACCCCAATCGGCTCGCGCGTGGTGAATGCAAGCCGGCGATCAGAAGCCGGTGTCAGGTCCATGGGTATTTCACGTCCAGCCAGGTGTTCGAGAACACCCACGGCGCTCTCGACGCCGTTGATCGCACGCGCGATCTCTATCCGCGCATCTGCCAGCGGCTTACCGCCTTCTTGCGCGATAAGTCTTGCAAACTTCTCGGCATCGCGCTCAACGGAACGAGCCAGCTTCTTTAGAACTGCAATGCGGGCGTGAGCCGGCAGCCAGGCCCCGCGTTGGCGAAAGGTCGCTGCAGCGACGGTAAGCTTCTGCTCCAGCGATGCCACGTCGTTAACCGGCACATCTTCAACGAATGCTCCATCAAACGCCTGCACAACCTGCATTGCTGCTCCTACTGCCCTGTTAGCTCCCTGCGATGGGCCAATTCATCGACTAGCACTCGCTTGTTCTCTGAATAGTCGATAGAAACGACGACAAGATGCACGCCCCCGGTAAAAGCCGTCTCAAGTGCCGGGATCAATCCATCGGCGGATGTGACGCGTGTCGCCGCAGCGCCGTAGGACACGGCATACTTTACAAAGTCAGGATTGCCGAAGCTCAGGCCATAGTCTGCGAAGCCTTCGTCCTCCTGCTTCCAACGGATCATACCGTAGCCGTTATCTTCGATGACCAACACGACGAGGCTGAGCTTCAGGCGCACCGCTGTCTCCAGATCCTGCGAGTTCATCATGAAGCCACCATCGCCGCAAACGGCCATCACGCGTCGGTCAGGGTACAGCAAGGCAGCCATCATCGCAGACGGCAGACCAGCGCCCATGGTGGCGAGCGCGTTGTCGAGAAGCACTGTGTTAGCGATGTGCGTGCGATAGTTTCGTGCAAACCAAAGCTTGTACATGCCGTTGTCCAGGCAAAGGATGCCATTATCAGGCATGATCTTCCGTACATCGGCGACCAAGCGCTGGGGCGACAGTGGGAATCGTTCGTCCATCGCGCCTTTTGCAATGTGCTGAGCGACGCTCTGGCGGACTGAGTCAAATGCGCGGCCGTCAAACTTCAGTTCGCTCTGCAGCATGTTCGCAAGACGCGTAAGGGTGTCTGCTATATCACCCACTACTTCGAACTGCGGGAAGTAGATCTGATCCACCTGTGCAGAATGGAAGTCGATGTGAACGACGGGTGGGCTGCTCGGCTCCATAACGAATGGAGGCTTCTCTACCGTGTCATGACCCACAGTGATGATCAAATCGGCGAGCGCGACTGCATCATGCACGTAGTCACCGGATGAAAGCGCAGCGGTGCCAAGAAACAGGTGGGAGTTCCCTGTCACCGCACCTTTGCCCATCTGAGTATTGAGGTATGGGATACCGAGTCGCCGCATGGACGCGGACAGCGCATCCGCAAGTCCTGGGCGGTTGGCTCCGCCGCCGAGTACCATCAGCGGACGTTTGGACCTTCGTATCGCGTCAGCGGCATCTTCCAATGCCTGGATTGCTGCCACCGGCGTGTAGACCGGGTGTTTAATCACGACTGCGCCCACGCCTGACATCTGGGCAGCGATGTCCTCCGGCAGCTCAAGGTGCACGGGACCGGGTCGCTCAGACTGGGCAATGCTGAAAGCATTACGCACCAGCGTCGGGATGTTGCGCGAGTCCTGGACCTGTGTCGCCGACTTCGTCAGAGGGGTCATCATGGCTACGGTATCGATCATCTGGAAGCGGGCCTGGCGGCTGCTGCGAATAGGTTTCTGTCCCGTGATCATCAGCATCGGCATGCCGCCCAAAAGTGCATACGCGGCGGCCGTCACAAGGTTTGTGGCGCCCGGTCCAAGTGTACTTAGGCATACGCCGGGGCGGCCCGTTAGCCGACCATAAGTTGCCGCCATAAAGCCGGCGGTCTGTTCATGGCGCGTAACGATCAGGCGGATCGTCGACGTGCGAAGGGACTCCAGCAAGTCGAGGTTCTCCTCGCCCGGAACGCCGAAAATGTACTCGACACCCTCGTTCTCGAGTGCCTTAACAAATATGTCGGAGCCTTTGAAGCTTGCCGAACGAGCAGTGCCTCCTACATCTGACTGCGGTGCTATCGCGATGGTCATATTGACTATGTTCTAGCTGTATGAGGTTGCCGGCGAGTAGCTGAACGGAGCGGTTACGGTACTCATCGCAACTAGAGGCGGCAGATCAGCAGCTCACGCTCATAGATCATCTCGGGCGGCAGATGATCGTGCAGAAGAAGAAAGAGACGCTCGTGGCCCATGACCTCGTTCTTCCATGCCTCACGGTCTACAGTCTGTAGCTTCTGAAACTGTTCAGGTGAGAAGTCGAGCCCGCTCCAAACCATGTCACAGTATTTGGGTGTCCAGCCGATCGGGGTTTCTTCGCCCTGAACGCGCCCGCGCGTGCGATCGACAATCCATTTCAAGACGCGCATATTGTCCGAGAAGCCGGGCCACAGGAACTTGCCCTCCTCGTCTTTGCGGAACCAGTTCACATGGAAGATACGCGGCGTGGAGGTGAGACTGCGTTGCATCCGGAGCCAGTGACGGAAGTAGTCGCCCATGTGATAACCACAGAACGGTAGCATTGCCATAGGATCGCGCCGCACCGTCCCGACGTCACCTACCGCCGCCGCCGTCATCTCGGAACCCATCGTAGCGCCGGTGTAGACACCACTGCTCCAGTTGAAAGCTTGGTAGACCAGCGGCATAGTGCTGGGTCTCCGGCCGCCGAAGATGATAGCAGCGAGCAGAACGCCGTCGGGATCTTGCCACACTGGATCCATTGTCGGGCATTGCGATGCCGGTGCGGTGAAGCGGCTGTTCGGATGCGCCGCCGGTGTGCTGCTTGCAGGCGTCCAAGGTTCACCACGCCAGTCCAAGGCCTCTGCCGGAGGTTCCTCAGTCATGCCCTCCCACCAGATGTCGCCGTTCGGCACACCGCCTTCAGTGACCAGAGCGACATTCGTAAAGATTGTGTTCGCGCTTAGCGTTGCCATTGCATTTGGATTCGTCTTTGCCGAAGTGCCGGGTGCGACCCCAAAGAACCCCGCTTCCGGATTAATTGCCCGGAGGCGGCCGGCTGCATCCGGTTTAATCCACGCAATGTCGTCGCCGATGGTCCAGACCCTGTTGCCATTCATCGCTGCCGGAGGCAGCATCATGGCAAAGTTTGTTTTTCCGCAGGCAGAGGGAAACGCGGCCGCAACATAGGTCTTCTCCGGGGTGCCGCCGGCTTCGCTCGCCGCTTCGAATCCGGCAATGAGCATATGCTCAGCCATCCAGCCTTCGTCTCGAGCGATGTTGCTAGCGATGCGGAGAGCAAAGCACTTCTTACCTAGAAGAGCATTCCCGCCGTACCCCGAGCCGAAGCTCCAGATTTCCCGGGTTTCCGGAAAGTGGACGATATACTTCGTGTCACTCTGCGGCCAGGGTACATCCCGCTGCCCTGGCTGCAGAGGAGCCCCTACAGAGTGGACGCAAGGCACTACTCGCTTCTCGCCCCTATCGATTTCAGCGTAGACAGGTGCACCAATGCGAGCCATGATGCGCATGTTCACCACCGCATAAGCGGAGTCCGTCAGTTGCACACCGATCTGCGACATGGGAGAACCGATCGGTCCCATGGAGAACGGCAGAACGTACATTGTTCGTCCCGACATGCATCCTCTGAAAAGCTTCTTCAGCTTGCGACGCATAATGAAAGGGTCTTCCCAGTTGTTTGTTGGCCCTGCGTTGTCTTTCGAGAGCGAACAGATAAACGTGCGGTCTTCGACGCGAGCAACGTCGTTCGGGGATGAACGGGCGTAAAAACATCCTGGCCATTTCCTCTCATCGAGCCGAGTGAAGGTACCGGAGGCCACCAGTTCCGAGCAGAGTTCCGCGTTTTCCTCGTCAGACCCATCTACCCAGCGGATGCGAGCAGGTTGGCAGAGGTCGGCCATCTTCTCTACCCAACGCAGGAGCGGTCGATTGCTTGTGGGAGGCAGAGCTTGCAGGACTGTAGGAATATTCATGCGACTCCGTGTCTTGCAAAGGAGACCTGATCTATTGCTGAGGTCAAACTGCTTTGCATGCAGTGGCAGCCTAACCGCTGAACGTAGTCACGGAGTGTTGCTACCGTATGCCGACGGTAGCGGACCTTCGTTAGCTGCTACAGCCGAGGGTCTTCCATAACCTGCTCAGATAGCAGGACCTTTCGTTAAGACGCACCTCTTCAATCAGCACTATGGCCAATGGCTGCGCGCCAACTCCGCGCATGGTCACTTCAGCCCTTGCAAGCAGCAGCAGGCTATCGATTGTTTCGCTCAGACCACCTGACGCTTCCAGGATGCTGCCAATTGAATCTCCTTCAGCGGCTTCACCGTCCGCATGACGATCTTTCGCCCCGCAATCGCGGCGATTGCAGGAGCCGGGGGGGGGCCACGATCATCGAAATAAGAACTGCACATGCGCGCACGCAGGGGCGCAAGGTCATAGCCTAGGCGGGATGAGGTGGCGCTGGAAGTCGATATTGCGCCCACGCTACTCGACACCGCAGGTATTCCCGCCGAAGGAGATGCAAGGTGAAAGCATGCTGCCGCTGGCGCACAAGCCCGATCCAGTCTTCCGCCCGGAAGGTACTACGATTACCTTTTGTAGCCAAACCCGGAGAAGGTCACCCGGCATCGCGGCATCGCACCGAGCAGTACAAGCTGATCCACCACACAATCGAGCCGCCGCAGTTGAGATGTACAAGCTGAAGGTCGATCACGAAATGAAGAATCTCTGCGGCATCGCAGCGTACGCGGCAACGCAGAAGCACCTGATGGAGAGGCTTCATTTCATACGATAGGCGATCCCGGAACGTGCGCCTCTCGACCCGCGCGCTGAATCGAAGCGCAGCCTGCGTAGCGATAGCAGCCATCGCAACTAGCTGACGGGCGGAGTGGATCGTGCGCAACGCCATCGGGCACCCGAGGGATGCTCGGTTGCTGAGGAATTCCCTGTTATTTCCCTGTTCCGCTTTTTGCAAGATCGCTCTATGACAAAGAAAGCTAGCAACAGGGCGGGTGCCCATGCGGTTAACGACTGGAATCGTTCTGAAATCCCTGTTAATTACCCTGTTCCAACGTTCCTGACCGGAGACCGGTTGTCGCCAGACTGCCTCCACCGCCACCGACTTTATCTTCCTCAAAATGACCACTTAGATCGAGGCATGTGCCCCAGGACTGGCTTTAGCAGGTACGTAAGGTTCGCTTGCGGGAACCTATGGCTTACGTGGTGGGGCTTTCTCTGCCGTTCGCTGCTCTGCGACAGGCGACCGCCCCCGACAGATCGTCAGCACAGGCCTGGTTCGCCGCACATGTGGCTTGTTCGGAACGTCGGTCAGCGAGTGGAATCGGCAAAGATGTTCCAAGCCGCTACCTAGTAAGTCAGGCTACTTCGTACGTCTGGCGAGGCTTACAGCTTCCGCGCTTTTTTCGCGACGGGTTCAGGCTAGAATGTCATTCATTGACCGTCCAATGCGCGTGCGACGCCCACTTTCATCGCAGCGTTCCGCGCGCGACGTCCTGTGGACGCGGAGGCTTATTCATAGAAATACGTTGTCAGAGAGCCGGACAGGGCCCATAATCCTTGTTTATCTTTTCGACGACGAAAACCTGACTACCTTCGAAGTCGCCTCTGACCTTCTTCACTCTTGATCCATGGAAATTGAGTTTGTCGCCCACCTTGACGTCCGCGAGATCTCCCTTCGGTGCGTAAAGTTTCCGTCGCTCATGCGAAGTCGAGACCATTGGCAGCCGCGTTAAACATGAAACAGCATGGCCACCCTCTGAAGAGAATGATCCCTGTGATGGGAATGGTGGAACTTGGGTCTCCGGTAACAGCGCGTGATCACTTGACTGGATTGAAGCGGAGAGCCTCTTCGTCAATGGTTGTGTTCTGGGCTTGAACCAGCAGCCACTTCCCGTTGCGCTTCACGAAGACCTCGCTAAGGACGCTCCGTCCAGCAGGCAGGAACTGGCCGGAAGGTGTGGTGAAGCTATCGATCGTCTGGATGAAGTTGGCTACGACACAGTTCGGTGCGATCATCCGTAGCTGCGTGCTCTGTGGCTCGTGTACCTGGCGATCCTTAAACATCGTTTGATGGAAGGCATTCAGAGCCTTGTAGACCTGCTCCTTGCCCTTCCACCACATGCCCACGATGTTCACCCACTCCACGTCCTCCGCTGCATAGCTTACGAAGGCGGCCATGTCGTGCCGGTTCCATGCATCGTCCATGCCTTTGAGAGCAGCGTGGATTTGTGTAGCATCCCCATCTGAGATTGAAGGTACTTGGCCGAAGCCCTGCGCTGCGATTGTCATACTCACCGCCAGAAGTATTGCTGCGAAACGTCGGTTCATCTCTCACCTGTGTCGACGCCGCAGACACAAGCACGCCGCCCTGGCATTACTTCTAGCGATTGGGCGCAAACGATGATTGGACAAATGCGACATGCGATTGCTGATCAGGCCTGGGCAGCCCTGCCTGAAGACGCTTGAAGCCAGCCGGTGTCTCTCCCGTCAGAGAGCGGAAGTCGCGGATCATGTGCGACTGATCGAAGTATCCAGCGTCGCTCGCAATGCCCGACCAGTCTGGGACCATTGTGCGTGCGCTCAGCTGCAAGGCTGACCTGAGGCGTGCCACCCGTGCGAACAGCTTTGGGCCAAGCCCTACCTGACCTTCAAAGATCCGTTCAACCTGTCGGGTGGTTCTGCCATACCTCCGGGCGAGCTCAGAGACTGGCAAACTACTTCGGTAGGAAAGGGAGCGTGCGATTCCCGCTGCGAGATTTCCGGACTGCGCAGTTTTGCTGTTAACGAGCTTTCGCAACAAGAACTGTTCCGCGATGCTGCCCCAATCACACTGAGCTGATGACGACAGCTGCTGTTCAAGCTCATCGATCGTGTTGCCAAGGACGGCTTCGGCGCTCTCGGCCAGGTTGCACATCAGGCACGTCGGTATCGCGAAGAGCGAGTGGAACCCTGTCGACGTGAAGCCGATGTGAAAAACCTTGAGCGTTCCAGCAAGAATGATGTCTTCGCGGCGCTTCGTCTGCGGTCCCACGAGGACGCGTCGCGGTGCTGCGTGGATTGCGCCAGACATCACATTGACCACTTTGAGCCGGCCCTCAAGGAAAAACTCGAGAAAGCAGTCATTGCGGGCAGGCAGCGGATCATAGATCGAGCTCTTAACCAGAGAGGCCTCAAGAACAGCGAAATGATCGACAAACGGTCGTAGCGCCGCAGAAGGTCGCCAGGAGCGCAGACGCAAGCCCGACGCTGACCCGGTCGACCCAATCGTGACGCCTGAGTTCGGCATAATGTAAGCACAATAACACTCCCTCACCAAGCCTTCTCCAAGGTAGGAACGGAAAGCTTGTCGGAGCAACTCCTTGCGTCAGTCGTCACGAGCAATGGAACATCGAACAACTATTCCAAGGTGTACAGACAGGAGGCCAGTAACAATCAGTACATCGCACGCGTGCAGCTTTACGGCCGCGCAGGTGTCCCTGCTGATTGGCGCTGACGTTCGGCACGTACAAGATGATGCGACAACAAACAACACGCCGTTTGGCCCCATGAGCTGTACCGGCAGCCACGCGGGTTCCGTTGCTGCGGACTATATGCTTGGCGCCTCCGCGACAATGATTACACCGGACGGCGTTCCACTAACCGCTGCACGCCAGGGGCGCTATGGCGTTTATGTACAGGATGATTGCAAACCCACGGACAGGCTGACGATCAACATCGGGCTGCGCTATGACCGTTAAATGCCGCCGCACAACCAGCAACACGTGCGGACACTAGGCTTCAGTACGCCGACTCCCACGCTTGTTCCGCTGCAGACCCGCTGTGGACGATCAAGTTGCGAACGGCTTGCTTTGCGGACGATGGCCTGATCAGCAGGTTTGAGTACTTGCACGATCGCATGTCGGATTGAATCTGTAGCTGCGCCCAAGTAATGGCCTAGGCTTGCTGACCAGAATCAAATCCATTGTCTTCCGCATTAAGCCAGCCTTCATTTCGCAACATCACCGCAAGTTCGCTCTCCAGACCAGATATGTCTTGATTCTCACCGAACCCAAATTCCTTTCGGATAGAGGCTCCTATCATTTGGCTGCGGCCTTTCCGATGAAGATTCAGGACCTGCGCCAGGAATGGTGATATCTGGCACAGCCTGATCCTGCCATCTGGTTCGGAACGAGTCGCATAAAACGAGCGCTGCTCAGTCACGTCGATGCCGCACGCAATCGTTCTTATGAGTTCTGTTAAGTCATAGTCGAGCGTCATAATCCGAACGTAGTTTGCGAGCTGAGGGTATGAGTTCCCTGGATCCAGGTCCGGTGATTGCTGCGCAGAGAGCAATGTTTGCTCCACCTGGAGGAGCGCAGCTATTACTGGATCAGTTGCCAACTCAGAGTTTTCCATGAAGCGCAGGAAGTCTTCACGTGACGCGGTTCCGGCGTAATAGCGTCGCAGATCACCCGGCGAGTCGGCGCCTGAGCGGGCCTGCCGGAACGCCATCCAGTGATGGTGGAACTCAAGGAGACTTGTTCTTTGCCCAATCGCGCATAGCAGCCAGCGGAACTTCTCTACAGCCATGCCAAGGAACTCTCGCAGCTCGAAAAGAACTGTACGCTCCAGCATCGGTGTGGCCACCATGTAAAAGTTAGGGAAGATCTCCGGGCAGCCGAGTATCATCTCGCGATCCTCCGCTGCCTGACTTAGCCCCTGTAGGGACATGTCGGAGCAGTAGTCGTCCAGCAGCAGCCTGTCTCGATGTTTAGCGTGGAGGGGAGTGCCCGCGAGTGGGGCCAAGAGGTTAATCTGCGGGTGAGAACGCGCACAACGCGCTGATTGCAAATAGATGTGCAGGGTATCTTCCACGTCCTGCCACTCTTCTTCGGGGAAGCCCATAATGAGTGATGCCGTGGTGCGTATACCGAGGCGCTCGCAAACCTTCAGCATCTCTTCGGCTTTGCGTGGATCCAGATCTTTATCGATGATTCTTTGTATTCTCGTTGAGCCTGACTCGATGCCGAAAAACAACCCCCTGCAACCGCTTTTGACCATTTCTTCCAGCAGTTCCTCATCGACGCAATCCGTCCTCGCGCTACAGTCCCAAGTGAAGTCTTCACCCGAAGAACGCATAGTTTCGCAGAACGCAATGACTCGCTTGCGATCTACGGTGAACATGTCATGCACGAGTTCAAAATGACGAATGCAGTATCGCTCAGCGATGGCTCGCATCTCGGCCAACACACGATCCGGAGATCGCAAACGAAACCGCCGACGGAAGAAATCATTTGTGGAACAGAAGGTGCACGAGAAGGGGCAGCCACGGCCGAGCTCGATAGAAGCCGCATTTGCGCCCTGCAGATAGTCGCTCAGGTGATATGAGGGAGAGAGTAGCCCATCGAGGTCTTCAATCACTGATGCATTTTGATTTCGCCGCACGATGTTTCCATCGCGAAATGTTAATCCTTCTACCCGCGCAAAATCGTAGCCGTCGGACAACTGTCTTAGAAAACTGGGAAGGGACTGCTCGACTTCGCCGCGTAAAACAAAATCAACAAAGGGGAACCGGAGCATCACGGCTTCGTCGACCACGGAAGCCTGTGGACCACCAAAGAGGACGGTAGCATGCGGACGACGCTCCTTCAAAGAGCGCGCTACTCGGAGACTAAGAGGAAAGGTGCTGCAGATCGAACTGAAGCCGTAGACATCTGCGTTGGAACGAACGGCAAGCTCAGCTAGATGCTCTGCAAACTCATCTATGTAGGAGTTATTCACCGAGCGCGCATATTTAAGATACTCAGCGTTGGCGTCGAACAGATGAGGCGTGTCGCCCCACTGTTCAAGGATTGCTGCGACGCTCAGGATACCCAGTTGAGGCTGCAGAGCTGCCTGCTGCACAGCTCTGCTTTGAATCTCTTCGCTAGTCCGAAATTCGGTTACGGTCGGCGCTGTAATCAGTGCAAAGTGCATTGTCGCTCCGGCGTGACTTGTTCCTACTAAGCAGATTGTGGCCTATGGTGGCCAGCCTTCCTGCTCAAGACGAATATCGAGCGCGTAGGTCGTAGAACCTGTTCCGGATGCTATTTCCGCTCGATTGATCGGCGTTGGGCAAGACTGTACAAAAGGTAGTTCTTTGCCGCCGAGCAGTTCTTTAAGCTTCTCGTAAAACTCGCGGCCTTCCGGTGTGTTGGGTATCTGGAGTTTGAGACCTTGATTCGACCTCAACGTAGGAGTGAATTTAGCTGGGCCATCCGACACGTGAGCTACTCCTTGAAAGGATATGTAACTTTGTGGACCTGTGTGGACCAGGGGGCTTGCAGCCAACTGGGTGGATTCTGAGATGGGCTCGCCGAGCGGGGAAGCCTTCTAGTGCGAGCATCGTATCATAACGCAGTCAGCGGCCCTGTACGAATCGTCCTAGCTCTATCGCCGAATTTTGCTCTCCCAAATTAAAGTAGGCTGTGTCGGCTTCGGCCGACAGATTAAAGACCCGGGGCAGGACCTCATCGATAGAAGCACGCTGGTTGTGGAAGTGCGCAACCGCGAAGGGCCGACCGAACCTTCGAGACCTGTCATCGAAATGACGGGCGTAGATGCAGAGGAACCCATCCTTGTTCGAAACGTAGACGATGCCTCGGCCGCCGTCGAACCATCGTGGATGAACCGGAGTGCCACCTTCGGCCTCCATTGTCACCTCGGCACCTACAGGCCGTCCTGTTGCCGGATCCAAGTGGACCGCATGTATCTGTTTGCCGGCCTCTTTCGAGAGAACATAGGTCATAACGTTGTTCGTCGCCGACCACCCCACGTCACCAACAGAAGCGCCTGGAAAAGTGAGAATAACCTGCTGTTGCCCGGTTCGCGGATCTGCGAGGCTCACGGAGTGAGTGCCATCTCGGAAGAAGAATGCCTTGTCTCCTTCGAACCAACCTGAAGGTTCACTGCAGTTCTGACAGATACGCTTCATCGAACCGCCTCGCTCGCCGGCGTAGATTGCAGAGGATCCGTCACCTTCCGTCTGCTGGTACGCGATCCATCTGCTCGCGCGATCAATGATGGGCGACTGGACAGGTGTTCCGTGGTCGACAATGGTTGTCTCCCGTTCACTCGCCAGGTCTCGAAGCATGATCGTACGTTTGAGGGTGCGTCCACGTGCAAAGACCAGGAATCGACCTCCTTCAGACACGAACGGAGAGCCATCTACGTCCGGGTCGGAGGTGACCTTCTCGGGAACGGATTTTGCCGGAGCTGACAAACCGCGCAATCTCCAGATGTGGAGGGCTCCAGAGGTGCGTGTGAAAGCGATGCGGTTCTGCTCCGAAATCGTAGGATCGAGATCGCCTCCCTGACCCTGCAGCAGCCAATGTGGAAGACCTATGACAGCAAAGCTCTTCGGGTCCAGCGAAATCGCAGCCAGGTTCAACCGTTTACTTGGCCCAACAGCGTCAAAAACGACCTGATCGCCCTTCCAGGTGACCGAGCTCAGCCGGCCTGGTAAAAAGTCATGTACTCGAAGCGCTGCGAAGGCGTGTGTCTGGAGCGGCGCGTCGCCATAAGCATCTCCAACCCACCAATCAAAGCAGTCAGGCAGAAGCTGTCCAGTGCCCAGACAACCTGTGAAAAGCACGTGCAGACCATCAGAACTCCACACGGGATAACGTGCATCTGCAAAGCCAGCAGCTAATTGTTGCGGATTTCCGCCCGGGAGATCGATGCGGAACACTCTGCCAGATTCCACACTCGAATTTGGATCTCCGATCCAGTACACAACGCTCCTGCCATTTGGAGAGATCTTCGGATTGCGCCCTCCAGCAACCAGCAGCTTCGGCTTGGAAGTGCTCATGGTTGGCGCGGTATAAATACCGCCACCCGCACGTTCTGATCGAAAGGCGAGCCATTTGCCGTCGGGCGAAATGCTCGGTGTCGTTTCCCGTGCGCTGTCGTGCGTGATGCGGCTGAGTGAACCGGATGGAAGCGCCTGGACAAATATGTCTAAGTTCCCAGGTTCCGCGCGATCTGAGGAGTAAGCGATAAGGCGACCGTCAGCTGACAGCGAGGCGCTCTCCGCCTTATCGGTGTCGGGCGTGAGCTGCGAGACGTCGCAGATCGTGCAGGGTACGGCAGGTGCGCCGTTTCGGTGCCACAGACCGCCCAAGAGTGCGACCGCGACTAGCATGCAGGCACCAAGTATCCATAGTTGCTGTGTCGCTCGCGACGAGGGAATTAATACCTTTCGCACGGCCGTAATGTCAGCAAATCGAGCAGACGGTTCTACCTGCATACAGCGGCGGATCACGGACAGCCACACGGCCGGATAGCTGTTTTTCCCGAAGTTCGGGAACGTTACCTGCTCTGCGTTGCTCGTTACGGGCAATGACCCGGCCATCATTTCGTACAGCACCACTCCTAAGGAGTACTGATCTGCCAATGGGCCTGCCGCGATACCCGCACCCTGCTCGGGTGCCATGTAGCCGGGAGTTCCGCACCCGGCACTTTGGTCCGGTTGGTTCCCAAACGTGTTAGCCACTGCCAGTCCAAAATCAAGGATGACAGCGCGCGCACTTGGCCCCGGCTGCTCTACAAGCATGACGTTGCTACTTTTAAAGTCGCGATGGACGAGATTCCGAGAGTGTGCAGCTTCAAGGCCTAAGAGCAGTTGCTCTGCGATTCGTAGTGCCTCTTGAACTGGCAGGCCTCCGCTTTTCTGAATACGTTCGCGCAACGAGGTTCCGCGAAGAAGCTCCATCGTCAGAAACCAGATCCGAGTATTTGTCGAGTCGTCGCAAAACAGCTCGTGGACGCGGCAGATGTTCGGGTGGGACACCTCGCGCGCAATGCGTACTTCTTGCTTGAAACGGTCGATGTTTTCTTTATGCATCGATATATGCGGAAGGATGGTTTTCAGAGCGACGGCCACCTTAAGATCGGCGTCCCAAGCCTCGTAGACCTCGCCCATGCCTCCTGCATCAATGAAGCTTCGTATCTCGAAGCGGCCCGCAAGGATCATGCCTTTGGGAAGTGCGGGGCTGCCTAATTGTGGGAGGAGGTAAGCGCTTAGATTCGCTACGGATGTTTCCAGAAAGCCGTCCGCTTCACTGTAGGCAGACAGCAGCCGCAGAATCTCTGGCTCAAGGTCTGGTTCATCTATGCAGGCTGAGTGAACGAACGCTGTCCTTTGCTCCGCCGCTTCATCCAGGGCTCGATCAAAGATGTCTTTGACCCGATTCCAGCGTTCGGGGCTCATCGCACGGGTTGCTCGACACCAACTAACTCTGCATGCAGCCAAGCTTTCGCCAAGGCCCAGCCGCGCTTGGCTGTTCGCACCGAGATGTGAAGCGTCTCTGCGATTTCCTCAAACGACATGCCTGCGAAAAACCGCATTTCAACTATGCTCCCGAGTCGCTCGTCGAATCGCATCAGGTGCTCAAGGGCATTGTTCAGATCAAGAACATCGAGGGCTTGCTCCCCGATGTGCACCCGGGAGGTTAACTCAATCTGCTGATGTCCGCCGGGTCGTTTCGCTGCCTTTGCGGACCGTGCGTGATCCACCAGGACGCGACGCATCGTGTTCGATGCGAGCGCTAAGAAATGAGCCTTGTTCTGCCACTCGATCTTACTATCCGGCAGCAGTTGGAGGTAAGCCTCATCTACCAGCAGGGTCGGCTGCAACGTGTGGTTGTGCCGTTCGGCGTGCATGGCCCGGTTGGCCAGCATGTGTAGTTCTCGATACAGGATGGGGATCAGGTCCGACGCAGCCTGCCGGTCGCCCGCCTGGACCATATGCAGGAGTTTGGTCACGCCTTCTCGATCGCTACTCGGCGTCGGATTGTGAAACGACGAGGCCATGGCCACTCTCGCTCTGCTCGGTACCCGCAAGTTTAGTCCATGAATTGGCAGGCGTTCAACTGTGTAAGTTTCTTTTAATCCAATGGCACTTTTTTCATGCAGATTACGCCTTTCTCTATGAGGGGTTCAGGTAGGCCCCCATCACGGAGTTAAAGTCATGGCTTCTCTTCTTCCTCGTCTGTTCACAACTCGCAACATACTTTACCTTGGTTCTCTCATCCTTAAGGGGTGCATTTTCCTGCCCCTACCACTCTTGTGTCAGAGCAGGGCAGTCTTGTCGGCAAACGTTCCCTTCTCTTTTTCGACAGGCACTCACGAGATGCCGGCTGGCGACTACACCCTTTACCGCGTCTCAGATCACATCTACTCATTGTGTTCAAGGAACGGTTCAGACGCACAAACCTTTACTGTCTTTAATGCTTCCGGCGCGAAGACTATGGACGACAGCCGTCTGACCTTCCATCATTACGGGAACCGATACTTCCTCGCAAGCCTGTGGTTCCAAGGCGCACGCGACGGCCTCCAAATCCGGGCGGGTAAGACTGAGAAGGAGCTAGCGGCAGCCGCGCCTTCATCGGCAACTCCGGATGTGCTCGTAGCTTTCGGCACCGTCTCGTCGCAGAAACAGTAGCGCCTCAGCGAACGCGGCCGTCCCGGTACTCCACCCACCGTCCTCTCCACCTACATTCGCCCTTTCCGTTTGTCGCGAGCGCCTGCCAGGAGGCTCGCGACGACACGCTTGCAACATCAACCGACTACACGAGGAGTTAGCGATGCGTGCATCAGTGATTCAAGAACAGATAAATGGTGGCCTATCTCCCTTCGCACTTTGCCGAGTCGTCTCCAAACACATCCGAGCGCAACACAAGCGCGGAGATCGAATCGGGGATCTTATCGACGCTGCTTTCCAATCGCTCTCCCATTCCTCCCTCTCACCCAGCCCTTACACTCTCCGACAGCACGGTGTCGGGGTTGACAATACTTCTGACAGAACGGCAGTAGGGCTCGGAACGTCTGTGGACAAGTGCCCAGTACAGAGCTTGCGTGTGGTTCTTAATTGAGCGGCAGTCCCCTGTGACACTGCTGTATGAATCGACGTCCTTGCCGAGCGTCACCAATTGAACAGTTCGACTCGACTTCGCAGCAGCGTGAGACTGGATCCCTCATGCTGGTCCGCGTGCGACTCAGACTCAACGTGCTGCGGGCGATAGGACTCAGACTGTCCCTATCGCCCGCGCAGTTCTAATCCTCACTGCACCACAAATCGAAGCACCTGACCTCCCCCTGCCGGACCATCGCCGAAGTTGGAGACGTATAGTGCGTTGTCGGGACCGAACGTCATGCCGGTCGGCAGGGTCAGGCCACTCACGACTGTTTCGATGACGCCCGCCCTCGATAGACGGACAACTGCTCCCGCACCGGGAGTCGGGTACCCCGCGAGCGGTGAAAGCTCCAGGGCGTAGAGCAGACCATCCGGCCCGAACTTCAGGCTGATTATCGTAGTAAATCCGGCCCGTGACGCAGCTACCTGGAACTTCAACACATCCTCTGGCTTCGTCTCGAGACCCGGGGTTGTATCCACGAAGTTGAAGTCCTTTGAAAGCGTAATCACACGCTCGCGCTGCGTGAGGATTGGAAAGAGACCAAGATTACCGATGTAGAGGTTATTGCCTGATGATGCTATGCCGGTTGGAACGATGTGCCCCTGCGATAGAGAAAGATCGTTCACCAGCGTCGTCTTGCCATCAGCGGTCGTTCGGGTGATCTGCCCGTGGTTTGCCTCCACAGTAAACAAGGCGTCGTGAAAGGACAGCATGGAGTACGGAACCCCGTCAGCTTCGAAATCCGCGGAATCGACATAGGCTGCGGGATGTTCAATGTAGAAAATGCTCAGGTCTGTAACGTAGCTCCATTTGCCACTGTTCAGATTGACCTTGACGATGCCGTTGGGAAGGTTCGGGTTCCCGTGCGAGCAGCCGCCGCCTGCGACGAGCCCATATAGAGAGCCGTCCAGAAAGGCGACATCCGCGATCCCAAAGGTGTCTCCGCCAGCATTCTGGGAGGAGGCCAGCCCTTTTGCCAGTACGGAGAGGTGACCGTTCCGATCGACCTGTGAGATTGTAGCCGTTGCTCCTCCCAGGTATGGCCCAGGCGGCCCGACCTGGGCGCACGCTCCATTAGTTGAGGTCGAGCCGCCCAGCCCCGCTTCCGCGATATAAAGCGTACCGTCCGCACCAAACACCAGGCCCCGGGGACCGTTCAGACCCTTGGCGTAAACGGTGGCAGAAGTTGGCGTCATCTGGGCTTTGCAACATACCGCAGAGAAGGTGAGCATGAATGCGGCGCAGGTTAGGACGGTTCTGCCAAGAACGTTCATCGTGATTCTCCTTTGGATTAGGGTCAGCACATGCTCCCGTGCAGAACCCCACTCAGAATCAGCGCGACACTCTTGAATTGCCAGTAGCTAGCCGTAAGTTACGTGCCGCGCAACGGCAGAACAGGTTACAAGGAGCATTCCCGCCATGGAATCCGTACCTCAACCTGAAGCGGCCGACATTCGGGCGGAACTGGAACGGATTTTGCGGTCAAGCGTCTTTCAGAAGGCGAAGCGTAGTCAGCGATTTTTGAGCTATCTCGTAGAGGCGGCACTCGCCACCCCCGCTGTTTGCATTAACGAGTACGCCGTAGCCCTGGACGTCTTCGATCGTCCCGGGAGCTACGACACGGCAGTCGACGCGACCGTACGCGTCGAAGCCGGTCGCCTGCGAAGCAGACTTCGGGAGTACTACGCTGGCGAGGGTCGCGGCGCGAAGGTGGTTATCCACATCCCGAAAGGACACTACGAAGCCGAATTCTCCTGCAGGGTGACGGGCGAGCCGATGCCAAGTAGCCTGGTTGTCGATCAGAACTCTTGTGCGGCACCTTTGTTGGCAACACCACAGGTGCATGTGTCTGCCACGAAGCATGAGAGCCGCAGGGCCAGCGGTGCAGGCGCGTACCGTCTGCGCATCGCCGTCGCGCTTCTAGCCTGCCTTGGCGGCACGGTGGGGTTCGAGGCGTTCCACCACGGGCACTTGGAAGCGGGATCTGCAATTCACTCCATGGCCGTCCTGCCGCTGCGAAACCTGTCCGGTTCGCCCGATCAAAATTACCTTGCCGATGGGATGACCGACGAACTGAACGCCGAACTTGCGCGCGTTCCACACCTGCGCGTGATTTCGCACGATTCGGTGATGAATGCACGACTTACGGGCAAATCGATCAGGCAGGTGGGGAAGGAACTAAGTGTCGATTCCGTGGTGGAAGGAAGCATCTTCCGTTATGGCGACAAGGTGCGCGTCACCGCGCAGCTGAACGACGTACGCAATGACCAGCAACTGTGGGCTTCCAGCTTCGAAGGAGATATTAAGGACCTGATTTCCCTGCAAGACGATGTCGCCAGGGAAATAGCGAACCACGCGCGGCTGACGTTTGTATCCGGTCCCGAACTCGAGGGCGCTCCGACGCAGCGTCATCCGCCTGAGGCGTACGATGCGTATCTGCGGGCGCGCTACTTCTTGGACAGACGCGATCCTAAGCTAAGCACGGAATACTTCCAGCGTGCGATCGATCTGGATCCAACGTTTGCTTCGGCTTACGCCGGCCTCGCCGAGGCACTTGAAGCCGCCCTGACCCTTGGCCTCGCAACGCCTCAGGAGGTGAAGTCCAGGGCGCTCGCGGCGGCACACCGAGCCATCGAGCTCGACCCACGAAGTGGCCCCGCGTTCTCTGCGCTGGGGACGATAGAGTTCACCCAGCTTTGGAATTGGCGCCAAGCGGAGCAGGACTTCCTGCGAGGCATAGAACTGAGCCCGGGTGACTCCTTTCCGCTGACGATGTATGGACTGTTTCTGGATGCCGCCAACCGTACCGACGACGCGATCCGACAGATGAAACAAGCGACATTGCTGGATCCTCTCTCCTTTTATGTCTCCCGAAACCTTGGTTCGGCGCTGTACTACGCGAGAAGATATGACGAGGCGTTGCGAGAGCTGGATCGAGCGAAAGAGCTCCAGCCAGAACGGTCGCAGCTTGTCGATAACTGGATTAGCTGGACGTACGAGATGAAGGGAATGCGCCGCGAAGCCGTCGAATATGACCTGGCAAGCCTGGAACCGAAGCGTTACGCGGAGGATGTCGCATCACTTCGACGCGCATACCAGGCGGGCGGCTGGAGGGCGTACTGGCAATTACGCCTTGAGCAACTCGCAAGGCAGCCCGAACGGGAATGTACCGCCTACGAGAAAGCCGTAGACTACCTCCGGCTCGGAGAACGAGAACTGGCCACCGCTCAGTTGCAACAGGCGTTCAACCAACATTGCTATTGGATGGAGATGATCGGAGCGGACCCCCGCTTCGATCCGCTGCGCACTGAAACGCGTTTTAAGGTTCTTGCCAGCCGCATGAGCGCTGGTCAATAGAACCCCGAGTAGTGGAAGGCCAACAGGTTTGGGCGTGATGGAAGCTAACGAGCAGAAATCACAGACCAGAGCTGATGCTCATTTCGAGCATAAGGCCGACTGGATGCGCGCATTGGCCTGATATCAACAACTGAAATCTTCATTGAGAGCCCACTTTTGGTTCAGCAAATCACATCTCGTGTCGCCTGAACAAGCACCGAAAGCGGTGGCCAGCTGAGCCTCCCCGACGCCAGAATCGTAGAAAACCTGTTTCTCGGGCGAGGTTCCTTCGGACGGTTATAGATCCGTTGCGTCTGATCCTTCCCGTAGCTCGGAGGACAGTGACCGGCTCGGAACACATCACGAGGCTCCAAATACCCCCCGCGAGACCCTCCCACTGGCTCTATCCGCAAATCCATGATCCAACTAGCTTCCGGGTACAGGCACTTATCTCAAAAGCTCCCCCGGAGAACGTTCCCATGAAGCGCCAACTAGTTACTTTCAGTTTGTTCCGGATTTCCTTTGTGCTGTCGTGTGTACTACCCCTTGCCGCGAGTGGGCAGAGCACCCTGACAACGCCGATCCATAATGTTGTGCTTGTGCATGGTGCATGGGCCGACGGTTCGAGTTGGTCGAAGATCGTTCCCTTGCTGGAGAAGAAAGGGCTCCACGTAGTTTGCGTCCAGAACCCTTTGACGTCCTTTGCCGATGATGTTGCTGCAACCGAGCGAGTCATCGATGCTCAGGACGGCCCTGTCCTTCTGGTCGGCCATTCGTACGGTGGCGCCGTTATCACTGAAGCAGGTAACGATCCGAAGGTGACCGGGCTCGTCTATGTAGCGGCCTTCGCACCTGACAAAGGCGAGTCGTCGGGAAGTCTCGGCAAACCATATGGAGTGACACCGGGCGTTACTGAGCTACGACCACTCGGCGACGGATTTCTCGCGTTAACTCCCAAAGGTGTAATGGATGATTTTGCGCCGGACCTACCTGCTGCAGAGAGAGACATTCTCCTTGCGACGCAAACACCGACGCAAGGTGCAGCGCTCGGCGCCGAGATTTCAGCGGCTGCGTGGAGGACCAAGCCGAGTTGGTTTGTGATTGCCTCCAACGACAGGATGATCGCGCCAGAGCAGGAGCGTGTGACCGCCAAACGCATGAACGCGAGGACGTTGACGCTGGAAACGAGTCATGTCCCGATGCTCTCGCGTCCGAAAGAAGTTGCAGACTTCATCGCTGACGCTACGTCCGGACAGTGAAGCCTCACATTAGCGGAGAACAGAATCTTTCCGAGGTCCCGATGTATTTATCGGGACCTCACCTCGAAGAGCATCTGCGAGATGTGATTTGGGTCAGTTGCCTAGGCGTGGTCAGCAGGCCGTTTTGTTTCAAGGTGACCACGATAGGCGACAGTCGCCGGTATCTTCAACGTCACTTTGGTTCCCGCGCCGGGGCTGCTTTTGATGAGCAATTGTGCTTTCAGTTGCATTGCACGCTCTCGCATACCCACAAGCCCCCAATGTTGAGCGCGCCCATGTTCCGCCGTGTAAGTGTCCATGCCACAGCCATCATCCATTACGGACACTCTCAAACGTATCCAGCCCCAACTGACCTCGACTCTAATCATCCGTGGGCTTGCGTGACGTACAGCGTTCAGAATTGCTTCCTTAGCAATGGAAGAGATCTGTTCACACGCTTCGGCCTTCAGGCGGCGAGCTCTACCAAGCGAATGGAGCGTAATATGCGAATCCCCCAGATCGGCGATTTCCTGAAAGAAGTCACGCAGACCGCTCTCGATGCTTCCATGACCCGACTCCGGAGTGCGGAGTCCGACAACCGCCAGCCTGGCTTCCTCAATGACCCGGTCCATGCCTTCCAGAACAAAGGCCAACTTCTGTTTGAGAGGAGAATCGATGGCTGACTGCATTTCGGCAACATGAAGGTGCATCGATGAGCTGATGAAGCCTTGAAGCAAAGTGTCATGGACATCACGTGCAATGCGCGTGCGCTCGCGAAGGCGCTCGTCCGCCAAGATGTTCGCCCGAGACAGGAGGAATCTTGTGCGGGTCTGATAAGCCAGCGCAATCAGGAGCACAAAGATAGCTGCCAGGGTGAATCGAATGGACCAACGTTGCCAGATACCTGGCTCGATGACGACGTGGACTGTACTTTCCTGCGAAGTCCAGGAATTCGTTTCATTGGAGGCGATCAGCCTGAAAGTGTATGTGCCGGGTGCCAGGTTGGTGTAGGTTGCTTCTCTGTCGGATGTGGGATCACTCCAGTTCTTTTCGAAGTCATCGAGTCGATACCGAAAACGGATGCGTGATGGTGCATGCAGATCCAAGCCAGTGAAAGAGAAGCTCAGGCGTTTGGTGCCCGAGGAGACTTCCGCATCATTGCGGTCCAGGAGGGTACCGTCTGCACTCACCTGTTCGACGTGCGGAATGACGATTGGAAGAGGTGCCGGGTTGTTTCCGATCATCGCAAGTTCACTCGCGGTGGTGAGCCAAACTCGCCCACCGCCATCAGTGACCACGGAACGGGAACGATGGACTCCTTCCTCGTATTGCAGCCCATCGTCATTCCCGTAAAGACGAACGGACGGATGTTTTAAACCCAGCAACTGCGCGGGCATGGCGCTCATGACAGATCGATCGCTCGTCATCCAGAGTCTTCCGGACTTGTCAAAGCTCATGCCTAGGATCCTCGGCTGTGTGCCTTCTCTGAGAGAAACTGCGTGTTGGCCATGGTCATCGACGAAAAACAATCCATGCGAAGTGCCGACCCACAGGCCACTTGACGGGTCTTCGTAGAGGGAAAGCACGTCTCTGCCTGCAGGCTCCAGTGGAGGAGATAAGGGCACGCAACGATGATCGTGCATCTCGCACACGCCGCCCGAAGTGCCCACCCATACTTGCCCCTGGCTCCCAACTTCGATAGCCGAAATGTCGTCAGCAGGCAGGCCATCGTTTACGCCAAAATGCTTGAATCGGCCATCAGTGAAAAGGTTTAGTCCACCGGTCAGTGTCCCGATCCATACATTGCCGTTTGACGCTACACGAACGACGAAAGCGCTGTTCTGCGAGAGACCATCGACCTTCTTCCAGGTTTTGCTTTCGAGAGCTCCATTGCCAAAGCGCAGCCTCGTCAAACCGCCGCTTCGCCGTCCGACCCAGATATCGTTGCCGGCTCCGTCGATGGAGTACGCTTCATCCCTGGAGAGATCGTCGTTGTAAACCGGATGGATGACCCCATGCTCCATCCAGAACAGCCCGTGTTGACCTTCTGCAAACCACACCCGGCCGCGAGGATCAACGTACAGCGGACCGAAGCCTCCATTGACCGTAGAGTCATTCAGTCTGACTGGAATAATCGGAGTAGTCTCTAATTTCTGCAGACTTGAACCACTCCCAAACCAGATATCGCCCTCTCTATCCTGCAAGAGGGCTGTCACAGGAGGGCGGTCAGAATGCGGTCCCATCGACACCCATACTGCGCCGATAGAGTTATACCTCAGTAAGCCCTTTGAGGTGCCGATCCACAGATTGCCATCTGTGTCTTTCATGATGGTCAACACATGAAGATGCTGCATTCCCTTATCCCCGAACGGCCGCTGTACAAGGTTGCGTCCGTCCCAGTACGCAAGGCCATCGTCGCTTCCGACCCACACGTGACCGCCTTCATCTGAAAGGAGGCAATTTATCTTCTGATTGACGTTCGGCGCACTCACCGTTGAAAGCCCGACACCGTCCCAGTAAAGGAGGCCACGATCCGTTCCAATCCAGAGCCGTCCGTCCTTCGCCTCGGCAAGCGAAATGAGCAAAGTGTGTAAGTGAATAGGGAGGGGGTCCACGCGATTCTTCGTCAGTCTCAAGACGCTCTTATCCGTGCTTGTCGCGTATATCCCTGTTGCCTGCGCTGCCGCCGTGACTACAATCCCGAGGAAATGACTTTTTAAGGAGACAGGAGGAGATATCCCATCTATCTGCACCTTTCGGAGACGCGTATCGCCAGCCCGTGACCAGAGGACACCGTCCTTGTCGACGGTAAGACCAAGAATTTGAGGTAGCGGCTGCTTCTGAGGTATCAATATCGGCACAAATCGTACGCCGTCGAAACGAAGGAGACCTTGTGCTGTTCCAATCCAAAGATATCCGTCAGGCGTCTGGGCAAGCGCTTGAACGCGACCCGAGGAGAGTCCCTGTTCTGGTCCCCACTCTGCACGCTTGTATTGCTGCAACGTGGATGTGCTGTTTTGCGCGCAGACGAAGTGAGTCCACAAGAGTGCGACCAGCGCGACCATTTGCACGTAGCTTCGAATACTCAGTCTTTCAAGGGTAGAACTCAAAAGCTGTTACTACCACTTCGGTGTCATGTGTTGGAACTAGCGGCGCATAACCGTAGTTGCAAAGATTAAAGAACATATGCGTGTCATCGGAGATTGGCAAGCCAGTCCGCACGGGCCAAGACACGATCGGTTTTGCGGCGCGCGTTTGCTCACGTGACACTGCGAAGCCCGCTTCATCTGGGTGCCAACTCATAACAAGCTTTAGGGGGCCCGAAGGCACAGTGAAGTGGTAGAAGTTTGCTGGCACAAACGATGGCTGGATACTGAACTCGCCGTTTGTGTTCGAAGCCACACCGCGTCTCGTCACCCGCATCGCCAACTCTCTGTGATCGCCGTCAGTAGGCTGATCGAAATAAGTGAATGCGCTAAACATGATGGCTGGTTCGAAATAGCCTGTGTCCTGGAGGCTAGCAGAATACGTCCCATAACCGAAAGAACGCACACTACGAATTTCAGAACACACCCAACCGTGGGCGTTTCGCAAGAGCCTCAAATGTAGAGCGCCGGATTCGTCAACAAAAACGTTCTCAGAGCTGTACTCATTGGTCTTTGAGGCGAGGTCTCCGGGTCGGGTGCGCACTTTCCAATCAAAGCCGCTGAAGCGAACCGTTGGCTCTTGAGAGAGATCTTCAGATGGCGGTAGCTCATTATCGCTGCCCTTGACTACCGTTACCGCCTCGATCGTGTTTCCGAGTGTAGGAACGGTCTCCACAAACGGCGCCACCAACACATCTTCTTTGGTCAAAATGGCCGCATACTCCGTTCCCAAGTGGATCTGCGCCTTCCACGTACCATCTGTCGCTATTTCAGTGCGAGGTGCAGCCTCAGTAGGCTGCACCCACCAACGGCTGTCGGCAAATGAATACAGTACGATGTGTCTTCCACGATGTCTCCCTACCACCTGCCCGCGGATGACTCCAGTAGTTCCGATCCCGCCGAAGCTTGCCGCTGGCACCTCCAAGAACGTTATGGATGCGTGCCGTGTGCATCCGGTCAGGAGAGGCAGGATCGCAGCCAGCAGTACTGAAGGGATGGACGTTGGCTTGGAAGTGGGACGAACGTTGTCATCCGATTGAGATCTCACTGTTCGAGTATTCCGCGTTTGAATGCAATGACAACGGCATGCGTGCGATCGCTTGCGTCGAGTTTTGCTAGGATGCTTTGCACGTGTCCCTTCACGGTATGCACCGAGAGCTTCAGGTCATCGGCAATGATCTTGTTGGATTTTCCCTGTGCAACCGACTCCAACACATCCATTTCCCGCAGCGTGAGAGCATCCTCGCCCGCGTGTTCGGCCATTGCCGTCGCAATCTCCGGTGGGATCTTGCGTTTGCCTGCGTGAACGAGCCGGACGGTGTCGATCAAATCCGTGCGCATCATGCTCTTTAGCAGATAGCCGCTCGCGCCGGCTTTGAACGCTTGAAGAGCGAGCATGTCGCCGCCAAACGTAGTGAGCACGATGATTCGCGCCGCCGGCGAGGCTGAACGAATGGCGGCAATGGCCTCAATCCCGGTTCCATTCGAGAGGCGAAGGTCCATCAAGGTGATGTCTGGATGATGAGCCTTATAGGCCGCAATGGCCTCATCTCGACCGGCCGCTTCGGCAACGATCGTCATTCCCGGCTCTGCGTTGATGACGCTTGCGATACCAGCCCGCAGGAGGGGGTGATCATCGACAGCCAGTACGCGGATGGTACCTGTTGTCGGCATGTGCTTCTCCCGATCACATAGAACGTCGCAGAGCTTAAAGATACGCCTGATGTGCGCTAAGCGCCCCCACCAAAAGAACTGCTTCTGACATTTATCTGCTTCCTAACGGAGAGTCGAAAGAGCTGCGAAACACAGGTCCCATTGCCTCTACTGCCACACCTTGCACTGGAATAGCTTCGTTTCAGTAGTTAGCGGCATGGAGACAGAACATGATCAGCACTTCGAATCCCAAGTTGTTTTCGCCACTTCAACTTGGGTCATTACAGCTCAAGCATCGCGTCGTCATGGCGCCGCTAACCCGTTCACGTTCTGTCCAACCGGACTCTGTTCCCGGCAATCTGATGCGAACCTACTACGAACAGAGAGCGTCCGATGGTGGCCTCATCATCTCGGAGGCGACGAACATTTCCCTGACGAGCAGAGGCTGGCTCGGCGCCCCCGGGTTGTATTCCGACGAGCAGGTCAAGGGATGGCAGGCGATCACCTCTGCGGTCCGCTCAAGGGGCGGGCACATGTTCGCGCAGCTGTGGCATACAGGCCGCTCGTCGCACGTGTCGATGACTGGCGGCGCGCAGCCGGTAAGCGCATCGGTTGACGCCGAGTACTGGCAGCACCCAAGCCATCTTGTCTCGATTCCCGGAGGGTGGGTGCAGCCCTCGCCCCATCGCGCGCTCCTGGTTTCTGAGATTGCAGAGATCGTGCAGGACTATCGCAGGGCTGCAGAGCGTGCTGTGGATGCAGGTTTCGAAGGTATTGAGGTGCATGCGGCCAATGGCTACCTACTCGACCAGTTTCTGCAGAACGGCAGCAACAGGCGCACAGACCAGTATGGGGGCTCGCTCGAGAACCGGTTCCGCGTTCTGTCAGAGGTGGTTCATGCGCTTGTATCCGTGTGGGGCGCCGGGCGAGTCGCGGTTCGACTAGGACCGGGCGGCACCTTCAATGGCATGTCTGACTCTGATCCGCTCGCGTTGTTCTCGTATGTTGCGGAACATCTGAACAGCTTCGATCTTGCCTACCTTCACCTGATTGAACCGCGCGTGGACGGCAGCATCACGACGCATCCGGAACACTCTGCCGTTGCCTCCCAGCAGCTGCGCCCCATCTTCAAAGGCAAGCTGATCTCCGCCGGCGGCTTTGAGGCAGACACCGCGGAAGCTGCGATCGAGAGTGGACTGCTCGACGCAGTTTCGTTTGGCAGGCATTTCGTCTCGAATCCCGACCTGGTACGGCGTATGCGCGATCAGCTTGCTTTGAACCCTTACGACCGCGACACCTTCTACACCTTTGACGCACGCGGCTACACCGACTACCCCGCGTACGATGCCAACCTAAGCGCCTGACAACGTATCACCAAGGAGATAGAAATGAACAACAAACCGAACATCATGCTGGTACATGGCGCGTGGGCCGATGGCACATGCTGGAGCAAGGTCATCCTGCTGCTGCAGACAAAAGGGTTTACGGTTACGGCGGCACAGATCCCCTTACTGTCGCTCGAGAATGACATCGAGGTGACGCAGCGTCTGCTTGCCAATCAGCCAGGCCCCACGGTGCTGGTAGGGCACTCGTACGGTGGAGCAGTCATCACCGGAGCTGCTGGTGCAGCACCGCAGGTGAAAGCGCTCGTCTACATCACGGCGTTCGGCCTGGATGAGGGCGAGAGTCTTGAGGCCTTATCGAAACAGGGGCCACCTGCGCCGGGTGCTGCGGCGATCGAGCCGGACGCACACGGCTTTCTGTGGATCAACCGGGATAAGTTCCATGATTCATTTGCCGGCGGTGCCTCAGACGAAGAAGCAGCTGTGATGGCTGTGGTGCAGAAGCCGCTCAGCTTCGCCGCGTTTGGTGGCAAAGAGACTACGCCCGCCTGGAAGACGCTGCCGGCCTGGTACCTGCAGTGCACCGAGGACAAGATGATTCCCCTGCCGGCACAGGAGTTCATGGCGAAGCGTATGAACGCGACTGTTCGCTCGGTGCCCTCCAGCCACTGCCCGTTCATGTCTCATCCCCAGCATGTGGCTGACATCATCGCGCTCGCGGCTGACTCGCTGGACAAGTAACTCCTCCGTCAACAAGCACGACGGCCCCGCTTCTACGCGGAAGAAGCGGGGTCGCGTCTTACCACGCTTCACAAGGTGATCACATGGCGGCAAAGGTAAGGGTCTTGGTGATGGGTGCAACAGGGCAGGTAGGAGGGGCACTGCTCCCGCTGCTTGCGGAGATAGGGGATCTTGAAGTCGTCGCCGCCGTGCGGAACCGGAAGAAAGCCGCAAGTTTGCGCGTGCCCACGGTGCACCTCGACCTGGATGACTACACGACGTTTGCCCCTGCGCTTGAGGGCATCGACCGCATCTTCATGGCCACAGGCTACACAGTCGACATGCTTCGCCAAAGTAAGGACCTGATCAATTGCGCAAGACGAGCGGGTATAAAGCAGATCGTGCACCTGGGCGCCTGCGGCGATAACGATACGCGAGTAGCGCACTATGGATGGCACCAGTTCATAGAGAGTTACATCGAGCGCTCTGGCATCACGTTCACGCACCTGCGCCCTGAAATCTTCATGCAGAACCTGCTTGGCTACGGCGGCGAAAGCTACGTCACGCAGGGAGTCATCAGGCACTATGTTGGCGGCGCACGGCTCAGTTGGGTTGACTGCAATGACGTTGCCGCAGTCGCTGCCGTATGCCTCGCGCAGCCAGAGAAGAACGCGGGCAAAACCTACCGGCTCGGCTACGAAGCAAGGACGTACTACGAAGTGGCTGAGACCTTCTCAAGGGTGCTCGGTCGACCCTTCAGCTATGAGCCACAACCTCCATCGGAGTTCCTGCGCAATGTGCTTGCTGCAGGTGCAGAACCGGCTTACATGAAGTGTGTCTTTGACAGCTACACCGACCTAACAAACGGCGTTGACATCCGCTCGGACGAAGTCTTCAACAACTTCCAGCAACTTACCGGACGGGATCCGCTGACGATTGCGGACTTTGCCCTTCGTCACGAAAGCCGTTTCCGTTACTAGCAGCAAGGGAGCAGAACCTCATGTCTGAGCAAACGCTGATTCGCGTAGGCCTTGTTGGTGTCGGTAGCTGGCGACGTACGGTCACATACCCGCACTCATGCTGCTTCCGCAATGCCAGATCACTGCCGTATGCAGCCGCAGCATAGAGAAAGCTACGAGGAGTCGGACGGGCGGACGGGTGCAGCAACCGTTCAAACGTTCGCACATGCGGTGGAGCTGCACCGGCTCATTGACACGATCAACGAATCCTCTCGATCCGGGGAAGCACTTTCAGTGAAGGGGAACAGATGAACACGACACTTGCAGACACAAACCGGGCGCTCGTCCTCATGGCCTTCGACACGCTGTTCAACAAGCGCGACTACACGCACGCGGAGACCTTCTGGTCTCCCCAGTACATTCAGCACAGCGCGTACATCGGACCCGGACGCGAGGGAGTGTTCGACCTGATACGAAGTTTGCCTGCGACGCTGAAGTACGAGAACGCCGTCGCGGTCGCGCAGGGAGACTACGTCATCCTGCATGGTCGCTACTCTGGCCATGGTCTGCCGAGGAGCTGGGTTACTGCAGACATCGTGCTGGTGAAGGCCGGGCTGCTTCTCGAGCACTGGGATGTCATCCAGAACGAGGCAACAGGGCTGGAATCAAAGAGCGGCAGACCGATGTTTGGTGACGCCTTCGCGCCGGCGGAACCAGTCACCGAGGTGATCGCATGACGGGCGCAGTCCAGAACGCCCAACTGCTCCTGCAGCCGTTCCTGCTGGGCGATCTCGCGCTTCGCAATCGCATCGTTATGGCCCCGATGACGCGCATGCGCGCCACCACGCCAGCCGGTGTACCTAACGCTCTGATGCAGGAGTATTACCGGCAGCGCGCGACCGCCGGACTCATCATCACCGAAGGTACCTTTGTCAGTGATCAGGCCAGGGGTTGGTTCGGTGCGCCAGGTGTGTATACCGAGGCGCAGCGCAAAGCATGGCAGTCCATCACCGATGCGGTTCACGCAGAAGGTGGCCACATCATCGTGCAGCTGTGGCATCAGGGTTCCGTTTCGAACGCGACTTTAGTGTGCACAGGACGGGGTCCGCTCGCGCCGTCTGCAGTAGATCCGCAACAGCACGTATACACCGGCTATGGCCCGCCGGAGATGACGTCGACTCCAGAAGCCATGTCGCTGAAAGATATCAGGCAGACCATTGCGGACTTTCGCCATGCAGCGAAGGTCGCCCGAGATGCAGGCTTCGACGGCGTTCAGATACAAGGTGGCTTCGTCTACCTGTTCCAGCAGTTTCTACAGGAGAACCTTAACCTGCGCACAGACCAGTACGGCGGCACGATCGAGAATCGAGCACGCATCTTGTTTGAAGTCATCGAAGCAGTGCTCGAAGTCTGGCCATCGACACGCGTCGGCGTGAAGGCCGGCCCGATGATGTCCGAGCGTGGTGGCTTTCGTTCGCTTCCCTCCACGCTACCCACAGCGGAGTACATCTATCGCCGCCTGAACGACTACAACCTGTCCCACCTGATGGTTATGAGGCAGCAGGCTGACCTGCAGGGCACGCCCATTCATGCGCTTGCAGGTGACGAGGCTCTTCGCCACGCCCGTGAGTTCTACAGCGGGACGCGCATCATCAACACCGGCATCACCGCAGCACATGCAGAGGAACTGCTGCAGGAAGGCTTGGGCGACCTGGCAGCCTTCGGGCAGGACTTTATCGCTAATCCAGATCTCGTAGAGCGCATTCGGAGTCATGCATCTCTGAACGAACGACATCCAGAGAGTTACTACGGCGCTGCCAGCGAAGGCTACACCGACTATCCAACGCTTTCCCAAGCCTCACACGAAGAGGAAACCTATGCCTGAATTCGATTTTGTCGGTACCGTCGCATTCTTTCGGGAACGTCAGCGTGTGGAAGCGGCAACAACAGCAAAGGTCCTCCGTGCCATGTCGCCGGAGATGCTCAACTTCCGGCCGCATCCTCAGTCTTCCACGATTGCAGTTATCGCATGGACGATCGTGCGCTGCCTTTGTATCTCGAACCGCTTAACGCGCTCTGCCGTAGCGGAGATCCCGCGTGATGATCCGCCGGGCTATGACGCGCTGATTGCCGCATTCGAGAGCGAGGCACGCCAGTTGAACATTGGACTGCTGCAGGTAGAGCAGGACGACTGGGAGACGGAGCGAACGGTGAAGACAGGCAATCGCATTCTGCTGCAACAACCACTCGGCCAGATCCTGTGGCTATTTCATGTTGATGCCATTCACCATCGCGGTCAGCTGTCCGTCTTCCTGCGCCCCTTTGGAGCAAAGGTCCCGTCGATCTATGGCCCTTCAGGCGATTGCCAACCACTTGTTACCCAGAATTAATTAAGGAGCTGAACATGAACCTTCAAGGAAACACAATCTTCATTACAGGCGGCGGGTCGGGCATCGGCCGGGCGCTGGCAGAAGCGCTACACCAGCGCGGCAACAAAGTCATCATTTCGGGCCGGCGTAAGGACCATCTCGCTGCAACAGTTAAGGCCAATCCCGGTATGGATTCCATCGAACTCGATATCGCGGATCCATCGAGCATCCGAAGCGTAGCAGAAGAGTTGATGGTTAAGTATCCCAAGTTGAACGTTCTGATTAACAATGCCGGCATCATGCAGATCGACGACGCGGCCACTGAGATCAAAGACGAGTTGATCACGTCGACCGTCACTACAAACCTGGTGGGGCCGATCCGGCTGACAGGCGCGCTGATTGAGCATCTGAAGAAACAATCGGCTGCAAGCGTGCTGCTGACTTCCTCTGTGCTCGGCTTCACTCCCATGGCCATGACGGCTGTGTACAGCTCGACGAAAGCTGCTCTCCACTCTTACGCGCAATCACTTCGTTTCAAGTTGCGGCACACATCCGTGGAAGTGCTTGAGGTAATCCCGCCATGGGTGCGCACGGAACTGTTGAACAGCAGCGAAGAGCCTCGCGCGATGCCTCTAGAGGAGTTCCTTCACGCAACAATGGATGCGCTGGCAACTGATGCCATCGAGATCATGGTGCCGCGCGCGAAGTTCCTGCGCGATCAAGCAGGTCCTGACGAAGCGGTCTTCGTTCAATCCTTCAACGAACAGCTTGAGGCACCGCAGGTATAACGCCTGCATGTTGGACGCGTGAGCAGACGCGGCCTGCATAGATCACTGCTCGAATGGGGGACCTCTATGAACGATCTTTTGCAGTTGGCTGTCAATGCGCACGGCGGCCTGAAACGCTGGAACGAGATCAGCAGCGTGACCGTCCCTGCATCGCTAACGGGTGCGATCTGGTTTGTAAAGAGCCAGGGAGATTACCTGAAGGACATCGTCATGACCGTGGACACAAAGAAAGAACGATTGATTACGGAGTTCCCTGGTCAGGACAAACGTTTTATCTTCGAGCCAGAGCGGATCGTGATGGAACGACGAGATGGGACGCTGATCCAGGCCCGCGATCAGCCTGAGCAGTCTTTCGTGGGTCAGCAGAGAGAAACGCCCTGGGATGATCTGCACGTTGCCTACTTCCAGGGAGAAGCACTCTGGACCTACCTGAACACGCCGTTTCTCTACACGCAGCCGGGTTTCAGTTCAGAGGAGATCACCTCCATCGAGGTGGAAGGGGAATCATGGCGACGTCTGAAGGTCACCTTTCCCGACTACATCAAGAGCCACACGCGTGAGCAGATCTCGTGCTTCGGCCCGGACGGACTGCTGCGGCGCCACGATTATACGGTCGACATCCTGGGAGGCGCTACCGGCCTGAACTATGCCTCGAACTACCGTGACATCGACGGCATCATCTTTCCGACAAAGCGGCGCATTTACGCCTACGAAGGCAACTACCAACTTGTTCCAGAGCCGCTTTTAGTGAAGATCGACATGGGCGAGATTTCACTCCATTAATGCTCGAGCAAGCCGCCTAATACCAGCAAAGAGGGGTGCTTTTAATTCTTCCAAAACGCTGCAGCTCGGAAGCCTACAGTCGCAGAGCGTCAAACGCTAAGACCTCGCGAACAGGGGCACTCCGTGTCGCAGCGAACTTTCGCGTTGCCAGTAGTCGTAATCAGACAGGCGCTCACGCTGGCTGGCGCGGATGTGCTCAGAGATGGTTGCCACTGCGACGACCGCATCCTGCTTCGCCAGAGCGTCGACGATGGTCTGGTGGTATCTCTGTATCTCCTGAAGTGTCGGTTGATCGTGCCCACGGCGGCGGATCGCAAACACGTTGATCAGGAGGCGCGTGTCGTTGATAACCTTCTGGAGACGACGATTGTGAGTCATGCTCATGAGCAGCGCGTGAAATTCAAGATCGAAGGCCAAGAACCGTTGCATCTGCCCGTCGTTAAGCAGCGACTTCTTGGTTCTCGCGAGCTCCTTCTGCAGTGCGGCAATACCATCAATCGAGTGCTGTAGCCGTTTCCTGTCCTCTTCAGACAGAGACAGTGACGCTATGCGCCCGACGGCGTAAGCCTCCAGCGCCTCACGCAGCTCGTAAAGTTCGATGATGTCCTCGCGCTTCAAGTGAGCGACCAACATGCCGCCACCCGGTGCCTGTTCCAGCATGCCTTCGGCGGCCAGCTTGTTCATCGCCTCTCGAATGGGTGTGCGGCTGCTGCCCAAGTCACTTGCAAGCTGCAGCTCCGAGATGGCAGAACCCGCTGGTAAAAATCCCTTCGCGACCATCTGTTGAATGTGAAGGTAAGCCTTTTCCCGGATAGAGGGAGCGCGCTTGCTGGGCGACTGCTTGGATCTTCGACTCATGGCAAAGGATAGCGCACAGATTGACGCGCACGCAGCAGAGATCTGCGACTGCAACCTTAAAGCTTCTAAAAGACAAGTTTATAAAAGCTCGCATTTCCAAACTGTCGACATCCTGACGACAGCACGTGTATATTTACCCTGTTTCGAGGAGGACATGTGTCCCTCGCACGTTCACTTCTTCTGTCTGTCATGGTGCTGTCGACCGCGCCTGCGCGATGTCCGGCGCAGTCGCAAAGCGAATTCATCTTCGCCGTGGGATCCACTGCTTTTCCCTCGAGTCACGCCTCCACCGTGGTTGAGCTTCGTGATGGCAAGGTCATGTCGGCATGGTTCGGCGGCACGGCAG
This sequence comes from Terriglobus sp., assembly GCA_965199365.1. Taxonomy (GTDB): domain Bacteria; phylum Acidobacteriota; class Terriglobia; order Terriglobales; family Acidobacteriaceae; genus Terriglobus. The sequence continues at coordinate 692,459 of CBDARC010000003.1, read as the reverse complement.
AGGGCAAGAGCGACGTGGCCATCTGGGCCTCACAACGTTCGGTCGACGGCTGGAGCGCTCCTCTAGAGCTGGTGCGTGAGCCCGGCACACCCTGCTACAACCCTGTCCTATTCCATACCGCTGACGGCAAGCTGTGGATGTACTACAAATTCGGCCCAAGTCCATCCACCTGGAGCGCCGGACGCATCTTCAGCACGGACGAAGGCCGTACGTGGTCTACGCCGGAACACCTTCCCTCCGGCTTGTTAGGACCGATTCGCGCGAAGCCACTTGTACTCAAGGACGGCACCATCGTAAGCGGCACATCCTTCGAGAGCTATCGCACGTGGGCCGTGTGGATCGAGCGCAGCACCGATAACGGGAAGACGTGGGCCAAGATCGGGCCCATTGTGCCGCCACCCGATCTGGATCGGAGAGTCCTGGGCGACGGCAACTCTCCCCCTCCCGCCGACGTGCCGGGCTCAACAGACTGGAAATTCATCCAGGGCATCATTCAGCCATCCGTGTTGCAGCTTGCGGGCCAGCACCTGCGGTTGTACGCCCGCTCCACGGCAAAGACGGCGCGTGTGACTGTCGCGGACTCGATGGACAGTGGCCTCACATGGACGCAGGCACGTCCATTGGATGTGCCAAATCCAAACTCTGGCATTGATGCAGTGGCCTTACGCGACGGCCGAATACTACTCATCTACAACAACACCACTACAGGGCGCACGCCTCTGAACCTCGCGGTGAGCATCGATGCGGAACACTTTCGCATGTTCAAGACTCTCGAAGACACACCGGGAGAGTACTCCTATCCTGCTCTTGTTCAAGCCGCAAACGGCGACTTGCTAATGACATACACATGGAATCGTAAGACCATCAAATATGTGCGGATGCCGCTGGTGGAAGTCCCGCGGTGAACCTCGTCCGTGAGGCAGAAGGCCCGCTACCTAGGTGTGGGCGCAAGCTGACCGGGACCCGACGGTCGCGGCTGAGCGCATGACCTGCTGCCATTGATCTTCTTTGAACGAACCATTCGGTCAAACCTGGAGCGTAGACGCTTCGTGTTCAGGAATATGTCGGCGCCGACCCTATGTTGCGCTATGACGCCACACACAACAAAAGACATTGTGTCGACAGAACGTGTATTACGGTTTGACAGGTAAGCGCTTGGCTCTTTAGCTTCGTTCACGTTCTTTAGAAGCTCTACGCTTGTACGCCACCACACTGCCAGACAAAAGCCCGTCGAGGATATTGCAATGAAGGTTCGATCACTGTCCCGGAGTGCCTGCTTGCTGGCTCTCTTGCTGTGTCATATGTGGTTTGGACATGAAGTGTATGCGCAAGACCTCAACGGCAGCATCGTCGGTACGGTGAAGGACTCGTCGGGCGCCATCATCCCCGCAGCCAAAGTGGTAGCGACGAATGTGGGCACTGCGGCGGTGGCGACCGCAACCGTCCTGAGCGATGGCAGCTACGTGTTAAAGGTGCCACCCGGGGTGTACACCGTGAGCGTGGATGCGGTCGGCTTTAAAGCAATACGCGTTCAGGATTTGCGCGTGGAGGTGAATACCCAAAGCCGCGCGGACGCCACGCTCAGCGTAGGCGATACCTCAGAAGTCGTGAGCGTCACGGCGATCAGCAATAACGTGGACACCACGACGTCAACCCTGAAAGAAACCATCGGAGAACAGACGATTGAGGACGCGCCGCTCAACGGGCGCAACCCGCTCAGCCTCATCCTCCTCGTTCCGGGCGTGGTGCGGGATCCACGCGCCAACGTCACCAGCGGCAACACCTATCCAGGTGTCACGGGCGTCTCAATCAACGGCAATCGCTCTAATACGACCAACTACATCCTCGACGGTGCTTCGAACAACGACAACTACGTGAATGCGCCCGCGCCTCTTCCGGATCCTGACGCCCTGCAAGAGTTCAGTGTTCAAACCAACAACTTCGGTGCGGAGTTTGGCCGTCTGCCCGGCGGCGTGGTGAATGCAGTCTCAAAGTCCGGCACTAACCAGCTTCATGGCAGCGCCTTTGAGTACATCCGGAACAACTACTTCAATGCGGCAAACTACTTCTCGTCCGTTGTCAACGGCGTTAAAACGGACGATGGTCTAAAGCGTCATCAGTTCGGAGGAACGGTGGGTGCTCCGCTGTATCTGCCGCGCTTGTATGACGGACGCGATAAAAGCTTCTTTTTCGTTTCGCTGCAGGAAACGCTGGTGCATCAGAGGCCCAATGCCTCAAGCGCGATCGTCCCGAGCGCTGCACTGCGTAACGGTGATTTCTCCGCTGTAAGCACACCGCTTTACATCCCGTTCGATCCAGGCCGCCGCACGTACACGAACAACCAGGTGCCGATCGCAAGCCCCGTTGCGAAAGCGATCCTGCAGTTCATCCCGCTGGCGCCCGCGGGTACGGCAGTCAATGCGCAGGGTGGCCAGACGATCTTCTTTAAGAGCCTGAACAACACGAGCGATCTCCAGTTGCTTACGCGCTTTGACCAGCACTTCGGCAGCAAAAACACTCTCTACGGCACCTTTATCCGCTCACACCAGCTGGCTGCGCCGTTCCTTGATCCCACCAACTACCTGGCTTACAAGAACGCCGGCGATTGGACGTACCAGCGTTACCAGGCCAGCGATACGCACATCTTCAGTCCCAACCTGCTCAACCAGGCGCTCTTCGCTTACCTGCACAACCGATACAAGAACACACCCGTTTACCCGTCTACCTCGCTGCCTTCGCTGGGTGTGAACATTTACGTTCCGCCTGGTCAGACGGAGTACCAGTTCAACGTCTCAAACTTCTTTAATCTCTACACGGGCGACACGAACGAGTTCATTCGCGACGAGTACCAGGGCATCGATACGGTGCGCTGGAGCCTGGGGCGGCACTCGCTCAGCTTCGGCGGTGAATACTACTTCGGCACCGGTGACAACATCAACAACTTCCAGCAAAACCCTGTCTACACCTACACCGCGCAGAGCTACACGCCCAACGCAAACACCGTGGCAGCCAGCACAGGCAACAGCTTCGCCGATCTGCTCGCAGGACGTTTCTCGACTTTCCTGCAGGGCGCCGGCGAGTACAAGAACACGCGCTACAACCATTACGCAGCCTTCGTGGAAGACAGCTGGAAGGTGAACACGAAGCTGGTGCTCAACCTGGGGACTCGTTATGAGCCGTTCCTGCCGTACTACGATTTGAACAACAAGCTGGCAGCCTACCGTCCGGGCCAGCAGAGCACCCTTTACCCCAACGCTCCAGTTGGCATTGTCTTTGTAGGTGACCCCGGCATTCCGAAGGGTGGCTTCAACGCGTCGTACACCAACATCGCGCCGCGCGTCGGCTTCGCCCTGGACATCTTCGGCAATGGCAAAACCAGCCTGCGCGGCGGTTACGGTATCTTCTTCGACCAGCCCAACACCATTACAACAAACAACCAGACGGATCAGGCGCCATTCGCTCCCGTGCTAACTTTGACGGGCTCCTCCGTGAACAATACGGAGAATCCTTACATCGGCAACACGAACCCGTTCCCGTATCCCACACCGCCGACCCGCTCCTCCACGTTTCCGCAGTACACCAGCCAGTACGTTTACAGCCAGCGCCTGCGAAACGCATATACCGAGTCCTACAACCTGCAGTTACAGCAGGATTTGGGCCGCGGCACCATCTTCAGCATCGCGTATGCCGGTTCGTCCTCTGCCCACCTTCCCGTTGCGCGCGAGTTGAACGCAGCTGTTTACATTCCCGGCGCGTCCACTACGGCGAACACGAATCAGCGGCGCCCATTTGCGCCCGCACTAGGCTCCAGCACCATCCTGGAGGCTGCCGGCTCGGGTGACTACAACTCGCTGCAGACCAACTTGCGCCACTCCTTCGCTAAAGGAGTTTCACTGCTTGCCAACTACACGTGGGGCAAGGCGATGGACAGCTGGTCTGACACCAAGACGCTCAGTGGAGCACGCGCGATCCCAACTAACTCCCGCTACGATCGCGGACCAGCGGACTTCGATCGCCGCAACGTCATCAACGTGACCTCACTCATCCAGATACCGGCTCCATTCCGCCATGAGTTGGCGCGCGCCGTACTAGGCGGGTGGGAGCACACGACCATCTTCAACTACACGGGAGGATATCCGTTCAGCATTCTCGCTGGCCGTGACAATGCTCTTACCGGAACGCCTAACCAGCGCGTCAACGTGGTTCCGGGTGTGCCCGTATACCTCGGCAAACGTTCCACTGCTGCAACGGTCGCGCAGTACCTTAATCCTGCAGCCTTCGCGCAGCCGGCGCAGGCCGGAAACTACGGCAACAGCGGCCGCAACTCTGTTCGAGGCCCCGCTTTCACCGACATCGATATGGGACTTCTGAAGACCTTCCCCATCGCTGAAAGCGTCAAAGGAACATTCCGTTTCGAAGCCTTCAACGTGCTGAACCATACAAACCTGCAGCCGCCGTCCAACACGTTCAGTTCCGGCAACTTCACGCAGATCACCAGTGCGTACGACCCGCGCATTCTGCAGTTCGCCCTGCGGATTGCCTTTTAGAGTGGTGACATTGTGGTCACCAACATTCCAGATCGGCCATTGATCATGGCGATCGAGGACCAGATCCACGCTCTCACTTCCTCGCGCTGGCATCTCAGCGGCGCAACCGCTTCGCCAGCGGACACAGCCTTATCAGGCCATCCAAATTGAAGCGGAGTGTCCATCGAGACAAGAAACTAACGGTTCACGGAGGGACGATCCCAAGACATTCGTGGAACACGGCCGCCAGACGCTGGACATCGCCCAACTTCTGAGAGGGACGATGTTGCATCCAAAGCCCGCAAACCAAACCGAGCGACGCGTGCTGCCGAAAACACGCGAGATGGGATTCGACCAGTACCACGAGCCAGCAGACGAGCTTTCAGAAGAGAACCGCACCTTTGCTCGCATGATTGCCGCGCTCACAGAAAGCGACCTTCGTGCCGCATACGGCAAATCTACAGCCCCATCGAGCCATCGAGGAGGTGATCTTCCCCGTCATTCGGCTCACCTGCGGCAACTTCATCGCGGATACATCACTATCAACTGTACTGATCGAGATTCCACGAGAGACGTGCCGCTGATGGTCAGTGTATCTCCGTGTTTACCCGACCCGCACCCGACGCATAAGCTCAACATCGAAAGCGTAAAGAGCATGAGCAACAAGGTAGCGCCGTCGTTACGCCTACGTTTAAGCCCGCAGAGCACGATGGTGGCTGGCAACATAAACATCAATGCAAGACGCGAATCACCTGAAGCAGGGTCTGAACTTTGGAGTGCCTGTTCGTTCTCAGAGGGTCGTTTGTAGGACTTAATAGCGATACTGCTGTTCGGTAGATATCGTATGAGCAGCGTAACTGCTACCGGTCCAATCGTTGGACTTACTGTCTGTGGTCTAAAAACACAGGTCAGTTGTGGCACGGGCGGACACGCCAGTTTAACCGGTTGATCAAAGTTTCCTATGGGTGAGACCACAAGATGAAGCGTGCCTACGCCTTCGGCTGGAAGAAAGAACCTATTCAACGCGTCCAGCGGGGTCGCGATCGCGATCTTAAAAGAAGATTCGCTGGGTGAAGGGACCGTCACCTGTATTGTGGCTGTCTCCGAACGGTAATTGAGATCGTCAGGCTTGAATGCGACCGATAAAGACTGCACCCCCGTTGGCAGAATTGTGCCTGCCTGGGGCGTGTAGGTGAAGGTGCCGGCAACTCTGGCTGTTGCTCTTAGCTGGGAATCACCAATCGCGATTCCGAACGGTATCGATGATGGTGCTAGCCATGTCAACTTGGAGTCTGCTTGGCTGACTATCTACGTATAGTTAACGCTTTGTTGCGTTGGTGCCGCAACGACCACAAGGCTAAACAAGGCAAGAAAAACGACAGCCACTATCTGCATCGCCAGCGTAGGCCTTCTACTGAGGACATTCCTGCGACAGTTCAAGTAACTTTGCGCTACCCGGATAGTCCTCGGATTGATCCCGGGTTGAGCGCAGGGCAGGCAGGCTGCCCCCTGCGTCATAGTTTCCATTATCACTGGTTTGCCCTTGTACGTCCTGATTCTTGTCATGGAAAAGCGCTTCGGCGCCAGCTAGTTGTAGTTACCGTCTCCGGAATAAGTGGCTACAAGGGAGTGGGTTCCAGCCGTCAGCAGCGGGACCGTCAGAGTGCCTGCTCCAGTTCCGTCCAGAGTGATGGCTCCTAGGTTTGTTGCACCGTCAGAGACGACCACTGAGCCAGTCGGAATAGCGGCCCCAGCCAGGGAGGTGACCACGACCCTGAAGACCACGCTGTCACCATAGGTTGACGGGTTGAGCGAACTTGCTACCGTGATTGCAACTGCGTTGGAGGCCTTCGTTACTGTCAGGGTCGTTGCCGAAGAGGTGACCGCGTTGTAGTCGCTACTACCAGCGAACACGGCAGTGATGGTGTGTGATCCGGAAGGCAGGGTGGTTGGACCAGTCAGCGTGAGACTTGCGACGCCTGAACTAACGGTCGCGGTGCCTAGCGAAGTTGTGCCATCAAAGAACTGCACAGTGCCCGTCGGCAGGTCCGCCGGATTGCCCGGAGTGCCAGAAAGGGTCGCGGTCAATGAAACAGGTTCACCATAGACCGCCGCTGAAGACGGATTGCTCGCTAGCGAGATCGTAGGAGTAGCTTTCGTAAGACTCAGTGCAAGAGCATTGGATTGAGGCAAGAAGATTGTTATCTCCCCCATATAGAACAGAGATCGTATGCGAGCCGGCCTGGAACATCGAGTAAGGAAAAGTGACACTTCCTCCGTAAGCACTGCTTCCGCGCGCTGTGCCGATAGTTGACACGTAAGGTCCTGCCGCGCTGGCTTTCTCTACCTGTGCACCCCACAGGCTGACGGCCTGGGCCACAGTTCCTGAGACGGAGACCGCAGCTGAAAATCCAGAGCCCGCATTGGCCGGGAAGCTGTAGGTCAACACGCAACGCTGCCACGCCGTGGTCAGCGCGCACGTGCTTGAACCGGATGCGCTCACCGACTGTGAATCTGAAAGGCTCAAATTCAACGTGGTCGCGGCGGCGGCACGTGCCCACACGCTGAAAGTCATAGGCTGGTTCGCATAAGACGTGCCGGGCACAGAAAATTGGATGCCCGACGTGCCAGATGTCGTATCCGGGAATGAGGCTTGGGTGGCAGTATTCGCGCTTCCGTCGGGTCCTGCGACCGACGCTGGATCAAGGTTCGCTGCAGTCCCAGTCTGACTCCACCCATTCGCCAGCGAGATTTGAGAGTAAGGCAACAGGTTTGATCCAGCCACACTCCCGATCACCTGAGAACCAATCACCGTGGTGCCGTCTAAGAACTGAACGCTCTCGGTTGTGGGGGCAGGCGCTCCTGCGGTATGCAGGATATAGCTGAAGGTGACAGGTGCTCCCGCCGTATAGCCAGATGTGGGTGTTGCCGAAAGAACGCCAATCGTAGGTCGCTGCCCGACGGTCTGGGTGAGTGTAGCCGTCGATTGAGCGCTTCCACGCACCGCGAAGCTAAGAACGGCGACGGCTGAAAATGCTAGGCGAAAGCTAAAGGAACGCATCGGTACACCCCAGAAGATATAAGTCAGTGCAGCTTTCGCACGGGATTGGCAGTGGACAACACGTCTTATATCGACGAAGAATAGCCGGGCCTTAGTAGTTTTGCTTGTGAGAAACGTTCGTAGTACACCACAGGGTGTTCGTGGAGCTTTCCGGAACCTGCAAGACTGACGGTCACGGATATTCGACCGATACAGCACGTGATGCACTTCGTTAAAGCAGTCACAAAACGCCTGCGGTGCTGCGTGCAAGCGGGATCCCCGTTGCTCCTGCTGGCACTTGTGATCAGTGCGCATGCACTCACGACAACGACAACGCTGAGCCTGTCCGCTAGCAGCCAGCCACAAGGGACTGTGTTGACGCTGACCGCCGCGGTCATGGCCGGTGCGACCCATGTGCATCCTGGCACAGTCACGTTTTGCGATGCAGCTGCCCCACGCTGTACCGATTCGGCGTTACTGGGGCGCGCTCAGTTGACTAGCACGGGAACCGCGACGTACAAGTTTGTTCCGGGCATTGGAAACCACACCTACAAGGCGATGTTTACGGCCACTTCAGCCTATGCTGCGAGCACTTCTGCAAGCAGCCCGATGACCGTACTCGGGCCCTACCCTTCCACGGTAGCCATTACCTATGCTGGTTCAGCCGGTGCCTACACTCTTACCGGAACCGCACACTCCTACGCCAGCGTGGCAACGTTTCCAACTGGTACCGTTACCTTCAAAGACGCAACCAATGGCAATTATGTGCTTGGTTCAGCAACTTTGAGCGGAGCAGCCAGCGTGCAAACGTTTCCAGCTGGCGGCTCAAACACCGTCTCTAATGCCCCGAGGAACAGCGTGACTGCGGACTTTAACGGGGATGGCAAACCCGATCTTGCGGTGACAAGCCAGAACAACAATACGGTGTCAGTTTTCCTGGGAAATGGTGATGGGACCTTTACGTCTGCCATCGGCTCTCCCCTGCACATGGGTCACAATGTAGTCGATGTTACTTCCGGCGACTTCAATAACGATGGCTTTGCTGATCTTGCAGTACTGAATTACGCTGACGGCACTGTGAGCATTGCACTCGGCGACGGGGACGGCACCTTCCAAAGCCCTACTCTCCTTACCGGCATGAGCGAGGTCAGCGCGATCGCCACGGCCGACCTGAACAACGACGGCAACCTCGATCTGGTGATAACCAGTCAGAATGCGAATGTCGTATATGTCTTTCTCGGCGACGGCACGGCCTTTACCTTCAAGGGCTCCAACAACACCGGTGCGGGCCCCTACTCTGTCGTCGCCGTTGATCTGAACGCAGATGGCAATCTCGATCTGGTGATAGGAAATGCTGGTGCCAGCAGCGTGACCGTGCTGCTGGGAGACGGCACAGGTGCTTTCAGCGCTGCCACAGGATCGCCCGTGGCGGTCGGCACGCACCCTAACAACCTCGTCGCCGTAGACCTGAACGGCGACGGCAAGGCTGATGTTGTTACGGCAAATAGCGGCGACGCCACGATCAGCCTGCTCATGGGCAACGGCGACGGCACGTTCGCCGCTTACGTTTCCTACATTGCCGCCAGCGGAAACAAACGTGTCGCAACGGCAGACTTCAACGGCGACGGAAATCAGGACTTGGCTGTCTGTGGCTACACGGGCAACAGCGTAGCCATACTGCTAGGCAATGGGGACGGAACGCTGCAGGCAGCAAATGCGCAATCCGTCGGCGCGTCCGGCTGCGCAGGTATCGCCACCGCAGACTTCAACGGCGATGGGCTCCCTGATCTTGAGGTTTCGTTACAGGGAAACTCCAGGTCGTCCGTCTTCCTAAACCAGATCAATCACAGTGAAACGGCGTCGCTAGGCCCGGTGGCGATTCCAGGCGGTGGAACGCATAACGTGTTTGCCATGTACGGAGGAGACGCGAATGACTCACCGAGCACGTCCTGGACAAACGCTCTCACAGCTTCGCCAGTAGCGACTGGCCTGACACTGCTTGCAGCGCCAACCTCCAGTACCTACGGCCAACAAATCAGCTTGAGCGCAACACTCGCGCCGTCTCTCGTCGGCAACCTATCCACCACGGGGGAGACATTAACCTTCCAGGTAGCTGGCGTTACGGTAGGCAGCGCCTCGCTGAGCGGCGGATTCGCGAACATCAACCTGACATCCTTGCCCGTCGGCGTCGACAGCCTCAGCGCAGTATTTTCAGGCGACAGCAACTTCCTGCCAAGTGCTTCGAACACTCTGAGTTTTCCTGTAAGCAAGGCCACGCCGACTCTTACGTGGGGAACGCCACTGCCTATCGTTTACGGTACAGCGTTGTCGGCTGCTCAATTGAATGCGAGCGCGGGCGGCGTTGCTGGCAGCTTCGCGTACACCCCTGCAGCCGGAACTGTCCTGAACGCGGGCGCTGGACAGACACTGTCGGTCCTCTTTACGCCTGCGGATCTCTCCAGCTACAACTCGACCGTGGCAAGCACAAGCATTGTGGTCAGTCAGGCTACTGGCGTTGTCGTGATTAGTTCTTCCTCAGCTGTCAGCGGCTATGGCTCTAATGTCACCTTTACCGTCACAGTCCCGAGCGGCGCCAACGGTACCGTCACCTTCAAGGATGGGCGGACTACGCTTGCAATTGTTACCGTTAACGGAAGTAGCGCGACATTCAGTACTTCAACACTTGCTACAGGGAGTCATAGCATTACCGGATCATGGTCCGGCGATAGCAACCACACCGCTGCGACCACGACATCACTGACCCAGGTGGTGACACGCGTTGCGGCCGTCTTGAGCCTTGTTTCGTCACAGAACCCGGCGCTCTATGGGGATTCGGTTCTGCTTAGTTGCACAGTCGCAGGAACAGGAGTTATCCCGACAGGCACCATCATCTTGCAGGATGGTACCGACACGATCGCGACCCTGAATCTTGACGCTTCAGGACACGCTGTTTATCCGATGAGTGCTCTGTCAGCCGGAAGTCACGCACTTCGTATCATCTACAGCGGAGATTCAACTTACTTCTGATTGTTCCAGCCGTCTGCATCACTGGCCATAGATGCCTGCCGGCGGCGCGCCACTTTTTTAAACTCCATCGCAGGATCGGCGCCGCCTTGCTCTGAAATATTGCATCTCGCTGGGATGCGTTCCAGGCAGAGATCGCGAGAATCGTTGCCGCCCGTTTGGAATCCGGTCGGAGAGTCGCTCGTAGGTATCCAGACTGGTGTGGTGCCTCCGCGATCCGGAGTCGCGACGATCGTGGACGAACTGGAAACCAGGAAGTCCGGCTGTATCGAAGTCCACATGATCCGTTGATGCCGTTGCGAGCAGGCTCACGCTGTCAAAGCCAAGATCGCTCAACGGCTTGCCCCACTGCCTGAGCAGGCGGGCAGCTTCAAGTGTCGTTTGCCTAATTATTTGGTTGTGACTCACTTTCGGTGAACGGGTACGTGAACCTTCGAACGCGTGTACAGGCGTCTTAATCAGACCGAGTTCAGGACGCGCAACCTTAATAGATTGAAGGCTGCTCGACCGTACACTTGGACGCTTAGTCACAAGCACTTTCTGAAGGCAGGCCGCTATCTTTGCCTGTCGGGTGAGCGCCTGGGCGCAATGTGCGAGTTGAAGCCCTTCCCGGTCAACAAGGCTGCTTGCGGCAGCCTTCCTGCAACCGCGGAGAACTTATGATTGACACCGTTCCGGGCACTTTAGGCTAAACCCCCTTGAAGGGGGCGCATTCAGTCCCCGGAAGGGAGTGGAGGAAACCTTCCTCCAAGCCTAGAAATGCACGGTTGGTTCCACGGACATCCCTGGACGGACCTTCTCGATTCCGTCCTGATGCGGGTCCAGCCGGATTCGCACCGGAAGACGCTGGATCACTTTCACGTAGTTGCCCGTCGCATTTTCGGCGGGTAGGACGCTAGCCCGATCACCGGTGGCGGCTGCGAGGCTTTGCACGTCTCCGGTGAAGGAACGCTTGAGAGCATCTATTTTGACGGTGACTCTTTGGCCTACATGCATCTTGCGAAGCTGCGTTTCTTTGAAGTTTGCCGTGATCCACGGTGCATCCACCTGAGCGACGATCAGGAGCTGAGCTCCGGCAGCAATTCGCTGCCCAAGCTCTGCGCTTCGCTGCATAACGATGCCTGAGACCGGCGAGATCACATGGCAATAAGCGACGTTGAGCTTGGCCTGTTCTAATTGGGCCTTGCTTGATTCGACGCTCGCTTCGCGCGTTGCCAGATCGGCTTTTTTGATCGCCAGCTCGCGCGGAGCATTGCTGGCAGTTTGTCTCAGCTTGGTCTGCTGCTGTTCCAGTTGTGCTCTCCGCTGATCAATCGTCTTGGCTGAAGAATCCGCGCTGGCAATGGCTGCGTTCACGTTTGCCTGCTGCGAGCGTGCGTTGGCAAGATACTGATCGTAGTCCGATTGTGCAATCTCCCGCTTGTCGAGCAGTTGCTGATAACGGACGAGATCGTTCTTGCTCTTCTCGTTATTCGCTTCAGCTTGCCTCACCTTGGCTACAGCGGTCTCGTAATCGCTTTGTGCGGCGCTCAAAGCGGCTTCGGCGTTCAACACTTCGGCCCGCTGAGAGGAGATGTCGCTGGCGTTGGTGGTTTGGGTGATCGGCGTATTCGGATTCTCTGCACGCATTTGCGCTACCGCCTGATCGTAGTTGGCCTGAGCCTGTGCGAGCGATACCTCGACATCTTTCGTGTCGAGATCGACAAGCGGTTGACCTGCCTGCACCGCCTGATTGTCTTCCACGTAGACCGCGGAAACAGTCCCCTGCACCCGTGCAGCAACTGGGTTCAGGTGAGCGTCAACCTGGGCATCATCGGTCGTTTCGTAGGTACTGGAATGGATCCACCACACGACGGCCCCGAGGACAAGAAACACGGCGACGGCAAGACCAATCGCGATATTGCGTCGTCGTTTCGCCGGATCGACTTCTTTCTTCTCGGGCTGATTCTGCTCCGAATCGGTTTGCTGCGGAGCTTGTTGCTCATCCTGCTTCGCTTCTGTTTGTGCCGCCATGGTGTTTCCCTTTCTGAGCTAGCGCTCGGGACTACTTGAGAAGGTTGGGGATCGTCTGTTCGGCCTGGCCAATCGCACGGGCGTACTTGATTCGTCCGACATTCAATGAGAAAAGGCTGTTGACGTAGTCGAGTTCAGCGGAAGCCAGACTTTCCTGCGACTGGACGACCTCGACAGAAGTGGTAACCCCTGCGGCGAAGCGATCCTGGGACTGTTTCAGGGTCTTAAGAGCAAGCTGGCGGTTGCTGTCGGCGACCGTCACCTGCTGTGCGCAAACCTGCAGATCTAAGACGGCGGTACGGATGTCGTTTTCAACGGCACCCTTCTGGTCATCCAACTCTGCCGTTCGTTGACTGACGGCTGCCTCCGCTTGCTGGACTTGTGACTTGGTGCGTCCGCTCGACCAGATGGGAACGTTCAGGGTGGCAGAGGCCTGAAAAACGCTTGCTCCCTTGTTGGGGTTCACCCCTTCAACTCCATACGAACCGTTGACGCTGAGAGAGGGCAGGTACTCAGCACGCGAAGCCCGCAATGTTTCCTGCGCCGCTTTGAGCTGAAGTCCCGATGCCTGAAGATCGGCGCGATGGTCGAGACCTTCTTTGAGTGCCTGCTCCGCAAGCGGAAGGTCGGATACATTCGCCGGCAGCGTCTCTGCAAGCAACAAAGGCCTGTCAAGGGGCAAACCGACAAGCCGCGAGAGCGACATCTGATCCTTTAGGAGTTGTGCCTGCTGTGAGCTCAAACGCTGCTGCTGAGTCTGTAGTTCGACAAAGCTCCGGCTGGCTTCGATCTCCGCTTTCGTGCCAGCCTCGAACTGGGCTTTAGCCTGGTTGTAGGAAGCTTCGGAATACCGTACCTGTTCTGTCTGCGACGCTACCAGGGCTTGAGTAGCAAGAACGCGAAGATAGGAGCCACCCACGGCCAGAATGATCAGCTCGCGGGCATCTCGCGAGCTCAGGAGTGCTGCTTTACTCAGGCTTTCAGCAGACCGGAGGTTGTGAAGACCAGTAAGGCTCAGCTGTTCCGATACATTCGCTTGAGCGCTGTAGTAGTGGTATGGGCCTACGGTGGTTGGAAGAGCGAAGTTGCCGCCGAATGTTGTGCTGCTGAGGCCGAGCGTTTGCAGATCGGTCTTAGCGCCTGTCTCTGAAAGGGCCGCGTAAATGTTCGGCAGGAGTTGACTCAGGGCGTTCAGTCGTTGAGCACGGACCTGCTTGACCGAAGCCGCAGAACCAAGAGCGCCAAGATTGTACTGAAGGCCGCGCTGCAGAGCCTCAGGAAGGCTGATTGAGATCGGCCCATTACCCGGAACAGCTTGCGCGACGCTACCTTGGTACGCGCCTTGTACCTGCACCGTCGTGTTAACCGTATTGACGCTGGAATTGGAGCTCCCCGAAGCAGTCTGCTGCGCTGAGACGGACGCTCCGCCTTGAGCACGGCCTGACAGCGGTAACTGCTGAGCTTGTGGAGTTTGACCTGAACTGGACGAGGAGCTTTGAGTAATGCCGGCCATGGGGAAACACACAACAACTGTGCCGACAAGCAGCTTCAATCGAATTGGATAATTTTGTCGCATGGATACCTCTCTCAATGCATCACCACTTCGCCGCCTTTAGGGGCTTTTTTCATGAAGAAAGCGATGGGGATCATGCAAACGCACGCCACACCGAAGAACGAGATGATGTCAAGGTAGGAAAGCAGGCTGGCTTGCTGCTGCACCCGGTGATAGATCTGCGCCATGGCTGCATGAGTTCCATGCATCCGGGTGAGCGTGTCCAGTTGATTCCTGAAAAAGATGTTGCTCTGGACAGCATGCTTGACCAGTACATCCTGGTGGGTTTGCTGATGCCGCAGAAGCATTGTCGTGAACAGAGCCGTACCGCAGGAGCCCCCAACGTTCCGGGCAAGGTTGGTCATGCCAGCAACGTCGTTGTTCTTGGAAGCAGGGGTGCCCACATAGGACATGGTGGAGATGGGAACAAAAAGCAGCCCTAGCCCGGCGCACTGGAAAAAACGCAGCCTGGCCGCATAGCTCATGCTCATCTGCAGATCTAGTCCGGTCATGTAGATGAGCCCGCCGGCTGTCGCGATGAAGCCAAGCGCGATCAGCTTGCGAGGGTCCATCTTGCCCACAGCGATGCCAACGATCGGCATCGCAAGCAAGGTAGCCAAGCCCCCGGTCGATAAGGTCAGTCCGGCCTGTTCGGCCGAGTATCCCATGAGGTTCTGTAAAAGCTGCGGAAGCAGCGTGTTGATCCCGTAGAGTGCCGATCCAAGGACAAACATCAGAAGCATGGAGACGCAGAAGGTCCGGTTCTTGAGTAGATAAAGGTCTAAGATCGGACGTTCCTTGGTCTTGGCGAGATGAAGCTCCCAGAAAATCACGGCCACTAGGCAGACCGCGAACAGAACCATGAATGTGACGATGAAGTGCGATCCGAACCAGTCGTCCTGCTGACCTTTATCCAGCACGACTTCAAGACTTCCAAAAGCCAGGGCGAGAAGGCTGAAACCGACGTAGTCCACGCGGAAGTTTCCACTCTGCGCCTCCTTGACCTCCTTCTGAATGGCCGGTGGATCTTCAACCAAGTGATACGTAAGGAAAAGCGACAACGCCACAATGGGCAGGTTGATGAAGAAAATCCAGCGCCAATCAAAGTTGTCAGTAATCCAGCCGCCAATGGTAGGTCCGAGGGTGGGCGCTAAAACGACAGCCAAACCATAAAGAGCGAACGCCTGCCCACGTTTCTCCGGCGGAAAGGTATCGGCAAGGATGGCCTGCTCCGAAGGCCCAAGGCCTCCGCCTCCTGCACCCTGAAGGACGCGGAAGAAGAGTAGAAGCGGAAGTGTGGGAGCGATTCCACAAAGAAACGAGCTGACCCCGAAGAGCAGGACGCAAGTCATGTAGAAGCGCTTGCGTCCCAGCAGCGTGGACATGTACGCAGCGACAGGCAGGACCACCGCATTCGAGATGAGATAACACGTCAGTACCCAGGTCGATTCGTCTTGAGTCGCTCCGAAGGACCCCGCAATGTGCGGCAGGGAGACATTGGCGACCGAGGAGTCAAGCACCTCCATGAACGTAGCCATGCTCACGGTGACGGCGATCAGCCACGGGTTGTGTTTAGGGACCCAAGGTCGTTCACTCATCAGACACCCCTTTCCTGTAGTACTGTACCGTATCGTATAGACGAGAACAAGCGCCGGCGGGATGCCAAGAGTTATGCCATGCTTGGATCAGGAGGTGCCCTTGCCAACAGCAACTTCGAAAGCTGCTCCGTCTGGTGGGGAGCAACTCCGCGACAGGCTATTGAACGCCGCAACAGAAGTCTTTCTTGAAAAGGGCTTCGCGGCTACTAGCGTCGACGAGATTGCAACGCGCGCGAAAGCCTCAAAACTCACCTTCTATCATCATTTTGGAAACAAGGAGAAGCTCTTCGAAGCCATCGTGATGCGTCTGAATGCAACTATGTTCCGAGGATTTGCGGACGCACTTGAGGCTGACGTGCCGGTGGAACAGGCCCTGCGCCGTTTTCTGAAGCAGATGGCAGAGATGCTCTACACCGATCAAGCGGTCAAGCTGGTGCGTGTGCTTCATGCGGAGGCGGCACGATTTCCACAGCTCGCTGAAATCTTCGATAAAGCAGGGCCTCAGCGGGCACATGCGCTCCTCGCCGATTATTTTAAGCTGCAGATACGTAAGGGCAATATGACTAGTGTTGATCCGCTAACCGCCGCAGATCACCTTATCCATATGTCCCTCGGTGAAGCCTTCCGCCGTGTGCTACTCGGATTGGCTTCGAGTCCATCGCCAAAGGATGTCGAGCGCAGGATCAACGCAGCTCTCAAGGTCTTCATGAAGGCTTTTGCAGCTTGATACTGTTTATGGTGCTGTTTTTCAGCTCGTTAACCGTTTATGGTGCTGTTTTTTCAACTCCGGAGTGGAGTGAACCGGAATTGTCCCATGTTGGGAAAGCGCCGGGGAAGGACACAGTCCGCCTCGCAGGCGTTCTGCCGCGTCGGAGCGGAGCCGATTCGACTTTTCTCTGACCTCACGCGTCAACAAACTTGAAGTAAGAAGAGAAACTGCGGCAGCGGGCAAAGTGCCGGCGATTTGACCCGCTCATACAAACGCGACTGCAGATGAACCGGACCAGCCAGGATTCGCCATATCAGCATCGGGCCGGGCGCAGAGTGCTATCGTCCTCGTGTCCTGAATCGTCTTGTCTGTTGGTTGTGTATTCGAGCGGCTGAGTCGATGACCTGGTTGCGATGCTCCAGCCGATTCATTCACGACTTCGGTATAAACCTTTTGCACGCGCTGGCGTTCAGGAACTGACCGCCTGAGATAGTGGTAGCGCGAGGATAACCTGATGAAGCGAGATTGGCAGTGGTGGTGCATGGTGATGGCCCTGGCAGCGGTGGCGCCGTTCGCCCGAGCCCAGCAGCCGGGAGAAAACGAAGGCCACGCCGCCGCTCCCAGGGGTGCGGCGCAAGGCCGCGCACAAGGCGAGGCCTACAACGCACCGCGGCCGCCGGTTGCCCCTGCCGTGGTGGCGCACGGCAAGGAAGTGTTCAGCGCCAACTGCAGCTTCTGCCATGGCGATGACGCGCGTGGCGGATCGGTGGGCCCGAACCTCATTCGCAACAAGGTCGTGCTGGACGATCAAAACGGCGAACTCATTGAGCCGGTGGTCCACGGCAGCCGCCAGGCGGAGGGAATGCCCAAGTTCAACCTGGTCGACGCGGACATCGTCGCAATCGCCGGTTGGCTGCACAGCCAGCCGCTGGGCAACAGGGGCGCGCCGTCCACGCTGGACATCGTGGTGGGCAATCCCAGTGCGGGTGAGGCCTACTTCAACGGCGCGGGCAAATGCAGCTCATGCCACTCCGTGACCGGAGACTTCGCCGGCATCGGCGCCAAGTACCAGCCGAAGATTCTGCAGAACGCAATCGTCTCCGGTCGGGCGGGTCGCGCCGGCGACACTGCCAAGACCGTGACGGTGACTGTCCGCGGGCAAAAGGTCGAGGGCCGCCTGGACCACCTGGATGCCTTCATCGTCTCGCTGACTGAAAAAGATGGCACCCGTCGCACCTTCGAGATCAACGACGGTTCGCCGCAGGTCGTGGTCCACGATCCCCTGCAGCCACACGTCGACATGCTGCGGACCTGGAAGAACAGCGACCTCCACAACCTGACGGCATACCTGTCAACACTGAAATAGGAGTCTGCACCGTGACGAAAACAACGATGTCGCTTATGGCTGGATTGTGCTTCCTGTTGCCGGCGGCTCTGCACGGGCAGGCAACCGCAATGACCGGTGTTGGACTTGACCCCGCCACCCTGACCCACCAATTAGCCCAGCCGGCCACCACCTCGTGGCCCACCTATGCGGGCGATTACTCCCAGCGGCGCTACAGCGTGCTCGACCAGGTCAACCGCACCAACGTCAAGGACCTGACGCTGGCCTGGAAAAGCGTCGCACTGACCGCCGGCCCGGGTGGTGGGGAACGACGAGGTCCCGGCGGACCCGGCGCGCCGACCATCGTGGGCGGAGTTACGGATGTTCCGGTGCCAGTACCGGGAGCCAGCAGCGGCTCCGCGCGTATCACCGGCTCCATCCTCCAGGTGAACGGCGTGCTCTACATCTCGTCGCCTGACAACGCCTGGGCGATGGACGCTCGCGACGGCACGGTGCTGTGGCATTACTGCTGGACCACGCGGGGCGGCGATCACATCGGCAATCGCGGCATGGCCATGTACGGCGATACGCTCTACTTCGAAGTACCCGAGGACTACCTGGTAGCCCTCGATGCGAAGACCGGCAAGGAGCGCTGGCACAAAGAGATCTCCGACTATGGTCAGCAGTACTTCTCTACGACCGCGCCAGTGGTGGTGGGCAATCACGTGCTCGTAGGCACCAGCAGCAACCTTGACCAGCCAGGCTTCCTGCAGTCGTTCGATGCCGTCACGGGCGACCTGCAATGGAAGACCTTCCTGGTGCCGATGAAGAAGGGGGATCCGGGATGGGACACGTGGGGCAGCATGGACGCGGCCCAGCACGGTGGAGCGATGCCCTGGCTCTCCGGCTCGTATGATCCCGCGACCAAGCTCTACATCTTCGGCACCGGAAATCCCATCCCTGCCTACTCGACCGCGCCGCGCGGCAAAGATGCAAAGGACACCAATCTGTTCACCTGTTCCATCGTGGCGCTGGACGTGGACACCGGCAAGATGGCCTGGTACTACCAGACCTCGCCCGACGACACCCATGACTGGGACTCGGTGCAGGCGCCGGTCTTCGTGGATGGCACCTTCGACGGCAAGCCCCGAAAGCTGGTGATGGAGGCGACCCGCAACGGCTACTTCTTCGTACTTGACCGCGAGACCGGGCAGCATCTGCTGACCACCAAGTTCTCGCCATCGGTAAATTGGGCGCAGGAAATCAACGGCAACGGCAACCCGATCCGGAACCCGGACCAGGATTCGACCGTGCCCGGCTCGCTGGTCTCACCCACCAACGGCGGCGCAGTCAACTGGCAGCCGCCCAGCTTTGACCCGCAGACAGGGCTGTTCTACGTTGGTCTGCACCAGGGGTACGCGATGTACTACCTGACCCAGACGGACGCGAAGCAGATCATGGGTCTGGGCGGCAAGGAAGAGGATCCCGTCGGTTCCTACCCCAGCTCAATTGTCGGCATTGACTATCACACCGGCAAAACCGTCTACAACTACGTCTTCCCCGGCGAGGGTTCGCCCACCGGCCTGCTCACCACGGCAGGACACCTGCTGTTCGCAGGCGATGGCTCCGGCAACATCGTTGCCTACGACGCCAGCACACCAAAGCCGCTGTGGCATGCACGCATCGGCAACGTGTCCAACGCACCGGAAACCTATCTGCTGGATGGCCGGCAATACCTCCTTACGGTAGCCGGCGACACGGTCTACGCCTTCCGTCTGCCGCACTAACGTGTGTTCGGACGGGGAGCGTCCAAGCGGGGATTTCTACTCTTCCCTCATCCGCGAAAATGCATCTCAAATGCTCAAAACCGTCAGGAGGTGGAGAGCATGGCCAAACTTACAACGTCGAAGAAAAACGCTGAACCAAAGGGCGATTTCGGTCTGCCTGAGCAACGCAAATACCCCATGCCAGACGCTGCTCATGCCCGAAATGCAAAGGCACGAGCTTCACAGGCGGAAAACGCCGGCAAGCTGAGCGCAGCCGACAAGAAAAAGGTCGACTCCAAGGCCGACAAGGTTCTAAAGAAGAAGTGACTATCAGGCCTCTGTGCACTGTGCCATGCGCATGACCGCTCATGTAATCGGTACAGCAGCATCAGCAACATGGCGCACTGTGCAGAGCAGGAACGCCGCGGCGTCACGCGCAGCCGAACGCAACACCTTTTCAGTCCGGCTGCAGAACAGGTGTAGCCGACCACTTACCGCATGGCCATCTGGGATATGATCGGGCATCCGACTCTACCTGTCCCTGGAAATCTGCATGCCGTTGCGGTTCAAGTTGCTGTCCTTTGTTTGCCTGTTCGCGTCTCTGTCTTGCCTGACCTTCGCCTCCGTACAGGGCGAGACCTTTCGCAATCCTCGACGCATTCCTCTGACGGTTGACCCCTCAGGTCTGACGACGGGAGACCTGAACGGCGACGGTCGCAACGACATCGTCTGGACAGACCTTGCAAACGGCGCGGGCACAGGGAGCCTGCACGTACTGCTGGCCGGCACCAACGGGCAGTACACTCCCGCGCTGGATGTCACGCTGCCGTTTCGTCCGTTGAGGGTGCAATGCATTGTGGAGGACGTGACGGGCGACAAGCTCAACGACCTGGTCTGTGTTGCGACCGCCACGAATTACACCGACGTCTGGCTCATCACCTTTCCGGGACATGGTGACGGCACCTTCGCTGCGCCTGTGCAGACAAAAGTCACCAGCCAGCAAACCTACTCCAACCCGTTTCTCGGGCCTGCGGGCGACCTGAATCACGACGGCTTTTCAGACCTGATTGTCTTGAACGCGGAGTCGGGAGCCTTGTCCTATCTTTCTGACGGGCTCGGCGGCTTCAAGCTCGGCGCGCCGATCCAGTACAGCTTTGGTTACAGCGTTCCGACCATCACAGACCTTAACGGCGACGGCAAACTCGACGTTCTGTGGCCTACCGGTCCACGTGTCAACCTTGGCAACGGCGACGGCACCTTCAGCGCAATCGCGCAGTACGACCCCGGCTATCTCTCCAACTGCGCGTTTGGGGACGTCGATCACGACGGTCACGTGGACGCAGCGTGCACCTGGTACGACGGTGGCGACCTTGACGGCCGCACCCACCTTGCCGTTCTACACGGCAACAGTGACGGCTCGTTCTCCGGCACGCCGCTGTTTACCCGCACATTCGGCAATAAAGAGAACCAGTATGACGGCTTGCCGGACATCTACACCCCGGTCCTGGTCACCGACCTGAACGGAGACGGGTTCGCAGACATCGTGTCGTTCTCGGGTGATGGTTACTGCGTTCTGCTCGGTGGAGCGAACGCAACGTGGAACAGCCAGCCCCAGCAGTTCGTGACCGCGTCGATGCAGTCAGAATCAGGCCTTGCGAATATCTATGGTGTCTCCATAGCAGACATGAACGGCGACGGCGTACCGGACATTGTCGCCGTCGGACCGAACGGCATTTACATCACCTACGCGCAGGGTGACGGCACACTGGGTTCTGCGCCTGCACCCGAGGTGGGCCAGGTATCCACATGGGCGACCCTCGTCGACGTAGATGGCGACGGCAATCTTGATGTGGTATCTGCCGGAGACACCGCACTGAAGCTAAGCCTCGGCCGCGGGGACGGCACCTTCGGCCCGCCGCAGCCGATCACGAGCAGCGGTAACTTCGGCGATGTGAACTACATCCATCCCCGCGTCATCAGCGGTGATTTCAACGGCGACGGCAAACAGGATCTGCTTGCCACCGGCAGCACCGGGCCCTACACCAGCCAGTTGTACATCCTGTTCGGCCACGGTGGTACGTTCGACCCACCGCAGCCCGTTCCAATCTCATTCGGACCGTTCGGTGATCTCGCGGTTGCAAAGGTAGCGGATCTGAACAAGGATGGGCGCAGCGACTTCGTTTACCTCCAGAACAATCCCAGCACGGTCGATGTTCTTACCGCGTACCTGTCCCGCGGGGACGGCTCGTTCACGGCCGTGTCGACCAACCTGCCCGCTGACACCACGGGCGGTTATGTTGCCGGCCTGGTGGGCCCCGCACTGGCCGACTTTCGCCATACAGGTGTCACCGACGCCGTGTTCGCGTCCTTCCGCAACGTGTACGCTCTGCGCGGACACGGCGACGGCACGTTCGATTCGACTGGAACGACCATTCCGATCCCCGGTCTGCCGAACCTGGTGGAGGCCGCCGTGGCTGACGTCACAACAGCCGATTTCGACAATGACGGTAACGCCGACATCGCCGTGCTGGGACAATACGGCCCCGATACGATTTCCTCGGATGCGACGACCGCTGCCGTGTGGATCATGTACGGCAAGGGTGATGGGACCTTCTCCCCTGCCGTGCTCGCCGGTACCTTCAACCGCCCTGCGGGGACCATCAGCGCAGGCGACCTGAATGGTGACGGACTGGCTGACCTGGTGCTGACCTACGACAACGTATACCGAGACAACGGCGTGATGGTGGTACATGCGCTGCCCAACCGCGCATGGGGCCCTGAAACGGACTACACAGGAGGCGAAGGACTGAGCCCGATGTGGATCGCAGACCTCAACCATGACGGTCGCAACGATCTGATCTTCTCCAATGCGCTGCGACCGAACCTTGCGGCGAACTCGATTTCTGTGCTGCTCAACCAGCCCGATGTCAGCGCAGCCGGTACACTCAGCGCCAACCCGGAACCCTCGTACGTCAATGAACCGTTCACCCTTCGCGCAACGCTGCTGCCCAGCAACGCTGCCGACACGCTCACCGGCACGGTGACGTTTTCGCTGGACGGCAATGCCGTCGGGACAGCTCCACTTACCGGCAACACCGCGACTCTGGCACTTTCCGGAACCGGTATAGCAGCCGGAACGCACAGCCTGCTCGCAACCTGGCCGGGCGACAGCACGTATCCTCCAGTAACCCTGTCCGGCAGCCACGCCGTGCAGCTGATACCGGTACAGGTGTCAGTGACAAGCACGGTAAATCCAAGCGCCGTCGGACAGCGTGTCACGTTCTACGTCCATGTGCTGCCGGCGCTCCCAGCCGGGGTTGTGCTGCCCACAGCGGGCTTCTCCGCTGCTCTGAGCCTTACCGACGGCTCGAATCAGCTTGCAATGCAGACAGACACATCTGGCGGGTATAGCTTCAGCACATCGGCGCTCAACAGCGGCGCACATACCATCACCGCATCCTACCCGGGAGACGCCATCTATGCAGCGGGCACCGGTTCGCTCAACCAGGTGGTCAGCGGCTTGCCCGTTTCACTGGCGTTGAGTGCCAGCGCAAACCCTGCACCAGTGGGCAGCGTCGTGACGCTGACAGCCCAGGTCAGTACGACGGCGAGCTGCTCCAATTGCGTGCTCAGCGGAACGGTCCAGTTCACCGACGGTGGCAAGCCGCTGGGCGCCGCTGCCCTGGGCGCGAACGGGATGGCAACCCTGCCGGTGATCTTTACGATTGCCGGGCAGCACGCCATCACGGCAACGCTGCCGCAGACACAAACGATGAACGCCAGCTCCGCATCGCTCACCGAGGTGGTCACAAAGGCACCCACGACCATCGCACTGTCCGCTGCACCGAACCCCGTGTATCAGAACCAGCCGCTTGCTCTTACCGCGGCGCTCAGCACGCCCGCCGGTGTTCCGGCGACCGGGACCGTGCAATTGCTCGACGGAATCCTGGTGATCGGAACTCCCGGCATCGCTTCCAACACGGCGGCATTCAGCATGAGTACGCTCTCCGTCGGCTTGCATACGCTCACGGCCTACTACCCCGGTGACGCAAACACGCTGCCCGCGACATCTGCCGCGGTGGTCGTGACCGTCGCGCCATCGGACTTCACCCTGACGGCCACACCCGCGACGCTGATGGTACAGACGCAGCATCACCTGACCTTCTCGATCACGGCTCAGAGCGTCGGCAACTTCAGCGATCGGCTGACCCTTTCGACTGGATTGATGCCGGCGCACACGACGGTCGTGCTCGCCTCGCCGACCATGACCCTGGCGAGCGGCGGAACCGCTACGATCTCCGGATACCTGGACACAGACGACGTACGCGGCTACGCAAGCGCAACTCCGCTGGAGCCGCCGCACAGATACCGGCCGTCACCGCTCTGGGCAGTCGTGCCGATGCCCTTGCTCTTCTGCCTGGCGGGCCGTAGTAGAGCTCGTTTCGGCAACATCATGGTGCTCGCGATGATGCTGTCGCTGGGGTTGCTGGCCGGCTGCAGCTCGGTCTACCCCAAGTCAACAGCACCGGGCACATACACGATCCAGATCCAGGCCGCCGGAGCCTCATCCGGCCTGGCGCATACGCTCAATGTACAAGTGACGGTTTCGCCCTAGCCGCGTGCAGAGCAGGTCTTACCGAAGTAGACTGCGTGGCGGTGGAGACAGTCTGGCGACAAACCGGTCTCCGGTCAGGAACGTTGGAACGGATAACTAAGAGGGATGTGAGGATTATTCGAAGCGTAGCTCCGGCCTGGCCCGCGCCAATGCCGGGCTTTCTCGATCCGCAACGCGTTTACGAAACGCGGAACATGGAAAAAGGGGTTTGCGGCAGGATGATTCGTTCGGTCGTTAGCCCGTTCTACCGGCTGAGCAAGCCTCGACACAAGCAAGAGCCTGTGAGCCACAGGACTGAACACCAACCGTCTGTCGACAGGAACGCTATGGCCCGGTACTCTTTTCGAGTTCCGAGGAGGCGCTGTGAAGCTGCATTGGAGCTGCGCCCGGATCGTGTTCGCCGGCCTGCTTACATTGACAGGTGCGTACTCGCAATCAACAAATCCCATGGCAACTCGACCAGCTCCCTCACTCCCGGGCTTCTTCGGTCCGGTGTCCGCTCACCTGAGGGCCGGTGATAGCGCGCCTGACCCCGTGTTCACCAAGGTGCTGCAGCCCGCAGGAGCGACCACCTGGAACTCGAGCCTTTCCGGCAAGACCACGGTGCTTGTGTTCTTCCCTCTCATCTCGCGCAACCCCGACCCAATGCGGACGTGGAATGCGATCGTGCATCGCTTCGCCGCGAAGCCCATCCAGTTCGTGATGATCACCTCCGAGAAGGAATCGACGCTGCTACCGTGGCTCGCACAGCACCCGGTGGATGGCTCGGTGTTATACGACGTCGAGGGACGTACCGGCCGGGCCTATGGTCTGGAGATGCCTGCGGCTGTTTACATCGGTCCAGACCGTCACATCATCGGCTTTCAGCAGACCATCGTTCCCGACGAGAGAACGTTGAATGCGGTGCTGGAAGGTCACACAACAACAACCAGACCGGGAAACGATATCGCGTCTGTCAGAGCCTTCCTGGCGAGTGGTTTGGTGCCCCTTGATGCTGAGTCAGCGAGGATGCCACAACCAGACGCCGACAGACCAGACTTCCCGCCGAGCCAAACCCTGCATGTCTCGCCCGCGAAGGACGAGATCGGTTGCCGGAACTCCAGAGGAGATGGCTTCTGGAATCTTCAGGGCTTCACGTTGAAGAGCGTCATCGCGGAGATTTACCAGGTGAACCCAATCCGTATCGTTCTGCCTGCGTCGCTGGATGATGGCAAGCGTTACGACTTCGCACTGAATCTGCCAGAAGCCACGGAAGAAGATGAGATGCGTACCTTGGTGAAGCAGGGCATCCAGAATCACTTCCACATCACTGCGCATATGGAGACGCGGCTGTCAGACGTTTACCTCGTGACCGCCCTTCATGGAACACCGCCGCCGACGAGGGCCCGGCACTCAACGCATGAAATGGTAGAGCTCAGCTCATCCTCTATCGGCGTCAGACGGTACGGCGGCGCGCATGACATCTCACTCGGTGAGATGAAGCCTGCGACCTTTGACATGATCGATAGTGTCTCGATAAGAGACGCTACGCTGGACCAGTTTTGCACCACGCTCGAAGGTACGTTGGACCGCCCAGTGGTGAACGAAACAAACCTGAAGGGCAGATACGACCTGCAAGTGAGCGCAGGCAAGGCAGAGCAGAACAGCTTTCTACAGCTCCTCCAGACGAAGCTGAACCTGAGCGTGACTCCCACTCAGCGACACATTGAAGCGCTGGTGTTCCGGCCCGATTGAGTCCTACTCCCGGACGTGCGACCAACCTCTCAACGAATCAACGCAGCATTGGTCAACCGGCAGTCAGCTGTTGAAACCGCTCCGCCAGGAGAGTACATGCAGGGAGTTTGCCATAGCCCGCCTTGCGGGAACAGCCGCATGGCTGACGATGAGCCGACCTGTCGTTACCAATCCGAATCGGTGAGTGCATTGGCGATTATGCACTCGTTCAGATCGAAGACCCCGGAACGGACCGGCCATGTTCGTGGGCGTGTGGACTAATGTGCCGTTTCAGTCGCGTAGGACGGCGCGTCGGTCGTGGAACGCTCGCTAAATTCCTCACCCAGCCACCGCTTGAACGCCATCATGTTCACCGGCCTGCCGAGAAACTCCTGCACCGTCTCGTTCGCCGACTTCGACCCGCCTGCTTCGAGCACCTGACGCCGATACCGCAAGGGCGTGCCGCCAGCAAACGGGTCCCTTTTGTCGAACTGCGCATACAGGTCCTCCGCAATCACCTCATCCCACATGTAGGTGTAGTACATGGACGAGTATCCTGCCAGGTGATTCAAGCTCGCGATGCCGTGCGATCCCCTGGATGGCACAGTCATCGTGTATCGTACCCGCTCCTGCGTTGCTAGGGCGTAGGGGTCGAAGGCCGCTGGATCAGCGTTGTATAAGTCGTAAGACAGTGCTGCAGTTGCGTTCTGTCCGGCCACATACGATGCCCTCGCGAACGCGGACGCTCGGTTCATCCGTTTCACTAGCTCCGCCGGAATCGGTTCACCCGTCTTGTAGTGCTTCGCGAAGGACGCCAGCACATCAGGGTTAGCCATCCACTCTTCCAGCATCTGCGACGGCGCTTCATTAAAGTCCGGTTCGGCGGAGATACCACTGACGCCGGCCCATTTCTGCTTGCCCGCCACAATGTGATGAATCAGGTGACCGAACTCGTGAAAGAACGTGACCGCGTTCTCATATTGCATCAGCCCCGGATCGCTCGCCGTTGGGCCAGGGAAGTTACAGATCAGAACACCCTCCGGCAGTCGTCTTCCGGCAATGCCGGTAACGGTTGTGAACGTCGCGTTGTGGTTGTATTTGCCGGGCCTGGGGTGCATATCGAGGTAGAAGCGCCCAATTGCCTTTCCTTCCTCAAGCACGTCCCATGTCTCCACCGATGGGTCCCACGCGGGCGCGTCATTCTCTTGTCGAAATTCGAGATGAAACAATCTTGCCGCTGTCGCCAGCAATCCCTGCTCGACCTCCCTATAGGGGAAGTACGCTCTCACCGAAGCTGAGTCGAAGTTGTATCGTGAGCGTCGGACTAGTTCCATCAAATACTGCTGCTGGTGTTGCTGGATGCGGGTTGCTCCCGGATCACTCTTTTTCTCCTCCGCAAGTTCCATCGCAACCTCGCGCGTCTCGGCAGGCCGCACCGTCTTGTCCAGCTCCGTGATAAACGCCGCGATGGCTCGTCCGCTGCCCATCATCTTGTCCTGTGCATTCAACTCACTCCACGTCGGATACCCTACGAGCCTCGCGATCTCATAACGTGTGGCCATCATCTCGTGCAGCACCGCATCGTTCTCTGGATACGCCTTAGTACCGTTCGCCTCCTGCATACGTTTCCGCAGAGCGTCGCTCTTGGCATACGTCATCACGGGAGCAGAATCCGGATACCGCGTCGTTAGATGAATTACCCCGGCTGCATCAGGTTTGTGGCTTGCGATGAAGTCCTCTGGAAGTCCCTCCAACTCAGAAGCATCATGTACCTCAATCGTGCGATTGCCGTCGGCGATGTTCCGCTCGAATTGCGACTGCGCCTTCGACAACCGGTCCTGCAGCTCATTCAGCCGCGCACGTGTGGCCTCATCCTTGTCCACGCCGGCAAGTCGAAACTCAAGCAGTTGGCGCTTGACGTAGTACTTCGTCGCCTCGTCCGCTGCGGACACGTCCATCGACCGCAGGGCCTGATATAGCCCGGGATTGAGCGCCATGGCTGATTGGCGGCTGCTCACCTTCGTCACCATCGCAGTTGCATCGTCGCGAAACGCTTTGTCCGGATGAACATTCTGTACCAGGTTCGCGAACTCCTCCGCCTCCTGGAGTTCGTCATAGGCCCGATCGAACGGAGCCAGGGTATTCTCCACCGTTCTTTTAACCCTGTACGGCAAGCGCTTCCTCAATAGCCGCTTGTGCTCGCTTCAGGTGGTCACTCTCCGACGCTTCAAATAAAGCGATGGAACCCATGCCGGTCCAGAGTCTGGGTTGAGACGCAGGGAACAGAGCCTGCGCCATTAACCCACACGAACAAGCCAAATGAAGCGCAAAAACCCGAACTGCACACAGTACCGCAGGACTCTGGAGTTTCATGGAAACAGGCTACAGGACGCATGCTCCAGAATGCTCGGACACGGAACGGTCGACCAAGCCAGTTTGGATACGACACGTCGGCTGGTCAATTCTTCAAGAGTTTTCAAGTGACGAGAACAGGGCGATATGCTCACTAACTGTTGTCTAATTTTTCATACAAAAGTCGTCGCTGTATTCCCAGCCGCCTGGCGGCATCGGACTTGTTGCCTCCTGAGAGAAGGATGGCGCGATCTATCAGGTGCCGCTCCCAGCGGGCAACGGATTCATGGAAGGGCAGATCCTCCCACCTGCGCACGTCAGAGGTTTGATTGGCGCCCTCCTCGACGCGGAGGACCTCGCGCAGGCGTTCCACCGTGATTGGTCTGCCGGGCGCTCCCACGGCAAGACGATCCATCAACTGTTCCAGTTCGCGGACGTTGCCGGGGAAGCCATAGTTGATCAGCTCAGCGGCTGTCTCGGGGGACAGGATGCTCGGTTCAATGCCGTTGCGTGCAGCGAACCGCGAGAGGAAGTACTCGGCAAGCAGCACGATATCCTCGCGGCGGCTTCGCAAGGGCGGCAGTTCGAGTTCATACGCGTTCAGCCTGTAGAACAGGTCTGCCCGGAAGCGCTTCGCCTCGACCTCTTCGCGCAGGTCGCGGTTGGTGGCCGCGATCACCCGCACATCGACGGACATGGTTCGATTGCTGCCTACACGCTCGAACGTGCGTTCCTGCAGCACGCGCAACATCTTCGGCTGGACGGACAGCGGCAGCTCTCCGATTTCATCGAGAAAGATGGTTCCACCGTCGGCTACCTCGAAGCGGCCGATTCGCTGCATGGACGCGCCGGTAAACGACCCCTTCTCATGGCCGAAGAGTTCTGATTCGACCAGTTCTGCCGGGATCGCCGCGCAGTTGACCGTGATCAACGGCCCGCGGCTGCGGTGGCTGCGCTGATGAATGGTCCGGGCGACCAACTCCTTGCCGGTGCCGGTTTCTCCTCGCACCAGCACTGAGACGTGGGTCTGCGCTACCTGCCCGATCCGCTTGAAGACATCGATCCAGAGAGGAGATCGGCCGATGAGTTGCGGTGTATCGGTCATCGTTGCCCGACGAAGGACGCCTGTGTTTCTGAAACGCTTCTCGTCAAGCTCCGCGAGATCCCGCTGCAAGGCGCTGTGCCGCAGAGCCGCCTGCAACTTTGCAAGGATCAGGTCCAGGTCGATGGGTTTCACAAGGAAGTCGTAGGCGCCGGCCTGCATGGCTTCCATCGCGCTCTCGCCGTCTCCAAACGCCGTCAGGACGAGCACCGGCATGTTCGGGGCGGAGCTTCGCACGCGCAACTCCTCCAGGAACTGATGGCCGCCCACAACCGGCATGCGCCAGTCGCAGAGCGCGACGTCTGCCGGGGCGTTCTCGAGCTCGGCGAGGGCTTCACGTCCGTTCGAGGCTTCACGAACCTGGTGGCCTGCACCGATCAGCACCTCCCGGATCGTCTCCCGCAGGCGGTGGTCGTCATCGATCAACAGGATCTCAGCCATGGGGTTGCGCGTCGTCGTGGTATCGGGAAGGAAGAATGACCTCTGCAATGGCTCCGCCTGCCGGTGCGTTGGAGAGCCTGAGCTCGCCATCGTGAGCCCGCACGATCTCGTACGCAATGGAAAGGCCAAGGCCGGTGCCGCTGTCTCGCGTGGTGAAGAAGGGTTCCATGGCTCTTCGGATAGCCTCGTCGCTGAAGCCGCTGCCTCGGTCGGTGACGCGAATGACTGCTAAGCCGCCTCCATCTTCGCAGTGGATGTCGATCTCTGCCGAGAGATCTCCAGCCGCGTGTATGGAGTTCTCCAGCAGGTTGTCGAGTACCTGGCGCAGCCGCCCACCATCGGCCAGTACATGGATCGGTGTGGTGGCGTCACAATGTATGACGTGACCGGCCGTTGCCGACTGCGCTGACCACCGCAGTGCCGTTTCCCGGCAGATCAGGGCCACATCGGTGCGACTCAGGTCGAGCCGCACAGGTCGTGCGAAGGTCAGCAGGTTTTGGATGATGCCGTCCAGGCGGTCAACTTCAGAGAGCACCACGGCATTGTTGCGCGCACTCGCTTCAGGATCGTTGCTGCGCTGTGAGAGTTGGGCGCGTAGCCGGATGGTTGCGAGCGGACTGCGCAGTTCGTGAGCCACTCCCGCTGCAAGCTGGCCGATGGCAGCCAGGCGTTCATGCTGCTGCAGTTTGGCTTGTAGAGCACGTTCTGTTTCGCGCTGCACACGCAGGGTCCTGGCCAAGTTGTCCAGGCCGCGCAGCAAACGCCGGCACTCGACCATGTTTACGGCAGTTGTGGGGGCCGGCTGCTCCTCCAGACTGCTCTCCATTCTCCGTAGCCTGTCCATGACGAGGCGCAGGCTACCGTCCACCTGTCGAAGAACCGCGAAGGCAAGCAGCACGATGAGCAATGCCATAACACCGAATCCGAAGGCGCTCCACAGGACAGCGCGCCGCCGATCCGTTTCCGCCCCGGGTAATCGTTGCATCAGCCACAGCGCTCCCGCAGCCGCTGCCTTGCAGCTTTGCTCATCGCATATCGGCACAGCTGAGAAGAGGACGACGTCATGCGGGCCTGTGAAGATGAACCGCTGCGGGCTGTTCGTTGAGGTAGCGGAACGTGCAAGGTCCAGAATGGTCGGCTGCTCGCGCACGGGCATCTCTTTGGTGCCGCCAGGACCCTCGTGGGTCGGAAAGGCGTAACCACCAAGCTGATCGGTGTCTCCCCGGTAAAAGCCGCCTTCGACCCCGGGTTGCACGCGCAGAACGCCGGCCATGAAGGTGCTGAGCATGTCGGGCTGCTGCGGCGGGCGGGAAAGTGGAGCTCGTGGTCTCGGCTTTGGACCGTCCGGTGGGGGCGCAGGAGGTCCTGGATCTGGAGGCGGGGGCGGTGGAGGTGGGTGATCGACAGCCCGCAACGAGCGAAGATCGAAGGAGCGGTCTAGACGAGCCTGGTAAGAAGCTGCGGCCCGCGCTGCGACACGGTCGAGGTTCGACGCCGCGTTGTTTACGAGCGCTGTCTGGGTGCTGCGCAATACGGCAATCAGAATGCCCAGGGTAAGGAGAATCAGCAACACACCGCTGCCAGCCAGCAGCACCACACGTCCGCGCAAGCTCCAGGAGTCCGATTTGAGTGACGCTGGGGGCACGTCTCACCTGCTGCAAGTTACAGACCAAACGGAATACGAGTAATCGACGGTGGCAGTTTGCCTTGTTGGCTCTGTTGGACGCTTTTCGTATCGGACGTGTACGGAAAACGTACAGGATCTTCCCGCGAAGGCCGATTTCGCAGTGGCGAAACGAGCTAACTGCCGACGCTTGAACGACATCCATTTGTGGCATGAGCCGTGCAATGACCATAGGCGAGGTGCTGCATGAACAGATCACTCGCTCTACTCGGTTTGCTAACCTTCAGTGTTTGCACGTCCATTGCGCAAACTCCACGGCTGGCGATGCCTGGCCCCGTAGCACCACCGCTCGATGCAACCACTCGGCACGGCCGTGTGAAAGGCGTGCTGACGTCCCCGGATGGGACTATCAACGGGCTCTTTTTGGGAGGACACACCGCCGTCGCGTTGTCCCCGGAACTAACTCGACAGCTCGCGTCTTCGTCCTTGCGTGGACGCGAAGTCACCGTCTCGGGCCGGTCGCAGACGGTCGCCGGTTCCGTAACCGTCGAAGCGCAGACCATTCGTGTGGGCGGTAAAACCTTCATTGCGCCGCCTGCACCGCAGTTGGGACTGGCCGCACCACCACCGACTGGACGTCCGGTGGGTCCGAGGGATCTCGCCAGGTTGAATGGCCGCCCAGGTCCCGGATTTGGTCCGGACGCCCCTCCTCCGCCGCCGGGTGCCGGCGCACCGCCCCCGCCCCCTGCCGGTGGGATGGCTCTGCCTTCTCCGCCGCCGAACGCAGGCCACGGCGATGCCGGTTCGATTCCGCTGCCGCCCTCTCCGGCGCCGCCAGTTAACGGGATTGCGCCCGCCCCGCCCCCGCCGCCCGCACCTGACTCGAGCCGACGAGGTCAGGGCGCGGTTCCTCCACCTCCGCCTGCTGCCGCTGCCGTAAGCAGTGGCGGGTTCGTTCTTCCACCCGCACCAGCCGCCGGGGCGCGACCAGACGTCCAGGTGGCGCCGCCTCCCAAACCGTAAGTCTCAGTTCTCTCGTAAACCAGGCCGGCTTCCATCCAGGAGGCCGGTCAGAAGGACAGCAAATGCCCCCCATCAAGGTCGCAAAGAAGGCAGCAAAGAAAGCTCCCGGTCACGATCCACACAAGATGCAGAAGGATGCGCGGCGCGCGTATGAGCATCTCGGACGCGTTCAGGCACTCCTTCGTCTTCAGGGCGCAGCAACAACAGATCGCGTGCAGCAGTTGATTCCTCTGGCGCAGGGCGCACTGCTGGCAGGTCAGGCGAAGCAGGCTGCAGACCTGCTTCGCGCTGCGGAGCACTTGTCCTTCGGCGCTCTACGCGCAGCGGACTCGCCCGACAAGAGCATCTCAGAGGATCTCGCCACAGCCATCCACGAAGAGATCGAACATCAGCAGGATAAGGCGGAAGAACACGGCGGAGCTGAAGAGAGCACTGCGGCTATTCGTACCCTCTACCGGTTCATGGCTGACGCGGCATCGAAGGCCCTGACAGCGGAGCGGTATCGTGCCGCTCTTGAGTTCGCCCGTGGAGCCGAGGCACTGACACATCTCGATGATCTTGCCCCTGCTGCTCTGCCGTCCGGCGGGGCCACGAAGAGACTGAGCGTCTAGCGTGAATACCGCAGCCCAGGTTGAGGAGTTTTCATCCGCGTTGGATGGAAAGAAGGCAAGCATCCATGCGCTTGAGGCGACGTACTTCTTTCTCGCGGATGTTCAAACCGGCCTGGGACCGTTCGTGGCTGCCTATCTTGCATCGACGGGGTGGCAGCCCGACCGGGTGGGCCAGGCCCTGACGGTGGCAGGGATGGTGACGGTGCTGTTGCAGTCTCCAGCTGGATGGCTGGTCGATCGCATCGAAAGCAAGCGGCTGATCCTCGTCGCCGGGACGGTCGTGCTCGCCGCGGGTGCACTGCTGCTTGTAGCCTCTCATCGGCCGGCTGCAGTGTATGCGTCGCAGATGCTGATCGGCGGCTCTGGCGCATTCCTTGGCCCGACTCTCGCTGCGATCACCATGGGCGTCGTCGGGATCGGGATTTTTGACAGAGTGTTCGGCCGCAACCAGGGCTTCAATTCGGCCGGCAATCTGTTTGCAGCCGCATTGATTGCGGTTGTAAGTCACTTCTTCGGAACGCGAGCCATCTTCGTCGCAGCGGCGATGCTGACCATCCCTACGATTGCGTGCACCTTATGTATTCGTCGGAAGGACATCGATCCCGAACTGGCCCGCGGTGGCTGTGAGAAAGAAGAGAGCGACGATGGCCGACGGGCAATACTCAAGCAGCTTTCCAGCGACAAAGTCTTGCTTACCTTTCTGGTCTGCGGATTCCTCTTTCATCTTGCCAACGCAGCGATGCTGCCCCAGCTCGGGGAGCTGCTGGCGCATGGATCAGCAAGAGCCGCTGCGCCCTTTATGAGCGGGTGCATCGCGATCACGCAATGCACCATCATGCTGAGCGCTACCTTTGTGGGCCGCTTCGCTGCCACGCGCGGACGAAAGAATCTTCTCCTGCTCGGGTTCGGCGTACTACCCATTCGAGCGCTGCTTTACACGCTTCTTCATGCGGTGCCGGCCTTGCTGGCAGTGCAGCTTCTCGATGGTGTCGCGAACTCCATCTTCGCCGTGGTCTCCATCCTTGTGATCGCGGATCGAACACGCGGAACAGGGCGGTTCAACCTGGGACAGGGCGCTCTCGCAACAGGCGTCGGCCTTGGTGCGGCGCTGAGTACAACATTGGGAGGTCACCTGATTAAGCACTTCGGCTACAACGGTTCATTTCTTACACTCGGCGCGCTTGCGTGCGTTGCATTTCTTCTTCTACTGATTTTCGTACCCGAAACCGGGACGGAAGATCGTTCAGTAACTCCACCTATGCTTAGGGCAACAAGGATCCAATGAAAGAATTAAAACCACTTACCAGCGATTCAGGCCAGGTCGTTACCTGGATCCACCTTGGTGATCTTCACATGGTTCGTTCCGGCGAACAGAACCACAAAGATCTGCAGGCAATCGTCGAAGAAATCAATGCGGTCTATGCCGGCAAGGGTGTCAGCTTTGTGTACCTGCCGGGCGACATTGCCGATGACGGCAGTACACGGGCTTATGGTGCTGTACGCGAGTGTCTTGATAAGCTCAAGCTTCCCTGGTGCGCGATTGTGGGCGATCATGATGTTCACGAGCGCAGCTTTCAAAACTTCAGGACATTCATGAGTGAGTCCTTGTACGGCTCGTTCGCGGTGAGCGAAGTTCGATTTTTTCGACTCAACACGTTTTCAGAGCCGCGCCCTGACTCCTTCATCGTCGATGACGTGCAACTCGACTGGCTCGATGACCAGTTGAAGCAGTGTCGTGAGATGCCTGTCGTCCTGATGCACTGTTACCCGAGCGATCTAAAGCAGGGTCGAGAACGTCTTGCGAAGCTGCTGCGCGAGTACAAGGTCCGCGTGGTTGACATGGGGCACACCCACTACAACGAGATTAGCAACGATGGAACCACCATCTACTGTGCAGCGCGATCGACGGGCCAGATCGAAGAAGGTCCGGTCGGCTACGCCGTTCTAAGCCTGGATGGGGATGCATTCAGCTGGCACTTCGCTCGCCTGGGATCGCGGTCGATGGTGGACATCACGAGCCCCGCCGATGCAAGGCTGTTGACAGATGCCGGTTCAGCTCAGCCAAGGCCCGGTGAAGATATCCGCGTGCATGCTCGAGTTTGGAGTGACAAGCAGGTTGCTTCGGTTGAGCTGTACGCCTTCGGCATCTGCTTACCTATGGAGCTGTCGAACGATCTGTGGATGGCCACCGTCGCGGCCGCCGATATTGTTGAGGGCGAGTCTGAACTCACGGTAAAGGCGAAGATCAGCGATGGGACGACTGCAGAAGATAACGTTCGATTGTTTATCGGGCATCGCACTGCTAAGCGCACGCGCTCGGAAGTCGATGCGGAAAATACTTTGGGAGAATGGCCGGAACGCGATCTGCTGGGCACTCAGTTAGGACCAAACAAGAACGGGAGAAAGTGGTGATGTCCCCTGCCATCGCGCACATCGTTCTGATCTCAATGGTTGCCCTCAGCATCGTGCTTATGCTCGCTCGGCCGCGCGGTATCTCAGAGGTCTGGTGGGTCGGCTCCGGCGCGGCGCTGCTTGTAATCCTGCGCCTGGTTCCGCTGAAGCTTGCGGGAAAAGCGATCGCTCAAGGCTCTGACGTTTACCTTTTCCTGATTGGCATGATGCTGCTCTCAAGCTTGGCGGATGAGAACGGTGTCTTTGAGTGGGTGTCGTCCTCGGCTGTGCGGGGTGCCAACAACAATTCCGCGCGGCTGTTCACGCTGATCTACGGGATCGGCACGTTGGTGACGATTTGCATGTCGAACGACGCGACCGCGGTCGTACTCACGCCCGCAGTGCTGATCTCCGTTCGTAAGGCCAAGGTAGAACCGCTGCCGCACCTGTTCGCATGCGCTATGATCGCTAACGCCGCATCGTTCGTGCTGCCCATCTCGAACCCAGCCAACCTGGTTGTCTTCCATACGGGCATGCCGCCGCTCGGCCGCTGGCTGGCGTCGTTCCTGGTTCCGGCGCTGCTGTCGATCGCTACAACATACTTCGTGCTGCGGTTCTACTTCCGCAAAGAACTCGCACCAAAGATCGAATGCGAGCCTGAAGACGCGCCGCTTCCTCCTGCCGGCAGACTTGTTCTCTGTGGTCTGGGACTTGTCGTCGCAGTGCTGCTTAGCGCCTCTGCCTTTGACATCGACCTTGGTCTACCAACCTGCATTGCCGCGCTGGTGATCACGGGCGTGGTTTGCATCAAGGAGAAGAGCAATCCGCTAACGCTGGCGAAAGAGATCAGTTGGCCCACGCTGCTGCTGGTGGCTGGGCTGTTTGTCATGGTGGACGCAGTCGAGAGCGTTGGCGCGCTTCGCTATACGCAACAGGCAATGGCATGGACAGAACATCTTCCGGCTGCTGCCGGCGCTCTCGTCGTTGGCTTCGGAGTTGGCGTGCTGAACAACCTCGTCAACAACCTGCCTCTGGGACTTATTGCCGGAGCGACCGTTCATGCAGCTCACCTGAAGGGCACGCTGGCAAATGCGGTGCTCATTGGAGTCGATCTTGGCCCCAACCTATCGATAACAGGATCACTGGCGACCATCCTGTGGTTGCTTGCGATGCGAAAAGAAGAGCTCAACGTCAGCGCCTGGGACTTCTTGAAGGTAGGCATGATCGCTATGCCCGCAGCGATGCTTGCGTCCGTAGGTGGTTTGCTCTTCATGCGCCTGATCACCAGGCAGTAAGTCACGTAATTACTGGACATCTAACTGGAGGATTAACACCATGAACGCAGCCTGGGTCATCCCTTTCATTATTCTCGGCGGTGCACTGCAATCCGCGGGTGCCGCAATGAATGGGCAACTGAAGCAGTCGCTTGTAAATCCATACCTTGCCTCTGCAGCTTCCTTCGCCCTGATTACCTTCTTCTTTATCGCATTGTTTGTCGTAATGCCGCACCCATTGCCTCCGGCAAGCAACCTGGCATCCATGCCATGGTGGGCGCCTCTAGGTGGTCTGGTTGGAGCAGTTCAGGTCTATGCCGGTCTGACACAAGTAAACAAAGTGGGTGCCGGCATCTTTATGGGAGTAACCGTCACAGCAGCACTCGTAGCGTCCGTTCTCATTGATCACTTCGGTTGGTTTCGAATGGAACAACACCCCATCACATGGCTCCGCGGTGCTGGTGTCCTATTACTAATCGGAGGCGTGACAATGGTCGCGAAATCCTAAACACAAAGCCAGAAGACGGACCACGAGTAGACTTGACCTTCTGCAGCCATTCTCCCTGAGCCCATGCTTCGAGCGCTGGTCTGTGATTTCTTCTTTGTTAGCTTTCATGACGCCCAAACCTGTTGGCCTTCCACTACTCGGGGTCCCGAGATTGCGCTTTTCGGAATCAACTCAGGTGGGTAGCTTCGTATCGGGAGGGGTTAGCTCTTCGGGCGATTGGTCGTTCGCTTTCGTTGGTCCTCTATGTAAAGCTACGGCCCATGAGTCCCATGAAGCGGAATCTCTGGACGACTGCGTTTGCGGCAGGCGTCGTGCTCTCTGGGGCCTCGCTATCGCTTCGCGATATTCGAATCTTTCCCAGTCGCGTATAGGGCAGCACACAAAAGTTCTTGAAATCATCACGATTGCGTTCCTCCTGCAGGAAATCTGGTCACTTCGGAAGAAGTACTGTCTTGCAGGCCGTTCCCATGAAGTTCGGTTTTCGGAATGAGCGGACCTAGATGCCCGAACCGTGCGCGCAGTCCCGCAATCGCCGTTTGCTCATGAGATTTCGCGCCATGCAAAAAGGTCTGCCGGGAGGAGCATTTGCGCGGGACAGGGGACCCCTTGCCGAGGGTAGGATGTTCTTATCGGGGGATTTGGGCTGATCATGACGAAGAGTTGCGTGGTTCGTTTCTGGGGGCTGGTTTGCACCAGCGTGCTTGTGGCAGCTGGAAGCGTTTCGGCGCAGGTCGATCCCAACCTCTATGCCGGTCTGCAATGGCGTAACGTGGGACCCTTTCATGGCGGCCGCATCTCGTCCGTCACCGGTGCCGTTGGCCAGAGCGGCACGTTCTACGCCGGCACGCCGCAGGGCGGCATCTGGAAGACCACAAGCGGCGGCGTGACCTGGTTCCCCTTGTCGGATCGCGAGACCAGCTTTGATAGCGTTGGCGCGATTCAGGTGGCACCCTCCAACGCGGAGATCGTCTATGCCGGGACGGGCGACCCGATCAGCGGCAGCCTGGGCAATGGCATGTGGAAGTCCACCGATGCAGGTGCCACGTGGAAGCACATCGGCCTCGAAGACACGGTAAAGATCAGCAGCATCGTGGTTGACCCGGTCCATCCGGACGTGGTGCTGGTGTCGGCGCTTGGCGATGCTTCGCGTCATGGCGGAGGCGTCTACCGCTCGACGGACGGCGGCCAGACCTGGACCAGCGTTTTGAAAACGCCTGACTTCGACGGTGTGCGCGATCTGCAATCGGCCTATGACGCGCCCAACGTGATGGTGGCAGCGACCCAGGGCACCGGCGGCGGGCGAGGTGGTCCGCAGGTCAAGGTGAAGCCGCCCGTTGCGTACAAATCGACGGACGAGGGTCTGACTTGGACCCCGATGAAGATCCCGCCGTTCGAGGGCCGTGTCGCGCTTGCGGTCGCGATGCAGACCAAGGGACAACGGCTTTATATCGTCGGCAACAATATTGAGAACGGCTCCGGGCTCTACCGCTCTGATGACGGCGGCACCAGCTGGAAGCACATGGCGGGTAAGGACACGCGCATCAGCAACGGTCAGGGGTCCTACTCGAGCGGCGTCTTTGTGGACTCGCAGAACCCGGACATCCTCTACACGATGAGTACCGCCATGTACCGGTCCACGGATGGTGGTCTCACGTTTCAGGCGTTCAAGGGCGCACCGGGCGGCGAGGATTATCACAAGCTCTGGATCGATCCGACGAACGGTCACCGCATGCTGGTTGGGTCTGACCAGGGCGCGAGCGTCACGGTCGACGATGGACGCACATGGAGCCTCTGGTACAACCAGACCATTTCGCAGGTCTATCACGTGGCGACGGACAGCCAGTACCCGTACTGGATCATGGCGGCCCAGCAGGATACCGGCGCGGTCATGATCAGCAGCCGCGGCACCTTCGGCCAGGTGAACTTCAACGACTGGAGCCCCCTGCCTTCGTCCGAGTTCGGTATCGTCACGCCCGACCCCAAGAATCCGCACATCATCTACGGCGTTGGGTATGGTCCGGGGGGTGGCGGCAGCGGCATGATCAAGGTCGACATGACGACCGGTCAGTGGCAGAACGTCGCTCCCAACTTTGGCGCTGACGCCCTGAAGTACCACGCGGGCCGCGACTTCCAGAAGCAGTTCGACGTGGCGTTTGAGCCAGGCGCGCTTTACGTTGCGTACCAGTGCCTGATGGTCTCGCGCGACGGCGCTCACAGCTTCAAGGCCGGCAGCCCCGACCTGACCACCGCAAAGGGCGCGCCGCAGCAGGCCTGCGGAACGGCACCGCTGGCGCCGCCGCCAAGCCCTTCTACCGGGCCGACGCCGCCACCTCCTGGCGCGGGAGCACCTGCCGGGGCGGGGACAGCGACACCGGCACGCCCATCAGGCGCCTTCTCACCTGAGGTGGAGATGGACCTGGGTCAACGGGGAATCCTGGGCGAGGCCACGCTGGTCGACTTCTCTATTTCGAAGGTGAAGCGCGGCGTGATCTGGACCGTCAGCAGCAACGGGCAGATCTTCAACACGATGGATGGTGGCAAGAACTGGACCAACGTATCGAACCTGCCCGAGGTGCCTGCGCACACCCTGTACAGCACGATCGTCGCCGGGGACGATGTGAACACCGCGTACCTTGTTGGCCGCATCGCTGCGGGTCCTGCCGCGGCTGTGAACGCGTCGACGGCTGCGAATACCTCTCCGACCGCGATTGATGTCGACGTTCCGCTGATCTGGCGCACGACCGATGCCGGCAAGACCTGGACGCCCATCGTCAACGGTCTGCCCAAAGACGAACGCACAGGCAGCTGGGTGAACACATTGCGTGTCGATCCCATGCAGCCCGGCCTGCTGTTCGCCGGGACTGAGTCGACTGTCTACGTGAGCTTCAACAACGGCGATCAGTGGCAGACACTGCGGCAGAACCTGCCCAGCACCTCTATTCGCGACCTGACGGTGCATACGGACTATCACATGAATGACCTGGTGATCGGAACGTATGGCCGCGGCTTCTGGGTGCTGGATGACATCACGCCGCTGCGTGAGATTGCGGCGCATGCGCAGGCGATTGCCTCGGCTCCGGTGTACCTGTTCCAGCCCGAGGAGGCGATTCGCGCCCGCAACAACAGCAACTGGGATCAGCCGTTCTCGATCGAAGTGCCGCATGCCGCGAACGTTCCTTACGGCGTGATCGTGGATTACGTTCTGAGCGGCAAACCGAAGGCGCCGATCCAGTTGCAGGTGTTCGACGCCAAGGGCAATCCTGTCCGCACCATCACCAGCGTGGCACCGCCACCCATCACGGGTGAAGAGTATCCGCGGTACTGGCTGGCCTCGCCTGAGTCGCGTGCTTTGAGCACAAACGTTGGTGAGAACCGCATCAACTGGGACCTGTACTACGACGATCCCCCGGCGGTGCGGCACGACCTGGAAAACGAGATGAACATGACACCCGGCGCGACGACGCCCGGACCGCACGGACCGCAGGTCATCCCGGGTGTCTATACGCTCAAGCTGACGGTGGACGGACAGGTCTACACCCGCACTGTGGCTATCATGAACGACCCGCGCGTCGGCCAGAGCCCGGAGCTGATGGGTGCGTTGCGTGCCCAGAACCAGCTCACGATGCTGTCTTACCACGGCATGCAGCAGAGCTTCCAGGGGCATGACGAAGTGAATGCACTCAGGAATCAGCTGGCGGCGCTTAGCAAGGGCACTCTGCCCGATGACGTTGCGGCTCAGGCCAAGGTGCTCGATGCAGCTCTGCTCAAGGTGGGCGGCCAATTGCCGGCGGGCGGCGGCTTCCGTCGGGCTGCTGCTGAACCGGGAGCGCTGCAATCCTTCTTCGACATGAATAACGAGTTCAGCACCATGGTGAGCATGATGCAGGTCGGCATGGACATGGCGCCCACGCCCACGCAGATCGCCACGTGGCAGCTTGACTGCACCAACCTGAACCGGACCAATGAGGCATGGAGGGCGGTGCAGAAACAGATCACAGACTTCAACGCGATGCTGGTCAAAAACCATCTGCAGGAACTGAAGGTGACGAACACGCAGGTCACCGACGCATCCTGCAACGTCAAGATCGGCGCCAGCTAGGCAGGCCTATCGGATCAGATCGGTCACTTGCCTGGGCACGTGATTTGGTGGATTGGCTCGCGCCCGGCAGGTCCAACGCTTGCTGCGAGCAACAATCTTCCGGTGCCGACATGTGTTGAAGCCAGGAGCTGATGATGGTGATGGGTCTGACGTTGCTGGATCTGTGCTCGTACCTTGGCCTCGTCGCCGTTGGTGCGGTCACGGTCAACCTGCTGCTCGGCATGCTGTTGTCGCTGCGATACAGTCCGGTTCGGCTGTGGCCGCATCGCCGGATAAACATCTTCCAGCTGCATAACTGGACGGCGTACGTCGCGCTGTTTTTCACGCTGACGCATCCGCTGGTGCTGCTCTTCATCGAGGAGCGGCACTTCGGGTGGTTCGACATCCTGCTTCCCATCCGTTCGCCACTGCAGCCCAAGCTGAACATGGCTGGGGCGGGCGCGCTGTACCTGGTGTTGTTTACGGTGGTGACCTCGGTGCTGCGTACGTCGATCGGCCAACGCGTCTGGCGCAACCTGCATTACCTGGTGTTTCCGGCGGCGGTGCTGCTGTTCTGGCACAGTATCGGGACTGATCCCGCGCTGAAGGATGGCAGGCCGGATCTGCTGGATGGCGGAAAAGTCTTTATCGAGATCTGCGCGTTGCTTTGCGCTGTCGCGATCGGCGGGCGCGTTTGGATGCGTGGACGAGGATTTCGGCAGGCGGCAGATAGCTTCCCAAAAAACGGGGAACGTGCGGCCTGACGCGCGCCTGCTTCGTATACTGCACATAACCGAACACCATTCACACCGAGACTCCCCGCCTTGTGCGAGGCGTTGCGTGGAGCGCCCATGACCTACCGTAGCCGGCTGTTGCTTGCTGCCGCCTTGTTTACCGTGCCGGCCGTTTCGGTGTTTGCGCAGCGCGCCGATCCCGATGCGAAGCTGTACTCCGACATGAAGTGGCGCGAGATCGGCCCGCTGCGTGCCGGTCGCACGCGCGCGCTGGCGGGCGTTCCAAGCCAGCCTGCCACGTTCTACTTCGGCGCGGTGAATGGCGGTGTGTGGAAGACGACCGACGCGGGCGCCACCTGGCAAAGCCTGTGGGATGGGCAGTCCAGCGGGTCGATCGGAGCGATCGCGGTGGCCGAGAGCGATCCCGACGTGGTCTACGTGGGCAGCGGCGAGGGCCTGGCCCGACCTGATCTCTCCACGGGCGACGGTGTTTACAAGTCGACCGATGCGGGCAAGACGTGGACGAACCTGGGCCTCCACGACGGGCAGCAGATCGGCGGCCTGGCTATCGATCCCAAGAATGCTGACCGCGTCTTTGTCGCCGTGACCGGACATCCCTACGGCCACAACCAGGAGCGCGGTCTGTACCGCACGACAGACGGCGGCATGACGTTCAAGCGTGTGTTGTTCGTGAATGATCACACCGGCGCAAGCGATGTGCAGATTGATCCGCAGAACCCGAACATCGTCTACTGCGGCATGTGGCAGCGGCAGGAAGGTCCATGGGAAAACGGCGCGTGGTCGGGCACGGACGGCGGCTTCTTCCGCTCGACCGACGGCGGCGAGACGTGGACCAAGCTGACCGGCCACGGCCTGCCTGACGACATCATCCAGGTGAATGTCACCGTTGCGCCGAGCGATTCGCGCAGGGTCTACGCAGCGATTGCGACGCAAAAGGGTGGCGTCGGGATCTACAGGTCTGATGATGAAGGCTTGAACTGGGTGCATGCACCGGTCGACGACAATCGCGCGGAGGCCCGGATCGGTGGTGGCGATGTGCCGGTGCCGAGGGCCGATCCGAAGGACCCCGAGACGCTCTATGTCGCGAGCGTGGTGACGTGGCGTTCGACCGATGCCGGCAAGAGCTGGTACGGTCTGCGCGGCGCGCCGGGCGGCGACGATTATCAGAATGTCTTCGTCAATCCCAACAACACAAAGATCATTGCGCTGGCCAGCGACCAGGGCGTCATCATCTCGCAGAACGGTGGTGACACCTGGACGCAGTGGTTCAACCAGGCTACAGCGCAGGTGTACCACGTGACGGCGGACAATGCGTGGCCCTACCGCGTGTGCGGCGGTCAGCAGGACAGTGGCAGCGCGTGTGTTTCGAGCCGCAGCAACGATGGCCGCATCACCTTTCATGACTGGCATCCTGCGGGCATCGAGGAGTACGGCTATGCCGCGCCCGATCCGTTGGATCCTGACATCGTGTACGGAGGCAAGGTGACGCGATACGACCGGCGCACCGGCCAGATCCAGAGCGTTGAGCCGAAGCCGCTGCGGGGTTATCGCGTGCTGCGGACCCAGCCGCTGCAGTTCTCTCCGGTCGATCCGCACAAGCTTTACTTCGCGGCCAACACCCTCTGGCTGACCGAGAACGGCGGCATGAACTGGAAGGAAGTCAGCCCCGACCTGAGCCGCGAGACCTACGATCTGCCGCCGAATCTCGAGTTCTACAAGGACACGCCGACCGCGAAGACGATCCGCCGCGGCGTGATCTCTTCGCTGGGCCTGTCACCCTTGGACGGCAATCGCCTGTGGGCAGGTACGGACGACGGCCTGATCTGGACGACGCTCGACGCGGGTGGCCACTGGAGCAATGTCACGCCTCCGGAGATGAAGCCGTTCTGGAAGGTCTTCAACATGGACGCGGGACACTTCGATGCACAGACCGCGTACGCCGCGATCAACACGCTGCGGCTGGATGACATGCGGCCGCATCTGTTCCGCACGCATGATGGTGGCAAGACCTGGAAACAGATCAACACGGGCCTGCCGGACGGAGCGGCGACCAGCGTCATCCGCGAAGATCCCAGGCGCAAGGGCCTGCTGTACGCGGGCACGGAGACGCAGGTGTATGTC
Source organism: Terriglobus sp. (assembly GCA_965199365.1). Taxonomy (GTDB): domain Bacteria; phylum Acidobacteriota; class Terriglobia; order Terriglobales; family Acidobacteriaceae; genus Terriglobus. The sequence continues at coordinate 648,299 of CBDARC010000003.1, read as the reverse complement.
TCCTTTGACGACGGCGATCACTGGCAGTCGCTGCGGATGAACATGCCGCCGAGCTCAGTGCGCGATCTGCAGGTGAAGGACGACGACTTGATTGCGGGCACGCACGGCCGCGGATTTCTCATCCTCGACAACGTGACGCCGCTGCGTCAGATTGCTGCGCGCATCGCGAACGAGCCGCTGCACCTCTATGCGCCGCAGGTAGCCACGCGCGTCCGCAACGACATGAACCCGCCTACACCATGGGTGCCGGACATGGCCACGGGTCAGAACCCGCCCGATGGCGCGATGATCGACTACACGGTCGGGCCAACGTTTGCGGGCGTGTTGACGCTCGAGATCCTTGACAGCAAGGGTGCCGTCGTTAACCGCGTCAAGAGTGATGACCCTGTGCCGCCGCTGGATCCGCGGTACCCCGATCCCACGCTGTGGGCGCGTGCGCCGCGTGTGCTCTCGACAGCGCCGGGCCACCATCGCTTCCTGTGGGACATGCAGTATGCGCAGGTGCCGGGCATGTCGACCGGGCCTGATGCTGAGATGGCTGTGCCGCACGATACGCCGTCCGTTTCGACCGCGCCGTGGGTCATGCCGGGCACGTATACCGTGCGCCTGACAGCGGGCAGCACGAGGTTGTCCCAGCCACTCGTGGTCCGTATGGATCCTCGTGTGAAGACCAGTACTGCCGACCTGCAGGCGCAGTTCGATGCGGCCAAGTCCGCGTATGACGACATGCTGAAAGCTACTGCCGTTCTGCACGAGGGTACCGTCCTGCGCGGCCAGTTGAAGGCCCGCAGCGGTCAGCAACCTGTGCAGAACGCCGACGCAGGTCTGCAGTCCAAGCTGGATCGTGTGCTGGGTGCGGAGACGCCCGGTCGCGGTGGTGGCGGACGCGGAGGGCCCGGTGGTCCGCCGACGCTGGCCTCGCTGCGCCTGACGCTGTCGCGGCTGGAGCACCAGGTCGAGAACGCCGATGCCGCGCCGACAGCCGCGCAGCTTGAAGCCATCAAGACGACGGCCGCCGCCATGCCCATGCTGATGCAGCAATGGGAAGACCTGAAGCGGACCGATCTGAAGGCGCTGAACCAGGCGCTCGAACGTGAACACATGGCGGTGTTGTCACTCAACACCTTCCGCATCGATCACGACGTGGAAGACCAGATCGAGATGAGCGACGACGAGTAACAATCCCTCGCCTGCTGTGAGAGCGGCAGAGCGAACGGCCCTGACCTGTTTGGAGACTTCCTATGCATTCGAAACGCCGGGCTGCGCTGCCGTCCGCCCTCTTAAGTTGTCTGACGATCGCAAGCCTGCACGCACAGACGGCGGACACTGCCACACTGCGCGGCCGCGCTGAAGACGCGAGCCACGCCATGGTCGCAGGTGCGCAGGTGACAGCCACCAACGGGCTGACGGGCTTTGTTCGCAAGACCATGACGGACGGTCGCGGCCGCTTCTCGCTGGGCGGTCTGCCCGTCGCGGGCTCCTACGAGGTGACGGTCCGCAAGGCGGGTTTCGCCGATGCCGCAACGCACAATCTTCAGCTTTCGCCGGGCAGTTCTGCGGAGCTGAACCTGCTGCTGGCGCCGGCAGGGGAACACGCGAGCGTCACCGTGATCGGCAGCGCGAACGATGTGCGCATCGATCAGCCGCAGCTCGGCATTCATCTCGGGCCGGAGCAGATTCAGGGGACGCCGCTGTTGAATCGTCGCATCACGTATCTGCCCCTGCTGAATGCGGCCAACCGCCCGGCGATCAACCAGGGCGACATCTTCATGAACGAAAACCTGTTCACAACGAATGGGGCTGGCCGCCGGCAGTCGTACTTCGTGGTGGACGGCGCGAACAGCATCGACAGCTGGGGTCGCCAGACCATCTTTACCAACGTGCCGCAGATGGCTGTGGCGGAGATGACGGTGCTGACCAACAGCTTTTCCGCGCAGTACGGCGGCAGCACCGGCAGCCTGGTTAACGTGGTGACCGCGACCGGTGGTGACCGCTTCCACGGGCAGTTGCTTGAGCTCTGGAGGCCTGCGCAAACTGAGGCCCAGCTCTCTGGATTTACGGCTGCAAACGCCGGCAGCGGCAACGACCTGACGAGCGATGTGCTCGGCCAGACTGCGCTCTCGCTTTCGGGTGCGCTTGACAGTAGCAAGCGCACGCACATCTTTGCCGCGGGCGAGTACAACCGCGAAGCAAAGGGTTCGCCGATCACCTCGCCGCTGGCCCCCGGCATCTTCACGGGACACTATCGCGGATGGCTGGGAACGGTGCGCCTGGACCGCCAGTTGAACGAGCGCAACGATGTGTTTCTGCGCGCGAACACCGATAGCTTTTCCGACACCAATCCCAACGGCATCGTTGGTGGAGCGAGCCTTGCGAATGTCGCGCGCACCTTTCGCAGACGCACGTACTCCGGCGTGCTGGGCGATACGGCTATCCTCAGTTCGCACCTGGTCAACAGTGTGCGGCTCGAGTTCCAGCTGGGGTCGCCTATTACGGAATTTGACCCAGCCGTTTTCGGTACGCAATTTGTGGTGCCGACGACGGCATCAGGTACGTTCACGTCCGGCACATCGCAATCGGCGCTGCTGATGAACCGGCAGTATGAGCTGGGTGAAACGCTGTCATGGAATCGTGGGCGCCACCAGGTTACGGCCGGTGGCGACGTCATTGACGCGCACAACGGCGGCAACAGCAAGGAGTTCGGCGGCCCGATTTTCCTCGGACGCTTTACGTACAACACATGCATGCTGGCAGTCGCCGTGTGCGAGAGTTCGACGTACCTGAATAACATCAATAATGTCGCTAACTATCAGCAGAGTTTTGGGAATGCGAGTTATACGGTTGACGATCAGCTTTGGTCCTTGTTCGCGCAGGACGATTACCGCGTAAGTCAGCGGCTGACGATGAACCTTGGCGTACGCTACGAGCGGCAAACCTTTACCGATGCGACCTTGAACTTTGCGCCGCGTGTTGGATTTGTCTTTGATACGACCGGGAATGGCGACGTGGTGCTGCGTGGCGGCTTCGGCATCTATCACTCGCAGATCGTGGATAACTCCGCGGCAAGCTATGCGCTGGGTGAGCCGTCCGGCGTCTTTACGTACACCGCAACGAAGGGCCAGGTAGGCTTCCCAACCAGCATCGCTGCTGCACCGTTGCCGGCCTTTCCTGCTGGCGGGACGGTGCCGGTGCGCAGCCTGTATGTGCGCCCTGGGCAGCCTGCGTTCATCAACCAGTTTGTGCCAGTGTCGTCACTCAATGGCTATCCAAACAAACTGCTCAATCCTTACTCGGAGCAGTGGACGTTCAGCCTGGAGCATCGCTTTGCGCCGGGCTGGTTGATGACTCTTGACTATGTCGGCACACACACGCTGCGGATCGTGCGTCCACTGGATGTGGACGGGCCGTCACCCTTTGTGCGCACAGCACAGAACCAATCGCGCACCGCACAGGCGGCAAACTGTACGCGGCCGTACTGGATCAGCTATTACGCTGCGAATCACCTGACCTGCAGCGCGACAACTGCGAGTAACCCGCAGCCCCCGTACAGCGTGATCCAGACGGACGTGAATGATGGCTACCTGCATTACAACGCGCTGGATCTGAACGTCTCACACGCCTTCGCGCATGGCTTCCAGGTGCTGGCGAGTTACACATGGTCAAAGACGCTGGACAATGTCGATCCTGATACCACTGCGCAAAACCCGAACGACACCAACTTCCTCGGACATGCGGAGTATGGCTACGCGATCTACGACCAGCGTCATCGTGCGGTGTTCAGCGGCATCTACAACGCGCCGTTCAAGGTGCGTCTGGGCGGCGTCAGCACGCTCGCGAGCAGCCTGCCGTACAACCTGGTGACAGGAACGACGAACAGCGGTGACACCGGTGCGACAACGGATCGCCCGGTGATCAACGGCGCCGTGGTGGGACGCAATGCCGGCCGCGGAAGGCCCAATTACTCGCTCGATCCGTTTGTGAGCCGCGTCTTTTCGCTGCATCGCGAAGGTGCGCAGGTCGATCTGCGTGCGGAGGCGTTCAACATTCTGAATCATGAGAACTTTGTCGCCTTCAACGGTACGTATGGGAACGGCACGACTGCTCCCGCGACACTCGGCGCGCCGCTGCCCGGCGTCGCCTCGCAGCTGCCGGCAAGGCAGTTCCAGTTTTCCGCGAAGCTGAGTTTCTGATGGTCCACGCGCGGAGGCTCACGCAGTTCGCTCCATTGGTCCTGGTCGCCGTCGCGGGCGCCCAGACTCAGACCGCTTCGGTCGCGGGGCGTGTTGTCGACACACACGGCAAGGCCGTCCCGCAGGCGCAGTTAACCGTGCGCAATACGGACGTTGGTACCACGCGCACGCTTCATGCCGACGCTGCCGGTTCCTTCCGTGTCAGCGGCTTGTCGCCGGGTGCGTACAGTGTGGAGGCGAGCGGCGGCGGCCTGGTGCTGCGGCCGGCGGTACGCCTGACGCTGACCTTGGGAAGCAGTACGGACCTGGTGCTGCAGATGCGCATCCCACCCGCGAAGCAGAGCACGACGGTCACGGCACGCAGGACGACGGTGGAGGGCAATACGGTCGCGCCCACACCGAACACAGCGGAGGCTGCCGTCGGCACGTTTCTGCCCGGCCTTACCATTACCTACCTGCCAAACCGTGATCGCGATTACACGCAGTTCACCACGCAGGCCGCAGGTGCGGAACTGGATGTCGACGGCGCCGGCCTCTCCATTGCGGGGCAGCGAGGGAATGCCATCGCCGTCGCCCTGGACGGCACCAGCTTCAACGACCCGCTGGAGGGCGGCATTCGCGGAGGGCAGGATGGCAGCCTGTTTCTGCCGCTGACGGCTGTGCGCGAGTTTGAGTTACTGCGCAGCGGCGTCGACAGCGCGGTTGCCGTGACGGGCGCGGCTGCGCTCAATGTTGCCACTAAGTTCGGTGTGAACCGCTCACGCGGCGAGGCGTTCTATACCGGCCGGCCGGCAAACTTCACCTCGGCAGATGCATTCGGACACGGCCTGGATGGCGAACAGAACGCCTTTGGTGCTTCGTACAGCGGACCTATCCGCAAAGACCACGCCTTCTACAGCTTCAGCCTCGAGCAGGACTTTGTGCACGCCGGCCGCTTTGTACAGTTTGCACCGCAGGCACCGGGTGTCGTTGTGCCTGCCGGGCTGACGGGTCAGCAGGCGCAGACGGTCGAGCGGCAGCGGCCAACGGCGCTGTTTACGCGGCTCGACTTCGTTCTCAACTCTGCTAACACGCTTGCCGCAGCCTTCGGTTGGAATCGTATTGATTCGAAGGATGTGGGCGACCCGTTCTCGCGGACACTTGCGACAGAAGACCACAGCAGCAGCCTCGGTGGGCACAGTGTCACGACGCGCATCGCGCTGACTTCCGTGCTTGGGCCTCGTGCGCTGAACCAGGCGACGTTCGCCTATGCGAACGACCATCGCACACGCACGCCGAATTCTGCGTCACCGGAGTTGTTTGTGAACGGTTTCGGTTTCCTTGGAGGGAACAGTGACGGTGTGCATCGCTTTACCTCGCAGGGTGTGCAGGTGCTGGACGATCTGACTTTGACGCGCGGCCGGAACGAGTTCACCTTTGGCGCCCGTGTCGCCGCAGCACCGGCCAGTGAGTACAAGGAGCAGAACAGCAACGGCCGCTTCGACTACAACTCGCTGCAGGACGTTCTCGCGAATAACGCGCGTCGGTTTCGGCAGACGTTCAACACGGGCGACACGGTCTATCGCGGCACGGTGACAGAGCTTGGCTTGTATGCGAATGCACGGGTCGCCATCCGTCCCGGCCTGTCCCTGACAGCGGGACTGCGATACGCGGGACAGTGGAATCCGCAGCCCCCGAGCCCGAACGGCGCGCTGCCTTTGACGCAACGGATCTCGAACGACCTCCGGCAGTGGCAGCCGCGCCTCGGTCTGGCGTGGAGCGGAAGTTCGAAGACTGTCGTTCGCGTGTCCTCCGGCATCTATGATGCGCCTACGCCGGCGGCTTATTTTCACCGCGTATTCAGCGACAGCGGGATACAGACGGTGACGATCGACAGCGACTTCGATCCGGTGCTGCTCGCGTTGAGCGGAGCGGCGGGCGGCACGCCGCATGCACTTGGCGCAGCGCCGGCAGGTCTGCAGACAGCGCACGCGGAGGTCGCAGGTATCGCGCCGAACTTCCGCAATCCGCGCACGTTGCAGGCGGCTGCAAGTGTCGATCGCCAGGTTGCGGCGAAGCTGGAAGTCACGCTGGGATACCTGCATGGCAGCACCTGGGCAGCGGTGCGCCGGCTTGATGAGAACCTGGCCGCACCCACGGTCGCGGCAGATGGCACCACCGTGTTCAACTTGCCGCGTCCACTGGCTGGTTACGGGCGAGTGCTGGTGGCGCAATCGAACGCGCATGCCTCGTATGATGGCGGCTTCGTCAGCCTGAATTCGCAGATCTCGCGGCGGTCGCAACTGCTGTTCAACTACACGCTTTCGCGCACGCGCAGCGACAGCGATGAGGCGAATCCGTACTCGCCCATCATGACGCTTAACCCGTTTGACCTGCGGCAGGAGCGGGCTTTCTCCACCCTGGATGCGCGGCACACGTTTAACCTGAACGCGATCGTCAATCTTCCTGTCGGGTTCAAGTTGAACCCGCTCTTGCTCGCGAGAACCGGCCTGCCGTACACCCCGATTGTGGGCTTCGACACTCAGGGCGATGCGAACGACTGGAACGACCGTGTTCTTCGCAACGGTGCAGCGGTGCCGCGGAACATCGACCGGCAGCCCGTCTTCAGCAGCCTGGACCTGCGCGTGGTGAAGGACTTTACGCTGAAAGGCGAAGGTCATCACCTGGATCTGTTCATGGATGTGTTCAATCTGTACGGGGCGGGGAACCGCCGCTTCGACGCGGACAGCGTAAGCCTCTTCGGCAATGCGGCGCGTCCGGTGTACTCTGCGGGTGTTCCGCTGTTTTCGCCGGGTGTGGCGCAGGTGGGTGGGCCGCGAACCATTCAGTTCACGGCACGGCTGGTCGGCTTTTGACGTGTAAGGAAGCTAACGGGTTCTGCGTGTCGGATAGCTGTGACTTTGCAGTGCTGTTGTGACGTTGCACAATGAGGTATGTCCATGCGTCTTCGAGATTGTCTGCTGCTCACGCTTGCTGTTGGTTGCACTGCACCCGCGATCTTCGGACAGGGTGCAACGCCCTCGCCGGCGATGCTTGGCGGCCTGCACTGGCGTGAGGTTGGCCCCATGCGCGGCGGCCGCACCTACGCTGTCAGCGGCAACGCGTCGCAGCCAGACACGTTCTACATGGGCTCGGTCGGCGGCGGTGTGTGGAAGACGGTGAACTCCGGCCGCACCTGGTTTCCCATTGGCGATACCGACATTCCGATCGGCTCGATTGGCGCGATTGCCGTGGCTCCATCAGACCCGAACGTAATTTATGTGGGCACGGGCGAGCCGGATATCCGCAGCCAGCATTCGTATGGCATCGGCGTCTTCAAGTCGACTGATGCGGGCAAGACGTGGAGGCACATCGGCCTCGACGGTACGCGGCAGATCGGTCGCATCGTAGTTGACCCGAATGACCCGAGTCGTGTGTATGTTGCCGCGCTGGGCCATGTGTACAAAGGCAATCCGGAGCGCGGTGTATTTCGCTCGACTGACGGCGGCTCGCACTGGACCAAGGTGCTGGCCAGCAAAGACGACCCGGATAATGTGGGTGCTGTGGACCTGGCCATCGACCCGAAGCAGCCGGGAACGCTTTATGCGTCGATGTGGGCCACGCGGCGTCCGCCATGGTCGGTGTACGCGCCGGCCAACATGCCGGGCGGCGGTCTGTACAAGTCCACCGATGGCGGAACGACCTGGAACAGGCTCGGTGGTGGTCTGCCCGCGGATGACTTCGTCGGCAAGATCGGCATTGCGGTTTCGCCCAGCAACCCCGCCCGCCTATGGGCCGTGGTGGACGACACCGGCGCGGCGATCCCGCGTCCCTTGCGAGCACCGGAGGGTGCACGGATGGCGCCCGCGGCAAAGCCGCTCGGCGGTGTTTACCGCTCAGACGATGCAGGCACGACGTGGGTGCGGGTGAACGATGAGCAACGTCTGTGGGGACGTGGCTGGTACTTCGAATCCATCGCGGTCGATCCGCTCAATCCTGACAAGTTCTACGTGATCAACACTGCCACGTACCAGACTGACGATGGCGGCAAGACGTTCTTCCCCATCAAGGGCGCTCCGGGCGGCGATGATTATCACCAGCTTTGGGTTAACCCGAAGGACGGCAATCGCATGGTGCTCAGCAGCGATCAGGGGACTGTCGTCAGCGTGGATGGAGGCAAGACGTGGAGCACCTGGTACAACCAGCCGACAGCGCAGATCTACCACATCGCCGCGGATAACCGGTTCCCGTACACGCTGTATGGAGCGCAGCAGGACTCGGGCGGCGTAGCCGCAACTACGTGGTCGCACGAGGGTATCCTCAACTTCCGCAACTGGTATCCGGCGTGTCTCGCAGGCGAAAGCATGACGGTGGTGCCTGATCCGAAAGACGCCAACTTCCTCTTCGGCGGCGGGGCTCAGCGCTGCGATCAGAACCTGAACGTGATGGCTTCACTGGGTGGAACATTGCCGCCACCCGACCCAGCCGATCCGGATCGTAAGACGTGGACACTGCCCGAGGTTTTCTCTCCTGCGGATGAGGCGTTGTATTACAGCAACCAGTTCGTCTTTCGCACGCGCGACCGGGGGCGCACCTGGCAGAAGATCAGCCCCGACCTTGCCCGCGTGAACCCGGAGGTGCCGAAGACGCTGGATCCCGTGACTGCGAAAGATATCGACCAGCCCATGAAGGACAGATTTGGCGTTGTCTATACCATCTCCCCTTCGCCGCTGGATGCGAAGACAGTATGGGTCGGCACCGATGACGGACTGGTCCACGTGACGCGCAACGATGGTGCGGACTGGCAGAACGTCACGCCCAAGCCCATGACGGCGTGGAGCAAGGTGTCGCAGGTGGAAGCAGGCCACTTTGACGTGGACACGGCGTATGCGTCGGTTGACCGCCATCGACTGGCCGACGATGCTCCTTACATCTACCGCACACATGACGGTGGCAAGAGCTGGAAGAACATCACGGCCGGCATACCAGTTGGTGCGTTTGTGAACTCCGTCAAGGAAGATCCGAAGCAGAAGGGGTTGCTGTATGCGGCAACGGAGCTTCGCGTGTACGTCTCGTTCGACGATGGTGACCGCTGGGAACCGCTGCAGGAGAACATGCCCGTCACCTCGGTGCGAGACATCCTGGTGCATGGTGACGATCTTGCGATTGCAACGTATGGCCGCGGTTTCTGGGTGATGGACCAGGTCTCGCCGTTGCGTGAACTGACGACAAAAGAGCGCCAGATCCATTCGGACCGCGCCTACCTGTTCGCGCCCGGCGAGAGCTTTGCGACGGTCGTCGGCGGGCAGAACGGAACGCCGCTGCCGCACGAGGATCCGCAGGAACTGAACCCACCGGCAGGTGTGCTGGCTTACTACTACCTCAAGTCAGATACAAGCAGGCCGCTGACGGTCGAACTGCTGGACGGTGAGGGCCGCGTGCGCGCGTGCTTGGCCAGCGATACGCCTGTGAAGCCCGTAGATACGGAAGCAATCAATGTACAAGCAATCTGGCTGCAGCCCGCGCCTCCACCTGCGACGACGGCGGGCATGCATCGCGTTGCTCTGAACGTGGTGCCCACCCGCGGCTTTGGTGGCGGGCCGGGCCGTGGACCTGCCGCTGCTCCGCCGGCTGACGCCTGTCATCCTGCCCAGGCGGCGCCTGCGGCGGCTGCTGCCGCGCCGACCACCACACAGGTAGCGCAGTCCCGCGCCGGCACTCCACGCGAGCGAGGCCTGCAGCCCGGCAGCTACACGGTGCGCCTGACTGTCGAGGGCAAGACCTACACGCAGCCGGCGACGCTGTTGCCTGACCCACGCCACCTGCCCGCGGGAGCGGAAGCACCTGCCGAGGGCGAGGCGGACGAGTAAATCGCTCACATCAATGATTCGTGCCCGCCGGTCACTTCGTCCGGCGGGCACAAACTCTTTCAGGGTTCTTTAACAGACACGACTACGTCAAAATGAATACCGCAAAGCGAACTGCATCGACCGTGGGCTGTTTGACTGTGACGTAGCTACGCCGAGCGTTGGGGAAGTTATGCCGCCACCGCCTGTGCTGAAGAGTGGGTGGTTGAAGAGATTAAACGCCTCGGCCCGGAACTGAAGGTCGTGGTGCTCTGTGATGGCAAAGTTCTTAATCGCGGAGAGATTCGTCGAGAAGATACCAGGTTGCGAACCGACTGACCGCGTGGTGCCGTACTGACCTGCTGCAGGTTGCGCGAAGCAGGCGGGATTAAAGATATTGAAACGGGTGCGCTGGAATCCCTGCTGGGGATTGCAGGTTAGATTTGCGTACACACCATGATAGGGGCTTGTATCTGCATTGTTATTGGCAGTAACGCTAAACGGCTGACCCGACGCGAAATATTGCAGGCCTGCAAGCTCCCAGCCGCCGACAAGCTCACGATTGATCACATTATTAGAATTCAAGAACCGCTTGCCTGGGCCAAAGGGCAGAAAGTAGATCGGGCTGATATTAACGTCCTGACCTCGCAGAAAGCTTGCCGGCCCATAGGTCAGTCTCGGATTGTAGATTGACTGGATGTCGCTGTTATCTCCGTCCACACTATCAAGCGCTTTTTGCCACGTGTATGAGACGAGCAGCTGGACGTCCTTCGATAACCTGCGGTCGAGCTTTACACCCAGGGCGTTGTAGTTTGCGCTGTACGCGTTCAACTGACCGTCAATCGGACCCGCGCTGGGATAGGGCCGTACGTCGAGCTTTCCCGAGGTATTACCGGCCGACAAGGCATTCGGTTGGTTCAGGTCGGCGCGTGCGGACTGGTGACGTGTCACGTTGCCCAGGTATTCCAGCGTCAGAAGTGTATTGCTGCCCAGTGTTTGTTCCACATTCAGGTTCCACTCCTGCGTCGAAGTGTCCTTGAGGACAGGATTGATGGAGTAACCACCCTGTCCCGGCACCGACGGTGGATTTGCCTGGAATAAGTTCTGGATATTCTGTGGTGATTGGATATTCAGGCTATAACTCTGGGCCACAACGTTGGGTGAGTACAGCAGCATGAATTGCAGGTTGTTATAAAGGATCGGCGCATAGAAAATGCCATAGCCTCCACGCACCACCGTCTGGTCGGATGCTTTGTAAGAGAAGCCCACCCTCGGCCCCCAGTCGTTGTAGTTCGCGTTCCATGCCCCTGTCCGGTTTGTGTTTGTTGGCAGAACGTAAATGGCGCCGCGTCCGTTCTTGTCGGTCGGAGGATTGATGTAGTCATACCGCAGGCCGACATTCAGAGTAAGGCGTGGCGTGGCGCGCCAATCGTCCTGCACGAACCCGGACACATCGAACTCCCGGAACGCGCCGGAAGAGTTGCCCGTGAGGCCGCTGCCGCTGACGGGGAATCCAAGCTCGAGGTCGGCCAGCGCGTTGCCCTGGTTGGACGAGCTGCGCTTGCCGGCAACGTACTGCGATGTGGCGGAGCCGTCGAAGCTGTAGTTGCCGTTGTTGGTGACGACCCAGTCTCCGTTGAACTGCACGCGGATGAACTCACCGCCAAAGCTGATCGTGTGGTTCCCTCGCGTCCAGGTGACCTGGTCGGCGAACTGGTAGCGGTTCTGGATGGCTCCCTGCGGTGAGTAAGGATCGCCGAGCGAGGTGTAGTTCGAGACAGCGATCGCGGGCGGTGTCGACTGCTCAAGCAGCGGGTTCAGATTCTTCAAGCCATAGAACACCGCATAGTTCTGTGCACCCGTGCCCTGTTGTGTGCGGAAAAGATTGCTGCGGTTGTATCCGATCTTCAAAGCATTCACGATGTGATCGCTGACGATCTGCGTGTCCGTGATGGAGGCGTTCGTGCCCTTGAGCGGCACGCTGATGCCGAAGAATCCGGGGGTGATGCTGGTGCCGCCGCCGGAGCTGCTGTAGCGGGCCACTGTGCCGAACAGCTGGTTCTTTGCGGAGACATTCCAGTCGGCCCGGCCGAGGTACTCGTCGTAATTGCTGCTCGACGGCAGGTTCACCTGGTAGTTCACGTTGTTCGCATTCAGCGGCATGTTGGGCAGCGGATAGTTCCCCAGCCACAGTTGCGCAAACGCGCTGATGGACGGCAGTTGATTGCCTGCAAACGGCAAAGACGTGCCGGTCGCCGCGTTGTACGTCGCGGGGTTGTAGATGGTCGGGTCTGCCGCAAAGTTGCCGGCGCGCTCTGCCGTGGTGGGGACGCGATTCTGGGAAAGAGTAGAGGAGTGGCTGCGCAGGCCGGAGTAGTCGAAGAACCCGAAGACCCTGTTCTTCAGGATCGGGCCGCCCAGGTTGCCTCCGAAGAGGTTGTAGCGCAAGGGCGCCTTGGACGTGGCAAACCAGTTCTTCGCGTTCGCGGCGTCGTTCTGAAGGAAGTCGTAAAGCGTTCCGTGGAACTGGTTGGAGCCGCTCTTGGTGATGACGTTTACAACAGCCGGCTGCCTGAAAATGGCGGGCGCGTTGCTGTACAAGGTGGACACTTCTTTGGCTGCTTCGACCGAGGCGAGGATGTTCGCCGTTTGCGTCAGCAGGTTGGTGTTGTCAATGCCGTCCTGCAGGAACTGCGTCTGGTTGGGACCGAGGCCCGCAAGGATCACGGCGTTATTCGTCTGGCCGTAGAAGCTCTGATCGCCCGCGGAGGTGGATGCGTCTGTGCCGCTCTGGGCCGCAGGGCCAAGCGTTGCGACACTCAGGATGCTGCGGCCGCCGTTTGGAAGTGTTGTCAACTGGACACTGTCAACGGAGGTAGACAGTTCGTTGCTGTCGGTCTGCAGCGCCACTGATCCCGATGCGGCTGTGACGGTGATCTCATCCGAGACGTTTCCGACCTTCATGCGGACGTCCTGGTTCAACCCGGAAAGGGTCAATGAGGCTGGGAGCGTTGTCTTGGTAAAGCCATTCGCCGTGACCGTGATGCGGTAGGCTCCGACGGTCAGTGACGGAGCGGTGTAGAAGCCATTTGCGTCGGTCGTTACCACGCGGGCCGCGGTGGTCTCGACGTTGACGATGCTGACGCTTGCATTGGGCAGCGCAGCGCCGGTGCTGTCCGTGACCGAGCCGGTGATGCTGGCAAGGTTGGTCTGACCGAGGGCTTGCCGCTGAGGCGCGACCGTCACGGCAGCCACCGAGATCAGCGCGGGCAGGATAAAGCCGGCCACGGCCGCTTTCCTGTGAGTCGGTCGGAGTTTGTTCGTTGCGCTTTGCTCCGCGGCAGGGACTTCTGGGAGTTGTTTCAACTGCTTGGACTTCATCATGTATCTCCGAAGACGGTGTACTGGCCTCATCAGTGCTAGGGAGCGGCGGCGTGGACTGTCAATGATTCGCAGGTACGGTGTAGGTACGGTGCGGTCACTCGGCAGGTAAACACCACGGAAACGCCTGACGGACATCGACTTGGATAATGCAAAGCCATGAGTGAGGGAGAGTGCTGCGAGTGGTGCTCTGCTGTCGATCTGACGTTGTTGCACTGGCGATGCAGGCTTGGCGCCTCGCGTAAAACTGGCGTGTCGGCAAGCGCACATCCATCAGCGCCACAGCGCCAGAGGACCGCTACCAGACTTTGCTGGCGATGACCTGCACCGAGGTAGGCGCGCAGTTCACCAGCGAGGTATGCAGTACCAGCTCAATGTTCTTGTTCTTCAAAGCAGACCGCGGAATTCCCGAGAGGGCCTGCATCTGTGCCGGGTCGGTAACGAAGTCCGCGGCAGCGTGCGTTCCGCAGGTAGACAGTCCGGCGATCCCCAGCACGGGCGCTCCGGCCTTCGAATCCATGACGCGGAAGATGAGGGCGTAATCCTCCATCATCAACGGCGTCATCTCGGCCTTGAGGGGATTGTGCCAGCGCCGGTGTGTTCCATCGCGCTCGCGGATGCCGAAACCGCGATCAAAATAGAACGGCAGATCCTGGTTCATGACCCTCGTCCAGTAGTTGTCGAATGAGCCGATCAGGATGAGCGGTGACCCTTTGAGGTCCATGTAGGGCAGGTTCGCGCCAGATCGCAGCACGGGTGTTCGACTGTACTTGCTCAGGAAGCCTGCGACTCGGATGTCGGCATAGACAGACCCTGTCAGCATGCCCTCGCCGTAGGAGTACACCACATCCGCTGCCTGCGGCAGGTCCTCTGACGGCGGATCGGGCAAGCGAACGGGCCAGTACAGGTCAGCTGCGGAACTCGCCTCGTCCGGTGGAGATTCTTTCTCGAAGACCGGCATACTGCCCGTGTAGACATAGATGGGCTGCTTGCCTTTCACGACCGGGCCCCAGAGCGCGTCCAGGTTGCTCTGCTGTGTACGGAGAAGGAACCAGCACGCGGTAAGCACCGTGGCAACGGCTGCGGCAACGGCAAGGCCACGTCGAACACTCCACCATGCCATGCGCTTCGAATGAGACGTCACGGCCAGCGCGGCCGGTTCGATGGCGGCGGGCTTTGCCTCGAGTGTCGCGGGAACACTCTCCACAGTGGAGGTTGCAGGAGCCTTTGTTTCAGCGAGGGCACCCTTTGCGCGTGGGGATTTCGGTACCGGACCGAATGAGAAGGCAGGCCGGTAGGTTCCGTTTGGAATCACGATCTGGACTGCCGCGCGTTGTCCTTCACCTGCTTCGTAGTACTGCGCGAGCCGCTTACGCAGCAGACCCATCCGGGATCGCACAATGGGATCTTCGGTCGTGTCATAGTCAGGACGCCGTCCGAACACGTAGATCCCGATCATTCGTTCCTTCAACAGGTCATCGTTGCCCTTCAATGCCTCATCGACGACATAGCGCAGCAATGTCTGCAATTGAAGGCTGTCTTTGAAGCGAGGACTGCGCAGTATGTGTGTGAGCGCTTCCGCTATGCGGGAGTCCTGTTCTTCTTCCTGCAACGATCGTCGGGGAGATTCGACTTCGTTTACGGTGAGCATCGTGGTACCTCGGATCTCATCCCTGCCGCGAAGCTCGTGGCGACAGAGTGACGTTTGAAGCGTCCTTAGAGGAGCCATGATACCGCACCGCACCTGCACTGTTCCCGCAGAACGTTGACGCGTAACTGGCTGCTCACTACAGATGAGTAAGGGTCGTTTTCAGAGGAGTGATATGGATCGCCGAGAATTCATTGCAGCAACCGGCTCTGTGCTGCTGAACGGAGGACTTCGTGCGCAAAGTGCAGCGGCAGAAGCGGCGTCGAATGACGTGATCACGGCGGCTTACTACTTCGGCAATTTCCACGTTGACCGGCGTAATGAACAGGCCCATGGCACCGGGTGGACCGAGTGGAATCTCGTGAAGGCTGCCACACCGCGCTTTCCGGGTCACCGCCAGCCAAGGGTGCCGCAGTGGGGGTTTGCCGATGAGTCAGAGCCCGAAGTGTTCCGTCAGAAGATTGCTGCCGCTCACCAGCATGGCGTCGACGCCCTGCTGTTCGACTGGTACTGGTACGAAGATGGCCCTTTCCTTAACGGCGCGATCGATAACGGCTACCTCAAGGCTCCGAACAATAAGGACGTCCGGTTCGCGCTGATGTGGGCGAATCACGACTGGATCGATCTGCACCCGGCCAAGCTGGATAGTCCGGGCAAGGTGCAGTTTCACGGCGCCGTTACACGCCCTGCATTCGACCGCATGTGCGAGCGCGTTGTTGAACTCTTTCAACACCCCTCATACCTCAAGCTCGATGGACAGCCGTACTTCTCCATCTATGAGTTGTTTCGTTTTGTGGAGGGGATTGGAGGGCTTGCACAGGCGACGCGCGCGCTCGACGCACTGCGCCAGAAAGCGCGTGCCGCTGGTTTCCCCGGTGTACACCTGAATGCAGTTACGTGGGGTGTAAAGCTGCTGCCGGGTGAATCGCAGGTAACAAATCTGCCCGATCTGCTGAAGCGACTGCACATCGACAGTACAACGTCGTACGTGTGGATTCATCACGCGCAGCTTGCGAGTACGCCGACTACGGAATACCAGGCCGTTCGTGCGCAGTATGAACGTTACCGCGATCGCGCATCAGCGGAGCTAGGCTGCACTTACTTTCCAAACGCAACTGTCGGATGGGACGCGAGCCCAAGAACATGCCAGACCGATAACTTCCGTGTTAGCAGCTATCCCTTTACTTCGGTGGTAGTCAATAACTCACCCGCTGCATTTGAGGATGCCCTTCGCTCGGCGAAGCAGTTTGCTCTCAACCACCTGCCAGCAGGCAAGCGCCTGATTACCCTTAACTCATGGAACGAATGGACCGAGGGTAGCTACCTGGAGCCGGATGCTGAACACAAGAACGCTTACCTGGAGGCAGTTCAGAGAGTATTCCGGGCACGCAGTTCTTAAGGTCAAAGCAGGGATAACGGTACGTTTTATAGCTGGCCTAATGAGTGGAGTCTACTTACTCAAGCCGAGTGTCTGTATCTCCTCTGCAAACTCGTCAAGGAACGCATCGTTGGAAGCAGGGTGCGATGGCAGGAAGCGCAGCCAGTGCATGAGAGCATGTAACCCCGCCGCGACCGCGCATGCAGCAATCACCCGCCATGGATAACCAGTCGCCCATCGCTCCAGCGTGACGGTCAACAGGATCACCACCGGCACACCGAAGAGGTACATTGCCAATGTCAGTGGCAGGCTGCTGCGGCCTGGAAGCGGCGGGCGCGTGAACGGCACATGCGCCTCGAAAAAGAAGAACAGATCGGTCAGCAGCACAGCACACAGCAAACCATAGACCGCCTGCATGAGCGTCTCCGAGACACGCCATCCGCATGCCGCCAGCGTCAGCACGACCATGGCAACTACAACGCAGCAAGCTGTGAAGACAAAGCTCTTTGCAGTTGAGATGACGCGCTGTGTGCGGATGTCTGCCATGCGGAAGACCCATCGCGCACCCAGGTCCGCGGGCAGTGAAAAGGCTCCACGCACACCTGCCACAGTCCAGAACAGCAGCAGGGGCATGACCGCCTGCATTCCCGTCTGGACCAGGTCAACATGCAGCGTGGCACCACGCACCCTAAAGCGGAACGCAGAGGTAAGGCTGAGTGCGATGCCCGCGCCTGCATACGCTGCAAGACCCACATGGTAGCGGCCCAGGCGAGCCATCGTTTGCCGCATGAAGTGGAAGACTGCCCGCTGGTCCGCGGTGCGCAACAGCGCTGGGTGAACGACGTTTTTCCAGACACTCCCGTCGCGCAGATGCGCGCTGCGTGAGCCCTCGAGAGCCATGCGCCGGCGCCGCGCCCACGCTGCCGGGTACAGCATCAGGACGGTTGCAAACAGCAGCGGAAGGCACAAGGAGGCATCGCGGGCCAGCAGGTGCGCGGAGGGTGTTGCGGTCACACCACCGATGCAAATTTCATACAACGCGAGAAACCAGAGCGGCGGGAACCAGCGCGCAACCTGGCCGATGCCCGACAGCAGCGCAGGCAAAGCTGCGGACACAGATCCTATCTGCAGAAACAGCAGGAGAAAAGCCGTTACCAGAATCGCCTGCACGATCGGCGCAACGTAGCGAAAAGCACGTTCCGGCACCACGACGATCACCAGTGATTCCAGCGCGAGTACGGCCAGCGCTGAGGCTGTGCCTGCGGTGAAGACCGCGGCTGCATGTGCCGCCATCACAAGGAGCAGCCTGCGGCCTGAAAGCACCGGCAGCAGCAACATGCCAAAGACGTTTGCAGCAATGAGGAACAGCAGCAGGTACATCGCCACCGCCTGCAGCTTTGCGGCAAAGACCGTCCAGCCACGCAGCGGCAACGGCAGCAGCACCTGGAAATCGATGCGCTCTGGAAACAGCTTTTCCCACTGCAGCGTGGTGACGCAGCCCATTGCGCAGAAGGCGTACAGGACGAAGAGGTAGTGGTTGCCCGCAGCCTGCCACGGCGGCAGCCTGCCGGTTAAGGTCACAATCCAGAACCCGGCCATCAACATGGGCGCGGCAACACCGGCAAGGGAACGGACGACGGGTGTCTCGGGCGACGACGCGTCATCCCCTTGGAAGAACATGCGGAGGAAATGCCGCGTGAGTGCCTGCCGCGGTGAAACTCCCGCTGATTGCAGCAGCGACTCTGCAAGGGCATTCAAACGCTTAAGCATTCGAGCCTCGCATCACGGACACCAGGTCTTCGGCGAGGCTGGCCGTATCGCGCTGCTGCACCAGCTGCGCAAAGACGCGCTCGAGCGTGGGTTGAGAGGTAATCAGCGCCAGTTCTGAAGGTGATGCGTCGGCCACCACCTTGCCCGCGGCTAGTATGATGACGCGATCACACACCTGCTCCACCACTTCCAGCACGTGCGAGATGTAGAGCACGGCTTTGCCTTCGCGCCGCAGGATCACGAGCAGGTCTTTGAACAGGCGCGCCGTCACCGCATCCAGACCGCTCAAGGGTTCGTCGAAGATGATCAGGTCAGGGTCATGCAGCAGGGCCGCGCTCAGCAGCACGCGCTGCTTCATGCCTTTGCTGTAGTCGCTCAGCGGCGCTTCGATGGAGGAACGCAAGCCGAACAGTTCCAGCAGCGCCCGCCCCTTGCGCTCGATGACCCGCTCGGGCATGGCACGCAGCCGGCCGACAAGCTGCAGGTATTCCAGGCCGCTCAGGTGGGTGTACACCTGTGCCTCCTCTGGAACATAGCCCATGCGTGCGCGAAAGGCCGGCAGGTCCTCGTAAATGCTTCGCCCGCAAAAGAGGATTTCACCATGCGTCGGCTCGACCATGCCGGTAATCATCTTGACCGTCGTTGACTTGCCTGCGCCGTTAGGCCCCAGGTAGCCCAGGACGACGCCTGCCTCCAGGCAAAAGCTGACGTCTTCGACTGCCGGTATGCCGCGGTAGCGCTTGGTGACATGGCTTAGCTCGAGCAAGGCTTCCTCCCTATGTAGTATTCGTCATACACTTGACGAACCTGCACGGTCAAGTAGCAAACTACATAGGCCAAAGCACAGGAGATGGCCTGCCGTGTCTGAAACCACTCGTCTTTCCCACACCGCCGCGCTCATGCTCAAGACCCTCAAGGAGGGCTACAGCTACGGCTTTGACATCATGGACATCACGGGCCTGCCCAGCGGCACCGTATATCCTGCCCTCCGCCGTATGGAGAACGACGGTTTGATTGCAGGAGCGTGGGAGAGCGAGGCAAAAGCACTGAAGGAAGAGCGCCCGGCGCGCCGGTACTACAAGGTGACTCCGACAGGAAGAGTGGCGCTGGCCGACGCTGAGAAGAAGTACCCGCTGATTGCGCAGTTCGCACGGACGAAAGCGGCCAAGGCATGACGCCGCACGGGCAGTTGCGCAGTCTGCACCGGCATCTGCGCATCGCTGCCGCGATCGTTCCGAGGGTCAAACGTGAGGCCTGGCAGGCTGAGTGGGTTGCCGAACTAAGCTGTGTGTACGCGCAGGATGCGGACGCGGCTTTGCGGCTTGTTCAGGGTCTGTTTCCCGACGCGATCATGGTGCGGCGGCTGCATCTGCGGCAGGTGTGGGCGGCGATCGACTGGAGATCGCCTGACGTGTGCCTGCGCGTGCTGGGCAGCACGTTTGCGCTGCTGTTTGCGATCAGCATGGCCCAGCGTGATGTTCGAAACCTGGTGTTCTCAAGGTGGGGTCACGGCGCGTTCGCATGCTTTGTTGTGCTGGCGTTGTTTTCTCTGCCATCCACGGTGGTGACCTCGCGCTACGGTGCATGCGATGCCTATCGCGGAGACGCGGCAACGATGGGTCAGCGCTGGGGACGCTGGCGGTTTCTCTCGTTCAAGCTGGTACTTGCGGTGCTGTCCTGCTACCTGCTTGCGGTCCACGTCACGCGTGCCTTTCAGCACCTGCTGGGCGCGCAGGCAGACTGGCTGCTGATGGCGTGCGGCCTGCTGTTCAACGTGGTTGCGGCCAGCTGGGCGCTCACCGACCAGCGGCAGCGCTGCCCTACCTGCATGCGGTCCCTCCGGAGCCCCGCACGCATGGGGCCGCCCTCGTGGAGCCTGCTCGATTCCAACGCCACCGAGGAGATCTGCGACCGTGGGCACGGTCTGCTGCACCAGCCGGACTGGCAGACAAGCTGGTTCGAAAACGCCCGGTGGCTCCAGCTTGATCGCACGTGGCGGGAACTCTTTCGCCCGTGACGGGCAGTCAAAATGCCAGTTGTAAGAACCGATCAGTTGCTGGTCGCCGTCTAGTAGAGCAACTTGTCAGCCCACACGCGGCGATGAGGCAGTAGGCTATTGCCTGCCGTTCTAAAGCTTGTTCAGGAGCATGTATGAATCCGTCTCGCCGAGAGTTTTTGCAGGGCACCGCGGCCGTTGCCGCGACCGCAGCAACGTCCAGGTTGACGCAGGCCGCCGAGTCGCCTGCCGCGCCGCGCAAGCAGCCGAACCTGGTCTTCTTTCTGGGAGAGGGACAGCGCGCCGATGCGATGTCGATCGCGGGGCATCCGCTGCTGAAGACGCCGAACCACGACCGCATTGGCCGCGAAGGCATGCTGTTCCGGAACGCCTTCTGCACCAACGCGCTCTGCGCGCCCGCACGCACGGTGGCGATGACGGGCATGTACTCGCGCTCGACGGGCATGCTGTCGAACGGCGGTTTGAACAAGCCGCTGCCATCGGATCTGCCGTTCCTGACGGACATCCTGCGCGCAGCCGGCTACAAGATCGGCATCGCCGGCAAGGTGCATGCGCCGCTCGGCTTTGAAGACAAGCACTGGGACTTCTATTTTGGCCATAACGATCCCGGCAACACCTTCGCCAATCCCGTCTTCAAAGAAGGCCGCGACGGCACCGTGGGGCCCGCGAAGAAGTACAAGGACATCTACGCGGACGACCTGTCGACGGACCGCGCCGTGCAGTGGCTGGAATCGCTGCCCGCCGATCAGCCGTTCGCCCTGATGTGCTGGTTCGTCGCACCGCACGAGCCCTTCTTCCGCCCGCGCCGCTACGCCAACCTGTACGACGGCGCCACAATTCCCAGGCCCATCACCTTTGACGACGATCTGAAGGGCTGGCCCGGCAAGCCCGCGTGCTTCATCGACGCCGAGAACAAGCTGGGGACCACGGATAGCCACGTCGCCTGCGGCTCGCTCGAAGGCGTTGCGAAGAACTACTACGCCGGTCTGGTCGCGTGCGATGACAACATCGGCAAGGTGCTGTCGTTCCTTGAGCGACGCAAGATCCTCGATGACACGGCCATCCTGCACTCGTCGGACCATGGCTACTTCCTGGGCGAGTGGAGGCAGTTTGACAAGCGCTCCATGCACGAGCCATCGATTCGCGTACCCATGATGATCCGGTACCCCGCTCGCATCCCGGCGGGCACGATGCGGGATGAGATGGTGCTGGACCTCGACATTGCGCCGACGCTGCTCGACATCGCCGGCATCCCCGCGCCGAAGGAGATGCAGGGGAAAAGCATGCTGCCGCTTGCACACAAGCCCGACCCCGCCTTCCGCACCGAGTGGTACTACGAGTACTTCGAATGGCCCAACCCGGAGAAGGTCACACCGCATCGCGGCATTCGCACTGAGCAGTACAAGCTGATCCACTACACGATCGAGCCGCCGCAGTACGAGATGTACGACCTTAAAGCCGACCCGCACGAGACGAGGAACCTGTACGGCGTTGCGGCGCACGCGGCCACGCAGAAGCATTTACTGGAGCGGCTCGATGCGATGCAACAAACCGTCCCGGAGCATGCGCCGCTCGATCCGCGGTCCGCATCGAAGCCGCAGGCAGCATAGGCTCTTGAACTCTCGTGCACATGCTGCCGATCGTCAGGGACGACTTGAGGTCTCTATTGTTGGTTCCAGAGGGTTCGCAGTTCTGCTTCCAGCTTCCCGTTCCACTCTGCCGCGCTCAATGAGGCATGCCACAGGACCGGAGTGCCCATGCGGACCTGTAGGCTGCCACTGCGAAACCACCTTGCGCCACGCACACGAATCCGGTCCAGGCCGATCAGGGCTACCGGCAGCACGGGAACTTCAGCCTGCGCCGCAAGCAGGCCGATGCCCGGACGGAATGGTGCGATCTCGCCTGTGCTGCTTCTCGTACCCTCGGGAAAGATCAGCACGGAGTAGCCGCGATCCAGCGCTTTGCCGGCATGAAGAAAGCTCTTCCGAAAACCCTGCAGACGCGGCAGCGGGAAGACATTGAACAGGGCCGTCAACAGCCAATACGCCGCGCGTCCTGCCAGCCAATTGCGTGCACCTGAACGAAAGCTCTCCAGCATTTCGCCCGACATCATGATCGCGGTGCGCCGCCGCAGAGCAGCAGGCAGAGCGTACAGCACCAGCGCTCCGTCGAGAGCTGTCACGTGGTTCGCGATGATTAACATCGGTCCCTTCGGCAGCGGGGCAGTAACGATGATTCGTGGAGCAAGCAGCAGGCTGATGAGCGGCCGAAGGATGGCTTCTACAAACAGGCTGCGAAGCTGACGCATGGGCGATGACCAGGGCCAGTGAGGATATACAGGCCTGCTAACCCTGACCTCGGGGGCACCTGCGGTGGAGTTCGGCAGGGTGTGCGAGCCACCCGACGTCGACGATGGCAAAGGAGCGCCTGCGGCCTGGCGCAACCCGCCCAGCGTTGTCATCGACGCTACGCGGGCGTCATCAATCATCACGCCGGTCCGCTGCTCGATCGCGGACGCCAGCTGAACACGCCCGAGGCTATCGAGGTGCAGGTCTTCTGAGAGCCGCAGTTCGTCCCTGCCGTCGGCAGCGGCGGACTCGCCTGTGATGGACGCGATGGTCGCCAGCACGAAGTCCTCTGTGGGCGAGGGTCTTGCGTCATCTGCAAGAACGGCCTGGCAGGCCCAATCACGGATCTCGCGACGAAACAGTTTGCCGGTCGATGTGTAGGGAAACGTGATTTGCGGCCATCGCATGGCGTGCCGTATCTGCTGGAAGCCGGCGAGTTCGCGATTGGCATTACGCAGGGCCTGCTGCATCGCGTCATCGTCGCCCTGGAAGATCACGACGCAGACCGGCTCCGGCCCGGAGGGAAGATCGCAGGGCACCACCGCGCACGCCTGGGTGCCGGGCTGCTGCAGCATTGCGGCCTCGAGGTCCGCGGGATGGATGTTCATGCCGCTGGACGACACGATTGCGTCTCCTTTGCGGCCCAGGTAACGAAACTCACCGGAGTCATTCTGCTCGGCCAGGTCGCCCGTCGCCAGCCACTCGCCGTTTCGTTGCTGCAGCCGTCCTCCTTGCCAGGTGGAGTTGGCGACCATCTCGCCGCGGACCAGCAGTTCTCCTGTTTCGCTCAGTCGGACCTCACGGCCGGGCAGTGCTTTGCCGATAGTGCCCTGTCCTATGCGAAACGGGTGATTCAGCGTGACCAGCGCCGCTGTCTCCGTCAAGCCATAACCCTGGATCAGGGCGAGGCCCAGCCGGTTCCAGAAGAGTTCCAGCTCAGCGGGCAGAGATGCACCTCCAGAGATGACCGCCCAGAACTTCCACCCGAGCAGGCGATGCACCGCGCGAAACCGCCACCAGCGTTTGCCGGCGGACATCCCGGCAGCGCGACCGATCTGGTCGGCGAGCGACGCATCTGATGCAAGCAGATACGCCCGCAGCAGTGCCAGGACGCGCGGCACTGCCACCAGCACCGAGATGCGCTCACTGTGGATCAGTTGAACTACACGGCTGGATTCCAGCACATCGGTAAAGTGCAGTTCTGCAGCCAGCACGCCGGGTATCCACAGTCCCATGAACTGGCCGAAGACATGGCTTAGCGGCAGCGTATGCAGAAACCGCAGCGGGTGAGTCCAGCGCTCGTAGCGCCGATACTTCGCAATCTCCGCCTCGATGGGACGCAGACTGGCGAGCACGTTTCGATGTGTATGGACGATGCCCTTTGGCTCGGACGTGGTGCCAGAGGTGAAGATGATCTGAAACGGAGCGTCCTCCTGCACGGCGGGATCGACGTGGAAGTCAGCCTCGAGTGGCAGAGCCCGGGTTAGCTCTGACAGGCTGAGTGAAGGTGCATCAACGGCAAGCGACTGGAGCCGAGCCGTATCACCAACGATGAGCCGCGGCGTGACCTCGCCGGCAACGCGTGTGACGAAGGAAACTGAACCTGCTGCATCGAGTGGCACCGCTAGCACACCACGTAACAGGCATCCGAAGAAGACCGCTATCCACTCGGCAGAGTTGTCGCCCCACAACAGCACGCGATCGCCGGGACCGATGCCGCGACGAGCCAGTTCAGACGAGAACCGGCCTGCTAGCTGCGCGACTTCGCCGTAGGTCATGCGGTAGCTCCGCACTCCACGATGCGACACGACGGCGGTCTCGCCAGCGTACCGGCGAAAGTCGTCCACGAAGCTGGCGAGGTGTGGTCTCATCGGTAGCGGATTTGGCGCGACTGCCTGCAGCCTGCACGCTCGCGGTCGGCCTTTCTGCCACCTGGAGTTGCGCACGACTAACTTGTCAGGTGCTCCAAGTAGCTTTGCTAAGTGTGAGCTATCTGCCTCAAGATATTACCTGTGATATCCAAAACTACTATATCGCGCGTGTAGCTTTGACTTAGTGCATCCAGAGTCACGAAGACGCGCGTCTGGTATGTGTACGCAGGCAATTGTTGCAGGCGACCGGTCAGGTGTGACGAGCCGGCATCTCCGTCAAGCGGTTCGAGAAACATACAACCTATCGGGCCTGTATGGCCGCACATGGAAGATCCACGATGTCGTTTGCAAGTGTCGTTCATCCTGAAACGGAAGCACCTCAGCTTGTGAAAACGAGGACAAACACTGCCGTGTTCGCCGGCAGTCCGCTCGCAACGTGGATTTATGATGTCAGCTCATTGCGGATTCTTGAAGCAAACGAAAGCGCGCTGCGGCAATACGGATACACGCGCGACGAATTTCTTCAACTTACAGCGGATGATCTTCGGCTTCGCACGGATCGTTCCCTGCCGGAACAGGGCTACCCTGAAGCACCGGAGAACGTTCGCATTCACCTGAAGAAAGACGGCTCGCAGATCCTCGTCCAGGTGTTTGCAAATGACGTTATCTTCTGTGGTCGTCCCGCGCGGTACGTCGTTGCCGAAGATGTTTCAGAGCGGATGCACCTGCACGCGCAGCTGCTGCAGCTGGCCCATCATGACGGGCTCACAGGCCTGCCGAACCGGCTGCTACTTGAGCAGCGCATGAACGAGGGCATGGCAGAGGCCCGCAGGCGCAATCATCGCGCAGCGATCATCTGCATCGACCTGGACCACTTCAAGCATGTGAACGATCATTACGGACATGGCGTTGGAGACGAATGCCTGAGGCAGGTTGGCGTCATGCTCACACGACGCCTGCGCGGCATGGATACAGTTGCCCGCACAGGTGGCGAGGAGTTCACGATCTTCCTTGGCGAGGTCGAGAGCGTTGCAGCGGCGGGCATTGTTGCAAAGGTGCTGCTGCAGGTGTTTTCTACTCCACTCGAGATTGAAGGTCACAGGATTGTTTTGAGCGCCAGCATCGGCGTGACGGTTTACCCGGACCATGGCAGCGAGCGGACCAGGCTGTGGCGCAGTGCGGATGCGGCGATGTATCGCGCCAAGCGGGCTGGTGGCAATCGTTACGTCATGGTTGCCGATGGGACTGCATCGGCGGCAGCGGATACCGCGGGACTCACCGCCTACGTACGATCGGCCTTACAGAACGAGTTGTTCCATCTGCATTACCAGCCACAGTTCTGCCGTAACGGCGGCCTGCGCGGCATGGAGGCCCTGCTTCGTTTACCGGAACCGAAGCGGGGCGTTGTCAGTCCCGACCGCTTCATTCCGATCGCAGAGGGCAACGGCCTGATCCATCCGCTTGGTAAGTGGGTGCTCGAAGAAGTGTGCCGTTCGCTGGCGCGGTGGAATGCCCGACGCAAGGAGCCGCTTTGTATCGCGGTGAACGTCTCGCCGCTGCAACTCATGCGTCCTGATTTCGCTGCCGAGGTCGAGCGCGCGATCTCCGAGTCCGGCATCGATCCTGCGTGGCTGGAAATGGAGATCACGGAGCGCGTGATGCTCAACTTTGATGAGATTGCCCGGCGCATGCGGCCGCTTGCGGATATGGGCATTCGATTCGCCGTCGACGATTTCGGCACGGGCTACTCGTCCCTGCAGCATCTCATTCGTTTGCCCATTTCCACGCTCAAGATCGACTGCACGTTCATTCAGCAGCTCAGTGAATCAAGCCGCACCCATCCCATCGTGAAGGCCATCATTGCGATGGGTCACAGTCTCCAGATGGAGATCATAGCCGAGGGTGTGGAGCATGACGATCAGCTGCGCGTTCTAAACGAAATGGGGTGCGATGGCATCCAGGGGTATCTACTCTCGCGTCCGCTGACGCCGGAAGCCGTCGAGGCAATGCTGGAGCCCAGCTTCAAGAAGTAATTCTTGATAATTACCGTCGAAATGCTTCAAGGTACAAAGTAGTCTGCGCGATCGAATTGCTTGTAACTAGCTTGCGCGTTCCAATTCATTGACCCATCACGCAAAACATGTACTTGAACTGCTTATTCCTCACGCAATGTGCTGTTGCATGCGGCAGGGCGACTGGTACTCTTGCAGGCTGCGATCGCAGCTGCCAGGCCCGTCGCCCTGCCCTCGTGTTTAGAAGTGCACTTTCAGAGCCACCTGCAGATTGCGCGGCAGGTTGGCCTGCGAGGTGATGTAGCCGAAGGTTGTGGATGACGATCCCGCGGTTGACGACGGAAGGCCAAAATCGGCCTTGTTGAGGATGTTGAAGGCTTCGGCGCGGAACTCTACGCCCAGCTGATCGTGGATGGGGAAGCGCTTGATGAGCGATGCGTTGTCATCGAACGAGATCGGCCCGCGGATGGCGGCCCACGACCGGGGTACGTTGCCTAGCTGGAACGTCATCGGCAGTGCGAACGCGGCGGGGTTCAGGTAGCTCTGGGTCTGCCCGAATCCACCCAGCCGCGAATGCGTGCTGCCGCTGGTGAGCGGGTTGACTCCTGGGACGATCACGGGCCGTGTGCCTGCAAAGGCCGGGGTACCGGTCACAGACATGCTGATGGGAAAGCCAGAGTAGGCATCGATGATGGTGGTCACTTCCCACCCGCCGACAACCTCATCTGCCCAGCGAGGCATGTTGCCGCCGAAGCGCCTGGCGCGGCCTACAGGCAGTGCGTAGGTAGCCGTCCCAACGACGCGGTGACGGATGTCGGTGGCCAGTGTGCTGTGCTCGTACTGGGGAAAGTAGTAATCCTGAAAGCCGGGATTGCCGGTGGGGTTGAGGAAGCCGTTTGTGAGATCGCTGACGTTGCCCAACAGCTTGGACCAGACGTACGAGACCGATCCCGAGACGCCATTGGAGCGGTGGATCAGCATGGTGGCCTGCAGCGCGTTGTAGGTGGTGGAACCGACGTCCTGGTAGGAGATACCGACCGAACCGTTCTGAATCCCGGAGATGGCACCGCCGGTGTACTGCGGGAACTTCGCGTCCAGTTGGACCTGCTGCACGGTGGGTTTCAGCAGGACGGAACCAGGCGCAAGGCCCGCCGCGCCCGCGTATGGATTGGCGACCTGGGCTGTCAGGCTGGCCGTGCTGCTGCCCACTGGCAGGAAAAACTGCGGCTGCAAATCGTTCGGGCGGATGTTCATGGGCAGGTGGACGCCGTCTCCACCGGCGTAGTTGAGCTGCAGGGTAAAGGTGCGGCCCAGCGCCTGCTCGACACCGAGGTTCCACTGCTCCTGGTACGAAACGGGGTTGTTGTACTCGAAGCCGGAGATGGTGGACCCATTGCTCACGCCGGTGCCTGCGCTTGCGCCTGCCGGCAGCAGCACGCCGTTGGGCAGCGGGTTTTCCGTTGCAACCGCGGGGGTAAAGCCCGTGGCTGTTGTGGGCAGGCTGGTGGACTGGCTGAAGCCGATGTTGGGATCGCTGTAGCCGCGCTCCGAGGTGGGCAGGAACAGGATGCCGAAGCCTCCACGAACGACCGTGCTGGGTGTCGCGGCGTACGAGAAGCCGGTGCGGGGACCGACCTCATGCAGCGGCATGGGCCACGTCCGCGTCGGGTTGTTGCCCGCTGCGAGAAACAGTGCGCCACCGACCGGTCCCAGAGGATTGGCGATGGTGGGGCTGAAATCCGCCCAGTTGTTATGCCGCTCCTTGAACCCTGTTTCCAGGTCCCAGCGGACGCCAAGGTTCAGCGTCAGTTTGGAGGTGATGCGCCAGTCGTCCTGCACGAACAGAGCGTTGACCCACTGGTTGAAGGCATTGGTGGTCTGGCGCTGGAGGCTGCCGCTTGTGGGAGCGCCAAGCAGGAACGAGGCCCATGAGGCGAACGGGCTTTGGCCGCCTACAACGGATCCGTTCGGAAACTGGCTGCCGGTGAAGGTGGTGCCGAACGAGAACGTGCCGTTCGGATTGCCGAGGCTGAGCTGGTTTTCGAGGATCAGCCTGCCGCTGTAGCCCGTGGTGATGGAGTGCTTGCCGCGCGACCACAGGATGGTGCCATTCAGCGAGTGGGTGTAGTGTGCCCAGTGGTTGAAGCTGCTGGAGTAGCCGATCTGCGCCAGACCGCTGTACGTGAGCACCGGGATACCGGGGACCTGCTGCTCAGCCAGCAGATTGCTGGAGTAGCCGTAGTTGCCCGCGTTGTAGCCGAAGAAGTTGTTGCCGAGCTGGTAGTTGGTCTGGCGCGCGAAGCCGTAAGTGAATTGCGCGATGAGATTGGGCGACAGGGTGACCACGTCTCCCACCGCAAAGAGGTATGCCTGCAGAGCCTGCGTCCAGCCGCCCGGACCGGTGGGGCTGTTGAACAGGTCGTTGTTGATGTGCTCGTTGGTGGAGCGCGTGCCGCGGACGAACAGGCGCTGACGGTCGCCGAGCGCCTGGTCTACGCGGAAGTTGTACTGGTTGTCGGTGTCGGTGATGTTCTCGACATAGCTGTAGTTGTTTGTGATGCCGGCAAGGTTGGGCGCAGGCATCAGGGGCAGGTATTTGGCTGCTACAACATCCCAGGTAGCGGCGGGAATGCAGTAGCCAGCGGCATAGTTGGTGCCGTTGCAGGTAGCCGCCGGGATGGGCGTGCGCGGCGTGGTGGTGGCGTTCGAGGAGTTGGGGTTGTAAATAATTCCCGGTCCCTCGGTGAAGATGCCCTGGCGCATGAGCGCCGTAGGAACGGTGGTGGTGCCAACGGCGGGGTCAAGGTTGCGAATGCCTTCGTAATTGAAGGTGAAGAACGTGCGGTCCTTGCCGTTGTAGAGCTTCGGAATGTAGACAGGGCCGGTGACGAGCGCGCCAAACTGGTTCTCACGGTGCGGCGCGCGGAAGTCCTTGTGTCCCGGGTAGGGATAGACCCCGTTTCGCTTGGTGAAGAAGTTGGCTGCGTCCAGCTTGTCGTTGCGGAGGAAGTCGTACACATCGCCATGCAGGGAGTTGGTGCCGGTCTTGCTGGCGATGTTGAGGACGGCGCCGCTGGTGCGGCCGTACTGTGCCGGCGGATCGGACGTGACCACCCTGAACTGGTTGACGAACTCGACTGATGGCGTGACGGCGGGCTGGCCCTGGCAGCAGACGATGATGGAGACGCCATCAAGCAGGATCTCGTTGTTGCCGCCGATGCCGCCGTTGGATTCGAAGTTGTTGGTGGCTGCGGCAACGACCGCGCCTCGTGCGACTGCGACGCCCACACCAAAGTTGGCACCGGGCATAATGCCAGGGGCGAGCGCTGCCAGGCCGTACGGGTTGCGGCCGTTGAGCGGCAGGTCATCCACCTGCTTCGGGCCGACGGTGTAGTCCAGGTTCGAGGTTTGCGTATCCAGTGCGGCGGAGTTGTCAGCCTGCACCGTGACCGTTTCGTTCCCGTTGCCGATCGTCAGGGCAAGGTTGACCTCGGCGGTCTGGCCCACGGTCAGCTCGATGGAGCTGGCGCCCTTCTGGAACCCCTGGCGATCGACCGTAACGGTGTAGTTGCCGGGAATGAGCTGCGCAAAGGTATACAGGCCATCCTTGTTGGTGGTGCCATGCAGGTTCAGGCCGGTTTCCTTCGAACTGACGGTGACCGTCGCATCCGGAATTACGGCACCCGTCGGGTCGGTAATGGTGCCTCGGATGGTGCCGTTCTGCACCTGTGCCTGCATCGTCGCCAGTGACAGCACCAGCAGGATGAGGCCAGAGAGCAGCGCTGTACGCGCCTGATTCCGCGGAGTGAGCCGCCAGCCCAGACTAACGACCCAGTTCCGAAACCCGAACTCACCGTGATTGCACGACGCCATGCTGCCTCCAAAGAAGTGTTGTGTAGAAGAAAAGAGCGCCTGTTTGGGGTCTGTACGAGCGCAGACTCTCATGGCACCCTCCTTTATCCTCCTTAAACACACTTCAGGGCAGTTTCCACCCGTATGTTACGGCGTTACACAATGCAAACTCAGAGACTTACATCTTCTTGGAGCGAGACGATCGACTGGCAATCTACAGACCAGGCGTGCCATCGCTGCTCTGTCCACGCGTTTGGTCGGATAGGCGCAGCCTCACTTACATCCGCCGGCGGACGGTTTCCATCCAAGCTGCAGATGAAGACCATCAAGCTTCCTGTCCTGCTTATCAGCGCCGTCTTCTGTGTCACGGGCTGCAAGAGCGTGACACCTTCCCAGCCCACACAGGCCGACAACAGTGGACCCCGCTCGGTTAATCGTGACGACTATAACCGGACGTACGAGACCGAGTCGCGCCATCATCACCGTCACGGCAAGCGCGATGACGCGCCCGGCGACAACTGGACGAGCTACGATCGCACCGGCACGGAGGACCAGCCGTCAGGTGGTACCGATGGCGGCGCTTACACATCGCGGCAGAGTGAATCGAGCGGCGGCGCACGATCCAGCCGCCATCACAACAGCCGCGCGATGACCTCGGCGCCGGGCCAGTTCGACTTTTACGTGCTCAATCTTTCATGGTCGCCGGAGTATTGCCAGGGGCACCCCGGCGCGGCGGAGTGCGCCCAGCATCGCGCCTTTACGCTGCATGGTCTGTGGCCGCAGAACACGAATGGCACGTATCCGGAAGACTGCAGCGACGCTCCCGGACCGGCGAATCCGTCGCAGTACGCCGACATCTATCCTGATGCCACGCTGCTGCAGCACGAGTGGCAGACGCACGGCACCTGCTCGGGTCTGGGGCCGGATGCGTTCTTCGAGCTCGCCCGCAAGGCCGAACAGTCCATCCACATTCCGGGCGGGCTCTCCAACCTGACCCAGCAGACCAGCCTGCCGCCGGCGCAGATCATCACCATGTTCACGCAGAGTAACGGAAGCGTCCCCGCGAGCGGTGTTGCCATCTCCTGCGGCAACAACTATCTCACTGCTGTTGAGGTGTGCCTGGACAAGAACCTGAAGGCCGAAAGCTGCTCTGCGGTGAAGACCTGCGGTGCGACCCAGGTACGCGTACCCGCACCCTAGACCGCTGCCGGCTGGTGGCGTTCTCTTCGAATGCGGAGGACCAGGTAGACGACGACGGCGACGTTCAACAGCAGAATGGCGACCTTGCCGATCGTGGGATGACGATGCAGTTCGTAGATCTCCAGCGGGATGAGCGACGCTGTGATGATGGAGGTGAACCACTCGGCCCACGGCTTCAATAGCCACAGTCCTATGCCCTCCGTTAGAAAGAGGGCAGCATAGACGAAGCTGCCGATGCCTAGATCGCGGACATCTCTTGGGGGCAGGTTGACCAGTTTGGCGAGGGCCTCGTCAAGATAGCGGCTGCCCGGGCTCAGGCCGATCCTTGTGGCCATGCGTGTGATGGAACCCGTTGCATCGTTGTCATGCAGAAAATGTAGCGCCGCCAGGCCGACCGCGACCAGGCTGATGGCTTTGAAGAACTTGAAGATCGCGATCAGGCGCAGCAGCCTGTTGTCTCTTGTCTTCATAAAGGTCGGCATGTTTGATGCTCGGACTGGATGCTTCTCCATGGTAGCTGCAGCCACCTGCATCGCAATGAGCAGAGGTCATAGTGCAGGATCTTGCTCCAGACCCTTGTGCAACAATTCTGAGTGTTCTTACCTCGGCTAAGGGCCACGCAGGTGCAGGCCATGGGATGGCAGCTTTGAATCGACGCAGCTTTGTGCAGTTGGCAGGCTCAGCCTGTTTTGCCGGCAGCATTTCGTCCCTGCAAGGGCAGGCGCCGCCGCGAAACAAACCGCGTCTCGGCGTCGTTGCCAAGGTGGTCGCGGGTGACACGTCTGACAGCACGATCAGGCAGGTGCATCAGATGGGGTTTCCCACCTGCCAGATCTACTATGACAATCTCAGCCTGGCCGAGGCACCCGCCCTGCTTGCCGCTGTGCAGAAGTATGGTGTCGAGGTTTCGGCAGTCAGCGAGCACAATCCCGGCCCACGTGTCTTCGACTTCTACCAGGGGCCGCCGACGATCGGCATCATTCCTGAGAAGTATCGGCGACCGCGCATCGAGGCGCTGAAGCTCGCGGCGGACTTTGCCCTTGCCTGCAACATTCCATCCATCCACACACACATTGGGTTCATCCCAGAAGATCCGAACGATCCGATCTATCCTGGTGCGGTCGCCGCGACGAAAGAAGTCGCACAGCACTGCAACGACAAGGGCAGGATGCTGCTGCTTGAGACGGGTGAAGAGACGCCGGTCGCCATGCTGCGCATGATCCAGGACGTGGGGACGGGGAACGTGTTCGTGAACCTCGACCCGGCCAACCTGCTGATGTATGGCAAGGGCAACCCGGTCGATGCGATGGACGTGTTTGGTTCGCTGGTCCGCGGCATGCACGCTAAAGATGGACTGTTGCCGACCGGCACGCACGAGCTGGGCGCGGAGGTGCCGATCGGCACGGGCAAGGTGAACTTTCCGCTGCTGTTCAAGCGGCTGAAGGACGTGAACTACGACCGCGCGATCACGATCGAGCGCGAGATCAGCGGTCCAAAGCAGCAGGCAGACATTCTTGCATCGAAGGTCTACCTGCAGAAGCTGATCGATGAGAACTTCGGCTGAAAGCCTGGCCTACTCGGCCGTCAGGTACTCGTCCAGCTCCGATGCGGATTCAGCGTCCAGGTAAACGGTAGCGTTAGGGTGTTCGCGGAGAATCGTCGCGGGGCATTCGGTGCTGATCGGCTCTTCAAGCGTGCGCCGCAGAATCGCTGCCTTGCGAATGCCGGGCACGGAGAGAATGAGTGTAGGCACCTTCATGATGGCCGGAATCGTGACCGTGATGGCGCGCCCGGGCACATCGTCGAGCGTTGGGAACCAGCCCTCCGCCGCCTGCTGCGTGCGGCACATCTGGTCCAGCAGCGCGATCTTGACGGTCAGCGGGTCGTGGAAATCTGCAACGCCCGGGTCGTTGAAAGCGAGATGACCATTCTCCCCGATCCCCAACAGGCAAAGTTGCGGGTTGGCCGACTGCAGCCTTGCGGCATACTCGGCGCATGCCTGCTGCGGGTCGAGCGCAGTCCCGTCGATCTCGAAGAACTCCTTCATCGGAACTTTGCCCGTCAGCTCCCTGCGCAGGTAGCCGCGGAATGAGGCGGGATGGCTGATCGGCAGGCCGATGTACTCATCCAGGTGGAAGCCGGAAACGTGGTTCCAGGGCAGCTCCGAGTGCATTGTGAGGGCGTCAAGCGTTGCCAACTGCGAGGCGCCGGTGGCGAAGATGATGGACAAAGGCTCGGCAGGGCTGCTCAAGCGAAGCATTTCGTTTGCCGCCGCTGCCGCTGCGGCCTGGCCCATCGCCTCGGTTGTCGGATAGGCCTGCAGCCGCAGAGTTCCAACGCGGCCGTGCCGCACCCTTGTCGCCTGCACGCTCATCTGCTTGTTCCTCCTCAAGGAGATTACCCGGGGTGCTCGAGGAACACCATGCCAGGAGGTCTTGGCGCCGGTGTTGCCACACCGCCTGGCAACAGGCATTCGCTAAGCTGAAGGCATGACAACCAGACGCCTGCTGGAGATCTGCGCGGAGACGGCGCAGGCCTGCGTTGCCGCCAATGAAGGGGGCGCAGACCGCATCGAGCTGTGCTCGGCTTTAGTTGTCGGCGGCCTGACGCCGAGCTACGGCCTGATTCGCGAGGCCGTTGAGTGCGGCGCGGTTCCTGTGTATGTTTTGCTACGCTCGCGCGGCGGTGACTTCCTCTACTCGGATGAGGAGTTTCGTGTGATCTGCCGCGATCTTGAGTTCGCAGGCGCACTCGGTGTTGCGGGTTTTGTTGCCGGCATTCTCAACGGGGACGGACTGCCGGATACCGAACGCACGTCGCTGCTGGTCAAGCTGGCGGAACCGCTCGAGGTCACCTTCCACAGGGCGTTCGACCTGGCAGCCGATCGATCCACGTCGCTCGAGAGGATCATCGACTCTGGGTGCCGACGCCTGTTGACTTCGGGCGGCGCACCGTCCGCCCTCGAAGGAGTGGACGAGCTCGCCAGGTTAAGCAGGCAGGCAGCCGGTCGCATCCGCATCGCTGCGGGCGGCGGTGTTAGCCTGCGCACGGCAGAGGCCATCATGAAGGCTGCCGCGGTCGATCTGCATGCATCGCTTCGCACCGTTACACGGGCTTTTGGTGGCGGCGATCCTCTGTGGGATGACGCTGCCGGGCCCGTGCACGTTGCAGCCGAGAGCGTGCGCGAGCTTGCAGACCTCGCTCATCGGCACGCTTTACAAGACTCCTGATACAAGCCGGCGTTCTCTCGTGGTCTTCGTCGGAGTAGTAAGCTGGCTCTCTGTCCGCCAGGGCAAGCTACTTGCATGTTCAGAATCATTGGGAGGAACGATGAAAGCTCCACTCGCACGGCGTCACTTTCTGAAATCTGCTGGTGCGGGTCTGCTTGGTACAGCGGCAATGGATTCCTTTGGCTCCATCAACGGTGCGTCGCCGGCTTCGACCAGTTCGGTTTCGAAGACGCCCCGGCTTTTCTCCGGCTGCTGCGCTTATACCTATCGGCACTTGTTTCTGAATGGGTCGCTGACGCTCGAAACGTTCATTGGTAAGGCGGTCGAGCTGAAGCTCGACGGCGTGGATATGACCGTCTACTACATGAAGTCGACCGACCCCGGTTACATCGAGAACCTGCGGTATGTCGGCTGCAAGAACGCTGTTTCATTCTCAGGTGCTGCGTGTGGGTCGAGCATGGTGCAGGCCGATGCCGCGAAGCGCGCCGATGTGCTGGCTGACATCAAGAAGTGGATCGATGTGACCGATCGCTTGGGCGCGCCGCACCTGCGCATCTTCGCAGGCAAACTGCCCCCGGGCGCGACGCTGCCGCAGGCTACCACGTGGGTGGTCGAGACGATGAAGGCAGCGTGCGACTACTCCGGCAAGAAGGGCATTACGCTCGGCCTTGAGGACCATGTGGGCGTGTCGCAGAGCGCCGAGGTCTGCGTGGAGATCATGCAGCGCGTGAACTCACCGTATGCGGGCATCAACATTGACATTTCGCACTTTGCGCCGTCGACGACGCTTGACTCGTACGCACAGATCGCCGCGTGCATCCCGTACGCGAGTCATACGCATATCCGGAATAAGTTCGACGATAACTCACCGATCGACATGGATCGCGTGTGGAAGATGTTTGCGGATGCCGGTTACAAAGGCTACATGTCGTATGAGGGCGAAGAGAGTGACTCGACCTCGACACCTTCGCAGATCGCGCAGATTCAGCAACTCTGCAGGAAGTACTCCAGCGTTTAAGTCGCGCGGGTCGGTGCGGAGTAGACGAGCTCGCCGGCCAGCCAGACGTCGTGCACGCAGACGCGATCGGTCCATCGGAAACGCAGGATGTCCGCTTGCGCACCCACCTGCAATATGCCGCGATCGCCGGCGAAGCGGCCCGGGTTCTCCGTTGCCATCGTGAGGACCTCGGCGAGTGGGCGGCCTGTCATGCGTACGGCTCCGCCGATGCAGTCAACCAGCGGGATGGCTGAACCGGCAAGCGTCGAGGTGCCTTCAACTGAGAGTCTGCCGCCGGCGCTTAGCTCCACGTCCCCGCCGACAGGTGTTGTGTAACGGCCCGGCGGCATGCCCGCCAGCGCAACCGTGTCCGAGACGAGGATGCTGCGTTCCAGGCCCTTTGCGCGCACCATGGCTTTCAGCGTTTCGGGCGTCAGGTGATGTCCATCCGCGATGAAGCAGGCGGTCAGCCGGTCTTCCGCAAGCTGGCTCCAGATCGGATTGGGATGGCGCTGCAGCAGCGGTGCGATCCCGTTACCGAGGTGCGTCGACAGCCTTGCCCCAGCATCCACAGCTCGCTGGATCTGCTTTTGCGACGCGTGGCTGTGCCCGATGGAGACATGTACGCCTGCAGCGACGACACCGGCGATGTACTCGTCGGCTCCGTCCCAGTGCGGCGACATTGTGATCAGGCCGACAAGCCCACCACAGGCGTCCTGCCAACGCGCAAACTCCTCCAGCAACGGTGGTCGCACGCAGATCTCGCGATGCGCTCCGCGATAGCCATCGAGTGGCGAAATGCCTGGGCCCTCGACATGGATGAACGGAATGCATGTCGCTGCGGTGCTGTCACTTGCACGGCCGTTTGCGATCATTTCCAGGCGGCTCAACATGTCCGGCTCTGAAGCTGTGATTACCGTGGGTGCGAACGTGGTCACGCCAATGGCAAGCATCTCTTTCGCCAGTTGCGGGATCATTGCCGCAGTGGCGTTCATGTCATTGCAGTCGAGCCCCTTGTAGCCATTTACCTGCAGGTCGATCAGACCGGGAGACAGCCACAGATCCACGTCGTCACTACATGGCGCGATGGATGCAATCGTTCCGTCGCGCACGGTGATCGCAACGCATTGTGCGCTGGCCGGATCGCGGCCGATGATGGTCTGTTCGGTCAATGCGCAGGTTCTCCCGCGCCGAGGTAGACGCTCTCTGGAACGGCATCGACCGAAGCAGCCATGGCGGCATCGCTGGACATGGCCTGCAGGAAGGCGTCGGACGCAGCGCGTTTGAATGGCACAGTCAGGCCCACGAGTACATAGGCAAGGAACGAGCCGGCCAGCGGGGCGCCTACGGTCACCGCGTTAGTGTAGTGCGGGCCGATGCCCAGCATCTGTTGCAGCGGAAAGCTCTTGAATGCCGCAAAGGTAACTGCTCCCATGACCCAGCAACTGATGGCTGCGGCGGGTCCCGAACGCCGAAACGGCAGCAGCAGACCCAGCAGCATCGGGATAGCGATCGGCCCGAGCAGCGCCGCATACCACAGGATCAGGATGCCGATTACGCCTCCAAAGTGATTGGAGAAGAGCGCAAGAACCATGCTGATGCTGAGGAATGAGAACGTTGTGACGCGACCAAGCAGCAGTTGCTTCGAATCGATGAGCCGCTGCCGACTGCCCCGAAGCACGGGAACGATATCCCGCACGATCACCGCTGACACGGCGTTTGCGTCGGACGACGTCATGGCCATGGTGTGCGCGAAGAGGCCCGCCAGAACGAGGCCGATGAGGCCGGACGGCAGCAGCTCTTTTGTCAGCAGAGCGTATGACTCAGACGGGTCTTTCAGGTTGGGAAAGAGGATCGGCGCGGCCCACATGGGGAAGAACAGGATCGGCGGCCAGACCAGGTAGAGCGCCGCCGACAGCAGGGACGACCTGCGTGCGTCCTTCGCTGTTGGGGCGGCGAGGAAGCGTTGCGCAAGGCTCCATCCGCCGCCGTTATACGACAGTATGTTCACGAAGAAATACGATGCCGCGAAGATGACTGTGTAATCGCCGTGAAAGGGCTTCAGGTGGTCCGGCGGCAGCCGCCTCCACATCGTCCAAAGCGAGCTGACACCGCCGAGCCGAGCCATCGTCGCAATCAGGATAGAAAAACCCGCGATCAACTGGATGACGAACTGGCTGAGGTCAGTAAGCGCGTCGGCCCACAGGCCGCCCATGACGGAATAGATCACGGTGACACCGCCTGTCAGCAACACTCCCCATGCGATGGGAACGTTGGCAAAGGCGTGCAGCAGGATCGCCGAGGCGCTCCACTTCGCACCTACGTCGAAGATCTTGAGCAGCGCGCCACTCCATCCAATCAATTGCTGGGTGGGCAGGTTGTAGCGAATTTTGAGGTACTCCAGCGGCGAAATGACGTGCAGTCGCTGCCGCATGCGCGCCCATTTTCCTGGAAAGATAGTTACGCCGGCCAGTAGCGACAGCGCGATGGATAATGCCCACCAGAAATAAGTGGAAATACCCTGGGTATAAGCCAGCGCCGCATACCCCACGAACACGGCCGAACTATACCCGGACATATGGTGCGAGATGCCGGAGAGCCACCACGGCATGGATCCACCTGCCGTGAAGAAGTCGCTGGCGTTCTTCACCCGTTTGCGGGCCCAGTAGCCAACAACGACCATCAGGACAAAGTACGCACCCAGGACGAGCCATGCGATCAATCCCATAGGTGGCCTTTGGTCAGCATAGGTCTTCGATCATCGCATGCAGGCGGCCAGGAAAATAGTCACTGAACTTATCGCCTGGTGGTCGATGGGCTCATCACCTTGGTAGGCGCCCCGCCGTGTTCGAGGCTTTGACGGGCCGCGTCCATCACGTAGAAGATCTCAAGCGTCTCCGCTTCGGGAACAGGCGACGTGCCGGATCTGGCGAACGAGACGATCTCCCTCACCAGCGGCGCGTAGCCGGGGCCTTGCAGGTTGGGCTCCATCTCGGTGTGTCCGCCGCCCTCGAAGAGGAGTGAGCCGTACACCGTGTCGTGTATCAGCCTCACGGTGCCGATGCGACCGTCGGCCCATGTGGCCGTGATCATGCCGGTGTCTGTGGATCGTGTCTGCGCCACCTGCACGACACCGGGCCCCATGATGCTGTAGAGCGACTCGATGGAGTGGATGCCGTAGTAGGTGAGATCAAGCGGGAAGCCTTCGATGTACTTGCCCGGTCCCCACGTCTCTGCTCCCAGCACGCCCGCAGGCCGCTGCTGATGTCCATAGCGCAGCGACGATGAACTGAACCAGGGGATACCCTGCGCATCGAGGAAGGCTGCGACCTGCAGCGCCTGTTCGAGCGATCCGCCGAGCGGCTTGTCGATGAAGATCGGTTTGTGGCAAGTGGCGGCCTCGCTCAGCTCGCGCATGCGTGCGCTTGTATCCACGCTCAGAAGGAGGATCGCGTCGGTCTGGTTGCAGAGCTCGCGGATGCTGCTGACGAACGGAATCAAATATGTCTTCTGCAGTGTCTCGGTAAACTTCTCAATGCGGTCGCGGCTGAATGGCAGCGTCGGGCTGCCGCCCTTGTACGCGATTACGACTTTTGCTCCTACCACGTGATCGGCTGCGCTAGCGTTGTTCAGGATGCGGGTGAACTCGACCGCATGCGACGAGTCTGTGCCGAGGATACCGAAACGCAGATCCTGCGCCTGTAGTCCGCGCGAAAGGCAGAGCACGACACAGGCGAGTGCCGAGAGTAACAAGGTACGCGATTGCCTGGCGTGTGCGGTCTGCAGAATCGAGCTGGAGGACATACTCGGCTCCTTCTGTGGGTAGAGGACTTGCAACAGCGACTTGGGAGCAACTATCTCACACAAGGCACGGCGCTGATGCGAGCCTGCCTCGGAAGGAAGTTGATGATCAGAGTTGATCTCATTCGCATGTTCGATCGCACGCGGCGGCGGGTGGGCCAACTTCAGCGCACGTACTACGAAACCTCTTATTCGAAAGGACCAGCGCAGCATGGAACATTATCAACGACAAGTTGTAGAGCCTATCCATGTACTCGAGTAGACAGTCGGGGCAGTTATATGTCGCGTGAGTTAAATCGAAGCTTTAATCTGTAAACACCTGTGCCTTGAAACAGTTATGCTCAGGTTGAGGTTACAGATGAATACCGAAGATATTTTGAAGGCTATCGATGGGCAGCTTGCCCTGTTGCAACAGGCACGCGGACTGCTCGCCGGTAGCCCGGCTCCGAAGCAAGTAACAACGCGCCGCGGCAGGCCGAAGGGATCCAAGAACAAGACGGCGGCTGCCCCGGCACCTGCCAAAGCCGCCAAGCGGGTGATGAGTGCGGAAGGCAAAGCCCGCATTGCCGCCGCGCAGAAGCTTCGCTGGGCAGCGCAAAAGACGACCGCCGAAACGCCGGTAAAGCCTGCCGCGAAGAAGTCCACGCCTTCGCCATCGAAGAAAGCTGCCGCCAAGTCCAAGGTGCCCCAGAAGCAAGCCGCAAAGAAGACTGCAGCCGTCGAGGCGTAGTCCGGCGGCTCCGTTCGGGCAAATTGATCCGAAACAACTCGCAGTGTATGAAGTAGCGGTAGACTCACCAATCGGCTGCGTACAGCCGATTGGCGCTGCGACTTCAGGACATTGCTTGCTCTCAAATCTTCGTGAGGCCAGCGCAACGATCGCCATCGGGCATCGTATCTAATAGATATCTACAACGTGTATCGGGCCTCGCATGCAGACCGACCTCCTTCACATCACGATCATCGGTTGCCTGGTCCTGCTGTTCGGCTCGACCTACCGCAAGCGCCCATCGCACGTTGTGCGGGCATGGTTGATCGGATGGGTACTGATACTGCTGCACTTTGCGGCACTTGTCTTCCACCCCTCTGGAACATCCGCGGCTAACCTGATGAGTTCGATCAGCCTGGCTGCGCTGTTTGGCTGCGGCGTGGTCTTTCTGTCTGCGCCATCAAGGGAGCGGCACAGCTACAGGAACCTCTTCCTGACCCTTGGGCTCGCCAGCTTGGGACTGGTGATCTGCACTGTTATGGATGCATGGAGCAGCACCTGTTCGCCGGCCTACTTCGTTGGCGGTGCACTCGTGACGGCTGCGTGGCTGATGTATGTGGCCCAGTTGCGCGAGGTGTCGCGGCTGGGGCGAGCGCTGCTGGTTCTTGCCGTTGTGGTCACAACGTGCTGGTTCAACCGGGCCGTCTGGCATGGCCAGTTCGACTCTGGCCTCATGGCCCTTCTGACGCAGATTTACGTGCTTGTGGGCATCAGCTACATCGCCGCGGTCCATCGCATCTCCGCGGGTACGGCCACTGTTTCTTCAGGGCTGGTTGCGTGGGCCGCAGTGTTTCCAACGGCCGCATTGCTTGAGCATCTACACCTCGCTGCACGCGTCCAGCCAGAGTTCTGGAACATCCCGAAGTACTTCGTCGCGTTCGGCATGATTCTGACACTGTTGGAAGAAGAGATCATCGTTGCAAACAGCGCCGCGAAGAGCCTTCTGTTCCAGGCGAGCCATGATCAACTCACCGGGCTGCGGAACCGTGCAACGCTCGAGCAGGACCTGCAGACCGCGATCGAGGCAGCGCGCGGATCGTCCTGGAAGTGCGCCCTTATCTGCTTCGATCTGGACCGTTTCAAGCACATCAACGACACCTATGGACATGGTGTCGGTGACACCTGCCTGCGAGTGGTGGGTGAGCGTATGTCGCGGTTTGCATCGGAGCACCGCAACTCGGCCCGTATCGGCGGTGAAGAGTTCGGGCTGGTCCTGGGGCAGGTAGCCGGGCTGGCAGAGGCTGAGACGATAGCGCGGCGCGTCGAACAGGCGCTCAGGCAGCCCATTCGGACTGACAGCTACTTCATCGACATCACCGCCAGCATCGGCATCGCGCTTTGGCCTGACGACGGGGCAGACCCCGCAACGGTCTGGCGTAATGCGGATTCGGCAATGTACCGGGCGAAGAAAAGCGGCGGCAACCAGATCATGTCCATGTCGCCTGAAATCCTGCGACTGATGCTCGCCTCCAACGAGATGGAGCTGGCACTGCGACATGCCCTGCGAGAGGATGGACTGGAACTCTGGTTCCAGCCGATCTTCGGGCTTGGAGGAGAGCTCCACAGCGTGGAGGCCCTGATCCGCCTGCGCCACCCTGAGCTTGGCCTGGTGCTGCCGTCTCGTTTTGTTGCGCTGGCCGAGGAGCGAGGCCTGATCGTTCCATTGGGCGACTGGGTCCTGAAGCGGGTGTGTGCCCAGCTTGCCGACTGGCGCAGCCGCGGTGTGCCGCAGGTGCCGATCGCGATGAACATCTCGGCTCTGCAGATCACTTCTTCCAACTTTGCTGTGAGTGTGCTGGACCTGCTCTCGCAGTTTGAGATCGACCCATCGCTGGTTGCGATGGAGATCACAGAGACCGCGATGCTGCGCAACGTTGCGGAAGCATCGCGGCAGATCGATATGCTGACCGCGGCGAGTGTTTCGTTTTCAGTCGATGATTTCGGCATCGGGTACTCGTCGCTGGATCAACTGGACAAGCTGGATGTGGAATACCTGAAGATCGACCGCTCGTTCGTCGACCGTATGTACAGCGACAGCCAGACACGGTCCATCATCGCGGCGATCATTTCGATGGCTCACAGCCTCAACCTGCGCGTTGTTGCCGAAGGCATCGAGAACCAGCGGACTCTGGACGATCTGAGCGCCATGGGATGCGACCTGTTCCAGGGATACCTGCTGGGGCGTCCACAGGCTGCCGAAGAGATGGACCGTCTGCTGCTCGCGAGGCGGCGCACAGACGTATCAGCACCACATGCCGGCCGTGGTACTCAGCGCTCCGAGGCGCCTGCGCCGTCTGCGGCAATACCCCATACCCCTGAAATGGCGCTGCGGCAGGACTACTGAGCAAATGAGTCCGGGCGGCAGCCGTCGGCCCTCCGAGTTGTTCTGATCTGAAGCGGTGTTGTTGCAGTGTGCATGCGCTCACAAAGGCTTGAACCCCGGACGTATACGGAAAGCTTTTGCATCGGAACCCTCCTGATTCTGCGTACGTATCTGTACAGGCTGATGACCACGGCCAGGCGATGGGCCTGCGGGAACTCGGTAAAGGGGTCGTGGTGCTTCGCAGGTTGTGTGGCTTCGTTGCTGTTGTATTGCTGATGTCTTCGGCGGGTCTGGCACATGGGCAGGTAGGCCCGGGGCAGGCAGGCCAGTCGAAACCGACCGTGGCAACCGAGACCCAGCCCCGATCGCAACCGCTGCCCGACACACGTGTGCCGTTGCTGGATGCACCGATCACGCTGGCAGACTTCCCCGAGATGCAGCCGCGTCCGGACTTGAAAGACAAGCTCGCGCACCTGTCGCAGTTCATCCAGAACCAGCCCACCGACGGCGCGCCTGCAACCGAATCGACCGAGGTCTACCTGGGCCGTACCCGCTCAGCCTTGTACATCGTCTTCCTGTGTTCCGACCGGCATCCCGAGCTGATCCGAACGCACCTGGCACGGCGCGAAAACATCCTTAAGGACGATTACGTCACCGTAAACCTGGACCCGTTCCAAGACCGGCAGCGAGGCGTCGAGTTCCAGGTGAATGCCAGCGGCGTGCAGGCTGACGCCACGTGGACAGAGGCGAATGGCGCGGATTACAGCTATGACCAGGTGTGGGACTCCGATGGTCGCGTCACGAGCAGGGGATGGATGGCGCTGATTGCGATCCCGTTTCGCAGCCTGCGCTTTCCACTGCGCGGAGACGACTGGGGTGTTGTTTTCTCGCGCAACTTTCCGCGCAACAGTGAGAGTGATTACTGGCCGCGCGTCTCCGCCAACATCAGCGGGCAGCTCAGCCAGGAGGGAACGCTGCACATGGGTACGCTGGCGGGCGTTACCGGATCGCACAATGTGCAGCTGAATCCGTACTCGCTTGGCCAGAGCGAGCACACGCTGCAGACGCTTGACCCGAACAATCCGTTCTTCTCTACCAGGCACCTTGAGGGCACAGCCGGCGGCGAGGCGAAGGCCATTTTGAAGGATTCCATCGTGTTTGACGCAACGGTCAACCCCGACTTCTCTGACGTGGAAAGCGACCAGCCACAGTTCACCGTGAACCAGCGTTACCCGGTGTTCTTTCCAGAGCTGCGGCCGTTCTTTCTTGAGAACGCCAGCTACTTCGCCACGCCTCTCACGCTGCTGTATACGCGCAACATCATTCGTCCGGACCTTGGCATGCGGATCACCGGCAAGCTGGGACACACAAACGTCGGCGTTCTTGCGATCGACGATCGTGAGCCGGGACAGACGGTGCAGCCCGGCGATCCGCTCTACAACGACAAGGCAGGCTACTTCGTGGGGCGTGTCTCACGCGACCTTGGCAAGGGCTCGAACATCGGGCTGATGTATACGGACGAAGAGTTCGGCGGTGGGTTCAACCGCATCGGCGGCGCGGACTTTACCTGGCGCATGAACGATCATTGGACCGCACTGGCCCAGACCGTGGAGAGCGCGACGAAGCAGAACAATCCGCAGAGTTCTGCATCGATCTTCCCTGCCGGGTACAACGCGGGTCCGGCTACTGACTTCCAGTTGCAGCGCAGCGGTCACTCGTTCCAGATGCAGAACGAGTACCAGGACATCAGCAAAGGATTCGCTACGCTTGTCGGGTTTCTGCAGACTTCGAATATCCGCAGCGATCACGTGCATACGACCTACCAGTGGTACCCGAAGAACAGCAGCGTGCAAAGCATCGGGCTTGAAACGAACCAGAACATTGCCTTCGACCATGCGCATAACCGCGTTTATCACTACTCCACGTACGACCCGTTCTTTCTGCTGAAACGCAACGTGGTGCTTGCTCCCATTGTTGGTCAGAACTCGGATACCGTGGGGCCTCAGAACGGCTACCCTCTTGCCGCGAATCGCAACTTCACTGAGAACC
Organism: Terriglobus sp.; assembly: GCA_965199365.1. Classification (GTDB taxonomy): domain Bacteria; phylum Acidobacteriota; class Terriglobia; order Terriglobales; family Acidobacteriaceae; genus Terriglobus. The sequence goes on along the minus strand of CBDARC010000003.1, from coordinate 603,638 downwards.
TGGGTGGCTTTGTTGCGCGAGGAGCGCCGTGGTCGCAATTGAACTTCAACGTCCAGGCCATCCGCAGCGGCAACGTCAACTACAACCCGCCCGCGGGGCAGACGCCGTTCCTGCTGAACCAGGAGACGGTGCAGGCGCTCATCTCCATCAACCCAATACGCAAGCTGACGGACGACAATACCTATCTGCTCGATCGCGACCACGCGGCGCACGGCGGTCAGTTCGTCTACGAGACACAGACCTTTCGCACCAAGCTGAACTACCAGTTCACGCGGGCGTGGTCCGCACGCGTCATCGTGGAGTACGACTCAACGCTGGCAAACCCGGCGCAGACATCGCTTGCGCGTACGAAGCAGGTGCAGACGCAGGCCCTGCTGACGTGGCTGCCGCATCCGGGTACCGTGCTGTACATCGGCTACAACAACGATCTGCAGAACTACAGCCATCAGCTTTGCAGCCCGCTTACAGGCACGCGCCTTTGCAATCCCAGCCAGCCGATCCTGCCGCGCGGGCCCGGGATGCTGAATGACGGCCGCCAGTTCTTCGTGAAGGCGAGTTACCTGATCCGCTTCTAAACGGCTTAGGTTAACGGCGCGCGACCGCCTTCTCTGTCGGGATTTGCGATGTGTCCCAACCACCCCCGAGTGCCTCAATCAACTGCACGCTGCTGGTCATCTGCTGCACGCGCAGGTTTACCGCTGTCTGCTGATTCGTCAGCAGGGTTGTCTGCGCGGTGAAGACGTTCAGGAACGTATCGATGCCGGTGCGATAGCGCACGTTCGAGAGATCGTAGTAGCGCTGCGCGGCGGTGACCACTTCCTGTTGCTGACTGCGCTGCTCGCCCAGAAGGCGGATGGCGGCAAGGTAGTCTTCCGTCTGCTGAAAGGCGGTAAGTACGGTTTCGCGGTAGGCCGCTGCGTCCGCTTCATATTGCGCGCGGTACTGGTCGAGCAGGCCACGCCGCAGGCCGCCGTCGATCAGTGTTTCCGTTGCGGTCGGACCCACGGAGAAGAATCGGCTGGGCCATGTGAACAGGCTGCCGATTTTTGCGCTTTGCAGGCCGAAGTCGCCGCCGATGTTGAATGTGGGATAGTACGCGGCGGTCTCCACACCGATCAGCGCGTTCGCTTCGGCCATGGTGCGCTCGGCGGCTGCGATGTCGGGCCTGCGCTGCAGAATCTGCGAAGGCACGCCAATCGGGATCGCCGGGATGTTGGTCACCAGCGGTGCATGCGGCAGCGAGAACGACGAAGCGGCCTGGCCGACGAGTAAGGCGATCGCATGTTCGTACTGCGCACGCGCGACGCGAAGGTTGGTGCGTTCCGCGATGGCGCTGTCCAGGTTCAACTCGGCCTGTGCGACGCTCTGCTCGGTGTCGATGCCGGTGCGGCTGCGCACCTTTGTCAGATCAAGGTACTTCTGATACGCGACGATGGTCTGGTCGTACAGGTCGATCAACGAATCCTGGCCGCGCAGCTCGAAGTAATACTGCGCAAGGTTCGCCTGTTCTGTCAGGCGCTCGTTGGCAAGGTCTGCGGCGCTGACCTGTGCTGCGTTGGCGTACTCGCGCACGGTATTGCGAATGCGTCCCCAGACATCCGGTTCCCACGACACATCAAAGGGCAGGCTGAAGCTGTTGCTGTTCAGGTTGATTGCGGTCGTGCTGCTCGAGGTGCCCGTCGTTCCGGTCGTGCCTGTGCCCGTCGTGCCTGTGCCCGTCGTGCCGGTGGTTCCCGTGCCGGTGGTCCCGGTTGTGCCGGTGCCGGTCGTGCCGGTGGTCCCGGTTGTGCCGGATGTTGAAGTGCTGCTGATGATCGAGCCCGACGCATTACTCGACGTGCGGCCGCGCGAGTACTGCGGGCCAACTGTGACGGTCGGGAAGTACTGCGCGCGTGCCTGTCGCACCTGCGCACGCGCCGCCATGAAGTTCTGAAACGATTGCGCGATGTTCTGGTTCGAGGTGTTGAGCTGTGTTTCCAGGGCGTTCAACTCGGGCTCGTTGTACAGCTCCCACCAGTTGCCGCGCAGCGTTGCGTCCTGCGGCGTAGCGGGGATCCACGTGGTGCCGTCAGCCGATTGCTGTGGAGCTTCCTTGAACGCAGGCGGTGCGGGCGTATTCGGTGCCACGTATCGAGGGCCGACGCGGCATCCCTGCAACAGGCCGACACAGGCAAAAGCGAGTGCTGCGGAGGAGAGGCGTCGTGAGTGAGTCATGTGTGTCGTGTTGATCATGTTGTCCTAATTTGCAGGGAGGCTCTGGACCACGGGAAGCACCTTGTGGCGGCGTCCAAAGCGCTGGCTGATGCGATCGAAGTAGAGGTAGATGACGGGCGTTGTGTAGAGCGTCAGAATCTGGCTGAACAGCAGACCGCCGCAGATCGCGATGCCAAGCGGCCGGCGCAGCTCTGATCCGGTGCCCGTGCCGATGGCAAGCGGTATGGCTCCAAAGAAGGCTGCGAGCGTGGTCATGAGGATTGGACGGAAGCGCAGCATGGCTGCCTCAAAGATCGACTCTTCCGTGGTCATGCTACGGTCGCGCTCGGCCGTGAGCGCAAAGTCGATCATCAGGATGGCGTTTTTCTTGACGATGCCGATCAGCAGAAACACACCGATGACGGAGATCACGTCGAACTCGCTATGAAAGATGAGCAGAGCAAAGATCGCTCCGACGCCCGCCGACGGCAGCGTCGTCAGGATGGTGATGGGGTGGATGAAGCTCTCATACAGGACGCCCAGCACGATGTAGATGGAGATCAGCGCGGCGACGATCAGCAGCGGTTCCGTTGAGAGTGAGGCAAGGAAGGCCTGCGCAGTGCCGGCAAACTGTCCGCGCACGCTCTGCGGAGCGTTGATGCGCTGCCGCATGTCGTCGATCAGCTTGGTGGCCTGGCCCAGCGAGGTCCCTCCGGCAAGATTGAACGAGATCGTGACCGACGGGAAGAACGACGAGTGATTCACGGCGAGCGGCGAGGTTGCAGCCTGCGCCGTCGAAAATGCCTGCAGCGGAACGGAATGCTTGCCGCTTGCGTGCAGGTAGGTCGATTTGAGCGTGACCGGGTCGCGATAGAACTGCGGTGCGTCTTCCATCACCACGTAATACTGGTTGAGCGATGTGTAGATAGTCGAGACCTGCGACTCGCCGAACTGGTAGTACAGCGACTGATCTATGAGCTGTGGTGTGATGCCCAGGCGGGCGGCGGATGCGCGATCGTAGTTCAGCAGCATCTGCAGGCCGCCATTCTGCTGGTCGGTTGTCACGTCCTTGAGCTGCGGCATTCGCTGCATTTCCTGGTAGAGACGCGGGCCCCACGTGCCGAGGTCCTGGATGGTATCGGCGGAGACCTGGTACTGGTACTGCGCGTTGCTCTGACGGCCGCCGACGCCGAGGTCCTGCGCGGCCTGCATGAATGCGGAGGCGCCGGTCAGCGCGTTCAGCTTTGGTCTCAGCCGGTCGAGCACGCCGCTTGCGGAGGCGTCACGCTGGTTCAGCGGCTTCAACGACAGGAAGATAAAGGCGCTGTTCACCGCGCCGCCGCCACCGCCGGTAAATCCTGCAACGGTCTGCACGGCGGGATCGCTCATGATGGTGTGCTGCGTGTCCAGCACGGACTTGCGCATGGATTGGAACGACGCGTCCTGCGAACCCTGCAGACCGCCGAAGATCAGCCCTGTATCCTGTGCCGGAAACAGCCCCTTGGGCACGACATAGAGCAGCGGCCCGTTCGCGAAGATGGTCAGCACGAAGCTGAGAATGACCAGCTTGGGATGCCGCAGCGTCCACACCAGCGACGAGCGGTACTTGCCAAGCAGCCAGCCGAAGGCGCGTTCGCTCAGGTTGTAGAAGTAGCCGTGCTCGTGCTTTGCCGCGGGCTGCAGCAGGTAGACGCACATCATGGGCGTTACCGTCAGCGAGATCACCATGGAGACCGCAATGGACAGGCAGAGCGTCATCGCGAACTCGTGGAACAACCGCCCGATCAAGCCGCCCATCAGCAGCAGAGGCACGAACACCGCGATCAACGACAGGCTCATCGAAAGCACGGTAAAGCTGACCTCGCCCGCGCCCTGGATCGAGGCCTTCCATGGCGACATGCCCTCTTCGATCAGCCGTGTGATGTTCTCCATCACAACGATGGCGTCATCGACCACGAAACCAGTAGAGACGGTCAGCGCCATCAACGAAAGATTGTTCACGCTATAGCCGAGCAGGTACATGCCCGCAAACGTACCGATCAGCGATGTGGTGACGGCGACCGCTGGGATCAGCGTTGCCTTTGGACTGCGCAGGAAGATGAAGACCACCGCAACCACAAGCACGGTCGCGATCACCATCGTGCGCTCCACGTCGAACACCGACGCGCGAATGGTGGTGGTGGTGTCGATGGCAACCTGCAGCACGTCGCCTGCGGGGATCGTTGCGTTAACGTTGACCAGCGCCTTGCGGAGGCGGTCGGCCACATCGATCACGTTGGCGTTCGGCAACCGGTAGACCAGCAGAACCACGCTTGGTTTGCCATTGGTGAAGCCGGCGGAACGCGTAGTCTGGATCGAGTCGGTTACCTCCGCGACATCGCTCAGCCGAACCACGCTGCCGTTGTTGGTTCCGATGACGAGCGGCTTGTAATCCTTTGCCTGCGAGATCTGGTCATTCGCCGTGATGTCGGCGGTCATGAAGTCGTTGCTGATCTGGCCCTTGGGACGATTGGAGTTCTGCCCTGACAGCACCTGCGCGACATCCTGCGGGCCCAGTCCGTAGCTGGCAAGCTGCTGCGGATTCAGGTCTACTCGCACGGCGGGAAGCGATCCGCCAACGACCTGCACCTGGCCGACACCCTCAACCTGCGACAGCTTCTGCTGCACCACGGAAGCGCCCGTGTCGAAGAGCTCGCCGAGCGAGTGCGTGTTCGACGTCATGGCCAGCACCATCACGGGGAACGCGGCGGAGTTGACCTTTCTGTACGTGGGATTGGTCGGCAGGTTGGTTGGCAGGTACGTGCGTGCGGCGTTGATGGCGGCCTGCACATCGCGTGCGGCTCCGTCCACATCGCGCGTGTAGTCGAACTGCAGCGTGATGCCTGTGGTACCCAGCGTGCTGGTCGAGGTCATCTGGCTGATGCCGGCGATGTGGCCGAACTGCCGTTCGAGCGGCGTCGCTACTGACGATGCCATGATCTCGGGGCTTGCACCCGGCAATGCGCTTGCCACCGTGATGGTTGCAAAGTCCACCTGCGGCAGCGACGCAACGGGCAGCACGCGGAACGCCATGCCGCCCGCGATCAGGATCGCCAGTACCATCAGCGTCGTTGCAACCGGACGCTTGATAAAGAACGCGGGCAGGTTCATAGCTGCTGTGCCTCTGCCGGTTGCTTGATGAACGAGAAGCGTTCGAAGCGCTGCGCAAGACGGTCAAAGAACACGTAGATGACCGGCGTCGTGTACAGCGTGAGCACCTGGCTCAGCAGCAGACCGCCAACCATGGCGATGCCAAGCGGCCGGCGCAGCTCTGATCCGATGCCCGTGCCAAAGGCCAGCGGGATGCCCGCGAACAGCGCGCACAGGGTCGTCATCATGATGGGCCTGAAGCGCAGCAGCGATGCCTGGTAGATCGACTCCTCTGCAGGCATGCCTTTGGTACGCTCCGCGTCCAGGGCGAAGTCGACGATCATGATGCCGTTCTTCTTCACAATGCCGATCAGCAGGATGATGCCGATGATCGCGATGACATCGAGGTCCTGATGAAAGAGCCGCAGCGCCAGCAACGCGCCCACGCCGGCGGAGGGCAGCGTGGAGAGGATGGTGATCGGGTGAATGAAGCTTTCGTACAGGATGCCGAGAACGATGTAAACGGCCATGAGCGCCGCGAGAATCAGGAACCCTTCGTTGCCGCCGATGGTTGAGAAGGCGGCGGCGGTCCCCTGGAAGTTCGGCTCGACGCTTGGCGGCATCTTCAGCTTTTGTCGCGCGGCATCGACTGCTGCAGCCGCCTGGCTCAAGGAGTAGCCGGGCGCCACGTTGAACGAGATCGTCACAGCGGGAAACTGGCCCTGGTGATTGATCGTCAGCGGCGACAAGGATTGCGTCAGGCTCGTGATCGCCGACAGCGGCACGGGCGTCGCAGCCGTGCTGGAGGAGCTGCTTGATGTGCCGCTGCCATTACCGCCCGTCGTAGACGAGGAGCTTGAGGACGATGTTGATGCGAGCACCGAGGTTGGTGTGGTGGAGGCAAGCTGGCTGCCTGCTGCCGCGGCTACGCTGGAAGAACTCAGCAGAGTCGTGGATGCGGTCGAAGTCGTTGAGTTGCCGGATGCGGAGCTGGTAAGCGTAGAGGTTGGCGTGGTCGATCCAAGGCCCGTGTTCGTGGATGGCGTCAGTGTCGCGACGGTGCCGTTGGATGAGGATGAGGTGCGTCCTGACGTGCTCTGCGCCGCCGAGCTGCCGCTGGAACTGCCCTGGATGTAAATGCTGTTGAGCTTGTCCGGGCTTTGCTGGAACTCGGGTAGCGTTTCGAGGATCACGTGGTACTGGTTCGACTGCGTGTAGAGCGTGCTGATCTGCCGCTGACCGAATGCGTCATACAGGGTGGAATCGATCTGGTCCGGCGTGATGCTGAGTCGCGATGCCGTCGGACGGTCGATGTTCAGGTGCATGGAGACACCATTAGTCTGCTGGTCGGTGGCAACATCGCTCACCTGCGGAGCCTTGCGCAGTTCGTTCACAAACCTGTTGGTCCACAGGTTCAGTTCGTTCACGTCAGGGTCTTCCAGCGTGTACTGATACTGCGTGCGGCTGACACGATCGTCCACGGTGAGGTCCTGCACGGGCTGCAGATACAGGTGGATGCCGGGCACCTGGTTAGCACGCTGTTGCAGGCGCGCGATCACGTCGGCTGCGGCGCCATGCCGCTGTTCGGTCGGCTTCAGGTTGATCTGGATGCGACCGCTGTTCAACGTGCTGTTGGTGCCGTCCGCTCCGATGAACGAGGACAGGCTTTGCACCGCTGGATCCTTCAGCAGCGCATCGCTGATCTGCTGCTGCTTCTGCGACATGGCCGGGAAGGAGATCGACTCTGACGCCTGCGTGATGCCCTGCAGGATGCCCGTGTCCTGCGTCGGGAAGAAGCCTTTTGGGATCTCGATGTACTGGTACACCGTCAGAATCAACAGGCCGAGCGCGATCAGCAGCGTGATCGTCTCGTACTGCAATACCCACTTCAGGCTGCGGCCATACGCTGCGATAATGCGCGCGAAGATGCCCTCTGTCCAGCGATAGAACGCGTTCTGTTCTGCCTCTGGCGTGTGCTTCAGCAGCCGCGAACTCATCATGGGAGTCAGCGTCAACGACACCACTGCTGACAGCAGGATGGTGATGCTCAGCGTGACGGCAAACTCGCGGAAGAGCCGGCCCACAATGTCGCCCATGAACAGCAAGGGGATCAAGACCGCGATCAACGACACCGTCAAGGAGATGATGGTGAAGCCGATCTGCTCCGCGCCCACCAGTGCCGCTTCGATAGGCGACATGCCTTCTTCAAGATAGCGAGAGATGTTTTCGATCATCACGATGGCATCGTCCACGACGAAGCCGGTCGAGATGGTGAAGGCCATCAGCGTCAGGTTGTTCAGGCTGTAGCCAAGCAGGTGCATGATCGAGAACGTGCCCACAAGCGACAGTGGCACGGCGACCGTGGGAATGATGGTCGCGTAGAAGTTACGCAGGAACAGGAAGATGACGAGAATGACAAGGCCGATGGTCAGCATCAGCTCAAACTCGACATCCTTTACCGACGCGCGGATCGTGTTGCTGCGATCTGAGAGCACCTGCAGCTTGATCGACGCGGGCAGGCCTGATTGCAGCTTGGGCAGCAGACCTGTGATTTCGTTCACGACGGCAATGGTGTTGGCGCCGGGCTGACGGCGTATGTTCACGATAACCGCTGGTGTCCTGTCCTTCCACGCCGCGAGCTTGGAGTTCTCAATGCCATCGCTGATCTTCGCGACGTCCGTCAGCATGACCGGCGCACCGTTACGATAGGCGACAACCACGTCGCGGAAACCGTCACTTGAGAGCAACTGGTCGTTTGCGTTGATCTGGAAGTTCTGTGCGGGGCCGTCGAAGCTGCCCTTAGCCGTGTTGACGGTGGTGCTCGCCAGTGCAGAGCGCAGGTCCTCAAGCCCGATGCCGTAAGACGACAGCGCCACGGGGTTTGCCTGGATGCGCACCGCAGGCTTTTGACCGCCGCTGATCGTCACCAGGCCGACGCCGTTGAGCTGCGAGATCTTTGGCGCAAGCCGCGAGTCCACAAGGTCTTCAACCTTCGAGAGCGGCAGGCTGTCAGAGGTAAGCGACAGGGTCAGCACGGGTGCGTCCGCGGGGTTCGACTTGCTGTAGACAGGCGGCACCGGTAGATCGGTTGGCAGGTAGCCCTGGGCCACGTTGATGGCGGCCTGCACCTCCTGCTCGGCAACGTCGATGCTCAGGTCAAGCGCAAACTGCAGCACGATGACGGAGCTGCCATCGGAGCTGGTCGAAGTCATCTGTGTCAGTCCAGCAACCTGGCCGAACTGCCGTTCCAGCGGTGCCGTCACGCCGGAACTCATCACTTGCGGACTGGCCCCGGGATAGAAGGTCTGCACCTGGATGGTGGGATAGTCCGCCTGCGGCAGCGCAGAGACAGGCAGGTCAACGTACGACACCAGGCCGAGGATCAGGATCGCCGCCATCAACAGGATGGTTGCGATGGGCCGCTGGATGAAGAGGCGGGACGGACTCACAGAGCGTTTCCGATCTCGTTGGCAGAGGCGGGCTTCGTTGCGGCAACTGGGCCGCCCTTCGCCTGGACCTTGACCTTGGTGCCGTCCTGCAGCTTCTCAAAGCCGGTGGTGGAGACAACGTCACCTTCGTTCAGACCGGTCACTGCAGCGAGATCGTTCTCGGTCGTCAGCTCGGTCACCTGGCGAATCTTCACGCTGTTATCCGGCTGCAGCACGTACACGAACGCCTGGGTACCATTGCGCTGCACCGCGGACGTGGGGATCAGGATGGCGTTCTGCAGGGTCTTGACCAGCATGCGCGCGTTCACAAACTGGTTCGGATACAGCTTCAGATCGCGGTTATCGAACTCGCCGCGAAAGCGCAGGGTGCCCGTGGACGTGTCGATCTGGTTGTCGAGCGTCAGCAGGTAACCGGTTGCCAGCTTCACAAGCTGTGTGCGGTCGAACGCGTCCACCTGCAGTTTGGCGCGATGGGTAATTTCGTTGCGCACCTGGCCCAGGTCGTCTTCCGCGACGTTGAAGACCACCGAGATCGGCACAAGTTGTGTCACAACAACGATGGGGTTTGAAGCACCAGAGAAGACGGTGTTGCCGGGATCGAGCAGGCGTAGACCGACGCGGCCGTCAATCGGTGAGGTCAGGTGGCAGTAGCTCAACTGAACCTGCGCATACTCCACCTGGCCCATGTCGTTCTGCACGGTGCCGCGATACTGCTCAACAACCTGCTTCTGATCTTCATAGGTCTGCCGCGCAATGGCCTGCGCGTCCGCTGCTTCCTTGTAGCGCGACAGGTCCATCTCCGCCTGGGCCAGCAGGCCCTTGTCATGCTGCAGGGTGCCCTGCGCCTCCTTGAGCTGGGCTTCATAGGGCCGGGGATCCAGATCGATCAGCGGGTCGCCGCGATGGACCATCTGGCCTTCGCGATAGTGCACGGCCATCACGCGGCCGTTCACCTGGCTGTACAGGTTTACCGATGCAAGCGGCGTAACGGTACCCAGCGCCTGCACGTAAAAGCCGATGGAGCCACGCCGCGCGGTGGCGGTAACCACCGTGGGTACAACGACCGGTTCGACCGCGGCGGCCTTATCAGCCTGGCTCTTGCGGACGCCGCTGACCACGGCAAAGATGAGCACCACAACGACAATTCCCGCAATCAGGCGTCCCCAGATACTGCGCTTCGCCGGTACTGTTTCATTGGCTGCCGGGCTGTTGATCGCCTCGTGGCCTGCATTACTCATCGTTCACTGCTCCATGGAACCGAACCGTAACGTTCGGTACGCTTCCAATGATAGACTCATCCAAGTCGATACGGATGCAAATTCAAGAAGGTTCCGTGACAGCGAAAAAACGTGCACGTTCCTCCGCGGCGGAGGTCCCTCGGCCTGATGCCAGGACGGAGCAACTGACGGATCGCCTGCTGGAAGCGGCAACGCAGATCTTCATGGAAAAAGGCTATGACGCCGCCAGCATGGGCGAAATCGCTTCGCGTGCGCACGCTTCAAAGGAGACCTTCTACCGTCACTTCCCAACGAAGGACGAACTCTTTCGTGCCGTTGTCATTCGACGTGCGGAACGTGTTGCGCAGGGCCTCGGCACCGCGCTGCTGGCGCACGAAACGCCGGAAAAGGCACTGAAAGCGTTCGGCGAACTGGTGATCACGCAGATGGTGTCCAGCGATGCCATCATGTTCCATCGCGTGCTTGGCATGGCGCGCGAGCGCTTTCCTGACCTGATCCAGCTGTACCGCGCCACCGGGCCGTACCGCGTGCGAGATGCCGTTGCACTTTACCTGAAGCAGCAGGCCAAGGAGGGACGATTGCGCTCAATGAATGCAGAGGTCGCCGCGCGCCAGTTCTTTGACCTGGTTGCGTCCGAGATGATCATCAGCGCCAACATCTCAGGCAAAGCGAACCCATCCAGGGCCGCCATCCGTCAGCGGGTGAAGGAAGGCCTGGACTGCTTTTTGAACGGGTACAGCGCCTGACCGTTCCCCTTGGCTGAAAAGAAAAGGAACATCGCGCTTCCGTTCTCCTGGTTGGCGGTTCTACACTGCCCGGGGACATGTAGTCTCCCATTGCGTGCTCTATGCCTTTGCAGCTTGTTAGTCTTGCACCACTTCCTTCCCGGCACCTTCTTGAACCCCGGAGATGTTCAGATGTCTGAGCCGCAGTCTTCACGAACACAGCGCGACCTTACGGCGCGCTCGGCCATCTGGCTGACGTGTCTGGAATGTGGGCAGACGAGTCGGGTTCTCGCGGTGATGGCCAGCCGGGTACTGAGAGAACGTCGTGAATGCGCGCAGTGCCTGTCCACCCGCGCGCCGCACCTCACACAGACGCAGCAAGGTGCTCACATCCCTGCGCCAGAGGCGTTGCAGGCAGCCTCAGACGAGGAACAAGCCTATCTGCGAACGTGGATCGCATCGGATGAGGAAAAGAGCGCGCTGCAGCTCTGGTTTCGAGTTCTGCTCAGCAGGCTGGCGGCACGCTTCAGCAGGGCCAGGCGACTATCGGGAACAGCGCAAGTGCCCGATCCCATAGACGATCCAGCTCTGAACCTGACGCACTCAGAAGAGTGATGTTGCGTTCCTGCAGCGAGCCGCGATGGGTACAATCTGCAGAATGAGCCATGGCACCAATGAGCGCTCCCGGGCCGCTGCTTGAACATACTCAGCTACATCCATCTGCGAAACATCTATCGCTCCACCGGCGTTGGCAGGGTATCTCGAGAGCTCACCGAACATCTGCATCGCGCAGATGGTGTCAGGCTGCACGTGCTTGCCGACCCGGAAGACCATCGCAATGTCATCCCAAAGGTGGGCGAGCCCTGGACCTCGTTTGACTATCACTTCTTTTCGGCGGAGACATCGAAGCAGCAGCTGCGATGGATCATCCTGAACGGGCCGCCCGCGGAACACTACTGGAGCGAGACGCAGTTGGTTCACTGCACCGCCGAATCGTACGTTCCAGTGCGCAAGGCCAGGCTTGCCGTCACGTGTCACGATGCTCAGCACTTTGAAGCCGGCGCACACCGCACCAGCCTGTGGCTGGCGAAGCAGAGATTCAAGTGGCGCCTGCTGTTTGCGCGGCTCGAGCGCGAAGCCGACATGCTCCAGATGATTTCCAACTTTGCTGCAGAGCGTACGGCGCACTTCTTTCCCGGGCTGCGCGACCGGCTGCGTGTTGTGCCGAACGCGGCTTCCAACAGCTTCTTCCAGCCGCCCACCGAGGCAGGACTGCAGGTGCTGGACAGGCTCGGCATCCGCGGACGGCAGTTTGTCCTGGTGCCGGGCGGCCTGCAGTTCCGCAAAAACGCAGACCTGATCCTCGAGGCATGGCCCAAGGTCGTCGGCAGCCATCCGGATCTGCTGCTGGTCGTGATCAATCACGCGGACGCGGCATACCTCGATCGCGCAAAGGCGCTCGGCCCAAGCTGCATTCTTGGCGGCTTTCAGGAAGAGGACCAACTGGTCGCCCTGTACCAATCAGCACGGGTCGTCTGGTTCCCAACGCTGTATGACGGCTTCGGCATGCCGGTGATTGAGGCGATGGCGAGCGGAACCCCGGTGATCAGCAGCAACACGACGGGCATTCCAGAGGTGGCGGGAGACGCGGCGATCCTGCTGTCTCCCCAGGACGTGGCAGCACACGTGCAGGCGATCTTCGACCTGGTTGAGGACTCCGCTGCACGGCAGGAGCTGATCGCAAAGGGCAGGGCTCGCGCGGCAAATTTCACCTGGCAGATTTCGTCAGACAAGCTGCTGCATGCATTCAAGCAGCTGATGTAGCGCTTACGTGCGAACGCGAATGAGCTTCGCCGGAGCGCCGCCGACGATCGTGTACGGATCTACCGGCTTGGTCACGATGGATCCCGCGGCGATTATCGCGCCATCCCCGATCGTCACGCCCTTCAGCACGACGCAGTTCGCTCCGACCCACACATCGGAACCCAGCACGATGGGTGCGGAAACCTCAGGCTGCAGCTTCATCGGCGTACCTAGCTCTGTGCCATGGTTGTGATCGATGAAGCGTGAACCGCTGGCGATCAGGCAGTTCTGGCCGATGCGAATGGATTCAATCGCATTGAACTCGCAACCGCTGCCGATGAACGTTCCCGCGCCAACACTGATCGCAACTCCAGCGGAGTACCCGCCGGCCGCGTTGAAGTAGATGCCATGTTCCAGGCTGCACCGCTCCCCAAGCGAGATCTTGTGGGGCCAGGTGACGACCATTTGCCCGAGCCGGGCACCCGGGCCGACAGCCATGCCGAGGGTGCGCCAGTAGACGGCGCGCAGAGCGCTGAGTGTAAGCGGCAGGTAGTGTCGGCGGATGCCAAAGAGTATCTTCTGCAGCAGGTCGGACCGCAACGTTGATAACTCCTTAGGGCTAAGCAGCCTTTCTACCATGCCGGGCCGCAGATAGCGTTCCTTGTGCTCAGCAGGGGATGTTGAGTTCACCATATAGGAATGCTGCGTCGTAAACATCGCTCATTCCGCGGGGCTGGGCGCGACCTCTCGCCAATGCATGGCGGCATCTGTCTTTACAGCCGACCGATGTTGCCGGCGATATCCTCATATGGCTCGAAAGGCATCTCCCATGCGCCTTGCTTCGCTTCTCCTGTGTGCAGCGTTAACGTCTTCGTGTGCCTATGCGGCACCTGCTCCGACACCCGCCGCTGCGCTTGACGCAGCGACCCTCGACACGCCATTCACGATCCAGCACGATACCCAGGTACCTGGAAAGGTGCTGAAGGCGGGCGGGTACACGATTGTCCTCAAAGACCACCTCTCAGACCGCGGCATCGTCCAGATCAAGTCGGATAACGGCAAGATCGAAACTACTTTTCTCGCAGTCTTTCACTCTGGCCTGCAAGGTACCGGCAACACCGGCCCCATCATGCTGCAGACCGAAAAGGGTCATGAAGCGCTGCGCGGATTCACCTTCCCCGGCGGGGGAACCGTCGAGTTTGTCTATCCCAAAGCCGAAGCAGCTTCGATTGTGACCAAGACTCCAGAACAGGTACTCGCGATCGACCCTGCGTCGGACAATCTGAAGGTGAAAGGAAACGACCTGAGCAGAGAAGACGCGCAGGTTGTAACCCTGTGGAGCCTGCAGGCGACGAAGGTCACGGCTGGCCAGACGGGAATTGCTGCCAAGAAGTATGTCGCGCCGGATGCGTCCAGCGCGTCGACGGCCGTGGCCCGGGTACAGCCGCCGGCACCCGCTCCCGCAGCCACGCAGGCTGCCAGCCAGCCGCAGGCGCCCAGGGAGCAGGCGGTTGCAAAACGCCCTGCTCCACCCGCAGCGAAGCAGGTGGCCAGCGCTGGACGTCGCCCTGCGCTGACAGCACTGCCGCACACAGCGAGCAATCTGCCGCTGCTGCTGCTGATCCTGGTTGGAAGCTTTGGCTCTGCGATCGTTGTTCGCGTTAGCCGGGAAGTAGTTAATGCCCGCCAGCGTTAAGCTGCGGTGGCTTGAGCGCCTGTTGCTGGCAATGGGCGCTGTTGCTGCCGTCGTGTATGCGTGTCTGAACGTGCCTGCGATCCTTGCACGCGTTCAGACACCGGCAGCACAGTCTGCTGATGGCCAGGTGATTCCTGATACTTTGCTGGGTTCGGCTTACCTGCACGGCGCAGGGGCCCTTGCCGACGGAACCAAGATCGGCATGATCTCCGTTCCGCAGATCCACCTGACCGCACCGGTCGTTGAAGGTGTGGGAGATGCGGATCTGCGAAGAGGCGTGGGCCACGTGCCCGGATCCGCGCAGACCGGCGGATTGGGCAACGTGGTGCTCGCAGCACATCGCGACACGATCTTTCGTCCCCTCAGAGCGATCCAGAAGGGCATGGATATCCGCATCAGTGGGCCGGATGGAACATTCCATTACCAGGTTGATTCCATGCAGGTGGTCGCGCCCGACCGACTGGATGTACTTGAGATTGCTAACCAGCCTGAGGTCACGCTGATCACCTGCTACCCCTTCAACTTCATCGGCAGCGCCCCTATGCGGTTCATCGTGAAAGCGCACCTTGTCTCGCCGGTTCCCGACTCCCCATCGGCTTAGGCTGCTTGCAATTGACCGTGCATTTAGGGAACGACTCAATCCGCGGGCACAGAACGCAGTTACGATAGCCGCATGGCTCTTCAAAAGTCTATTCTGTTGCTCGCCTTGTTCTTGACCGGTTTGCTGTCAGGCTGTAACTCAAGCCGCGCGCAGCTGTCCGTCTCCTTTGGCGAACATGGTCTGAAACGGCTTTCTTACCAGGGCACAGTTCTTGAAAATACAGACGCCTTTGCGGCCGATCGTTTCCATGTCTGGCACATGAAGGTGACTGACCTGCAAGGAAATATCCAGAAAGGACCGGGTGACGGCTGGGGCGAGAACAGCACTAATAAAACCTGGGATTCCAGCGCGAAGAAGTGGACTTACCAGTTCGACTGGGGATCGATATCCACCCAGTATGTGCAGGTGGGCGACACGCTCAACATAGTTGTAACGGAAGTCAACCGCGCTGGCTCCGGCAAAATCCTCGCAGGTGCATCGATTTATCCGCTCGCGCTGCATTTCCCAAACATGCCGACAGGGTTTGGCAAGGCGAGTTACCCGCAGATCGCATTCAACACCGACGCACCGAGCACGCTGCTCGCCGATTATGGAAGCGGAGAGGTAGCGAGCGTGGTGCCGGATGCGAGCAGACCGCTCTACAGTGGATTCTGGCCTGCGGGCGGCGACAATCCGATCTACTCAGCGATGGTCAGCAGCACTACTCCAGACAACCTCGCAACCTTTCAGCCGCACGTTGACCGTCCCGTGAAACCCGGTCAGACGGACACCTTTACAGTGTCCCTTCGCTTTGCACCCTCTGGCACGCCCCTGACCACGCTTGCCGCAGATGCGTACGCCAAGTGGGCCTCAACCTGGCCTCCCCAACTCAAGTGGGCGGACCGCCGCGTCATTGGCACATCATACCTTGGCAGTTCTCCCGCTGGCGGTAACATCACTCAGCCGGGCGGCTTCGCCAGTAATCCCAGGCGCTACCTCAACGATGGGAATGCGGATGACTTTGATATTCGAACGCCAGAAGGTCTTGCGAAGTTCCAGGCGTTGATGCTGCAGCGTGCGCATGCCGTAGTCGACAACCTAAAGCGACTAAACGCGCAGGGTGTCATTACTTGGGATCTGGAGGGTGAGGAGTTTCCGCAGAGTACAACCTATGTTTGTTCGCCGGACCAGGTGGCGGTTGAGGCCCCTGAGATGGAGTCGGTCATTACCGCCAAGAACTCGCCTTACGCCGGTCTGAAGTTGGATGATGCCTACTTCAAAACAATTACGGGCGCTGGATTTCGCGTCGGGGTTTGTATCCGGCCGCAACAGTTCATCAAGGCCGCAAATGGAACAGCGCAACAGGTTGCTCTCTCAGACAGTGCTGCTGAAGCGATTATGTTGAAGAAGATTACCTATGCACATAAACGATGGGGTGCAACGCTCTTCTACATCGACAGCACAGTGCAACCGAATGGTGCAGTCATGGACGCAGCCATTTTCCAACGACTGGCGGCTGCGTTTCCCGATAGCCTGTTGATCCCGGAAGAAAGCACGCCCAAGTATTACGCGTACACCGCACCTTTTCAGACGTTCCTCTTCCACAAGGACCTGGGAACCGACCCAACCGCCCGCCGCTACTACCCGCATGCATTCAGTTGCAACATGATCAATGACGTCGCCCCGGCAACGCTGTCGACATATACGACGCAGCTCACAGCATCCGTGGCCGCTGGAGATATCCTGATGGCGACCGCGGATTACTGGCAGGCGAATAACCCAGCTATCGTGGCGATCTATCAGGCGGCAATACGTACGGCTAAGTAATTAGCATCCGTTGATTAAAAGCGGGCGGACTAAGCGGCCTGCTTCAGTCCAACGGAACTCTCCGCGCCGTGATGCCGTTCCCACTTGTCCAGACCACGGTGCAGCCGATCAAGCGCCGGCATCACCAGATTGTCGGTCTGTAGCAGGTTTGAGCGGCTGACGCGAATGTAGCCGTGCACACCGACTGGAATGGTCATCCACCAGTCCTTCGGATGAGTTTCGTCATCCAGTACGGCGTCGAAGTAGAGTTTCTCAAAGTACATCTCAACCGTGGCGAACTTGAGATCGGCGCAAGTCTGCTGCACGAGCTTCCAGCAGTCATCCAGGTCGCGTAGCTGGGTAAGCGCGATCTCAAGCTCGCGCAGGTAGATCTCATCTCGCACTCGGCGTCGCATGTTAGCGGATGAGAAAACCCGCCCGATGGCGCGGAATTCAACATAGTCGAGGTAGCGAACCGCAATCAGCAGCAACAAGATCGAGAGTACAAGGCCCACCACATGGAAGATGTGAGGCGATAGCTGTGCAACAACCGAGAGAATGGCCGCCACGGTGCAAGCCCCGTACAGAACGAGGGCTGCCGCCTTTGGACCGAACCCGCGATCCTGTATGACGTGATGGATATGGCCGCGATCAGCGGTGAACAAAGGGACCCGCCGCAGGAACCTGCGTCCAAGTGCGAGCGTCACGTCCAGAAGCGGCAGAGCGAGCACCGTGACGGGCGCAAACATGCCAAGCGCCATGCCTCCCCGATGGTGCTGCCAGGTCAGAGAGA
The DNA here is from genome assembly GCA_965199365.1 of Terriglobus sp. Taxonomy (GTDB): domain Bacteria; phylum Acidobacteriota; class Terriglobia; order Terriglobales; family Acidobacteriaceae; genus Terriglobus. Next base: position 586,226 of record CBDARC010000003.1, on the reverse strand, counting down.
TCGCTCCCAGCATGAAGCCTATCGTCAGGCTGCCGCAGTCTCCCAGGAAAATAGATGCAGGATTGAAGTTATAGAACAGAAATGCGAGCAGCGCACCGGCGAGCGGAACCGTTGCGACGACCAGCCCAGCATTGTGTGTGTATATGCCGATCATCAGCGTTGCGATCGTACCAAGCAGCCCGATGCCTGAGGCCAGACCGTCCATACCGTCGATCAGGTTAATCGCGTTAGTGCATAAGACGAGCCAGAAGGTACAGATCGCAACGCTGACAAGCGGAGTTGAGAGGAACGATTGAGTGCTGCCGAACGTGAAGCTATCCGGTGCATAGAGACGACCAAGTACAGCCGCTGTGAGGCACGCAAAAACCTGTCCGGCGAGTTTCTGAAGTGCCGATAGCGTCACCAGGTCGTCCAACAGGCCGACGAGAAAGATTAGGACTGCGGGGGGAAGCAGTACCCGCAACAATGCATAGTGCTGTATGTGCAGCTGCTCGTTGGTCACCGGAACAAGAAGCATCAGGCCCAGCGCGGTCGCATAAGCCATGACAATCGCGAATCCTCCAACACGAGGCGTCGGCGTGGCATGCGTCTTTCTGGTCGCGTCGGGTGTGTCGACCAGGTCGAAGCGAAGTGCGACCGTGCGGCACACAGGGGTGTAGATCATGCAGAGGGCAAAGCTTAATAGGCCAAGCAGTAGGGGTATATACATAGCTTCCTTTTAAGACCGCAATGATGTGACTGGGTCACCGCTTAATTGCGGCGAGCTATAAGTGCAGGGAAAGCTTGTATCTCCGGTTAGTACGGCGATCATCCGCTTCGTGCCTAACGAGAAATCGTAATTTGTTTCAAGGGCGTGCCGCGCATTGGCGCCGGCAGAGTGGATCTCTTTCGGATGTGCGGCTAGGTGCTGCAAAAGCTGGGCCAGCGAGTCTGAATCTCCACAGGCAACACGCCAACCGCAGGAATGCGTTTCGATAACCTGAGCCGGTGTCGCAGCTGCCGGGCCAATAAAGAGAATCGGTCGCCCCGCCGCCATCAATCCATAGACTTTGCTGGGCACAACGGAGCCGCACGTGTCATCGCGCTGCGTTACCAGGCCGATGTCACCAAGGCCGAGAGTCTCACTCAGGTCGGCCCTTGGCACATACGGACGCATCGTTACAGATTTAATCTTGTTCGCTTCGACGAAAGCTGTAAGCTCCGTGCGGCGTGATCCGCCGCCGACAAAGGTAAAGCTGAAACGCGAGTCATCGCGGAGCTGCAGCATCGCGGCAGTGATCGTATCGAGATCATGTGCCAGCCCCAGATTGCCGGAATAGACAAGGTGCAGCCTGCCATCGGTAAGGCGGCTTGGCAGCACACGTATCTGCCTGCTGTCGGCCCAGTTGTGGACCACCGTAATCTTCGAAGGATGTACACCGCGCGCAATGAGTCGAGTGCGCATGCACTCGCCAAGTGCGACGATGCCGTCAGCCTGACGCCGTGACCAGTCTGCAAGGGTGCCGGTCAACCTGTGCAGCAGGCTGCCGGAACGAATGTATCCAAGGTCAACCGCCACATCGGGATACATGTCCATCTCCCAGATAAAGAAACGGGTGCCGCGAAGGCGGTGCACCACAGCGCCGATTAACGAGAGTAGCGGCGGCGTTGTGAGCGTAAGAACAACGTCCGGCCGCGGCATGGTAAGTGCACGCCACGCCGCGCCGATGTAGAAGCTGAGGTAAGACGAAACTCGTCCGAGAGTACCGCGCGAAAATCGAAGGCTCTTGACGCGGTGAATGGTTGCATCAGGAGCGTTCTCCTCACCCGTTGCAGCATAGGTTCCGCCGCAAATCACGTCCACTGCATGACCCTCAGCACGAAGTTCTCGTGCCAGATCCGTCAGCAATTGGCTGGTTGCGGCGCTGTCAGGCCAGAAGAACTGGTTCATAAGCAGTATCTTCATGGGGCCACCGCTTCTCTTGTTTCGTGGTGCACATGCGACTCGCGGACGTGGCGAACCCGTGCGAAGGCCGCGGGATTACCCGTATGTACCTCGTAAGGCGGTATAGCCTGGGCCACGACACTGCCCGCGCCTGCGACTGCTCCCTCGCCAAGAATCACGCCGGGCAGCAGAGTGCTCATTGCGCCGGCCCATGCGCCGTCATGTAACTCCACTGGTCGAACAATTAAGCCGAACGAAGGGTCAGTCCAATCGTGATTGCCGGTGCAGATATAACATCCCTGCGAAATGCAGACGTTATTTCCCAGGCGGACGGTGGTGAGATTGTCGATCCAGGCGCGCTCGCCTATCCAGCAATGTGCTCCCACTTGTAGATGCCAGGGGTACTTCACAATAACTTCGGAGTGAATAACGACACCGTTTCCTATATCAGCGCCGAACATGCGAAGAAGTGCTACTCGCAGTCCGGAAAAAGGCAGCAGCGAACTGCGAAATAATGGCAGGCCTAGAAAGAGCCAGGCGGCACGCCAGACGTTCGAGCGCCCTGGCGAGTACCAGCTGTTGTTATAGTTGCCAAGGTCGATGCGGGCTGTCATGAGTTACCTCGCAGCAACTCGACGTTCCTTGGTGCGGGGCCGCCACACACCCAGCGATACAGTTCTGCCATGCGCTCCGTGATCGGTCCCCAACCAAATTCGCGGCGCGCGAGTGCCTTCGCTTCGGCGCTGAAGACGTAGCGCTTGGCCGAACTGAGATCAAGTGCCGTCTGTAGAGCGCGCGCGAGCGATGGCACGCTGGTTTGCACCTGCCAGCCAGCCCGGCTCCTGGCGATCTGCGGCAAGTTACATTGTTCTGAAACAATGAGCGGCACCCCCATGCTCATGGCTTCGAGCACGGCGACGCTGAGGCCCTCAGAGTACGACGGCAGCACAAAGTAACTGGCAGCGGCCAGCGCGCTCCACTTCAACTCTGAATCGAGCATGCCGGTAATGACGACGCGGTCCGCGATGTCCAATCGGCTCATGGTCTGCTCAACCTGTGCGAGCGTGCCTTCGGAATCCGGGCCGGCGAGAACAAGCAGGGCATCCGGGTACAGGTCGGCGATCTCGCCCCATGCCTTCACGAGTAAATCAACGCCCTTCTTGAAATGAACGCGGCCTAGAAACAGCAAGAGCCGCTTGCCCTCCGCTTGCGGGAAGCGCTCCAGAAAAAGCGATGGGCTTGCCGAGGTATGTGCCTCGACGCCGTTGGGTATGATCGCGATGGGACCGGTATAGCCGAATTTCCTGTAGTCCAGAGCCTCTGCGTGCGTCAAAGCGTGCAGGCATGCTGCACCGTCAACGTTGCGACGCTCGATCGCAGCGGCATAGAGCGCCTTCTTGAGCCGCTTGTTTGCCAACGCCCAAGGCTCAAGCATGCCGTGCGCGGATAGAACGTAGGGGACACGGGCCTTGCGCGCGGCCGAAGCCGCGACATAGGTGCTGCTCTCCCAAAGGCCGTGAATGTGCACGCCGTCCGATGTGGTAATTAGCTCGTCGAACTGCTTCCGCAACCACGAGTTGAAGATCCACGCCGACCGTGACAAGGGCCACACCGACAGCTCTGCTATCGGCTGGCTGGCATGCTGGGCTTCGCCGGCGGAGCAGAAGGCCGCCAGGCGGATGTCCAGTCCTTCCTGCGAACTTAATTGGTTCGCCAGTCTTGGCACTGCAGCGCTCAGGCCGCCGTACACGGGATCTAGGTGGGGCAGCACCTGCAGCCAGCCGCGGGCGGTGCGTGCCTCCGGTGCGAGGGCGATTCCTGCGTGAGCTTGGGCCTTAAGCATTCCCACGGTAAGCCTCGCTTAGATCAGAGACCGGACGTGAGCCGCCGCTACCGGCGCCGGTGGCCGCATCGACGATCGCAGCGACCTCCTCACCAAAGTTCTGCGGAGAGAACAGGGCGATGCGCTCGAGGGAACACTCTCCGAAGCGCTGCCTGGTCTCTTCGCTGAGTGCTGCGATCTGCGTCAGGTATTTTATTAATTCAGCTTCGTTGGACGGGTCGAACACGAAGCCGTTGCGCCCGTGCTGGACGATGTCTTCAGCGCAGCCACACCGGTCTGACACGATCACGGGGAGCGATGCTGCCATGGCTTCGTTCACGACCAGACCCCATGGCTCGCGGGTGCTGGGCAGTACAAACGTCTTTGCAAAGGCATAGACCGGCAGCAGTTCGCGCGCTCCCCGATGGCCGAGAAAGTGGACGTGCTCGGCATGCGGGCTGTCCGCTGCGAGCTGCCGCAATGTCTCTCCATCAGGGCCATCACCGGCAAGCAGCAGCGACCATGTTCCGCCCGCGGCGCGATACGCCAGCCATGAACGCAGAAGGCCGGTCACGTTTTTCTCAGGAGACAGGCGGCCAACGAACAGGAAGTAGTCGGCGGGCAGGCCGTGACTCTCAGCAGAAGTTTGTTCGCGGAAGGTCGCAACGCCTTCGCGGATGTAGGAGTTGCCGACGACATCGTAGAAATGCGCGATCCTGTTTTCCGGAAAGCCGAGCTGCAGCAGGTAGCGATCATGCGCCTTGCCGCCGGTAACAGCCCAGTCGAACAGGGTGCGAATCAGCTTCGATTTCAGGGCTTCGCGCCAGCCTTTTCGTACGTGGTCTACCGCCGTCGTTTCCGTCATGAGCACGCTGGTCCGGCGGCTCCACTTGCACCATAAGGCGGCCGCGATGGCCGGCAGCGTGTAATAGCCGGGTATCAGCACGACGGCTGGATTCAATGCGCGAAGCCGCTGCACGAGGGTAAGGGACAGCGACACTTTTCCCGTCTCGAGCCAGCTGTCGCGCGGACGCAACGTTTCGACCGGCAGACCATCCGGCATGCCGACGCGGAAGTTGTAGCCTTTGTGAACGCCGACACCGCCGACGAGCTCGATGCCACGCACCTCGCCATCGCTGCCGATGGCGGACTGCAGGCCTTTGAATCGCGCCAGATGATAGGCGTACCAATCGATCCAGATGACGGCGACACGGCATGTCTCGCGCTTGTGCGCGGCTTGCTGGGCAGGAAACATAGTACCTCGGAGAAGGTGAAAGGAACTAAGTCCGATCACTGAAGGGTTGCAAACTCATTATTATCTGCTTGGACTGTCGATCTTATGGAAGTTCTGCGACTTTGATGCGTTGCAATCTTGTTTGCATATTGCCAAATGAGCCAGCTTGGAATGGACAGCAATAAAGAGCGAAATATAACTGCTTCCATGGTCTGCATGACCAGGTAAATACTTATGGCACTTAGAACGATTAATTGACTGACCCACGGTCCGCCCTCTGTTGCACTCTTCCGCCATACCCAGCCGTAGAGCCAACCCAGTGCACCCATCAACGGGATGCAGAGCCACCACACTTCGACCCAGAGATCAGCAACAATGCCGGGAGCAGAGCCATCCGCGCCCTTCCAGCCCAGGGTGTCGCCAAAGCCTTCTCCGGTGCCCGCGTTGTGTAACAGTTCCGGTACGCCAAAGTCTTCGTATTTGTTAGGCCAGATGGAGGAAGGAATGGGCCGCACCACAATCTGGGCAAGGTAGCGGCGCATCCAGAAGTAATGATCACGACGTTGGGAGCTAAGTACGGTTCCTGCGCCGTAAATCCATTCATTACCCGTATCGGGTGCTTCTACTATGTTCCCGACATCCGTTTTGACGTCGAAATTAGAACCAAGGTAAATAGATCCCCTGTTAGTTACCAGAAAAAGAACCAGCCATCCCAGGCAGACACCCGCGATACCCAGAGCAACCACAGGTGGGCGCTTTTTCCGATTGATGTACCAGCTCATGAAGACAAAGATTGCGAGTTCAAAGGTGGGACCACGGCGCGCCATCAGGATGGCCGCCGCAAGCCACGGCAGGCCGAAGATCGCCAGCATGCTGTAGGCTGCCACGCGCGGTCCGCCGGAGCTTCTCGAAAGCAATGCCGACATGACGCCGATCAGCAGCAGGATGCTGCCGTCGCGGATGTAACCGCTGTCGTCCCAGCCGCCGGTATAGGACGAACTGTAGGCATTTACAAATCCACCCACATTGACAATCGTGGTCGCCCAGCAGAGCAGACCGAGCGTCCCGGCAACCGTGCCGCCTATCAGCAGCCGGCGGCACACGGTGGGGCTAAGCTTTCTACGGATGTTGTTGCGCGGCACGGATCGCACACCGACCGCGAGGCAGCAACCAACGAACGCAAGTACTCCGAGCAGGTTAAGCGTGCCGATAAAGAGCAACTGCTCAGAGTCGAAGAAGCGAGCGAGACCGCCGGCGATGTACAGCTTCCATGGCATCCAGCTGTAAAGAAAGATCAACATGGGGCCGATGAAGACAAGCGGATGGAAGATATCGCGGCTGCCATCGAGCGCAACGATGATGCCCACTGCCGCAATCGCCGCGGTAAGCAGAAGGAGCGTCAGGAACATGACACGACCTCCCATGCAGCGGCCTGCGCCGAGCCCAAATACTGCTGAACGGAGTTGTTCACGCCTTCGTGGAAGCGCGACCACGGGAACTGCTCGGCGCGGGTGCGCGCTGCTGCTCGCATGCGAACCAGGTCTTCGCGGTGGTCCAACGCCCACTGAATGCGCTCGGCAATCTGGTCCGGACGACGGGGTTCCACGATGAAGCCTTCTTGCCCGTCGGCGATGAGGTCTGGTGCAGCGGTGTGTGTTGTGGCGAGCACGGGCAGGCCGCATGCCAGTGCCTCAAGCAGCACCTGACCGAAGCCCTCGGCGATCGAGGGCAGCACGAACAAGTCGGCCTGCTGGTATGCGCGGATCAGCTCGTCCGTACTGACCGAGGGCCTGATGCGGACGCGGCTGCCTGCCTGCTGAAACAGCTCGAGGCCGTCCATCACACGGCCGCAAACCGTCAGTTCAAGGTCGGCCTCCGGCAGCATCGCTATGGCCTGCAGCAGGTACTTGATGCCTTTGCGCTGGTTGATGCGGCCGACAAAGAGCAGCTTCAACGGACCGCTCACCGAACGCGGTCGTTGCGCATCCGGATGAAAGCCTGCCAGATCGATCCCGTAGGGCACGACGCTGACCGAGCGCGCAGGAACACCATGGTCGACCAGGCTGCGCTTCGTGAACGACGACGCTGCCAGCGAACGCGCGGGCATGGAGGTCTCGTCAACGAGCCGCTGAAAGTCGTCCGGCGGCAGGTTGAGCTCCCATTCCTGCTGCAACGATGCGGCGCAGTCCGGGTGTGCGGCCATCTCCGCTAAAAGCAGTTCGCGCATGGTCTCAGGATGCGGGTGCATCTGGAAGAGCATGCCGGGGCGACCCAGTTCGTTGAACGCTGAGAAAGCGTAGTAGCTGTAGCTGAGCAGCTCGGCACCGGTCTGCCTGGCGATGCGGCCGGCCATGCGCCCAAGTGCTGCATCGGATTGCCGCGTCGACCAGCGCCTGACGCTGTAGGGGATCGCGCGAGCCTTGTCCAGCAAAAATCCCGCAATGCCGGCGGACACACACATCTTCACCTGAGAAGAAGGAAGACCGGGAGCGCTGCGCTGCCGCAGCATCGACACGATACGCGCGGGCAGGTGCTGTGCCAGCCAACGTCGCACCGGGGTGTCTTCAGACCAGAAAAAATCTGTCACCAGGCATTGCAGCAAGCCCGCTTGCGACAGACCCAGCGCGACCTGGTAGCGATCGCGGGCTCCACTGTGCACCACGACCACCTTGCGAACGAACGACGGGGAACCAGCCCGTGAGGTCGTTGCATCGGCAGGACGCGTGGTCCTCATGGAGAGTGCGTTGGCCATGGCTACACGGCCTCGTTGTTGCGGAAGAAAAGGCGTTTGGGGAAGACGGCAGCCCGTTGCAAGAGGCCATGCACCATCTCACGTGAAGGCAGCCAGCCGTGCCGTTTGCCAAGCTGATACAGCCATGCCGTCGCGACAAGGGTCAGCAGGCACATCATCGCGGTCGCGCGCACTTGGCCGGCAGCGTTGTGCGCGCGGTACGTCGCAGACATCACGAGCAGCACAATGCCTGCCGAGCTGACGGTGAAGAGCTGGACCATGCCCGCCGGCAGGCTGTCCTTACGTGACAACACGACCAGAACAATGATGGCGATAACGATGTGCGCTGCAAGGAACACCGCCATGGCGCTGGCTGCGCTGCCGCCACGCATCATCACCAGTGTTCCGACACCGGCGGTGAAGATCGCCCAGATCGTATTCACCGTTGCCGTCGAACGGATCGAGACCACGCTCAGCCGGGCCGATGGAGGCGCGTTGCCCATCTGCACTACGGCGACCGCAACGCCAGTGCTGACCGCAAGTGCGGCCATCGTGTACGACCGTCCATACATCAACTGCAGAACGAGCGGCGCCACGATCATCGCCAGTGCAGCGATCAGAAACGACACGGCCGTGGACGCATAGGTGCACAGAGCCATCACTCTTCTGGGCACATGCTGGCTGTCGACATCGCCCGTTGCCATCATGGCAAAGCTGCCTTCCGTGAGCAGCGACGGGATCAGGCCGATCAGGTTACGCAGCTGGCTGGCAATGGCGAAAAAGCTGATCTGGACCAGCGAAGGATCGGCGCGTGCGATCAGCGCTGTGACCCACCATCCGGCCACGTTGGCGCTGACCAACCCTGACAGCTGGATCAGGCCATAGCTCCAGACCTCTTTCAGCAATGGCAGAAACTTGACCCTGGCAATCGCATGTACTGGAGGCAGCAGGTTGAGCCGCGCGGCCAGCACGCAGCAGAGCGCCACGGCAGTCAGCGTCACGGCGCCCTGCGAGATGACCATCGCAGCCGGGCGGTGCGTCAGCGCCATGGCAGGCAGTATGCCGAGCATGCCCAGCCCGACAAGCAACGAAAGGATAGCCAGGGCAAGCAGCCGCCGCTGGCCCACGAAGAACCCGCGAGCGCACTCCAGCAGGACCATGCCGGCAGCGGTGATACCGGCCCACTGCAGCAGACCCGCCAGGTCAGGCTTGTGCAACAGCCGTGCAATCGGCCCTGCGCCGAGGCACAACGCGATGGCGGCGAGGGCAGCGGACGCCAGTGAGATGGTCGCCATCACCTGCGCGAACACCTTGTAATTGCCGTCGTCGTACGGGTACTTACCCGAAAAGCGAGTTGCTGTTGTGCCTATGCCGCCCGCGGCGTAGGTCGAAATGTTATTGGCAGTGGTGATGCCAAGCGAATACGCACCGAAGACCGAAGCACCGGCCAGACGCGCAGCCAGCACGTTCGCCAGGAAGCTTGCACCGCGTTCGACAAACACCGCGGCGCCCAGCGTCGATGTGCCTCGCACCACATGCTTCGCAACGCTCGCGGGCAGTGGAGCTGCAGATGCAGCGTCCAGCCCGTCGTCGGCGAGTTGTGGTTCTTCGATCAACGATGGAGACATCAGGAAACCTTCGCCTCAAGAGACTCGGAGTCGTTGCCGTAGTAGTCGTAGTAGCCGCTGTAATACCGGCGCTGGCCCTCGCGACGTGGATCGAAGTCATTCAGCACGCTGCCTGCAATCTGCACGCGGTCCCGCTGCAGCATCTTGCGGACCGTGATTGCATTCGAACGCTTGGTGACGCCCGACCGGAAGACGAGGATCGCCTGGTTCGCATGCCCCGCGAGGATGCGCGCATCCGCAATGTGCAGCATGGGCGGTGAGTCGACTAGGATCACGTCGAATCGGCTCGCCAGATCGTCCATCAGCACGCCCAGCTCAGAGGAGTGGAGCAGGTCGGCGATCGACTCTCTTCCGCGTCCCGCCGGAATGACAAACAGTCCCTTGTAAGCGGTCGGTTTGCAGACGGTCTCCATTGATTCGGAGTACGCCGACACGCCGTCGCGCAGCAGATCGCGCAGCCCATGGCTGTTCTCAACAGACATCACGTCATGCAGGCGAGGCTTGCGCAGATCGCCGTCGACCAGCACCACGCGCAGTTTTGACTTGCTCAACGCAATGCCAAGGTTCGACGTGACCGTGGTCTTGCCTTCGCCCGCGTTGGGCGACGAGACCACAAATGTGCGCGCATTCTTGTCAGGCCCGGCAAGCAGGAGAGACAGCGTCGCGTTGCGGTACGACTCGGCAACCAGGGTCTCTTCAGACCAGGTGTCGCTGGTCTTGCGTGCAACGTCTTCCGGTTCGCCGCCTTTGAACTTGACGATTGCAGTCTGGACCGGGCTCAGCAGCTTGACCGGCCCGTTCTGACCCAGGCTCGCATGCTGCACGGCGGTCGAGGGGATTACACCAAGCTCCTCAATGCGCACGAAGCGGCTGACATCACCGGGCAGCCGCAGACGCGGCATCTGCCGTTCGATCAGGAACGCGATGAGGATACCGAGCAGAGTGCCCAGCAGCGCTCCAATGACAGATGTCATGACACGCTTCGGGTACACAGCCATCCGCGGCTTGCGCGCCGGGTCGACAACGCGGATCGTGGATGCGGGCATCGCGGAGGCGAAGCCTGCTTCCTTGGCGCGCTGCATCAGCGTCTGGTAGAGCTGCTGCTCAGATTGCACTTCGCGGCGCAGAATATCCACTTCCGAGCTCTTCTGCAGCTCAGACGAGACGGACTCTTCCACCTGGTGGTAGCTGAGGTTCAGCAGGTCTTCACGGTGCTTTGCCGCGAGATACTCCTGCTGCATCTTGCTGGCGCCGAGTACCTTCTCCCGCTCCATGTTTTGCTGCACTTCTGCTATCTGTGCGCGAAGATGGATGACCTTGGGATTTGCCTCGGTCAGCGGCGGCACGAGCGCGGCAACCTGCGCCTGCAGATCGGCAAGGCGAAGCTTGGATGCGGAGTAAGCCGCCGTATCGGGCGAACCTGCTGCGCCGGCAGTCTGTGCCTCGGCCAGCTCGGCCTGCTTTTCCATGCGGTCTGCCTGGGCGTGGACCAGTTCCGTCTGCATCTGGCGCAGGCGTTCTTCACCAACGCTGTCCGTCTGCGGGCTGAGCATCAGGCCGTTTCCGCCGGTGGCCGCCTCCAGGCGCTTCTGAGAGTCCTCGGCCTTTTGCCGGACATCGGCCGCCTGGCGGACCAGCCAGTCGCTGATGCGCTTGGCCTGGTCGCCACGGCTCTCCATGTCAACGGTCTGGAACTGGGTGACCAGCGTATTGCAGAAGTTGGCGGCAAATGCCGGATCCCAGGAGTCGCAGGTCACCTCGACCAGCTGGGAGATGCCCATGGCCTTGATCTTGACGCCTTTCGCGGTTTCATCCACCAGGCTGTCAAACGGGATCTGAGGCCCATTGGAGATGTGCAACGCGCGCTGAATGCGGGACAGCAGATCGTTGCGTTCGACGGCGGATGCGTGTTCGCTGGCCGCCAGCTCTGCCTTCACGCGCTCTGTCAGTGAATCGCTGCCGAGCAGCTTCATTTGCGTCTGCACGACGGCGTCGCTGGGCAATGTCGCAGTCGGCGCAACCGAGCGGCTGTCCATGAAGTCGCTGTTCATGGTCTGGATTTCAAGCGAGGTACGCGTCTCGTACACGGGTTGCGTGCTCAGGTGGATGAGGATGCCGAGCAGCAGGCCGAGCATGGCCAGGCCAGCGATCAGTTTGCGATGGCGCATGACCGTGCGGTAGTAATCCGCGGCCATGGTTGGGCGCTCGTGATCCGGCGCGTCGTTCGGGTCTTCTTCATACAACGTGTAGCGTGAGGCAGCGTCAGAACGGCCGATGGCAGACGGCTGCCGCAGAACTCGTTCTCGTTGCTGACCGGGTTGGCTCAGATTTTCTTGCAAAGGTGGTCTCCTGGAGAGCGGCTGAACAACTACGTTCAGCGGTAAATCAAAATGCCAGTGGTGACCTGCAGCACAGCTTCGGCAGCGCGGCGCGCGGTTGACTTTGCCGCGCTGTCCGGTATGAACAGGATGTCGTCCGCGAATAGCTGCGGGTCAGCGGTTTTGCCGGCCAGCACCTGGCTGACATCCACCGGGATTTCTTCGCGCTTTTCGCCCTTGTTCGGCGACGGCCTGAGGATTTTCGCCTTCTGGCTGCGCGCATTGGGCGTCAGACCTTCCGCCAGGGCAAGTGCTTCGATAACGGAAACGCTGCCGCTTGAGCGCAGAGGAAAGCCGCCCGCCTTGTGAACATCACCGATTACGTACACGATGCTGCCCTTGGGGATAGAAACTACATCCCCGGGCTTCAGCAGAATGTTGTTTTCCGGTGTTTTTTCGGCAACAAGGTCATCGAGGGACAGGGTAGCCCTTGAAAACGCGCCGCCGGCACCATAGGTGGCGCCTGAGATTGGCAGGATGCCCCACCGCGCTTCGCGCGTCACAATCACCTGCGGTCCGGCATCCGGCTTGGCGCCGCCGGCGCGCGTAATCGCAGCCAGCAGCGTCAATGGACCGGTGAGCTCCTGAACATTCGGGGTATTTACGTCGCCAAGTACCGAAACTAACTGGTTCTGGCTGCTGACCAACTGGAGAGATACCTGCGGGTTGGTCACATACTTCGAAAAACATGAGGCCAGAGTTGCACGCAGAGTCGAAAGATTCGTGCCGCCAACGTGCACTACACCTACGAGTGGAAGATCGACAGTGCCGTCTTCCGCTACACGTACCGTTTTGTTTGTAACTTCGTCCAGGTCAGCCACGGTGATCAGCAATTGATCTCCGACACCGATATTCGAGGGCCTTGCCTGTTGTTGGGCGGATGAGTTATTTGTAGTTACATTCTGAGTAGTGCCTTGCACATCATTCTGTGCAACGCAATAACTGGCTGACGCGAAAGCGATCAGCAGGGAGCAAAATCCGCAAGTACGTATCGCTGGCATCTGTATATGTATACGGATGCCGGCTGCGCTGGATTTGGCGGGTGGCGTCTTATGACGGTCACCGATCATCTCTTGTCTGGTGCGAAAAATTTTCATAAGGAGAAAGTATCTTCCGCTTACAGGGAAGAGCATTCCAGAACGCACGTCAAGCACATAAAGGTAACTTACCTAAGTAATGCTTGAGGCACTCAAGTTTCACGCGGTCCTGCGCCTTACTTGATACGTTGTTCCTGCTATCGAACAGAAGTATCCGACAGGCGCGGTGGGCGCTGTTACGTATCTTCTACATGCCGGAGTGAACGGACGGATTAACAGGAACAGGATTGTCGTTATATGTCCTGTACTGCCCAGGGGAACTTACACCTTCGGCGCTATGGTTCTGCGTTGTCTAAGATCCCTTAAATTCCCTCCTTGCCACCTGATTACGATGCCTTCCTGGTAACCATTCAGCACGGCTTACCAGCGGCCTTCTGTCGTGACTTCATCGATTGGCGGTTCTGTATTGGATGAGTGGTGAGGCTGCCTAGGCGGAAAATGGCAGAATGGAAGATCATGTAAGAACCTGGTCTTTGCAGGCAAGGGGAACGGACGGCGAGGTCATGCGATGAAAAGATCAACCGACCGAAAAGAAACTGGTGGTTCGCATCTCGCTCCAAAACCGAAGCGGCACGATCCACTCGCGAGGTGGAACCCCGAGCTGCGCAGGCATCAACCGCTTGACGTGCTCAACAAGGCAATGAACGGGCGGTTGAAGTCGCTGCTGCCGCTGAAGGATGAGCGAATGGCAGTGTCAGCGTTCAGCTTCTTCCGCGGCGCTGTGCCCATCATGGCGTATGACCTCTCGTTAAGTCCGCACTCCGGGGAACTCACGCAGCTTTGCGGCGATGCCCATGTGCAGAATCTTGGTGCCTACGAAGGCATCGACGGTCGCTTGATCTTCGACATCAACGATTTCGACGAGACTATCCAGGGTCCGTTTGAGTGGGATGTCAAGCGTATGGCTACGAGCATCCTGCTGGCGGGGCGCGACGCCAAGATCGAGAAAGCCTACCGGCGCAAAGCAGCACGTGCCTTCGTCGGCGCGTATTGCGAACTGATGGAGAGCCTGGCGGCCATGCCCGTGATGCAGGCAGCGCGCTACCAGGTGCGGCGGCTGGGCGTAACGCCTGCAATCGCCCGCATCCTGGCACAGGCCGAGCGCGCCACGCCGCAGCGCCTGCTCGAGCGGCTGACAAAGAAAGAAGGCAGTATTCGCCGATTCCGGTCGCAACCACCGGAGCTTGAGCATGTCGACAAGGACAAGCAGGCCGCGATCCTGGGGTCGCTGAGCGCATACAGAGACAGTCTGCTGCCGGAGCGTCGTCATTTCTTCGATCAGTACCGCGCAATCGATGTTGCGTTCAAGGTCGTGGGAACGGGATCGGTTGGCCTGCGGGACTACTGCGTTTACATGGAAGGCAACGGTCCAGGCGATCCGCTGTTTCTGCAGATCAAGCAGGAGGTGCAATCAGCCTATGCACCCTACCTTGCGAATACGAACATGTCCGCCTCGCATGGTGAACGCGTTGCCGACGGGCAGCGAGCCATGCAGCTGCAGAGTGACCCTCTGCTGGGTTGGGCCAGCTTTGGCGGGCACAGCTATCTCGTTCGGCAGCTGAACGATCACAAGGCATCGCTGGACATCACGGAGATGGGCGAAGGCGCCCTGCGCGAGTATGCGACTGTGTGCGGCGAAATGCTTGCCCGCGGCCATGCTCGTTCCGGGAACGCAAAGTCGATCTGCACGGCTTTCGGTACGCCGGAGGAGTTCGCCGACGGTATCCTCGAATTTGCCATTGGCTACGCAAAGCAGACGATCGCGGACTGGAAGCTGTTTGTCTCACAACGGAAACCGAAACCAGCGCATGGGACCGCGTAGCTGGCGGTGCGATGAACGTGTCGTTATCCGGCTTTGTTGCGCTCAGCAGACCGCTGGCTGATCGGCAGCAGGATCTCCACGGCGAGGCCGCCATCGGCACGATTGGCAGCGCTGATGCGGCCGCCATGCAGGGTTACTGCGCGTTCGGCAATTGACAGTCCGACACCGAAGCCGCCAGTGGCTTCTCCACGTGATGAGTCTGTGCGGTAGAACGCGCGAAAGATGAGCGGCAGGCTGGTGGCGGGAACACCCGGACCGCGGTCGCGTACCAGCACCTGCACCGCCGGCCCAAGCAGGCTCGCACATTGAACTGCAGCAATCTCCACGTCGACGACAGAACCGGGTGCGGTGAAACGGATCGCATTCCGGATGACGTTTTCGAACGCGCGCCGCAGAAGTTCGCGGTTGCCTGCGGTGGGTGGAATGGGGCCGTTGGCGTGGTAGCGGATGTCGCAGCCGCGGCCTTGTGCCTCAAACTCCATGTCCGGGATCAGCGACTCGACGATGTCGCGTACTTCGACCGCGTTACCGGGGGCGAGTTGCTTGGTGCTTTCCATCAGCGACAACGTCAGCATTTGCCCGATCAGTTCGTTGACGCGTTCGGCTTCTGCTTCCATACGGTCGAGCGACGGCAGGTCTTCATGCGCCTCTTCGCGGGTCATTTCGAGCGCAAGGCGCAGACGTGCCAGCGGCGATCGCAGCTCATGCGAGATGTCGCGCACCAGCAGCTTCTGTGCTTCGATCAGGCCGTTGACGCGATCGACCATGTGGTTGAAGTCAAGCATCAGGTCGCGCACATCGGATCCACCGATGCTGTTCCACCAATGCTTTGATACCGGCAGTCGCACGGAAAGATCGCCTGCGGCAAACCGCTTGAATCCCAGCGAAAGCGTGCGGATGGGGCGGATCAGCAGGAATGCGAACAGGAGCGTAACGACGATCGAGAGTGGTAGAGCGTCGCGCGGTAGCGGCGGCAGGCCGAGCCCGGCGACATAGGGCGTGCGCTCCATCACCAGCCAGGGGCGACCGTCAGAGGAGCGTGCCTGTCGCACTTCGATCCACGAGTCGCCCACGTGGCCGCGCTGACCGAAGCTGTGCCCGCGCCCATCGCGCTGCGCAAGCTTCTGCTCGGCGGGCGTGATGGGCTCGTTGCAGATGGGCTTTGCAGCGGGCGTTAACAGGAGGTACGCACCGTTCATCCTGCGTACGGCTTCGCAGCCGCCATTGGCGAGTGCGGCGAGTGTGTCGTCAGCAATACGTCGATTCGTCGCCTCGTTTGCAGCATGAAAATTCTCAACTGGCCCGGGGACCGAGTCGGGATAGATCAACGCCGACGCAACGAAAATGCCGATGGCAGCGATCCAGAAGGACAGAAACAACTGCAGGAAGAATGTCCTCATGCGCGCTCCTCGCCCGGGTCGTCGCTGTCCAGCACCAGCAGGTAACCGGTGTTGCGGATGGACTTGACCGTGCCGCTGAAGCCTTCGAGTGACTCAAGCTTTTTGCGTAGGCGCGAGACGTGCATGTCGAGGCTGCGATCAAACGGGCGCGAGGGACGATCGAACGCCTGCACTGTCAGTTCTTCGCGGTCCACGATCTGCGGCACGCGTCGCAGCAGCATCGTCAGCAGGCGGTATTCGATGTCGGTCAGCGGGATCGGTTCTTTGCGAAAGGCGATCTCGCGCTTGCGTTCATCGACCGTAAAGCGCGCGGCGGGAGCATCCTGCGGCTTGTCTTCGCGCACACCGGAGCGGCGATAGATGGCACGCATGCGGGCAATCAGCTCGCGCGGGTTGAAGGGCTTGCCGAGGTAGTCATCCGCGCCGATTTCGAGGCCAACGATGCGGTCGATTTCTTCTCCACGCGCGGTCAGCAGCAGCACCGGCATCGAACCCTCGCTGCGTATGCGGCGAAGCACATCGAAGCCGTCATAGTCCGGCAACATGCCGTCAAGAATGACCAGGTCAGGCGAGTCGGCAAGCGCGCATCGCAGGCCGTCGCGGCCTGTGTGCACGGCATGCACCTTCCATCCATGACGCGACAGATAGCTCTCCAGCATGGTGCAGAGCTCCAAGTCGTCGTCAATCAGAAGAACGTTGCCCTGTTCCTGCATCGGTGGTGTTGCTCCTTATTTCCACCTAAGTTTTGCACTCAACCGGCCCGGTCGCGAGCGATCGTTACAAACCTTTACACAGTGTGACTGTCACCGGACAGAGCATCGCGTCTTCTGAGTATGCGAGTTGACTCTGTCGACCACGCTCCTTTTGTAGAGGTTCACTTCATGGCTCGTTGCAGTTCTTTTTTCCGCCGGATGTCGTTTGCGTTGATCAGTCTTCCCCTGGCTGGAAGTACGGTTGTTTCTGCTCCCTCTGCGTGGGCGCAGGCGGCCGCAACCGGTACGGTGAGCGGCTTTGTTCTTGACCCGGATCAGGCCGCGATCCCTGGCGCGACGGTCACGTTGACTCCTGCAACGGGTGCTGCACGCACCGCAGTGGCGGGTGCCGATGGCGGTTACAGCTTCCGCAACGTTCCTGTCGGGACCTACTCGTTGACCGCGACGATGCCGGGTTTCGCATCCTTTGTGCGGCAGGGTGTTCGCGTGACCAATGCGACGGTCAGCATCAATGCGGCCATGACTGTGCAGTCCACGCAGACAGAGGTGAACGTCACCACCGAGAACACGCATGTTTCCGTCGATGCCGACGCGAACGCCAGCGCTGTTGTCATCAAGGACAAGGATCTCGAGGCGCTCAGCGACGATCCGGATGAGCTGTCGAGCGAGTTGTCTGCGCTTGCAGGACCGTCTGCCGGGCCGAACGGCGGCCAGATCTACGTCGACGGATTCACGGGTGGCCAGTTGCCGCCGAAATCTTCGATTCGCGAAATCCGTGTCAACCAGAACCCGTTTTCCGCACAGTTTGATAAGCCGGGTTTCGGTCGCGTTGAGGTCTTTACCAAGCCCGGCACAGATCGCTATCACGGGCAGTTCAGCATCCAGGGCAACGACAAGGCGTTCAACACCTCCAGCCCGTTTCTTGGGCCGGCCAACCAGCAGCCGGATTACCACCGCATCTTCTTCATCGGGTCGCTGACCGGACCGCTGACCAAGACGAGCTCGTATTCCCTCGCGGGCAGCTATCGCGACATTCAGGACAACGCAATCTTTGGCGGCACGCAGTTTGTCAGCACGAGTGCTACTTCGGCGACGCTCTGCCCGCCGGGTACTGCCGGATGCGCTGTGTACAACTATCCCGATGCGTTTCGCGCAACATTCCATCCGCAGACGCGGTACGACTTCACGCCGCGCATCGACCTGGCGCTGACGCCGAACAACACGCTCACTGTGCGTTACCAGTTTGAACACAACGGGCAGACCAACGCCGGGCTGGGTTCGACGTCGCTTGCATCGACCGCGTACAACACCACGCAGCACGACAACCTGCTGCAGCTAAGCGATACGCAGATCTTCGGATCGAAGATCATCAACGAGACGCGTCTCGCGATCGAGCGCACCAACACCACGCAGAATCCGCAATCGACCACGCCGACGCTGACGGTCACGGGCCTGTTCTCGGGCGGCGGATCGAACCTGGGTACGCAGACCAGCACTGCCGACCACTTCGAGCTGCAGAACTACACGTCCGTCGCGCTGCAGAAAAATTTCATTCGCTTTGGTGGGCGCCTGCGCTACAACCGCGAAGCGCTGTTCTCAACCTCGGGGTCAAACGGTGCGTTCACGTATAACAGCGCAGCGGCGTACCTCAGCAACACGCCCTTCCAATACCGCGTCACGACGATTGCCAACCCCAAGTCAGAAGCAAGCACCGAAGATGTCGGCCTGTACGCGGAAGACGATTACCACGTGAAGCCGAACTTCCTGCTGAGCTATGGCGTGCGCTATGAGACGCAGAACAGAATTCACAGTGACGCAGATCTCGCACCCCGTGTTTCGCTCTCGTACGGGATCCCGCGCAAGAACGGGAATCCCACGACAGTGTTGCGTGCAGGCTCCGGCATCTTCTATGACCGCTTCGATGTCACCGACATCATTCAGACCGTGCGGCAGAATGGCATCAACCAGATCACGAACATCTACAGCAATCCAGCGCAGGGTTGCAGCCCGGCAAACACCACGCCGTGCGGCACTGGCGGCGCTGTCTCGAACACGATCTACCAGCTGGGCGCGAACCTGCGCAGCGAGTACACGATCCAGTCGCAGGTCGGTGTAGACCAGCAGGTCGGCAAGCGCTCCACCGTGTCGGCGAACTACATCAACAGCAACGGCGAGCACCAGTTCCTGTCGCGCTCGCTGCCGACGACCGGCAGCAATTTTGTCTACCAGTACCAGTCGGGCGGCATCTTCCGGCAGAACCAGGTGATCGTCAACATTCGCACGCAGATTGCGAACCGGTTCTCGCTGTTTGGCTTCTACGCGCTCAGCTTTGCGAACGGCAATGCGAACGGCGCGGACAGCTTTCCGACGGACAGCCTCAACTCGCACACGGACTATGGCCGCGCGCTGTTTGTGCAACGGCATCGCGTGTTCCTGTTCGGCAACTGGCAGGCACCGTTCCGTGTGAACATCAGCCCGTTCATGGCGGTCAACTCTGGCTCGTTCTATAACGTCACGACGGGTATCGATAACAACGGCGACTCGATCATTAACGACCGTGCGGGCTTTGCGAACGGTGTCTCCGGCAACTGCAGAAACATCGGCGACTTTACCCAGAGCGTGACAGCGGCCAACCGGGTGCCGGTGGGTTTCTGCACCGGGCCATCCAACGTTCAGTTCAACCTCCGCATTGCGAAGGCGATCGGCTTTGGCCAGCGTGCCGGCGCTCCCGCTGGAGCAGGGCAGGGTGGCCCCGGTGGCCCCGGCGGTGGTGGACCGCCTCCTGGAGGCCCTGGTGGTGGCGGCGGTCGTGGTGGTCCCGGCGGCGGACCTGGCGGCTTCGGTGGTGGCGCAAGCTCCGGCAGAAAGTACACGCTGAACCTGGGCGCGCAGATTCAGAACGTGTTCAATTACGTGCCGTACGCCACGCCGGATGGCTCGCTTTCGGCGGGCAGCCTTTTCGGTAAATCGACATCACTGGCCAGCTTCGGCCCCGGTGGATCGAGCTCGGCTGTGCGATCGATCACGCTGCAGGCAAGCTTCAACTTCTAATCGCCTGCAACTAAGCAAACGAGGAGAGCTCAGGCTCTCCTCGTTTTACATTTCGGGTGATGGCTAGTGCTGTGTCAGCAGGATCTCTCCCAGCAGGCCCGATGGCAGGGGCCGTACCTCATCGAGCTGCTGCATCTGAAAGCGGTCGCCATAGGCTGCGATCAGCTTGCTGTAGTCGCGCGGCGGTGCGGCTGACCAGGCGTTCAGCGCCGTGTTGAAGACGCGGATTTCGATGTGGTTCTTGCCCTTGTGCAACAGCGAAGTGACATCAAGGCTGTACGGCGGATGCCAGAGTGGGCCGGCGGCCTGCCCATTGATGGTGACCAGTGCTGCCTCGCGGACGGGCGGATCAAACCATGCATGCATGCCCGGTCCTGGTCGCGTGACCAGCGGATTCGGCAGGCCATCTGTCGTGGCAACCATGGCACTGCGAGCAGGCATGGTCGTGGGCTGACCCGGAACGGCGGCACCGCCCGCGATATGCAGCTGAACCTGCCCTTGCGGGAGTTGATCGAGGACGAAGTCACGGGAGTAGATCGCCTCGCCGGAGAAGTGCTGTGTGGCGGGGTCCGCCATCCAGTCCGTCAGCTTCGCCTCGGAAACGGTCTTTGCGATGGCTGGAAACCTCACGGTCCAATCTGCTGACAGGTTCGCGAGTGTTTGCGCTGAGGCGCTATGCTCAGCCGCGACGGGTTTTGGTGCGGCCGCGCTGAACACGAACACTGCCGACTCATACGGAGCCAGATCGAGGTCGACGCCGGTCGCTGCTGTGCGACCAACCACCGCGCCGGTGTCCGGATCCCAGCGTTCTCCGCCCGTGAACCGCGTGCCGAACCCCAGCGTAGTCTTGATCTCGGCATTGCCGGTGTTCGCGACGAAGTAGATGTCCGCATCGGGCAGTGTGCGGCGAATGAAGCCGAGGCGTCCCGCGGCCTCAGGCGACGCGGCATCGATGCGCAGGTCAGCGGCGACGGCATCGTGCAGCGCGTGCGGCAACTGCTGCGCCAAGGGGACCAGCACGATGGGTGCCGTCTGCGCGGACGCGTTGGCAAGCGCCGCACCCTCTGCGTCTCGCGTGGGCAGGTGGTCGACGGCAATCACGTGCCCGCCCGTCTTCACAAACTGTGCAAGTGCCTGCAGCGTTGCGACAGGGATGCGATCGGTGGGGGGCAGGACCACGACCTGGTGCGTACCCAGGCCGGCGGTGCGGATTGCGTCGGCATCGATGAAGTCCACGTTGTAGCCCGCGGAGAGAATGGCGTTCATCAGCTCGGGTGTAATCAGCTTGCCCATCATCGCCGCTGTCACAGAGACCTTGCCCGGTACGAAGTTGGCCCAGGCATCATCGGTCGGCAGCAGGACAGCGACCTGGTTGGCAGGCTGGCCCTGGCGCAGCAGGTAGCTTATGCGAGCGATGTAGCCGGTGGCTGCGGGCATGACGGGATGCCACGGGTTGTGGTCGTTCAGCGCGGCAGCCGCATACAGCGACCAACCGGGATCGCCCGCAGGTATGGTGTTGTTACTAGGCGAGTAAGGCCAGCCGTGAAAGATGAGCTCGTTTTCGCCTTCGAGGAAGTCGACGTCCGCCTCCGCTTTCATGTCCAGCGGTGTGGCGCGAAAGACGGGCGAGTGAAGCCACGTAAAGGTCTCGCCAGAGGTCACGTTCTGCCCGAAGACATGGTTCGCCGAGGTGGCCCATCGCAGCGTTGAGAACTGCCGCCATTGCGAACCCTCGCCTTCCGCCCGATCGACCAGGTGCTGCGATGAGAACGACACGGCCGGTTCACCATACGTCTGTGAGCGGAAGCGCGTGTTGTGCGCCTTGGCCCAGTTGTTGATCTGCACCAGGTAGTTCTCGTTGATCAACTCGGTCAACGTGATGCCGTAGTCGTGGCGCACCTTCTGTGCTGCGGGCGTGTCGCCTGCCACGATCTGCGGCAGGTGCGGCAGCAGGTCATAGCCGCGCCGCCTGCGGAACTCTTCGGGCAGACGGGGCGTCCAGTCCGCGCCGTAGGCCTCGAGTGAATCAGAAAAGATGGCGTACGGCGGCGTCGATCCGAAGGCCGACAGCAACGGCTCGCCGACGGCCTTCAAGTGCGTGGCCACGGCGTCGGCGCTGAAAGGATCCAGCACATAGCCCTCCGCGCCGACTGCGGCACGCTTCACCTGCTGGCGCGTGTGGCTGACGAAGAAGAACAATGCAACACGACCCCTGGATGACGATGCCACCGTGACTCGAGGCGAAGACGCGCCGGGCAGGGCAAGCACGGTCGCGTTTGCGGAACTCCATGCCCTGGGCGCGCCGTCTGCCAGCGAAGCAGCGAACAGCGTGTCGCCTTCAGTGGGAGCCTTTGGCACCGCGACCTCCGTCGCACCGGCGGGCACGGCGACCTCTACTGTGCGCAGGCTGGTTGCTGCCAGGGCAAGGGTGATGTGCGGTCCGCCGTATGGCCATCCACTGCACAGCGTGACATCGACGCGCATACCCATGCTGCGTCCCTGCGTCTGCGCATATCGGACCATGTCGAGCATGGGCGGCGACAGGAACTTCAGGTTCTGCGTGCCCGTGGATGAGTCATCGAGGGCAAGCGGATAGACGAACGCAAGCTCCACGCCGCCGATGCCGTCTGCCCTCATCTGCTGCAGTTCGCGCTCTATCTCGGGCTTTGTAACGGCAGGGCCGAACCACCACCAGCGAACCATGGGCCGCGCATCCGCCGGCGGAGTACGGAACCCGGCACGCAGCGGCTCCAGCGACGTTTGCGCGGTGGCGGTCATGGCAAGGGTCAGGGTGAGCGCCGTGCCGATGCGGGAGAGTGCGGTGTGCTTCATCTGATCAACCTGTTCGTGAAGATACGAGACGCGGTACAAACACTCTA
Organism: Terriglobus sp.; assembly: GCA_965199365.1. Classification (GTDB taxonomy): domain Bacteria; phylum Acidobacteriota; class Terriglobia; order Terriglobales; family Acidobacteriaceae; genus Terriglobus. The sequence continues at coordinate 563,547 of CBDARC010000003.1, read as the reverse complement.
TGCGCGCGGCCTGCGGTTAGGGAACTTTGTCCTGCATAGACGCGTTACCGGTGCTAGAGTGCGTTCATCAACATTTTGTCCGTTAAAGGAACAGCATGGCTCTCGAGATTGTCGGGCTGTCAAAGACCTACCCCAATGGGGTGCAGGCACTTAAGAATCTGTCGCTGTCAATCGGCAACAATATGTTCGGTCTGCTTGGGCCGAACGGCGCCGGCAAAAGCTCACTGATGCGGACGATCGCAACGCTGCAGGACCCGGACTCCGGGTCCATCACGCTCGACGGCATCGACGTGCTGAAGCGGAAGAACGATGTCCGCAAGATACTCGGCTATCTGCCGCAGGAGTTTGGTGTGTATCCGCGCATGAGCGCAACCGACATGCTGCAGCACCTGGCCGTGCTGAAGGGCATTGCCGACGCGGGCGAGCGCAAGGAGATGGTCGAGGCACTGCTGCAGCAGACCAACCTCTGGGACGCGCGCAAGAAGTCGCTCAGCACGTATTCCGGCGGTATGAAGCAGCGCTTCGGCATTGCGCAGGCCCTGCTGGCGAATCCACGGCTCATCATTGTGGATGAACCAACAGCGGGACTCGATCCCGCGGAGCGCAACCGCTTCCTCAACCTGCTGTCGTCCATCGGACGCGACGTGACGGTCATCCTGTCGACGCACATCGTCGATGACGTTCGCGAGCTATGCCCTCGCATGGCGATCATCGCCGCGGGCGAGGTGCTGCTGGAGGGTTCGCCCGACGAGACACTGCGGGCGTTGGAAGGGCATATCTGGAGCCGCGTTGTCGGCAGCGATGCAGAGCTGAAGGAGCTGGAAACGCAGATGCAGGTGATCAGCACGCACCTGGTCAGCGGGCAGCATGAGATCCGCGTCTTCAGCTCAACGTCGCCCGGGGCGGGCTTCACGCAGGTGCCGAGCGACCTGGAAGATGTGTACTTCCTGAACCTGTCGCAGCATGGTCGCCGCACGCCGGTCGCGGCCTGATCGTTCGATTCACACCCCGGAGCACGCGCACAGCCGTTGATTCACCACAGGATTGCTTGCCATGGCACAGTTTTGGGAGTTCTTCACCTTTGAGCTGAAGCTTCGCTTCAAGAGCATTTCGACGTACGTGTACTTCCTGCTCTGGACGACCTTCAGCTTTCTTTGCGTTGCATCTGAGAGCTTCGGTCCCGTGTCGAACAGCAACGGCAAAGTGTTGCTGAACGGGCCATGGGCCATCACCACGAACGACGACGGATCGTGCATCTACGGGACGATTGTCATCGCTGCGATCTTTGGCACGTCGATCCTGCGCGATTTTCAGCGCGACACGGTGCAGCTGCTGTTTACCAAGCCGGTCAGCAAGCCCGCGTACCTGGGCGGCCGCTGGCTGGGTTCGTTCCTGACGACGGTGTTCGCCTTCAGCGGCATGATGCTTGGCACGTTCCTCGGCACATTTGCGCCGTGGGCCGATCACACGCGCATCGGGCCGAATCACCTGTGGTGGTACGTGCAGCCGTTCCTCTCGACCATCGTGGTGCAGATCTTTTTTCTTGGCTCGCTGTTCTTCGTGGTGGCCGCACTTACCCGCAAGATCTTCGTCGTGTACCTGCAGGGTGTCGCCGTCTTCATGGCGTGGATCATCGGCATCACGGTGTACGGCGCGACGCGTTCGCTGGAGCACTTCTGGTCGGGCATCCTGGACCCGCTCGGTGTCATCACGCTCGACAATGTAACGCGCTACTGGACGGTCATCGAGAAGAACACACGACTGCTGCCATGGGATTTCAGCGGCGACTCGCCCGGAGTCTTTCTCTACAACCGTCTGCTGTGGACTGCGGTTGGCGTTATCGCGCTGCTGGTCTTGTGGAGACTGTTTCCCATGAGCGCGGAAGCGCTGACCGCGGTTTCGCAGGGTAAGCGAGCAGCAAAGCAACACGCCGCCGACAAGGAAGAGCGCAGGCCCGCGCGGTCGCTCGTTGCGGCTGCACTGCCGAAAGTACACCAGGTGTTCGGGTGGGGCACCACCATGCAGCAGTTCCTGTCGATGGCGCGCCTGCGGTTGCGCGTGATCTTCAAGGAGGTGCCGTTCTGGGCGATCCTCGGCCTGATGATCGTATTTGCGGTCAACAACGGCCGCTTTGCCGGCAACGTGGGCGAAGAGAACGTATGGCCGGTCACCTACCTGATGCTGCAGGCCGTTGAAGGCTCGGCGATGTTGTTCTTTTACATCGTTGCAACGCTGTATGCGGCTGAGCTTGTGTGGCGCGAGCGCGACAACCACTTCGACGGCATCCACGATGCGCTGCCCATGAACGAGACGGTGGACTGGCTGTCAAAGCTGCTCGCGATAGCTGTGGTGGAGTTGATCCTGCTGACGGCGACCATGCTGGTCGGCGTCATGATGCAGACCATCGCGGGCTTTCATCACTACGAGTTCGCAATGTACTTCAAGGAACTTTACCTTGTGGTCTTTCCGCAGCTTATCGGCTTTGCCATGCTGGCCATGTTTGTCCAGACGATCGTCAGTAATAAGTTCCTTGGCCACGGCATCGTGATCGGCGTCTTCGCTATTACGCCGATACTGTATAACTTCGGCCTTGAGAACACGCTTCTGCTGCCCGGCCAGACGCCGCCCTACCGCATCAGCGACATGAATGGCTATGGGCACTTTGTGCCTGCGCTGCTGTGGTCAATCGTGTACTGGACAGCGATCTTCGGTGTGCTGGGCGTCATCTCGATTGCCTACACGCGGCGTGGTGCCGAGAGCTCGTTGGGGTCACGGACCAGGCTGGCGGTGATGCGCGCGCCGCGGCTTATGCCTGCGGGATTGGTGCTGATCGCACTCGCCGTCGGCTCTGGTGGCTGGTACTACTTCAACGCTCACGTGCTCAACCGTTACACCACCGCCAACAGCAGGCGGCACGATCAGGCCGAGTACGAGCGGAACTACCGAAAGTATCGCGGTGTGCCGCAGTTGAAAGTCACCGCGGTAGATACGATCGTCGACCTCTATCCCTACCAGCGATCGATCGACGCCACCGGCACGTTCACACTGCAGAACAAAACGGCCTCTCCCATCGGCGAGATACACCTGACCGGCGACGTGGAGCTGCAGCAGGACGTGACGTTCGATCGCCCCGCGCAGCGCGTGCTCCAGGGACCATTGAACAACTTCTCAATCTATCGCTTTGCCACGCCGGTGCAGCCCGGCGAAGTGGTGAAGATGGTGGCCCACGTCAAGCACGTTACGCGCGGCTTTCGCGATGGCAACGAACCAGCGGAGTACGCCTATAACGGCACCTTCATCAACAACGGTGTCTTTCCAGCGATTGGCTACCAGGAGGGCAACGAACTGGACGATCCGCGTCGCCGCAGGGAAGAGAAGCTTGGACCGCTGCACGAGATGGCGGACCGCGGCGATCCCGTCTACTCGCGGCAGAACCTCTTTACGAATGTGCAGGCAGACTGGATCACCTATCACACCGTCGTTTCAACCACACCGGACCAGATTGCCATCTCGCCCGGCTACCTGCAGAAGGAGTGGACAAAGAATGGCCGCCGCTACTTCGAGTACAGCATGGGCTCCACGCACATCCAGGACTTCTTCAACTACGTGAGCGGCCGGTATGACGTACGTAAGGACGTCTACAGCGGCCCGAACGGCCCGGTGAACATCGAGGTCTACTACGACGCACACCATCCCTATGATATCGACGACATGGTGGCCAGCAGCAAGGCGGGGTTGAAGTACGACCAGCAGTTCTTCAGCCCGTACCAGTTCACGCAGTACCGCATCATGGAGTTCCCGCGCTACCGCAGCTTCGCGCAGTCGTTCCCGAACACGGTGCCGTTCTCAGAGGGCATCGGGTTCATCGGTCGGCAGGAGAAGCCGACCGATGTCGACCTCACCTACTTCGTCACGGCGCACGAACTCGGACACCAGTGGTGGGGTCACCAGTTGATCGGCGGCAATGTGCAGGGCTCCAACATGATGTCGGAAACCTACGCGCAATACACCGCGTACATGATCATGCAGCGCAAGTACGGCAAAGACTACATGCACCGCGTGCTGCGCCACTTTCTGGATCGCTATCTGCGTGGTCGCGCGGGTGAGGTCCGGCACGAACCGCCGTTGTCCCTCGTGCAGCGCGAGCCGTATGTCTGGTACGAGAAGGGCGGCCAGATCATGTACACGTTGGCCGATTACATCGGTGAAGACAAGGTCAACCTTGCCTTGCACAACTTCCTGATGCAGTACCGCTATGCGAACGCGAATAACCAGGTAGACAGCGCCGATCACGCGGCCGGTGCGGCGGCGATGGATCAGCCGTATCCCGACACGCGCCTGCTCATCGAGGCTCTGCGAGCACAGACACCGCCCGACATGCAATACCTGATCGATGATGGTTTTAATCGCATCGTGCTGTATGACAACAAGGCGATCAGCGCGAAGTGGCAGAAGCAAGCCGATGGCAAGTACCACGTCACGCTCGAGGTGCAGGCACGCAAGGCGCAGGCCGACGGCAACGGTGTGGAATCGCCCATGCCGCTGAACGACCTGATTGAGGTTGGTGTGTTTACCGGCAAGAAAGACGAGGAGAAGCCGTTGAGCATGCGACGCGAACGCATGACCGCAGAGCACGCAACCTACACCTTCGTGGTGGACCAGCAGCCCACACGCGCCGGTATCGATCCGTACAACAAGCTGGTCGACCGCATTTCCGATGACAACATGATCGATGTTGCGAAGCAGTAAGGCGAGCCGGAGCTAATGCGAGGGAGAGGCATAGTCTTCGGGATGCACCTGCATGGATGCCGGCGGAAAGCTGGCCGGAGATGACCCGAGCCCGGGGTTCGGCATGTTGCTCATCGTGAGGTCGAGCGTGCCTCCGTTCATGATGTCAGCGTGACGGAACCAGATGCGATCGACCGGCTTGCCGTTCAGCCGAACAGCGGTGACATACTTGTTATCACGCGAGGTGTCGCGTGCTGTGATGACGAAGTCATGTCCGTTTCTCAGGTGAATGGTGACCTTGCTGAACACCGGACTGCCTATGTCGTAGACCGGCACACCTGCCGTCACGGGATAGAACCCCATCATCGTGAACACCACGAAGGCGCTCATGCCGCCGCCGTCTTCGTCGCCCGGTATGCCCTCCAGCGAGTCGGGGAAGAACGACTCCACTAACATGCGGACGCGCTTCTGCGTCTTCCATGGCGCGCCGAGCCGGTCATAGATATAGGGGATTGCAAAGCTCGGTTCGTTGCCCATGGAGAACTGGCCGGCCATGGAGGTAGAGTCAGGCAGCTTCGCCTGGAACGCATACTTCGAGCGGCCGAGTGGCTCGCGGAAAAGCTGATCGAGGTTTGCCTCGGCCTTTGCGGTGCCGCCCATCAGCGCGATCAAGCCGTTAAAGTCATGTGCAACGTCCCACGTGTAGGTGTAGCCGTTATTTTCGTCGTAGTAATCACGGGCACCCATACCTCCATCGAACTTGGGGTCCATCGGCTCAATCCACTCGCCATGGGAATCCTTGGGCCACATGAGTGCCTTATCGACACGGAACACGTTCTTGTAGTTGGCCGCCCGCTGCATAAAGAAAGCCTGGTCCTGCGAGTTATGCAGCACGCGGGCGAGTTGCGCGATATTCCAGTCGTCGAAGCTGTTGCCGAGCGTGACAGGTACAGGCTGACGCCGCTCGGACGGACTTACACCGGGAACCGTCTCTTTTTCGCCCGGACGCAATGCGGGCATGTAGCCATGAGCGGAGTAGAACTCATCAAGCGGGCCTCTAGGCGCAAGGCTCCATGGCAGCATGGTTACTTCCAGCGATCGCCTCTTCACACCTTCGTAGGCGCTGGGTAAATCGAAATTATGAATACCTTTAAACCACGCGTCAGCAAACCATGCCGCGGCGTGATTGCCGTTCATGCAGGGATAGTCTCCACTTACGGTTGCAAAGGTCGGCATGATGCCCGACTGCTGGTACATGCGCACATAGGACTGGATCTTGTCCGCTTCCATGTCGGGGTTCAGCAGAGTCTGCAACGGTTCCAGCGCGCGGTAGGTGTCCCACAGCCAGTTATCAACATAAAAGGGCCGCGAGTCCTGATGGACTTTGTGGTCGAAGTTACTGTAGTAGCGGCCATCTTCCGTTATGTTCACCATGCGCTCAGAGCTGCGATACAGCGCGGTATAGAAGACTCTGCGCTGCGTCTCTGTGCCGCCTTCAACGGCAACCTGACCAAGTGTCTGGTTCCATCGCGCTTTCGCTGCATCGCTGATGGTTGCCAGTCCCCATGCGGGTATTTCCTTCCTCAGGTTTTTCTGTGCCTGTTCGATGCTGATAAATGAGACACCGTAGCGGAAGTCCAGCGACTTAGTATTTGCCGCCACGGCAGTGACTCGCTTTCCGTTCTTTGTGTCTTCAGCGGAGTAAGTCACAGGGGCGCTGAACTCGCCGTAGAAGTATGCCTTCATGCCGTCGAAGTTTTCTTCGCCGACTAATGCGCCGTCCTGCGCTCGCACCTCACCTTTCAGCCTGTTTGCGAGTGAAACACCAGCCCTGCCATCAGGAAAGGTGAAGCGGAAATACCCGCAACGTTCGCTCGGAGAAAACTCCGTCTGGATAAGCGATTCGTCGAAGCGCGTTGAATAGTAGTAAGGAGTTGTCTGCTCCTGATCGTAGGCAGCCGGAGACGTGGTGCCGGGCATGATGCTGAACAGCTCACGCATGCGGTGCGAGCTGATGGTCAGTGGAAACGAATCGATCTGGTCGCTAAGGGCGTCTTTGCGGATTGGATAGACACGCACCATGCTGTGCGGCAGATACACCGCAGGACGGGTCGGCTCAAGCAGTATGCCGACGTTGCCGATGGTGGGGTCAACATACTGCACCTGCGCCGGGGCGTAGGGCAACGCGCATACCATCGCCGCACATGAAAGGATGCGGACACCGCTGATAAGGCGGCGAGCTACGCCGCGGCTACTCGTGTTCAATGTTTGACTCCAATCAGCAGGTCTACTAACCAGCCTTGATCCCCGACAGAATGCGCTCCAGGTACAGCTTTTCCCCTTTCACATCGGCGACCTGCTGTGGGCCGGAGGTTTCGCGTTCGATGGTGATTGCGCCTTTGTAGCCTGCCGCGTGCAGACCGGCAAGCACCTTGGCGAAATCAACTTCTCCCTGGCCGATGAGTACTTCCTGCCCCAGTTTGTCCGGGTCGGTGGGCCAGCGGCCGTCCTTGGCATGCGTGGCCTGCACGTGCGGGCCGAGCACCTTGAGCGCGTCCACCGGGTTGGCTTTGCCGTAGAGGATGAGGTTGGCCGTATCGAGCCCGACGCCGAGCGCGGGATGGTTCACATCCTTGATCATGCGCGACATGGTGGTGGGCGTCTCCTGGCCGGTCTCCATCAGGAAGCTTTGGCCGTTGCCGGCGCAGTGCACGGCGAGATCGTGTATTGCCGCGACTGACTCGGCATAGAGCGGGTCCTTTGGATCCTCGGGAATGAAGCCGCAGTGCGTCTGCACCAGACCGATGCCGAGCGTCGCGGCGAAGTCGGAGCACTGCTTCAACGCGTCCATGCGCGCGGCGCGATAGGCGCGAGGCACAATGCCGATGGTCGCCGGACCTTCGACGAAGTTCCACTTGAGCGGCTGCGGGTAGACGACTTCGGCTGCCGTGGGTACCACGTTGTAGCGGTCGAACAGGGCCGCGAACTGTTTCGTGAGCGCAGGCGTGAAGTTGCCTATGTAGCCATCCAGCGACAGGAAGCAGGTGGGAAAGCCGAGCTTGCCGACCAGCGCAATTTTCTCTTCGGGGTTCGGAAACGGCTTGATCAGCAGGCCGAGCGCCATGGGTGCGTAGGTGCGCTTGGCGGGTGTGGCCGCTTGCGCTGCAAGGCCGCTTGCACAAGCCGCGCCGGCCAGCGCCATCGCTGCACCTTTCACGAAATCGCGCCGCGGTATGGAAGGGTTCATCGGTTCGGACTGCAGCGGTTTCGTTGGCATGTTCAAGCTCTGTGGCATCGCGCTCACGATACCACTGTCGCGGGCGGCCCGCACCATCGCGCCGACCCGGGCCCACCGTTGCGTCAACTTTGATATTCTCCGGCCAGCGCCCCTGGGCAGCTTCGACGCTGCCGCCCTCGTGTGTCACGCCAACGCCTCAACGTTAGAAGAGAGTACCGGATGAACATCGGCCTGCTTGGCTATGGCTTTATGGGCGCGGCGCACCTCGCTGCCATGCGCAAGATCGACGGCGTTAGAGTCGCAGGGGTCGCAACGCGCACGAGGCCATCACCCGACGCAACACCGCGCGGCAACCTGAAGCTTGAGAGCGGAGCACTGCCCGACGATGTGCCGTGGTTGCCTGAGTGGCGCACGCTGGTCGATGATCCATCGATCGATGCCGTCGATATCTGCCTGCCAACGCCGATGCATCGTGAGGTCATCCTGGCCGCGCTCGCAAATGGCAAGCATGTGCTGTGCGAGAAGCCAATGGCGCTTACCCCTGCGGAGTGCGATGAAGTGCTGCAGGCGGCGGAACACGCTGGAAAGACGTTCATGGTGGCGCAGGTGCTGCGCTTCATGTATCCGTATCGTTTTGCGTTGCACTTCGTGCGTGAGCGCGGCCGGGGTACGGTGACGGCGGCCACGCTGACCCGCAGCACGGGATATCCGCAGTGGGGCGGATGGCTGCTCAAGCCGGAGCAGAGTGGAGGCGCACTCCTCGATCTACTGTGCCATGACATCGATATGGCGCTGGCGCTCTTTGGCCAGCCTGTGTCTGCGAGTGCGGTGAGCGACGGCGCAATCGACACGATGAACGCGACACTTCATTACGAGGACAATCTCGATGTGAAGGTAGTCGGCGGGTGGCGTCAGCCTGAGGTCGAGTTTTCGCAGAGCTTCGAAATTGTGACCGGCAGCGTCAAACTGAGTTTTGCGGGCGAGAAGCTGAACATCATGCGGGACGATACAGAAGAGCCTGCGGCGATTCCGCAGGGTGATCCTTATCACGATGAGATCGGGTACTTCGTCGAATGCTGCAGGACGGGCGCCATGCCGGAACAGTGCCCTCCGCAGGATTCGGCACGCGCGGTCCGGCTGGCAACACTGCTGCGCACCTCGCGAGACAGCAACGGAGAGGAGTTTGCATGGCAACCGTAGAGCCTATGGAGATCGGCCTGGTGTTCTGGGCAGAGAAGAATGCAGCGGAAACGCTGGAGCAGTTGAAGACCTTCAGCCTGCACGCGGGGCAGCTGGGCATACCGCCGGCGTATCCGCTCGAGGGCGCTGCACAGGACTTCAAGGCAGCGTTGGATGGACAGGACATTGCGCTGACCTCTGTTGTCTGCGCGTACGAGGGCGAGGACTACTCCAGCGTGAAGCTGGTGCATGACACGGTGGGGTTTACCAACGCGGATCTGCGCGAGCCGCGGATTGCGCGCACGCGTGCCGTGTCAGACTTTGGTGCACAGCTTGGCATTCGGGCACTTTCTTGTCACATCGGGTTCGTTCCCGGCGATACGTCCTTGCCGCTGTACCAGGAGCTTTGCGACGTTGCCCGGACGATCTGCGATCATTGCGCGGCAAACGGGCAGGATTTTGCGCTCGAGACCGGGCAGGAGACGGCAGAGACGCTGCTCGGGTTTCTGCGGGACGTCGGCCGCTCGAATCTAAAGGTCAACTTCGACCCTGCGAACCTGGTGATGTACGGTCTCGGCGACCCGGTTGAGGCGCTGAAGCGGCTGAGCGCGCACGTCCTGTCCGTTCACTGCAAAGACGGCACGCCGCCCGAGCCGGGCAGCGGCAAGCTTGGTTCAGAGGTTGCGCTTGGCATGGGCGATGTCGACTTCCCGGCGTTCCTGCGGCAGCTGCGCGCGATGCACTACACCGGTCTGCTCGCGATCGAACGCGAAGAACCGGACACCCTGCAGAGGGCGGATGATATACGACTGGCGATGGCCCGGCTGCAGCAGTGGCAGGTTGAGATTCATTAACGCAGGCAGCAAGACTCACAACGATCAAAGGAGAACCGATTTGGCTAGTGAAACGTCTCAACGCTCGCTCGACCGCCGCAACTTCCTCCGCAGCGCGATGGGCACGGTCGCCAGTGGTGCGCTTATCGGTTCGTCGCTGGGCGATGCCGCGGCGCAGCAGCAGGCAACCACGCCTGAACCGCTGACGCATGCCGGTGTGACCCGTCCGCTGACAGACGCGGAGAAGGTGCATCGCATCGCTTCGAACAGCTATCCGATCCGGTTCATCATGAAGGCTCGCGGCAACATGCTGAGTGATCCGGCCACGCTCGCGCAGATGAGGGCAAAGTACGGCGAGATCGCTTTGCTGGACTTTCCCGCGTTCACGAAGAAGACCTTTCCCGGTGTCACGCGCATGGATCTGTGGTCGACGCTGTTCGGCGACCGAGACGATGACAGCCAGTTTGTGAAGGGCACGATTTACGGCTACGACGGCAAGCCGCGCGACAACATGGAGTTCGACCCGACCACCGCCAGCAGCAAGCGATGGCTTGAGAAGATGGCGAACACCCAGGTCAAAGAGGGCGTGTTCGCACACCACATCTCGAACAATGCACCGCGCGACATCTGCGAGCTGGACGATACGCGGCGCAAGGCCGGCGTGCAGGTGGCGAAGAACTGGCTGGACGCTGCGGCTGTGCTTGGTGCGAAGTCCATGCGCGTGAACAGCGGCGGACCACGCATTGCGCCGTGGCCGAATCCCGACCCAAGCAGCTATCCCAAGAACCCGGAGATCGAAAAGTATCTCAGCCAATGCATCGAGTCGTTCAAAGAGATGGCGGACTACGGCGAGAAGGTCGGCGTCAGGGTCACGCTGGAAAACCACTGGGGCCTGACCGCGAACCCGATCAACATCCGCATCATCATCGAAGAGGTGAACAGCCGCTTCTGCGAGGCATCGCCTGACTTCGGCAACTGGGAGCACAAATATCTCGTGTACCACGCGCTGAACGACGTTGCGCCCTACGCGCATACAACGGTGCATGCCAAGTACTGGAATCGCTGGGACGGCATCGGTGGTACGCCAGACAGTCACATCGATGTGCAGCGCAACGTGCGAATCATGCTGAACAACAACTACGACGGCGTCTTTGCGCTGGAGTACGAAGAGGGCCCGTGGGACGGGATTGAGGGTGCGAAGTACCTTTACCGCGAGGTGATGGCCGCGCTTTAACGTACTAACGCCTGTCATCCGAACACGCAGTGAAGGGATCCGCTTCTTGTTAGCCCTGGAGGCTGACCAGAAGCAGATCCCTTCGCTTTGCTAGAGATGACGGCGTTACCTGGTTTGATCTACTAGTTCAGGATGAACGAGTACAGCGTATCGCCTGCGGCCGCGATGACGTACTGGTGCCCGTCAAGCATGTACGTCTGCGGTGCGTTGCTGATGTTGCCGATGCGCGTTCCCCACAGCGCCTTGCCGTCTGTCGCGTCGAACGCCGCCAGGTTGCCGGCACCGTCGCCGGTAAACACCACGCCGCCCGCCGTCGCCAGGATGCCGCCGCCGCCGAAGTTGCCGGTGTACAGCTTGTGCCGCCAGCGTGCCTTGCCGGTGGTGTAGTCGATGCCGTCCAGAAAGCTGGTTGTGGTGCCTACGGGCGCTTCATCGCGTCCGCCCAGACCGATGGAGCCGCGGGGATCAGGATCGACCAGGTAGGCCTCTTCGAAGCCATTCGCCTCGTACTGGTAGAGCAGGCCGGTCTGTGGTGAGTAGGCCGGCGGCTGCCAGTTGACCGTGCCGCCAGAGGTCGGCGAGATGAGCGTACCGCCGATCGAGGCGTCCTTCTCCGGATTGACCTTTGGTCCGCCCTGCGGCGTCAGGCCCTCGGCCCAGTTGGTGTCTTCACCGTACTTGGTCGTGATCAGGTGCTCGCCCGTGACACGGTCCAGAACAAAGAAGTAGCCGTTGCGGGCCGCAGTTACTACCAGCTTGCGCTTGCGGCCCTTGAACACGCCGTCGACCAGCACCGGCACCTGCGCCGAATCATAGTCGTGCGTGTCGTGCGGCGAGGTGGAGTAGTACCACTTCATCTTGCCGGTATCCACGTCCAGTGCGACCAGCGAGCAGGTGTACAGGTTTTCTCCCTCGCCGCGCATACCCGTCATCCACGAAGGCGTGGGGTTGCCCGTGCCGAGCATGTAGAGGTTCGTCTCCGGATCATAGGACCCGGCCATCCACGTGCCGCCGCCGCCGTGCCGCGCCGCATCCAGGCTCTTCCACGTATCCAGGCCGGGATCGCCGGGCTTCTGCGGCGTGACGTACCAGGTCCACTGCAGATCGCCGGTTTCGGGGTCGAAGGACTTCAGGTAGCTCGGCGAATCCAGATCGTTGCCAACGCCGGCGAGCACGTGGTTCTTGATGATCATGGGCGCGGGCGTGGCGAAGTAGCCGCCTTCGACCGGCGCGATCATCTTATGCCAGCGTTCCTTGCCGGTCTTGGCGTCGAGTGAGACGAGGTAGTCGTCCGGTGTCTCGAAGAAGACGTAGTCCTTATACAGGCCGACGCCACGATTGGCAATGTGGGTGCCGCCGCGAGTCTTCCAGAAGTAGTGCCACAGCACTTCGCCGGTACGCGCGTCCATCGCCCACACGTTGTCGGGCATCGTCGCGTACAGCACGCCGTTGTTCATCAGCATGGTGCCCTTGATGGAGCCGCCACGGCTCGGGAAACCGCCTGGACCTTCGCCGCCGACGATCAGCGGTGAACGCACGCGGCTGTAGCCGGTCAACGGCGTCGGATCGTCACCGCCGCTCAACTTCGCAGTCCATCCCAGCGAAAGTTCCTTGACCGTTGTACGGTTGACAGCGGTCAGGGAGCTGTAACGCTTGGCCGTGTAGTCGCCGCTGTAGCTTAGCCATGACTGGCTCAGCGGCTTTGACAGGTCGTCGTTGGACACGTTCTGTGCCGGCACCAGCGGAGCCAGCAGCAAGGCAGCAGCAAGGGAAAGAACGGTTCGAGCCATCACTTCAGGGTCACCAGGTACGCCGTTACGTCGTGAATGTCTTTGTCAGAGTAGGTAGGCAGCAGGTTGCGGTGCGCCTCCAGCGGGTCGTGGACCACGACCTTGGGCACTGCTCCACTCCGGCGGAAGGTAGCCGTCGAGCCATCCTGCATCTTCAACGTCACCAGGAAGTCGTCGATGTGAATCAGTTCGCCCTTGATCTCGGGCTTGCCCGCCTCCGTCACCGTCGCTGTGATGGCCGGCGGTGTGACGCCGAGATGGGTTCCACGCAGCCATGCCGACTGCAGGGCCTTTGGCGTGGAGACCTTCTTGCCGAAGCCCTTCAAGTCGCCGTCGACGGAGTGGCAGCTGGCGCAGTGTGCCGTGAAGTACTGCTGGCCTTGCGTGGCATCGCCTACCAGGATGTTGGGCGAGCGGGACGATTCGCCTGGCGGCCGTCCCTGGCTGCCGATCTGGGCGAGAATGCTGCGCACATACGCGGCAACCGCAAGGGCGTCATCATTGCTGATCGCGATCTTGTGGTTGGCAAAATCAGGAGCGGTGCCCAGCATGATCGGCACCAGGTTTTCGCCATGCTTGTCCGTCAGACCGGGCTGTGAACGAAGCAGGTCCGGATTGCCGGACGTGCTGCCGCGCAGGTCGCTGCCATGGCAGGACGCGCAGGACTTGTCATACACCGCCTTGCCGCGCGCGACGACCTTCGGGTCCTCGGGCGGCCGCATGGGCGCGGAGTTGAAGGACGAAGTCTCGATGTGCTGCTGCGCTAGGCTTCGATAGGCGAGCCCTACCGGCAGCGCAAGCAGTACCGCGGCGGTCAGGGCAAAACGATTTCTTGCGATCATGGTTCCTCGGGACGGCAGAGCAGGCAATACAGTGGCGAATCACTCGAAGGATGATTCCAGATTGCGCATCGGGTTGTCGATGCGCACCTCTCTCGATACAACGCTTCGTATGGTCTTTTGTTAGCGGTGCGAAAGGTCGCGGATCCAGATGTCCTTAAATTGCATATTTCCCGCGCCGCCCGCATGCAGTTGCAGCGCGATGGTGCCATCGGGCGCCCCGGGCTTGGGATCGGTGAAGTCGACCATCTGCACGCCGTTCAGGCGCGAGCGGTACCGATTACCGACCACCTCTACCAGGTAGTCGTTCCATTCACCTTTGCGGACGACGCCTTCGTTCTCCGGCGCGGGCCATACCACCCAGCCGCGGCCGTCCTCGGCATACACGCCTGCGGTGTGGTGCATCATGGTGCAGTCAATCTCAAATTGCATGCCCTGCGTTGCGTCCACGCCCTTGAAGCCGGTGTGAAAGAACACGCCGCTGTTGCCGTCTCCAACGCATTTGAAGCGCAGCGACAGCTGAAAGTCCTTGTAGTCCTTGTCCGTCTGCAGGTAGCCGTAGGCCTTGGTCAGGCCCTTGCCGTGCAGGATGCCGTCGCCTTCCACGGTCCAGCTTTCGGCGCCGATCGGCGTCCATCCGGTCAGGTCTTTTTCGTTGAAAAGCTGGATCCAGTCATTGCCCGGCAGCTTGGGTCGGGGTGCGCCCGGCGTAGTCTGCGCCGTGACCCTCGACGTGCTGGTTGGCACCTGCTGCGCGCCGGCTGCTGTGATCAGCGCGAGGCATGCGGCAAGCCGCGCAACACGCGCCAGCTTGCCTGTGCGGCAAACGGCGCGACGGGAAATCGAGACTGCTGTGTGATCGAGCATGCGCTGGCGCTCCGCGGATACGTGATGAGATGCACAAAGGATATATCGTTCGAGGAGAGCGAGCGAGACACAACGGGTTCGTCGTGTCTCAACCCACTGCGCTGAATCGAGATCAGGACTAAGAAGAAGAGTTTGAGCATGGCATTTTTCCTCGCGATTGACGCGGGCGGCACCAAGGCGGACTACGTCCTGGCCGATGAGACCCGGACACTGGCACGCGTTCGAACCGGCACCATCAAACGCATGCGCGCCGATGCTGCGACTGCTGCGGCCAACCTGGAACAGGGACTCGCGTCGCTGACACAGCAGAGCGGCGTGCCCATGTCGGCGGTGACGCAGACCTGCATCGGCACCGCGGGCGAGTCGGTGCCGCTGGTTGCCGACTGGCTGCGCCACGAATTCGCTGCGCGTGTGGGCGGCAGCCTGCTGCTGCTGGGCGACGTGCAGATCGCGCTGGATGGCGCGTTCTTTGGCGGCCCCGGTGTGCTGGCGCTTGCAGGTACGGGATCGAACGTGGCCGGGCGCACACGGGCAGGCGAAGTGACGACATGCGGCGGCTACGGCCCGGTCTTGTCGGACCAGGGCTCAGGCCATGCCATCGGTGTGCGTGCCCTGCGCTCCATCTTTCTTGCGATGGACCAGGACCGCACGACACTGCTTCGCGAGGCCGTGCTCGACTTCTGGAAGCTGCCCTCGATCGAGATGCTGATCGAGTTCGCCAACGCATCGCCCATGCCCGACACCTCTCGCCTGACGCACCTCGTCGTGGCCTGCGCGGAGCGTGGCGACGCCGTGGCGCAGGAGGTGCTGCATCGCGAGGGGGAAGAACTCGCCTACCTGGTCAGGCTGTTGATTCGGCGCATGCGCACCATGCCGGGCGGCCAGGACTTTTCTCCGCCGCTCGCGTTTACCGGCAGCATCCTGCAGAACGTGCCGGCGGTTCGAAGCTCTTTGATCGCAGCAGTGCAGAGCGAATTTCCGCAGGTCGCGCCTATGGATGGAGTATGCGACCCAATTGATGGAGCGCTGTTTCGCGCTCGCAAACAGGCGGGCTTCGCAGCCTGAAAAACTGAAGATCTCTGGAGAACAGTATGTCCTCACGCTTTCGTCTCGCTTCTTCGCTGCGTCTCGCCCTGGCAGCCGTGTCGCTCTTCCCGGCGCTCTCCGCGAGTGCGCAGTCGAGCAAGCCTGCTGCTGACGCGGTGCATGCGCAATGGAACGCCTATGGCGGGTCAGAGGATGGCACGCAGTATTCCTCGCTGACGCAGATCAACAAGGCGAACGTAAGCAAGCTGCAGCAGGCATGGACCTTCTCTACCGCGGACGACCGCGCGTACGTCTTCAACCCGCTGGTGATCGGTGACACCATGTATGTGCTGGCGCACAACAACAGCGTCACCGCGATCAACGCAGCCACTGGCAAACAGCTTTGGGTGCACGAGGTGCATACGCGCACGCCGCTGATCACCAATCGCGGGCTTACCTACTGGCAGTCTGCGGACGGCAAAGATCACCGGCTGATCTTTGCCGCGGACAATCGCCTGCAGGAGATCGACGCCGTCACCGGCGACTCCATAACGACCTTTGGCACGAACGGCACCGTCGACCTGCGAGAGGGCATGGGACGTGAAGCAGCCAAGCTGACCCTGGTGCAGTCCTATAATCCCGGGCGTGTCTTCGAGAACCTGGTCATCTTCGGCTCGGCCACCAACGAGGAGTACGCGTCGGGTCCGGGCGATGTGCGCGCCTTTGACATTGTGACTGGCAAGCTCGCGTGGACGTTCCACACCGTTCCGCACCCCGGCGAGACAGGCTACGACACCTGGCCGAAGGATGCGTGGAAGTCTGTTGGCGGAGCGAATGCATGGAGCGGCATGGCGCTCGACGTGAAGCGCGGCATGCTCTTTGTGCCCACGGCCAGCCCCAAGTACAACTTCTACGGAGCCAACCGGACCGGTTCAAACCTCTTTGGCAATTGCCTGCTGGCGCTCGATGCGCGCACTGGCAAGCTGATCTGGTACTACCAGATGGTCCACCACGACATCTGGGATTACGACAACCCCAACACGCCGATGCTGGCGACGGTCCGGCATAATGGCAAGCGCGTCGACATCGTCGCGCAGACCAGTAAAACGGGCTACCTGTGGGTGTTTGACCGCGTCACGGGCAAGCCGTTGTGGCCCATCGAAGAGAAGGCTGTGCCGCCATCGCCGATGCCGGGCGAACACGCCTCGCCCACGCAGCCCGTCCCATCGAAGCCCGCGCCGTTTGGCCGCCAGGCGTTCACCTCGAAGGATCTCAGCCCGTACCTCGAACCCGCCGAGCAGGAGGCTCTGCGCAAGCAGATCGATGCAGCGCGCAACGACGGCATCTACACGCCTCCTTCTACCGAAGACACGGTCGAGATGCCTGGTAACAACGGCGGTGTGAACTTTGGAGGCAGCGCCATCGATCCGGACCATGGCTATCTTTATGTCGTGTCGAAAGACCTGCCCGCAATGCTGAAGCTGAGTCTGCCTCCGCTGCCGCCGACAGGCACCACGCCCGAGGCCCGCGGCAGCGGCGTGTACGCGACGAACTGCAGCGTCTGCCACGGCACCGAGCGTGAGGGGCACAACCCGGTCATCCCCACGCTGGTCAACATCAACGCGCGGCTCACCGATGCGCAGATCCTCGACACCATCCGCTACGGCAAAAACCAGATGCCGGCGTTCGGTTCGTTGAGCACGCCCGATGTGGACAACCTGCTGGCGTTCCTCAAGAACCCCGGCGCGCCGCGTGTCATCACACCGGGCGTGGCCAGCGGAGATCCAGCGGCGTTGCACTATCGCAGCGGCTTCGGCTTCATGTATGCGAAGAGCGGCCTGTCCGTGATTGCTCCGCCGTGGACGACGCTGACCGCCTACGATTTGAACACCGGCGAGGTGCGATGGAAGATCCCGCTGGGCGAAGTGCCGGAGTTGGCCGCGAAGGGGATCACGAACACCGGCGCGCAGTTTCCTAAAGTCGGGCCTGTCGTCACGGCGGGTGGCCTCATCTTCACAGGCACGCACGACCGCAAGGTGCGCGCGATCGATGCGAGTACCGGCAAGGTGCTGTGGGAACACGAGGTGAGCGCAGCGCTTGAGGGCATGCCCGCGGTCTACCAGGTGGGCGGACGCCAGTACGTCGTCTTCTGCGCCGCTGCGAAAACGCCTGTCATCACGCTGCCAGGAGCCGCTCCCGCACCACCGGCCGGTCCGATCCACGGAGCGTATGTGGCGTTCGCTCTGCCGCGGTAGAAGGCGCCTAGACCAGCTCGCCGGCAAGCCTGTGCAACGCGTCCCCGGTGACGCGCAGGTTCAGCCACTCGCGCAATACCTTTGCGCCGGTAGTCTCGTAGAAGTCGAGCGCGGGCTGGTTCCAGTCAAGGCACTCCCACTGAAAACGTGTGCAGTGGCGTTCGACCGCGATCTGCGCCAGCCGACGGAAGAGTGCAACCCCGATGCCGCGCTTGCGAAAGGCTTCGCGCACGAACAGGTCTTCGAGATACAGCGCGGGGCGGCCTTCCCAGGTGGAGTATTGGAAAAAATACAGCGCAAAGCCCGCGACGGCGCCATCCCACTCGGCCATGATGCATCGGAAAAATGGCTCGGGTCCGAAGCCGTCGCGCAGCAGATCTGCTTCGGTCGCGACGGCGGAGTCAGGCTCTTTTTCGTAGATCGCAAGGTCTCGGATGAGTGCGAGAATCTCCGGCACGTCCGCAGGAACCGCTTCTCGAATCGTCAGCGACGTGGCTGCTGCAGCCTTCACTGACTCTCCTTGTCAGACGGCTTGTCCGTGGCTTTGCTGGCGGCAGCTTCCTTCGCGCTCGACGCTGCCTTGTCGGCGTCTTTCTTCGACTTCTCAGCGGCGAGGAACTTATCGAATGGCACGCTGAAGCCGAACAGTTCGGTATCCTTGCTGCCGTCTTTGGCATGGATCATCTTGACGTATAGCTCCGCGCCCTTCAGCGGTGGATCGTCGACTTCCTTGATGTCGTAGAAGAGGAATCCGCTGGCGCTGGTATGCGGCGGAATGGTCGTCTGCGAAAACGAGAAGTCCTTGTCGTCATCCAGAATCTTCTTGTCGACTGGCGTGGGCCTGTAGGTGATCGGCGTCCCCGGAATGCGCTTCTGCTTGATGTCGGTGAAGCGAAACAGGCGGCGATTGAGCTCTTCGGGCGTGGCCGCGGGCAGCTTGGTGCCGTCGGCCGCGATGAACTGCATGCGTGCCTGGTTCAGATCGAGCGGGCTGTCGCTGTCGTTCTGGATGACGAGGCGCACCGGCAGAATGCTGTGGCCCGCGTAGTCATTGCGAAAGAACTCGCCCTTCGCACGCGTGTCGAACGGCTCGACGCCGATGGTGACGTGTTCCTTCTCATGCGTGTCATGCGCGGGATACGCGGACGCTGCGAGCGCGGGCGGCGCGACCTTCTTGGCGGCGAACGCAGACGGTGCCGCGCCTGTCAAGCAGAGGGCCAGGGCGACAGCGAAAGTGAGAGACAAATGACGCATATCGTTGAGACGAATGTGTGCCGTGATGGGACCACGCGGTCGCACATACCGTGCCGCCATTATCAGTCGGCGCGCCCGAGAGGGTAAAGTGGGCTTGCCCGTCCGCAGCAGATCAGGAGAGCCAACACGCACGAATGATGCTTCTCTACAGTCTCGCGCTCACGGTCGCCCTGGCGGTTACGGCGCCGGTCTGGGGGTGGCGCATGCTGCGGCAGCGCCGCTACCGCGAGGGTCTGCGCGATCGCCTGGGAGCCGTGCCCGCGCGACTTTCCGCCTTTGTGCAGGGCAGGCCGGTAGTCTGGTTGCACGCCGTTTCCGTCGGTGAAGTGTTGGCAGCGACGCGATTGATCGCGGAACTGGAAACGGCGCTGCCTGGGTACGCAGTGATTATCTCCACGACGACGCCGACCGGCCAGCAGGTGGCGCGGGACCGCTTCGGCGTGGACCGAGTCTTCTTCTATCCGCTGGATTTCGCATTTGCCGTACGAGCCTATCTGCGCGTGTTGCGGCCAAGCCTCGTCATTCTGATGGAAAGCGAACTGTGGCCTCGCATGCTGGTGCAGTGTGACCGCGCGGGCGTGCCGGTTGCTGTCGTAAACGCACGTGTGAGCGACCGGTCGCTGCCGCGCTACAGGGCGCTCCTCATGCTGTGGCGTCCTCTGCTGCGGCGTGTTTCGATGCTGCTGGCGCAGAGCGGCGAAGATGCCCGGCGGTGGGTCAGCATCGGTGCGCCTGCGGATCGCGTCCGCAGTGTCGGCAACCTGAAGTACGACGTGCGCGTGCAAAACGAAACACCGCTGACTGACCTGGTCCGCAGGTACTTACCGGCACATACAAAGCCGATCGTGTGCGGCAGCACTCACGAAGGCGAGGAGACGCTGCTGCTCGATTGCGTTCGCGGCTTCGTTCCCGGTCAGCAGGTGATGATCCTGGCGCCTCGCCATCCCGAGCGCGTGCCGCAGGTGGAGCAGCTTGCGGCAGAGCGCCAGGTGGCAACGCTCAGGCTGAGTGCATGGCGACTTTCGCCTGAGCCGATCGGAGCAGGCAACGTGCTGCTGATTGACACGGTTGGGGAGCTTTCAGCCTTGTACTCCCTTGCGCAGGTCGCGTTTGTAGGAGGCAGCCTGGTTCCTCACGGCGGGCAGAATCCACTGGAACCCGCGCAGTTTGGCGTGCCGGTGATCATGGGCCCTTCTTACCAGAACTTCCGCGGCGTTGTCGCAGGCATGCAGGCCGCTCGTATCATCACGATCGTGGACGCGAAGACACTTGGCGACACGCTGACAACGTCGTTGACCCAGGACGTTCCGGAAGAGCAGCGGCAGCGTTCCCGCGACTTCTTCGCAAGCGAAGCCGGCGCGACGGCTCGCACCGTTGCCGCCCTTCTGGCTCTGCTGAAGGAGCGTTCGCAATGAGCGTGCGCCGGCCCTGGCTGCTGCCGCTGGTGCCCCTGTCCGCCGCGGGAGTCGCGTGGAAAGCCCGTAGCTTCGCGCGGCATCCTGAGCGTGCGAAACACTTGGAGCAGCCGGTCGTGAGCGTCGGCAGCTTATCGGTTGGAGGCGCTGGCAAAACACCGCTCGCCATCGCTCTGGGCGAGGTGTTGCGGCGCGCGGGCTATGGTATCGATGTGCTTTCGCGAGGTCACGGGCGCAGATCTAACCTGAGTCTGCGCGTGAAGCAGGAGGGCAGTGCGGATGAGTTCGGTGATGAGCCGCTGTTGATTGCCCGGCGGCTGTCCTGCCCGGTGTATGTCGCGCGTGAGCGCTTCCTTGCCGGTCGCATGGCGGAGACGGACCGCCGCACCACCCGCGACAACCGCAAGCCTGCGGTGCACCTGCTGGACGATGGGTTCCAACATCGACAGCTCGCCCGCGCGGTCGACATCGTCCTGTTCACGGCAGAGGATGCTGCTGACATCCTGCTGCCAGCGGGCAACCTGCGCGAACCTTTGCGAGCGTTGCGCCGGGCAGACGTCATCGTGCTCCGACGTGAAGAAGAGACCACGCTGCAGCCCGTGTTGCAACGTCTGTTCAGAGGGTCGGCTATGCCGTCGGTCTGGATTACGCAGAGGCGATTTGCGTTCGTCGAGGGAACTCCGTCTTCACGTCCGCTCGCCTTCTGCGGTATCGCCCGGCCTGAGAGCTTTCGCACCTCGCTCCATGAGCAGGGCGTCACGCCGGCGGCAATGTTTCCCTTGCGCGATCACCAGCGCTATGACGATGCCCTCATTGCAGGCTTGATGAAACGCGCCGTCGCTGCAAGGGCTGACGGATTCGTGGCCACTGCCAAAGACGCTGTAAAGCTGACGCCCGCGATGCGGCTTGCGCTGGCGAAAGCGGGTCCGCTTGCGGTGAGCGATGTGACAGTGCTGATCGAAAACGAACAGTCATGCGTTGCGCAGCTGATCGCGATGCTGAACACGCCACGCAAGCAGCCGCGAAGCGATGGTGCGCGATGAGCATCAGCGACAAGCCTCGCATTCTCATCGTGCGGGTTGGAGCGATGGGCGATGTGCTGCACGGCATGCCTGCGGTCGCGGCGCTGCGAGCGGCGTTGCCCCGTGCGTTTCTCGGGTGGGCCATCGAGCCGCGCTGGTCGCCGCTGCTGTGCGCGCGATCCGAAAACGAACCGTGGCGAGCCGATCTGCCACTTGTCGATTGCGTGCACCTTGTCGAAGCAAAAGCGTGGTCGAAACGACCATTTTCACTCGCGACGTTCCGCAGCGTGCGCTCACTGCGACACGCATTGCGCGCAGAACGGTATGACCTTGCCATCGACCTTCAAGGATCGATTCGCTCCGCCGTCGTCGCAAGGCTGAGCGGCGGAACTCGTGTCGTCGGCAATGCGCATCCACGCGAGTCACCTGCAGAACGGCTCTACACACAACGCGTCACCACGCGTGCAGAGCATGTGGTGGAGCAGGCAGTCGAGATCGCCTCTGCTGCTGTCGGACAGCCGTTGCAGCCTCACCCGGTCGCCCTGCCGCATGATCCCGCGGCAGAGCAGTGGTGCGATGGCGCCCTCGGCGGGGACGCACGGCGCATCATCTTCCTGGCACCGACTGCGGGGTGGGGTGCGAAGCAGTGGCCGGTCGCAAAGTTTGCCGCTGTTGCCAGGGCATGTCAGTCTGCAGGACTTCGCGTGCTCGTGAACAAGGCCGGTCCTCACGATGATGTCGCAGACACGCTGTTGCAGCAGGCCGACGGTGCAGCAGAACCGGTTGACTGCACTGTAGCCCAGTTGATCGCGCTGTTGCGTCGCGTGTCGCTCGTGATCGCCGGCGACACCGGTCCACTGCATCTTGCAGCCGCGTTGGGCATCCCGACGGTCGGGTTGTTTGGGCCAACCAATCCGGTGCGCAACGGGCCGTTTGGCGCACCTTCACGCGCTCTGAGAAGTGCGCAAAGCATCACCGATCATCGCCGCCACGCAGACACTGAAGCGGGTCTCGCCAGCATCTCCACCGAAGCCGTGCTGGCCGCGGCCGGAGATCTGCTTGGCATGAACATTCCTTAGGCTGCGAGGTCGTCCCGGTCTCTTCACGCATAATGGCAGAGGCATGGCTGGATCATCCACACTCAACTGGGAACGCATTGCTCGGCGCATTCGCGTGCCGCTCGGCTTTGTGTTTGCAGCGGTCTTTCTCTGGCGTGCGAGGCCTTCGCTGCTCTCGTTGTCCCTGAGCCTGCTGCTGGTGGTGCCGGGCCTTTGGCTTCGCGGCTATGCGGCGGGTTACGTCAAGAAGAATGCCGAGCTCACGCAGACAGGGCCTTATGCCTACACACGCAATCCGCTGTATCTCGGATCGATGCTGGCTGCGTTTGGTTTCGCGGGCGCATCGCGACGTCCGGAGCTCGTAGTGTTGCTGGCCGTGTTGTTCCTTGTGATCTATGTGCCGGTGATTCTTTCAGAAGAGAAGTTCCTGCGTTCCAACTTTGCGGACTTCCATGACTATGCTGCGCGTGTGCCTCGCCTGTTGCCCAGGCTGACACCGGGGACGAATGCAAGCGGTGAAAGCGGGATGTTTTCACCGGAACGGTATCGCAGGCACCGCGAGTACAATTCGGTGATGGGCGCGGCTGCGCTGTATGCCGCGCTTCTGCTGTTGATCGCGCTTCGTGCTCATTTCAAAGCACGCTAGCCTGTCACTCGAATGCGTTCCGCGCGCGTCACAACGCATGCGCCGCATGAACGGCAGGCAACGACTGCGAAAAGATCAAGGGTGAGGGGCGACAACCGCTTGAATGCATTCCGAAAAGCGCTGCTGATCGCCACGCTTGTTGCGCCCTTTGCGGCCATGGCTCAGAAGGAAGGCGTACCGCCCGCGCAGGCACCGCCAGTCACACCGCCAATGCCCGGCTACAGCTTTCCGCAGCACGAGACGCTTACCTTCACCGTTGACTGGCGTGTCTTTACCGCGGGCAAGGCGGTCTTTCAGCTGGACCAGGCTGGCGGTCTGATGCACGTGCAGGCCACCGCTGACACGGTTGGCGCGACCAACATGATCTACCAGGTGATCGATCGCTTTCAGTCCAGCTTTAACCCGGTGACCGGGTGCTCCGCAGGGTTCAGCAAGCAGACGCAGGAGGGCCGCCGCCGCATCTCCAGCGACCTGGTGTTTACGCCCGGCGCGCAGGCTCCGCCGCTGACGCCCGAACGTGCGGCAAACCTCGGAACGCAGGCTCTTGTCGAACACAATCTCGCGAGGAACACGACCAAGCAACAGCAGGGGCAGATCCCGGCATGCTCGATCGATTCGCTGTCCGCCATCTTCTACGTGGGTTCGCAGAACCTCGTTGTCGGACAGGACTTCAAGCTGCCGCTTGCGGATGCCATGCGCACTGTCGGTGTGACCGTGAAGGTTGAGACAAAGGAAGACGTCAAGACCCCCGCGGGAACATTCAGCACTGTCCGCGTGCAGCCCACCGCCGATGCGGGCGTCGTCAAGAATCGCGGCACCATCACCATCTGGTACACCGACGACGCGCGGCACATGCCGGTGCAGATCCGGGCAAAGCTCTTCTGGGGAACCATCACGTTCCATCTGCAGTCCGTTGAGGTGCACTGATCGGATCAGGGCTGCGGCGCGGTGCTCCGCTTGTCCTCGATGCGATAGCCTTCGGGCGGATTGAAGAACCGGGCCTCCGGTTCCGTCGTGGTGATCTCCGTAACGGTGAAACGCTGCTCGCCTACCGCTGGTGTCTGCAATACCGACGTCAGATTGAATCCAAGCTGTTGCGAATAGCGCAGATCGCGCACGTACGTCATCGGCTTGTCGTTGCCCATGGTGCCGGGGTTCATCACGATAGTGTCGCGATACGCATGAACCGGGATGCCGGCAACGGTATCGCTGCCAAGGTCTTCGCGGCTGCGATAGCCGCGCCCACCGGGCAAAGGGCCGGATTCAGTCTTGATGGGCGTCTCGCCCGTCGTGGTGGTCCTGGGCCAGTTGCGCAGCTCGCACACATGAGCGCGCACGCTGCATTCCAGGAACGTCTCTGAGGCCGGGTCGTAGATCTGGATGTAGCTCATCTGCGGCCGCGCGTTGCTGCCCTTGGGCATCAGCAGCCAGCGTTCCTCGTAGATGCGGCCGTTGCTGTCGCGCTTGATGGGGCGGCTGTTCACGACGGTGAAGGTGCCGCCCTGCAGCAGCGGCCGTGTCCACTCGGTAGCCAGCGTCAGGCTGAACGGCGCATGCGGAATGGGCGGCACGTGGATGCTCTCAAGCACCTCGCGGCCCTGCCCATCGACACCGATGCCACCATCACGCTGCGTCTGCGCGACGGCGGAAGTAAGAGAACATAGAGCGGCCAAACAGCACAGCATGCCCGCGAATCGTGAGAGACTACGCACCTCGTCGAACCTCGCACCAAAGTCTAACCCCAGGGCAGTCCGACTAACAATCGTCTGAAACTGCGATACAACTTCCGCTAAGCCGACCTATCAGGACTGATCAGCGTTTCATACCGGAAGCTCTGAAAGCAGCTCACCCACGCGTGATAGGAATAGCTTCAATACAGAGGAGTTGTTTGCTCTTCGATAGCCAATCGATAAGTCGATCTTAGGCCCCGCGCCTCTAAGTGGACGTGTGATGATCGAGTCGGAGAGAAACGTCTTTGCATAGAGCGGCAGAAGTGCCACCCCGCCTGTCGAAGCGATGAGAGACATAACTGCTCCAAGATTGTCGACTTCATAGCTTGGCCTGATTTCGATCCGATTTTCATTCAGGAACCTGTCGATGGTCCGTCGAAGCGCAGGCTGCTTTCCTGAAATACTCAGCGCAGTGCCCGACACGCTTATGAATTTTTCACACGCGATATCCTGCAGCCCTATTGATTCCTGTGCAGCAAGGCGGTGGTTACAAGGAAGAAAGACTTTGAAGGATTCTTCGATCAGCAGTCGATATTCAAGATCATCGTTTCCGTCGTCTCTCCTCAGGAACGCAACATCGATTCCGCCGTTCAGCAGAGCGACAGCAAGCTGAGGTGAGTTCTGCGTGGAGATCACGACATGGATGTCTGGCAGTTCGTCACGAAGCAATCTCAGTGCAGCGGGGAGCCATGATGCGTCGTGGCCAATCATGAAGCCGAGGGACAGCGATGGAACAGCTGGGTGCGCAATTTGCCGCGCTGATTGCACAGCCACCTCAGCCTGCGAGAGCATGACACGCGCATGATCTAGAAACACCCGACCAGCGGGCGTCAGTTCCACGCCCTTGGCTCCTCGGTTGAAGAGCGGGGTACCGACCTCTTCCTCGAGATCGCGGATCTGGCGGCTTAAAGACGGCTGTGTCGTATTCAGTTTTGCTTCTGCGGCCAGCTTCAGGCTTCGTGCTTCGGCAACCGCGACAAAGTAGCGAAGATGTCTCAGTTCCACAGTCACCTCTGCTCAGAAAGCATAGCTCCTAAGCTAAAAAAGTAATGTAATTGCGCGCCATAGCGGGATATGTTGCAAACGAGTCCCGCAGTATGCGGGAACAGAATCTGCGACATACGAAAGAGGAGACATGGCTCAGTCACTGAAGGGAAAGGTTGCGCTGGTAACGGGTGGTTCGCGCGGAATCGG
The DNA here is from genome assembly GCA_965199365.1 of Terriglobus sp. GTDB lineage: Bacteria > Acidobacteriota > Terriglobia > Terriglobales > Acidobacteriaceae > Terriglobus. Next base: position 537,239 of record CBDARC010000003.1, on the reverse strand, counting down.
CGCTGCAATTGCGAAGCATCTCGCTGCAGAGGGTGCCAGCATTGCTCTCACGTATGCAAAGGATGCGAGCTCCGCATCCTTCGTGGTGAAAGAGATTGAGGCCGCTGGCGGAAAGGCCATTGCTATTCAGGCGGACGCGTCTTCTGCGGAGGCTGTGCAGGAAGCGGTTGAAAAGGCCGTAGGTGCGCTCGGTAAGCTTGATGTTCTTGTGAACAATGCAGGTACAGCGATTCCGAAACCGTTTGTGGAGACGACCCTCGAAGAGATGGATCACGTCATCAACCTGAATATTCGTGGCGTTTTCGTGACGACGCAAGCGGCGCTGAAGCAGATGAACGACAACGGCCGGATCATCATGATCGGTTCCTGCGTGGGCGAACGTAACCTGACTCCAGGTCTGGCGGCATACGCGGCCACGAAGGGAGCTGTGAAGATGTTTGCGCAGAGCCTTTCCAGAGAGGTGGGAAGCCGCGGCATTACGGTGAATAATGTTCAGCCAGGCCCGATCGATACCGATCTCAATCCCGCTTCTGGTGACTGGGCAACACCGCAGAAGGCCGTTACGGCGCTCAATCGTTACGGCACGGTAGACGAGGTCGCGGCGCTGGTCGCTTTTGTCGCAAGCCCGGAAGCCGCCTACATTACTGGGGCCAATCTCACTGTTGATGGCGGAACCAATGCCTGATGAGTGCAGTTGAGGGATGAAGATGTCAGAGGTCCCCGTTGAAGAAAACAAAGTCGGCGAAACTGGATGATGTCATCTAGGCTGCGAGGGCTGCAGCTGCGGCGAAGGCGCTGGCCCATGCCCACTGAAAGTTGAAGCCGCCAAGGTGGCCAGTTACATCGACCACTTCGCCGATGAAGGCGAGGCCGGGCACGGTGCGCGCCTGCATGGTGGTGCTGTCGAGGTCGGCGGTGCTGACTCCGCCTGCAGTGACCTCGGCCTTGGCGAAGCCTTCGGTGTCGGCGGGCGTTACAGGCCATGCGTGCAGGCGTTCTTCCAGCCTTTCGATGGACCTGTTTTTCCAGTCGGGCGGAGCGTTTTCCTGGAGCCAGCGGTGCGCCATGCGCGCGGGCAGGCGGTCGGTCAGCAGTTCCAGCGCGGTCTTGTCATCGCGAAAACCGGTGCTCACGGCCATGTGCGGGAAGACGACGGCGCGTGGCGCCAGGTCGAACAAGACCGTCTCGCCGGGCTTCCAGTAAGAAGAGATCTGAAGCACCGCCGGTCCGGAGAGTCCGCGATGCGTGATGAGCATCTTTTCGCGAAACGCGGGCGCTGCCTTGCGGCCTTTCGAGGTGGGTACAGCGGTCGCGACGACTTCGGTTGAGAGGCCGGAGAGGTCGGCCCATCGTTCGCTGTCCGCTTCGCTGAAGGTGAACGGCACAAGCGCCGCGCGGGGCGGAACGATGCGCAGGCCGAAGCTGCGCGCGATGTCGTAGCCGATGCCGTTTGCGCCCATCTTGGGGATGGACAGGCCGCCGGTCGCAACCACAACCGACCGCGCGTGCAGATCGCCTTGCTGCGTCGAGACGACAAAGCCGCCACCATCCTGCGCAACGCGCAGCACCGGTGATCGCAGCCTGGTTTCGACGTTTGCATCGCGGCATTCGCTCTCCAGCATCGATACGATGGCCTGCGCGGAGCCGTCGCAGAACAATTGGCCCAGCGTCTTCTCGTGGTACGGGATGCGATAGCGCTCGACGAGTGCGATAAAGTCGCGAGGCGTGTAACGGGCAAGCGCGCTCTTTGCAAAGTGCGGGTTTTCGCTGAGGAAGTTTGCAGGCGTGGTGTGCAGGTTGGTGAAGTTGCACCGTCCGCCGCCACTGATCAGGATCTTGCGGCCCGTGCGTTCACCGGCTTCAAGCAGAAGCACACGCAGGCCTCGCGCGCCGGCCAGGGCCGCGCAGAACATGCCGGCAGCACCCGCGCCAAGCACGATGACATCGAACTGTTTCTCTGTGGACATTCACTCTCTATCCTAGAGATCATGCAGTTGAAGCGATACGTAGCACCCGCGCGCGCGGCGCGGCAGACCGCACGCGCAGTGACCGTCGAGCCGGGATCAGTGAACCACCACGAACAGTTGGTCGTGCGCAAGGCAGGCCGGGCGGCGGACGATCTGCCGGGCCAGCATCTGTATTTATTGAAGTGCAATCGCTGCGGACACGAGTATGCTGAGGCAGGTATCCGCGTGCACGGGCGCAAATGCCCAGCGTGCAGTGGCGGCAAACCCGGCGTCACGATTGCGGAGTCGCAGCAGACAAACTTATTTGAATAGTGCACACGTTGCGCGCAAAGCGCATCGGCAGTCGTCTCTCAGTAGAGCAGCCCTCGCAGAAGGTGACCGATGCACGAAGCTGAAGCGGTGGATCCCGATGTCGAATCCGTGATTGCCTCCGGTCCCAGCGTCCGGCTAGAGCGTAAGCATCCGCTGGCGATTCGGTGGATGCACTGGATCAACTTTCCGGTGCTGTTCACGATGATCTGGAGCGGCCTGCTGATCTACTGGAACGACTCGGACAACGCGTACCAGCACCCGCATCGCGTCTACCGCATAGGGCTTGGCAAGCTCACGCTATACCGCTTTTTTCCCGACTGGCTGTACAGGATGTTGCACGTGCCGTACCACGTGACCGAAGGCCTTGGATACCACTTCTTCTTCATGTGGATCTTTGCGTTGAACGGCATCGCGTGGGTGCTGTACACGTGGCTTTCGGGCGAATGGCGACTGCTGCTGCCGCAGCGGCGGAGCCTGCGGGATGCGATCCAGGTGACGCTGGTCGACCTGCATCTGCGCAAGGGACTGCCGCCGCAGACGAAGTACAACGGAGCGCAGCGCATCGCGTACACGTCGTGCATCGTGATGGGCGCGCTGATGCTGCTGACAGGCTTCGCCATCTACAAGCCGACGCAGGCGCACTGGCTGACAGCGCTGTGCGGCGGCTACGAGATGGCGCGCTGGCTGCACTTCTGGGTGACGATGGGCTTTCTTGGCTTCTTCGGCGTGCACGTGGCGCAGGTGGTGCTGGCGGGGTGGAACAACTTCCGCTCCATGGTCAGCGGTCGCGAGGTCGTGCGTGTCGAAGCGCCCTCCATCGAAGCGGAACGGAGGAGCTGGCGATGAGCGACGATCCGAACTACGACGACAGCCACGACGCAGGCATGCCGCAGGAGAGCACGCCGCCGGCTGAGCCCGAGCCGCAGGAAAGCAAGCCTGTCGCCGAGAGCGCTGATCCTGCACACGAGCCGGAGCCGGTGCTCCAGGGCGAGCAGCGGCCGGTCGATCCGGCAGACGCGGACGACGTGCTCACGAAGCAGTTGTCCGGCAAAAACGCCGACGCGGATGTGCTGGCGGACTCGCGTCGTCATACGCGTCGCGCGTTCGCCATTGCGGGTGTTGCGGCTGTGGCGGGATACGGCTTCTATCACTGGTTGGGCAATGGTCCCAGTGATGAGGAGACTGACAACTTCCTGCGCAAGACGCTGCGCTTCAACGCGGGCCTGTCACGCGACGTGTTGCGCGACCATGCGCTTGCGCCGACCTACCCGCTCAGCCGCGCGGAGAACCTGCGCGTCAACGGCGTCTACGGCCTTAAGAAGGCGCTGGCGACGGAACACTGGCGGCTGCAACTCGTCGGCATGAAGGATGCCGAGCGGCACCCGCGCTATGCCAGGGACGTTACCGCGTGGCAGTACCGCTACTCCGGCACAAGCGAAGGCGACATGGGCCACGACACCAAGGTCGATCCGGAAATGGAAGCGCAGGGCAGCAAGCAGAACGGGACGTCGGCACAGGGCACCGCGACCAAGATGGCTCCAGCGAACATGCTGGCGAAGGCCCAGGCTGACGAGAACAGATCAGACGATGACGACAACGAGCCCGATGCCAACGGCACCGGCCGCACGTCCCGCGGCAACGAAGAGGCAGGCGAGAGCAACAGCACGCTGCGGCCAGGCACACCGGGCCTGCTGCTGCAGCTGCCGGACATCACCCAGTTGCCGCGGCATGAACTGGTGACGCAGTTCAAGTGCATCGAGGGATGGAGCCAGATCGCCCACTTCGCCGGCGTGCGCATGGCCGACTTCCTCGACCTGTACCCGCCCGCCGCCATCGACGGCAAATCGCCGCTCTACGTCTACATGGAAACGCCCGACGGCGACTACTACTGCGGCTACGACATGCACATCATGCGGCATCCGCAGACGCTGCTGGTAACGGAGATGATGGGCCGGCCGCTGACCCAGTTCCACGGCGCGCCGCTGCGCCTGCACATGCCGACCAAGTACGGCTACAAGCAGATCAAACGCATCGGCCTGATCGCCTACACGAACGACCGGCCGGATGACTACTGGACCAAGCTGGGCTACGACTGGTACGCCGGACTGTAGCTATCAGAGCGGGAAGGCGACGCCCGTCAGCTTTTCTGCCTCGGCCCACAAGCGTTCAGCATCCTTCTCGTTCTTCGCCGTGGTGGGGATGGGGACCGGCTTTGGATAGCCTTTCAATTCGAGTGGCCCGTCAGGGCCGTAGTAGCCGCCCCCGACTGCTTCTGGTGCAATGGCAGCGTAGAGCGTGGGCAGTGCGCCGTGAGCCGCATCCTGAGAGAAAAATGGTTTCAAGATACCCCCGATAAGCCTGAAGGCAGAGAACCCGGTGCCTGGACCGCTGGTCTGCAGGTTCGTGATCGCGTAACCGGGATGCGCACACGTCGCAAGGACCGGTGAGCCTGTGCGCACAAGGCGCCGATGGAGTTCAAGCGCGAAGAGCGAGTCCGCAAGTTTGGACTGTGCGTATGCCTGCGGCATAGGGCTATAACGGAGCTCGCTTTGCAGGTTGGCGAAATCGATCTTCGCCATCTTCGTCGCCGAACTGGACACAATCACGATCCGGCTGCCTGCCCGCTGGCGCATGTGCGGATATAGCAGCGCGGTCAGCGCGAACGGTCCAAGGAAGTTGGTGGCAAACTGCCGCTCAAAGCCATCCACAGTCAACTCGCGTTTGGGAACAGCCATGACGCCCGCGTTGTTGATCAGCAGGTCGATGGATGGGCCGGGATAGTGTGCCGCAAACCAAGAGGCGAACTCGCGCACGCTGGCCTGGGAAGCAAGATCCAGCACGCATGGGATGACGCTTGCCGTGGGGCTCTCCCGCCGGATGCGATCCCCGGCTTCGTTTGCTTTGGTCAGCGAGCGTGCCGGAAGGATGATCTCGGCGCCCTTGCGCGCGAGTTCGCGGGCTGTTTCAAACCCGATGCCGGAGTTGGCGCCGGTGATGACCACGCGCCGGCCTAGCTGCGATGGAACACGTTCTACTGTCCAGTGGTTCAGCTGATCTGTCATAGTGATGAGTATTAGGGTCACAGTATCCGTTGGCAATAAGGCACCTTTGTGGCGGGTACAAACCTCGAGGTACCTATGAAGAAGATCGATTTCGAAGCGGCGAATGCAATCTGCGACAAGCTTTCTCCCGGGCAGGACGTGCTGGTCCGGAACATCGTCTCTCAGATATCTGAAAAGTGGACCCTGTGGACGATGGCCGTGCTTGCCGAGGCAGGCGCGCCCATGCGTTTTTCGCGGGTTATGGAGCAGGTGGAGGGCGTCAGTCAAAAGTCACTGACGAAGACACTCCGCCAGTTGGAACGCGGAGGCCTGGTCACGCGGGAGGTCTTTGCGGAAGTGCCTCCGCGCGTCGAGTACAGGATCACGAAGCTTGGCGAGGAGCTGCTGATGCAATTGCACCCGATGTGGCTGTGGACGGTCGCCAACATCGAGCGCTTCGAGGAAGCACAGGCCAGCTACACCGGAGATACCCGCAAGAACGCGTGGACGGAGCCGCGGGTCGCGGGCTAATCCTTGACCGGCCGCGCACCGGCGGCGGTCAACTTCTGCTCCAGCAGCGCGAGTGATTCCTGCGGTGTGCCGTCGACGGAAATGTGCCAGGCTTCGTCGCCGGGTGCTTCCAGGGTGGCGAGCTGGCTGTTGAGCAGGTGCGGGTTCATGTATTCGTGGTGTCGGCCGGCCAGGTGCTCGGCGATCACGGCTGGATCGGCTTCGAGCAGGGCGAACCGCACCACGTCGGGCGACAGGTCTCCGCGCAGCACCGCCCGGTACTGTTCGCGCAAGGCCGAGCAGGCCAGGATCATGCTTTTGCCGGCGGTTGCGTACTCCTCGATCTTGCCGTGCAGGATCGCCAGCCAGGGCGCGCGGTCCTCGTCTGTCAGCGGAATGCCGCTGGCCATCTTGGCCTTGTTCGCAGGCGGATGAAAGTCGTCGCCGTCGAGGAACGGCCAGCCGGTGTCGTTGGACAGCATTTTGCCCAGCGTGGTTTTGCCGGTGCCGCTGACACCCATCAGGATCAGGATCACTCGTTCGCCTCCAGTCGCCTATTGTCGGTCATACGCGGCCCGACAGGCGACTCGTCTAATCTACTGTGGTGACGATTTCACGCCTCTTCCGCTGCCTCTCCACCTGCACGCTGCTTTTCGCCGGACTGACGAGCGCCGTCGCGGCGCCACCTGCGACCGCGCCCGTCAGCGGATACACCGTGGTGGCAAAATATCCGCACTCGACCGACAGCTATACCGAGGGGTTTTTCTATCTGGACGGCCTATTTTACGAGGGTACCGGTATGGAGGGCCGCTCGGCGTTGCTGGCGATCCAGCCCCAGACCGGCAAGCCGGTGCAGCAGCGCATGTTGCCGCGGCAGTACTTCGGCGAGGGCATTGTCGACGTTGGCCCCAACATCTACGAGTGGACATGGCAGACGCACATCGGCTTTGTGATCGACCGGTTTTCCATGCGCCAGATCCGCACCTTCACCTACACCGGCGAGGGCTGGGGCATGACGAAGGACAAGACCAGCATCATCACCAGCGACGGCAGCGATACGCTGCGGTTTCGCAATCCTCAGACCTTCGCGGAGACGCGCCACATCGTGGTGCATGACGGCGCGAAGACGATCGACCAGCTGAACGAACTTGAGTTCATCAAGGGCGAGATCTGGTCGAACGTCTGGCACGACAACCGCATCGCACGCATCTCGCCGAAGGACGGCCGCGTGATTGGCTGGGTCGACCTGACCGGCATCCTGCCTGACAGCCAGAAGAAGGACGCAGAGTCGGTGCTGAACGGCATCGCCTACGATGCGGAGCATGACCGCATCTTCGTCACCGGCAAACAGTGGCCGACGATTTTTGAGATCAAGGTCCTGCCCAGGCAGTAGACTGGCGGCAATCAACACATGTAGCGCCTTATCATCCTCCCGGATAGAGGTGAACGATGGCTACACTCGCGATTCCCCAACAGAAGCTGCGACGTGACGATGTGTTCTTCTCCGCAATGACATTGCTCATCCTTGGCATTGTTGTTACGGGTTTTGCGCAGAGTTACTTCCTGGCGGGCATGGTGCGGGCGACGCTGCCGAATGCCCTGGTACACATCCATGGAGCGGCGTTTGTATCGTGGATACTGCTGCTGCTGGTCCAGACCGCCTTTGTGACCGCACGCAGGGTCAAGTGGCACATCACGCTGGGCGTGCTTGGATTCATTCTGCCGCCGGTGATGTTTGTGCTCGGGTGGCTGACGCTGTTCGATTCGATACGGCGTGCACAGCTTGGTATACCGCCGTCGATCCTGCTGGTTGGCGACGGCGAGCAACTGATAACGTTCGTCATCTTGATCGGGTGGGGCATGACCGCGCGGCGCAAGGCGGCCACGCATAAACGGCTCATGATTCTTGGAACCATGTCGATCCTCGCGCCCGCGATCGATCGCTGGCACTTCGGCCTGCCGGCCACGATCTCCATTACGCTGTTTCTGCCCATGCTGATGGTGGCGTATGACCTGTGGTCATTGCACCGGGTCCATCGCGCCACGGTCATCTCTTATGCGCTCATGGGCACGTCCATCCTGACGTTGTTGCCGGTCTCGCAGATGAAGGTGTGGCAGCCATGCATTGAGTGGATCAAGCACAGCCGGGTGTAGTCGACGAGGCTGCGAAGTGTTCGCCGCAGGGCTTAGCGGCATACGTAAATGGCGGCAATCCAGAGCACCTGCTGCGCAATGTGGCATGCGATGGTTTGGTGGCACCGGGCGTCCTACTGCTGTAACCGCGGTAGTGCGGTTAGGACCCCAATGTCTGCCTATACCGTCTTCCGCGCGCTCTTCGGTTACTTCTCGCTGATCTTTGTGGTGCGCATTGTGGGCCGCAGGCCGGGCAAGCAACTAACGCCGTTTGAATTTGTGCTGATTTTCTTTCTTGGTGGCCTGACGCTTACCGGCATGGTTGGCAATGAAGAGTCGCTGACGAACGCGATCTGCCAGATCCTGACGATCGCATGCGGCCACTACATGCTGGTCTGGATTCGCAGCAGGTCGCCACACCTTGCCCGGCTGATGGACGGCACTCCATTGATTCTCATGGAGGGTGGCACGTGGCGCAGCCGCACCCTGCGTAAGATGCGCATCTCCCCTGACGACGTGATGGCGATGGGCCGCGACCAGGGATTGAAGACATTCGACGAAATGGACACCGTAACACTTGAGCGCAATGGCGAGATCAGCATTGTGCCGAAGGAAGAAGAGTAATGGCGGACACAAAGCTGCTTGACCCGGTTTCAGGCGAAGAGGTCCCAAAGGTCGACAACGCAATTGCCGTTGGCGAAGACCTTGCCTTCCAGGAACGCTGGTGGACCTTTGAACGCGTGATCTGGAGTGTCTTTCTTCTGATTGTGCTGGCGGACGTTCTTGGCTTCTTTGGTCGCGGCTGGTTCGCGAAGGCCGAACTGCACGGCGAGAACACCGGCATGGACGTGAAGTACGAGCGTGTCGAGCGCGCGATGACGCCTTCGGTGATGACGATCGACTTCAGGCCAGAGGCTTTTCACGATGGCAAGATTGAGCTTTTTGTGGGCGACTCGCTGATCAAGGAACTGGGTACGCAGCGCGTGGTGCCGCAGCCGGAGCGTTCCGTCGTAGGCAATGGTGGCATTACGTATACCTTTCCGGCCAGCGGCCTGCCTGCACAGGTGCAGTTCGCGATGGAGCCTGCCTTTCCCGGCGTGCACAACTTCAACCTGCAGGTGCCGGGGTTACAGGGCACGGGCGCGCGCGTTGTGGTGGTTCCGTAGTGGCCACTATCATCCATGCCGTGCTGGGCTATGTCGTGCTGACGCTGGTGGTGCGATCGCTGACGCGCCGGCCGGGTGCGCAGATGACGCTGTTTGAGTTTGTGCTGGTGTTCCTGATCGGCGGCGTGATTATTTTGTCGACCGTCGGCAATGACCGCTCCGTGACCAACTGCACGTGTGCGGTATTGACCGTTGGTTGCCTGCATCGTTTCGTCTCCGGGCTTAAGCTGCGCTACCCGGGCTTCGGCGTATGGCTCGACGGCACGCCGCTTGTACTGGCGCGCAAGGGGCAATGGAAAGATCGCGTGATGCAGGGCATGCGGCTTGCGCCGGAAGACGTGATGGCTTCAGCGCGGCTGAATGGCCTGCGCAGCTTTGACCAGATCGACTACGCCATCCTCGAGCGTAATGGCGGCATCAGCATCATCAAGAAGGAAGAAGAAGACGAGAAGTAGCGCGGCTGAGGCAATCGGATGGCGGAAGTGCAGGAGAAGCAGGGCGGCGAGCAGACCGTCGAGACAGACATTCCGCAACGACTTGATCGGCTACCGTGGTCGCGATGGCATACACGCATCATCGTGGCGCTGGGAACGTCCTGGCTGCTGGACGGTCTTGAAGTAACGCTCGTTGGCTCGCTTTCCGGCATCCTGCAAAGCAAGCAGGGATTGTCGCTGACCGATCCGCAGGTGACCGGCGCGGCCACCACGTACCTTGCGGGAGCCGTCATCGGAGCGCTGTTTTTCGGCTGGCTTACGGACAGGCTGGGCCGGCGCAAGCTCTTCCTGGTGACGCTGGCGACCTACTCCGTTGCGACGATCCTGACTGCCTTTTCGCATAACTTTCTGTACTTCGCGATCGTTCGTTTCTTCACTGGATTCGGCATCGGCGGCGAATACGCTGCGATCAACTCGGCCGTGGATGAACTGATTCCCGGCAAGGTGCGAGGCACGGTCGACCTCATCGTGAATGGCACGTTCTGGGTAGGCGCTTCCATCGGTGCTGTTGCCACCTACCTGCTGCTGAACGCGGGTGGCAACCTGCAGGCGGTGGGCTGGCGCTATGCGTTCGGCATCGGCGGTGTGCTCGGCGGGGCCGTGTTGCTGCTGCGGCTTGGCGTGCCTGAAAGCCCGCGCTGGCTGATGCTCCGCGGCCACGAAGAAGAAGCCAACAAAATCGTTACAGACATTGAGGCTAAGGCCAGCAAAGGCAACCCGTCGAGCCTGCCCAAGCCCGAGGGCGACAAGCTCAAAATCGCTGTGCGCGATCACACACCGTGGGGTGACATCTTCCGCAACATGACAGGAGACAACCGCGAGCGATCAATCCTGTCGCTGGTGCTGATGATCGGGCAATCGTTCTTTTTCAACGCGGTCTTCTTTACCTATGGACTGGTCGTCAAGCAGTTCTTCCACATCTCCGATAAGGACCTGCCGATGCACTTGCTGCCGTTCGCGCTCGGCAGCTTTTTCGGTCCGCTGGTCCTGAGCAAGCTGTTCGACAAGATCGGGCGAAAGCCGATGATCACAGCGACCTACGGCATCTCGGGCCTGTTGCTGATCGGAGCGCTGATCCCGTTCGGCATGAACATCATCGGTCCTAAAGGCTTGGGAATCATCTTCACGGCCATCTTCTTTGTCGCTTCGTCTGCAGCCAGCGCCGCGTACCTGACAGTGTCGGAGATCTTCCCGCTGGAGTTGCGCGCGTTTGCCATCGCCCTGTTCTACTCAGCGGGAACACTGCTGGGCGGCGTGGCCGCGCCTCTGCTGTTCGGTTATCTGATCCGCACAGGATCGCACTGGGCGGTGTCGGGCGGTTACGCCATCGGCGCAGCGCTGATGCTGGCCGGGTCACTTTGCGAGTGGAAGATTGGTGTGGAGGCCGCAGGACAGTCGTTGGAGAACGTCTCGAAGCCGTTGCAAAGCCGATAACGGCAGGCGACGGAACGTTCGGCGCTCTTACGCCCGCCAGGCGGGATAGAAGCCGCTTAGCCCCCGAGAGCGACTTCTACCGAACAAATGCGGCACCAGCCGAACGAACCGGGCGCCAGTCGGACGAAGCGGCCCCAGCCAGATGATGCGGCTTCAGCCAGACGATGCGGCTTTAGCCAGACGATGCGGCTCCAGCCAGACGATGCGGCTTCAGCCGCCGGGATAGCAGGTGTGCAGCCAGCAGATGTGCAGCCGCCGGGATAGCAGGTGTGCAGCCAGCAGATCCGGCTTTAGCCGCCGGGGTAACAATGTGGTCAGCGGCTGAAGCTGCTTTCAGCGGTAAGAGCTTGCGCTGTCCAGCGGCGAAGCCGCTTCAATGCTCAGCGCTTGCGCTATTCCGGCGTCTCCAGCCGCTTCCAAGCGTCTTCGAGCACATCCAGCACAGCCTCAGACTGGCTGAAATCTTTCGGTCGGCTCAGCTGAAACAAGCCGGTCTGCCGGCACAGCGAGGCAGAGGTCTGGAAGAAGCTCTTGCCCTGTCCCATCGCGTCTACCAGGCCGGGACGGTAGGCGTTTTCGCGCAAGCGCAGCATCGCCTGGGCGGGTTGGACAGGCACGATCATGGGCGTGGATCCGGGCGGCGAAGTCCCAAGGAAATAGATCGTCTGCAACGGACGCGCGGCTTCGTCGCTGGTGGGTGGCGCAAGGTAGAACTTGTCGGTCAACGAACTGACCGGAGCGCCGGTTGGCTCCTGGTCCAATTCTTCCAATGATCCTCGCCACAGCTTCAGCATGCGACCGTCCGGGTGCACGACAAAGGTGCTATCGCTCGCCTGGCTGATGGAGCAGACATCATCATTCAGCAGGGGAAACCCGCGGCGGCAGAGCATCGCGGCCAGCGTTGACTTGCCGGCACCGGAGGCTCCGCAAAACAGCACGGCACGCCCATGCACGCTGATGGCGCTGCCGTGCATCACCAGGTAGCCCCGCTGCTGCAGCAGCACCGTGAAGCAGGTGCCGATCAGGTGCAGCGCCAGCTCACCGGGATCGTGGCCTGGAAAGGTCTCATACGCAATCTCTTCGCCACGCCGGATAAGAAAACGGCCGGTGGAAGGGATGCGCAGGGGGAACGCACTGTCTGCGATCTCGTGCTCGAGTTCTTCACCCAGCGGAAGGATCGTCCGATGGATCTTCACGTCCGGCGCGGCATTGTGCGAGCAGGGGATGGCCGAGCGCAGCTCGACATCGCTATGGACCGTCAGCCCAGAGATGATGTAGTGGAAGTGCAACCGCTCGGTGTCAGAAATGCTGTTCGACATAAAAGGCGTAGTGCAGGGTGTGGGCAAGTGAAGGCACAAGTTTCAGACCGGCCTCGAGTGCAGGATTGGTCACACTGGCTGGGTCAGGCATCGCCTTGACTGCTGCCTTGATGCGGTGCAGGTCGAACATCTGCGACACGAGAGAATGCGCCTCCAGTTGATGCACGCGCTCTTCCAGATCTGAGCGATGCCCGGCAAATTCGTACAGGATGCTGGGCAGAGGCACCAGCTTGGTATGCCTCCATTGTATGGACGGCGGCAGGATGCCATCCATCGCGTCACGATAGACACTCCTCTTCCAGCCCTTGTGCACGTGCCATGTCGGCGGCAGCGACAGCGCAAATTCGACGACCTTGCGGTTCAGCAGCGGGAAGGAGAACGCCATACCGAAGCGAGCTGCCATCAGCGCAAAGTTCGTCGCGCGAAAGGTGATGTGGGCAGATCGCAGCAGGCTCAGCTGGTTCTCCAGCGGGTCAGGCCCGATGGCAGGGCCGGCCCCAACGTCGACCATGCGGCCGAGCAGCGCGGCCGACAGGAACTCCGGCTCCATCACGGCGGGCAGCGGCTCCCTGCCGGCCAGCCTGCGCAGGCGCGCCATGGTGTCCGTCGAAATCTGCGGCTGCAGCACATCGCCGATCACGATGTTGCGCAGGGCAAAGCCACGCTCCTTGCGCAGCGAGTGCAGCTCGCGCGCAAGATAGAGCCAGCGCAGCCGACGAAACGCAGCGGCAAGCGCACCGCGTCCGTTGAACGTGATGCCTTCGTCGCCTCCCCAGCCCGACAGGATCACGTTCGCACCCTGCCTTGACGCATCCAGCAGGATGGCGTTCTCAGGCGCATCCTCCGCGAGCGAAAGCGGCCCGTCCGCGTTCCACGTGTCGCGAAGCCAGGTCTGCGGCAGTGCCTGCCGTATTGGCTTCCAGTGGATGTCCGGCTCCTGCTGCAGCACTGCCTGGACGAACGGCGTCTCATCGTCCATCGCGATGCCGGGCCAGACCTCCGGCAGGAATGAGTAGGCGAATAAGGGTCGTGATTGTTGCCGCAGCGCGCGGGTCGCGATCACGGTCAGCGACGATGAGTCGAGTCCGCCGCTCAGGTGGGTGGCTGCCGGGCCAGTCGAACCTACGGCACCCTCCACCGCGTTCCGAACCAGTTCACGCAGGTGGGCCGCAGCATCTTGCCGCGTGATCTGCAACTGTTTGCCGGGCTCGGGTCGCCAGTAGCAGGTTTCGTTCAAACCCGAAGGTGTCACTTCAACGAAGCTGCCCGGCAGAACACTTCGCACGCCGCTGAAGATGGTGCTGCCCGGCTGGTAGGCGCGCAGGACGTCCAGGCCGAATGCAACTTCATCGAGGTGTCGGGTCGCAAGACCGGAGGCGAAGATGCCGGTTGGAAGCGAGGCGAACACGATGTACTTACCCGGCTGGTGGTAGTAGAAGAGCGGCCGGATACCCATGGCGTCGCGCACCAGCACCAGGCGGCGTTCGCCGGGCGACCAGAGCGCCAGGGCAAACTCGCCCTCCAACAGCCTGACCCGCAAAGGATCGACCCCCTCCAGCGCAGACAGCGCGATCTCGGGCCCGGTCGCTGCCCGGTCCAGGGTGAGAGCACTGCAGAGGCCTGAGGGATCGTCCAGGCGGATGTCGGCTGCCAACATCACGCCGTTCCGGCCCGGCTGCAGAACGGACCGACCGGGCTGCGGAGCGAAGTCCAGCACGCCAAGGCCGACGCTGCCTTCGACCCAGGTTTCCATCGTTGCGGGGCGGACCGCAGACTGCATGGCGGCGCACATCGCTGCGGGAGTTCCCGCGTCAGCCGGTCTGCCGTCCAGATGCCAAACGCCGCAGATCAGCCTCATGCTGCGCGCTCGAGTTCGTCTGCGATAACCGCTGCCAGTGCGGAACGTCCCAGCGGGCCAAAGTTGTACTGCAGGCCGATCGGGTTCCAGCCAGAGTTGGCCTCGAGCAGCAGTGGCCCGTCCGGCGTGATGACGACGTCCCAGCCCAGGGTGGCAAAGCGGCTGAATGCCGCGCGATGCGCACGGGCCACCAGCGCGACGCACTCGTCCCAGAGAGGCATGGTGAAACCAACAAAAGCGTGGCCGGTGTCCGGGTGCGTGGCTACCGGTTCGTTGGTCCGGCCCAGCGCGCGAATCACCTCGCCACTCTCGAGCGACAGGGTGCATGCAACCGATCCGGCGTGTCCAGGCTGTGAACCGAAGGTCAAACCCGCTCCCGCGCCGATCAGGGTCACGTTCCCGGCCCGGTCAGCGACCGTAGTCAGCCGCAGCACGGCGGCTTCGCCGGTGGCAACCGCACGCAGGTCAGGGTGGTTTACAAGTCGTTCCTGCACAATGCAATCGGATGCCAGCACGTGCATTCGCCACTGCTCGCCCGTCATCACATCGCCGCCCGAACGGTAGGTGTCTTCTCCATCGAAACTCCATCCGCGGGAGCCGCGCCCGGCGCTGCCGCTGGTCGGCTTCACCCACAGCTCCCTCTGCGGCAGCGCATCGAGGCTCCGCCCTTGGACCTGCCGCCCACGACGGGTTTCGGCCACGATCTCCGCATGCGGCAGATCTGCCGCGCGGCAAAGCTCGGCGAAACGGGCTTTATCCTGCACATCCGCATTGTCTGCTCCGCGCAGGCGGTTCAGGCGCTGCAGCGCGGGTGTATCCGTCCAGTAGAGGTACTCGCCTGACGTGGCGCGCCGGGCTGGGTCGTTGAAGCCGTACAAGACATACTCCACCGGGGGCACGTTGCGCAGGATCGCCAGGGCGTACATGCGCAACACCTGCTCTGCACCCGCGCCTGGCGCTTTCCGCCGTAGTTCGCGAAAGCTCTGGACCGTCGCTTCAGCCACGGCAAAGGGATAGCCGACGATCGCCAGGGCGAACAGCGCGCTCCGAACCGGCCCGGACAGCGCCCTGTAGCGTTCGCTCATGGAGAAGCGGCGCAGCCGCTCCGTGGGTGTGCGCGGGGCAAGCAGCGGCCGTGGAAAACCGTACAGAGAATGTGCGCGCACGCGCTGAAATAACCTGGACATAAGACGTGAGCTACGGCTGCGTTGTGCACGCTGACGAACACAGGCGGCGATGCCATCGTAAGAAACTGTGGACCGTGCAACTCAGGTTACCCCGCCCCGATCTTTTGGCCAACGCCCGGAGGGCCGTGTTACTCTCACCGTATTCGTCACGGTAGCAGCCTTATATCGTGAGGACATGTCGCGAACCGTACTCTACCCCTGACTGGAGTTTCCCCAAGCATGAAGATCGACAACAGAAAGACCTGGTCGCAGCCCACGATCAACACCGTGGAGCGGCTGAAGAATGCGGCTGGTGGCACCCACACCAACCTGTCCAAGAGCAACATCACCACGGAATACATCTACCAGGGACCGGGCAGCTAAACACTCCGGTTCCTCTGAAGCATCTGAGTTTTTCATACGCGGTGCATCCTTCCGATGGAGGGATGCGCAGCGCTGTTTATGACCAGCTGGTGTTCAGGCGTGATTTCTGACGCGCGCAGGTCGACCAAACCTTTCCCGAACTGAAACTGCTGTCCCTTCTTCCGGCCTTCTTTTACTTAAAACAATTGAAGTCCCGTGGTAAGCTCACCCTACTCAGCGTGCCAGCGAACGTCTGGCGCTGGATGGCAGTAGAACTTACCTTGAAATGGGGACTCAGCATGAAGGTTGAAAAGAGAGTTTGGTCGCAACCCACGATTACTGCCGTGGAGCGCTTGGCAAATGCTGCCGGTGGTACGGGCACCAACTTGTCCAAGAGTGCCGTTACTACGGAATACATCTACCAGGGACCGGGAAGCTAGCAGCGGCTTTCATGCTCCGTTGCTGCAGTAAGCAGGAGTTGGTATCGCTTCGCCCTCCATTGTTGCCGTTAAGCGGTGAACAGTCAGCAATCCGACACAGCGATAATATACGCCTGTCTTGAAGCAGGCCCAACTTTAGGCACGCTTCCGGGTCTTAGCGGATGAGGGTTGTGTTACTCTCACGTTACTCGGCACGCTAGCAGCCTTTTACCGTGCGGATGCGTCCTATCTCTTACTGTATGAAACGGAGTCCCAGCATGAACATGAGCAACGACAGGAAGATGTGGTCTCAGCCGACGATCACATCCGTGGAACGGATGAAGAATGCAGCGGGCGGTACCCACACGACGCTGTCGAAGAGCGCGGTCACGACCGAATACCTGTACGACGGCCCCGGCAGCTAACGCAAGCTTGTACTGTTGACGACCATGAGCGCCAGAATACTTCTGGCGCTCTCGTTTGTTTGTAGCTCTACCACTGACGCATAGCTCCGCCTTGTTAGCTGTAGCTTCTCTGCGCATGCCCGCAGGGGCACTGGTAGGCTGTTCCAGGGTTTCCGATCGGGATCCCGGGAGTGTCGTCTGTGGGTAACGGGCAATGTGGTTCGAACCTGGTGCAACGCTGATGCCCACCATATCGGTGTGCATTCCGTGTTACCGGTCCGAACGATTTGTCCGCACGACGGTTGAATCAGTGCTCGCACAGACTGTGCAGCCCAACGAAATCATCCTCTCCGACGACCAGTCGCCTGACGGCAGCTTCGCAATCCTGCAGGAGTACGAGGGGTTGCCGCGCGTGCGTGTCATGCGGCCACCCGAGCGGACGACGCTGGGCGGACACTACCGTTTCCTGCTCGAGCAGGCAACGGGCGACTATATCTGCTTCCTGTCGTCCGATGATGCACTTCACCCGAAGTTCATCGAAACCATGACAAAGCAACTCGAGGGTGAGACCGACATCGCGCTCATCTCGGGCGCATGCTTTGAGTCAGATAGCAGGCTGCGGCCCATCAGCTATCGGGGGCCCGGCGGCACGGGACGCGCGCTCGATCCGCCCGAGAGCTTCCATTACTTTCTTCGTGGATGCATTTACACCATCAGCTTCTCACTGTTTTCGCGCCGCGTGCTGACCGGGACACCGCGCATCCCGCAGGCGGGCGATCTGGCGACCGACTGGTGCTGGGCGATCCAGGCCAGCGCAAAGGGCAGGGTCAAATTTCAGCCGAAGGCGATGGGATACTACCGCGTCCACACCACCAACTCCGGGCACAACAATGGCGAAGCATGGGAGAAAGCGTGCCTCGTCATGCTCTCGTTCCTGCGCGAAACGCTGCCGCCGGAACTCGGCTTTTACCTGCAACCAAAGGTGGATGACATCCGGAAGCAGATCGAGCAGACGCATGGAACAGTCCGCGCTCCGAAACAGGGTCCCACGCCAAAACAGATGATCTCGAACGCAATCAAGCGGGTCATGGCCCTGCCGCATCGGCGCTTGTCGCACGCCATCCTGCAGGCCGAGGCGGGGAACAGTGTCGTGCTGGCAGCGAAAAGCTAAGTCGTTCTAGACCAGCGCCCGTCTACGCAGACGACCCACCAGGATGTCCCGGATCGCCTCCAGGCCGAAGGCGTAGTAGGCCGCGATCCCCATGCCGGCTACGCTGACAGCCGTGAAGCCGACAACCGCGGACAACGACCAGGCTGCCTCATGCAGGGCCGGCCAGGTCACAAGCCCAAATGCGACGATCAGGAAGACGACCAACCGGACCAGCGGCCAGTGCGTCACGGCCAGTTCCGCCGGGAATAGCCGGCTGTTGAGCTTCAGCACGAAAGCAGTCTGAACGATCTCCCAGGTGATCCATGTGACCATGAACCCGGGCAGACCGAAGTACTTCGTCGTGAAGATGCCGACGAACAGCATAATGGCATACCCGATCAGCATGAAGATCGAGAACGTCTCGTGCTGATTGCTCGAGGATTGAAACTGCGTCTTATGCTCCTTGATGCCGAGCACGGCCGAGAGGATCGCCATCAGGATGCAGAGCACCGGCTCGTAGATCGAGCGTTTGTGCAGCCACACGGTGAAGAGAAAGGGGCACATCAGCAGGCTGCCGATGCTGACCACCGGAATAAGCAGCATGACCACCCGCTCGGACAGATCGTAGAGACGCCGCAGCGTGTCCCAGTCCTCTTTGCCGAACAGCAGGGTAATGTCCTGGCTGACCATGGTGCTGGCGACGGACAGGATCTGCCGCGACATCTGGAAGACCACTCGCACCAGCGCAAAGATGGCAACCGCACCTGGCCCTAAGATCCGCTGAATCAGAATCACCGGCCCTTGCCAGGTCATGAAGCCGCCAAAGGCGATCAGGCCGAAGTGTGCGCTGGGCTTCAGAATGCTCAGGGTGCGCCGCCAGTTGCCGTAACGCAGCGACGGCAGCAGGATCGGCGCGGTCATGCGCATGTCAATCAGCACCAGCACGACAAACAAGGACAGCGTGCACAGTTGGACCAGCGCCAGCACCGGGAAGGACGACCGCAGGAACAGCGCCACGCTGAGGCAAACCACGTTGAAGAGCCGCTGCCCGTCTGACCAGAAGTTTCCGCGGTGCAGCCTGCCGATGATCAGGTAGCTGTTCGTCAGCAGGCTGAACAGCATGCCTACTGCCATGGTGACGATCAGCAGGTACAGGGTGACCGACGCGGCGGCGACCGTGACGTGCGTCAGGCGGAGCCACGATCCGACGGGTATAAAGAGGACGGCCAGGCCGCCGCAGACAAACAGCGCAACCAGGGTCAGCAGCAGGCGAAGCGCGCTGGCCTGCACCTCGCGTGCCTCGTCCTCTTTGCCGCCGCTGAACAGGATGGCGGTCTGGTTATTGGCGTAGGTCTGGATGCCGTAATTCAGCGTGCCCAGGTAGCTGATGGAGGCGCTCAGGGCAATCCACTCGCCGTAAACGCGCAAGCCGTCGGGGTAATAGCGCAGAAAAAAGGGTGGCACCAGGAACTGCGTTACCACGCTGACACCCTGCGCGAAAAAACTCGTCAAAGCCAGCTGCAGGATGCGTTTCAGATTCATCTGGTGTGAAGAAGGCCCTCATCAGTGTATCTGCCTGTATTTGCTGGTGTGGCGAGCCTTTTTCAGTGCGTACGACATCTAAAAGATGTGCTATTCTGTGCCTCACGGGAGAAGTGCGCCTTCGTGGTCCGGTCCTCGCACGACCGCTAACCTTGCGCCAGCGGTCTTTGATACCGCACTCAGCTTCCTCGTTCAAGCACATTGTGACATCAAGGGATTCGTGTCTGCGCCCGCTTTCTGGCGCCCTGTCCCACTGCATACATCAAGAATTGGAGCCAGACCGTGGCGGAAGAACTCGATAAGTACGAAGAAGACGTAGACCGGATGATCGACACCGGCAAGGAAAAGGGATACCTCACCTATGGCGAGGTGAACGACCTGATCCCTGAAGGCATTACCTCGGCTGAAGACCTGGACGACCTGCTGACCACCATCAACACGCAGGGCATCGACGTGTTGAACGGCGACGACAAGTTTGAAGGCGGCCGCGGCGACAAATACGGCGAAGAAGCCGAAGAGAATGACGACGTCGAGCTGGATCTGACGCCCGGCCAGTTGGAAAAGACCAACGATCCCGTTCGCATGTACCTGCGTGAGATGGGCACGGTGCCGCTGCTGACGCGCGAAGGCGAGGTCGAAATCGCGAAGCGCATCGAGCGCGGGCAGATGCGCGTGATGAAGGCGATTTCGCGTTCGTCCATTGTGATCCGCGAGATCATGGCGCTCGGCGAAGACCTGAAGCGCGGCGTCCGTAACGTGAAGGAAGTCGTCACATTCGACGAAGACGAATTGACGGAAGACGTTCTTGCCGCTCGCGTCAAGGCGACCGTCAAGCGCATCGACTCGCTGGTCAAGCACCACGAGGCGGCTACGCAGGCGGAAGAAAAGCTCGCAGAGGGCAAGGTCAAGACGCAGAAGGAACAGCGCAAGCTGCGCTGGTCCATCGGCCGCGAAAAGGTGAAGGTCACGCGCATCGTGCGCGAGCTGAAATACACCAACAACGAGAAGAAGCGCCTGCTCGACAAGGTCAACAAGACCGTCGACAGCATGCGGACGCTCGAACGGCAGATCAAGTCACTGGACCACAAGTTCGAGGCGTCGCGCTCAGAAGAGCTGAAGAAGGAATATCGCCGTCAGCAGAAGAATTGCCGCGTCGACCTGGAGCACCTTGAGAGCGAGGCCGGCCTCACCGTCGACATCCTCAAGCGCACGCAGCGTGAGATGGTGCAGGGCGACATGGATGCGGAGCGCGCCAAGCGCGAGCTGATCGAGGCAAACCTTCGTCTCGTCGTGTCCATCGCGAAGAAGTACACCAATCGCGGCCTGCAGTTCCTCGACCTGATTCAGGAAGGCAACATCGGCTTGATGAAGGCTGTGGACAAGTTCGAGTATCGCCGCGGCTACAAGTTCTCCACGTACGCAACGTGGTGGATCCGCCAGGCCATTACCCGCGCCATCGCCGACCAGGCCCGCACCATCCGCATCCCGGTGCACATGATCGAGACGATCAACAAGCTGATCCGCACCAGCCGCCAGCTGGTGCAGGAGCTTGGTCGCGAGCCGTCCTCGGAAGAGATTGCAAAGCGCATGGACATTCCTGTCGCGAAGGTCCGCAAGGTCCTCAAGATCGCGCAGGAGCCCATCTCGCTCGAGACGCCCATCGGTGAAGAGGAAGATTCGCACCTTGGCGACTTCATCGAAGACCGCATGGCCGTGTCGCCGTCCGACGCCGTGATCTCCGTCAACCTGAAGGAGTACACGTCGCAGGTGCTGCGCACACTGACACCGCGCGAAGAGCGCGTCATCAAGATGCGCTTCGGCCTGGAAGACGGCAGCGAACACACGCTGGAAGAGGTCGGCCAAAGCTTCCAGGTAACCCGCGAGCGCATCCGCCAGATCGAAGCCAAGGCCCTCCGTAAACTGCGCCACCCAAGCCGCAGCCGCAAGCTGAAGGCGTTCGTGGACGGCGTGAAGGAATACTAAGTCAATCTGATTAGGACATGAGAAAGCCCTGCGAGAGCAGGGCTTTTCTGTTGGTCAATGCAACGGCATGTATCAGGACTGAGCAAACGTATCCTGGTAACTCATCGAAGTTAATTCTCCCAAACAAAGCACTGCGATTGTCACAAGGGGTGTCGTAGGCTAATCATTCCTTATGAATGCAAGATCACGAACCAAGGCTCGAAAGACCAACCCACATTGTCCTGTAAGTGGCTGCCCGACTACAGCGTCGCATTCCGCAGACCCCTCTGTAGCAGCGATGATGAAGGCATACGACGATCCTAAGCAGCTTGCCGGATGGGCAGAAGCTGGAATGAAAGAGCTAGCTCTATCGTTTCTACAAGACATGGAGGCTGGGCGAGTGTTTGCTTGGGTTACGCGACTCCGTCAAATTGAAGAACTTTATGTCCGTGCTATCTACACACTCCTCATAGCAGGCAAATCAGAGGTCCCGCATCTCTTATCGAACATGCTGCCCAACGGCTTCTCCGCTCTCTACAAGAAGGTCAACACCTTGGTGTTTGAGGGGAGAGGGAAGTTGATGGATATCACTCCGGGGAAAACATACGGGAGCTTTACACCAATGGAAACCATAAACCAAGGGGCGCACGTTTCCTTCGCAAGCATGCTCACAGCGATCGGAATCAATTCACTTCCACTTGAGGAGGCGAATTTCGACACCTATCGCAAGCACCTCGATGCCTACCTGACAAGACTTAATTACATGCGAAAAATGTTTGAACAGGGGCGGTCACGGGAACAGGTGTTGGAGGGACTTCGCATGATGCACAAACCAGATAGCTATTGGATCGAGCAGCAACGGCTTGCAAAAGCCGACAAGGAGCTTATCGCTCCTGATAATAACGCCGGAACATGAAGACGTCCTGATAAGGCGGCTTCTTGGAACGTTGCACCACAAACGGACATCGCACAATCACTTGTCGCGTGAGTTTAATCTCTCCTTGTTGCGCTGCGCCAGCAGTTTGCGTGGGTAAAAGGTCGTCAGCGCAGGCGAGTGCTCGGTTCAGGGCTTCGCCGTTGAAGGCATGTTTGCCTCCTGCTACTTCCCATCCCCACCGATGGCAATCACGACGTACTTTGCCGGCCCGTCGCCGATGTTGCGGACGGTGTGGTTCGTTCCGTAGTACACGTAGATGATGTCGCCGGGGCCGGCCTTTTCTTCCTTACCGTCATGCACAAAGGCCAGCGTGCCTTCGCGCACCAGGATCAGCTCCGAGTGCTGGATGGTGTGGAGCGGATTTGGCTTGGTGCCGGCGGGCTGTGTCGATTCGTGTATGCCGACGACTTCGCCCGTCTGAAGCGTGCCATGCACAATGTCGCGGCTCTGGCCGCCGTTGGCCATGGTGCGGATGCCGCCCTCGTCCGCCTTGAATACACGCGCCTTCGTCAGATCACCCATACCAGCCCCACTCACCGGAGGAGCCTGCGCTGACAGCAGGCCGCACCCGGTGAACAACAGAAAGTATCCCAAACATTTCATGAGCCATGCTACGGCAACTCGTTCTCGCCCGCTGCGGCTGAGTACGGAAACGGCGTTCCCCGACCACCCATTGAGTCACTGATCACTCAAGCAGCGTGAACGCCGCGTCACCTGTCTGCGTGTGGCTACAGAGGGAAACTTTGCTGCCATTGAGCCGCTGCCATGCCATAGTAGAGACCATGAGAGCGTACTTGCGCGTGCCTTGCAGTGCATCGCTTCTGTTGGCTGCGTGCGTGGCATTGTGTGCGCAGCAGCCTGTTGCGCCTCGGCTGCGCACGGGATTTGACGCGATCCGCGAGAGTGATCTGCGTGCGAACCTCAGCTTTGTTGCGGGTGATGGCCTGCGCGGGCGCATGTCGCTTGAGCCGGGCGATGATGCTGCTGCCGAATGGGTCGCGGCGGAGTTTGCCAAGGCCGGGCTGAAGCCGATGTCGACAGATGCTGCAGGCAAGCCATCATTTCTGCAGCCGGTGCCGCTGGTGGAGTACAAGCCTGATCCTTCGGCGACCCTGCTGAGGCTGACCAGCCCCAACGGCAGCCGGCAGGAGTGGCGCGCTTCCGAGATCAGCAGCAGCTATCGCGAAAACGTCGATGTGCACGGAGGCCTGGTCTATGCGGGTTACGGCATTACCGCGCCCGAACTTGGCTACGACGACTATGCAGGCATTGATGCTCGCGGCAAGATCGTCCTGATCATGGAGCATGAGCCGCAGGAGAACGATCCGAAATCGATCTTCAATGGCACCGGCAACACGCGCTATGCGACACCGCGCGTCAAGCTGCTGAATGCGCAACGCCACGGCGCGGTGGCGGTGCTGATCATGCCGGAGCCGAACGCGACCCACGTGACAACGGCCGCGCGGCTCTCCAATGTGTTCGTCGGGGTAACGGCGAAGCGGCTCACGCCTATCCCGCTGCAGGCCATCGCGGACGACGAACTGCATACGCCGCTGGTCACTATCCCGCTGAGCGTCGGGGCAGAACTGATGAAGGGCGCGCCTTCGCTGAGTGACCTGCAACGCGCGATCGATGCCGATCTGAAGCCGCATTCGCTCGCGACCTTTGGCAAAGAGATCCACCTGCAGACGAAGAATGTCTCAACACGTACGGCGAACACCTATAACGTGGCTGGCCTGCTACCGGGCAGCGACCCAACGCTTGCGGCCGACACTCTTATCATCAGTGCCCATCACGATCACAACGGCGCGTCCGAGGTGGAAGAGAAAGACGGCAGCCGCCACCTGGATATCTGGCGCGGTGCCGATGACAACGGGTCAGGCACGGTTGGCGTTGTCGAGCTGGCACACGCCTTCGCTGCGAACGCGGTCAAGCCGAAGCGGTCGATTCTCTTCGTGGTCTTTGCAGCGGAAGAGCGTGGTCCGCTGTCTGGGTCGTACTACATGGCGCAGCATCCTCTTCGACCGCTTGCGACCACGCGTGCGATGGTGAACTTTGACATGATCGGTCGCGATGAAAAACCCAGCGCACAGACCGACGGCATCATCGACATTCCTGCGGACACAACCAACCGTCTGAATCTCGTCGGTACGTTGTACTCGCCCGAGTTTCTGCGCGTTGTGCAGCGCGAAGACACCCACGTGGGCCTGACGCTCGACGACCGTTTCGAGCACGAGACGGCCCTTGGCATCTTCTTCCGGTCAGACCAGTTTCCGTTCATTCTGCACGACGTGCCGGCGGTCTGGTTCTTCACGGGCTTTCACCCGGACTACCACCACGTTACTGACACGGTGGAGAAGATCGACTATGCGAAGATGACCCGAATCGTGAAGCTCGCATATCTCACGTTATTTGACATCGCGGACGGAACGACGACACCACGCTTCATCGCAAATCCCGCACTTGGCAGGTAGCGCTGTTGAGGCGGCCAGAGCATGTTCGATGAACTGCTTAGAAGCCTCTTGCGTTTAAGATGGAGAGTTACTTAGTCAGTACGGGTTCCGCCACAATGCGTATTTTCCCATTCTGAAACCAGCGCCAGAAGGTGTAAAACCCCCTTCTTAGGGGAGTTATCGCCTTATCCTCGTCGCTCTAAAGCCGTAGTGTGTCAGGAAACGTCAACTATCGCCAAAGCTGGCGCGGCGCTTTCTAGCGGCCATCTTCCCGTTACATGACGGTACTCTCACCAACCACCTAGTCGAGAATTGCAGGCGGTAAATCGCTGAGCAGTTTAAGCAGCACAGTACTCGCTGCTGCTGACGACAGCCCTGGTGAGTTGTATCTCGCATTAACTTGCCGTAACACCTGACGCTCTACTGCCAGCCACTCATGGAGGCTTGATGTTATTAACTTCATCGTATCAATCGTTGCTATCGCCGACAGAAAAGATCTCTGCGGAGCAACTCGAAACAGACCGCAAGATCCTGGCGTTCGATCGTGCCATCGGGCATATCAACCGGCGTGGTTTCCTTGGCGCCATGCTGAGCGCCGCGGCCCTCGCAACCGTCGGTGCTGGTGAGGCTCATGCGCAGACTGCTGTGCCGGTCACCGATGTGTTGAACTTCGCTCTCAACCTCGAATATCTCGAAGCAAACTTCTATCTTTACGCTTCGACCGGTGCGGGTCTCAGCTCGTCGCTGAACGGTAACGGCGCTGCGGTACTTGGAGCACCTCCCAAGCTGCCGCTGGATGCGAACACGCTGGCCGTGTGCCAGGCACTCGCAGCCGACGAAGTGAACCACATCGCCGATCTTCGTTCTGCCATTACATCTCTGGGAGCAACGCCGATTGCGCAGCCGGTGATCAACCTTGCAGCGCATGGTGCTGTAACTACGCAGGCACAATTTCTCGCGTCGGCGCGTCAGTTCACTGCGCTCGGAGGCTCTGCCTACGTGGGCGGTGCGCAATTGCTTGTCTCCAACCCTGCCGTGCTTACTACCGCAGGGCAGATCCTTGGTGCTGAGGGTCAGCATGCCGGTGTGCTTGCCTATCTGTGCGTGACCCAGGGTGTGACCAGCCCGGCCATCGATGCGCAGGATGTACCACCAACGTCGACGAACTACATTACGGTCGATCCGGTTCATGCGTTGTCGCCGCTACGCAGTCCACAGCAGGTTCTTGGTGTTGCGTACGGTGTGTCGATGGCAGGTACCGTAACTCCGACCACCGGCGTCACCATGGGCGGATTCTTCCCGCAAGGATTCAACGGCAACGTGAAGTCCACTTAGTCGCACGCGTGGTGTGTGTGTACTTAGTAAGTCAACCTGACTGGACTTCTACGAACTAACTGCCTGGAGGCAAGATTCAAAATGTCTGAACTTATGTCTAACATCGCAATCTGCGACGAAGAAGAAATGTCGCAGGTAACAACTAAGCGCGAGAGTGTGCTGCGCGGTCGTCGAAGCTTTCTATCTACTCTCGGCCTTGCCGGGGCGGCGGTCGGCGTCGGCGCGATGACCGGTTGCAGCAACGATGGCCCAGTGACTCTAACGAATGGGACAACTCCTTCTGTGCTTGATGTGCTCAACTTTGCTTTGAATCTTGAGTATCTCGAGGCGAGTTTCTATCTGTATGTCACGACGGGCTCTGGCCTGCCTACTGCAGACATGGGTGTCAGTCCCGGTGCTGTAACAGGTGGTGCCAAGGTCAGCTTCGTTAACCCGGTTGTCGCCAGCCTTGCGAACCAACTTGCGACGCATGAGCGCGAGCACGTTGAGTTCCTTCGCTCAACGATCAGCGCCGTCGGTGGCACGCCTGTCGACATGCCTGCGTTGAACCTGGCTGCAGGCGGTGCTGTTACCAGCGATGCCACGTTCCTTGCGGCTGCCAGACAGCTTGAAGCGGTCGGTGTGAGTGCCTATATCGGCGGTGCGCAGTACCTCACATCGAGCGTCACAGCGTTGAACTACGCCGCGCAGATCCTGGATACCGAAGCGCAGCATTCCGGCTTTGTCAGGGAACTCTGCATCGTGAACGGAATTACATCGCCCGCAGTCGATTCGCAGGACATGCCGCCGACCTCGTCGCAGATCTTCAACACCAGCCCGACTACCGGCCTGAACCCGGTCCGCACAACGTCGCAGGTGCTGCAGATTGTGTACGGAGCGGTGGGCTCGCTGGGTGTGACCAAGGGTGGCTTCTTTCCTAACGGTCTGAATGGCGCCATCACGGTCAGCTAGTACGTTTGCGCCGGCGCGGGTGCTGGCCGATGGCCGGCAGCGCCGGCATGAGAGAACACACCTCACTCGTTTTGCTTTTCTCTGAGGAGACCTTATGAAGTTCGGATTGAAACAAGCTCTTCCGCTCTGCCTGACATTGGCAGCGGTCAGCACGCAGGCGCAGTTTTATCGTTTGAAGGGTGCGACCGTTGCGGTCAGCGGCACCAACCTGTGGACGACACCCGTGACAGACGATGCCACGCCTTCCACGGCGATCGTTGGAACGCCGCCGAATGCACTGCGTGAGACCGTGTCAGGACAGCAGCAGTCGACGACCAGCAAACCCGGTGTCCTGGCGAGCTTCGGCTTCCACCCCGTTGCCTGGGCGGGCATCGAGTTCAATTACCAGTTTTCTCAATTCGACGAGAAATACAGCTTTAACTACTCCAGCCAGCCCACAACGCAGGTGACGCAGCGCATTCCTGAGGCGTTCCATGAGTTCACCGGCACCTACCAGTTCCATCCACCGCACATCAAGTTCCAACCGTACGTGAACGTCGGCGGAGGTTACATCGACTTCCTGCCGTACCTTGCAAACAACCAGTGGCGCGGCACGGGCCTGGTCGAGACCGGGTTTGACATCCCGACCAAGTCGCCGCATGTGGCAATTCGCGTCCAGGGGCGTGCGTTGATCTATCGTGCGCCAAACTTCTACAACACCGCCTTGAGTTCGCGTAGCTGGCGTGTGACGGAAGAGCCGACTGCCGGCTTGGTTTACCGCTTCTAACCCATCGCTCTAACGCTTTATGGAAGGCGGCCATAGTTAGGGTCGCCTTCCTGCTTTTGCGGCGCCCGGATGTGCGCGTCGGTGCGCCGGTGCTATGCTTCCGGTATTCGTTTTCCCGGAGCTTTAAGCGCATGATGAATCGTCGGACGTTTCTGCAGAGCAGTGTTGCTGCTGCCGCTGTTCTTGCGGGGCCGCGCGCCTTGGTGGCCGATCCGCTGGGCCTGCCCATTGGCTTCCAGTCGTACGTCGTGCGCAAAGCGATCGCAACCGACTTCGCCGGAACCATGAAGAACCTGGTAGCGGCTGGATACCAGACGGTTGAGCTCTGCTCGCCCTATGGCTATTCCGACTTCGCCAGCCTGCAGCAGTACAAGCCCCAGGAGCTGCGCAAAATCCTCAACGATTTTGGCCTGCAATGTGTCTCTGCGCACTGGGGCGGCAAGGAGCTCTTCCAGAATGCCGACAAGAGCATCGAGTACGCCAAAGAATTCGGCATGACGCAGATGGCGATCGCAGCGCTTGGGCCGTTCGGATACAAGGGCACCGAGACGGAAGACGATGTGAAGCGCTACGTCCAGCCGTTCAACGAGTTTGCAGCGAAGGCCCATGCGGCGGGTATAACTGCGCTGCTGCACAACGAGGGCTTTGTCTCTGCGCACATCAACGGCAAGCCCGTGTACGACATGATGATCGCGCTGCTCGACCCCACGACCACAAAGCTGCAGTTCCAGGTTTCCACGATGCAGGAGGGCTATGACCCTGTCGAGTACTTCCACAAGTACGCGGGGCGCTTCCTGTCCATGCACTGCCAGGACTGGGTAAAGGACCCGTCGACAAAGTCGGGGTTCAAGCAGGTGGCGCTTGGCAAGGGTGTAGTGGACTGGAAGAAGGTCTTCGCAGCTGCAAAAGTCGGCGGCATCAAGAACTACTTCGTCGAGCTGGAAGAGGATCCCGCGCTGCTGGCCCCAAGCGTGCCGTACCTGAAGAGCCTGAAGGTCTGACAGTGGCAGACCCGGGCCACTACTTCGACATAGCCGCGCTTGCCGCCACCTTGCCGGAGGTCTCGGAAACCATGCTGCGGGACATCCGGCTGACGGACGAGACGGCGGCAAGCTGCCGCATCTTCCGCACCTATCGTCCGGCGCCCATGCACTTTCACACCTCCTGCGACGAGTACCTGTATGTGCTGAGCGGGCGTGGCGTGTTTGTGATTGACGGCGAAGACCCGCGAGAACTTGGCCCGGGCGAACTCGTCCACTTCAAGCAGCGGACGGTGCATGGCATGCCGCAGATCCTGGAGCACCCATTCGTCGTGCTGGCCATCGACACGCCTCGCCGGCCGCCGGAGGATGTGCACTTCATCAACCCCGAAGAAGGCACACCGCAGAGCTTCATTGCGACGCAGAGTTACTGAAAAGTTTTGCGAACGGAGACGGTCGCCGCTGCGTATCTGCAGGTGAGGATCGATCATGAACAGATCTGTGGTTGCACTCGGTGTCGTTCTTTTTGCTTCGTCCAGCGCGCTTGCGCAAGGCAACTGGGACAAGACGTATAACCTGTCGGCCAGGCCATCGCTGCAGGTTGAGCTGGACAACGCGGCCATTCACGTGGGGAGCTGCGGCGGTTGCCGAGCGGTGCGCATTCGCGTCGACTGGCAGGGTCAGGACCCATCGCATTGGCAAATTTCAGAGATGCAGGGCGGCAACGGCATCCACTTCGAGCTGAAGCAGAAGGAACACTCGTGGCTGGATGGTGGCTCTCACGGCCGCTCACCGGAGGTTACGGTCGATGCGCCGGCTGACGCGGACCTCGACCTGCACTCAGGCAATGGCTCGGCGAGCGTGGCAGGCCTGCATGGCGCGCTGACTCTGCGGACCGGTAACGGCGGCATCCAGACCGATGGAACAGCCGGAGCGCTTCGGCTCGAAAGCGGCAATGGGTCGATCCAGATTCACAACGCGCAGGGAACGCTGACCGGCACCACCGGCCATGGAACCATGACGATCGACGGGCGATTTTCGCAGTTCGATGTGCGCTCCAGTAACGGCGGCATCAACCTGTCGCTGCTGCCAGGCTCACAGCTGCAATCCAGTTCGCACATGACGGCAGGGAACGGCTCCATCGCGCTGCGGCTGCCGCGCGATCTGCGGGCCGACGTGGACATCCGCACAGGCAATGGTGCCATTGCCAACAGCCTGCCTATGAACAGTGCTTCGAACGACAGGCAGCATCAGCACGGTACATTGAACGGCGGTGGACCGTCGCTCAGCGTGCAGACCGGCAATGGCAGTGTTGCGCTTTCGGCGGACTAGGTGGGGCAGGTGGGGTGGCTTCAGCCATCGAGATAGAGAGACGCCGCTGGATTGGTCAACTCAGCTGCTAAAGCCGCGATCGAAGCTCTTGCTGACTATTTCGTCGGCTAAAGCTCTCTAATGGCTGAGCGCTTCCTGCGCGGAGACGATCGCTGCGCGCGGTATGCCGATGCCTGGCAGCAGGCGCGACAGGCCCAGCGTCAATTCGTTTCCCGGCGCGGCTGCCGTCTGCAGCGGACCGTGCCCCTGCGCATCGCGAAACTTCGTCTCAAGCTGTTTGGCGGTCTCGCGATCGTAACCCTCGGAGATGAATACCCCCGTGTCTTCGAGCGACAGCCACACGTCGCCTTCAGAGGTGCTGAACAGCAGGTGGTCGGCGTCGCCGTTCGGCAGCTCGACCGGCTTCAGCGAGTCATACTTGCGCGACAACTGGCTCGCGTAGACCTTCAGGAAACTTCGCGCCGAGTCTTCGTTCTTCCATTGCGAGTAGTACAGAATGCCGATAGAACCCGGCAGTGCCTTCTGCGCAGGAGTTGCATTGCGGCGCTGGGCCGCGTAATAGATGCCACCGTTCCAGGCGACCGTGAGCGGACCGGCCATCTGCTGGCCGCCAAAGAGTTCCGTCAGGATGCGGACATCGAGCTCGCCCATCACGCCGACGTCGTATGGCTCCCAATCCTTGTCCAGCAGCGGGTGAATGTCGGGCATCGCGAGCACCGGCACAGGCAAATGCGCCAGGTAATCGTCAGGATGCATGACTTCATGGGACGATGTCGGCGGGCGGTCAAGGGCACCGGCGAACGCCGTGTCGATGCCGTCCTTTACCAGCAGCTCCTGCTCAAAGCCAAGTCCGCCCGTGTACGGGAACATGAGCGACTCCTGCAGCAGCAGGGGTGCGCGCGCAAGAACCGGCGATCCGGTGGTGTCCGTCGACATCTCGCGCATGCGATCGCCGAACTCGGGTGCGGTGACCAGGGTTTTGCCGAGCGGCTTTAGTTCGTAGTCGACGAAGGTGACCATGGCCTGGCCTTCGGTGACGGCTTCGCGCGCGGTGGATGCTTCGTCAAGCTGGATGTGATGGTTGTCGTCCGCGACGGACTTGCTGATGTTGGTGGGCTCGGGGCTGCCCCACTTGTCGAGGTGCACGTGATCGTCCTGCACGGCGTGAGTCAACTCATGCGCCAGCACGGGCCGCTGCTCGTCGGGCTGCACCCAGTCGATCAGGTTGACGGTGCGCGTTTTGGGGTCGTAGAAGGCCGCGACCTGCTCGGTCAGCAGGCTCAGCAGGAATGTGCGCAGGTGAAAGTCGCGATCCAGCAGGCCGAACTTCTTCAGCACCAGTTCCGCACGTTCCATGCGCTTGGTGCCTTCGTCCTCCGCCATCTTCTTTGAGAGTTCGCGGTTGACCTCATCGCGCGTCAGCAGCTTGCGCTTGACCGGCCGCGTCGCCTTCAGGTGCGAGTCGGTGCTGACGAAGTTGAGAATCTCATCGACGGAGCGGAACAGCTGCGCCGCCTGGTCCTTGGTCATGCGCGCCTCGCTGTCGGGCGATGCCATGGGTTTGGCATCGACAGTCGCAGGCGGCGGATCCGGCACCGGAGGCCCTGGAACGGGCGGCTTTTGTGCGAAAACTGCGGCTGGAACAAAGGCGAGCAGGGCGAATGTCGGGAGAGAACGGAAAAGGTGCTTCAAAACAGTAGGAACTCCACAATGGGTGGGACGGGCTGCCCGCGCATCCGGCACAGGGCGCGAACCTATAATCAGTGTAGGGCCGCGGGATGACGCACAGCCGCTGTGCCCACACGAAACTTCCTTATGGCAAACATTTTCAGCGCGGATGAAGCATCGACGACTGGCACGCTGCTCGGGTACGCCTCGTTGCTGTCCGGCGTGGGAGTAGCGGCGTTCGGCGATGAGTCCGACGGCAGCGGGTGGATCGCCGTCACCGGCGAAGACCGCGTTCGCTGGCTGAACGGGATGGTGACCAACTCGGTGCAGGCGCTGACGCCAGGCGAGGGCGCCTACAGCTTTCTGCTCAGCGCACAGGGACGCATCCAGGGCGATGCGACAGTCTGGGCAGAGGCGGATCGCCTGCTGCTGCAGACCTCGGCCGCACAGGTCCAGCCGCTGCTGGCACTGCTTGATCGCTTCATCATCATGGACGATGTGGAGCTGGCCGACCTGACCCCTGAGGCGCACGGCCTGCTGGTTGCCGGACCTCGCGCAGCCGAGACGCTTGCTGCCATCGGCATCGGTGCCCGCGGGTCAAGGCTGCTGAAGCGGCAGACGGTGGTCTGGCAGGGGCAGGGCTTCGTCCTGGTGAATGCCTACAGCCCGGTGGTTGCTCGCTTTGAACTCTGGTCCAGCGATGCGGACAACCTGGGCGCGCTGCGTGAGGCGCTGCTGGCTGCAGGTGCTGCCAACTGCACCAGTGCGGATGTGGAGCTGCTGCGCATCGCAGAGGGTACGCCACGGTTTGGTGTGGACCTGCGCGACCGCGACCTGCCGCAGGAGACAGGGCAGACGCGCGCCCTGCACTTCAACAAGGGCTGCTACCTGGGGCAGGAGATCGTGGAGCGCATCCGGTCCCGCGGCAACGTCCACCGCACGTTTGCGCGCTTTACCCTGCACGGCGAGGCACCCGCGCCCGGCACGACTCTGCTCGCGGAAGACAAGCCCGTGGGCGAGTTGACCAGCATCGCCGCAGCGCTTATTGACGGGCAGCAGCTGGCGCTTGGCTTTGTGCGGCGCGAGGCGTTGGAGCGCGGTTTGCCGCTGACCTATACCGGTGGGAGCGCCGAGCCGCTCGGCCTGGCACCGGGCGCGACTGCGGCTGCATCCTAAACGCCAGACAACTTCAGAGAGAGACACGACTATGTCCGAGCAAGACAAGCCCTTCGTCATCAACGACCGCCGCAAGTTCCGCTTGGATGGTGAGCCGCGCGAGCCACTGCCGACAGAAGCTGCTTCAACAGAGGCCGCCGAGCCAGCGGCGGGTCCGGTCGCCGTTGCCCCTCCCGCGAAGCATGACACGCCGGCAAGCGGTCCCATCCCGATCACCAGCGCGCACACCAACAGCGCGCATCTCGTAACGCCCGTGCCTGAACCCGCGGATGAGGACGAGGATGACGGCGAGCCGTCCTCGGTGGAGCAGGCGGTTGACGAGGAGATGCAGCGTGAGCTGCCGCCTCCCCCGACCGCTGAAGAGATCGAGCAGGTGCGCGCCGCCTACGAGCAGACGGCCGAGCGGCTTGAGCTGATGATGCGGTCGCAGAACCTGGGTGCTGAGCCGGTGCCGCCGATGGACTTTACGCGGCTGGTGCAGTCGATCTACATGTCTGCCATGATGCAGCTTGGCGCGGGCACGCAGCAGGGACAGCAGGCGCGGGTCGACCTGATCGGCGCCAAGCAGAGCATCGACATGCTCGGTGTGATCGCGGACAAGGCAGGCAGCAATCTTTCGAGCGTTGAGACGCAGTTGATCGATGCGGCCCTCTTCGAGCTGCGCATGGGCTTCCTCGAGATCACGCAGCTGCTCGCGCGCCAGGCAGCAGCCAAGCAGCAGGCTCCGCCCACCAGCCCAACAGGCGCTGGAGGCGGCTTCGGCTCCTCCGGCTTCACCGGGGCCGGCCCGAGGATTGTGCGCTAGCGATTCCTTCTGTCATCCTGAGCGAGACGAGGTGGAGCCGCGCGACTGCTTTGCTCCATGCTGCTGGTGCGTTCGAGAGGCAAGCGGGTCCTTTGACCAGCACCTTGTGCTCCGCTCAGATCGACCACTCTGCAAGCCAGGAAAGATGGAGCAAACAATCACACAGCAGAGCGACAAACCAGCGTCAGTGACGGCGGAGATGCTGTTTCTGGGCTCCGGCACGTCGATGGGCGTGCCTACGCTGGGCTGCCGCTGCGATGTGTGCCGGTCGACTGACCCTCGCAACAACCGCCTGCGATCCTCCATCGCGTTGCTCTTCAACGGACATGTTGTGCTGATCGATACTGGGCCAGACTTTCGCACGCAGATGTTGCGCGCCGGCCTCGACCACGTGGATGCCGTGCTGTACACCCACTCGCATGCCGACCACATCCTGGGCTTCGACGATCTGCGGCCGCTGACCTTTGGCAAACCTGCGCGCATGCCGTTGTATGCGGACGACGCGACTGCCTCGACCATCGAACGCATCTTCGACTACACCTTCGCTGAGAAAGACCGCTATCCCACGAGTGCGCGTGTCGACCTGCACCGGCTGAGCACCGAGCCAGGCACGACGCTGCCACTGTTCGGCGCGAGATTCGAACGCATCCCCGTGATCCACGGCAGGCACAGCATTGCGGGCTACCGCTTTGGACGCGCAGCATACCTCACCGACATGAGCGACATTCCCGAGTCGAGCTTCGACCGGCTGCGCGACCTGGACATCGTGGTTCTTGACGCGTTGCGACGCGAGCCGCACCCAAGCCACTCGCACCTGGACAATTCGGTGCGGCTGGCCGCGCGCATTGGAGCGAAGGCGACCTACTTCACCCACATCTCGCACGATCTGGACCATGGTCCGACAGAAGAAAATCTGCCCGCCGGCGTTCATCTTGCTCACGACGGCCTGCGTCTGCCGTTCGTGATTGAAGGGGACGCGGCATGATCGTGTATCGCAGCCTTGAGGAAGTACCAGGCGGCTTTGGCCCGAGTATCGTTACCATCGGGAACTTTGACGGTGTGCACTGCGGCCACCAGAGCGTCATCCGCGAGGTGGTCGCGCGCGCGCGGCAGGCGAATGCGAAGGCTGTGCTGGTAACGCTCGATCCGCATCCCGCCGCGGTGTTGCGGCCCGACCGCGCGCCGCGGCTGATTACGCCTTTAGAGGTGAAACTCGAACTGTTGCACCAGACCGGCCTGGATGCGGTGCTGCTGCTGCCGTTTACTGAGTCGTTCTCGCGCACCACGCCGCGCGGATTCTGCGAGAAGGTACTTCGCGATGCCCTGCATGCGGCCGAGGTGCACGAAGGCGAAAACTTCCGCTTCGGCTATGGTGCCGAGGCGGACATGCAGAGCCTCGAGTCACTTGGTGCGGAGTGTTGCTTCTCCGTACACGTCTTCGCGCCGCTTCAGATTGGCAGCGAGACAGTTTCGTCCAGCCGAATCCGCGCCTACATCGCTGAAGGCAACATGTCCGCCGCGCGCCATATGCTGGGCCGCTCGTTCTTCATCGACAGCACACCGGCGCGTGGTCGCGGCTATGGGACGCAGTACGCGGTGCCCACCATCAACCTGGCTGCTTACAAAGACCTGCTGCCGGCGAATGGCGTTTATGTGACCGACCTGCGCATTGGCGTGGGTGACAATGCCATCCACTTTGAAGGCGTGACCAACGTGGGCAACCGGCCAACCTTTGGCGCGGATTCGTTCGCCGTCGAGACGTACCTGCTGCGCTTCCGGCCGATCGAACTGAACGAGGAAACGCCGCTCCAGATGACCTTCCTTAAACGCCTGCGTGAAGAGAAGAAGTGGCCCTCGACGGAGGCGCTGAAGCAGCAGATTGGGATCGACGTTCGCCGTGCGGAACGATGGTTCGCGCTGCGGCGCTTGCTTCACTAACACTCATCACGCGGATGCCCCATGTCTCGCTTTGAGGCATAGGTTTGAGTTCCGGTGGGCCGACGACCCACGTCTCAGAAGCGAGACCTGGGGCACCCGGTTCGGTGCGCTTCGAACACTCCGTTCAGCTACCGTGGAGCAGCAGGCCCGGGCGTCGTGTATGGCCGGTACGGCCCGACCGGTGTGTTGACGTAGCCCGGTGGCGGAGGTGGTGCAGAGGCCCCAGGTGCGCTCGCTCGCGGTGTCACCGTGGATGGCGCGTCATTTGGCATCACGTCGCTGTCCGCCGGCGGTGTGTCAGGCGGCGGCACCACGGGCACCGTGCGCTTTGCAGGAGCGGCTGTGTCATCGTCGTCGTCATCGTCGTCCGCGGGTTTCTTGGGTGCGGGTTCGGCGTTCTGTTCGGTGTTCACGTCGAGCGCTTTCTTCGGCGCATTCGCTGTTGGAAAGCTTTCTACCGGCGTGCGCGCGATGGCTGACTTCATAAAGTCGATCCATATGGGCAGGGCTGCCTTCGCTCCGGTTTCCTTGTCGCCCAGCGACTTGCGATCGTCGAATCCGATCCATGTGCCGCAGGTGACCGAGGGCGAAAAGCCAATGAACCACGCGTCGGTATAGCTGTTGGTCGTGCCGGTCTTGCCGCCCAGTGGATGCTTCAGGATGGCACCTGCCTGCGCGCCTGTGCCGTAACTGGTGACCGCCTGCAGCAGTTTCATCATGGTGCGCGCGGTGTCCACGTCGATGACCTGTTTCACCTCGGGCGCGACCTGCTTCAGAGGTAGACCGTCGGCTTGCACCACGCGGCGGATCACGTGCGGCTTGATGAGGATGCCGTCGTTCGGAAACACGGAGTACGCACCCACCTGCTCCTGCAGGCGTATGCCCGCGGAGCCGATAGCGACCGGCAGAAACGCCGGAATGTTCGAGGTCACGCCAAAGCGGTGCGCCACCTCGATCACCTTACGAATGCCCACCTGGTTTGCGAGCTTTAGCGCGGGGATGTTGCGTGACTCGGCAAAGGCGTTGATCAGGGTCATGGTGCCCTTGTAGTCGGCCTCGTAGTTGTGCGGCGTGTACGGACCGTTGGGCGTGTAGAAGCTGGTCGGGCCGTCGACGATGGTGTCGGTCGGCTTGGAGTGCAGGTTCTCAATGGCCGCCGTGTAGACGTAGGGCTTGAACGACGATCCAACCTGCCGCTCGGCCTGCGTTGCGCGGTTGAACTGCGAGAGTGAGAAGTCGCGTCCGCCGATCATCGCCAGCACTTCGCCGTTGGCGTTGTCCACGGCCATCAGCGAGGCTTGCGCGCCGCTGTCCTGCTGCAGCGAGGCGTGCATGGTCGCGGTGCCAGAGGCGGCGTCTTCAAGGCGCACATAGACGATGTCGCCCACCGTGAACAGCTTGCTGGCCGAGTACGTAGTCGTCCAGGCCCAGTCGGCAGGCTTCAGCTCGGCATAGCGCCGACCAATCCGGACGACCACACGCTGCGGTTTGACCTCGGTCACCAGCGCGTGGAAGTACGCGCCCGTCTCGATGCTGTCGTCCCAGTCGGGATGCTTATAGGTCTCCAGATCGACATCGGGCGTTGCAACGTTTATCAGCTTGCCCTTCCACCCATGCCGGCGCTCGTAGGCCGCGGTGCCGTCAAGCACGGCCTTGTTCGCGACTAACTGCAGGTCCAGGTCCATGGTGGTGTAGATCTTCAGGCCAGCACCATGCACGGCGTCGGCACCGTATTCCTGCTCAAGCTGGCGACGAACTTCTTCAACGAAGTAAGGCGCCACGGTGTTCGGCGTCTGCTCGATCTTGAGGACGAGCGGCGTCGCCTTTGCCTCATCGCACTGCGCCTGCGTGATCATGCCGTCGTTCAGCATTTCTGTCAGTACCAGGTTGCGGCGCTTGATCGCGCGATCCGGATGCCGGATTGGCGAGTACGACGTGGGTCCCTTTGGCAGAGCGGCGAGCAGTGCCGCCTCGGGCAGGGTGAGCTCGTGCGCGTGCTTGGAGAAGTAGAACTCCGAACCCGCTTCAAAGCCGTAGACGCCGCTGCCGAGATAGATCTGGTTCGCATACAGCGAGAAGATCTGCTGCTTGGTAAAGTGCCGCTCGATCTGGATCGAGAGCAGGATCTCCTGCAGCTTGCGCGTAAAGGTCTGGTCGGCTGAAAGGAACAGGTTGCGCGCCAGCTGCATGGTCAGCGTGGATGCGCCCTGCCGCTTGCCCTTGGAGTGCAGATCGACGTAGGCCGCTCCTGCGACGCGGAAGGGGTTGATGCCGGCATTCTTTTCAAAGCTCTTGTCCTCGATGGAGAGGATGGCATCATGCAGCACCTTCGGAAACTCGCCATAGGGGACAACGATGCGGCGCTCAAGCGCAAACGACCCGAAGACGCGTCCGTGAACATCAAGGAGGTCCGTCTTCGTGGAAGGCCGAAAGCGCTCAAGCTCTTCCATCTGCGGCATGTCGGCGCTGTTGACCAGCAGCAGGCCAAACAGGCTGCCAAAGACCGCGGATGAGCCCAGCAGGGTGTAGAAGATGGCTTTGCGGGCCTTGGCGCGCGTAGGAAAATACTTCGCCCACCAGGTACGCGCATAGGGTGAGCGGTTGCGCAGCGTCTGCCGCAGCACGCCCCTGCGCGTACGCTCTTCATCCGTCGTTTCGTGTCGCGTGAACAGGCTGGGCACAGCAGTTCCACGGTAGCACGGCAGGCTTTGCCGCAGAATATGCAGAATGTACTGATAAGCTGGACAATATTTTAGAGGAGCATTCTGGAAATCGAGCAGAAATCGCTGTTCTCAACTGCCCTCGCGCTGGGTGGGACGCTCGCCACAGGGCTGACCGCTTCGCCGCAGATTCTGGAAGCAAGGTCGGTTCCATTCGTACAGCGAACCAAGGTGTCTTCTCGATATCAGCCGCGGGCCCGGGTGCGGGTTCTTCTGGAGCAGACGACACTCCCGGAGCCGCTGTGTCGGCTGATTCGTCAGTGATGAAGCAGGTCCGCGTAGTTACTACTGTCGACTACTACCTGCAATAACCGAGTCGCGTTAGGCGGCTTTCGCCTTGAGCAGGTCGAGCGCCTTGTTCAGCTGTTCGTCGATCTTAACGGCGGGCTTGGCTGCTGGGACGGCTGGCTTGGACGAATTGACCGTAGCGGTGCTGGCGGCGTCGGTAGGTTCGTCCTCATCGTCTTCGTCGGCTGCTGCCAGCTCTTCGGCAGAGGCGACCGCCACGGGCGGGGTAAGTCCCTCATCCTGGAACTTCTTGCCGCTCGGCGTTTCGTACTTCGCGATCGACAGGATGATGGCGGCACCGTCGGGCAGCTCAAAGGTGCGCTGCTGCGAGCCGTCGCCGAAGGTCTTTTCGCCAACCAGGTCGCTGCGCTTGGAGTCGAGCAGGGCTCCGGCGACCAGTTCGGCCGGGCCGGCGGTGCCATGGTTCACCAGTGTGACCATCGGGCCGGTTGGATCGATGGACTTGCCTGGATCAGCGGTAAAGGTCTGCCTGGTGACCTTCTGGCCTTCCAGCATGGCGAGCGTGCCTGTCTTGATGAAGAAGTTTGCCATGCGCAGAGCTTCCGCATTGTCACCCGAGCTGACATCGCGCAGGTCCAGCAGAATTTTCCTGGAGTTGGTGCGCCCCATCGCCTTCAGCTTGGTCTCGACCTGCTGTACGTGTTCGCGGTCGAGCACGCCCGGCTTGATGTAGAGGATGCTGCCGCTCTCGTAAAAGACTTCACCCGTAGGAGCAACCGGGACCTCTGCGCGGGTCAGCACGATCTTCTCCGGCATGGGGTGGCGCGGACGAATGATCGACAGCGTAACCGTGGTGCCGGGCTGGCCCTCAAGCAGCAACTTGGTCGATGCGAGCGACATCTCGTTGGTCTTGCGGTCGCCGATGGTCTCGATCACGTCACCATCGTTCAGGTTCGCCTTGTCGGCCGGGCTGCCGGGTACGGTGGAGACGACGGTCGCGTAGCCGTACCGCTTGGCCACGTTCAGGCCAACCTGCGCATGGCCGCCGCTGTGGGTCTTGAAGGCCTTGTACTCGTCGGGTGTCAGGTAGCTTGAGTCGGAATCGAGGTTCTCGACCAGGCCGCGCAGAGCGGCATCCGTCACCTTGCCCATGTTCGGGTCGACAACGTAGTCACCCTGGATATGCCGCAGCACCTCGCTATAGACCTGCATCTGCCGGTAGGCGCCATCCTGCGGCTCGCTGGCAGCGCGCACGCGGCGGGCGCCAAGAAATGTGGTGAGCAGCAGCACGGCAGACAGGGCGAGCATGGAGAGCTTGAGCGACTTCGGCATCGGTACGGGTGACCTCAGGAGCGGACGGGTATGCTTCTTCGGGTTAGACGCAGCCCGACCCCGATAGCATACGCCAGCCGGCACGCCACCGGTCCTGCGAACCCGCGCGCCGGACGCTATTTTGGCGTCAGCCAATGGCGCACGCCAAGCTGCTGGTCGACCGTCCGAGAGCGCTTCTACTGCAGGGCAGAGATGAGCGCACCGTTAGCCGGCAGCTCGATGGCGACCTCTTCCGTCTGCAGAACAACGCCACCCTGGCCGAGCAGCCTGGTGCTGGCCGTCATGCCTGCCAGGGACGTGTCGGTGACCGGCACGTGCAGGGTGATATCTTCCGGGCCGCGATGGAGCGCGATCAGCACGCACTGCTTGCCCTCCGTGCGGGTGTATACGATCGCGTCGGCTGAGGTGTAGAGGATCTGCATGGCGCCGGTCTGGAGCGCCGGTGTCCTGTTGCGAAGCGTCATCAGGCTGCTGGTCCAGTCGAACATCTCTGCCTCAACGGCAGTGCGGGAAGACGCATGGAACACGTTGTTCGGACCCTCGTCGAAACCTCCGGGAAAATCCTGCCGATTGTCGGGATCCCGCACGCCCTGCATGTAGATTTCGTCGCCGGAATAGATCTGCGGCATGCCCCGTACCGTGGCGAGAAAAGCCATAGCGAGTTTGTTGCCTTCCAGTGTCGCTCCCGGCTCGCTCGCAAAGCGGACCAGATCATGGTTATCGATAAAGGGCACCAGCCGTTCCGGGTGCGGATAAAGCGCGTCCTGCTGCAGCAGGTTAGAAAGCTGCGTCATCGGTGCCGCGCCGGTAAACGCATTGCGAATGGCGAAGTGCAGCGGGTAGTCCAGCGGTGTCCATAGCCCGGTATCGACACCGTTGCGCGTGACGCCGCCCGCAAATGAAGAGTTGATCTGCGGGTCTCCGCCGGAGACCTCACCCACGGTTGTCAGCTTCGGGTAGAGCGCATGCAGTGCCGCATGGAATTGCTGCCAGAACTCACGATTGACGTACGGAAACGTGTCCAGGCGCAAGCCATCCAGACCAACTTGTTCGGTCCACCAGATCGCATTTTGAATGAGGTACCTGGCGTTGGCGGGATTGGACTGGTTGTTGTCAGGAAGTACGTTGGCGAACCAGCCCCGGATAACGTCACGCTGGCGGCTCGGCGGGGCATACGGATCGACAAGCGGCCTGAAATCCTCCTGCGCGGCAGTGTGGTCCGCCTTCGTGCCGTGAAACCATGTCGGCTCGGGTTCGTCGTCGACCCAGGGATGCGCCGGCCCGACGTGGTTAGGAACGGTGTCGAGCACCAGTTTCATGCCGCGCTCGTGCAGCGCCTTGCCGAGCGACTTGAGGTCGTCCAGCGAACCGTAGTGCTCGTCGACGGCGTACATGTCGGTGGCCCCATAGCCGTGGTACGAGTCTCCTTCGTGATTCTGGTAGACCGGCGTGATCCAGACCGTGTTGATGCCGAGGGTTTCGAGGTAATCAAGATGCTGCTCGATGCCGCGAAGGTCGCCGCCATGCCAGCCACGCGGATTATTACGCTCCGCGACAGCTGCTTCGCTGGTTTCGATGTCGGTGGCCGTTGGTCCGTCGTTGTTTGGATCGCCGTCGGCAAAGCGGTCGGTCATGATCAGGTACATCACATCGCTCGATGAGAAGCCCGCAAACCCGTCGTTGGCAGCGCGACGAAGTTCGAAGCGGAACGGCACGTCTGTCTTGCCTTTGGTGGTCTCTGCGCTGATAGTTACGGTGCCGGCTTTGACGGGATCTCTCGCCAGCCACAACTGCGCCCAGTGACCGTTCTCAGCAATCGTGGTGTGTTCGATAGGCAAGCCGGTGACGCGAAAGCGCGCACCACCCAGGTTCTCTCCGTTGACGAGCAGCATGGGAGCAGGCATGTTGATCCACCAGTTCGGTGGATCGATCTTGTCAATGCGCGGCGCCTGCGCGCGTAGCGACAGGCAATCCAGCACCATGGGCAAGGCAAAAAGCGCTACTGCGCGAAAGAACTTCATAGGGTCATCCAAAAGGTATCGCAGTGCAACCGAAAAATCGCGATGCAAACACACGCTTGCGGTGCCCTGAACAACTTACAGATGTGGGTCAAAAGCGGCTCGGCGACGCCCGCTATTCCTGCGCTGAACCGGCAGCGCTAGTTGTCGCGTGAGCACAAGAGGCCCGACCACCAGATGGCAAGGTCAAACGGCAGAAGAGTTCAGCGCTCTACTGAATCGACTTAAGATAGTTCCCATAGCCGACGATCAAAGTCGAGCCGATAAGCAGTGTCAGACCGAGCGCTACCAGGCCCTTGGTTCTCCTTGAAGCTCCGGTCCATTCCTTCAGGAAGATGCCCCACAGCGTTGCGAAAATGATGATGGACGCCATGTGAAGCGTCCATGATGAGAAGTCGTATTTCCCCATTTTCGTCTGGCCGAGCGAGTAGAAAAAGAACTGGAAATACCAGATCACACCAGCAGTCGCAGCGAAGATGTAGTTCCTGATCAGGCGCGGCGTGCCCAGTCGTTCGGTCACTTCCACCGCCCTGGATGTTTGTGCTGCCTCCATGGGGTTTACGCCGGGCGCTCCCGCAAACTGCGCGGCAGAGTGGTTCTTCAGAATCAAGGCAACGGACCAGACAACGTTCGTCACAAAGCCGCCCCATAGCACCACAACCAGCACGGGCAGATTTTGCCACAGATCCAGATGTCCTTCGCGCAGCAGGCTTTGCTTCGCAACGACGGCGATGGGTGCGCCGGCGGCCAGACCAAAGGCAAAGAACGAACTCATAATGCCTGCAAAGACCGCCACCATCAGGCCACGGCCAAGAGAGAAATCCGTCTCCCCTGCGGCCGCCTTCTTTTCCGGCGTCAGTTCGCGTTCCTTTGACCAGCCCGCGAAGCCGTTCACGGCGACTGCGATCAGGCATACCGCAACACCAAGCAGAATGAACTGGCCCGAGCGCTCATGCATGATGGTGTGAATGGCGCCGGAGTAGATGGGTGGAATCAGTGTTCCAAACGCCGTGCACAGGCCCAGCGAAACCGCGTAGCCAAGCGCAATCCCCAGGTATCGGATAGACAGACCGAACGTCAGGCCACCGACGCCCCACATCATGCCGAAAAGAACCGCGTAGCCCAGTGCTGGGCGCGGTGATGCCTTCAGGATCGGCAGCAGATGCGGTACAAAGATTGCAGCAATGACGAGCGGCGCAATGATCCATGCAGCCACGCCCTGGACAATCCAGTAGATCTCCCAGGACCAGCGCTGGATCTTTCGGAACGGGATGAAGTTGGTAGCAGAGGCAAACCCGCCAATCCAGTGATAGATGATGCCAATAAACGGGTTCGTTCCCAAGGCGCCTCGCATCGCGCCGACACCCGCGGTAAAGGCGCGTTCACCACTTTACAGGAGGGCTGATTTGTCAAAGAGTGACCATCTCCTGTGGTATCCCCCGTGCAATTCCCCGTGGTCGACCGAGTGGCAACAGGTCCAACGATCCACGCGTTTGCTACTGCGCGGGTGTCGATGTCGTCAGAAGAAACAGCCACTGACCGTCGCGGCGGACAAGCGTGTCGGTGTTCAGCACGACAGGTGGGTCGGCATGCCCCGCGCACGATGCGTTCTGGTGGATCTTGTACACAACCGCGGCGCTGTCAGGCGAAATCCGCACAAGTCGTATGTCGCTCAAACTGTAGGTCGTCAACGTACATACATGGGTCAGGGCGGCGACAACATCGTCCTTTGGAGCAACCCCCTGTGACGAGACGTATAGAAACTCGGGCGCCATCGTCGCGGCCAGAGCGGTCGCGTCCCGCTTCTGCCATGCGTGCATAAAGGCGTCCACCTGGGCGATGATCGGCTGCTTGATAGTCGCGTCATCGCTGGTGGCCCCAGCGTTCTGCGCGGGAACACTTGAACTGCACAGCACTAAAACAACGACACCTATCCATGATCGATTCAAGAGGGTGCTCCTTTCGCATGTGTGGGTGGGCCTGGCGCAGCGACCACGGCAGCAGCGAGCCAGACAAAGGCAGCGATGGCGAGCCAGCCGCGAACGTGGAAATGCCGGATGGTGTCGTCTCGCAGAGCCTGTACGTGGCTGAGGTCGGTCAGGTGCGCCAGATCGAGCGACTGTACCGCGTGGTTGACAGGCAACTGCTGGGTCACAGTGAAGATGGTGTCTGTTGCCAGCAGGGCAAAGCAGCCCAACAGGCTCCAGAAGAGAAACCTCCGGGTAGAGCGCGCAAACCAGCCGATCGCAACGAGGTAGATCAGAAGCGTGCCATTTGCGAATACTGGCATCCGCGCCGCCATCAGGTGATCCAAGGCCTGCCACATGCCCGCATAGGTCGCCAGCGACATCTGTCGCATGGCCGGCAGCACACCGATCAACATCAGCGTCTGCAATCCGGCCAGCATGCCGGTCAGCACGAGCACCATCAGGAGAACGATTTTCTGCGATGTTGACATGCATGCTTCCCGCCATAAGCAGATCAATGCGTGTTCAACATCCTCGCACAGACATAGCCTGCTGCGCGGCGTTTTTCTGAGGATTTTGGTGGCGGTGAGTGGGATCGAACCACTGACCTACGGGTTATGAGTCCGTCGCTCTAACCATCTGAGCTACACCGCCGTCGTTGTTCGCCCGGCGGCCCGCGGATGCGGCCGGCCAGCGCGGCGAGGAGCCACGGAACGACTCCTGTAGTTTACTGGAAGACGGCCCCGTCTGAAAGCGCGGGCGGAAACAAAGGTCCATGATTCCCGCAGCGATCCACGCACGAACGCTTGGAGTGATCCCCGCTCGTCTCGCCTC
Organism: Terriglobus sp.; assembly: GCA_965199365.1. GTDB lineage: Bacteria > Acidobacteriota > Terriglobia > Terriglobales > Acidobacteriaceae > Terriglobus. The sequence goes on along the minus strand of CBDARC010000003.1, from coordinate 492,538 downwards.
AACCCGCCTGCCACGCAAGGTGCTGCGGCCGCTGCTGGGCCGGCCCATGCTGCAGTGGGTGGTGGAGGCGGCGCTTCGCTGCCCGCAACTGGATGGCGTAGTGGTCGCGACGGACTCCGACGAAGTGGCTGCGCTTTGCAGCGAGCACGGCTGGCAGTGCCAGATGACAGATGCCGATCTGCCCAGCGGCACCGACCGCATGCGTGCCGTCGCTCTCGAGCGCGAGGCGGACATCTACGTCAACATCCAGGGCGATGAGCCGCTGCTGCAGCCCGCGCATATCGATGCGCTGCTGCGGCCATTTGCGCGCGGCCCGCATGTTGAGGTCACCACGGTCAAGACGCCGTGCGTGCCGGAGAACATCACCAATCCAAACGCGGTCAAGGTGGTCAACGCGACCGACGGCCGCGCGCTGTACTTTTCTCGCGCGACCATACCGTACGACCGCGACGGCATCGGCAATGCGACGTATTGGAAGCACCTGGGCCTGTATGCGTACCGGCGGGAAGCGCTGCTGAGGTTCGGCACGCTGCAGGCCAGTCCGCTGGAACAGACGGAGCGGCTGGAGCAGTTGCGGCTGTTGGAAAACGGCCTCGCGCTGTACGTCGAAGCGGTGGACTTCGACACCGTTGGTGTTGATACCGAGGCGGACATTCCGCGCGTGGAAGCGCTGCTGCGCGAACGTCACGGGCTCTAGCCGCCACGCGTATGCCGGCGGCTAAGCCGACCTGTCGGACGGCGACGGTTTTCTATCCCAGCGGCTGAAGCCGCCTTCTATGTTCACGCCCTCTGTATCAGCGGCTAAAGCCACGAACACCGGCTTATTGACAACTGCGGCCAGCCGCCGGGATAGCCGCAACCTCTCATCAACGAGATCGGCTTCAGCCGCCGGGATAGCCGGTTACACCTGCCGGAACCCCGACTTCAGGCGAGCACAGGCAAGGTAATCGTCAGGCCTTGCGGCGAAACAGACGCAGTCACGCCGTCGAGCGACTCGGCGATCCACGTCGCAGCGTGCAGCTCAGAGGCGGGTGTGGAACTCAGTACGGCAAGCACGCGGCAGCCCGCACCGATCCCCGCCGCAACGCCCGAGGCTGCGTCTTCCACGACGATGCAGTCTTCAGGAGCAAACCCGAGAAGCTCGGCACCGCGGCGATAGGGCTCCGGATCGGGCTTGCCCCTTGTCACTGAATCGGCGGTGACAACGTTGGGCGGCTCCGGCAGACCGGCCGCACGCAACCGGGCCTCCATCAGGCGGCGCGTGCAGCTGGTCACGATAGACCAGCGCTCGGGCGGCAGGCTTCGCAGCAGATCGGCGACACCGGGCAGCACCTGCAGGTCGCTGACGTCTTCGATCTCCAGGTCCTCGATGACGCGCAGCGCCTCGGCCTGATCCACATCGGGTCTTAGGCCGGCAATGATCTCGCGGGCCGGAACGCCGTGCGGAATGTCGTAGTTGTCCGCGTCCGGGATCTCGTAGATCCGCGCCCACTGTCTCCAGCAGCGACGAACGGAACCCAGCGAACTTACGAGCACGCCATCGAAGTCAAACAGCAGGCCCTTTGCTGTCGTGGTGATCAGGGTGGTCGAGGAAGCTTGCATCACCCTAGTTTACGAAAAGAGCGCACGCTGTGTTGGCTCTTACCCCTGCAGCACGAACTGCTCGGCAGCCTTGAGGATGCGAGTGACCGCCGCCTGCGAGGTGGATTCGCAGTAGACGCGCAACAGCGGCTCCGTGCCGGATGCGCGCAACAGCAGCCAGGTTTCTGCGGCGTTCTTCAGGCCGACGGCTTCGGGGTTTTCGAGGTAGAACTTGATGCCGTCCAGGTCTTCGGTGCGCAGAATCTTGTAGCCCGCAATCTCCGTCAAGCCGCTGCTGCCGCGCCGGATGGCGGACTGCTTCAGCCGGTCGTCGATGTGCATGTCGATACGGCCGTACTGGTGCTCGCCGAACTCGGCCTGCAGCATAGCGACCAGCTCGCCGAGTGTCTTCTTCTCCTCGGCCATGACGTTGGCCAGCAACAGCGAATTAAGGATGCCGTCGCGTTCCGGCAGGTGCCTGCTGATGCCGACGCCGCCGGATTCTTCGCCGCCAATGAGGATGTCTTCTGTCAGCATCAGGTCGCAGACGTATTTGAATCCAATGCCGTGTTCATACAACTTGCGGCCATACTTCGCCGCGATGCGGTCGAGCATCTTCGTCGTGTTGAACGCGCGTGTGACACCGCCGGGCCAGCCCTTGCGATTCAGCAACCACCACAGCAGGATCGCGTAGATCTTGTGCGCGTCGACCACGTTGCCGTGCTCGTCCACCGCGCCGATACGGTCAGCATCGCCATCGGTGATCAGGCCCGCGTCACACTTTTTTTCGACCACAACCTTTTGCGTCAGAGCGATGTGCGGCAGGATCGGCTCAGGGTTGATGCCGGGAAAGAGGGGATTGTGCTCCGCCCGCATCTCGACGAAGGGCACGCCCGCACGCGTGAAGATGCCTCGCAGAACGCCCGCTCCCGCACCGTACATCACGTCGACCAGGAAGCGATACCCGGACTTCGCGATCAACGGCAGATCGGCAAACTTCTCGATGGCAGCAATGTAGTCCGGCACGAAGTCGGCCTCGGTGATGACGGCTGGCGTGGCGGCTTTCGGCAGCGGCTGATCGAGATAGCTTTCGATCAGCTTCATAATGCCAGGCGAGCCGGAGCCGCCATAGCTCGCCTTGTACTTCACGCCGTTCCACTGCGCGGGATTGTGCGAACTGGTGATCATTACGCCACCGGCTGCGCCGCGTTCACGCACGCCGTACGACAGCGCGGGAGTTGGCGTGATGCCGGTCGCAAGCTGCACGGGGATGCCGGCCTCGGCCAGCACATCGGCCGCCAGTCGCGCAAACTGCGGCGATCCAAAGCGCGTGTCATAGCCGATGCAGACGCCTTTCGACACATCTTCATGCTGCAGGACATAGTGCGCGATCGCGCTGACCGCCACGCGGACGTTGGCATAGGTAAAGTCATCGGCGATGATGCCGCGCCAGCCATCGGTCCCGAACTTGACTGCGCTTGTGGAAGTGTTTTCCATCCCTGATCTCCTTGGATCTATGCTCGCCGCGACCTGAGCCCACTCGAACCCTGACGCTGGTTTCGTCGCTGGGATAAGTCCCGGCGCGAAAGCCTTATTCTGCTCTGCTTAGTTTCTATCTCAGCGGCTGAAGCCGATCTACGATGCTAGAGCCGCGTCATGATTGCCGATCGCGACCAAGATTGCTGGTCGCCCTGGACATTGCTGATGCACTGCACGGAAGCAGCTATACAAACTCTGAGCGAGACATTTTGGTCAGTTCGCTTACAACGCGGCCGACTTCCTGGGAATGCGCTCGCGTTGTCACCAGCAGGGCATCATCGGTCTGCACCACAACCAGGTCGCTGACACCGAGCAGTGCCACAACTTTGCCGGGCGCATAGGCATAGTTGCCGAACGCGTCCAGGTGCAGTGCGATCTCCGCCTCTGCCACGTTGCCGTGGCCGCGGCTTCTGCCCTGCGACATGGCGTGCTCATGCAGCGCGGCCCAACTGCCCAGGTCGTTCCATCCAAAGTCCGCAGGCAGGCAGTAGATGTGGCTTTCCGCTCCCTTGGCAGAACGCGGTTCCAGCACAGCGTAATCAATGCTGATGTTCTCGACCTTGGGATATTCCGCTGCGAAGACTGCCTGGAACTCCGGCGTGCCAAATGCAGCGGCAATCTTCTCCAGCGGCGCGGCCATCGCCGGCCGATGTTCGCGGATGGCGTTGCTTAACGTGCGCGCAGACCAGAGAAAGATACCCGCGTTCCAGGCGTAGTTGCCGTCTGCAACGAACTCGATGGCGCGGTCGATCTGCGGCTTTTCGGTGAAGCGCTGCACGCAGCGCGTCGTGACGCGATCGCCGGTGAACTGCGCTGCCGTGTCGCCCATCCGGATGTAGCCGTAGCCGGTCTCAGGCCGCGTCGGCGGTGCGCCCAGAACGACGATGTTGTCTCCCGCAGAGGCGACCTGGATGCCCGCTCGCAGCACCTCGGTAAAGCGCAGCGGGTCCGTCACGACGTGGTCCGACGGAAAGACCCCGAGCACTGTCTCAGGTGAAGTTCGTTCCACGATCATGGCCGCCAGCGCGCATGCCGGTGCCGTGTTGCGGGCGCAGGGCTCGCACAGAATCCTGCTGAATGGCACTTGCGGCAACTGGCCGGCGATCGTCTGCGACAGCATGTCGTTCGTGATGACGAGGAACTCTTCGACGGGCGCCATCGGCAACAGTCGTGCGACCGTCTCCTGGATCATCGTCATCTGACCGCCGGAGAGGGTCAGCACCTGTTTCGCGCGGCTCTTCCGCGAGCGCGGCCAAAAGCGCGTGCCGCTACCCCCGGCAAGCACCACGGGGATCAGCCCGAGGCGCTGCGGGGAAGACGAAGTTACCTGCATCATGTCTACTCCGCTAAGTTCTTGAAGAACGCACGCATGCGCTCGATGCCCTTGTCGATGACGTCGGCTGAGACCGCATACGAAAAGCGGAGATGTTCTTCCGTTCCGAAGGCCTCGCCCGGCACACAGACTACGTGGGCTTCAGTCAGCAGGCGAGCCGCGATCTGCGCCGCGGTACCCGCATCTTTCCTGCCGAAAAACGCACTTACATTGGGATAGACATAGAACGCGCCCTGCGGAACGGTGCAGGTGATGCCGGGGATCGTCGCGAGCCCCGCAAGAATACGATCGCGCAGCAGCATGTAGTCCGCACGCATATCGGCGACACACTGCTGTGAACTGCTGACGGCTGCGATGGACGCATGCTGAACAAAGGTTGCGGCATTACTCGTGCTCTGCGACTGCAGCTTGCTCATGGCAGCGATAATCCGCTTTGGCCCAAGGCCGTAACCCGCGCGCCAGCCCGTCATCGCATACGTCTTCGACAACGAGCCCAGCACGATGATGTGCTCCTTGCACTCCGTGATGGACGCGCCCGAGGTCGGCGCACCCTGAAAATCCAGGTAGGTGTAGCACTCATCCAGCAGCACGTAAATGCCGCGGCGATGCGCCAGGCGCACAATGCTCTCCACGTCCGCAAAAGGGATCACGGCGCCCGAGGGATTGGAGGGCGTATTCAGGATGATCGCCTTGGTACGGGGTGTGATCGCACCCTCGATCGTGGCTGCGGTGACACGGAAGTTCTCATCCTCGCGCGTTTGCACGATGACGGGCTTGCCGCCGGCAAACTGGATGATGTCCTTGTACGACACCCAGTACGGCGCAGGCAGGATCACCTCGTCGCCGTGATCGATCAGCACCTCCATCGCATTGAACAGCGCCAGCTTGCCGCCGGTCGTGAAGACACACTCGTCCGGTGCGTAGGCCGTGCCGAAATCAGCCGCATGGCGATCGACAATGGCGCGCCGAATCTCCGGTATGCCGGCGACGGCGGTGTAGCGCGTGTAGCCCTTCTCAATCGCATCGATGGCGGCGCGCTTGATGTGCGCTGGCGTTGGAAAGTGCGGCTCGCCGGCACCGAAGTCGGCCAGGTCGATGCCAGTCGCTTTCAATCGCAGCGCCTCGGCCGTGATGGCCATGGTGGCAGAGACTTCAATGCGGCCGATACGTTCAGAGAACGTTGTAGTCGCTGAGGGCGATGTGGCTAGGGCTGCGCTCATGCGCTGATTCTAACCGACTAGCTGGCTAAACCTCGCCGGGAACTTCTCCACCAAGCGAGGGCGCGCGCGCAGAACGCTTCTCGCGCAGACGGTCCAGCACCAGCGCCGGCACCAGTTCGCTGATGTCGCCGTTCAACTGGTACACGCCCTTGATCAGCCGCGATGAGACATAGGTGTACTTCTCCGCGGGCATCATGAAGACGGTCTCAAGCGCGCTGTCCAGCTTGCGGTTCATCATCGCCATCTGGAACTCGTACTCGTAATCAGAGATGGCGCGAATGCCGCGCAGGACGGCGACCGCACCCTCCTGCCGCGCGAAATCCACCAGCAGGCCATCGAACGTTTTCACCGTCACGTTGCCGAAGGTCCGCGTGGCCTCCGTCAGCATCTCCGCGCGCTCTTCCGTAGTGAATAGCGGCACGCCCTTGCTGGTGTTGCGCAACACCGCAACCACCAGGTGATCAAAGATCTTCGCGCCGCGGCTCACCAGGTCAAGATGCCCATTTGTGGGCGGATCGAACGTACCGGGATAGATGGCTTTTACGGTCTGCATGGCGCTACGAAGAAGCATACCGCGTAGCTCGCAAAACCGTTCCAGGCAGCTAAAATAGCGGGCGGAAACCAGCCCATCGCCCGCCGTGACTGATCTTTCCCCAGACTGATCGTTACGCTTTCTACGGAGGTAGAAGAAACGTTGGAGATGGATAAGCTGATGCTTTCATTGGCACGCTTTGTGGGAGATCTGGCCGCGACGATCCATGCAGGCATGGTGGTACTGGGTGACAAACTGGGGCTCTATAAAGCCCTTGCCAAGCGCCCCATGACGTCAGTTGAGCTTGCGGAGACGACCGGAACAGACGAACGCTATGTAAGGGAGTGGCTCAGTTCGCAGGCGGCGAGCGGCTATGTCACCTTCAACGCTGATTTGGGCTTGTTCAGCATGACGGACGAGCAAGCATTTACGCTCGCCGATGAGGATAGTCCGGCCTATCTTCCCGGCGCGTTCGAGTTTGCTTTGGGCCACGCTCGCAGCGGTGCCAAGGATTTCGGAGGCATTTCGCTCAGGAGTTGGCATGCCTTGGGGAGAACATGATGAAAAGGTCTTCCATGGGTGTGAGAAGTTCTTTCGGTCAGGGTAGCTGCGGCGAACCTGGTCAGCAGTTGGATTCCGGCGCTCGACGGGGTGCAGGACAGACTCGAGGCGGGCGCGCGGGTCGCTGATGTGGGATGTGGCAAAGGCGCTTCAACCCTTCTGATGGCGAAAGCGTTTCCGGCTTCGCAGTTCATAGGATTCGACTATCACGACGAGTCGATCAGGGGGGCGAGAGCCTCCGCAGAGCGAATGGGCCTTACGAACGTCACGTTCTCGGTTGCTTCAGCAAAGGCCTACCCGGGGAACGACTTCGATTTGGTGACGGTATTTGATTGTCTGCACGACATGGGTGATCCGGTGGGTGCGGCGAAGCATGTGTTTCGGGTCGCTCAAATCAGATGGCAGTTTGGATGATCGTCGAGCCCTTTGCACACGATGAGCTGACTGACAACCTCAACCCGGTCGGGCAGATTTATTACTCCTTTTCGACTCTGCTGTGTACGCCGTGCTCGCGTTCTCAGGAGGTTGGCCTGTGCCTTGGTGCGCAAGCCGGGGAAAGGCGCATACGGGAAGTGGTGACTTCCGCAGGGTTCACTCAGTTCCGGCGAGCCACTGAGACTCCGTTCAATATTGTCTACGAAGCAAAACGTTGATGAACTGGCATCCTCCCAGCGGCTCCCCGAGTTGCTAAACCGCAAGAACGCTGCTTGTGGCGGCAGAGGCGTCCGTGCGGCTTGCGCAGCACCCATGTGGTCATGCAGCGGTAATCCTGCACCACAGTAGTTTTCAGCGGATCGACCAGTATTGCCTCGAGTTCTGCGGTCAGGTCCAGCAGCCTTTCCTCGTCGACCAGGAACCACTCCGATCCGTCCGGCAGCACGGACAGTTCGCCACTGCCCTGCGGGAAGTCCATGCCGATGGACGATCCGAGCCGTGTGAACAGCAGGCCACCCGGCCGCAGCACGCGCCAAAGTTCCGCGAGCATGGCGAGAAAGTGATCTTCGTCGCGTGCGAAGTGCAGGACGGAGTTGCACAACACCACATCGCTGAAGTCGTCCGGGAAGGGCAACGCTTCGATCGGCGCGGCGACAAAGTTTTCCGCTGGAAGACCGGCGCCGAGCGAAGCGGACAACGCGCGCACGTGTGCCACCGCGTGCGGATCGAGGTCTGCCGCGTACACCTCGCAACCTTCGCGCAGCAGGTGGACGAGATTGCGCCCGTAGCCGCAGCCCGCGTCCAGCACGCGATGCTGCGGGGTGATGTTGCCGCGCAGCAGCTGGTCGAAGACGTAGATGTCGATCTGGCCGAACTGCTCCTGCAGAGTCATCGGACGCCTTTCGTGCGCGGAGCAATAAGAAGGGCCGCGCGGATGGCGGCCCTTCAGTTTTGAAGCGAGCTTACTTGCGTCCGGGGCGAACGGCTTCCTGCGCCTTCATCTCGCCGTCGACGGGCAGCGCAGGAATCGGTGCCGGTGTGGCTGCGCCGATCTTCATCTTCTCGCGGAGTTCAGCATCCATCTTGATGAAGATTGCGGGATTGGCCTTTAGGAAGTTGCGAACGTTTTCGCGACCCTGGCCGATGCGTTCGCCTGCATAGCTATACCACGCGCCGCTCTTCTCCACGATGTTCTGCGTTACCGCGAGGTCAAGCACATCGCCTTCGCGCGAGATGCCTTCGCCATAGAGGATGTCGAACTCTGCCTCGCGGAACGGTGCGGCGACCTTGTTCTTGACGATCTTCGTCTTGGTGCGCGAACCGACGACAACGTCGCCTTCTTTCACAGCGCCAATGCGGCGGATATCAATGCGAACGGACGAGTAGAACTTCAGCGCGCGACCGCCCGTGGTGGTCTCAGGGTTGCCGAACATGACGCCGATCTTTTCGCGGATCTGGTTGATGAAGATCAGGCAGGTGCGGCTCTTCGAGACGGTTCCGGTCAGCTTGCGCAGTGCCTGCGACATCAGCCGTGCCTGCAGGCCGACGTGCGAATCGCCCATCTCGCCATCGAGTTCAGCCTTGGGCACGAGTGCTGCCACCGAGTCGACCACCAGCACGTCGATCGCGCCGGAGCGCACCAGCGCCTCAGTAATTTCAAGCGCCTGCTCACCGTAATCGGGTTGCGAGATCAGCAGGTTGTCCGTGTCCACGCCCAGCTTGCGTGCGTAGACCGGGTCCAGCGCGTGCTCGGCATCGACGAATGCGGCCAGGCCGCCGGCCTTCTGTGCCTCGGCGATGATCTGCAGCGTGATGGTCGTTTTGCCGGAAGATTCCGGCCCATAGATCTCAACCACGCGACCGCGCGGAACGCCGCCCACACCCAGCGCCGCGTCAAACGAGATCGATCCGGTTGAAATCACCGAGATCGGCACGATTGCATCCTTCGCGCCGAGCCGCATGATCGAGCCTTTACCAAACTGCTTCTCAATGCCCTGGAGGGCGAGTTCTACGGCTCTGCTGCGTGCTTCATCGGCCACGAGGATGAATCTCCTTCTTGAGTGAAATCATCGTAGCATCAGATCTGCGTTGCGGCAAAGAAAAAGCGAAGAGTGGCGGCCTCCAGGGCCAAAGATAAACCAAGCCCTGCCTGTAGACTGGCGCTGATGCCGATTCAACCGACCCCGGCTGAGGGTGAGTCAAAAACCCGCCACCTGGGTCGCGGGCACATTGCAGCGCTCGACGGCGTACGAGGAATCGCCGTCCTTGGCGTCATGAGCACACACCTGTTTACCGGTGACATGACACGGCTCCCAAGGCTGGTACAGATTCCGGTGTCCTTCGCTGTAGCAGGTGTGGATCTGTTCTTCGTGCTCTCCGGTTTTCTCATCACCGGTATTCTGCGCGATTCGCTTGGCGAGGCGTCCTATTTTCGCAAGTTCTATGCCCGGCGTATGCTCCGCATTTTCCCGCTCTATTACGGGGTGCTCCTGGTGCTGCTTTTACTCACGCGGCCGTTACAGATCTCCTGGCACGGCTTGCAATGGTCGCTGTTGCTATACCTGCAGAACACTCACTTCCTGTTTCCGCCGCTGACCACCTTCAGCAACCGCTTCTTCTCGGTCGATCACCTCTGGTCGTTGGCTGTTGAGGAGCAGTTCTACCTGGTGTGGCCCTTTATCATCGCGACCGTGCGCTCAGCTCGCCGTCTGATGTACCTGAGTGCCGCCGGCATGGTGTTTGCGCTCGGACTCCGTCTGTATGGTCTGCATGCCGGCTACGGATTCGATTGGATCAACCGAAACACTCTCTGCCGCGCAGACGAGCTGCTGGCAGGCGCTGCTCTCGCTCTCTTGATGAGGAGTCGCTACGCCGGACGGACCCTGACGCTGGCGAAACCCCTCATGGCTGCCGGTCTGATTGTGAGTATCACCCTGCATTCCGCCGCGCTTTGGATCTCGCGCAACGGTGGAGCCGTCCCCGGGATCATAGGTCTGACAGCGACGGGTTACGACACCAATCTGCTGATGGCGACCAGCCTTGTAGCCTGGTGCCTGCAGCCTGGGTCTCGCTTACGCGCCATGTTTGAGTGGAAGCACCTGCGGGCCGTAGGCAAATACAGCTACGGCCTGTACGTGCTCCACCTCGTCCTGCTGCCCGGCCTGACGCTGCTCCTGCTTGCTCCCCTGAGAGTCGCCCTGCACGGCAAGGTTGTCGCTCGCCTGGTGGTTGGCCTGTTGACCTTGCTGGCATCGGGTGTCGCGGCCTATCTGAGTTTTCACCTGTATGAGAAGAGATTCCTGCGACTGAAGCGGTTCTTTGACTACGACGGCCCCATCCGACCCGCATCGGGTTCTTCCACCCTGTAACGCTTTGCCCTCATCGTTGCAGCAGGTCCACCGGCTCGTGCGGGTCGCGAATGCGAAAATGCTTCGCCAGCGATGGATACGCCCGCGCCACGGCCTGGTACATCTGCCAGGCCACGTTGCGATAACTCCAGTGGCCGGCGGGAGTCGAGCGCAATTCGCTGATGTAGACGGCCTCTGCGAAATCCATCGTAAACAACGAACGGCATCGGGTTGCCAGCGGCAGCACGTAATCCGCAGCGCTGATCTGTTCCGGTGCAGATGTGACGGGGGCCGCGTCCGGCGCGCTCAACGGCCGGCCCCACTGCATGCGGATGCCGTCCTCGCCAAACTGCGGTACCGGCACGGCTGCCTCGGAATGAGCGGCGATCTTTGGCGACGTCGACGCTGCAACAAGCGATGGAGCCGTCGTGCGTGCGAGCTTTGCATGCAGCGCAAACGCACGTTGCACCAGGTCTTCATAGCGCGTGTGAACAGGCGAGCCGGAGAGTTGCGGCTGGCCGGGAAAGTCCGGCAACTCGTAGCCGTGTTGCGTCGTGTAGCCCTGCAGCAACTGCGTGCAGCGCCTGTGGCGGTGCATATCGCGGAAGCCGCCTATGTCCATCAGGATGTCGAACCGCAGGCCATTTGCAGCGGCAAAGGCGCGCGGCAGTTCATCGTGTTTGCCACGACCTTGCGTGCCCAGCGACACGATCTCCGCAATGCGCACCTCGTCCAACGCGGCAACCGCATCGCGCACCTGCTGAAATCGGTAGTGTGTGTGCGGGTACAGCAGGGAAGCGGCGAGATCGATCTCCAGCGACATGGCTTCGCCTGCGGAGGGCAGAACAAGTTCGACATGGGGCGAGTCTGCCGGCATCGGAGTGATCGCAGCGTCGCCCATCAACTCAAGCGCGGCCTGCCGCAACACTGCGCGGCTTTCACGTTCGAACGCGCTTGGAGCGGTGTATTTCACCAGCGTGGGGCTGGTGCGTACCTCGCGCAGCAGGTGCTCGCGCAATGCTTCGCTGGCACCGTCCTCTTCGAGCAGCTTGTGCGAGGTAGCATGCTGCACATTCCATGCAGGACCCGCAGCGGCGGCGCGCAGCTTCTCGCCCAGTTCTCGGATTTCCGCGTACTCGCTGCCCAGCAGGCGTGCGATCTGGCCCTCGAGCGTGCGCGCGTTGGTGATCTGGCCGAGTGACGTGTTGGTCGCCAGCGGCAGCAGGTACCGTGCCATGTCGTAGGCGCGGGCACGCAGCGTGCGCGTGTACGTCGCTTCATCCATGCCTCTCGGGCCGGGGCGTGTGCGCCTTCAGCTCCAGCAGCATGCCTTCGCCGACCTCGGTGTAGCCGAGGAAAAGCTCATCGACTGTCGCCTGTGTATTCGGCGGCATCTCCAGGCGCTTCGAACTGCGGCGTGTAGTAGCCCGACTTGCGAAAGTTCTGATAGCGCGTTGAGCGTTCCTGCCCGTCCCATCGCGGCTCGTCCACCAGCACGATCGCGGCCAGCAGCGACAGGCGTTCGATTGCAAATGCAACGTGTGCGAGATCGGCGATGGATCGGTGTCCGTACTGAAAATAGAACGTGTTCAAAAACTGCTCGGCACGCTGTGTGCTGATCTCGGCCAGCGACTCGCGCAGAGTCAGCGCAGACCGCGAATACTTCGCCATGGCGTAGGCCAGCACCTCGGGGTCGGCGCCGTGCACGGCATAGACATCGGTGCCACCCAACAACGGACTTTCTGCTTCGCTCATGGTCAAAGCAGAATATCGTGTCGCACAGGTTTGGAGCTTGTCCGAGCCATAGACTAGTCTCAGTGCGCGAGGACAACACTCCGTTTCAGTCCACGTCACATCGGCCGTGGCCCATGCCGCAGCACCCGTGGCGTCTGCGCCAGCGCTGGTCGCGGCTGCTGTTCGCACACTGGCCTATGCCGCCCGCTGTCGTGCAGGAGAAACTGCCAGCCGGCCTGCGTGTGGATACGTTCGACGGTGCCGCGTGGCTCGGTGTCGTGCCGTTCATGATGGATCGCGTGCGCTTTCGCAGCGTGGGCGAGCACGCCTTCCGTGTGCCGTCGGCAAACGCCTTTCCTGAGCTGAACCTGCGCACCTATGTCACCGGCCCGGACGGGCGCGCGGGCGTTTACTTCTTCTCGCTGGATGCGGGAAGCCTGCTGGCCGTGGTTGGAGCGCGCGTGGCGTTCGGCTTGCCGTACTTCTGGGCATCCATGCAGGAAAGGGTTGCAGGCGGCACGATTCACTATCGCTCGCGCCGCCTGCTTGGGCCTCCAGCGCGCTTTGCGGGAAGCTTTCGATCGCTTGGCCGGCCCGCCGCTGATGATGATCTTCGCCACTTCCTCACGGAGCGCTATGCGCTCTTCACACGTCGCTTCGGCAGCGTGCAGATTGGCAACATTCACCATCGCCCGTGGCACCTAGAAGAAGCCGAGGCTGAAATCGAATGCAACGAGTTGCCAGGTAGCTTCGGGTTCGCGCTGCCGAAGCGGCCGCCCCTGCTCCACTACTCGGAACAGATCGAAATGCAGGCCTGGCTGCCGAGCCGGGTCTCCGCGGTTCGTCACTCCGACCCGTAGAAGAGTGACAAGCCGCTGTATGCGTTTACCGTGGGTGTGCTGGGCTGGCTCGCTTGCGGCATGACGCACAAAGCCATCCTGCAGGATCGTCCTTACCTGTCTGAGGACGACAACCTTGCGTGCCCGACGTTCGCTGCGGATCGCGAGCGCAAGCTCGAAACTGTTGCCAAGCACTCCGACTTTGCCGAACGTAGTGTTCTCGGGAAGAATCCTATAAAAGTCATCTGGATGCGTCTTGGAAACTGTTCGACCAGAGAGGTAGACATCTGCTGCGCTCGGCATTCGTGCAAGTGGGGCTCTTTATAGAAGAAGGAATGGAGACGTGCCTGCTGCTCGGGAGAAGCAGAGATCACAGGGCGTTTGAAATTACTTCGATATGAAACCTTTTGTCCGGCAACACATCCAAAAGCCATGAAGATCGGAATCGACAGCTTCATCTCGACCCAGCCGAACGCCGAGGGCAGCCCGGCAGTTGACCGCGCGGAACGCATGCAGAACCTGCTGCAGGAGATCGAGCAGGCGGACCGCGTCGGCCTGGACGTCTTCGGCCTCGGCGAGCATCATCGCGAGGAGTTCCTCGACTCCGCACCGGCCGTGATCCTCGCTGCGGCAGCAACGCGCACCAGGCAGATTCATTTGTCCAGCGCAGTCACCGTGCTGAGTGCGGCAGATCCCGTTCGCGTCTTTCAGGAGTTCAGCACGCTCGACCTGATCAGTGGCGGACGGGCGGAGATGATCGTGGGCCGCGGCTCGTTCATCGAGTCGTTCCCGCTGTTCGGCCTGAAGCTCGAAGACTACGACGATCTCTTCGCCGAGAAGCTCGACCTGCTCCTGACACTGCGTGAATCAACCTACGTCAACTGGAGCGGCAAACACCGTGCTCCGCTGACCGGGCAGGGTGTGTTCCCGCGGCCGCTGCAGGCAAAGATCCCGATCTGGCTCGGTGTTGGCGGCACGCCCGCATCGTTCGCGCGTGCCGGTGCGCTTGGCCTGCCGTTGATGGTCGCCATCATCGGTGGCGAACCGCATCGCTTTCGTCCGTTGGTCGACCTTTACCGTGAGGCGGGCAAGCGCGCCGGTCACAAGCCGGACGATCTGAAGGTAGGCGTTCACGCTCTCGGCTACGTCGCCGATACAGATGAAGAGGCGGCGGCACACTTCTTCCCCGGATATGCCGCCGCTTTCACCAAGATTGGCCGTGAGCGTGGCTGGCCTCCGGTAACTCGCGCGCAGTTTGAAGCGCTGCGCAGGCCCGGCGGCGCGCTGATGGTCGGCACTGCGGAGAACGTTGCGCAAAAGGTGCTGAGGATGAGTGAGGACCTTGGCGGCCTCGCCCAGGTCGGCTTCCAGATGAGCGTTGCTGCGCTGCCGCACGACCGCCAGATGCGCTCGATCGAGCTGCTCGGCGAAAAGGTTGCGCCGATCGTGCGCTCAAGTGCTCAGCGGCAGCTTTGACTTACCCCATCGCGCAGGTATGCTGATGTGAACAACGCATGCCAACCATAAGCACTCCCGCCGGGACGCAACGGTCTTCTGTGCTTTCCGTTGCCGGTTTTCTTGGAGTCGGCTGCCTTGTTCTTTACACCGTGCCTTACGCGGTGCCGAGCCGCCCAGTGTTCTCAGAAGCGTATGCGTTCGGCTACAACACCCAGGCCGGCCTTGTTCTGCTGTTGATGTTTGCAGCGGCGTTCGGCTGGTATGTTCGCGGTTCCGGCATGGTGCTGCCTGCCTTCCCAGCCGCTTCCACTCCGCAGGGTGAGCGTCGCTCACGCCAGCTGCTGTTGGTGGTCTGCGGTGTTGCCGCGATGCTCTGCGCGGGCGCCTGGTATGTCGCACGCGGTGGCGGCAGTGTGCTGGAAGCGACGTTTTTCCTCCCGGAATTTGATCAGTACAGGCTTGGCAAGCACCTGTACACCGACTTCGATTTTCCGTACGGTCCGCTCATGTTCCTTCCCACGGTCTGGCTGGCGAAGGGCTTCCATCTGGCCTACGGAGATGCTTACTTCCTTACCTGGGCCTGCGAGGTTGTGGCGGGTCTTTACCTGCTTTGGAAGACCGTCGATCTGGCTGCGGGCAGCTCCGTTCGGGCGCAATGGATCTTCGCGGCCCATGCCACGTTCTTTGTCGCCGCCGTCACTGTCGAAGGTCTTCAGTACACGCCCTTACGGTTCTTTGCCTCGACAGCGCTCGCCATGTGCGTTGAGCGTTTGTACCGATCCGGCAAGCCGCTCCCGCAAGTCTTCATGGCAGCGTCTCTTGGCTGTGTGCTGCTGCTGTTCTTTTCGCCGGAGATGGGTATCCAGTTCTTCGGCGCAACGCTGCTCTACTTCGGCCTGTGTCTTCGCAGCAAGCGACCCGGACTGAATCCCGCCCTGGGCCTCTTTACGGGTGTGTTCGCGGCGGCGGTCCTGCTTGCCTTTCGCATTGGCGTGTTCCGCTTCCTGCTGAATATGGGTGGTGGCCTGATGAACTCACCGCTTCTGTTCAACTACATGACGTTGGTTCCGATCCTGTTTGTTGTCGTCGCAGGAGCGGTTGTGGTTGCGGCCTGGCGTGGTCATCAGACCAGTCATCCTCTGATGTACCTGATCGCGCTGTCGCTGATGACGCTGCCGGCAGGCATGGGCCGGTGCGACGGCGGACACATCACCATCAACACGGTTGGAGCGTCGGTTGCGGTGCTGGCCGTGCTTGCGCAGTACAAGCACCTCTTCCGGGTCGCCTGCATCGCGTACATCACCGTGGCAGTCGTAGGCACCGGCAACGTGATTCACACGACGCCAAGCCCGTTGCGAGTGGCGTTCCAAGCGGGCGTCGTCGATGCAGGCAGAACCCCGGCGTTGTTCCATCTCTACGAGCGCATGCTCATGGCGCGGCATGGGCCGTTGGGAGTGGAGGCCAATCTCAAGGCGATCCGCACAAGCGAAGCGCTGCCCGTTGGAACTCCGCTGCCGGAGGGGACCTGGCTGAACGCGCCGTTTGGGGCGACCGATCCGCTGCGTTCGGCTCGCCCGGATCTCCGTATCGACATCGGGCGATACCCCGCGCTGGTGATCACCTCGCCGACCTTTGCGCAGGACAAGATTGCAAACATCCAGCGTGGCGACAGACGCCTCCTGCTGCTGCCGGACTACTGGCCGGAGTTGTGTTCCCTCCAGCCGAGCCTTTCACGCGGAGTCCTGCTGACTCCGTTTGTTCCGCGGTTGCGTCACCGCATGGAACCCCTGGCGCCGGTATGCCGCTATATCGAATCGCATTACGAGCAGTCGTCGTATGCCGGGCCGCTGCCCCAGACCGTGGTGCTGCAGTCGCGCTCGACGGTTATGGCGAGACAGTAGCTGCCGCTAAACCTTGACGCTCTGCACAATGCCCTTGGCACGCAGGCCGGCTTCTGCCTTGGCGAAGTAATCGTCGACCGCGCCCTGTGTCCTGATCCACGCGATGTACCGGCCGATGCCTTCTTCCAAAGTGACCGAGGGCTTGTAACCGATGCTCGCGATGCGCGAGGTATCCGAGATGAGCGAGCGAATCTCCCCGGGCCGGAACTCGCCGCGTGCGAGCGGCTGTATGTCAATGCCAAGCTGCCCGGCGATGACGTTTGCCAGGTCGCGCACGCTGGTGGCGCGACCGCTGCCGACGTTGACGGGCAGGCCGTCCAGCTTGTCGCTGGTCGCCACCAGCAGGTTGGCCCGTGCGATGTCTTCGACAAAGCAGAGATCGCGCGTCTGTCCGCCATCCTCATACATCACGGGAGGCTGGCCGTTGAGCAGGCGCGTGCAGAAGATGGCGATGACGCCGGTGTAAGGATTGAACAGCGATTGCCGCGGCCCGTACGTGCACGAATATCGCAGCGCGACGGTCGGGATGCCCGTCTGTTTGCCCCACAGCAGCACCAGGCGCTCCTGGTCCACCTTGGTGATGCCATAGACAGTCTCGCCGCCGCCAGGCGTGCTCTCAGGTGTTGGAATGGAAGTTGTAACCTTCCCGCAAACGGGGCAGTGCACGGCAAAGTCGCCGGCGCGTAGCTGCTCCACCGGGCGCAGTGTGGGAACCACGTTACCGTGCTCCGGGCAGTGTGCCGCGCCTTCGCTGTAGGCGACCTGCGAGCTTGCGACGATGAACTTCTTTATTGGCAGGTCGTGATCGCGGATCATCTCCAGCATCTGCGCCGTGCCAAAGCTGTTCACGAGCACATACTTTGCCATCTCCGGCATGTAGCCGCCGTACGCGGCCTCGTGAAAGACAACATCGATGTCCTGCAGAGCGGAGAGCATTGTGTTGTAGTCCTGCACCTCGCCCTGGCGGAACTCGGCCTGCGGATTGACCCACTCTGGCTTGCCGTTCTTGTGGGTCTGCGGCTCCAGGTTGTCGAGGATGCGGACGGTCCAACCTTCGCGAATCAGCAAATCGACAAGGTGCGATCCGATGAGGCCTGCGCCTCCGGTAACAAGTGCGCGCTTCTGGTGCTGGGACATGGTCTTCATCCTAGCCGAATCTGACGCTATGCCCTGTGTCGGCTTGCCCTGCGCGGCCCATCGCAGTACCTTCTCCTTTGGGAACTTCGCGCAAAGAGTATGCTTGCCTTCGTGTCTGCGCTTGTTATTGTTTCTGGAAGGCACACGAGAAGCGAAACAGGGAGAGTCTGGATTTGAGTAAGCGTCGCATTCTGCTGGTGGATGATGAAGTTGCCGTTCTGCTGACCTTGAAGGCCGTGCTTGAGATCAGCGGCTTTGACGTGGATACGGCGACGTCGGCACGCGAAGGCAAGTCGCGGATTAAACATCGCGAGTATGAAATGGTGATCACCGACATGCGCATGGAAGACGAGCATGCCGGCGTTGAGGTCATTGCCGCCGCGAAGGAAGCTCCATATGCGCCCGCCATCGCCCTGCTGACCGCGTTCCCCGTGAACGATGAATCGCTCATGGGCGCGGACAAGATGCTGGTCAAGCCCATGCACACACGCGTCCTGCTGCAACAGTTGGAGTCGCTGTTTGCGCGCCACACCGCCGCAAAGGAAAAAGCGTCAGCCAAAAAGCCTGCGAAGAAAGCCGCGCCTGCGAAAAGCTCCCCAGCGAAGTCTGTCGTGAAGAAGGCGGCTCCGGCTACGAAGGCCGCTTCGGCAACGAAGGCGGCTACCGCGAAAAAGGCAGCGCCTGCGAAAAAGGCAGCCCCGGCCAAAAAGGCAACTCCGGCCAAAAAGGCGGCCGCAAAGAAGTCTTCCGCCAAGAAAGCGGCTCGCTAACCCTGGAGCAACATGGTTGGCTGGCCCGGCATGTCAACTCACCGCAGCTTCAGCCGCTACACGCTGTCATAGCTTCCGAGCCGCGAGCGCACGGTTACTCGCCTGATTGTCAGCGCGGGCTGTGTGCCTTGATGTACTCGCGGAGAGCCAGGTTTATCTCCAGGGCCTTGTTTGTGCCGCTGTCAAGCATGCGCAGCCATTCGCTCGCGGGTGACTTCAGATCTGCGGTCCCGAGCAGATAGCCGGTCTGCACAATGATTTCCAGTGCATTGCTAAGGTCGTGTGCGAGTTTGCGGATCTCCAGCGCAAGCTCTTCGGGGATCACAGTCTCAGGACGCGCGGCATCAGGTTTGGTCATGGTCTCTCGGCAGGCGCGTGTGTTGCGCTGGGATGTAAGCAGGTTTGCAACGCGTTGGATGCGTGGCATTGCTTCTAAGTTGATGAGATGAGCCAAAGTATTTCATGGCTGCGCGTCGGTGGCCGCTGTTTGACATGGCGCGACAGCTTTGGGACACTGAGAGGGCTGCAAGCGAAGTTTACGGCACCCGCCTGATGCTCGCTCCCGTGCCGAAATGGCGGAATTGGCAGACGCGCATGGTTCAGGTCCATGTACTCGCAAGGGTGTGGAGGTTCGAGTCCTCTTTTCGGCACCACTGATTTCAAAAGGCGCAATGCGATGGCATTGCGCCTTTTGCTTTGCGTCGATCACTCTCGCGCCCTCGTATGCGCCTGCCGTTTAGAACGACGCGCCCGCTCCTTTAGCATGGAGATGTGGCTACTGGTACGCACCTCGACCGCATCCTCTCGCGCACACGCGCGGACCTTGCCCTGCGCAAGACGCCGCGGCGCACGCGCGAGCTGGAAACAGCGGCGCAGGCCCACACGCCGCGCGGATTCTCCGCCGCACTGCGCCGGGCCGCCCAGGCTCGCCCAGCCGTCATCGCCGAGTTGAAGAAAGCATCGCCGTCGAAGGGCCTCATCCGGCCGGACTTTGACCCGACGGAACTGGCGCGTGCGTTACAGCGTGGCGGCGCGGCCTGCCTGTCCGTGCTGACGGACGAGCCGTTTTTTCAGGGCGGCTTACGCAACCTTGAGATCGCGTCGGCATCGGCCGACCTGCCGTGCCTGCGAAAGGATTTCATCATCGATGAGTTTCAGATCATTGAGGCGCGTGCGCACCGTGCAGACGCCATCCTGCTGATCGTTGCAGCGCTGACCGATGCGGATTTGAGGCATCTGCGCGCCGCTGCACGGGCTCTTCAACTTGACGTGCTGTGCGAGGTGCATGACCGCGCCGAGCTCGACCGTGCGCTGTCCCTGGATTGCGAGATGTACGGCGTCAACAGCCGCAATCTGCGCACGTTCGAGGTGAACTCGACGGAAGCTGAAGAACTCGCCGGGCATCTGCCGCCCGATGCGATTCGCGTGGCGGAAAGCGGTCTCGGCTCGCACGCGGACATCCAGCGCATGACCCTCGCCGGTTACAACGCGTTCCTCATCGGCGAGTCGCTCATGCGCGCCGCAGACCCCGGCGACGCTCTGGCCGCATTGTTGCAGCCCGAAGCCGTGGCGACTAAGTAGGCCGCGCCATGTGGATCAAGATCTGCGGCAACACACGTCTTGAGGACTGCCAGCGCGCGGCTGAGTTTGGAGCGGATGCGGTCGGCTTTGTCTTCGCTGAGGGCAAGCGCACCGTGACTGCATCACAGGTCGCTGCCATCACGCCGCATCTGCCGCCGACCCTCGAGAAGATCGGCGTGTTCACCTCGCGTGACGCGGAGGAGATCATCTCTGCCGCAAGGGCATCGGGACTGACAGGCGTGCAGCTCCATGGAGCCTATGATCCCGTGCTGGCGCGTGCCGTGCGCGAACAGCTTGCTTCGGCTCCGATGTTTCGTTTAATCCAGGTGCTCCACTGGGACACGGACCGTACGGCTGTAGACCAGGTGCACGCGCTCTCCGCAACATGCCTCGTGGTCAAGCAGGACGGCATCGCTGACGCGCTGCTTATCGATTCCCGCACACAGAGGGGCAGTGGCGGTACCGGCGTTACGTTCGACTGGCCTGCCGCGGGACCGGCGCTCGCCGGTCTGCGCATCCCCGTGATCGCTGCGGGCGGATTGCAGCCGGAAAACGTCGGGGAAGCGATCCGCATCTTGCGACCATACGGCGTGGATGTCTCGAGCGGCGTCGAACACCTGCCCGGCATCAAGGATCACGAATGGTTGAGGCTCTTCATCGAGAACGCCAAAACTGACAACGCAAAGAAGGACCCGCTCCAAGCAGCGGATCCTTCTTAACTCCTGCGGCGATCAGGCCTTCTCGGCGATCAGGTCAATTTTGCGGATGGACGGCGGCTCGCTGAAAAGCTCGTCGGCTTTCGCCATCAGGGCCTGTGCGATGGCACCATTCAGATGCGCATCGCGCCCCGCCTCATCTTCGAACGTGTCGAAGATGCCGTACACGCCCGGCCGGTCTTCCTTGATGGCATACCAGTGGATGGTTCCGGTCTCTGCCGCGGCCATTTCAGCGCCCTGCTTCAGAAAAGCTTCCACTTCGCTTTCCTTGCCCGGTTTTGCCTTCAGTTCTCCGTACAGTGCTAACTTCGCCATGATGTTTCCTGCCTTTCGGCAGGTTAGATGCAAGGCGGGGCCGGCTACACGCGGCCGGCGAACTCCCTGCCTTCGGTGGCAATGCGGATCTTTTCGCCTTCCTTCACGAACGAAGGAACCCGGATCACCAGGCCTGTCTCCATGGTGGCCGGCTTGCTGGTGGTGCCGGTCGCCGTGTCGCCTTTGAAGCCCGGTTCGGTCTCCTTCACCGTCAGCTCAACGTGCATGGGCAGCTGCAGGCCGATGGGATTGCCGGCGTACTTCTCGATCTGCACGGGCGTGCCTTCCAGCAGAAACTCCAGCGCATCGCCCAGCATTTCGTTGCTCAACTGCAGCGTCTCGAAGCTGGTCTGGTCGAGGAAGTATGCGCCGTCCGCATCGTTGTAGAGGTAGGTCGCCTCGACGTCTTCAAGGTCCGGTTCGGAAAATTTGTCGTCTGCCTTAAAGGTCTTATCGAAGACGGCGCGGGTCAGCAGGTTGCGCATTTTCAGCCGCACCAGCGTCTGGCCGCCGCGTGCCGTCGGGGTCGAGATGTCCTTGTCGAGACAGTGGTAGGGCACGCCTTCGTGCTCGAAATACATCTTCCGCTTAACTTCAATTGCCTCGATCATTGCTGCCATGCGTACGTCCTCTTCCGGTACTCCGTCCTTCACAGGATACTCAACACGGTTCGTACCTCACCACCCTCGCATCGAATGCGTAATGCCCGAATTGCCTGAGGTCGAAACTGTTGCGAATGGCGTGCATGAGCGTGTGCGTGGAGCACGCATCGATCGCGTCACCATCGGGCCGCACAAAGAGCCGCTAAAATCGCCCGCGGCGCACATTGAAGACACGCTCACAGCCGCGCGCATCGAGCGGGTTCGCCGCGTGGGCAAAACCATCGTGATGGACGTGAAGAAGCACGACAGCCAACCCGCGCAGATGACCGTGCACCTGGGCATGACGGGCCGCCTGCTGGTCAGCAGGGCCGATGTGCCCGTGCCGCCGCACACGCATGCCACGCTGCACCTGCACGACGGCCGCGAGGTGCGCTTCGTCGATCCGCGACGGTTTGGCCGCGTCGGCATTGTCGATGAAGGCACGCAGTACGAAGGTCCCGGGGCCGAGCCGCTGACCATCACCCCGCAGGACTTTGCCGCGCTTTTCAAGGGCCGAAAGACGCCGATCAAGTCAGCCCTGCTGAACCAGTCGCTGCTGCACGGCGTCGGCAACATCTATGCCGATGAAAGTCTCTTCCGCGCGGGCATTCGTCCCAAACGTCACGCTGGAAGACTCACTCGCGCCGAGCTTGCCAAGCTGCATGGTTCCCTGCAAATGGTGCTGAAGCACGCCATCGAACTCGGCGGATCATCGGTCAGCGACTACGTGGATGCCGACGGCGTACGCGGTTTCTTCCAATTGGAGCACCGCGTCTACAGCCGCACCGGCGAGCCGTGCAAAGATTGCGGCTCGCCGATTCAGCGAATCGTGCTGGGTGGTCGCTCTACGCACTTCTGCAGAAGCTGCCAGAGATAGCGGGACTTCTCAGTCCAGCGGCTAAAGCCGCCCCATTCCGGCAAACGGAGATCTATCTCGGCGGCTAAAGCCGCTTGCGTCCCGCTTCTTAAACGAACATCCGTATGCCCGCAACGCCCGCCGCACCCGCATCAACACAGGCCTGCGCATTCGACTTATCCACGCCACCCAGCGCAAACACCGGCAATTCCCCCGCAACCACGCAAGCCTCGTGTAGCGCATCCACTCCCAGGCCGTCGACGACAACCTCGCCATCCACGCGCTTCTCAAACACCGGGCCAAACAGCACCAGGTCGGCGAACTCGCAGGCGCGTTTGACGTCGGCGAGGGTGTGGCAGGAAGCGCTGACGATCAGGCCCCGCAGCGATTGCAGGTTCTGCGAGAAAGTGGTGGAGGACAGGTGTACGCCGTCCGCTCCGGCCCATTGCGCCAGCGTGGGAGGCCCGTTCAGCAGCAATTGCGTTTTGCCGCCTGCATCGTGAATCGCGGCGTGCATCGCGCGAGCGAGTGCAGCCAGATCGGCTTCACCCAGATCTTTTTCGCGGAGTTGCAGGTAGTCCACGCCCTTCTGAGCGAGGCGGGCGGCCTGTGCAATCAGCGCGGCGCGCCGAGCGTGTTCATCACCCGGAAACATCGTTCGGTCTGTAATGGCGTAACGAAGCATCGAGGGCGTAGGACCTTCGAATGTTCCACGTGGAACATCCACGTTCCACCATACGCGTTTGCGCCATGCAGGCGAGCGGGCGAGACGTTCGGTCGCGGGGCGCATCCCAGATAGAACAAACCACGAAAGCAGGAGACACGCATGGAGTCCATGCAGCAGAAGCCATCGGCAGGTATGCACTTCGAACCTGACCAGCAGCAAGCCGACACCATGCCCCATGAGAACCGCTCCGGCACCTCTGCCGAAGACCTTGCGATCTCGTTCCAGAACCACATGATCCACACCGTGGGCCGGCCGCTTGAGCTGTCGAGCTGCATCGACCAGTACCATGCGCTGTCGGCGGTGGTGCGCAACCGGCTGATGGATCGGTGGCTTGAGACCATCATGGTGTATCGCGACCATGATGTGCGCGTGGTGGGCTACCTCAGCGCGGAGTACCTGCTGGGCCCGCATCTTGAGAATGACCTGCTGAACCTCGACCTGACCGAAGCTGCTGACAAGGCGTTGAAGTCGCTCGGTCTCGACCTGAAGACCATCGCCGCGGAAGAGCCGGAACCGGGCCTTGGCAACGGCGGTCTCGGTCGTCTCGCGGCCTGCTTTCTCGACTCGCTCTCGACCCTTGACGCGCCCGTGATCGGCTACGGCCTGCGGTATGAGTTCGGCATCTTCAGGCAGGAGATCGTCAATGGCTGGCAGGTCGAGAAATCCGACAAATGGCTGCAATATGGCAATCCGTGGGAGATTCCCGCGTCCATGTCATTTGACATCCCGTTTTTCGGCCGCAGCGAGACATACACCGACGACAAGGGCGTGCTGCGCTGGCGATTGGTGCCCGGCCAGCTGATCAAGGCCGTCCCGTATGACACGCCGATTCCCGGCTACAAGACGCGCACGGTCAACCGTCTGCGGCTTTGGACGGCCGAGGCCGAGGACTCGTTCGACCTGAGCGTGTTCAACAAGGGCGATTACATGGGTGCGGTGCGCGAAAAGATTGAGTCCGAAACCATCAGCAAGGTGCTCTACCCGCCCGATGAAACGATCGAAGGCAAGCGTCTGCGCCTGATGCAGCAGTTCTTCTTCACCTCGGCATCGCTGCAGGACATGGTGCGACTGCACCTCAGTTTGGGTAAGCCGCTCGGTGACTTCGACAAGAAGTGGACGATCCAATTGAACGACACGCATCCCTCCATCGGTATCGCCGAGTTGATGCGGCTGCTGATGGATGAGCACTTCATGTCGTGGGATGAGGCGTGGCGGGTGACCCAGGCGACCTTTGGCTACACCAATCACACGCTGCTGCCAGAGGCGCTGGAGCGCTGGCCGCTGGAGCTGTTCGGCAACCTGCTGCCGCGGCATCTGGAGATCATTTACGAGATCAACCGGCACTTTCTCGACGACATGCGTGCAAAGTTCCCGAACGACGATGCGCGCATGCGGCGCATGAGCATCATCGGTGAAGACGGCGAGCGCACGGTGCAGATGGCGCATCTCGCCGTCGTCGGCAGCAAAGCGATCAACGGCGTTGCAGAGCTGCATACCAAGCTGCTGGAAGAAGATACGCTGCACGATTACTACGAGGCGTTTCCTGAGCGGTTCAGCAACAAGACGAACGGCGTTACGCCTCGTCGCTGGCTGATGTTATCGAACCCCGAGCTGACCAGTTTGATCAACGAGACCATCGGCGACAAGTGGCACAAGGACCTTTACGGGTTGAAGGACCTGGAAGGGTTTGCCGATGACAGCAACTTCCTGGGCAAGTGGCGCAAGACGCAGGAGGGCGCGAAGGGACGGCTTGCGGCCTACATCAAGAACACGATGAACATCGCGGTCAACCCCGAGTCGATGTTTGATGTGCAGGCCAAACGGCTGCATGAGTACAAGCGACAGCACCTGAATGCGTTGCACATCCTGTCGCTTTACTGCGCCATCAAGAACGGCACGCACAAGGACATGGCGCCGCGTACGTTCCTGTTCGGCGGCAAGGCCGCGCCCAGCTACACCATGGCAAAACTCATGATCAAGCTGGTGTGCAGCGTGGGCGACATCGTCAACAACGACCCTGACACGCGCGACCTGATGAAGGTGATCTTCGTGCCGAACTACTCGGTCTCGATCGGGCAGAAGATGTATCCCGCAGCCGACCTGTCCGAGCAGATTTCGACCGCGGGCAAAGAGGCCAGCGGCACCGGCTGCATGAAGATGATGATGAACGGCGCTGTCACGATCGGCACGCTGGATGGCGCCAACATCGAGATCCGGCAGGAGTGCGGCGAAGACAACTTCTTCCTCTTCGGCCTGACCGCGCCCGAAATCGCCGACCTGCAGAAGGATTACGACCCGCGCGGTTATTACGAAAAGAGCCCCGCGTTGCGGGAGGTGATGGACGGTCTGCGCGACGGCCGCTTCTCCAATGGCGACCGCGAACTGTTTGCTCCGCTTGTCAACGATCTGCTCAGCGCGGATCGCTACTTCGTGCTGGCCGACTTCGACGCGTACGCGGCCGCGCAGGATGCGGCTGGCAAAGCCTATCTCGATACCGCGCATTGGGGCCGCATGTCGCTGCTGAATACAGCGCGGTCCGGCAAGTTCTCGTCGGACCGCACCATCCGGCAATACTGCGCGGACATCTGGAAGGTGCCGGTCGTCGGGTGATTCACCCCGCAGCAGTTTTGAGGTGAGGCGAAGTGGGTGCCCCATGTCTCGCTTCTGAGACATGGGTCCTGGCCCAGGTGCGATTCCGGGTTCCCACATCTCAGAAGCGAGATGTAGGGCACCCACATCGCTATCGCTGACGTTCGCGATCGACTGTGAGCTTCACCTGCTGCCAGAAGGCTGCGCGTGCGGCGCTGTGGGCCGGGCCGGTTGCAGTGTCCCAATCGCCCAGCGAGACGATGACCAACCGTCTCTGCGGGTCGATCAGGATGGACTGGCCGAAGATGCCGAGCGCGGCGAAGCTGCCGTCCGGCCTGTCGCCGCCCTGGGGCCACCAGCCATACCCGTAGGCAGTGTTGCCGGCGCGGACCTGCGCGTGTGTTGCCTCGGCAAACCATCCTGGAGCGACTGCGCCGTTACCGCCTTGGAGCACCCACTGACCCATCCGGCCAAAGTCACGCAGCGTCGCCGAAAGTCCTGATCCGCCGAACTCCTCGCCCTCCTTACCGGGCGCGCTCGAGATCCACGTGGCATCGTGTTCCATGCCTGCGCGCCGCCAGACAACTTGGGACAGCTGTTCCGCCAGCGACTTGCCGGTGGCCCGCTTCAGCAGCACGCCCAGCAGGTCTGTCTCCCCGGTGTTGTAGACCCAGTGCGAGCCGGGCGCGGAGGCGCGGGGCAGTGTTCGCATGTACTCCACCGTGCTGTTCTGGCCGGGCGCAACGGGCGTGGTGTACAGCCGCACGTTGTCTGCGTCACGGGAGGTGTAGTTCTCGCTCCAGCGGACGCCGCTGGTCATGGTCATCAGTTGCCGGACCGTGACGCCGCCGTAGGCGCTGCCGCGCATCTCGGGGAGGTATCGCGTCACGTCATCCTCCAGCGAGTGCAACGCGCCATCGTGGAGCGCCGCGCCGGCGAGGGTGTCTGTCACAGCCTTGGTTACGGAAAAAGACGTCCACAAGGTTGTGGGCGCCAAGCCAAGCGCGTACCCCTCGGCGCGGACGCGTCCGTCCTGGAGCACCAGCACACCTGCCAGGTGCTCTGCCTGCATGTAGCGGGTGATGGCGTCGTCGGGCAAACCCAGCGGGCGTCCGATGGGCAGCGGGCGCACCTTGCCGGCGCGCCGCACGATGTGAACGGGGAACAGCTGATCCATGTGCGCAAAGCGCTGGTCTCGTTCGGCCTGCGTCCAGGTGAGATCGGCAGCAAGGCGCTGGCCTACCGTCTCATTCTCAGCTTTGAGTGTTGGTGCTGGGCTTCCAGCGTGCTGTGCGCGCGATGTTCCGCACGCCACAAGCGCAAACAGCAGCCAACATGCAAGAGCTAAATCAGCGCGTGACGCTGAGGAAGTCTCCGGGTGATCTGTGGAAAGCTTGCCCCGCCGGCGTTGCGAACAAATTTCCCCTGTCATGGCCTGTTCACACGGGAAACGCATGGAAACTGCTGATTCGGCTGAGATTATTCACGACAGGCGACTTTGTGCGGGAACCCTGCCGCCGACCATTTGGCCCATTCTGATATCGCTGTCTGCTTTATCCACACAAATTTCCACACAAGCTGAGAGCAATCTGTGGCAGGGGAGATGCGACAAGAAGGCGAACAAAAGACGTTGAGGCAGAGCCAACTGGCTGTGCCTCAACGTCCCCTGTGCGAACGCTACTTCCTGGGAGCGGTGGTGGACGGACGCGGCGCCGTGCGGGCGGGTGCCGGACCGGCAGCGGGCTGTGCGGGAACACCCGAACTGGTGTTGTAGGCGTCGACCACGGCGCGGGTCACATCGGTCTGCGGAACCGCAAACAGTACGGCACTCTGCTGCTGATTGGCGCTCACATCCAGGCCCAGCGTGTAGCCGTTATCGGCCATGTACTTCTGCATGACGACGTTGAACTTCTGGGCGACCTTGCCGTAAACCTCTTGCAGGTCGTTCTGGTAGGCAGTCGACGCGTCTTCGCCGTCGCGCTGAAGCTGTTTCTGCTTTGCGTCGATGGTGCGGACGCGGTTGGCGCGCTCGTCGTCGGAGATGTTGGTGGCACCTTGCAGCTGCTTCTGCAGGCTCTCAACCTCGGCCTCGGCGGCCTGGATCTTGGCACGCTGCGGGTCGTACTTCTTCTGCACGTCGGCGATGGCCTTCTGGCCTTCGTTGGTGGCAAATACCGCCTGTTCAAAGGCGATCAGGGCGATCTTGGCGGGGATGGCCTGGGGCTGTACGGCGGCGGGTGCAGGAGCGGCAGCAGCAGGCGCCTGGGGCCCTGCGGCCTGCGCAAACATGCTGGGTGAAGACGCAAGGGTAGCGATTCCGACGAGAAGCGTCGAGAACTTCGAAACAAGATTCATGGGATGTAGTAAAGCTCCTTGGGACCCGATGATGGGCCGACTGGCCCGACGCCGCAGGAGCGGTCGCCGTGACTTTCGTGCGGCGGCGGAGCCCCTGCGCGCCTTACGGCACAGCTGCCAGCCTTGCGCCCGATCAAGGCCGATTATAGGTGCGCGGATTCACCGGGTCAATGCAACCGGGAGGCCGCTTGCCGGACCGATCTACCCCGCGACCGTCAGTTCAGACGCGGTGCGGCCCACCACGGCCGCGCCCACCACGACGGTCTCCGGCACATCCGGCCTGATCTCCACGGAGAACGCCTGCAGCGGGCTCATCCGCACCATCTGCTGGACGTAGTGGTTCAGCAGCGGCAGCTCGACGAAGCGAACGTTGTAGCCGGTGAGATAGAACTTGCCCGCGCCGCTCATGTGGATGGAGGTTGCCGTGCCCGCGGCCAGCGCCTTGTGCCACAGCTTTTTGAACTCGATGCAACGCTGATCGCCCGCATCGGCTGCTTCGAAGACGTCCTCCGGTTCGCGATCCAGGAAGCGCAGCCGCATGGCCCGGTGGCCCATGATGCCCTCCATGTGCCCGCGTCCGCCGCAGCCGCAGTAGGTCTCGCGATCGTCCAGCGTGACCACCGTGTGGCCGCCTTCACCGACATAGTCCCGCAGCGGGTAGCGGCCAAACCCTATGCCCGTGCCGATGGTCCACACGCGGATCATGCTGTCGAGCCTGCCCTGCTGGTGCGCCAGCCCTGCCGCGACGGCATCAGCATCGTTGATCGCAGTCACCGGCAGATCGAACCCATGCTCCTTCAGCAGCGCGGTGACCTCTGCGACCACGCGGGCGCCCTTCATCTGCGGCAGGTTGGGCGAATCTTCCACAACTCCATTGCGAATGATGCCCGGCAGGGCGATGCCCACCCCCGCCAGCGGCGCGCCATCGTTTTCTTTAGCTACGGCGACGATCTGCTCGCACAGCACGGCGATCAGGTGCTCGCGCGGCATCTCGACCAGCGCGTCTTCATAGAACTCATCCTCGGGATACGAGGTCAGCTTACCGATCAGGCCCTCCGGCCCGACCAGTCCGGCGATGATGCGCTTCGACAGCGTGATGCCAATGGTCCTTGTCTCTTGTTTCATGGGCGAACCGGCTTTCCTGAGAGCGAGTTAGGAGAAGTCTTCCAAGAGCACTTCGCCGCGAAGTGCTGTGCCCGGCATTATCGACCCCAGCGCTGCGGATGTGCAAGCCGTAAATCGGCTGTTCGTATAATCGGCGGGAGACTTGGGGACGATCAGTATGGCAGCAGGGTTTGACGGACGCGTTGCGCTTGTAACCGGCGCATCGCAGGGGATTGGCCGCGCCATCGCGCTGGAGCTTGCCGCAGCAGGCGCGACAGTCGCAATCGCAGCGCGGAACGAAGCGAAACTTGCCGAGGTAAAGGCGGCGATTGAAGCCGCAGGCGGTAAGGCGGAGTGCTTTGCGCTGGACGTTTCCAGCGAAGACTCGGTTAAGACCACGGCAAAGGAGATCGTTGCGAAGCTGGGCGCGGTCCACATCCTGGTGAACAACGCAGGCGTCACGCGCGACGGCCTGGTGCTGCGGATGAAGTCGGCCGATTGGGATGACGTGCTGAACACCAACCTGAAGGGTGCGTTTCTGCTGACGCAGGCGCTGCTGCAGCCCATGATGAAGGCCCGGTGGGGTCGCGTCATCAACATCACATCCGTTGTTGGCGAAGCCGGCCAGGCGGGCCAGGCGAACTATGCCGCGTCCAAGGCGGGGTTGATCGGCCTCACCAAGTCGCTCGCGCGCGAGTTCGCCAGCCGCGGCATCACCGTGAACGCGGTCGCCCCCGGCTTTATTGAGACGGACATGACCCACGTGCTGACCGATGACCAGAAGAACGCCATGCTGGGTGTGGTGCCGCTGGCCCGTGCGGGTACGGTTGACGACATCGCCGCGGCAGTCCGCTTCCTGGCGAGCGATGGCGCCAGCTACATCACCGGCCACACGCTCGACGTCAACGGCGGCATGTACATGGGTTGAGGATCGAAGCGGTGGAACAGATTTTGCTTGACGTCTCGACGCGGGTCTAAGACCGTTAGGTCACGCCACATCGTTGAGGTGAAGACCATGCCGGATTCCCCTGCCGTCCAGCAGCAAGCGCCACCGATGGAACAGATCAAAGCAGCCATGCGCACGACCTGGATGGCTGGCGATTTCGGCGTCATCGCGAAGACCATCGCCGGCGGAGCCGAGGATTTTGTTCGCCGCATCGCTCCACCTGCGGGCGCATACGTCCTGGATGTAGCCTGCGGAACCGGCAACGTCGCCATACCGATTGCGAGGCTCGGAGCCATAACGACCGGCGTCGACATCGCACCCAACCTGCTGGCGCAGGCGCGGGAGCGTGCGGCGGCCGAGGGCCTAGAGGTCCGCTTCGATGAGGGTGATGCTGAGGCTCTGCCCTATCCTGACGCGAGCTTTGACTACGTGTTCACCATGTTTGGAGCGATGTTCGCGCCACGACCTGAGCTGGTTGCGGCCGAGCTTGCGCGCGTGCTCAAGCCGGGAGCCACGCTTGCCATGGCCAACTGGAACCCCGGCAGCTTTTCGGCCGCCATGTTTCGCGTTGGTTCGCAGCACGCACCGCCTCCGCCGGGCGTTCCGCCGCCGGTGCAGTGGGGCGACGAGACCATCGTGCGCGAGCGGCTTGCAGGCGGCTTCGACAACATTCGGACGGAACTCATCCCCATCGACTTCGATATGCCCATGGACCCGACGGAGACAGTGCAGTTCTTTCGCCGCTACTTCGGCCCGACGCAGATGGCCTACAAACGTGTGGGTGAAGCCGGCGAAGCTGCGTTGACGAGCGATCTTGAGAAACTCTGGTCGGGAGCGAATACTGCGACCGATCCCTCCCGGCACACGCTGGTACCAAACGAGTACCTGCAGGTGATCGCGACGCGTCGAACCTGAATGACTACATCGACTGAAGAAGTCTCGATCCGTCCGGCCGTGTGGCCGCAGGATCAAGACACGGCAAAGCGGCTGCTGCGGAACTATGCCGCGCACCTGGCAGGTGGACCGGCGAACATCTGCATCGCCGACTTCGACCGCGAGCTCGACAATATCGCGACAGTCTGGTCATTGCCGCAGGGTGTGTTGCTGCTTGCCTTCGCAGCGGAGCAGCCTGCGGGCTGCGTTGCCGTCAAGGTGCGGCATGACCGCCACGCAACGTGCGAGATGAAGCGCCTGTGGGTTGAGCCCGCCGCGCGCGGGCACAGCCTTGGCCGCCGACTGTCCCAATCGGCAATCCGCTGGGCAAGTGACTTCGGCGCAGACACTCTGCTGCTCGACACTGTTCCGGCAGCCATGCCGCAGGCGGCCGCGCTGTACGTCGCGCTCGGCTTTACCGAGACAGAACGCCACAACACCAATCCCGTTCCGGACCTGCAGTTCATGCAGTTACGCCTGCGATAACCTGTATGCAGGTATGACTTACACCGCCCGGTGCGGCGTAAGGTGCGGCAGTCTCTCCTTCGCTACGAATCCGCATAGGTTCGCGCAACGGCTGTCGAATGCAGTTTGTTCTTGTCAGCGATTTCGGCGCTCTTTAACTTGTGAGCAATGGCTGACATGCACATCATGATGCCGGTAGCAATGCCGGCAAAGGCAACGGTACCAGCGGCGATGAATATCGGGACGACGATTCGCGGCTACCGCCTGCAAAAGGCCATGTCGCAAGGTGATATCGAAAAACGCACCGGCCTGCTGCGCTGCTACCTTTCGCGCGTTGAGAACGGGCATACCGTGCCTTCGCTCGAAACACTGCAGAAAATTGCGGGTGCACTCGACATTCCCATGAGCCAGTTCTTCTCAGACGAACCTGCCCAGCGGGATATCGCTTCCATCGCGCTGTCGCCGGACGAGATCCGCTTTCTTTCGGAGGTGCAGCGCTACAGCGCCAACCTCTCCGACAGCGACCGCAGGCTGCTGTTGGCCATGGTCAAGAAGTTCGCGCAGACGACGCTGACGTAGCCCGCACCTGTTCCAGCCGTCGCTGCGCCAGACTCTGCACGATCGCAGTACATGTCTGAGTTATCGCCGTATGCAGCCGCTCAGGGCCTCTGGAGACTGGCACGAACAGGGTCAGCCTGGATGATTCGATATCCGCTGTACTTGATGGTCAACGCGGCATCGCCACCCATGAGGATCTGACTGCTCGACGTGGTCTCTTTAGGAAAATAGAAGTCGCCAACCTTCTGGAAGACGGTCGTGAATTTCCCGGCCGAAACAAAGGCGGATGGATCCTGCGCGGGTTGAGCATCGATCTTCACCACGGCGAAGTCAGTGGTCTGGATCCACACTCTGCCTCGGTAGGCGAAGGCACTCGTCGTCTTCGGCACCACGTCCAGGACGTAGCAATCACCCACGTCCAGGTGATCCCCGCCGACCAGCTTCATGTCGTAATTTGCGAGCGTCAGGGCGGCTCGCTGCTTTGCGATGGGATCGGCTGCAGCCTGTTCGCTGGTGATCTCCCGCTGAAAGACGTTGTCGCGCATGAACGTGGAACCCGACGACGAGAGCACCGTGAAGCGCTTTGTCGCTGGCGCGGTAAACGTCATCAGCACGGACTCCGTCGCCTGGCCGTCACCGACGCGGCTTTTGAAGGTCACGGTCATGTCCCGGTGGCTCTCATAGCTCTTCAGTGCCGCATCGCGCTGCGCGTTCATGGCGGCCAGGCGCGCCGCGATCTGCTCGACGGGCAGCGCGGCAACCGGCGCAGAGGTCTGCGAAAGGGCAGCGCGGCCGCAGCAAAGGCACACCAGCAGCAGCAGGGTTCGTGTACGCATCGTTTGGATCGTCGGGTGTCGCAGGTGCCTTACCTCGCCGGGTAACTCGTTACGTCTCCTTAGACGGAAACGATACGCGGGAAGGCTGCACCGACGGCCGTTTCGCTACAGCCGAGCCGCGCCATAACCGAACAGCGTCAGCAGCAGGGCAGCAGCGCCAAAAGTGAGCTTCTGCCGCTGCAAGTAGCGGAAGCGGCCGCTGGTCATCTTGGACAAAAGCGGCAGGCCCAGCAGCAGGCCGCTGCCAAAGCCGCCCAGGTGGGCCATGTTGTCGATCCTGAGGTCGCCCAGTCCGATACCATGCATCAGCGGACGCACCATGGTGCCTGCGCCGATCAGCAGGTTCAGAACGGCGAACGAAATGACCGAGCGACGGATGGCGTGCAGCTCTCGCAGCGGAATACCAGCAAACCCGGGACGCGGTTCGGCCAGGCGGCGATTCGAGAACAGCACGATCAGAATGCCTGCGATGCCGAACACGGCTCCTGAAGCGCCAGCACCAACCTCACCACGCTGCTGCAGGGCCAGGTTCACGGCGACCGAGAGCAGGTTGCCCGCCGCGCCTGTCAGCAGGTACACGCTCAGCGTGCCAAAGAAGCCGAGCAGCGGCTCGCCGATGACTCCGAGGTTCCACAAGCACCACATGTTGGTGGCAAGATGCACCAGGCCCACATGCACGAACATGGCCGTGATCACGCGCCACCACTGGTGGCCCATCACGACGGTCTCGGCATTGTTCGCGCCAAAGCGCATCAGGTCTTCCGGCGAGGGAGTCAGCCGGTCAACACCCGCGTGCAGCATCCACAGGTACACAGCGATGTTGATGCCCAGCAAAAGGTAGGTCGCGGGTGCCTGGGCCATCCGGCGCAGACCGCCTTCGCGCGGACGCCCACGTTCGGCGGATCGCTCAAGCGCGGCCTGCTGGCCCGCATCAGGAGTCGATGCGGCAGACTCTACAGGCAGATAAGTGGAACCAGGGGATTCCATGATGGGTTCGGAAGGCGCTTACGCGCGTTCGCGGCCGTGTGACAGGCGGCGCTGCTGCACGGTGTGGGAGATCAGGCCGGGAGCCGGCGTGGCGATGGCGACCAGCACCCACATCAGCACGGACAGCAGCAGGCCGCCGACCGAGACCGATTGCAGGGTAAGTGCCAGGGAGCGGCCGCGCATGTGTACCTCGGCAAACTCAACCTGGGCCCATGGGCCGCGATGCACGATCATGGTCGCGAGCAGAAAGGCGAACGCCGACAGCGTGAAAATGGTAAGCAGCACGAAGTCAATGGTGCGGTGCAGACGCTGACGCGCACGGCAGTGGCGGCAGCCTTGAAAATGCTCGACATAGTCGCCGCGAACCTCGGGCGAGACAGCCGAAAGATCGTAGCGCCAGCCCGACAGAATGTCGCCGACTACCTGGTCGGAGCATCCCTTGTCGCTGCCGAGCATGGACTCTGCAAAGCCGTAGGCCCGCACGTCTTCCAGGTAGCCGTTCGGCCGGATTGTGTCGCTCGAGTTCATTCTGGATTCACAATCATCTTAGACGTTCTGATGCGCGGAATCCAGTAATGATTCGGTTGCCACAAAACGCCGCGAATGCGCCGCTTACAAACAAAGACTCTCCATCGGCGCGTTCTGCGGCGCTAGCACAACGCGATTGCCCAGCAGGCTTAAGCGGTCACCCAGCGCCTGCTCCGCTGCCAGTCGTGCCAGTTCGGGCATGTTGTTGCTTTCAGACAGGTGTGCCAGCACCACGTAGCGCGCTCCGCCGTCATAGTCGCGGGTCAGAAACTCGGCCGCCGCTGCGTTGGACAGGTGTCCCACACGCGAAAGCACGCGCTGTTTCACGCTCCAGGGATAGGGACCGTCACGCAGCATCTCGACGTCATGGTTCGATTCCATCAAGAGCACGTCGCAATTGCGCAGGGCAAGCTTTACGTTTTCGGGCACGTAGCCCAGGTCGGTCGCATAGCCGAAACGCAGCCCCTCCGCGCAGAAGACGAAGCCGCAGGGGTCCGCCGCGTCATGCGGGATGGTGAAGGGCAGGATATCGATGTCGCCGATACAGAGATGCCGGCCGGCGCGGAAGTACTCCACCGCGGGCAGGTAGGCAGGATCGTCGCGCAGGCCCTGCTTTGTTTCCGCGGAGGTGTCTTCGCAGGCGTCTTCACTGGCCGCAGCGAGCAGGGCGCCGGCAGGATCGGTGGTCGCGTCGACCGAACTCTCCGCGTGCGGATCGATGGCTGAATCTACATCGATCCCGTCAGCAAAGAAGTTTTCCGCAGGAGCCTCTTCGTCGCGCGTGTCCGTTGCGATCTGGTGCGCCAGCGCCTGCGCGTCGAGTCGCTCCTGTTTCTCGCGGCGCACCTTCTCCAGCCACTGCTTGTACGTGACCGACGTGCGCGGCGTCATCTGCCGCACCCACGCCCGGTGCGTTGCCTCAGTCAAGTAGACGGGGATGTTCAGCCGGCGCGCGAGCACAGGCAGGCCGCTGACATGGTCTGCATGCTCGTGCGTGATCAGGATGGCATCGAGACGATTGACGTCCTCGCCCACCGCGGCCATGCGCCGCATCAGTTCGCGGCACGACAGTCCGGCATCGACAAGGATGCGCGTGTTCGAAGACGCAATCACGGCGCTGTTGCCCTTGGATCCCGAGGCGAGCACCGTCATCCGCATCATGCTGGCTAGTTTACTGGTTTGTCACGTGGATTACGAGGACGTAACTAGTGTGGTTCAGGCTGACTTCAGCGGCGCAAGGAACTTCACGGTACTCTTCATCACGACCTGATCGCGCTGGTTATAAGTCTGCGTGTAGATCGTCACCAGGCCGAGTTCGGGGCGCTTTTTGGACGCGCGCAGGCCGACGACTTCGGCTTCGGTGCGGACGGAGTCGCCGGGGCGGACGGGCTCGGTCCAGCGAATCTCCTCGACGCCGGCACCGATCATGCCCCCGTGAACTTTAATCGTTTCCACCCGCAGCCGCATGACGATGGCCGCCGTCAGCCAGCCGGACGCTGCCAGGCCCTTGAAGAAGCTGCTCTTGCCCGCGGCCTCGTCCAGGTGAAAGGGCTGCGGATCGTACTTCTCGGCAAACTCAGTGATTTCCTGCGCGCTGACCTTAACGCTGCGGTCTGAAGCGAATTTCTGGCCCAGGTAAAAGTCTTCAAAATAGAGTTCGTCCTGCATGTCGGTCCGTGCTCCTGCATGATCTTCAGCGATCGCCGAATGCGCAAGCAGTCGAGGCCGCGGTGAGACACCGAGTCTACCAAAGCAGATCAACCCGGGCAGGGTGTAACGGTTCCCTAGCTCTTCAAAGCGGCGTTCACCAGTGACTTCGCTTCATCCTGGATCTGCTTCAGGTGGTCTTCACCCCCAAAGCTTTCCGCGTAGATCTTGTAGACGTCTTCCGTGCCGGAGGGACGTGCGGCGAACCAGCCGTTTGCCGTTACCACCTTCAGGCCGCCGATGGCCGCGCCGTTGCCTGGAGCGTTGGTCAGCACCTGCGTAATCGGTTCGCCTGCGAGTTCTTTCGTCGTGACCTGCTCCGGAGAAAGCTTCGCGAGCTTCGCCTTTTCCGCAGGCGTCGCTGGTGCGTCGATACGCTGGTAGACGGGGTCGCCGTACCGCTCAGTCAAGGACTTGTACAACTCGCCGGGATCTTTGCCGGTGCGTGCCGTCATCTCCGCCGCGAGCAGACCCATGATGGGGCCGTCCTTGTCGGTGGACCACGCGCCTGCGTCCATGCGCAGGAATGACGCGCCCGCCGACTCCTCGCCACCGAAGCCAAGCGAGCCGTCGCTCAGTCCGTCAACGAACCACTTGAAGCCAACCGGCACCTCGACAACCTTGCGACCGATCCCCGCGCCTACGCGGTCGATCATTGACGACGACACCAGCGTCTTGCCGATGGCAGCATCTTTGCGCCAGTTCGGCCGGTTCTGGAAGAGGTATTCGATCGACACGGCGAGGTAGTGGTTCGGGTTCAGCAGGCCGACGGATTTCGCCACGATGCCATGTCGATCGTGATCGGTGTCGCAGGCCCAGCTCACATCGAACTTGTCCTTGTTCTCGATCATGCCGTGCATCGCAAACGGCGACGAGCAGTCCATGCGAATCTTGCCGTCCCAATCAATGTGCATAAAGCGGAAGGTCGCATCGACGATGGTCGAGAGCACCTCAAGCGGCAGCTTGTATTGATCTGCGATGCGCTGCCAGTAGTACACGCCCGCGCCGCCGAGCGGGTTGACGGCCAGTTTCAGGCCGCTGCCGGCAATCGCCGCCATGTCGACGACGTCTTTCAGTCCGCCGACATACTCGCTTATGTAGTCATGCTTCTGAACATGGTCGGCTTTCATTGCCTCGGCAAAGCTGAGGCGCTTGACGCCCGCGAGCTTCGCGCGCAGTAGATCGTTGGCGCGGTCCTGCACCCACCTGGTTACATCGGTATCAGCCGGGCCGCCGTTGGGCGGGTTGTACTTGAAGCCGCCATCCTCCGGCGGATTGTGCGATGGCGTGATGACGATGCCGTCCGCCAGGCCGCCCTGCCGTCCCTTGTTGTAGACCAGGATCGCGTGGGACAGCGCGGGTGTCGGCGTGTAGCCGTACTGGCCGCCGGTTTCGCTGGTTCCCGTGTCGATGAGCGTCTGCACTCCGTTTGCTGCAAGCACCTCGAGCGCGCTGCGAAAGGCCGGCTCAGACAACGCGTGCGTGTCCATCGCAAGAAACAGGGGACCCGTGATCTTCTGCCCGGCGCGGTACTCGCATATGGCCTGCGTAATGGCGAGGATGTGGTTCTCGTTAAAGGCCGCGTGCAGTGCCGATCCGCGATGGCCGCTGGTGCCGAACAGAACGCGCTGCGCGGGATTGTCAACATCGGGCTGCAGCGTGTAATAGGCCGAGACGAGCCGCGGCAGGTCGGCCAGGCAGTGCGGGTCCGGCAGCTTGCCGGCATTGGGGCTGTTGCTCATCGCTTCTTTATCCTCTGCGCTGCGCGGATCGATCGATCACTTGACTCGGTCACAGCGTGACCGCACGAGTGTACCGCGACCGCTTTGCAGGATGACAGACGGCGTTGCCTGCCGGGAAGATGTCTTGCGCAGCTTCGCGCCTGAGCACGATAAAGCCGGGCATGACCGCCTCGCAGAAGGCGCCGGCGCTGCGACCTTACAGGCACGCTGATACAGGCCTGAATCGAGTCACATTCCTTGTCGTACTTGCAACGCAAGGTGCGACAATCAGGAACTGACGGCGACGCCGAAGTGGCCCTGAGTCAACAACGTGGTGCCAAGATGGCATCGTCAGCGGAACCACTCGATCAGACAGCCTCACATCACAATGCCTATCGCGCTACCCAGCGCAACGAGGAAGACATGGAAGCAGAACTTTCCCAGGGACCTGCGTTTCCGCGGACCGGGAGCAACTACTCCCCATTGCCGCGGAGCAAGCACGACGGTCGCGTCGTAGGCCACGCGGTACAGACCATCAACGCGACACCCGAACAGGTGTACCAGGTGTACACGCGCAGCGAACTGCTGCCTGCATGGCAGGAGGGAGTCGTCTCTGTCCAGGCTACGGGCGAGAACACGCTGCACTGGGTCATGGAAGAGCCCGGTTCAGGCAAGCAGATCGAGTTCGACTCAGAGATTGTCGAAGCCGTTCCCGGTGTCAGGCACGTGTCGCGGATCATCAACGGGCCGTTCGAAAGCACTACGGACACTGTCACCTTTGAAGCCAATGCGTATGGCAGAGGCACGGTTGTGACGATGATCAGCGACTACAAGCTGCCGGGCGGGCCCATCGCCAACGCGGTCGCGGCGGTCGCCTCGCGCAGCCCGGAGCAACTCACCATCGAGAACCTTCGCCACCTGAAGCAGCTGATCGAGAGCACGGAAATCCCCAACGTTGAGGGGCAGCCGGCCGGTCCGCGCGGTGTGGTGGGCAAGTGGAAGCAGTTCATCATGGGCGAGAACCTGCCGACGCCGCCGGGCAGCAGCGAACGCGCACAGCCGCGTGATCTGGCAGAGGCAGCAACTGATCATGACAACAACGCCATGGTGCTTGGTGGCGTTGCGGCCCTGGTCGCCCTGGCTGCCTGGTACGGCATTCGCCGCCTGCGCTAAACCGTCCGTTCGAGTTACAGCCGGCGCCACGCGCCAGGAGCATAGAAGATGAAAGCGATTTGTTGGATGGGTACGGGCAAAGTCGAAGTGCAGACGGTCGAAGACCCGAAGATCATCAATCCAGGCGATGCGATCCTGCGCATTACGCGTACCGCCATCTGCGGCAGCGACCTGCACCTGTACGACGGCTACATCCCCACGATGGAGTCCGGCGACATTCTCGGGCACGAATTCATGGGCATCGTGGAAGAGGTGGGCAGCGAGGTCAAGAACCTGAAGCGCGGTGACCGCGTGGTGGTGCCGTTCACCATCGCATGCGGCAACTGCTTCTTCTGCAAGAAGGATCTGTGGTCCCTGTGCGACAACACGAATCCCAACGCGCATGTCTGCGAAAAGTTCTATGGCTACAGCGGATCGGCGCTCTTCGGTTACTCGCATATCTATGGCGGCTACGCGGGCGGCCAGGCGCAGTACGTGCGCGTTCCCTTTGCTGATGTTGGTCCAATCAAGATCGAGAGCGGCATCGACGATGAGAAAGTCCTCTTCCTCTCGGACATCTACCCGACGGGATACCAGGGAGCAGAGAACGCGAACATCCAGCCCGGTGACCAGGTTGCAATCTGGGGAGCCGGCCCCGTTGGGCTCTTTGCCGCGGCAAGCGCCTACATGCTGGGCGCAGCGAATGTGTTTGTGATTGATCGCTTTCCGGAGCGGCTCGCGCTGGCTCGCGACTATTGCGGCGCCACGGTGATTGATTACTCGGACGGCAAAAGTATCATCGAAGCTCTGCGCGATCTGACCGGCGGCATCGGTCCTGACAGCTGCATCGACGCGGTCGGTATGGAAGCGCATGGCGCCGACGTCACCGCGATGTACGACAAGGTGGAGCAGGGACTGATGATGGAAACCGATCGCCCCACGGCGTTGCGGCAGATCCTGCAATCAGTACGCAAGGGCGGCACCGTTTCCATCCCCGGCGTGTATGGCGGTGCGCTGAACAAGCTGAACTTTGGAGCAGCATTTGGCAAGGGCATCACCATGAAGATGGGGCAGACCAACATGCACAAGTACCTGAAGCCACTGCTCGAGCGCGTGGAAGCAGGGCAGATCGATCCCAGCTTCCTGATCTCGCACCGCATCGGCATGAACGATGTGCCGGACATGTACAAGATCTGGCGTGACAAGAAAGACCGGGTCACGAAGATCGTCATCGATCCGTTCCGGGAGAGCGGCATCGAGCGGCTTCACGCTGCGTAACCGGGTTACGGTCTCATCCTGAGCAAAGCGAAGGATCCCAACAAACTTCACGAACCAGCAAAAGCCTGCAGCTTTCTTACCTCAAACCCGGAGGCAGGAAGCTGCAGGCTTTTTACAGCTGCAACCATTCCCGGGGCCTTAGCTGCGCTTGAGGATGACAGCGGTGGCAGTGCTGACAGCCAGGCAGCTACGGCTGCAACCGCCACACACCGCAGTCCTCGTACCCTGAAGTCACATACAAGCCATCCGCGTCATGCGCGATGATGGCCTTGTCGGCGTCGCGGTCTTCGTGCGACAGGTGGATGCGGCCGCGCCATAGTTCCTTGAAGCGCTTGTGCTCTTCCTGCATCAGCCGGCGCTGCTCGTCATTCACATATACCAGCTCAAGCTCGCCGGGCCGGTTGCGGAACTGGCGGGCAAGCCGTGTCAGCAGGCGGTCCGTCATCACCGCGTCAAACGGATTGAACAGGAACACCACGCATGGCCCCACCGGCATTCGCAGCCGCATGGCGTCGCCCTCTTCCAGCCGGATCGGCGGTCCGGTGTGGGTTTTCTGCCACAGCTCCACGTTTTCGCGTGTAGCTGCGGCCAGCGCCGGGTGCAGTTCGACTCCAATCACCCGGCGAAAGGGGTACTCAGCGGCCAGCAGCATGGCCCTGCCTTTGCCCGCGCCGATGTCGAGGAATGCGGTCTTCTCTATCGGGTGCTGTGTCAGCGAGAGCCAGCGTTCCATCAGCTTGCGAAACAGCGACGGAGCCACGCCGTGGTACGCAGTGATGTGGCGATCGTTCGGGTGGCCCGTGGCGAGTTGATTGCCCGGGATCAGCGATCCGGTTGACGTGCCATGCAGCCGGTCAAAGGGATGAACAGGCGCGGAGCCACGGCGCTTCGTGTGTCTCGGTGCAATCATCGCCTTAACACCCGCAACCCTCCTGATGGACATCCCATGCGCACATCCTGATCACGTTCGGTCGAGACCTTTGAAAATAGAGCAGCGGCACCGCTGATCGCGATGCCGCTGCCGTTTGATCGCACCACTGAAGACTAGTCGCGCTCGCGCTCGTTCTCGTAGGTGCCCTTGCCACGAGGAGCTTCGTCCTCGGCTGCCTGCGCTGCCGCGGCACCCTGGCCGGGAACGTAGTTGGGATCATCGCTCTTGACGGTGACCTTGACGTGGGCGGACACTTCGCGGAACAGCTTGACCGCAACGTGGAACTCACCGAGCTGCTTCAGCGGCTCGTCCAGTGCGATTTTGCGTCGGTCGATCTCGAAGCCCTGCTTCGCCAGTTCCGCGGCGATGTCTGCGGAGGTGACCGAGCCGAAGAGCGTGTCGTTTGCGCCGACCTTGCGCTCGAACGTCAGCTCGACAGCGTTCAGCTTCTCAGCATGCTCCTGCGCTGCAGTCTTTTCCTTGACGGCTTTACGCACCGCAGATTCCTTCATCTGCACGATGACGGCCTTGTTTCCGACGGTGGCTTCAATCGCCAGCCGCTGCGGCAAGAGGTAGTTACGACCGTAGCCATTGGCTACCTTGACGACGTCGCCCCGGTGACCCAGGGATTCGACATCTTCTTTCAAAATAACTTCCATGATGTTCTCCATGGAGCCGACTTATCCAACAAGCCGCGCTCGCGAGTAAGTCGTAGTTAGTACTTGGCGGCAAACGGCAGCAGGGCGATGTTACGCGACTGCTTGATGGCCTGCGAAAGCTGGCGCTGGTGCGTGGTGCATAC
Source organism: Terriglobus sp. (assembly GCA_965199365.1). GTDB lineage: Bacteria > Acidobacteriota > Terriglobia > Terriglobales > Acidobacteriaceae > Terriglobus. Next base: position 450,423 of record CBDARC010000003.1, on the reverse strand, counting down.
ACCGGTCAGGCGACGCGGCGTAATCTTGCCGCGCTCGGCGATGAACTGCTGCAGCAGGCGCACGTCGCGGTAGCTGATGGCATCGATCTTCTCAACGCAGAACTTGCAGACCTTCTTGCGACGGAAGAACTTACGGCCGCCTGCACCGCCCGAAGGACGGGGAGGACGAGGTCCGGAGTTGTTGCCCTGGTAACCACCGCCGCCTCCAGATGCCGGTGCGGATGAGGGAGTGCTGGGTGTGCTGCTGGTTTCGTCAGCCATGATGCGTGTCCTTTCAATCGTGTTCGGCGAGTTCCTGCTCCAGGGCTGCTTTGAGCCCTATGGCCGTTGCTGGAAGCAGAACTTCGCGGGTCTTACGCTTGCGGTCCTTAAGCAAGAACCGCAGAGACAAAACGGCAGTTATGCCGTTGCGGCTGCCGGTTCCGGCTCAGTTGCAGGGGCGGCAACGGGAGCTTCAGCAACGGGCGCCGGTGCTGGTGCGGGTGCCTGTGGCTGCTGCTGGGCGCTGACCTTTACCTTGCTGTCGCGATGGGCCTTGACCTTGGCGAGACGCTTATTCTCCTCGTCCGTGCGGACCGTGATGAACTTGATGACCTGTTCAGTCACGCGCAGGCGGCGCTCCAGCTCGAGGACGAGCGGGCCGTCAGCCGAGATATGCAGCAGAACATACTGACCGTCCAGGAACTTGCGAACGGTGTACGCCAGGCGACGGCGTCCCAGCTTCTCGACGTTGCTGACTTCGCCACCACCATTGGTGACAACCGTGTTGAAGCCTTCGATGAGCTTGTCGAGATCGGCCTCTTCCACGTCGGGACGGACGATGTACATCACTTCATACGTACGATTCATGTCTTACTCTTTCTGCGAGTTTCTAACTCGCACCTTCGCAGGGAAGGTTTGGAAAATACGTGGTACTGCTTCACTTACTGCGGCTTTACTTTGGTTGACTTACTTCTCGTCACGCCGGTTGAACTGATTCATTGCACTTGCGATGCCCTGACTTACTACTGTTTCAACCGCCTTCGCTGCGCGGTCCAGTACTTCGTCCATCACCTCGAGCTCAGACTTGCGCATGGGAGTGAGTAAATAGTCCTTACCCCCCGCCTTGATCTCTCGGCCGTCCGGCAGCGCGGGTTTGCCGACGCCGATCCGAACGCGAATCCAATCCTCTGTCCCGAGCGCACCGGTGATCGATTTCACACCGTTGTGCCCGTTGCTGCTGCCGTTGGGCCGCAGCCGAAGCTCGCCCAGCGGAAAGGCCAACTCGTCGTACAGCACGATCAGGTCTTTCGCTGCGTCCAGTTCGTACTCCTGAACAAGGGCGGCAACCGACAGCCCGCTCAGGTTCATAAATGTTTCGGGCTTCACCAGCAGGCACTCTTCGCCCGCCAGTCTCGCCTTGCCGGTAAGTGCCCGGCTTCGGCGATTCGCAACGATCGCGCCGCTCTGTTCCGCAATGCGATCGATGGCAAGAAAGCCCGCGTTGTGCGGCGTGAAGGTGTATTCCGGGCCGGGATTGCCGAGACCGACGATCAGCTTCACGCCGCGCTCCGCTACTTCTTCGCCGGCGCCTTCGCACCTGCAGCAGGAGCGGCCGCAGCCGCTTCCGGCTTGCCCTTGCCCTTGGTGACCTCCGGCTCAGCCGCTGCCGGAGCTGCTTCCGCAGCCGCGTCTTCCTTGATGCTGGTAACGTGTGCGACCAGCGTCTCCTCGGCTTCGAGGAACTTAACGGAACCGGTGTGAGGCAGGTCGGAAACGTGGACCGCACCGTAGAGTTCGAGGCCTGAAACGTCCACATCGATGTGCGATGGGATGTCGTTGGGCAGGCACTCCACTTCAATCTCGCGCAGGATCTGGTCGAGCACGCCGCCGCCCAGCTTGACGCCGGCCGGGATGCCGCTCAACGTGACGGGCACGGAGACCTTCATGGTCCTGTCCATGGCGATGCGCTTCAGATCGATGTGCAGCAGCTTGCCCTTGATCGGCTCATACTGCCAATCGACGATCATGGCCTTCACGCCTGCGCCGCCCTCGATGTCGAGGTCGAAAATCGTGTTGTGGCCGCTCTCGGAGTAGAGGATCTTGGTGATCGACTTCGGATCGACGGTGATCGCCTGCGACTCCTGCCCTGCGCCGTACACAACCGCGGGGATGAGGCCTGAAACGCGAACGCGACGCGCTGCATTTTTGTTGAACTTACCGTCGCGAAGTGTTGCTTTGACTGCTTCTGTGGTTGCCATGTTGTCCTTTCGGGCACGAAGTCGAACTTCGCTCCCTTTGCGGCTCTGTACCGCTTGTTTGAGTTAGGAGAAGAGCGAACTTACGCTCGTCTCCATGTGAATGCTCTCGATCGCACGGCCAAGCAGGCCGGCTACGGAGAGAACCTTGATCTTGCTGAGCGCCGCGGCATCTGCGCGCAACGGAATCGTGTTGGTGACGACGAGCTCTTTGAGTGGGCTGGCGGCAAGCCGCTCCACTGCAGGGCCGGACAGCACCGCATGCGAAGCACAGGCATACACGTCGGTCGCGCCGTTCTTCAGCAGCGCTTCGACGGTCTTGGTCAGCGTGCCGGCCGTGTCAACGATGTCGTCGAGAATGATGCAGGTGCGGCCCGTCACATCACCGATCACGTGCATCACTTCCGTGACGTTGATGTCGGTGCGGCGCTTGTCGACGATGGCCAGCGGCACGCCGAGTTTCTGAGCGAAGAAGCGCGCACGCTCCACGCCACCCGCGTCAGGGGAGACAACCGTGAGGTTCGGCAGATTCAGGTCGCGGAAGTAGCCGACCAGCACCGGCGACGCGAACAGGTGGTCTACCGGGATATTGAAAAAGCCCTGGATCTGCGCGGCATGCAGGTCGACCAGCAGGGCACGATTGGCTCCGGCCTTTTCCAGCAGATCGGCCACCAGCTTTGAGGTGATAGCGACCCGTGGCCGGTCTTTGCGATCCTGCCGGGCGTAGCCGTAGTACGGCATCACCACGGTGATGCGGCCTGCCGAAGCGCGCTTGAGCGCGTCGATCATGATGAGCAATTCCATGATGTGCGTCTCGACCGGATAGCTGGTCGGCTGGACGAGGAAGACGTCCGCGCCGCGCACATTTTCGAGCAACTGGAAGTGGATTTCGCCGTCGGAGAAGCAGACCATCTTGGTCTGTCCCATGGGCACACCGAGGAAGGCGCACACCTCTTCGCACAGCGGTCGATTGGCGGAGCCGCAGAAGATCTTGAAGCGGCGATCATCAGCGAGCCGGCTTGAGCGCTTGCGATCGGGTGCGGGCTGTTTTGCGGGCGTCGCTGCAATCAGTGTTGCGCGGTCCGCGTGCTGATCTTCCTGTGTGGGAGCGAGAGGAGCCATAGCGTTCTGGGCGGTCATGCGGTGCGAGCCTCCAAGCCGGTTAGCGTTGGTTGGTTCTGCCGAATTGTCCTGCCGATGCTCCTTCCCGTTGCCTGCGATTTCCCTGCACGCCGCGGGAGGCATCGACTCTGCTGGCTGGGCGACTAGGATTCGAACCTAGACAAAGTGCTCCAAAGGCACTTGACCTACCATTAGTCGATCGCCCAACTTCTCCTGCCAGGGCGTATGCCCTTGCCGGAAGTCCTGCCGCAACCAGTGTACTGAAGCTACCGGTCGCGGTCTGCGGCGCTCTTCTGCCTGGGGCATTTTGCGCCCGGATCAGACGAAGAGTCTGCGCCAGTACGCTTCGCGCGGCAGAGTCTCCGTAAGGAACACCCGGCCGCCAACCGCCCCGGCACGTACTGCTGCCGCATTCGCGCTCTCCTCATCCCGGTAAAGGCCAAAGAGCGAGGATCCCGAGCCGGAAAGCGAAGCCATGACGGCCCGCATGTCCGCAGGAACTGCCTCATCGCCCAGCAGGGCACGCTTGATGTCACGCAAAAAGGGATGCTGCTGAAAGACGACCTCTTCGAAGTCGTTTTCAATCCCGGTACGGACAAGCGCAGGAAGAGGATTCCCGGCCAGGCTCCCAGCATCAACGCGGCTTTCCGCGCTGATTGTTCTGAAAGCACCGGAGGCTCCGGTCTCGCTTGACCCCGCCGAGGCGAAGGCAGATGCGTAAACGCGGCTCAACTCATTGAGTCTATCCTGCGCGGCCTCCGGGGTCAACGTTGCGACGCGCAGGTCCCACGCCTTGAAGGCCAGCGGTGTCGACGATCCAACACCCGGCGCCACCACCACGCAGGGCATCGCCGGCAGGTCAGGGTAGGGCAGCACCAGTTCGCCGCGGTTGTGGCCGTACACCGTCCCACCCAGCAGGAACAGCGGCACATCCGACCCAATGCGCTCGGCCAGCGCGAGTCGCCGGGGAGCGGGCAGCGAGACGCCGAGTTGCCGTTCCAACCCGATCAGCGCGACGGCTGCGTTCGCCGACCCAGCACCCAGACCACCCTGCGTAGGCAGGTTCTTCTGCAGGCCAACACGCACCTGCGCGGTCAACCCCATCTCGTGAAGTGCTGCTGTAATCGCCCGATGCACGGTGTTACGGGTGTCGGTGGGCACGCGCGGGTCGTTCGAGGTCAGTGTGATGGACGTTGCAGAAGAGCGTTCCGCCTCAACGGTGATTTCGTCATGCAGCGCGATGGTCTGATACAGCGTGCGCAGATGATGAAAGCCGTCGGCACGCGGCGGGCCGATCCGCAGGCCCAGGTTGATCTTCGCAAACGAACGCAGGATGGTTGGCCCAGGCATACAGACATCGAGTGTATGCGTTCGTGCCGATTCCGTAGAGAAGAGGCGGCAGCAGTGGTTCAGTCTCGAATCACGCTTTGACAAGGAAGAGCGGCGCGCTTCCGATAGATTCGCCTAGTTGTCAGAGGGCCGGTGTACTGTTTGCACTGCCAACACATCGACCATCCCTTTCTTCAGTTCGAGCTTCAGACCAAGCTGTTCCTGCATCGCTGCAAACAGGTTGGGAACGGTGCTGTCCGCGTGCTCAGCGAGCGCATCCGGCATCCACTTCAGGGTGAAGTCATACCTGCCCGAAAGTCCGGTTTCATCCACGACCGGCCGATCGGTGAAGTAGTTCATGCCAAGCGCAAAGTCCGACATCAGGTTTGCTGTGTAACGCATTTCCATGTAGCCGTGTCCTTCACCAGTCTGGTCCGGAGACCCGTCGTCCCCATCCCTGGCCTTCGCCAGTCTCGATCCGCCTTTGGCAACGGTGATCGCGTAGTAACTCATCTCCCGCTGCTCACGCTTTAGCTGCAGGCCGAACCTGTCCGCCAGCAGCTTGCGATACATCTCCTGCATCTGTTTCAGGCCGGGGTCGCCGGGCACATCGGCCACGCCGGCGATGTCGTACCTGTCGCTCGAAACCCAGGACGGCTCATCCACAATTTGCTTGCCATGTACCCCGTAGGCAAACATCATCAGGCTTTTCAGCGTCTGGCCCGTCGCGTCGATCTGGCGGCCCTTCGAGCCGATGCCCTGCCGGTGCGAATCCGGATCGCTCAGCTTGATTGTGGCTACCTCAAAGGTGGGGTGTGCGTCCTTCGCCATCTGCGCCGGTGCCTGGCTTTGCGCGACTCTAAGTGCGATGGTCAGCAGACAGAGGATGAACGCCCACGTCCTCATAGTGACTCCAGTCAGGCCATTATGCTCCGCCAAAGCCGCTCGACTGAAGATCCCGCGGTCGGGGCGTCTCCCTGAAAACAGGTGACACGCCTCCGCCGGGAAACGTACACTCAACGCGTGAAAAACAAGCTTCTGCTCGCCTCCCTCCTGGCTACCGCGCTCGTCTCGACCGTCTCCGCGCAAGACACCAAGGCGTTTCTCGGCCGATGGGACCTGACCTCGACGCCGGCTACGGGCAAACCGTTTCCGCAATGGATCGAGCTTACGGATAACGGCGGCACGATCGGGGGGAAGGTCCAGCCGCGTGGTGGCGCCTGGCACCCGATCACCGAAGCCCACATGGACGCGAACAAGCTGATCGTCGTGGTGGGCCAGGCCGGTCAGGCAGACTCTGCCCAGGCTGTCACATGGGAGCTCACGTCATCCAGCGCCGGCACGCTGAGCGGCATCGAGAAGCGTGGTGACACCCCTGACGGCCTGACCGTCGCCGGTGTGAAGGCGCCGCTGCTCGACCGGCCCATGCCGAAGAAGTGGGCCAAGCCCGTGCCGCTGTTCGACGGCAAAGACCTGAACGGCTGGGAGCCGATCGGCACCGTCGAAAACAACAAATGGATCGCGCGCGATGGCGACCTGGTCAACGACAATCCCGAAGTCCCCGGCCAGCGGATGCGCCCCGCGGCCAACATCATGACCACGGCAAAGTTCCAGGATTTCAAACTGCACATTGAAGTGAACTGCCCCGAAGGCGGCAACAGCGGCATCTACCTGCGCGGCCGCTACGAGTTACAGGTGGGCACCGAGGGCGGCAAAATTCCGTCGCACGAAATGGGCGCGATCTACAGCTGGTATCCGCCACCGGCAGGCGCGGAAAACAACCTTGGCAAATGGACGGCGTTTGACGTGGCCTTTGTCGGCCGCCACGTGACGGTGTATCGCGATGGCAAGCTGTACCACGACAACGTCGAGATCCCTGGCCCAACCGGCGGCGCGCTCGACAGCAACGAAGCCGAACCCGGCCCGTTCTACCTGCAGGGCGACCACCACGGCGTCATTATGTACCGCAACATCACCATCTCAGTTCCGGCTAAGTGACTAAGCGGCCCATCGTTGTTTGTTCTTAGAGCTGAATACATGAGAGGCGCCGAATTCGCGCCTCTCATTTTATTCAGCGATGACGTACATGTAGCACCTTTACTCAAGACTGTGCTTCACGAAACTGAGAGCGTCAGTTCGACCGCACCAGTTTCGCGATAACCGCATTGACCTTATCGAGTATCTGGTTCCAGCCTTCCAGCTGACCGCTGTTCTTCGCGCTCTCCATGGGCTCGTTGCCGATGTGGGTGAGTTTCGTCTGGCCGTTGCCGAGATCCTCAAAGAGGGTCACGTCGCAGGCACCGTCGATAGCTTCGTGTTCTATGCCGTAGTGCTCTGCCTCAACCCTGTTGCCTTCCGCGTCAGCGAAGTACATGGAAGAGACGATCTTCTCGTTGGGAACAATCTCGTGGTATTCGATCCCATTCCAGAACACCTGTCCGTCCGGGGATTTCATGCACAAGAGAGACTTCCCTCCAACACGAAAATCCATCTTGCAAACGGGCGCAGTAAAGCCCTTTGGTCCCCACCACTGCATCACGTACCTTGGGTCGGTCCACGCCTTCCAGACCAGCTCGCGTGGAGCATCAAACGTTCTTGTAATCACCATCCGCTCTGTTTCACTTACCGTTGCTGCTGTCATTTCTACTCTCCTGTCTTTTCATTTCTTTTACGACGGTATCCAGCTTGTCAAAACTCTCTTCCCAGAACCGGCGATAGTTAGTTGCCCAGTCGCTGACTGTCTTGATCGCCTCTGGCCTGAGCGTGCAGACACTTTCCCGTCCACGCTTTGTCTTGATCACAATCCGCGCCCGTACCAGGTAGGCAATATGCTTCGAAATCATCTGCTGCGAAAGTGCAAACGGTTCCGTTAATCCATGCACAGAGGCTGGCCCGTGGGAGAGGCGTTCCACCATCGCCCGGCGGGTCGGATCAGACAAAGCCGCAAATGTTGTACCCAGTCTATCCACAACCAAACGGTAGTGGATTACGTTAAGGACAGTCAAGCAGAAAATTCATTCTTGCAAGTTCTTTTAAGCTCGCGCAGATATGTGCGCGCTGTTTGTTCAGGTGCGCGGCAAAGGCCCGCAACGTCGTGAGCCTGTCAGAACGCTGCGGCATCTTTAAGAGGTATGAATGTTGGCGCCGCCGCGACGAACCAGAAGCAATCAACCCACCCTAACCTGATCCTCGGGATCTGTTGCATGAGCCTGCTGATTGTGGGCATGGATGTGACGATTGTGAACGTGGCTTTGCCCGCCATCCAGCGCGATCTGCATGCCACGCTTTCAGGCTTGCAGTGGGTGGTGGACGCGTACACGCTGGTGGTCGCCAGCCTGCTGATGTTTTCAGGGTCTGTGAGTGATCGGGTTGGTCGGCGGCGTGTGTTTCAGATTGGTTTGGTCATGTTCACGGCAGGGTCCGTGTTGTGCTCGCTGTCTCATAGCATCGGGCAGCTGGTGGCCTTTCGCGCGGTCCAGGGACTGGGTGCGTCCATGCTCAACCCTGTCGCGCTGTCGATCATTGCTAATGCTTTTCCGCAGCCGAAAGACCGTGCCCGGGCTGTCGGCATCTGGGGAGCGGTCGCCGGCGTTTCACTGGCCTTTGGACCGCTGCTGGGCGGCGCATTGACACAGACGATTGGTTGGCGATCGATCTTCTGGATCAACCTGCCGATCGGGCTTATCGCAGCCGTTCTGGCCGCACTGTTTGTACCCGAGTCGAAGGCCGCACGGGCGCGGCCGTTCGACCCTGCGGGACAGGCGCTGATCTTCGCGTTCCTGGTGGCGGTCACCTACGCCGTCATCGATGGACCGCACGCCGGATGGCATTCGGCACAGACGTTCGGGCTGTTCGCACTGGCCGCTGCGAGCCTGGTCGGTTTCCTGTTCTGTGAAGCACGCCGGCGCGAGCCGCTGCTGGACCTGCGGTTCTTCCGCAGCGTGCCGTTCAGCACTGCCGCTGTGCTGGCGGTGTGCGCTTTCTCATCCTTCGCGGGCTTTCTCTTTTTGAACGCCTTGTACCTGCAGCAGGTGCGTGGATTCTCGGCGCTGCGGACGGGCGTGTATACGCTGCCGCTGGCGGTGATGCTGATGGTGTGCGCTCCACTTTCGGGCAGGATGGTTGGCAGCCTGGGCACGCGATTGCCGCTGCTACTGGCCGGCAGCGGCTTTCTGCTGAGCACATTGCTGCTGACCCGGCTGCATGAGGCAACTCCGGTTGCGGTGCTGATGGTCTCGTATGTTTTGTTCGGCATGGGACTGGGGATGGTGAACCCGGCCATCACGAACTCCGCTGTAGCAGGCATGCCGCTGTCGCAGGCAGGTGTGGCGGCGGCGATCGCATCCACCAGTCGGCAGGTTGGCGCAGCGCTGGGCGTGGCGGTTGCGGGAACGGTGGTCAACTCGAGCCGCATCCATGGCACGGATTTCGCGCGGGCCACGCACCCCATCTGGTGGGCGATGGCGGCCGCAGGGGCGATCGTGCTGGCGGCAGGTGTTGTCTCAAACACGGCCTGGTCGAAACGCAGCGCCGAGCAGGTTGCAGGCCTGCTGCAACCGAGTTAGTGGCTTGGCGGTGCACGCCGCCGTGTGCGGGCGACAGGACGGGCGCGCATGCGCATCCTAACGGCACAGGAGAGTCACCTCATGAAATCACTTCCATGGATCATTGCCGGCGTTGCGTTTGGCGCGGCGGCCTACTTCATCGCGAACCAGCCCGCTCCCTCGTACGCCAGCGGCGACGTGGAACGCGCGGCTAACAAGACCGACCTTTGGGGCGGCAAACAGCGCGTCAAGGGCACCGGCGGCAACCTGGTGGGCAAGGCAAAGGAAGCCTTCGGCAACGCCACCGGCGATCAGGATCTTGCGGATGAAGGTGTCGGCGACCAGGTGATCGGCAATGTGAAGGACGCGGTCGGCCAGGTGGCCAACGCGGCCAGCGACACGCTGCGCGAATTCAACCGTACCTAGGCTGTTCGGCAGGGAGCTATACAGACCTGTCATTTTGTCCGAAGCGAAGTGGAGAGACCTGCTGTTCAAGTCTCTCCACTTCAGCTGAAAGACAGTTACGAGAGATCAAGCTGAACTTAAGCGGCTTACCAGCGGTTATACGGCGCATAGCCGTACCCGTACCCGCCGCGCCAGTACGGGTTGTAGGGGCTGTAAGCGCCATACGGGTAGCCGTACCCATACCCATACGGGTGCGACCAGTGACTGTAATAAGGTGAACCCCAGTACCACCGCCGCGAAAACAGCAGGATCAACAGGATCAGGCAAAACATCGAAGGGCCTCGGTGCGGGTTTCCAGAAGCCTACGTCCGCACATCACCGGTCTACGCAGCCGTTCCGATAAAAGTTCCGTGAAGTTGCGACAATAGACCTGTGAAGAAGATCAAAGTCATCGGCGGCGGCCTTGCCGGCCCTGAAGCCGCGCTGCAGGCCGCCCGCGCCGGCTGCGACGTAACACTCTACGAAATGCGTCCGCAGCGCTCGACCGAGGCGCACCAGACGTCCGATTTCGCAGAACTTGTCTGTTCTAACTCGCTGAAAAGCGAGAGTGAAAACACCGCTCCCTGGCTGCTGAAGCAGGAGATGCGGGCCGCCGGGTGCGTTCTGCTGGCGGAGGCGGACGCGTGCGCTGTGCCCGCGGGACACGCGCTTGCGGTCGATCGCGTGGAGTTCTCGCGGCGCGTCGCCGAGCGCATCGCAGCCGAGCCGAACATCACCGTCGTCCGTGAAGAAGTCACCACGCTCGAAGAAAACGGCGATCACCTGACCGTGCTCGCCACCGGCCCGCTCACCTCGCCCGCGCTGACGGCAGAACTGCAGCGGCTGACCGGCGCCGATCATCTTTCGTTCTACGACAGCATCGCGCCCGTGGTCGACGCCACCACCATCAACATGGACCGCGTGTACTTTGCCGCGCGCTGGGACAAGGGCACCGCCGACTACATCAACTGCCCTTTTACGCGGGATGAATACGACGCGTTCTACAATGCGCTGATCGCCGCGCACGAGGTCGAAGCAAAGGACTGGGAGCGGCTCGACTACTTCGAAGGCTGCCTGCCCATTGAAGAGATCGCGCGCCGCGGCAAGGACACCCTGCGCTTCGGCTGCATGAAGCCTGTCGGCCTGCGTGATCCGCGCACGGGTGTCACACCGTATGCGGTCGTGCAACTGCGCTGCGAAAATCTACGGGCCGATTCGTATAACCTTGTCGGCTTCCAAAACCACATCAAGTACAGCGATCAGGCCCGCATCCTGCGGTTGATCCCCGGCCTTGAGAACGCGACGTTCCTGCGCTACGGCCAGATCCACCGCAACACCTACATCAATTCGCCCACGCTGCTGACGGAGACACTTCAGCTGCGCGACCACCCTCAGGTGCTCATCGCGGGGCAGCTATCGGGCGTCGAGGGTTACACCGAATCGATCGCAGGCGGCATGCTCGCAGGCCGTTACGCCGCAGCCCTCGCACGTGGAGAACAACCCACACCCGCACCCCGCCTCTCCGCCAACGGCTCGCTCATCCACTACATCACGCACGCCGAAGCCAAGCGCTTCCAACCCGCAAACATCACCTTTGACTTACTCATGCCACTCGAAGAAGAACTCCGCAAAAAGATCCGCGACAAGAAAGAACGCCACCGCATGCAGTGCGAACGCGGCATGGATGCCTGGCACGACTGGGTGGCTACCGCCTCTAGCTGACGAGAGCGGCGTCGATAGCTACCCGCCTACTGCGGGAATCCACCTTGAGAAGCTAGTTCTTCCAAGGACCTCTAGTTGCTAGGCACGTCGCGCGTACAAGTAGCCGGAAGCGGTGCCAGCATCGAACGAGTATGTCGGGGACGGAACTTCCCTACCGCTTGGAGGGGATCGCATGGTCGGGTCTGATATGAGGAAGACCACTGCAGACGCGTCCTTCGCCCAGGACCTATCAACGGCACAAAAAGGTTAAGGAAGCGCTCCCATGCGACCGTTCCACGCAAAGCATAGAGAAAGCGCCAGGGTTGAGAGTTGTACGATGAGGCCGCCCAGCGAGCCGCTTCCAGCATGGTCAGAAGTTCTTCCTGCGTGATTGGCTGACCGTAAAGGCTCTTGGCGACCAGCGGTTGAGGAACATCTCGTGAATGGGATAGTCGGACTTGCGCTGCTTTGTCATGAATTGTGGCCTCTTTCTTCGGCGCACGTTTTATCGATTTTCTAGTGCTTCAATAGGGCATACCCGCAAGCCGCCAGGAGGATCAGGCACACCACTAACCCCACAAAAAGCTGAGGATGCATTCCCAAGACGGATCCGTTCTCTTGCGTAAACTCAGGATCGCTCCAGCCGGTGCCCGGAAAAATGGGCGACACAAGCATCGCCACGAAGTAGAGCGAGGCTGCGACCGCGGCCAAATAGAAGTGCAAGAACGTCAGCTGCCCGGTTCCGAAGAGAAGGAATAATGAGTAGAGACCCAGCCCGATGCCTAGCAACATGGTTTGGCCGTTGTGGAACTTGGCGTGGGGCGGCCAGCGTGGATTGTGGATGTGCTGCCTTGCTGTAACGGAATCACCGCGTCAGCAATATAACCGCCGAAGTTGAAGACAGCAACCAACGCGACAATCCACTTTGCGAATTCCATGCGTCCTCTTTCATGCTGTCCCGCCTGTCAGCGGAGAGCCTATACTGCATAATCGTTATATCATGTATGCATGTCCAAGAAGAAGCCAGTCGGTTTGCTACAAGACCAGAAATCAAAGTTCCAAGACGACCTTGCCTTCCTCATCGCACAGGTTGGTTCGCATAGCCAGAGCTCATTCGGGAAGCAGGTCGATGCATTTGGGCTTCGTCTGGCCCATGTGGGCGTGCTCAAGGCAATCTTCCAAGCCGGCGGAGTTACCCAGCGGCAATTAGGGGATGCTCTTGGAATGTTTCCCAGCAATCTGGTCAGGTTGATCGACGAACTGGAAGAGAAGAACCTGGTGCGGCGCGAGAAGAGTACGGAGGACCGCCGGTCCTACACGCTGCAGCTTACAGAGAAGGGCCACCGTGTAGCTTTGGAATTGATCACCCTTACGAGAGCACATCAAGACCGAATCTGCACTTCGCTTGCTCCAGCGGAACGCCAGGAACTAACGCGACTACTACAGAAGATCGCGACAGAACAAGGTCTTCGGCCCGGTGTCACCCAGAGCTGCCCGGCCTTAAATCTCATCAAGCAGCGGAGTCGAAAACTCGGCGTAAGGGGTACCCCGATTAGCCTCATGTGTCGGTTGATAGCCACAGGAGACCTGCCTTAGGGTGTCACGTTTGCTGCCCTGCCCTTTCCGCGTCCAGCAGGCTGCGTTTGCGATTCAGCCCCCAGCGATAGCCGCCCATGCCGCCGTCGCCTCGGATAACGCGGTGGCAGGGGACGACGATGGCGATGCGGTTGGCGGCGCAGGCGCTGGCGACCGCGCGAACTGCTTTGGGACGGCCGATCGCATGTGCGACTTCAGAGTAGGTTTGCACGCTGCCTGCGGGGATGGTCTGGAGATAATTCCATACCTTTAGTTGGAACGCTGTGCCGTGCAGGGAGAGCGGCATAGCCTGCAGTGCTCGCTGGTCTGCCAAGTAGCCGGTGAGGAACTGCATCCACCCGGTGAACTGGTCGGAGTAAGGCTTCTGCAAAGCGACTAAACTGGACGACGGAAACTCCTCTCGCAGCGAGGACTGCAGCTCTTCAGCGGAGGGACCGAACTCCAGAAAACACAGGCCGCGGTCGGTTGCCCCGAGCATCATCAGGCCGAGCGGCGACTCAACCGTTACATACGAGATTTCAAGATCTTTGCCGCCCGAGCGGTAGTCTTTCGGTGTCATGCCCAGCCGGGCATCCGCCCGATGATAGACACGGCTGGCCGAGTTGAAACCGGCACTGTAGATTGCGTCGGTCACTGTGTCAGCTGACCGTAGCTCTTCTTTCAGGGTCTGCATGCGAATCGCCTCAACATACTGCCGGGGAGTAACTCCAACAACAGCTTTGAATGTCCGCTGAAAATGAAACGGGCTTAACTCGAAGCGACGGCTTAGTGCGGATAACCTGAGAGCCTCGCGGTTGTGGAGGTTACGGCGGATGAAGGTGCAGACGCTCCCGAACCTCTCGCGCTCTGCATCGGCTGATGCGTTGAGAGGCTTGCAACGAAGACAGGCGCGTAGACCATCGGACTGTGCCGCTTGAGCCGTGTCATAGAATCGAACGTTCTCACGCCTCGGAACTCGCGACGGACATCCGGGGCGACAGAAAACCTTTGTCGTCACGACGCCGTAAAGAAACTGACCGTCGAGCGACTTGTCCCTGGTAGTAACTGCCTGCCATAGCGTGTTGGAATCGAGCATCCCGACTCTCCTTACACCAACAAGACTAAGCAGCAGCGACGGCGCGGGCTATGCGTTTCTTGCGGTGACATCTATGCCCGCGCTTACTTGTCTTCTTTCTTCTTATTGCGGGCGCGTACCTTGAACCAGATGGGCGAACCAATGAACTTGAAGCTGGCGCGAATCTGATTTTCCAGGAAGCGTTCGTATGAAAAGTGCAGCTTCACGTCGCGGTCGGTGAACAGCACGAAGGTCGGTGGCGCGACCGCGGCCTGTGTCATGTAGTAGATCCGCAGGCGCTTGTTGTAGGGCACGCCGGCTTTCTCGAACTCAACCGAGTCGAGGAAGCGGTTCATCTGGCCGGTAGTGACGCGCTTGCGGCGCTCGCGTGCGACTAACTGCACCTTCTTGAAAACCTCTTCGACGTTGATGCCGTCCTTCGCGCTGATGAAGATGAGCGGCGCGTAGTCGAGATACTTCAGGGCATGGCGCACCTGCTCGGTGTAGACCTTCTGGTCGGCGGGCATTTTGCCATCGGGATTTGACCCATCGGTGCGGCCCGTGGTGATCATGTCCCACTTGTTGACGACGATGATGACGCTGCGCCCGCTCTCATGCGCGTAGCCGCCGATGTTCGCGTCCAGCCCGGTCACGCCCTCGGTGGCGTCGATCACCAGCAGCGCCACGTCGGCTGCTTCCAGGTGCTTGCGCGCCATGATCACGGACAGCTTTTCAGCCATCATGGTGGTCTTGCCTTTGCGGCGGATGCCGGCGGTGTCCACAAATCGGAAGCTGTGATTGTTGCGCTCGACGACCTCGTCCACCGCATCGCGCGTGGTGCCCGCAATGGGGGAAACGATGGCGCGGCCCGTGCCGGTGAGCGCATTCAGCAGCGTGCTTTTACCCACGTTGGGGCGGCCGATGATGGCCACGCGCGTTTCCTTGCTGACGTGCTCGCCATGTGAGCGCAGCTTGCGTTCGCGGGGAGCTTCGCCAGCGGCTTCGGCATCCCATTCTGCGTCGGGAGCGGCAGTGGTAGCGGCTGCCGCGATCGCCTTGCCACGCCGGCTCTTCGGTGCGTGCGGGTCGACTTCTTCAACGGCTTCGAGATCCGCCGGATCGACCGGCGGCATGGCTCCGATGACCGCATCCATCAGGTCACTGACGCCCAGCGCATGCTCGGCGCTGACCGGGAAGACATCCTTGAAGCCAAGCGTGCGGAAACCTTCGGCGGTGTGCGCGATCTGCGCGGTATCCATCTTATTGACGGCCAGGAAGACCGGCTTACCACTGCGGATGAGCAGCCGCGCCAGCTCCATGTCGGGCGAAGTCAGTTCGCTGCGGCCGTCAACCACCTGCACGATTGCCTGGGCCTCGTCCAGCGCGATGCGCGCCTGCCGGAAGATTTCGCTCGGGATCAGCGCCTCGTCGTTGGGTACGACGCCCCCGGTATCGACGATGCGCAGCAAGCGGCCGTCCCACTCGACTTCACCATAGATGCGGTCGCGCGTGATGCCCGGCTCGTCGCCGACGATGGAGCGCCGTGTGCCTGTCAGGCGGTTGAACAGCGTGCTCTTGCCAACGTTTGGCCGGCCGCAGATGGCAAACAGCGGGGCGGCGATCGCGTCTGAAGAACGCTGCACCTCTTCGATGAGCGGCAGCATGGCAGCGAAGGCGTTTTCGGTCTCAGGGTCGGACAGCGCTGCCGAGTTCACGCGCGGCCGCGGCTGCTCTTCCATTGATCCCATGCCGCGCTCGCCGCGTACGGGACGGTTGGTCGGCTTGTCCGCGGCGATCTGCGCTCCCGTAACGGCGCGGCCTTTTTGCCGTTCAGGGGACTGCGTGCGCACCTTGCTTTTCGTGAATGCGGCAGACTTCTTCGCAGAGATTGCCTTGCGTCCCTTGGGCGAAGCTCCGCCGACAGACGACGCGGAGCCCTTCGCGCCCTTGGGCGTGGCGCCCTTGTGCGGCCGCGTCTGCGCTGATCTGTGCTTCTTGCCGAGCCGCTTCTTTGGGGGTGCCATGGCGTACCTGCTTCCACTCTTTAGGGTAGCAGTGTGCGCCGCGCCTGCGGCAGCACTGTACAAAGCAGCTTGCGTACTGCAACGATGCAGTGTCGCGCAACCTGCGAAACCTCACGTCTCATAAGCGAGACATGGGCACGCGCCTTCTCTGGAGTCCGAGCATGACCAGTCTCATACGAATCCTGTTATCCGCGCTTCTGCTGGCTGGCACTCTCCACGCACAAAGCGAACCGTCGACGCAACGCTGGACAGGCACGTGGGCCGCAAGCCCCGGCGCGCCGCAGCCGGAGGGAGCCAAGTCGCGGCTTGTCTTTAACGACGAGACGCTGCGGCTGGTGGTGCACACCTCCATCGGAGGCGACGCCGTGCGCATCCGGCTGTCCAACACCTTCTCCGGCGAGCCGGTCACCGTGACGGCGGCGCACCTTGCCCTGCGCGACACGGACAGCCGCATTCGCAGCGGCACCGACCATGCGCTTACGTTCAGCGGTCGTCTGTCGGTGATGATCCCGGGCGGTGCGTCTGTTCTCAGCGATCCGCTGCCGCAGGCAGTACCGGCGCTCAGCGACCTGGCGGTCAGCCTCTACCTGCCGCAGGGAACGGTGCCCGGCGCGATCCACTATAGCGCGATGCAGACCTCATTTGTGGCACCCGGTGACCAGACCGCCACGACCGAACTGACCGCGTCGCGCACCCTGGAGCGGTGGCCGCTGCTGACTGCGGTCGAAGTGTCCTCGCGAACGAACCAGGCCGCGATCGTCGCGCTTGGCTCGTCGACTACGGACGGTGCACAGTCCACGAAGAACGCCAATCATCGCTGGCCCGACTTCCTCGCCGAGCGACTACAGCGAGATCCCAAGTTGCGCGGACTCGGCCTGCTGAACGAGGGCATCGGCGGCAACCGCGTTCTGCACGACGGCCGCGGGCCGAACGGCATTGCCTTTGGTGTCAGCGCTTCATCCCGGTTTGACCGCGATGTGCTGGCGCAGGCGGGCGTGCGCTACGTCGTCATCCTCGAAGGCGGTAACGACATCAACCATCCGGGCGACTCGGCGCCGCTGTCGGAGGCCATTACTGCCGACGACCTGATCGCAGGTTATCGGCAGTTGATTGCGCGTGCGCATGAACATGGGGTGCGGGTGATCCTCGGGACCATCATGCCCTTTGAAGGCATGGCCGGTATCAAGCCGCCGGAAGCGTTTCCCGCACGCGAGGCGATCCGGATGGCAGTCAATGCGTGGATGCTCTCGCAGCATGAAGCAGAGGGCGTGATCGACTTTGCGAAGGCTGTGGCCGATCCTTCGCATCCTGCACGATACGCTCCGCAGTTCGACAGCGGAGACCACCTTCATCCCAACGACGCCGGCTACAAGGCACTTGCCGACAGCATCGATCTGCACCTGTTCCAGCAGCGCTGATTGCCTGCATCAAACAGGTTGTTGATGGGTACTGTCGCACCCGCCTCAAGACCTATGCCGACGATGCCGATTAGGCTACTATCGGGCACCGTCATTCCCCGCTTCGTGTGAGAACGTCAATGCTGATGGCCGCCATTGTTACCGTCCTGCTGCTTGCTCCGCCCGTGGTGATTGCGGCGTTCTGGCGCGCGTCTGTCCATCGCTCCCACAGCAGACGGGGCGATCTGCCAGACAGCGCGACCATCGTCTTCGTGCGGCTTGGCGCGGTGCTGTGTGCGGCTCTGCCCATCGTGCAGCTGTGCGTTTGGATCGTGCGCTACCGCATGGGCGATCTTGGGCTGTATCTCTGGTTCCTGCTGCCCGGCCTCGGCGTGCTGCTGGCCCTGGTCGTTCTATCGGGGCTGCTGGCCCACGCGCGCGGCTATGAGCGACCGGTATCGTCGGGCATGCTGCTGCTGTCGGTCGGCATGCTGCTGCTGTTCATGTTCCTGGGCAGCCCGTACGGCGGCTAGGCTGGCGAATAGTATGGAGGTGTTCGCCTCTTCTTCGCGCCTTGCCGACACTTGCCACCAGTTCCGCGCTGCCTACACTGCACGAGTTCTTCGCGCCGGGCGGCCTGCTGGCGCAATCGTCCCTGCAGTATGAGCACCGCAAAGGCCAGTATGAGATGGCCAAGGCCGTTGAGAAGGCGCTTGAAGACAAGCGCCACCTGATCGTCGAGGCAGGCACCGGTACCGGCAAGACGCTTGCGTACCTGCTGCCGGCGCTCCGCATGGCGCGCGATCGCGGACAGCGCATCATCATCTCGACCGGCACGAAGAATCTGCAGGAGCAGCTCTTCTTCAAGGACATCCCGTTCCTTGAATCAATTCTCGGGCCGCTGAAGGTCTGCACGATGAAGGGGCGTGCCAACTACGTTTGCAAGCAGAAACTCTATGCTCTCGCGCAGACGCCGCTGCTCTCGCAGCCCGAGGAGATCCGGCAGTTCCACATCATCCAGCAGTGGGAGGAGACGACCGAAACGGGCGACCGCGCCGAGATCGCCGGACTGCCCGAGCCATCGCCGCTCTTCAGCAAAATGGATGCCCGCAGCGAAGCCTGCCTGGGCCAGAGCTGCCCCAATTTCGAGCCGTGCTACATCACCGAGATGCGCAAGAAGGCGCTGGCGAGCGACATCATTATCGTCAATCACCACCTGTTCTTCGCCGATCTGAACATCAAGCAACAGGCCGCGGGCGCCCCCGATGCGGGCGTGCTGCCCGATGCTGCCGCCGTCATTTTCGACGAGGCGCACGAGATGGAGTCGGTCGCCAGCGACTACTTCGGCGTGGCCATCTCGCAGCAGCGGTGCGAAGAACTGGCACGCGACACGGAGATGATGCTCCGAGCCAAGTCCGTGTCGTCGTCCTCGATTGAAAGCGCAACGGCGAATCTGCGCGAACGCAGCCGCGCGTTTTTTGCGTCGCTGCCCATGGATGGCTTTCAGCTTGGCCGCCAGCCGTTCCATGACAGGCCCGGCTTCCTCGAAGAGCGCGGCGAAGCGTATGAAAGCTACCTGACCGCGCTCGACCGGCTGCGCGACGAGCTGGAGCGCATCAAGGACGTGGAAGAGGTCAACGGCCTGAAGCGCCGCGTCACTGATCTGCGGGTCGCTTCCGCGTTTCTCATGGAAGCGCAGGACCCGAATACTGTCTTCTGGATCGAGCGCCGCGCCGCCGGCGGCGTGAAGAACTTCTCGCGCACGCAGACCGGCACGCCCGCGGCCTTTCACACCTACCTGCAGGCCACGCCCATCGACGTGTCTGAGATCCTGTCGACAACGCTTTTCAGCGGCTTTGGTTCGGTCATCCTGACCTCTGCAACGCTCACCGTGCAGGGTGGCTTCGAACACATTGCGAAGCGGCTCGGCCTTACCGGAGCGCGCGAACTGGTGGTGCCGTCGCACTTCGATTACGGCAAACAGGCGCTGCTGTACCTGCCGCCCTACCTGCCCGATCCCCGTGATGCGGACTTTCTGCCGCAGGCCGCCGAGCGCATGCGCAAGATCCTCGAGCTGTCGCGTGGCCGCGCCTTCTGCCTCTTCACCAGTTACGCGCAGATGCGCACGCTGTACGAGCGCATGCTGGTTGAGCTACCGTTTCCTCTGCTGCTGCAGGGGCAGGCGCCGCGCAAAGCGCTGCTCGACGAGTTCCGCGAAACACCGAACGCCGTGCTGTTCGGCACCTCCTCGTTCTGGCAGGGAGTCGATGTGCAGGGCGAGCAGTTGAGCTGCGTCATCATCGACCGGCTGCCGTTTGGCGTGCCCAGCGACCCGGTCATGCAGGCGCGCATGGAAGCCATCGAAAATGCCGGCGGCAAACCATTCCACGATCTGCAGATTCCGCAGGCCGTCATCACGTTGAAACAGGGCTTTGGCCGCCTGATCCGGTCGGCGACTGACCGTGGTGTCCTCGTCCTGCTCGATAACCGCGTACAGCGCCAGAGCTATGGCAAGATCTTCCTCGACAGCCTGCCGCCCTACCGCCTGACGCAAGACATTGCCGACGTGGAGAAGTTCTTCGCACGGTAAGTTAGGTGCCTCACGTTCGAACCTGAGACATGGGATTCCCCTGACCTTCTGAGCAGAACCCATGTCTCAGAAGCGAGACATGGGGCGACCACTCAGCAATTTGTCTCAGGAATGAGACATGAGGCACCCTCCGCGAATTCCACAGCGCCTTCAGCGGCGGATGTCGAATTAAGATAAAGTCTTATTTGCGATGCAATCTGAAATGACTATCGATGTCGAGGCGGTTCGGCACCTGCTGGATGTGAACGGGGTTAAGTTCACGCCGCAGCGCTACTCGCTGGTGGCGTTTCTGATGGAGAACGCCGGACATCCGACCGCCGTCGAGATCTTTGAGGGTGTCAACCGGCTCGATCCTCGCTCTTCGAAGGCGACGGTGTATCGCAACCTGCGCGACCTGGTGGATGCCGGGCTGGTGCGCGAGGTGGCGGTCGAGGGCCGCTCCGCCCGGTTCGACCTCAAGGGCATTCAACATCATCATTTCATCTGCGATCGCTGCGGCGCCGTCGAGAATATGGACTGGTTTGACGTTCCCATGCCGACGGCCCAACTGACCGGAAAGCGCGTTGTGCGCGAGTACGAACTGATCCTGCGAGGGCTCTGCGATGCATGCGCCTCCGCCCCATGGGAAAATCCCGGCGCGAACACTCGCAATGACATTAACCACTCTGAACCTGATCCGACAACGTAACCAGCTGTCGGATTGAACAACACGTCTTCAACAGAAGAACTGCACCGGCCGGGGACGTTTACCTGGCACCAAGAATGAGGAGCAACTATGTCGACACAAATGCAATGCCCCGTACCGCACGGCCAGAACGGCGGCGGGAATCCTGCCACCAGCACCGAGCCGGAGTCGCATGAGCATGGCGCGGTGACACACACCTCGCGCCAGATTGTGCGCAACATGGAGTGGTGGCCCGAGCGCCTGGACCTCGCCGTCCTGCACCAGAACACCAAGCTGGCAGACCCGATGGGCGACGATTTCAACTACGCCGAAGAGTTCAAGAAGCTCGACCTGGGCGCGGTCATCGCCGACCTGCACAAGCTCATGACGGACTCCCAGAGCTGGTGGCCGGCCGACTATGGCCACTATGGTCCGTTCTTCATTCGCATGGCGTGGCACAGCGCCGGCACCTACCGCATCTACGACGGACGCGGCGGCGCGGGCATGGGCACGCAGCGCTTCGCGCCGCTCAACAGCTGGCCTGACAACGTCAGCCTGGACAAGGCGCGTCGCCTGCTGTGGCCCATCAAGCAGAAGTACGGCAAGAAGATCTCCTGGGCCGACCTGATGATCCTCACCGGCAATGTCGCGCTCGATTCCATGGGTCTGAAGACCTTCGGCTTCGGCGGTGGACGCGCCGATGTCTGGGTGCCGCAGGAAGACATCTTCTGGGGCCCGGAGCACACCTGGCTTGGCAGCGACCGGTACCAGGGCGAACGCGACCTCGACCACCCTCTGGCGGCGGTGCAGATGGGCCTGATCTATGTGAATCCTGAAGGCCCTGACGGCAAGCCTGACCCACTCGCATCGGCGCACGATATTCGCGAGACCTTTGGGCGTATGGCGATGAATGATGTGGAGACCTTCGCGCTGATCGCCGGCGGGCACACGTTCGGCAAGGGCCACGGAGCGCACGATCCCAGCAAGTACGTCGGTCCCGAGCCGGAAGGCGCGCCGATTGAGCAGCAGGGCTTTGGCTGGAAGAACTCGGCTGGCAAGGGCAATGCGGAAGACACCATCTCCAGCGGCCTTGAGGGCGCATGGACGTCGCGCCCCGTCACATGGGACACCGAGTACCTGGACAACCTTTACAACTTCAAGTGGGAGTTGCAGAAGGGCCCGGGCGGCGCATGGCAGTGGTACGCCACGGCCGAGGACGCCACCATTCCCGACGCGCACATCAAGGGCAAGATGCACCTGCCGATGATGTTTACCTCTGACCTCGCGCTCAAGTTCGATCCCGCCTACGAGAAGATCGGCAAGCGCTTCCAGTCGCATCCGGAAGAGTTCGCCGACGCTTTCGCGCGCGCCTGGTTCAAGCTGACCCACCGCGACATGGGACCCATCGTCCGCTACCTCGGACCGCTGGTGCCCAAGGAAGTGCTGATCTGGCAGGATCCCGTTCCCGAGGTCGAGGGTGAACTGATCGGCGAAGCCGACATCGAAACGCTGAAGGCGAAGATCCTCGCCTCCGGCCTTACCGGTGCCCAGCTCGTCTCAACCGCATGGGCTTCGGCAGCCACCTTCCGCGGCTCGGACAAACGCGGCGGGGCCAACGGTGCCCGCATCCGGCTGGAACCGCAGAAGAACTGGGAAGTGAACCAGCCGCTCGTGCTGGCAAAGGTCCTAAGCACGCTCGAGGGCATCCAGGCGGAGTTCAATGCAACGGGCAAGACGGTCTCCATCGCTGACCTGATCGTTCTCGGCGGCACGGCTGCCGTGGAAGCAGCGGCGAAGAAGGCCGGCGTCGACGTCAAGGTCCCCTTTGCGCCGGGCCGCACCGATGCGTCGCAGGAACTCACCGACGTCCAGTCTTTCTCACCGCTGGAGCCAACGGTCGATGGTTTCCGCAACTACCTGCGACTGGGCCACACCCAGGCGGCAGAGGCGCTGCTGGTCGACCGCGCACAGTTGCTGAAGCTGACCGCGCCGGAGATGACCGTGCTCGTTGGCGGTCTGCGGGTTCTGGGAGCCAACTTCCGCGGCTCGAAGCATGGCGTCTTCACAGACAAGCAGGACACGCTGTCCAACGACTTCTTCGTCAACCTGCTCGACATGAGCACGGAGTGGAAGGCGTCGTCCACGGCACAGGGCCTGTTCGAAGGTCTGGATCGCGAGACTGGCGAGATCAGATGGACGGCCACACGCGTCGACCTGATCTTCGGCTCCAACTCGCAGCTACGCGCGATCGCAGAGGTCTACGCCGCAAGCGACTCGAAGGAGACGTTTGTGAAGGACTTCGTGAAGGCCTGGACCAAGGTGATGAACAGCGATCGCTTCGACCTGCCCAAAGGCGCAGCAACGATGGAGGCCAGCGCAGCGGTAATGGCAGCCTAGTTCCGCTCACGCAGTTTTTCTTTCAACGCGGCTTTAGCCGCCGAGACAGAACGACGTAAGCAACGAAAGCGGCTTCAGCCGCCGGGATGATGAGTCCCGGCTGCTGAAGCCGCTCTTCCTTGCACTAGATCGCTGCGGCGAACTTGCAAGGTGAGCCGAAATGTTGACGACGTCCGTATCGGTCGACTTGGCCACCATGAGCAACTGCGGCTGCGGCCGGCAGGTCGGCGGAATCGTACCACCGACACCATGCAGCGTCGCGCCCGTGACATGCAAGGCAAGCCAACGTCGCCCGTGCTTTCACTCCATCGGCCCGGCGAAGTGGGTCCGCGTAGCGGAGACGAACACCGTCAGAAGACCGCTTCATGCTGCCCGGCAGCTCGAAGGCGATTGGGCATTCGGTCAGGACCTCGTAGCAGACTCGCGGCGCCCGCATCAGAACTCTCTCGCACGGCTCCCACTGCAGGCGATCCACTGCATCTTCGGCGCTGGATTTACGCGATGATGCCGGACTCCTGGCAGGGGAACGAACTGCTTTCGAGGCCTTCCAGGCATAGTCTCGCGTCTGCGCTGGGCAGCGGTCTGGCAAACATGAACCCCTGCAATTCCGTGCAGTGCCACCGGCGCAACAGCGCTGCCTGCTCCTTCAGTTCGACACCTTCCGCGACGGTGAGCAGCCCTAACGCCTGGCCCAGCTTCAAGATGGAATGGCAGATCGTCGCCGCTGTTGGATCGGTTGAGATGTTCCGGATGAAGAAGTGGTCGATCTTGATGGTGTCGACAGCAAAACGGGACAGGTACTGCAGCCCTGAAAAGCCGGTCCCGAAATCATCGATCGCCACACGCACACCCAACTGGTTCAACACCTGCAGCGACAGGTCGGCCGATTCCGCATCATCGATCAGAATCGACTCTGTCAGCTCGAGTTCCAGCGATTCAGGTGGCAGACCTGCCTTGGCCAGCGCCTCTGCGACGAGCATCGGAAATGCGGGATCCCGCACCTGCGCCGGCGACACGTTGACCGACATTGACACCGGTTTCAGGCCCTCGGCCCGCCACTTGGCGTTCTGCTTCAGGGCTTGCTGCAGCGCCCATGTGCCAATCTCGTCGATCAGGCCCGTGTGCTCGGCAATCCGGATGAACTGTGCAGGCAACAGCAGCCCGCGCGTGGGGTGCCGCCACCGGATCAGCGCCTCGAAGCCGACCAGCGCGGTGCTACTGGCGCTCACCCGCGGCTGGTAGAACAGTTCGAACTCCTCATTGTGAAGCGCGGCGCGCAGGCCTGCCTCAAGGTCGAGCGCTTCGTCGTCGTTCGACCGCAGCTCAGAGCTGTACAGACGGAATGAGTTTTTGCCGCGACGCTTGATCCAGTACATCGACAGGTCGGCCATCTGCAGCAGCGTCTCCGCATCGCTCCCATCCTGCGGATACATTGCCACGCCCGCACTGCCCGTGACGATGACCTCATCTTTGCCGCGCAGGACCGGCTTCCGGATCTCCTGCAACAATCGTTCGATCTGCCGGTGGACGCGTGCCTGGTCGCGACAGTTCGTCAGGATCAGCGCAAATTCGTCTCCGCCAATGCGGGCGGCTGTGTCCTCTGCGTCGATAGCCGCGTTCAGGCGACGGGCGATCTGCACCAGCATGGTATCTGCCTCGATGTGTCCAAGGCGGTCGTTCATGTGCTTGAAGTTGTCCAGGTCGAGGATGACGACGGCGACAGGAGCCTGTGTTTGCTCCGCAGCTTCGAGTGCCTGCTTCAGGCGTTCCATCATCAGGTAGCGATTAGCCAGACCGGTCAGGGCGTCGTACTGCGCCTGCCTCGCCAGCTTTGCCTTGGTCTCCAGCTGTTCTGTCACGTCGTTCTGTATGCCGACGACGTGGGTGACCTTGCCCGCCTGGTCATACACCTGCGACAGGTGCACCTCGTTCATAAAGCTGCTGCCGTCTTTCCGGTAGTTGCGCAAGACAGTCGTTGCCGCGCTGCCCTGTTCGATTGCCAAACGGAGCTCGTCGCGACCACCCTGCTGCAAGTCGGACCCTTGCAGAAAGCGGCAGTCCCGCCCGATTACCTCGTCCCGCGAATAGCCGGTCAGCGCTTCGAACGCCGGGTTGATGTACATGATCGGGCAGTCGTTCGGCGTCCTCAGTTCAGCGATCGTGATGCCCATCGGCGAGGACGCCACAGCCTGCTCCAGCAGGCGCAAACGTTCCTCCTCAGCCCTGCGCGCCGTGATGTCTCGAAAAAAGACGCTGATGCCGCAGACCGTGGGATAACTATGCAGTTCGTACCACGCGTTGAGCGGCTCAGGATAGTAGGCCATAAACGTGGTGGGTACGCGATGTTCCATCGTGTAGTGATAGTTTTCCCAGAACAGGGAATCGACCGCGGCCGGAAACTCGTCCCACACGTACGTCCCGACGAGATCTTTGCCGCTGCTGATAAACAGGCGTGCGTGCGCGTTCAGGTAGATGAACCGCCAGTCGTAGCCCAGCATGAAAACGCCGTCACTGGTCTTCTCGAGGAGGTCAGCGACCAACATGCCATTGTCATCCGCGGAGGTCGGGGCTGTGTCCGCAGATCGGGAGTGCGTTCCGGCTTGATGGGCCGGCGCATTCAGCGATGAGAGCTGTTCCGCTTTCATGCACCCCCCTGACGCCGCCCGACGCGACGGGCCTGCGTCCAGTGGGAGGTGCCGAGAGGAATCCGGTGCGACGGTTCGATCACTGGTGACATGTCACCCTGAACGATCGGGCCTGGATCTGAAGAAACCCGCTGCGCTGACGGGGTGTCACGCTCCAGAATGAACCGATCGCTTCAATGTCCTGTACAAAACATAAGATACACAGCCGCAAAATGAAGGCATTGACGCACAAGCGTCCTGTTGATGGCACGAAAAGGCAGGAAAGCAGCCAACGTAGTCGGAGACCGATGTGGGAATCAGGGAGCGGAATCAGGGCGTGTACCTGGGTAAACCATTCGAGGACCGTGCAGGTCTATACCCGCAAGCAAGCATCGAACTCGAAGATTGCTCCATCTATTCCTTATGTTCTGCTGTTCAAACCTCCAACAGGTGTCGCCCGAGACTGATCCGCGCAGCCTAAGGATCGAGGCATTTCCTGTCTAAGCTGCACATTCTTTGTCGATTCGCCGCACCGGCTGTCCTTCTCGCAAGCTGCGCGTTCACCGCGTCAGCGCAGAACGATCCGGCGCCCGCCGCCGCATCACCGCAGACGCTGGCTCTGGCTGCGGTTTCTGCTCCCCAACCTGCTTCTGCTACGGCTGCCGTGTCCACTTCGCTGGACAGCACGACTGCCGAACCGCTCGCGCTACCCGACGCCCCTGACGACCAGAGCGCGGCAGCCCAGTCGCAACGCGCACCCAGCAGCAAGCGGATCTTCGGCATCATTCCCAACTTCCGCACGGTGAGTACCGATCAGCGACTGCCTCCGCAGACGGTGAAGCAGAAGTTTACGACCGCAGCGGAAGACTCCTTCGACTACTCCGCGATCTTTATCCCGGCTGCGCTCGCGGGGTATTCGCTCGGCACCACGGCTGATCCCGAGTTTGGCGGAGGCGGCGTGGGCTACGCCCGCTACCTGTGGCATGCCGCCGTCGACCAGACCTCAGAGAACTTTCTGGTTGAGGCGATCGTTCCCTCCATCACCCATGAAGATTCGCGGTTCTACACGCTCGCGCGCGGCTCCGTCGCTCATCGCGCCGGATATGCGCTGACTCGCGTCGTGGTCACACGGTCTGACAACGACACGCGCGTGTTCAACCTCAGTGAGGTCCTCGGCTCGGGCATTGCATCGGGACTGTCAAGCCTCTACTATCCAACCCGCGAACGCAGCTTTGGCAACACCGGCAAGCAATGGGGACTGGACATCGGCATCGATGCCATCGCGTTCGTCTTTAAGGAGTTCGCACCCGACATCACCCAGAAGTTCGTGGGCAAACACTCCAACCCGTAAACGAGCCCGCGGACCGAAATGGGTCAGAGTATCAGCCGCCTGCCGCTGCGAAGTCGCTTCGTAGCGGCGGCTCCATTCGTGGGCACTGCGGGCGTCCTGTCGACCGGGGCGGCTGAAACTCAGCCCCTGTCATCGAAGCTCTGCTCGAGCTAAACCTCAATCGATGAGTAATTTAGACCTAAATGGCCTCGATTGAGGACTCGGCGGTACTTAATTAATCGATACTTTAGGCAATCCATCATGAGGGCGTTAGTATCGCCCTACTCCTCCACGATGACGGTCCTCGAGTCGTCTGTCCCGTTGTCCTCGATGGGGAAGCGTGTCCCGCGTTTGCGGTCGAAGATTTTGCGCACGACATAGACCGCGAGGATGGCGAGCAGCAGTCCGACGGCGAGCAGCACCAGGTGAGCATGGGCTCGAACGGTGTGGAAGATCAGGTCGACGACCGCCGGACCGTAGAAGTAGGTCAGCGTGGCGTAGATCGTGAACTGCACCAGCTTGCCGAGGAACGCCGCGACAAAGAACGTGACCGGCTTCATCTCGAAGACGCCTGCGCAGAACTCGAACAGCTTGAACGGTGTCGGCGGCGGTCCCATCGCGGGGATCAGGATGGCGAGAAACTCCTGCTCTTCGAATCGGTCCCGTAGCCGCTCGTAGCGTTCGCGGTTGATCTTGCCCAGCAGGAACAGTTCGCCGCCCAGGCGACCGACATAGAACGGCACCATGCTGCCGACGGCGGACGCGATGGCCGCGATCAGCGGGTAGATGAGGAATTTGTGTGGATGGGTGCTGACCAGCTGCAGAAGGATCGGCTGCCACGGGATCGGAATCAGCGCGGAGTCAAACAGCGATGCGACCGCCAGGCCGGTTCCGCCGAGATGGGTAAGGCGCTCGCCCAGACGCTTCAGCAGGCCCATGTGCGCAGCCTTCGCGGGGGCGGCCTGAGCCAGAACGAGCAGCAGGTGCGGCAAGTGAGACAGGTGCATCACGGGACATTCTAACTCTCATCGCGTCCGTGCGATGTCTGGATGAGAGAATAGACGGGCCGTCCTTCGCCGCGTCGTGTGGCAGGTTTTCCCTCAAAGTGGGAAACAAAACACATGGTTCGACAGTCCTAAACGGAAGAGATCTTATTCAGCGTGCCTCCACTCGACATACCTCCCGGCCTGAACCGGACCGAGGAGACCGACCGCTCCACGGAGACCCGCGAACCAGCCGGTGAGCCGCCCGCTGCTGTAGCGCGCCGGCCCCGCCGCGCCGGTTTGCGCGCGCGCTACTTTGACCTCGAACAGCACGAACTGATCACGCTGCTCGACGAGATAGACGACGAGCGCTCCAAGGCGCGCTTTCGGGAAGCGATCTACATCTCGGTCATCGTCTGGCTGATCTTCGGGTGGGTCCTGATCTATGGTCCGCGCTACCTGTGGCATGCACCCGTGCTCATCTCCGCTGTGCCGGACAAGAGCAAGGAGATGACGTATCTGGATGTGCCGCCGGACCTGCAGAAGCAGTTGAAGCAGAGGCCGACGCCGAACATCAGCACGCACTCGACCGAGTCGCAGAGTCCGAAACCGAGCCCGCAGGCTCCGCAACCGCGCGCCGGAACGCCTGCACCGCCTGCGCCTAAGCCGCAGCCGCAGAGCCGGCCGCAACAGCAGCAGCCGCCACCCACGCCGCAGCCCCAGCAGCAGCCAGCGCCGCAGCAGCAGGCGCGCAACACGCCTCCTACACCGACGCCGCCAACACCGCGGAACCAGCCGCTGGCCGACGCGCCAGCGCCATCGCCGAACAAGAACATCTTCAACCAGCCGCAGAGCGCGCGCGACCAGATTCAGCAGGCCGCTCGAAACGCACGCAGCGGTGAAGGCGGCGATTACGGCTCAACCGGCAGAGGGCAGCAGGGTGGAACGAAGGCCGGCATGGAGATTCTCTCCGACACGCAGGGCGTGGATTTTGCCAAGTATCTGCAGCGGTTGCTGGCGGATATCCGCCGCGGCTGGCTGCCGTTGATCCCCGAGGAGTGCCGGCCGCCGTTGAACAAGCAGGGCATCACGGGCGTGCGCTTCAGCATTCTGCCGGACGGGCGCATCGCGCCGGGCTCAATGCACCTGGACTACTCGACGCATGACGTGGCGATCGATCGTGCCGCATGGGGTTCGATCACGGGTCTCGGCCAGGCGCAGCCGCTGCCAAAGGAGTTTCACGGGCCGAACCTGGAGCTTCGCATCGAGTTCCGCGTCAACAAAGACGGCCCTGACGCACAGTAAATAGTGCTAATCCGGCTCGATCTGCGGCACTGCGAAGAGCGGCAGCGGCGCATCCGCTCGTTCGCGGCGCGTTGAAAGGTGCAACCCACGATGCGCGGGATTTCCGCGCCGAGCGCCCGGTGACGGCCGGTCAAGAATGCGCGCGATCTCCCGCAGTTCTGTCTGGACGCGGCGCAGCTGGGCCGCTCCACGCCAGTTAGCTTCGTTCTCGAGTGCCGGCATCGGCAGCTCTGGTGCGGGTGCACGCGACCGCTCCTTCAGGAACTGGCGCGCGCCTGGGATGGTGTAGCCCTCGTCATACAGCAGGTGCCGGATCTCGGCGACCGCCTCCACATCGCGGCGGCGATACAGGCGCTGACCGGTGCCGCCCTTGTTGGGCTTGAGCTGCGGAAACTCAGTTTCCCAGAAGCGCAAAACGTATGGTGGCAGATCGAGCAGGCGCGCGACCTCGCCGATCCGGAAGTAGAGCTTGTCCGGAATAGCGGGCAGGGCACTGCCGTGTTTCGGCCTGGCGTTCTTGGAGGAACGAGTTGCATCGGAACGTGGCACGCGCGTTTAGCTCCGGTCCGGTCCTGTTCGCATTAGTGTAGCTCCCTCATTTGGCTGATTCAGCAGAAAAAAAGGCCCCGCAAACGCGGGGCCTCGCTCATGGACAGGAACAGCGGACCGGATTTGGCAGTACAGAGCGTCGGATTGCCTCGCGTGGAGTCGTCTCCCTGACGAAAGACCCCGATTTTACGTCGCCAACGCTACGTGTAGTGCCAAGCTCGCCAGCCACCCTAGATATAGTGATTGGGTACCAACAATGTCAAGCCCATGGATATTACTTTGTTGACTTTTTTGCGCGGTCGGGGAATAACGGAACCGCAACGCGGCCTGCCGCGTATGATTTCGTGACAACAGCCACGGATCGGAGCACCTGTCCCATGCAACGACGCACATGCCTCACGATTTCCGCGCTTCTTCTGCTGCCGCTTGCAGGCTGCATGGTTCAGTCCCGCAAGGGCGCGAATGGCGACGATGTGAACATCTCGACGCCGCTTGGCGGCATGTCGGTCAAGACCGACAACGCGTCGGTGCAGAGCAAACTGGGCCTGCCGCTCTATCCCGGCGCTGTGCTGGAAAAGAAGAAGGGCGATGACAATGGCTCGGCGGACGTCAACATGAACTTCGGCGCGTTTCATCTGCGCGTTCTCGCGATGGGCTTCACCTCGCCCGACAGCCCTCAGAAAGTCAGTGACTTCTATCGCAAAGCACTTTCCGAGTACAGCGATGTGATCGTCTGCCGGAACAAGCAGCCGGTGGGAACGCCGGTAAAGACCGGGCTCGGCCTGACCTGCTCAGACAGCAACAAGGTGCATGCTGAAGCGAACGGCTCGGACGACAGCGACGAGACGGAGTTGAAGGCGGGGTCGCCTTCGCGCCAGCACATCGTCTCGTTCAAGCAGCAGGGCACAGGGACGAAGTTTGGCCTGATCTCATTGGAACTGCCAAACAGCAACGACGGCAAAGGAGCATAGACAGCCGCGCCCGTTGAGCAGGAGCGCTGTTCAGCGCGACTGCTCAGGGTGGGTTAGCCTTTGAGTTGAATGGATTCGATTTGCCCCCGCTGCGGCGCGCCGCTGTTGTCTGTTGATCACGCCCCGCCTCTGTTCTGCGGTCATTGCGGTTTGCCGCAACTCCGCGTTTCAGAAGATGCGCTCACCGCCGCCGTTCCGCTACCGCCGCAGATGCAGACCGCCGGCTCGGTGGTCTGGTCGCGTGCCCTTCGCATCCTGGTTCCAGCGGCAGCGATTGGTGTAGCTGTTCCGTCGCTGCTGCCGGGCGCCCTGGCGAGCGGCGCGATTGCAGGCGTTTCGCTGCTGCTGACGCCTGTGCTCACGCTTGCGTCGATCTTTGCGTATGGGCGCGGCCGTTTCAGCCATCCCCCGAGCACCTCCGCGGGCGCTCACATCGGAGCGGTGCTGGGCCTGCTGATCGGTTCGTTGATCGCGTTTGTGACCGGCGTGGCTGGTTTTGTATTGCGGTATGGCTACCACTCGCGCGCAATGGATGACACCATCGGCCAGGCCATCAGCC
Source organism: Terriglobus sp. (assembly GCA_965199365.1). Taxonomy (GTDB): domain Bacteria; phylum Acidobacteriota; class Terriglobia; order Terriglobales; family Acidobacteriaceae; genus Terriglobus. The sequence goes on along the minus strand of CBDARC010000003.1, from coordinate 419,003 downwards.
AGATGCCGACGCAACTCGCTTCGCAGATGGCGTCCGTGGGGCCACCACCGCCTGAGCTGCTTGCGTTTATCGCATCGCCGGAGTTCCGCGCGGGCTCATTCATCTTCGGGCATGTCTTCTGGCTGCTGGTATTGGTGGCTGTGGGCAGTGTTTGCGGGTGGATGTCTGCAGCGATCCTGCGGACGCGTTCTGCACCGGATGCTGGCTAGCGCTTGCCGCGGCCTTTCGGCGAAACGTATCATCACGGAACCATGAGCGACACCACCGTGACAGCACCCATTGCCCCGACGAATGCAGACAAGCCGCAACTGCGCGAGAAGGGCCGCCTGATGTCGGCCTCAGAGATTGAGCGCACGCTCGTTCGGCTGGCGCACCAGATCGTCGAGAAGCATGAGGGCAGCGGCAACCTTGGCCTGGTCGGCATCAAGCGGCGCGGCGTGCCGCTGGCACAGCGCATTGCAAAGATCATCGAGACCATCGAAAAGCAGCCGGTCGAGACAGGCACGCTCGACATCTCGTTCTACCGGGACGACCTGTCGACCAGCGGACCGCGCCCGACGGTCCAGCCGGCAGAGATCGGCTTTGACATTGCAGGTCGTGACATCGTTTTGCTGGACGACGTGCTGTACACCGGCCGCACCATTCGTGCGGCGCTCGATGCGCTGTTCGACCACGGTCGTCCGCGCTCGGTGCGCCTGCTGGTGCTGATCGATCGCGGCCATCGCGAACTGCCGATCGAAGCGCAGTTTGTTGGTCGCGTCGTGCCGACCAGTTCCCGCGAGATCATCGAGGTGAAACTCAAAGAGGTGGATGGCAACGACCAGGTGTTGCTGGTCGAGCTGGTGGACTAACGAAGCCGTCAGTTGCCGCTGTGCGGCCGGTTCTGCTCCCCTTCGAGGAACTTGAACTCCGGACGGGTGGTATCGGGACTGGCGGCTGTCACAGCGTCCACATGCAGCACTGCGGCGTCTTTGTCGAACCGCGGCCACTTCGGAAGCCCTGTTCCATTCGGGTCACCGGTGCGCGCGAAGTTTGTCCAATAGGCGATCATTTCGGCACTCAAGGCACGGTCTTCGGCGTGCCACACGGCACCATGCCGCGCATCCAGCGTGCCGAAGACATACTCAAGCTCGTCGGAGTGGAAGGCGTATTTGCCTTGCGGATGGTTCTCCTCGGGTGGTGCAGGACGATCGAAGCGATACCGGTAGACGGGTGCGTTGCCGGTGCCGGCCTGCGCATCGGCCCACTTCCACGCACTGAACGCAATGAACTGGGCTGTTGTCAGATCGTCCGCGGACCGCACGGCTTGCTCGTCCGTGTTGCCGGGAAAGGCTGCAAGAAACTCTGCCGACCGGCTGCCGTAGTGTTCCGTGGCATAGGCCTTCCACTTCGCTACGGTCATGTCTTTTGACAGGGTGCCGGCGCGTTCATCCCGGTTCCAGCCGATGATGGAGGGTACATGCGCCTGCCGCCCCGCAGCATACGCCTCGGACACTGATTCGGGCAGAAAGAGTCCGTCGACGACCGGCCCGAACCCGGCGCCTGGCTTCTGTTGCGCTTCGATCAGTTTTTCCGCAGGCAGGCTGCGCAGCTCGCCGAGGTTCTTCACGCCTAGTCCGTCGACCCATGCCTGATCGCGATGCAGGCGGGCGGCGGTTGCGGACGAAGGTGCTGCACCGAAGAGCGCGCCGCTCTCGCCGATGACCTTGTTGAACAGGCCCTGCGCAGACGGCACGACCGTCAATGTGTTCACCGCAAACGAGCCGGCGCTTTCGCCGAAGATGGTCACGTTCGCTGCGTCGCCGCCAAAGGCCCCGATGTTCGCTTTGACCCATTGCAGCGCAGCGACCATGTCCATCAGGCCGTAGTTGCCGGCATGACCGCCTGTCTCTTTACTCAGGTCTTCTGTGGCCAGGAAGCCGAAGGCATTCAGCCGATAGTTCAGCGTCACGAGGATGACGCCTTTCGCAGGGAGTGCGGAGTTGGTGTAACGCGGTTCCGAGCCGGCACCTGCCAGGAAGCCGCCGCCATGGATCCAGACCATCACCGGCAGCCTGGCCGCGGGGCTTGCCTTCGCGGGCACGTAAACGTTCAAGAACAGGCAGTCCTCTGAAGGACCTGCATCGAGGAAGATGTAGTCATTCCACACATGCCACTGCTGGCACCGGGCGCCAAACCTGGTCGCATCACGCAAGCCCTTCCAGGGCAGCGGTGATTGCGGTGCTTTCCATCTCTGTTCACCTACGGGCGGCGCGGCGTAAGGCAGTCCAAGGAACGCCTTCTGTGTGCCGTCCATAATCAACTTGCCCTGGGCTTCGCCCTGGGCCGTCCTGACGATTGGCTGCTGTGCCCGGGCAGACAGTCCGCGGGCATGCACTGAGACTGCGATCGCCAGGATGGCGATAATCCAACGCGTCTGCATCTTCACCCGGTGCTCTCCTCTATTGAAGTGCGATGGTAGCACTGCAGGCGAGAGGGTAGACAGCTGTTGATTGTCGTACGACAAGCTACTCCAACAGGAACGAGGCGGATAATTCATCCAGTTGAGGTGCACCGCCATGAAGGTGGTTCTGGTCGATCTTGAGTTCTCACTGTGCGAGGCCTGGCGCGCTGCGTTTGCAGGGCAGGATGACGTTCACGTTCACAACGATTACTTCGAAACTGTGGTCGATGGCTTCGACTGTTTCGTAAGTGCGGCGAATGCTTTCGGGATAATGGATGGAGGCATCGATGCTGCGATCATCGCTTACTTTGGCAGTGCTCTTCAGGACCGCGTGCAGCAGGAGATCTGGAGCCGGTACCGTGGCGAGCAGCCAGTTGGCACATGCCTGATGGTGCCGACAGAACATCCTCGTTGCCCGTGGCTTGCGCACTGCCCCACCATGCGAGTGCCGATGGACGTGTCGAAGACGAATTTTGCGTATGCTGCATTCCTTGCAGCACTCACAGCGGCAGAGGCGCACGGCATCCAGGTGCTTGGCTGTCCGGGGCTTGGCACGCCTACAGGACGCATGCCGGCCGAAATAGCCGCGCGGCAGATGCGCTATGCCTTCGATCGATGGAGAGGTCAGTTCGCACCCTCAAGCTGGGAAGCTCTGCTCGGCCATGAGCTGCGCTCCCACGGCCGGCTCTGAAGCGCTTCTCAGGGTGAACAGCCTGCCTCAGCGTCCCAGGTGTTTGTCGAAGAAAGCGGCGATCTCGCCGAAGGCCTCTTTTGTTTCAGGCAGCCGGTCGTCACGGCCGAACTGTGCGTGCGACTGACCTTCGTAGACCTCCAGCTCCGCTTCAACGCCGGCGGCGCGCAGCTTGCGATGCACCCGTACCGTGTTGCTCAGCAGCAGGTCTCGCGTGCCGGTCGTAAGGATCGTTGGCGGGAACCCACTCATGTCGCCATAGACGGGCGATAGCAAGGGATCTTTCAGATCATGGCCCCCGGCATAGACCTTTGTCGCCGCATCGCAGAAGCCGTCGCGAGAGACCAGCACGTTGTCCACCATCTCATTGGTGTAGAAGCTGTCACCAACCTTCGTGACGTCTGACATGGGAGTGCTTGGTGCGATGGCGCCCGGCATGGGCAGCCCGAGTTGTTTCGCACGCAGCATCATCTCCAGCACCAGCGCTCCACCTGCCGATGTACCGAGCACGCCAACATTCTTCGGGTTGTTCTGCTTCAGAACAGCCTGGTATACCGTCATGGCATCGTCGAGTGCTGCCGGGAAGTAGGCCTCCGGAGGCATCCTGTAGTCGACGGCAATCACCTCGTAATGCCCAAAGCCGGCCATCATCACGGCTTCGGTGGTACCTGCTTCGCCCGGCGAAAGCACGTAACAGCCGCCGTGGACCTGGACCAGAACTTTGTCCCTGTGCTCCGGCGGGATCACGTCCGGCCGCAGGATGTAGACCTTCACGCCGTTCATCACGGACGTGGTCATGGTGACATGCAGTCGCTCGCGAATGCCTGGCAGCGCCGCAAGCGTAGCCTTAGCCTGCAGGTTGGCCGCCGCACGCCATTGCTCACCCGTGGTCCAGAGCTGATTCCAGGCCGGGTTCAGCGGAGCGGCGATGAGCTTCTGCATGCCCGGACTTACATCCTCTGGCACGGGCAGGCTCTTCGCTGGAACCTGCCTCGGCTGCTGCGGTTCGCTGCTCGTCTGGCCGAATGCCGCGGATGATGCGGATGCGGCAAGCGCCAATGTGCGTGCGATCGTTCTCAACGTCCTTGCCATCTTCTTCTCCGCTTCCCTGGTGCCGGCTGAGTCTCTACCGCTGGGATTGCCGCCCGCAGCGTAAGGATGCTCAGCATGAGGCGCGTCGTCCGGGACTCCGCCTGCTACCATCCTCAGAGCGCATGAGCTCCCTTGCTGCCATTCCGCCAGGCACCACGAACCGCCGCTCATTGCTCTCCATCCACGACATGTCACTTGACGAGATCAGCTGGCTGCTGGCGCTTGCGGATGAGCTGGAGCGCGAGCCGCACCGGCAGCGGACGCAGCGTCTCGACGGGCGCAGGGTCGCGCTGCTTTTCTACGAATCGAGCACGCGAACGCGCACCAGCTTCGAGCTTGCGGCGAAGTCGCTGGGCGCGATCACCACGCTGGTCAGCGACAAGTCTTCTTCGATCGAAAAAGGCGAAAGCCTGCATGACACGGGCGTAACGCTGCGTGCACTTGGTGCGGAGTGCATCATCCTGCGGTCAAACTACAGCGGTGCGCCGGAGCTGCTTGCTCGGTCCACTGGTCTGCCCGTGCTGAACGCGGGCGACGGTATGCACGAGCATCCTTCGCAGGCGCTGCTGGATCTGCGAACGATGCTGAAGCGGCTCAATTTGTCAGAGCGACTGCACGAGGCAACTCTGCACGGTGTGACAGTTGTAATCACAGGCGACGTGCGGCACTCGCGTGTGGCTCGATCGAACGCGATGCTGCTGCCGCGGCTTGGTGCGCGCGTGATCCTGTGCGGGCCGCCTGAGCTTTGCCCGGTGGAGGCGTTGCAGGTATTGCCCCGTGTTGGTTCGCTTGTGGAGGTCGAACGTGACTTCAATAAGGCGTTGCGACAAGCGGATGTCGCCATGATGTTGCGGATTCAACGCGAGCGGCTTGTGGGTCTCGACATTGATACTGCGGAGTACATTGCGGGCTACCAATTGAGGGCTGAGCGTCTTGCGGCACACGCGCCGGCGGCGCTGGTGATGCATCCGGGACCCATGGTGCGCGGGCTTGAGATTGATTCTGCCGTGGCGGACGGCGCGCAGTCCGCGATTGAGGAGCAGGTTACGCATGGGCTTGCCGTGCGCATGGCGCTGCTGGTGCGTGCACTCGGTCGTGAGGTGATCGCATGAGTTCGCTGCTATTGAAGAACGGCCGTTTGATCAATCCAGCGAGTGGCATGGATGAGATTGCCGATGTGCTGCTCGCCGATGGATTCGTTAAAAGTATTAACCATCGCGCAATGCCTCAAGCAGATGCGGCAGAGGTCATCGACTGCACCGGCCTGGTGATCGCTCCCGGCCTGATCGATATGCACGTGCATCTGCGCGAGCCGGGCCAGACGCACAAGGAGACCATTGCGACCGGCACACGCGCTGCGGTCGCGGGCGGCGTGACGACGGTGGTGGCCATGCCGAACACCACGCCGGTGACGGACTCAGTGGAGTGGCTGCGCTTTGTGCAGTCGCCTGAGCGGCAGCCGTCGGCGCGCGTGCTTGCCATGCCTGCGGCAACGGTCGGCAGCATGGGCGGCGAGTTGACGGACTACCCTGCACTGGCAGCGGCGGGTGCAGTTGGTTTTACTGACGATGGCAAGCCAGTGCTTGCGGATGTGGTGATGCAGCAGGCGCTGATCGCAGCGGCGCACGTCGGCCTGCCGATCTCCCAACACGCGGAGGACACCCGCATGACGGTCGGCGCCAGCATGAACTTTGGCCCGGTGGCCTTCAGGCTCGGCCTGCGCGGCATGCCCGTGGATGCTGAATCGAACATCGTCGAGCGCGACATCGCGCTGCTCGAGGAGATCGAGCGGACCAAGAAACTGCGGCCGCATCTGCATGTTCAACACGTCTCGACGGCAAAGGCGCTTCATGCGATCCGGCTGGCGAAGCAGCGTGGTCTGCAGGTGACGTGCGAGGTGTCGCCGCATCACCTTGCCTTCACCGATGAGGCGATTGCGGGAGACGCCGGGCAGGGCTCGCATCGGTACGACACGCACTTCAAGATGAACCCGCCGCTGCGTTCGCGCGAAGACCGCGATGCCTGCATTGCCGCGGTGCTTGACGGCACGGTGGATGTGATTGCAACCGATCACGCGCCGCACGCCGCGCACGAAAAGAACGTTGAGTTCGAGCGCGCACCAAACGGCATTACGGGGCTTGAGACGGCGCTGGGCGCCTCACTGCGAATCCTGCATGGCGAGCACGGCATGCCGCTGGCGAAAGTGCTTGCGCTGTTCACCTCTGCGCCCGCGGAGAAGTTCCGTCTGCGCGATCTCGGCCACGATGTCGGGCGGATGGCGCCCGGTGCACTCGCCGACGTGGTCATCTTCCATCCCAGCGAGCGGTGGACGTTCGACGCGGCGCAGAGCCGCTCGTTGTCGAAGAACACCCCGTTCCATGGAGCGTCCATGCTTGGCCGCGTGCAGTTCACGATGGTTGGTGGACGCGTCGTGTTTCGAGCGTCGGAGCAGCCTAAGTAAGTTCTGTTCGCAGCCTGGAGATCGTGCGCATTGCCTCGTCCTGCAAGTCCTCACCGAAGCCATGCAGCCAGTGAATGCGGATGTCCCGACGGAACCATGTACCCTGGCGCTTGCTGTAGTTGCGGTGCCCCTGCTGCGTCTTTGCAATGGCTTCTTCTTCGGTCAGTTCGCCTCGCAGTGCTGCCTCGGCCTCTGCGTAGCCGAGTGACTGCAGGGCGCGGCAGTGCTCCCCGTAGCGCTCGACCAGGGAGGCTGTCTCAGGTATCAGACCTGTCGCAAACATCTGACTGCATCGCGCGTTGATGCGCTGGTACAGTGCCGCGCGGTCTGGCTGCAGACCGAGTTGCACGATGCGAAAGCCGCGCAGCGGTTCCGGTGTGTGCAGGGTCCAGGCATCGCTCATCGGCGCTCCTGACAAGACAGACACTTCAATGGCACGGATCAGCTTCGGCTCGTCGTTCGGGTGGATGCGCGATGCAGCCTGCGGATCCATACGCCTGAGCACGCGGTGCAGAAGCGCGCTTCCTCTGCGTTGCACGGCTAGCCGCAGGCGTGCGCGCACCGTCTCGTCCCGCGGCGGAACGGGGCTGAAGCCGTCGATCAATGCACGCAGGTAGAGGCCGGTGCCTCCAGCGACAATCGGAACGCGACCACGTGCGGCAATCCCGGCGACCGCTGCGCGTGCGGCGCGGCCGTAGTCGCCGGCGGTGTACTCGATGTCGGGTGGCACCACGTCAAGCATGTGGTGCGGCACCCGGGCACGATCTTCGCGAGACGGCTTGGCGGTGCCGATCTCCATCTCCCGATACACTGCGACGGAGTCGCAGGAGACGATCTCTCCCGAAAGCGCCTCGGCCAGTCGCAGTGACAACGTAGTCTTGCCTGACCCGGTGGGTCCAACCAGGACGATCAGCAGAGGATCGGCCGTGCCCGCTTCATCCGCACTCAATGCCGCCACCAGCCGGGCGTGAAGACATTCGGCAAACCGGCGCGAAGTACGATGACGATAAACACCACGAATGCGAACACGAGCGCAGCACCGGTCTGCAGCCGGCGCTCGAGCGCAAGCCGGCGCTGTCTTGTTGCCTCGTTCGCATGTTGTGCGCGCATGATTCGCAGGATACGCCTGACCGCTTTTCAACTGCTGCGGGCGCACGGCGGGGGTATGCTATAGGAGAAGGGAAGGCGAAGATATGCTGTCTGTGGTGATTGCGCTGCAGGTCGTTCTGATGGCTTTGATAGCGCTGCTGTTGATGCGCAAGGGAGCAGCGCCGAACACTGTCGACCCGCGGCTGCAAACGCTGCCTGACGCGGTCGTTGCGCTCGGCGCGAAGCTCGATGCTTCTGACGCAATGGTGCGGAATCACATGGCGGAGCTGCGCCGCGAACAGGGTGACACGGCCACACAGGCCCGCCATGCAGCCGAGCGCGCCAGCCGCGAGCTGCGTGAAGAGATCAGCGGCTCAATCGCTACGCTGTCACGTACGTTGAACGACGGCCTCGCCGCCTTTCGCACGGACAACACCACCAGCGCGGAGAAGCTGCGCGAGGCGGTGGCGCGGGATCTGAACGCGATCGGCGAGCGTCTGACCGCGTTCTTCGCTGAGGCAAATAAGGCTTCGCTTGACGCGCGCGGCGAACTCCACCGTTCGCTGACCTCGCTTGCAGACAAGAACACCGCCGGACACGAGGCACTACGCGACGCTCTGCAGCAGCGGCTTAGCGCACTTGGTGTTGAGCAGCGCGAACACCAGGACCGCATGCGCGTCAGCATGGAAGACCGCCTGGGCACGCTGAACGACACGAACGCCGCCAAGCTTGAGGAAATGCGACTGACGGTTGATGAGAAGCTGCAGGCCACGTTGAACGAGCGCCTTACGACAAGCTTTGGTCAGGTGACAACGCATCTCGGCGAGGTGCAAAAAGGGCTGGGCGAGATGAAGGAGCTGGCGAGTGGCGTCAGCGATCTGAAGAAGGTCTTCTCTAACGTGAAGTCGCGCGGCGTTGTCGGCGAATTCCAGCTTGGCATGCAGTTGGAGCAGATGTTTTCGCGCGATCAGTATGTTCAGAACGCCAAGATCAAAGCCGGATCGAATGAGTCGGTCGAGTTCGCGCTCAAGATCCCGGACGGCGACGGCCACGTGCTGCTGCCGATCGACGCGAAGTTTCCACGCGAGGACTGGGAGCGGCTGGAGCATGCATACGAGCACGGCACCGCGGACGAGCAGTTGAAGCTGGGCGCGATCTTCGAACGGGCGATCCGTACTGAAGGCAAGCGCATTTGCGAGAAGTACATCGATCCGCCTGCGACACTGCCGTTCGGCATCATGTTTTTGCCGACGGAGGCCTTATATGCCGAGGTGATGCGCAGGCCGGGTCTGCACACCGAACTGCAGTCTTCGTGCCATGTAACAGTGGCCGGGCCGTCGAGCTTCATGGCCATACTCACCAGCTTTCAGATGGGTTTTCGCACGATGGCCATCCAGAAGAAAGGCAACGAGGTCTGGAACGTGCTGGGCAGCGTGAAGAAGGAGTTCGGTAAGTTCGAGCTGCTGATGAACAAGGTCGAGAACAACGTCAAGACGGTGCAGAACACCCTGAGTGACATCAGCCAGCGGACCCGCGTCATTAATAAGAATCTGCACAACGTGAGCGAGTTGAACTCGCCGGCAGAACCTGCGGCTTCGGGTCTGCTGATGTTTGAGGACCGGGGTGCCGTGGTCCCTTTGCTGGCGGCGGTAGGTGACGGCGAATGATGCCTGCGAGTCAAAGAGCTTGTTTGTAAAGCCCTGACGCGCGTAGGCTTACAACTAAAGTTACGGGATGTTCAGGAGGAGAAGCATGTCCAGCGTTCCTCACCCTTCAGTACTTGCGTCGATGCCCCATACGCCCGAGCGCACCGTGTCGCTCGAGAGCCGATCTGCGGGTGTTCCCTGGTACATCTGGACCGGCGTTGCCGGCATTACATCCGCATTCATAGGCGCTGAATGGGACGTTTCGTGGCATCGTTCGATTGGGCGCGACAGCTTCTGGACGCCGGCGCACCTGATGATCCAGCTGTGCGGCGTGCTGGCTGCAATTGTCGGTTTGTGGCTTGTGTACCAGTGCACGTTCAACAAGCAGTCTCCGCTGCGCGAGGCTTCGGTCAGCGTGTTCGGACTGCGTGCACCGCTGGGTGTCTTTCTTGCGGGCTGGGGCGGCATTGCGATGATCACTTCCGCGCCGTTCGACAACTGGTGGCATGCGGCGTACGGGCTGGACGTAAAGATCGTCAGCCCACCGCACACGTTGTTGATTCTTGGCATTCGAGGTGTCAGCCTTGGAGTCTTCTTCCTGATCCTGGCGACCATGAATCGCGCGGCGACCGCAGGTTCCAGCAGCTTTTCCGCATTGCAGAAGCTGCTGCTATACCTGGGCGGCCTGACCGTCGCGGGACAGATGTTCTTCCTGCAGGAATACACCTGGGACGTCGTTCTGCACCAGTCGCGCGCATACATTGCCATGGCGATCGCCGTGCCGGTGGCGCTGGCGCTTATCTCGCAGGCCTCGCGGTTCCGATGGGCCGCAACGACGGCGGCGTCGGTGTATACCGTTGCGCTGATCATCGAGATGCTGGTCTTTCCGCTGGTCTCCGCAGAGCCGAAGTTGGGACCGGTTTTCAATCCCATCACGCACCTGATTCCGGCGAAGTTTCCGATCCTGATACTGGTGCCTGCATTTGCGCTTGACCTTCTCTGGCAGCGGACAAAGTCGTGGAAGGTGTGGCAGATCGCGTTGGTTTCCGGCTTTGTGTTCGTCGCCGTGCTGGTTGCGGTGGAGTGGCCGTTTGCCAGCTTCCTGCTGTCAAAGGCCAGCGAAAATCGATTCTTCGGGACGATGTATTTCGACTACAACGCTCCCGCCGATGGCATCGACCGCATTCGCAAGTTTTATCTGCCAGGGTACGGTTTGCCGCTGTACCTTGGCCTGCTGCGCGCGGCAATCTACGGTGGCCTGTCCACGATCCTCGGGTGGATGTTTGGCCGGTGGATGCGCGGAGTGCAGCGTTGATTCGCTGGCCCCAGGCTGGGCAGCGGAAGTGGGTTGGCCTGCTTGCGATCCTGTTGCTGCTGGCGGGTGCGATGCCGCAGGCGCACGCACATGTCGGCAGCAAAGACGTGTTCGAGCAGGTGAACGCGGGACCGTACAAGCTATTCGTCACGATTCGCCCGCCGCTGGTGGTGCCCGGCGTCGCAACGGTTGAGATTCGTGCGTCTGGTGCGGAGGCTCGTTCAGTGAGCATCACACCGGTGCCAATGATCGGCGAGGCGAGCAAGCATCCGCCGACAGCCGACCCGATGCAGCGTTCCGCGGTCGATCCGGCGTTCTTTACCGGTTCCATATGGTTGATGGCTTCCGGTTCCTGGAAGGTCGTCGTTGATGTTAACGGGGTGCAGGGCGCGGCGTCGGCCAGCGTGCCGGTGCCTGCCATCGCGCTTTCCGTGCTCCAGATGAACCGTTCGATGGGCCTGCTGCTCGGTGCGCTTGGCCTGCTGCTGGCGATCGGGATCGCCGGGATCGTTGCGGCTGCTGCCCGCGAGTCGCGCCTGCAGCCTGGTGTCCGTCCCGATGGGGAGCGTCGCCGTCGCGCCCTGGTTGCGGGTGGTGTGGCGTTCGGGTTGGTGGCTGTTGCAGTGTGGCTTGGGGGCAAATGGTGGAACGTTGAAGCGGCGGATTACGCCTCGCATGTCTACCAGCCGCTCAGCCTGACGCCGTCTCTGCGCGGCAACACGCTTGACCTGAACATCGGCACCTACACCGTGCAGAACGTACGCCGCAACCGTGGCAACACGGACCTGCTGCCGGACCACGGCCACCTGATGCACCTGTACGCGATCCGCGATCCAGGTATGGATGCGGTTTACCATTTGCATCCTGAGCAGGTTGCTCCCGGTGAGCTTCGCACGACGCTGCCCGCCATGCCGCCGGGCCGGTACCGCTTGTTCGCCGACATCGTGCACCGTAGCGGCTTTCCTGAGACGCTGACCGCGACCGTTGACGTACCGGAAGGGTTCAAAGGCGTCGCGCTGGACCCGGAAGATGCGGCTGCTGCTCCCGCTCCGCTGGGCGCTGGTGAGCTTGGCGCGACGTACAAGCTGCCCGACGGCTACAGCATGGTCTGGGACCGGCCCGCGTCGCTGCTTGCAAGCCAGCCGGTGATTTTCCGCTTTCACCTGCTCAATGCGCAGGGGCAGCCCGCTGGTGACGTGGTTCCGTACCTCGGCATGGCGGGTCATGCAGCGTTTGTGAAGACGGACTGGACGACCTTTGCGCACACCCATCCTGAGGGTTCTGCGCCCATGCAGGCGATGATGGTCGCAAACGGCGACTCGAACATGCCGGAGATGAGCGCATCCTTAGCGCAGCCGCTGTCATCCACGGTCGAGTTCCCCTACGGATTCCCGAGCGCCGGGCGTTATCGCATCTTTGTGCAGATGAAGCATGGCAACACGGTTGAGACCGGCACCTTTGATGCCGACGTGCGATAGCCATTCATGCTGCGTTGACGAAGGTGTGATTGGCTGGCCGCATGACCCGAACCGGAGACCTGACGCGCCGCGGCTTTCTGCGGCAGACCCTTACCTGGAGCGCACTTGCGGCCGGTGCGCACCACGGCAGCGCATTTGCCCTGCCGCCTGCAAACAACGACGCTGCACATGCGCTGGTTCTCGGCGATTGGGGCTACCTCGACAGGACTGCTTTCGAGGCGGCGGGCGGCAGCGCCAACTATGCCGCGCAGTCGCAGGTCGCACGCGGCATGCAGCACTTTGCGCGGGGCAATCGACTGAACGTAGACGCGCTCTTCCTGCTTGGTGATAACTTTTACGGCGACTTGCCTGGCGGCGTGGCTTCTTCGCGCTGGCGACACCAGTTTGAGGCGCAGTACCCGGCAGATGTGTTTCCGGGGCCGGCGTACAGCATGCCGGGCAACCACGATTACCAGTTCCTGCCCGCGACGGTGAACAAGCTCGAAGCAGAGCTGGAGTATGCGCGTACCGGCAAAGGGATCGACGGTAAGCCGACGCGGTGGACGATGCCCGCGCGCTGGTACACCTTTGACTTCCCGCAGCACAAGCCATTCATGCGCTGCATCGTGCTCGACAGCAACATGCCAGCGAAGGATGGCGCTGCACGTCACGGAGCCGACTTTTACCTGACGCCCGAGCAGCAGGCCGAGCAGCTGGTGTGGTTCCGGCGGCAGCTGGAGCGTCCGCGCGATCTGCCGTTCCTTACCGTCATGGCGCACCATCCCATCTATTCCAACGGGCCGCACGGAGACCACGCCGTGCTGATCCGCGATTGGGCTCCGCTGCTGCGCGAGCACAAGGTGGACCTGTACATGGCGGGTCACGACCACGACCTGCAGGTGCTGCAGTTCGGTGGCGAGCCGACGACGCACTTCCTCTCGGGCGGCGGCGGAGCGGACCTGTACGTCCTGCAGAAGGACGGGCTCGACCGCGGACCTTACGCGCAGGAGGTGCATGGGTTCAGCCACCTGTCGGTGTCCGCGCATGAGTTGCAGGTGCGGCACCTGGATGCGGACGGGCGATTCCTCTTTGGGGTAACGCGTGATCGTGCTGGCAAGGTGCGCGAACTCAGCGTGTAGGTTGTTCGTTCGGCGTAACCGGAAAGCTGGTGAGTCGGGGCCAGTTGCGCGGCTGGCAGGTGGCCGCTCCGCCTGCGTCGTCTGCTATGTTGCGGATGCCGCCATGGGTCAGCAGGCACACGGTGATCATGTCGTGGAAGCGAACGCCGGGTGTCTGCGGCGCTTCAATCGCGCGCGAGACCCACACGTCCGGGTGGGTAAAGACGCTGTACACGCCCAGTCCCCACGCTTCGTGCTCACGTACGGCTGCGCTCACCTTGTAAGCAGCCCATCCGTCGGTGCCGGGCGCGCTGGTATAGGCGCCCTGAGTGGGCGGATCGTACGGGATCTCGGATTGGTAGAGATACGTTCGACCGCGTTCGCCATCCCACATCACCTGGAACTGCTGATGGTGTTCCACAAACAGCCCGTACGCAGTCACATCATCTCCGTTGACGACCAATCCCGCCGCGCTGAGGTTCTTGTCCCAGCCGACGCCGTTGCCGTGGTCGGCTCGCCAGATCCAGGTGTGATCGATGATGGTGTCGTCCGCGTTCACCTCCAGGTTGACAAGGGTCTTCCCCTCGGTTTCACCTCCGTCGCGAAAGAAGACGTCTGACAGCAGGATGGGGAAGCCCTTGGGCGTGTGTTTGCCGCCCTGCGGACCCACCTGCATCAGGACGGGCGAGGTGACCGGCCCGGCGTCGATGAGCAGGCCGGCGATGGTCAGTCCACCTGCGTCCGCCGTGATCAGCGCGGGTGTGCCGTTGATGGGGCGCAGCGTGGCAAAGCCGAGTCCCAGGACAATCGTGCCTGCGCGCATCACTCGGATTGGCTCGGCCAGGTCATAGTGCCCTGGCGTCAGCAGCAGGTTTTTGCCTCGGGCGAGTTGCGCGTTCATGGTCGCGGCCGTGTCGCTCTCCGGGTGGGCGATGTAGAAGCGATCCAGCGGCAAAAAGCCGCCGGGCTGCGCCCATGTGGTGCCTGCCGTGTCTCTGCGTGCGGCAGGCAACGCAACGTGCCATTGGCCGCCGGGGCCAAGCGTCAGGTAGGGCTTTTCACGGCTGACGGGCGTGCGGTCGATGGTGGTATAGCCGGGTTTGGGCCATGCCGTTGCCGGGGCATTTATGTCACCGACGAAGACCATGTTCCAGTTGGAGCCGGTCCAGCTCTTCCATTCGCTGTTGCGCGAAATCCACTGCTGCTGCGAGCCGGAATCGACATTGCCGTCGACGCGGGTGTCGGACATCCATCCACCGCTTGCCCAGCCGTGCTTCTGGTGCAGCACCAGGTCGCCGAGGATGTGCATGCGGCGCATGGGCGCCGCCTGCGACACGGCCCACTGCATGATGCCGCCGGTGGGCTTGACGGAGAAGTTCTCGACGCTGCGCCAGAAGGTGCAGGTCGCGTTGTTGTTCGCGCGGCTGGCGTCGGAGTGCACGTTGCCGATGATGCGGACGCTGTCGGGAGTATCACCAAGGCCGCGGACTTCGGTGTAGAAACCGATGGGAACATCAACGTGATATTCGCCGGGCGCGAAGAGAAGAGCATAGCGGCCATGGCCGAACTCGCTGTTTCCCTGCTCGGCATAGACCTTGTTGATGGCGGACTGTATCTGTGCAGCGGGCTGTGACGGGCTGAAGATGAGCACGTTCGAGCCGAGGTCAGGCGTCGCGGTACGCTGCGCAGCGCACACACCAGAGATGAGGCATGCAACGACAGTGACGATGGCGCGGAGGCGAGTCTGCATGACGCATAAGGGTAACCCGGGGCGTGTGCATGTCGACAGGCGGACTCTCCAGCTCGGGAGCGCAAAGCCGTCGGGCGCCTGAAGCTACGGCAGCGTGAAGGTATACATGGTGTCGCCTGTGGCCATGCTGACGTATTGGCGGCCGTGCAGCATGTAGGTGATAGGGCCGTTGCTCAGGTTGGTGCCGGTGCGGGTGTGCCACAAGGTCTTGCCGTCTGCTGAGTCGAGCGCCAGCAGGTTGCCTTCGCCATCGCCGGTGAACAGCAGATGCCCTGCCGTGGTCAAAATGCCCGCCGCGAGCCGGCCGGAGCCGGCATCGCGTGTCCATCGAGCTTTACCGGTTGCCGGATCCATGGCGACCAGCAGGCTGCTCTCACGCAGGGCAACGGCACTGCCTCCCTGGTGGTCTTCGGGCTTGCCTTCTTTGTCCAGAGCGGAGTACCAGAAGCTCCAACCCTGCTGTGCGTTGACGTAGAAGAGGCCGGTCTGCGGGCTGTAGCTGGGCGGCCACCAGTTGGTCGCGCCATTCACGGTGCCATGCACCAGGACGCCGCCGGGCTGCGCCTCTTTGTCAGGATCGGATATAGGCTGACCCTTGGCGTCGAGGCTCTTCGCCCAGTCGGTCGTTGTGAACTGTGACGTAAGCACGTGCCCGCCAGTGGCGCGGTCCAGCACGAAGAAGTAACCGTTGCGGCTGGCCTGCGCCATCAGCTTGCGTGGCTTGCCCGCAACCGTTGCGTCGAAAAGAATCGGTGTCTCCACGGCGTCCCAGTCGTGCGTGTCATGCGGTGAGGGCTGGTAGTACCACTTGATCTTGCCGGTGTCTGGATCGAGGGCAAGGATGGAGCAGGTGTACAGGTTCGCTCCCTTGCGCACGCTGCCGGCGAGCACGGGATGCGGGTTGCCGGTGCCCCAGTACATCAGGTTCAGCGCCGGGTCATAGGTGCCGGTCAGCCAGATGGGCCCGCCGCCGTGCGCAATTGCGTCGGCGCTCGGCCATGTCTCGGAACCCGGATCACCGGGCTTTGGGATCGTGCTGACATGCCACAGGATCTTGCCCGTTTCAGAGTCAAGGGCATACATGGCGTGCGGAACGTCGGCCACATCGCCTGACGTGCCGAACACGATCTTGTCTTTGACCACGAGCGGCGCGGTGGCGATGTAGTAGCCGAACGCCTTGGAATCGGCGACGGTGATGTCCCAGATCAGCTTGCCGGTCTTTGCATCCAGCGCTAGCATGTGCGCGTCCGGCGTGCCGCGAAACAGCTTGCCGTTCAGGTAGGCGACGCCCCGATTATTAATCTTGTTGCCATCCGACGGACGGTCAAACTGCCACAGCTTTACACCTGTTTCCGCGTCAACAGCCCAGGTGCTGTCAGGGACAGTGAAGTACATCACGCCATCCACAACCAGCGGTGTGCCCTTGAGGGCGGGACCCTTTGTCGGGTAAGCCCATGCGAGGTGGAGCGACTTAACATTGCCCGCGTCGATCTGGGTCAGCGTGCTGAAGCGGCGTCCCGAGGGGTCGCCGTTGTAGGTCGTCCACTGCTCGCTGACTGACGGCAGGCTCTGCGGCGGCATCGCCTGCGACGTCAAAGCTGCTGCAGAGAGCAGCATTCCGAGACACACCAGGGCGATCCGGAAAGAATCCCGGGCACCTGTTTTATTGGAGTGTTTCGAGATAGGCGAAGACGTCATGGATGTCCTTGTTGGTGTAAGTCTTCAGCAGATCGTCATGAACGCGCAGCGGGTCTTCCACTACCAGGTGGGCACCACTGGCCGCGTCGGCAGTGCGAGTGTTGCCGCTGGCGTCGCGCACCGTGTATGAAAACTCGTCCTGGTGCAGCACCGTGCCGTGAACCTTCTCTCCATTCGAGAGGGTCAGTGTTCCTGTGGTCAGGCCGGGCTTGGGCGCGAGTAGCAGCGACTCCAACTCTGCCGGATCGTGCTTCTTCGCGATACCGGCGAAGTCACCGGCAGGGTTGTGGCAGCTTGCGCACTTAGCCTGGAAGTACGCCTTACCGGCGCCTGGATCGCCAACGTTGAGCTGGCCGTCGAACGCGCTGCCGCCGCCGGCAGAGGCCCGCATGCTGGCGTCGACACGTGCGTGCAGGAACGCGGCGATATCTTTCACCTGCGCATCGGTGATCTGCGGAAAGGCAGGCATGCCTTTGTCCATGCGGCCTTCGTGGACCACGGTTCCAATGCTGTCGCCGGCCACGTCGTGCCGCACGAGGGACGACTGCACCAGGTTGGGCCCCATCCCTCCGCCGGCGTTTATTCCATGGCAGGCCGCGCAGTTTCCCTGAAACACTGCCTGGCCGCGGACTACTTCGGGCCGCTTCAGTGCGTCTGCCTTTGGGTTGCGTGAGGCCTCCTGCGCCACAAGGCCCAGGGTCACAGCAGCCGTCAACGCAATCGAAAGTGCCGGTCTATTCATACTGAAGGCCATATGCGCACAATGGTCCGGGTCGGTGACTTTGAACTGTCTCAGCGACTGTAGCTTCGTGAACCAGCGCTTTGCAAACTCTGCCCGATCACTGCTTCAGCAGGAGATAGCTTCCAAAACTGCGGCTGAGCGCCACATCCTCTGAACGGAATCCCGGTTCTTCAGGTTTCTTCGGATCTTCAACACCGGGCACGAAGGTCAATCGCTGGAGATTTGCTTGCGGGATGGAGGCAATCAGCGAGTTGCGCAGGAACATCCGTTTGCCGTTCACCACGACCGGACGATAGTCCTGGTGGAAGCGCTCTGAGGTTTCCAGCCCGGTCAACGGAGTCCAGAGGCCGTGAACTTCAATCACATCAGGCTTCTGCTGCTCAAGGACATAGCGTTCCATAGCTCCATAGCGCTCGTGCGCCAGCGTGCGGTTGCAGAGCAGCCCAAGGTCGATGACTCGGATGCCACTGGAGAAGAGCATCACGGCACCCATGTCAGGTCCTGCGAAGAGCAGGTCGTGTTTTCCCGTGGCCTGCTGGATGATGTTCAATGCGTCGCTGACAGTGCCTATCTTTGCGACCGTTGCGTCGGGCATATAGGCGGGAGCGTAGGACAAGCGCAGCTCACGGAGGGAGCGCCTGACGTGCACAAGGGTGAACAGCGCCATCACTCCGACAGCGACGAGAGAGAACCATCTCAAGCGGGGTGCGCTCCACCCCTTCGCGAGCGGGAACAGAAGAAGAGCGAACAGAAAGGGCCACCCGGTGTAGAACGAACGCAGCGGCGGTCCCCAGTTGTACCCGATGCCGACCGTTAGAGCCACGCTGAAGATCACAAAGAGCACGGTGAAGTAGAACTCCCACGGCTTGCGTCTGGTGGTGTGCGGCGGGCTGACCAGCCCTTGGGCAAGCAGAAACAGCAGAACGACGACGGCGAAGTACGCCGGGTAGCCCGCGATCAATGACAACTGAAGCAGGTGCTGCCCAAGCTGTTCATGTGGTGTGCCGGTGACATACGGCACTCCGTGCTTCGCAGTGATGGTGTTCGGCAGGAAATCACCAAAGTAGAGCCGCCGGCCGATACTTAACGCCACAAACGTCGAGACCCATACCGAAGCGGAGATGATGGCACGCCGCGACGGACGTTCCATCAGAACGAAGGGAATCAGGAGCCAAATCGCTTCCCAACGGGTCAGAACGACGCCTACGCCGGCTGCGAGGTACATCCAGCGCGCGCTGCGATGATGCCATCTCCGCAACAGCAGCATGGACAGGATCAGGGCCAGCAGCAGAGGCGTCTCCATGCCGTTGATCGTTTCGTAGTGCATGAAGCTGCACCCGCAGATGCCCGCGATAAGCGTTCCAAGTGCCCTCGGCATCCACGTATCGAACCACTCGCGCATGAGGAACAGGCTTGCGAGATTCAAGGCGAGGCTTGCGACCTTCGCAGCCGCCAGCAAGGCGTGCGGGTTGCTGAGGACCTTCGCCACGGCGGTCATCAGCAGCATCCACAGGGTTGTGGAGTAGCCCTCCACGATGCCGGAGCCCGGCGTCGGTTCGATCTTCCCTGTCATGGCGAAGGTGCGCGAGAAGCCGAGCGTGATCGCAGAGTCGTCCCAGGTCAGCGCCCGGAACTTCCAAGCGACGAACACCTGAAACGCGATCGCCAGAAAGAACAGGAGAGAGGGCAGGAGCTCTGCCGGGGCTATCTGGTCGTACCATGCCGACACACTGTGCCGCTGCAGAGGCACAGTGTCGACTACCTCGTGTGCCTCTGTGCGCATGAGAACAACTTTACGCACACTGCCCTTGTTCTCACCTGACGCAACGCTAGCGCGACGACTTTTTACTCGCGAGCGGGGCAGGGTAGGGGCTCTTATGCTTCTTCGCGGGAGGCGGTGGAGGCGGCGCCACCTCGATGCCGCTGCGGTAGTCTGCGACGGCCTGGCCGAGGGCAAACTTCAGCGCCTCGATGCCTTCTCCGGTGACAGAAGAGATGGCGTAAAGGGGCAGCTTGCGGCGCCTGGCGTAGGTTTGCAGCTTCTTCAGCTTGTCGGGATTGGCAACATCGATCTTTGCGGCGATGACAAGGACGGGTTTGCTGTCGAGGCCGTGGCCGAACTCTTTCAGCTCGCCGCTGATCACTTTGAAGTCGGCGACGGGATCTTCGCGGCCGCTGCCGTCGGATACGTCGACGAGGTGCGCCAGCACGCTGGTGCGCTCGATGTGCCGCAGGAACTGGATGCCGAGCCCCGCGCCCTGGCTCGCACCTTCGATCAGGCCCGGCATGTCGGCAATCACAAAGGACTGTTCATGCGGAAAGTCGCCGACCTTCACCACGCCGAGATTTGGCTCGAGTGTTGTAAAGGCGTAGTTTGCGATCTTTGGACGAGCCGCGGAGAGCCGCGAAATGAGCGTGGATTTGCCAACGTTCGGGTAGCCAAGCAGGCCGACGTCGGCCAGCAGCTTCAACTCGAGCCGCAGGTGCTTTTCTTCGCCGGGACGGCCCAGTTCATGCTCTCGCGGAGCCTGGTGGGTGGGCGTCGCAAAGTGCTGGTTGCCGCGTCCGCCGCGTCCGCCGCGCGCCACGACGATCTGCTCGTCAGGGTACTGAAAGTCATGCAGCAGGTCGCCGGTGTCTTCGTCAAAGACCTGCGTGCCGATGGGCACAGACAGGATGGTGTGCTCGCCACTGGCACCGCTCATGTTTGAGCCTTCACCATGAATGCCACGCTGCGCCTTATGTTCGGGGTTGAAGCGGAAATGGACCAGGGTGTTGTGCTTTTCGCTGCTGCGCATCAGGATGTCGCCGCCATGGCCGCCATCGCCGCCGCTGGGACCTCCGCGCGGTACAAACTTTTCCCGGCGAAAGGCCATGCAGCCATTGCCGCCGTCCCCAGCCTTGATTCGGATTCTTGCTTCATCAATAAACATGCCACATTCAAGTTTAGTGGATTTCAGCCGGTGATGTATGGAAAACGGGATTTCCTCTGTTTTGGCATCATCCTGGCGAGAAATACGCTTGCGGCGGCACGAGCGGCGCCGATTTTGCGCGACTATAGAGACACACAAGCACACTGAAATGTCGTAACCATCGTTCACAGAACGTTGATGTTGGGATGGCAAGCTAGAAGCACTCAGAGGCAGCACATCTCAACGCCTCACCGTTCAGCACTTCAGACTTAAGCGCCAGACAGTGCGCGACAGCCGATGTACGCTCAGGAGAACCAATCGATGCAGAACAAGCTTGTCCGTAGCCTGGCACTTACGTGCGTGCTGGCCACCGTCGGCGCAGGTAGCCGGCTTCATGCTCAGAACACGACTGAAGGCGCGATCGCCGGTACCGTGTTCGACTCAACCGGAGCAGTCGTCCCGAACGCGGCCATCGTAATCCATGACGAGGGGACGAACCAGGACGTCCGCGTCACTGCCGGCGCAAGCGGCGAATACAAAGCTCCCCAGCTAAATCCCGGCACCTACACCGTGACCATTACAGCGCCGAGCTTTTCGGCGCAGCGCACGACCGGTGTTGTTGTCCAGGTACAAGAAGTAACAGAACTGAATCCGCACCTTACAACGGGCGCTGCGAGCAGCACGGTGCAGGTGACGGCTGATATCCCGGCAATCAACTTCGAGTCTCCGGACTTCGGTGGTCACCTGAGCAACCGGGACATCGAGAACATTCCGATCAACAATCGCCGCTGGTCCACGCTGGCCCTGACCACGCCGGGCGTCACCATCGATTCCAGCGGCTATGGCCTGCTGCAGTTCCGCGCGATTGCACCCACCCTTAACAATGTCCAGATCGACGGTGCGGACGACAACCAGGCATTCTTCTCTGAAGAGCGCGGACGTACCCGCGCCGGATATTCCACATCGCAGGCAATGGTCCGCGAGTTCCAGGTGAACACGGGTGTCTACTCTGCCGAGTTTGGCCGGGCCGTTGGCGGCGTCGTCAATTCCGTCACCAAGACCGGAACGAACAGCCTGCACGGTGAAGCCTACTTCTACCGTCGCGATGATGAGCTCGGTGCGTTTAATCCCTACACCACACTGCCCGTGCCGAACGCGAACGGCATCGGCATCACCAGCATCCCGTTCAAGCCCAAGGACAAGCGCAACCAGTACGGCTTCAACGTGGGCGGTCCGCTACGTAAGGACCGCGTCTTCTTCGAGTACGCGTTTGACGTGTTCGATCGGCAGTTCCCGGGCGTGGCTCGCGCGAACAACGCCGTTTCGTTCTTCGACAATGCCGATGCTGCGCTGCCGGCAGGTGCCACCTGCAACCTGGCGACCGGTGCGACAACCGGTCTGCCCACCGGCACTGGATTGAACGGTCAGGGCGTTACGGCCACCTATCAGTCCTCGACAGACACCGCGAGCTGCCTGCTGGCGGCGCGCCTGAACGCGCGTACCGCCGGCTCAACGTATGCATCCGCAGCCGCAGCCTACAACGGCCAGCTGACGGCACTGGCAGGCGACCTGGGCCAGGTGCCGCGATTTGGTCACCAGGACATCAACACGCCCAAGATCAACTGGCAGATCACGCCCAGGCACAACCTGAGCGTCCTGTACCATCGCCTGCGGTGGGACTCGCCGGGCGGCGTGCAGACCACATCCAGCGTGACGGATGCGGTGGATTACTTCGGCAATGACTTCGTCAAACTCGATTACGGCCTGGCCAAGCTCGACTCGCTGATCACGAGCAACATCGTGAACGAAGTTCGCTACCAGTACGGTCGCGAACTGAACGATGAAGGTCAGCAGCCGCTCTCGCCTTACTCGAAGAACTTCCTTCAGAACCCCACGACGGGCAACGTCGGTCAGTACTCGCTGTACAGCACGCTTGGCTTCTCGCTTGGTTCACCGTACTACTCGTACCGCAAGGCCTATCCGGACGAGCGTAAGTGGCAGATCGGCGACACCATGTCGTTCAACTACGGCAAGCACAACATCCGCGTCGGCGAAGATATCGTGCACAACTACGACCTGCAGAACGCTCCCAACCAGATCAATGGCGCGTTCACTTACAGCTCGAGCATCGTGAACTATGTGTCTGACGTGCTGCAGCCGGCGGGTACCTGCAATACGGGCCTGAGTGGCATCGGTACACTGCCCTGCTATAACAGCTACCTGCAGAGCTTCGGACCGTACGCGTTCGACTTCTCGACGGTGGATTACGGCTTCTTTGTGCAGGATGACTGGAAGATCGCTCCACGTCTGACGCTGAACCTGGGCGCTCGTTACGATTATGAGTCTATCCCCGCGCCGTTCGCCGCACTGGCCAATCCGACCGCTCCCCAGACCACCGGACATCCCAGCGACAAGAACAACATTTCGCCGCGTGTCGGCTTCGCGTGGGATCCCTATGGCCAGGGCAAGACGGTTCTGCGTGGCGGCTTCGGCATGTACTACGGCCGCATCGCGAATGCTGTACTGCTCACCGCGCTGACCCAGACGGGCTCAACAAACGGTGCGTTCAACGTCAGCTACACCAACTCCACCGGACCGCAGTTCCGCCAGCAGAGCTCTGGCGCGAGTGCCTCGCTCGGCGGCAACGTGGTGTACCTCGACCCGCACTTCCAGAACCCCGTAACGTACCAGGCCGACCTGACCGTTCAGCAGGACCTTGGCCGGCGCAACGTGTTCAGCCTGGCATATATCGGCTCGTTCGGTCGCGAACTGCCGAACTTCGTCAATGTCAACCAGAACCCGAATGCGTTCTACAACGAAACGTATACCGTGCAGCCAAGCGCGAACGGTACCTGTATCGGACCTCTTGCCTGCGGCACGCAGCTGCAGACGCGAGTCTACGCAGGTCGTCAGTACGGCACCGGTACTGCTCCGGCGCT
This sequence comes from Terriglobus sp., assembly GCA_965199365.1. Lineage (GTDB taxonomy): Bacteria > Acidobacteriota > Terriglobia > Terriglobales > Acidobacteriaceae > Terriglobus. The sequence continues at coordinate 395,650 of CBDARC010000003.1, read as the reverse complement.
GACGAGCATCGCGCAGAATCCGACTTACGGCGCTATCACGCAGCTGGTCAGCAACGTCAACTCCAGCTACAACGGACTCTCGTTCGATATCACCAACCGCACCTACCATTGGGTGACGTTCGATGCCAACTACACCTGGGCACATGCGCTCGACTTTTCGCAGGGGTCTTACACCGGAACGTCGGTGAACGCCTGGCTTGATCCGTTCGGCAATCAGCGCCTGAACTACGGTAACTCGTCCTTTGATATCCGGCAGCGCGCGGTAGGCTGGGCTATCTTCAACATCCCTGGTGTTGCCAATGAGCACAGCGCCCTGTCGTACGCGACGAACGGCTGGTCGATCAAGCCTCTCATCCAGGCGCAGAGCGGTCTGCCGTACTCCGCCACGGTAGGCGGCACGACACCGAACTTCTGCACGGACAATACGCAGTACAACAAGAGCGGCACACCATACTGCGCAAGCACCGCGACCATCGCTTCAGACGCGCCGACGACTGCCACGAACACCGGCCTGCTGGGAACGGGCGTTACGTACGTTCCGCAGATCGGACGTAATACCTTCCGCTACCCGCGCGTCGTGAACGTGGACGTTCGGCTGCAGAAGGACTTCCGAGTGCGTGAGGGCGTCCTGTTCCAGCTCTTCATCGAGAGCTTTAACCTGGCCAACCACCAGAACGTTACCGGCGTAAACGGCGGTGCGTACACGATCTCGTCGCCTTCCGCCTCGAGCGCTGCGAACCCGACAGCAGGTAGCCAGAACGGATTTGCGAACCTGGTCAGCACGACGAACTTTGGCACGGTCAGCAACACGAACAGCAACTACGCATTCAGCCCACGGCAGTTCCAGATCGCGGGACGCATCACCTTCTAACGCTTGGATCTCAACTCAAAGGGCGGCGGCTTCGGCGGCCGCCCTTTGCTTTTTTCATGGAATGCGACACTGCCGCTTTGCAAGAACGTTGCAGAGCCGCTAGGCTGCGAATACACCCGTTGGTGCCTGCCACGTCCCGTTCCGCGCGATGACACATGCGGTTCGGCGTTCTCCTCTCTTCTGGTCTGCGTGCGATCTCCCACTGCCGTGGAGCGAGCGGTTGCGCTGCTGTGCCCCGACCACCGTCCGCTGTCTCGTGCTTGTCGCCCTGCTGCTGTTGATGTGCAGAGGTGGAGCGGCGCGTGCGCAGGACGTCTCTACCGGTGCACTCAGCGGTGTCGTCACCGACCCGAGTGGAGCCGCGGTTGCGGGTGCTTTCGTTGAGATCCTCGAGCCATCGGCGGACCGTGCGCAGAGCATCGCGACGGATCGCGCTGGCGAGTTCTTTGTTGGCGAACTGCCGCCTGCGATCTACGGAGTGCGTATCCGGGCAAACGGCTTTGATGAACTCCGCATTGCAGAAGTGACCGTGCAGCTTGGTCGCACTACACGGCTGGCGCCCACCATCTCCATAGCGACACAGACGCAGGCGATCACGGTGCCGAGCGAGCAGGAACTGCCCGCGTTCGATTCGCCGGTGAACGCTGATGTGTCGCCATCGGGGCTGGCGTTGCTGCCACTGGACGGCAGACGGTTTCAGAGCTTCGCTTCGTTGACACCGTTGGTCAGTGCTGTCGACGCGGTGCCAGACGGCAATGCCGCAGAGACCAACGGCTCGAGCGACGCGTCCGCTGACAGCGATAACGTGCGGCTCGCCGTGCGCGGCCTCGACCCCATGCAGAATCAGTACGCGCTCGACGGCCTGAGTCTGAAGCGAGCTTTTGACGGCGACCCGCGCGGCGGCAGCAGTCTGCCGTTTACGGTTGCGCAGGAGGGTGTTCGCGAGTTCGGCGTGCGGGCTGTCGGCCCGGGCAGTTCGATGGGCCGCGATGTGGGTGGGTCGGTGAACACCGTTACGCGGCGCGGCGAAACGAAGGCGCACGGATCGGCGTTCTTTCTGCTGCGCAACAGCGGTATTGGCGCGGCGAATCCGTTCGCGATCAGCACGCATTACAACAGCGGTTCTCCCACTACGGTGCTGGTGAAGCCGCTCGACATTCGTGAGCAGTTTGGCGGGTCTGTTGGAGGCCCGCTGCTTGGCCGTGACGGGCGACGGCGTGTCTTCGGCTTTGTTGCGGCAGAGGGTCAACGCCGCAGCTTTCCAGCCATCTCGTCTCCGAGCGATCCGAACTTCTACAACTTGTCTGCGACCCAGGTGGCTCTGCTCGCCAACCGCGGCGTGACTCCGACCGCAACTGCGAAGGCACTCAGCTTTCTGGATGGGCTCTCAGGCCCGGTCGCGCGGCGTGCCGATGAACTCGCGCTGCTGCCGCGCATCGACTGGCAGCCCGCAAAGCGCAGTTCGCTTGCGTTGGAGTGGGCACGCGTTCGCTTTCGTTCGCCTTCGGGCCAGCGAAGCGCGTCGGTGGTGCCGGTCGGCCGGGCCAGCTTTGGCGACCTGACCACGCACACCGATTCAGCGCTCCTGCATGGTACTGCGGCGCTGTCACCGCGTTGGCTGGCCGAGGTGCACGCGCAGTACAGCCGCGACGCGGCCTTCGCGGAAGTTCCTCCACCGCTGTCATCTGAACCGCAGACAGGACCTGCGGGAACAGCGCCCGAAGTGTCAATAGCAGGCGCCTTCAGCTTCGGTAACGCAGCCGCGCTCGGCGCGCGCCGCTTGCCCGAAGAGCGTCGCTCAGAGGCTGCGGCACAGGCGTCGTTCAATGGTCACGCGAACACGCTGAGCTTCGGGGCAGACGTGAGTTTTCTCGACGATCGGGTCGGTTCCCGCAGCGCGTCAAGCGGCGCGTACGACTACACAAGCGGTGCCACCAACGGCAGCGATGGCGGACTGGTCGACTTCATAACGGACTACACCTATTCCGCGACTAGCTACCCCAACGGAGGGTGTCCCTCGATCTACGCAACGGTGCACCTGTTCTGTTTCCGCAGCTTCACACAGGCCTTCGGGACGGTGCCGGAGACACGCTTTCACACGACCGAACTGAGCGCCTTCGTGGGTGATAGCTGGCGCGCGACACGGGGATTGCGCCTTTCGGCGGGCGTGCAATACGAGTACAACCGCCTGCCTCCGCCGCAGCACCCGAATCCGGCCCTGGACGCGGTGCTTCTCTCGCTGCTGAACGGCTTTGGGTCGACTTCGAACACGCCCGCCTACACGAGTAACTTCGCCCCACACCTGGGCATTGCGTACGCTCCGAGCAGGCGGACCGTGGTGCGCGTCGGCTACGCGCTGCACTATGGCGCGGTGCCCGGCCGGACGTTGCAGGCCTCACTTGAGAACACGGCAGAGCCCACCAGCCAGGCTCGCCTGCGGCTGACACCGCGGACGGTCATCGATCCATCCTGTGCCTCGGCCGGGACGAACTTCGGCTATCCCGCGACATACAATTGCACGCCGTTCGGGCCGCTCGGCGCGGCAGGAGCGGTTACAGTGTTCGCGCGCAGCTTCCAGGTGCCGTTCGTGCAAACGGGCGAATTTTCCATCACGCATGAGATCGGGCGCGGAACCAGCCTGAGCGGCAGCTACATTCTTGGGCTCAATCGGCATCTTGCGAACACGGTCGATCTGAACATTGCCCCTTCAACCTCCGTCGTAGCGTTCCAGATCGTTCGTGACGGCATAGCCGAGCCGGGTGCGAGCAATGGCCAGGTGTTTCATGTGCCGTCGTACACATCGCGGCTCACGTCGTTGTATGGGCCTGTCACGGCCATACTTTCGAATGGCACCGGCACGTACAACGCCATGGCGCTGCAGATCGAGCGCCGTGCCGCGCGCGGCCTGACCGCACGCGCTTCGTGGACGTACAGCAAGGCACTCGACAATGTACGCAGCGCGGGTGCAACACCCAACGAGAATGCGCAATTCGATCCGTTCGATGCCCTGTACGACCGCGCCGCGTCCAGCTTCAACCGGGCGCACCGCGTGATTGCCACGGCGGTATGGCAGCCACAGACGCATGGTTCGCGCGCCGTACGCAGAACGGCGAATGGATGGAGCGTTGCTCCCGTCTTTGTCGCGACCAGCGGCCGGCCATACAGCTACAACATTGTTGGAGGTTCGTCGCTTGCAGGTGGCCGCGACAGCCTGAACGGCTCAGGCGGTGCGACCTATCTGCCGTCCGTGGGACGCAACACCCTGCGATTGCCCTGGACGGAGAACATCGACCTGAGGCTGGCCCGGTCGTTTGCCGCGGGCGAACGGCTGCACATTCGCCTGAGCGCCGAGGCGTTCAACCTGCTGAATCATGTGAACGTCACCGCCGTACAGCAGCGGGCTTTTCTGCCGGGCACAGCCGTTGCCGGGGTCGTTCCGCTTATCTTCCAGGACGCTGCCACCATCGCTGCCGAGGGTCTGACCACGCGAGCCTTCGGCGTACCGAGCAGCTCGTCCGACAGCCCGGCGAGGGAACGCCGACTGCAGGCCGGTCTTCGACTGGAGTGGTGATCTCACTGGCTGAGCTGTTGCCTAGTCGAGCCGCACCAGGTAGGCCAGGGCGTTGGGTTCCTCGGTGCGGATGGCGTGGGCAATCTGTGTAGCTTGCGTGCGGCCCAGCCCTGTCGGATTGATGCGAACCCAATGACCGGTTGGTCCCTGGAACTCGATGACTTTGGCCGTGTCTTCGTAGCGGCGTTGCAGTTCGTCTGTGAGATGCTCCGCGTGATGCTTGTTGAGGAATGCGCCAACCTGCACGCACCATCGGCCGCCGGCCAGGTCGGCTCCGGGCTTCTCCGCGACCACCTTGATCTGCACCTGCGCTGTGCCGGGCAGGTAGACGCCAGCGGCTTTTGCTGCTGCGATGGACAGGTCGATGGTGCGGCCGTGCACGAACGGCCCGCGATCGGTGATCCTGACAACGGCGACCTGGCGCGTGGTGAGGTTGGTGACTTCGACCAGTGTGCCCATGGGCAGCGTGCGATGCGCCGCCGTCATTGCGTTCACGTCGTAGATCTCGCCATTAGCGCCCTGGTGGTTGGCGTACGGCGGCCCATACCAGCTCGCGATGCCCAGCTCAGACGAGGCAATTCGGCCAGACGCAATGAAGTTGTCATCTATGCTCGGCATGGCCGGCGCAGGGCTGGTGCGCGCCGTGCCGGTGTTCGGCCCGCGTGAGTTGATCCCGGGCGGGGGCGGAGGGTAGCTGCTGGTCTGCGTCCTGTGCCTGCAACCGGTGGTTACGACGAGAGCCAGCAAGAGGCCTGACGCCGCAGAGCTCGGTCGAGACTTCGATGATGATGCGCGTGAAAGCCGTATGCCCATGCCGCTACTTGCGATCGAGCGTCTGTGCAAGCTCATGAAGCCGGTCGGCTGCCGCCCGCAACGCAATGGAGCTGTGCTTGCGAACGTCCGGAACAACCTCGTCGTTCATGTACTCGATCAGTCTGCGCACCTCGGCTTCCGCGCGGTCTGCTGTTTCCTGCACCTTTGCATTCCAGTCCGTCACGTGTTCCTCCGCTGCCCGTTGCGGGCGTCTGCCTGCTGTCCATTAGAACGGGATTTCGTGCGAAACGTCTTAGAAAAACATCCCGGGGTGCCCGCGTCGTTATGGTTGCGAGGCTCAACGTGGCCATACCGGCGCATGAGAAGCAACGTAGGCCCTCACAGCAGAACTCAAAGTTAGGAAACGTATGAGGTTGCAGCCGCCCGGCACGCGCTTCCAGTAAGGATGTTTGATGTTTCGTTCGCTCGCGCTGTGCGCGTTGTTTGCCGCTCCACATTTCCTGCCGGCACAGGTCCAGATTGCTTCAAATGTGCCATCAACACCCCCCGAGTCTGCTGATTTGAGGCCAGCCGGTTCGGCAGCAGTCCTGCCCGATGCACCCAGCGCCGCATTATCTGCTACGGAAGGGGACGGCGGTCAGACAACCAACGCGCCTGCGGCTGGTTCGGCCAAGGGCGTTATCGCGCCGAGGGACGCGCGTATCGTCCTGCCGGGCCAGACCACGATCCCGCTGAGTGCGCGTAAAACGGTGCTTTACGGCTTTGAGAGCGTGATCAGCCCACTCGCGCCGATTGGCTTCACGGTAGCCGCCGGTTTCTCGCAAGCCACCGACAGCGCACCGCATTACGGAACCGGCGCGCAAGCCTTCGGTAAGCGCGAGGGAGTTGCTGCTTTACGCAACACGATCCAGACGCTCGGGACAGAATCACTGTTTGATCCGCTTTTCCACGATGATCCGCGCTACTACGAACTGGGACCGCCGCACAAGTTCGTGCCCCGCGTGCTGTATGCGGCGTCACGCGTCTTCATCACACGATCGAACAATGGCCACGAACGCGTCAACGCGCCCTTACTGTTGGGGTATGGCGTCGCCGCGGGCATGAACAACCTCTACTATCCAGACCAGGACACGGGCGCGAAGGAAACCTTCAAGATCTATGCCGGCTCTCTCGCGGGAGCGGCCATCGGAATGGAAGCGAACGAGTTTCTTGATGATGCTTTGCGCATCGTTCACCTGCGGAAGGACTAGCTTGTTCTAGTTCGGTCCGAAAGCCGGAACAGCGTGTGTCTGCTGAAAGCGGTCGACGTCGTTCAGAAGCTCTTTCCAGAGCTTTGGGGTGTTGACAGCGGTGATGTTCTCCAGCGTGCCACCTCCTGCAGCAGGGGCAAACTGCAGGCCATCTGTCAGCGTTGGACGAGGGACGGTGCTGGACGTTGCGAGACCTCGTACGTAGGCCAGGGTGATCACGTCCCAGATGACCCAGTTCTTGCTATAGTCCGCGACCCGCAACGGTTTCACCTGACGGAAGTACCACTTGCGGTAGTCGTCCCAAAGCCACGCGCCGATCGGCCCATGACCTGCAAGGAGCGTCTGCGCCTGCGTGAGGTTGAGCGACAGTGTCGCGCGGCAGACATCTCCTGTGCCCACCACGAGCGGCACCCTGGATTGCAGAATCGCCTGCCATGCGTGTGGGTCGTTCTGCACGTTGAACTCGGCCGCGCCGCCGGGCTGCATTGTCTTGAAGGCCATGGCGACCACGCGAATACGATCTGCCAGCGTTGGATCGCTGAGCAGCGCAGAGGCAACGTCCGTAGCTGCGCCGATGGTCAGCACGGTCAGCCGGCGCTCTGGCGTGAACCCGCGAGACGCTTCGATCAGGAAGCCGACCGCCGCGCTGGGCTGGGGATGGCTAGAATCCGTCATGGGAACGCTGCCGCCTTCGATCAAGGGCGGATGCTCGTGCAGGCCGAGGTGGTTCTCCACCACATCGCGCAGCACCAGGTAGCTGCTGTGCCCGGCAGGTTCGGGCAGGCTGGGCGCGTGTGCGGACAAGATGCCGCGTACATCGAAGTCGTCACTCGTCAGCAGGTATGTCACCGCCCACTGATCGTCGATCTCGTTCCCAATGTCAGTAGAAAGTACAACCGGCACACGCCCAGCCGTCGCGGCTGACTGAGCGTGCACGCTGAACACGAACGTGCAGATCGCCAGCAGCGCAGCGCACACTCTCAAGGCAGTCCCTTTAAGCGCTTTTAGCCTTGTAGGCGGCCATGGATTTTTCGATCACTTCGTGCGCATAGTTCACATCGCGCCAGCCCTTGATCTCCACCGTCTTACCCTCAAGGTCCTTGTACGTCGAGAAGAAGTGAACGATCTCTTTCAGCTTGTGTGGGTGTATCTGCTTGTAGTCCGTGATGTCGAAGAAGCGCGGGTTCGCGCAGCCGACGGCAAGCACCTTCTCGTCACCCTCGCCGCCATCGACCATTTCCATCAGGCCGATGGGACGAACCTCCTGGAGGCAACCCGGGAAGCTTGGCTCATCCACCAGCACCAGCACGTCCAATGGATCGCCGTCGTCGCCCAGGGTTGAGGGCAGAAAGCCGTAGTCGCCGGGATAATGCACCGGGCTGTACAGGTTGCGGTCCAGCTTGAAGACGTGGAGTTGCTTGTCGTACTCGAACTTCATGGTTCCCTGGTAAGGGATCTCAATGACTGCGTTTACGACGTTGGGCGACTTGGCGCCCACTGGCAACTCCAGATAATTCGGCATAGGTTTTTCAGGTCTCGGAAATAGTTTCGCGTCGCCGCGGTAACACTACGCCCCGGGGCGGGGCACCGGCAACTCATTCATTCTACGCGGTGGCCCGGCGGGGTGCAAAGCGGTGGAGGTGCCACTCTATAATGCCGTTATGCGCGCCCACGTCTACGTCACGCTGAAGACCACGGTACTTGATGCCCAGGGGCAGACCATCGCCAACGCGCTGCGGCGCCTGCACCACCCGCAGGTAGAGTCGGTGCGGCAGGGTAAATACTTTGTGCTGACGCTGGCCGATTCGCTGACCGGCGATGCCGCGCGCGCGGAGGTCGAGCGCATCGCCGCCGATGTGCTGACCAACCCCGTCATTGAAGACTTCACCTACAAGCTCGACGAGTAGACGGCTCGGGTGGTCAGTCCTTTGGCTTGATGGGCCAGGACAGCCGCTCCAGTTCGAACAGATCGCGCGTGGTGCAGTACCCGCCGCCACCATGCATGCGACCCACCAGCTTGAGCATGGAGGGGTCGATGTGCAGGCGCGCTTCATTCTCAAAGGCGTCGCTGCGCACATGCACGTGAACGATGCGCGCCAGCAGAATGGTGCTGTCGCCGCCCGGCTCGATGATCTGAAAGGTCCGGCACTCGAACGCTGCCGGTGATGCGGCGATACGCGGCGGCTTGACCTGCACGGATGCGGCGCGCTCAAGACCGGCGAGGTCGAGCTCATCTGTGCCGCGCGGAGCAGCAGTCGCCGTGATGTTCATCGCCTGCGCCAGATCTTCTGAGACGAGGTTGATCACAAGCTCGCCCGTTGCGCGGATGTTCACCAGCGTGTCTTTGCTCTGACGGTCAGAGGCGCCGGAGAAGCCGATCGCGGCCAGAGGCGGATCTGCCGAAAGCAGGTTGAAGAACGAGAACGGCGCTGCATTTGCAACGCCATCCGGATCGATCGTGGTGATCCACGCGATCGGGCGAGGCATGACCAGCGAGGCCATCAGCTTGTAGCTGTTGCCCGTGGACATGGTGGCGATATCGAAGCTGGAGTACGTCTGTGGTTCACTCATCTGCGTTACCTAACGTGCGGCGCGTGCGCGCTCGATGGCGCGGACCACGGCTTTGGACTTGTGGACGGATTCTTCGTACTCAGTCAGCGGGACGGAATCGGCGACAATGCCGGCGCCTGCCTGCACCGAGGCTTTTCCGTCGTGCTCAAAGAGCGTTCGAATGGCGATGCAGCTGTCGAGGTTGCCACTGAAATCCGCATAGAAGATCGACCCGCCATACACGCCGCGGCGAGCAGGTTCCAGCTCTTCGATGATCTCCATTGCACGGATCTTTGGCGCGCCGGAGAGCGTGCCGGCAGGGAAGCAGGCGCGAAAGGCATCCATCGCGGTCAGGTCCGCGCGCAACTTGCCGCTCAGCCCGCTGACCAGGTGCATGATGTGCGAGTAGCGCTCGACCACCATCAGTTCCTTAACGTGAACCGAGCCAAATTCAGACACGCGGCCAAGGTCGTTGCGTCCCAGGTCGACAAGCATGACGTGCTCCGACGTCTCTTTTGCGTCGCGCCTCAGGTCTTCTTCCAGACGCTTGTCGCTGGCCTCGTCATCGCCGCGAGGGCGGCTGCCCGCGATGGGTCGGTAGGTAAGCGCGCCGTTCTGAACGCGAACCAGCAGTTCTGGCGATGAGCCGACAATGTGTGCCGGCGTCTCCCGCTTCGCTCCCGGTGCCTGCATGGGAAAGCGCATGAAGTACATGTATGGCGAGGGGTTGACGATACGCAGTGCGCGGTAGATCTCAAACGGATCGACCTTTGGCTTGCAGTCGAACCGCTGCGACAGCACGCATTGGAAGACATCACCCGCGGCGACATACTCCTTGACCGTTTCGACGGCCTTCATGAAGTCACGCTTGGGTGTGCGCGGCGTGAGTTGCAGCGGCTCGTCACTTTTGCGGCGTCTGGGTGCGACGGGCAGCGGCTGCGCAAGTTGCTTCTCAAGGCGGTCGAGGCGCTTGAGCGCCCTCGCGTAGGCCTTCGCTGCATCTGGTTCTCGCGTGAGGTCGGCCGTGAGGATCAGGTAGATCTCCTTCTTCACGTGGTCAAAGGCAAGCACCTCATCGAAGAACATCAGGCACGCATCGGGCACACCGAGTTCGTCTGCGGCCAGCTCCGGCAGTCGCTCAATCTGTCGCACCACGTCGTATGCAAAAAAGCCGACAGCGCCCGCGGTGAACGGCGGCAGACCCGGCAGGCGCGCGGGCCGATGCTCGCTGAGAGCGCGCTTCAGCTCTTCGAAGATGTCGCCTTCGAACCGGCGGGTGCGCTTGCCTTCTGTTTCGACCAGCGATGTGCCGCGCGAGACCAGCTTCTTATACGGCCGGATTCCTATGAAGGTGTAACGGCCAACGCGCTCGCCGCCTTCGACGGACTCCAGCAGGAACGCTTCGGGTTCGTGCGCGGCGATCCGCAGGAAGGCGGAGACCGGCGTCTCGAGGTCAGCCGTGACAGTTCGGTAGACGGGGATGAGCGTGTGCCGCTTGCGTGCAAGCGCAACAAACTGCTTGTCGTCGGGCGTGGCGGTCTGGTTCTGCAGGCGAGGCATGGCGCTCGTTCCATCGTACAGGCGTGTTACAGCAGGCGCGATCCAGCGCTACTCTGGGAAGCGTTGCCGGATGCGCACCGTTCGCGTGAGCGGGTCCATGTTCTCCAGCACCTTGCGCCGCAGGTCCGGGTCGATGCCGGGCTGTGCCAGCCACTGACGCACGATTGCTTCGGCCTGTGGCGTGGTTTGGCCGCCAAGGAATGCCGACAGCCACACGCCCAGGTAGAAGATCTTGCGATCGCGCTTGATCTCCGGCAGTTGATCGAGGCTCTGGCGCAGGAATGGCAGGGTCAGGGCCGACTGGCGCACGTTGTTGAATGGCCCGACGCTCTGCGATAACCAGTCTTCCTGTTTTGCGTCTGCGCTTTTGGGCGGCACGAGATATGCGGCGAAATACGCTTGCTTGGTAGCGGCATCCGGTGCGCCGGCCTGCACCGCCCATGCGGAGCGGCGGCCATCATCGCTTGTGTCGCGCTTCGCCTGGGCTGCCAGCAGCGTGGGCGCTTCGGCGTCGCCAATGGCGATCAATCGACCGACGATGTTCCATCGATCGAGCGGTCGGAGCTCCACGCCTGGTATTGTCACGGTGCCGGCGAGCATGGCCTTCAGCGTGGCGCGTGCGGAGGACGTTTCTGCAACCGTAGTCAGTGCTCGAAATGCTACCAGCCGCAGTCCCACGGTCGGTGCGTTTTGCATTCGATCGATTGCGATGGATTCAAGCTGCGCCACCAGCGGTGCGCGTGTTGGACCGGTGATGTATCGCTGCAGCGCGCCTGTTGCGCGGCCGTACTGCAGGCGGGCGAGTGTCTCATCGTCCTGCTGCGGCAGGTCTTTCAAAGCAAGTTCGACGTAGCCGCGAGGAGCGGAACGTGCCGTGTGAACGTTCTCCCACAAAGCGCCCCACAGCATCGAGCGCAGCAGCGGGTCGGCGTGCTTCGTCGATGCACTCAGCAGCACGGGCCGCACCGCTGCTTCGCTTTTTGCGTCCAGCAGAAAGCGTCCATACGCCTCGTCGCCGCTGTTCGCAAAGACGTACTTAGGGCACGGTTTGCCTGCTGCCCCGGGTACCGAAGCGTGCGCGGTCTGCCACTCCACACGCATGCGCAGAGGCGCCTGAGCATCGTCAAACGCCAGCAGAACCTCGTTCGCGAGGGGCCAGGTGTAACCGCCCGAGAGCACGTCTCTCTGCGACAGAGTTAAGCTTGTTAACTTGTTGCCGGTGTCGCAGTTCCATGCAGCCGTCACCTCAGGCATGCCGCGCTGCAGCACCCATGCGTTGGCCCAGGCGTGCACGTCCTGGCCGCTTGCTGCCTGGAACGCATCAACCAGGTCGCTCCATTGAGCATTGCCGTAGGCGTGCTGCTTCAGGTAAGCACGCAGGCCGTCGCGGAAGGGTTCATCGCCGAGCCGGTAGGCAAGCTGCTTCAGGATCGATGGAGCTTTCTGATACACGATGGCGCCGTATGCGCTCTTCGCATCTTTCAGGTTAGGTATGTCCTGAAAGATGGGCGTCGTGCCCTCAGTCTCGTCGATGCCGTAGGCCAGCGGCTTGATGTCTTCATACATGTGCTTCCAGGGCTGCGCGACCGGATCCAGGTCGGCAAGCGCACGGTAAGCCATGTACTGCGCAAAGCCTTCCTTCAGCCAGAGGTCATCGAACCAGCGCATCGTCACCAGGTCGCCGAACCACTGATGCGTGAGTTCGTGCAGCACAAGCGTATCTCGCGTGAAGCGATCGTTTGCCGTCGGAGCGGAACGGAAGAGCACGCCATTCTCATTCAGGAAGGTCGCGCCCGCATGCTCCATGCCACCGAAAGGGAAGCCGGGGATCAGGACGAGGTCATACTTTGGGAACGGAAATGGCTGCTGGAAGTAGTCGCTGAGCCACGCCATGCCGCGTGCGGTGAGTTGCTGAACATGTGGTGCTTCAGCCTCTGCGCGCTTTAGCTGCGATTTGCGGACGTATAGGTTCGGCTCGCCGTGCTTCGCCGCTATTTCCGCCCAGGGTCCGGCTGCGAAAGCAAAGAGATAGGTAGAGATTGGCCTCGTCTCGAAGAAGCTCCACGTCTGCTGCAGGTCTCCATTACGGAGCAGCGTCGGTGAGCCCATGTTGCCGATGACAGTCCAGCTGGCAGGCACGCCAACGCCGAGCGAGAAGCCCGCTTTCAGGTCCGGCTGATCGAAACACGGGAAGGCCATGCTCGCGTCCATCGGTACAAACAACGAGTAGAAGTACTCGCTGCCGTCTTCCTTGTCCTCATACCGCGTGATGGCCGCGCCGGCCGTAGCAACTACAGAGGAGAACTCCGTCTCAAGCGTGTTCTCACCATTGTGCAACCGCGCCGCCGGCAGGATCAGGTGGCCGTTCTTCAGCTCCGCCGGAATTGTGGTGCCATTCAGCTTTGCTGAGCGCAGCGTGCCTTCGCGGTAGTCGATAGGCAGATCATCCCTGACCTGCGCTTCAGCAAGCGTGAAGCGAACGGTCTCGTGGCCCGGCATGCTGGCGGCGTGAGGACGCAAGGTGAACTGCAGGCTGTAGTGCAGATCAGAGACACGCGCCGCACGTGCCGTCGCAAGCGCATGAGAGATGCCGGCTTCGGGTGCGCTCATCGTCGCCGCATGAGCCATGCCTGCCGCCACCAGGTACAGGAGCGCGGCTGCGAGATGCTTGACGGCTGCGCGCATACACTCTCCTGCTCCCAAACTCTTAGGAGTACTTCAACCACCGCGTGATCTCCGGCAGCGTGGGCCGTTTGCCGTACATCAGGATGCCCACGCGATAGATGCGGCTGCTGATCCACAACACGGCATAGATTGTCACGATCATCACGGCGATGGATCCTGCAATCTCGTACCAGGGCACCGGTGAGACGGAGATGCGCATGTACATCAGCAGCGGCGTGCAGAACGGGATGAACGACAGCAAGCGAGCGTAGATGCTTGCCGGTGAGTTGAGCACCAGCGGCAGTGTGATCATGCAGAACGCCAGCGGCATTACCAGAAACATGTTCAACTGCTGCAGTTCCTGCTCTGAGTTAGTCATGGCTCCCAGTGCTGCTGCCATCGACGAATACAGCAGGTATCCAAGCAGGAAATAAACGATGAAGAAGCACACCTGCTGCACGGAAAGCGTGATGTGCGTTCCGCTGCCGAGGAAATGCGCCATCAGCGGTGTTGCGGTCAGCACGATCGCCGCAAGCATCCAGATGGTCACCTGCGTCAGGCCGACGGACCCGACACCGATAACCTTGCCTGCCATCATTTCCGAGGGCTTCACCGTGGCCAGCATCACCTCAAAAACGCGCGAGGTCTTCTCTTCGATGATGGAGCGGGCGACGTTCATGCCGTAGAGCATGATGACGAGATACATCAGGAAGAAGAGTACGTATGCGCCCGCGAAGTTGGCGGAGGTGTTGTCCTGTTCAGTGTCGCTCGCGCTCATCTCGACCGGCTTCATCATCGCGTCAACGTCGACTGCGCTCATGCCCTGCTGCACCAGCCGCTCGCGGGTCAGCACCTTCTCAAGCGAGTCGCGAACGGTGTCGCGCGTCGCCATGTCTGCCGATGACCCCAGCCTGTACGTGATCTGCGGGCGCGAGCCCTTCACCGGCGTCAGCCAGACGTAGCCATCGATCGCCTTCGACTTGATGGAGCCATTCAGCCCGGGCAGCGTATTGGCGCTTGGCGGCGAGATCAGGTTCACCTGCATCTCGTGATTTGTGTCGCTGTTCAGCTGTGCTTCCAGATCGGTGCCAAGCTGCATGTCCGGCGTCACGATGACGATGTGGGCAGTTGACTTGGAGTGCTTTGCGATGAGGATCGAAGCGGCGATGCCGCCGCTCATCAGCAGCGGAATCAGGATCGTTGCAATGAGAAAGCCCTTGGTGCGAACGCGCTCCAGATACTCGCGGCGTGCGATCAGCCAGACATTACGCATCGACGTTACCTCCTACACGCTCGATAAAGATCTCTTCCAGCGTAGGCTCTTTCACTTCGAACCGCGTGATGCGCGTGCCGCGCGCGACGGCATCGGCCAGCAGCGGCTGCGCGTCTGGATGCGTGCCGCGCAGCTTCACATTGGCACCGCCGCCGTACTCCTTGAATTCTTCCACGACAGGGTTCTGCAGAAAGCTGCTGTCGCCCTGGAAGACCACGTCCACGCGGTTGCGGGGGTACTCGCTCTTCACCTCCCGCATGCTGCCCTCAAGCACTACCTTGCCTCGGTGGATGAGCGAGATCTCGTCGCACATTTTCTCCACCTGGTCCATGCGGTGGGTTGAGAACAGGATGGCCTTGCCGGCCGCGCGCAGCTCCAGCAGTGTGTCCTGCAGCAGGGCGCCGTTGACGGGGTCAAGGCCGCTGAACGGCTCGTCCATGATGATCAGTTCGGGGTCGTGCAGCAGCGCCGTGATGAACTGGATCTTCTGCTGCATGCCCTTGGAAAGCTCTTCAGTCTTCTTGGGTAAAGCCTCGGTGATCTGCAGGCGATCGGCCCACGCACGGCCTCGCTTTTCGGCCTCGGCTGCGTTCAGGCCGCGCAACTGACCCATAAAGCTGATCTGCTCCAGCACGTTCATCTTCTTGTACAGGCCGCGTTCTTCAGGCAGGTAGCCAACCCGCTTGAGGCTGTCGCGACCAAATGGTTTGCCGAACAGCTTCACTGTGCCTGCGTCCGGCACGGTGATGCCGATCATCATGCGGATGGAGGAAGTCTTGCCCGAACCATTCGGTCCCAGCAGGCCGAACATCGTGCCGGGCTCAATGCGCAGCGACAGGCCCTCGACAGCGACCTTGCTTTCATACACCTTGCGGATATTGTCCAGTTCAACAGTGGGCATGCGGTTCATTTCGCGGGAGGGGCCGGGCGGTCTGCAACAAGGATCCCGTTGTTGCCCCAGCTTTCTTTCGAAACATCATCGATGATGATGTGCGTCTTTTCCGGGTTACTGCCGAGCACTCGCACCAGGGTGTCGGTAAATTCGCGGACAATCTGCGCCTTCTGCTCTTTCGTGGGGCGGCTTACGGACTGCAGATGAATGACTGGCATGCTCTTCCTCAACGGCAAGGATAGCAGTTGGGTTTTTGCCCTATCATCGCCTTGGCATGACGGATTTGAACACGCCCGTGCAACTGATCAAGGGCGTGGGCCCGCGCAATGCCGACGCTCTGCGCAAGCGCGGCGTAGAGACGGTCGAAGACCTGCTGTACCACCTGCCGTTTCGTTATGAAGACCGGCTCGACCCCAAGCCGTTGTCAGCACTTAAGGCCGGCGAGATGGCATCGGTCATCGGTGAGGTGCGCGGAACGACAATGCTGCGCGCCCGCTCCATGCCGATCTTTGAGATGACGGTCGGACAGGGCCTGGGCACGCTGAAAGCGATGTGGTTTCGCGGTACCTACCTGCAGGACAAGTTCAAGCCAGGACAGATGGTCGCGTTGTACGGCAAACTGGAGCCGTCGCGTTCAACTTCCGGCCAGTTCAAGATGATCCAGCCGCAGTTCGAGTTGATGCCCGATGCAGGCGAACCAGGCGATGCGCCGATGCTTGAGATCGGCCGCATCGTTCCGGTGTATGAGTCGCTCGGCGGCACAACGCCGTGGGGTGCGAAGCTTGGCTCGCGCTGGATGCGGCAGGTGGTCTGGCGTCTGCTGGATGAGCTTGTGGCCGGTGCGCCGATGGTGGATCCGGTGCCGCTGTCAATGCGCAAACGGCTTGGGCTGCCCCCGCGTCTGCAGGCACTGCGTGAGGCACACTTTCCGCCGGCAGGCACATCGATGGCGGACCTGCAGGGGTTCACCACGCCCGCCCATGCGCGGCTGATCTTCGAGGAGCTGTTCTATCTCGAACTCGGTCTTGAACTGAAGCGGAAGCGGCTGCGCGACCGTGCGGGTATCTCCTTTACCGCGGATGAGAACGTGCGCGACGCCATCAAGCAGGTGTTGCCGTTCCGTCCAACGGCGGCGCAGAAACGGGTGCTCGGCGAGATTGTAGAAGACATGCGCAAGCCGCAGCCCATGCGGCGCCTGCTGCAGGGCGACGTCGGCAGCGGCAAGACCATCGTCGCGCTCGAGGCGGCGCTGGTTGCAATCGAAAGCGGTTACCAGGCCGTTCTGATGGCACCCACGGAGATTCTTGCAACGCAGCATTACCTGTCAGCGCGCAAGCTGCTGCGGCGCTCGACGCGCGAGTACAAGGTGACGTTGTTAACCGGTTCTCTTGACGATGCAGAGAAGCGCCGCGCCCGCGCCCGCATCGCCCGAGGGGACGCGGAGCTGATCATCGGCACGCAGGCTCTCATCCAGCAGAAGGTCGACTTCGCCAACCTCGGACTGGTCATTGTCGATGAGCAGCATCGCTTCGGCGTGCGGCAGCGCTTCACGCTGATGAAAAAGCCCGACGCGGGCGATCCGGACGTGCTGGTGATGACGGCAACGCCTATCCCGCGCACGCTCGCGCTGACTATCTACGGGGATCTTGAAGTGAGCGTTATCGACGAACTGCCACCCGGTCGAACGCCCATTGTTACGCGCCGCACCAGTGAAGAGCGAGCTGCTGACGTCTGGGCGTTCGTACGCAAGCAGGTCGCGGCGGGGCGGCAGGCGTACGTTGTGTATCCCGTGATCGAAGGCGCCAGCGACGATCAGCCCGAGCTCGACTTTCCCAAGGACAGCGTGCCTGAGCTGGAGGCGGCAAGCGAACCGGCGGCGTCCGTACGATCCCGCGCGAAGGTCGCAGCGAAGAAGGTTGCGAAACCCGCTGCGAAGAAGAAGACCAAGCAGGCAAATGATCTTCTCGCTTCGGCCAAGCCGAACCTTCGTGCGGCAACCGACATGTATGAAGAGCTTCGCCATGGCGCGCTGCATGGACTGCGGCTCGGCTTGCTGCACGGCCGCCTGCCTTCAGACGAGAAAGAGATCGTCATGCAGCAATTCAAGCGAGGCGAGATCGATGTGCTGATCTCGACGACGGTCATCGAAGTCGGTGTGGATGTGCCGAATGCATCGCTGATGGTGATCGAACATGCGGAGCGCTTCGGCCTCGCCCAGATGCATCAGCTGCGCGGACGCGTGGGACGCGGCTCTGCCAAGAGCTACTGCGTGTTGATGACGGGCGGTCGCGTATCGCCCGAGGCAGAGCAGCGGCTGGACGCCATGGTGCGTACGCAGAACGGATTTGAGCTTGCCGAGCTCGACTTGCAGCAGCGCGGCCCGGGTGAGTTCTTCGGCACGCGCCAGGCTGGTCTGCCCGACTTCCGTGTGGCGAACCTGGTTCGCGATCGACGCCTGCTGGAACTGGCGAAGAGTGAAGCGTCCGATTTTGCCAACCTGCGTACGCGCGATGTCACCGAAGAGGACCGCGGTATCGTCCGTACGCAGTTGAAGCAGCACTGGCAGCGGCGTTACGGCCTGGTTGAGGCGTAGCTGCTGCTAGGCCCTGGCGATCGCAACGCTGCTGACCGGCTCCGGCATGCGTGCCGCGACGACCGCCTTCTTTGGCCCGCGCTTGCGTGCCACCAGCACGCGTACGCGCTCCAGCAGCTCTACCGGCGAGCACGCGCCCTTGGGCAGGAACACATCGGCTCCGCTGCCGCGTTCCAACGCCGCCACGGTGCCCGAGACCATGAGTGAGGGCAGGCCCGGCTGCATCTCGCGGGCACGCCGAACCAGCTCGACGCCATCCATCTGCGGCATCAGCAGGTCGCACAGCAGAAGCGAAAGTTCACCCGGCGCGTACTGCTCCATGATCTCCAGGGCCTCCTGCGCGCCGCTTGCGCTCAGCACGCGGTATCCGCGCGTTTCCAGCAGGAACTTGCGAACTGCGAGCGTCTGTTCGTTGTCGTCGACACACAGGATGATCTTCTTTGGGCGCATGCGGGCGTTCTCCATCGGTAGTACTTGCCTCATCGTTGAGGCGGTCTTAAATCTCTGCGAAACGCAGAAAAGGTCGTTCCTTGCCGGTAGGGCAAAGATGAATAGGGCGTTTGAAGCGGGCCTGTCTGGCGATTGCTGCGGAAACGTGTGACGTGCAGCGCTCCACCAACGTACGAAGCCCCGGAGCGCCGCGCAATGGAGAACAAACAGCGAAACTGTGCGTGCAAAGATTGCACACTAATCCACCGCAGCAGTCAACTCAAGGCTGGTCAATAACTTGCGTTGTGGGAAAGGGTGTGAACACCCACTGCATTACACGAGCATGAACTGCCCGCTAGCCACAGGAATGGTGCGTCCACCGACAAACACGTCCACCACGGCTGCGCTTTGCACCGTGGCCCGCACGTGCAAACGACTTGGCCGGTTCACCTCAATGCCCTGGTCGATGACGGTCGCAGCGCCCGACGCCACGGCGCCATGCTTCACCAGGTAGCTGATGGCGCAACCGGCCGCCGAGCCTGTGGCGGGGTCGTCACTGCCCCGGAACGGCATGCGTGCGCGCCATGTCGACGCATCTGTCTGCACCACGGCGTAGATGAACTTCGCTCCACTGCTCGCCAATAGGTCGCTCATCCCGGGTTGCACGCGTAGCCTGCCGAGGGCTTCAAGCGACAGCAGCGGAACTATGCAGAAGGGCAGGCCCGTGCTGACGACCTGCGGCTGCAATGAGGCATGGAGGTCGTTCGGCGAGAGAGAGCACGCGGCCGCCATCGAATCCCGATCGAGCACCTGCCCGAACTCCGGGTCGCGCTGCCGCATTTCAGCGTAAACACCCACCTCGGCATCGGCAGGCGTACGAAAGCGCACCGGGATGGTGCCTGCGTCCAGGCGGAGGCGGATCTCGTCTGAACCGCGCAGCGTGGGATGATTTGCCCACAGCCAACTCGCCGTGCCCAGCGTTGGATGCCCGGCAAACGGCAACTCTTCCTCGACAGTGAAGATGCGGACCCGCACCCCGTGCTCGCGCTCCTCGTCCATGTCGCCCGGCAGGATGAAGGTGGTCTCCGACAGGTTGGTTTCACGGGCGAGTGACTGCATCTCCGAGTCGCTCAGGCTGCCTGCATCGGTGAAGATCGCCAGCATGTTGCCTTCGAGTGCGCGCTCGGCGAAGACATCCACCTGCGCCCATTGCAGTGTGCGCCTCCCACTTCGTGCCGTTGACATAGGAAGACCTCCGGCATATTGTTGCAGGTGATGACGACGCGTTTCATCTCGACCCTTTGCTGCCGCTGCTGTTGCTGTGCCCAGGCAGGGTCGTAGCGCGCCGCAGAACTTCGCAGACCGCACCGCACCTGCCCACCGCGCCCCGGTGGGTTTCGCTTTTTCGGGGCAACTACTTTCGTTCTCCAGGAGATTTTGAACATGTCACTCCGCATCAACGACATCGCACCGGACTTCACCGCTGAGACCACCCAGGGCACGATTCATTTTCACGACTGGATCGGCGACAGCTGGGTCGTGCTGTTTTCGCATCCAAAGGACTTCACCCCTGTTTGCACCACGGAACTGGGTGCGGTCGCCAGCCTGGAACAGCAATTTGCGCAGCGCGGTGTGAAGGTGCTCGGCTTGTCCGTGGACAAGGTCAGTGATCACGCTAAGTGGGCGCAGGACATCAAGGACGTGAGTGGTGCCGATGTCACGTTTCCCGTGATCGGCGACTCGGAGCTGAAGGTCGCAAAGCTGTACGACATGCTGCCGGCCGATGCGGGCGAGACCTCCGAAGGCCGTACGCCCGCGAACAACGCGCCGGTCCGCACCGTGTTCGTCATCGGGCCCGACAAGAAGATCAAGCTGACGCTGGCTTACCCGATGACCACGGGCCGTAATTTCGACGAGATCATTCGCGTGCTTGACTCCATGCTGCTGACGTCAAAGTTCCCGGTAGCGACACCTGCCAACTGGAAGCCAGGCGGCGACGTGATCATCACCGGAGCCGTGTCAAACGAGGATGCGGAAAAGAAGTTTCCGGGCTACACGACAGTCAAGCCGTACTTGCGTACAACGTCGCAGCCCAGCTAAGTTCGATTGACCCTTGATTCAATCTGGGGTAAGTCGAGTACCATCCTTCTGTAACTCGCAGAAGGCCGAGCACCGGTGGCGAAGTGGCTAACGCGCTGGTCTGCAAAACCAGTATTCGTGGGTTCGATCCCCACCCGGTGCTCCAAATTCTTCAGCCTTTTCGAAGCAGCATCCCAATGAGCAGCACGACCCCGTCCGCGATTGGTGAATCGCACTGGCGCGCCGCGCTGGTGGAGCGTATCCGCGTTGAGGCACAGCCACCGGAGAAGTTCTCGCACCAGGCACGGCTCTACCTGCTGGCACGCGAGATAGCCGATGCCGAGGCACCGTCTGCTGATGATGATGTGCTGTTCGGGGCCGCCTGGGCGCATGACCTGGGAGTCTTCCTGGGCCATCGGCCGAAAGAGCCTGAGGCGTTGAAGCGCTGGAATTCTACGGACTATACCGTAGCGCACGCTGGTCCGCTGCTGAGGGAGTGCGGCTTTCCGGACGAAAAGGTTGCTGCTGCGATCGAGGTCATCCGGACCCATGAGGCGCATGGCGAGCCCACCACCACGGAAGGCATCATCGTGCGTGATGCCGACCTGCTGGAGCAGTTGGGCGCGGTTGCGGTGATGCGCACCGTGGCGAAGATCGCGCAGGATACGCGCTTCATCACCTTCGCGGATGCGGCCAGCTCGTTGAGGCGGGTGCTGGAGACGGTGCCTTCCAAGATCCGGACTGAGCACGGAAAGAAACTCGCGGAACCGCGGGTCAGCGCGCTTCGACAATTCCTGCAGGCGCTCGACACGGAATCGATGGGCGAGTTGGCGTAACGCCAGTCGACCGGTCTAGCGGTCCATGATCGCGCCATCGGCAATCCATTTTTCAATGGAGGCGATCTCCGAATCTGAGAGCTTGCCTTTTGGCGGCATGGGACCGGGATGTTCGGCGTGCCCTTCATGCCGGATCAGCCGCACTAACAGGCTGTTCTCAGGCTGACCGGGGACCACGTCGACGCCGTTGCTGCCGCCTTTCAGCAGAAGTTCGCGCGTGCTCAGGTTGAAGTTGCTCTTGTGGTTCAAACCGAAATGGCAGCGATAGCAGTTCTGTCGCAGCACAGGCCTCACATTCTCGGTGAAGTAGGTCAGGGCAGCGGCCTCTGCCGGTGTGGATGGGTGAAAGGTCGCGGGCGGTTCCGGCTCAGGACCGCATCCGGCCAGCGTCAGGCATACGCCGAGCAGGGCACACAGGTGGCGTCCCTTCCATGAATGTTGCGATGCGGCCAGATACGAACCCCACCTTTTAGGTTACGCGAGCGGTCCGGCAGATCCGGCGCGATCGGGATAGGAGCTTTACTGTTGCGGCACGTATCAGGGTCGGCACTTCACCTGCCGAACATCTTGGCCTAGTCTGGGGGAGCTCTGATGTTGGTTCTCCGCGGCCGTGCCAACGGCATGTCCGCACCCCCAAACGGATCGGTCCCTCGGCTCGCCCGCGCGTGCGCGTGTCTTGCGTGCGCGGCCGTGACGCTCTCGCTGCACGCGCTGCCCAGGCATGCCGCGGCACCGCATGCACATGCGGCCCAGGCTGCTGCACACGCTGAGCCCAGCTCGCATCCTGCGGCAAAGACGGCCAAAGGTCACGCGACAAGCGCGACGGCATCTCCTGCGAGGCCAGTGCCCGTCTCCAGCTCACGCCAAGGCCCTAGCTCACGCCACGTCTCTAGCGCACGCCTGAAGGATGCGTCTGTTTCCGCTGATCGGCCGCACGTTCTCACCCGCGCCGCAGATAAGTCCTCGCTGCCCCCTGGTCGCCGAAGCGCACAACGCGTGGCTGAGAGCCCGCGCGAGGCGGAACGTAGCGCCAGGGCAATCCAGACGGCGGCTTCGCACCCCCTGAAACCAGCGGCGCAGCCTAAAGCTCCTGTGTCAGAGACGGCTGCGCACGATGCTGTGGATCACGCCGCCGAGGAGCGGGTTCGCGCCTGGTACCAGGCTCGCGCCGCTGCGGAGTTTGCTGCGAAAGCCCCGATTGTGACTGCTCCCAGCGTAGCGCCCGCGAAAGCACCCGTGGCCACGCCACCAACCGCTTCGACTTCGAAAGCCGCATCGACGAGTGACTCGGCCGAGGCGGCTCCTGCGAAGTCTCGAGTCGCAGCGAGCCCCACAACACCGCCAATCAACGTTGCGGCGTCGGTGGACTCTTCAACTGAAGATGATGCGGCGGCAATCCACGAGGAGAGCCGGATTCCCAGCACCGCTCCGACCGAGCGCGTGCCCGCTCCATTCACGCACGGCGACCTGCTCGCTGTGACTCCTTCGACAACAACAGGAGTGGCAAAGTCACATGCCTCGCCGCCTGCGGCAGTGGCCGGAGCGCAGCCACCTGCGGCAAAAGCTGTGGCGATCGCCCCGATTAAGTCAAAACCCAACACTGGAGTCGCAGACACAATGGCCCGCGAGGCATTGGATGACAGCGATGGCGTTGGCCTGAGCGATCGATCCGCGACCGCGCTGATGGGCAGCACGGCCAACACCAAGCTCGCCGAGCGGCCCGCGACTGCGGTGCTGAACGAAGCACCGGGACTGCAGGGTGATCCTTTCACGCCGGACAAGCTGATCGCGCCCATGCGCGGATCGCACATCATCCTTGTCCACCAGAACCAGATGGCCGTTGCCGATGGTCTGCTGCGTGTGTCCAATGACGCACAGCTCGCCGATATGCAGCGGCACAAGTTGCTGATTGCGCTGCCGGATACCGACAGCATCCAGCCCGACGGGCGGCTGCCCCTGAACCGCCGGTACGCGAGGCCGTGGACGGTCAAGTTCCTCGATGACCTGGCACAGGCACACTATGCTCGCTTTCATACGCCGCTGGTGATCACCTCGGCGGTGCGAACTGTGGCGTTCCAGCGGCACCTTGTCCTGGTGAACGGCAATGCCGCCCCGCCGACCGGCGATGTCGCGTCGCCGCACCTGTATGGGCAGGCGATTGACCTGGCCAAGCACGGCATGAGCGTCACAGAGATCGCGTGGATGCGTGCGTGGCTGACGCCGGTCGAGAACGACGGCAAGATCGACGTGGAGGAGGAGTTCCTGCAGAGCTGCTTCCACATCAGCGTGTATCGCCGCTACGCTCCACAGCCGGTGCAGCGCGAGACGCCGGCCGTTGAGGAGGCCCCATCACGCAGGCTGCAGCAGGCCAGGACCGTGCCGCCGAAGCGACGCCACATTTCTACGGCGCTGCTGGCCGCCGGATTGCGCTAGCCGCTTAACGCCGGCGGTGTGAGGCGGGTCTGCTGCGCGGAGGCGCGGGCAACGTCCAGGCCTGGAAGCCGCTCCACGTGCGGGCTGAGCGGATAGTGCCGGTCGCGTCATCAGGCAGATTGTCTGCCAGAAATGGCAGGATCTGCGCCGCGGTTTTTGCATTTTCGGCAGCCGTGTAGACGACGGCAAGCTCGGTGCGGGTCAGATCGATCCGTGCCAGCAGCTTGCCGTCCGCGAGGGCTTCTTCGGCCTCGCTGTTCGCTTCTGTGATCGTCGAGTCGGTAACTGGTGTGACAGCGATCGCTCCGTCCAACGAAAGCGGGTCAGCCCCCTCGGCGTGCGAGAGTTCGATAGTCCACCGCAGCGGCTTGTTCGCGTTGCTGCCGTTTTCCGTGGGTTGTGGACCGTTCGGCGCAGGAGGTGGTGTCAGCACGCATGCGCAGACCACCAGGCCGGTCCAGTTTGCTTCTGTGCCGGGCTTTCTGGCGACCAGGCTCAACGAACCATCGACCCGCACATCACGCGGTATACGCCCGGTAAACAGGCGCATCCATGCAAGCGCATATCCCGGCCTGGCACCCTTCAGCGTGGCGTGAAGATCTGCGGTGCGCCAGTCCAGCAGATTCGGCAAATCGCCGGTAATGCGAAGGACACCGGGGGTTGTGCCATCCTCCGTTGTGGTGCTTCGCAGCCCGTCGAAGATACCAAGGATCGAGCTATCGCTGCTGGTGGGTATGGCGCAGCGAATGTCCTGCAGGCTGCGCAACAGACCGCTGGTGGTGGCTTCGCAGTGGGTGTCGATGTCCAGCGTGTGTTCCGGGTAGAAGTCGGCTCGGCGAAGGTTGCGCAGATGCGCGTCTGCCGTGAGCTTTGCGTGGCCGATGGTGCCATGCAGGCTGGCATCGGCCGAGGCTGCGCCGCGCCAGCCCAGATCGTAGCCTGCTGTTAGTTTGGCGGCCTCGCCCAGCGGTGTTGGTTTCCAGTTTGCGGTCAGGTTGACCGTGGCAGCGGCCACGTCGTTTGCGCGGCCGAGCGTGCCTTCGACGCGCAGCAGGCCCACATCGCTGACATCGGTGTCGGTGCGAACGGGCCTGCCCGAGAGCCGCACGCGCCACTCACCGGGCTCGGGCAGCCACAGGGCAAAGTCCGCCTCTTTCACCGAGAATGGCATTTTATCGATGCCGTTCTTGAGGTTGATGCGGGCGTCTGTGGCCTCGATATAGGGGAAGCGCGGAGCGGGGCCGGCGCGGCGCTGCGCCGTCGGTGCGGAGTCCATCTGTGACGCCTGCATCACGATACCCTGCAGGTTCCATGTGCCCGTGTCTGCGCGGCGTACCAGGTTGACACTGGGTGCATCCAGGCTGATTCGCGAGACCTCGATGCGCCGGCGCCAAAGGGAAGCAAAGCGAAGCCGTGCCTCGACAACGTTGGCACGCAAAACCGGTTCCGCGCCGTACTCCGGGCTCTCGCTGACGACAAAATTTTCAATCGTCAGACCGGGGAGCGGCAGCAGATGCAGAGAGATGCGGTCAAAGTGTACGGGCCTGCCCAGAGCGCCGCTGATCGCCATGGCGACACGGCGCTGATAGCGATTCAGGCTGATGTACGGCGGCAGCACCACCAGCAGCACGACGCACAGCACCGCGATAAAGGCCAGCAGAAAGCGCCTGTGCGTGGCAGGCGACCACAATGGGGCTTCGTCTGCCGATGCGTTCGTCGACGTGTGTTCTAACTCGTGCGGCACGAGAGAAGACTACTGGATGCGATGGAAGGTGCGCTTCCAACGTGTGTCGCTGATGAAGTGTGTGAGCTCGTGCGTCAGCCAGCCGACAGTGTTACCCGTGCCGGTTTTCTCTGCCTGGTCCTCCGGCGTGATGAAGGACCAGTAGACAAACATGGGCCGGCCGATCAGGTTCGCCATTGGCACGAAGCCCCAGAACCGTGAGTCCAGGCTCTCAAGCCGGTTGTCGCCCATCGCGAAGACAGAGTCAGGGGGGACGACAATCTCGCCGTTCTGCACGTGGTTACGGATGTCTACGGACCAGCCTGCCGCGTTGTTCGCGGCGGCTTCGGCGGCAATGCCCTCGAGGTCGCGCGGAAAGTCGTCACGCGCCGTCTGGTAGCTGTGGGTGGGCATGCCGTCGTCTGCGGGCACGGAGATCTGCGGTTCGTCAACGCGTTCGCCGTTGCGGAAGAGGATGCCGTGTTCCAGGTGAATGCGGTCGCCCGGCAGGCCGATGGCGCGCTTCACAAGGATCAGGTCGGGCGTTTCAGGATTCGGCTTGACGAAGACGATCACGTCACCGCGGCGCACCGGGCGCTGGAACTCGAGCGGCATCCACTTCGTGCGAGGAGCAAGCGTGATGCGATCCACCACAACGTGGTCGCCGACCAGCAGCGTGTTCTTCATGGAGCCGGATGGAATGGCGAAATTCTGAAACAGAAACGTCATTACGAACAGGCCCGCGACCAGCACATAGGCCAGCCCGGCGAGCGACTCCGGCAGAGTTTCGTGGCGTTCTTCTTCCGCGGTGGTCGCCACGGCATCTGTCCTGGTCTGCGCTTCCATTCGGCTGTTAGTGTATCGCGGGCTTGCCGCCCCCGCCTGTTGGTACAACAATAAGAGCGGCGCTCATGGCACCGCCCTCTCGCTTATGCGCCTGATCGAACTCTACAAATCCGTGCAGGGCGAGTCGTCTTTCACCGGTGTGCCGTGCATTTTTGTGCGGTTTGCCGGGTGTAACCTGCGTTGCTCGTGGTGTGATTCGACCTATACCTTCACCGGCGGCCAGCCGTTTACCGAGGACGAAGTCGTCGCGCAAATCGAAGGCCTGGCGCCGTGCCCGCTGATCGAGTTCACCGGTGGCGAGCCCATGCTGCACGAGCGCGAGCTGCTGCCCCTGATGCATCGCCTGCTGGCCGACCCGAAGACCCGCTACACGCTGATGATGGAGACCAGCGGCGAGCGTCCGCTGGGCGAAGTTCCGCCTGCGGTACACAAGATCGTCGATGTGAAATGTCCCGGCAGCGGCAGCGCATTCGGTTCGTTCCGCATGAGCAACCTGGACACGCTCAGCGTGCGTGACGAGGTGAAGTTTGTGCTACGCGACCGGCGCGACTACGACTTTGCGCGTGACTTCATTCGCGAACATCTCGCGACGAGGATGGCTGAAGGCACACTTGGCTCCATCCTGCTGTCACCAGCTTTCCTGCAACAGCCTTCGCCGCTGCGGATCGCCGACAACATGGAACTGGACGCGCGTGAGCTGGTGGGATGGATGCTGGAGGATGGATTGCCTGCGAGGCTGTCGCTGCAGGTACACAAGTTTATCTGGGAGCCGCAAAAGAAGGGTGTCTAGAGCGAATGGCTGGCAGAATTGGCCAGCATGCGCTGCGCTGTCTCGACGAACACCCTGGGACCGGCATGCGCGTCCAGCAGAACGTCGGCCTGGTCGGGAACACACTTTCCGATGCGCGTGAACATGAGGAGCAGGCGGGCTGATGGAGCGTGCTCCCTGGCGAAGTTCGCAGCCGACTCACATTCTTCAGCGGAAATAGACTGGCACAGCAGGATCAGGTCGACTGGCTGGCTGAGCAGGCGTGTGCGAAACTCCTGCAGGTTCGCAGCCCCGATGACCGTGCATCCGGCGCGCTCCAGAAGCAACGTTCGCGTCATCAGAAGAGTCGAATCACGACTGAATGACAGCACCGACGATTTACCATCGTGACCGCCTGACATGGTTTTCTCCTAACCGGAAGCTATCAAAGTCTGAAACTTGGCAGAGAGCGCGTCTGCCTTATACCAAACATATCGGCGCGAAGTCCTTGATGCAGCAAAAACCTTAGAGATAGAGCTTTTGCAGTGCATCTTTGGTCACGCGATAGCCCTCGGCAGCCGCCTTTTCCAGACCGTCCCGGTTCAGGATGCGGACTTTTCCGCGGCTGTACTGGATGAGACCGCGGTTCTGCAGAATGCCTGCGACCAGGGCGACCGTGGTGCGCTGGCTGCCCAGCATCTGCGCGAGGAACTCCTGCGTCAGCTTGAGCATGTCCGACTGGGTGAGATCAGAAGCGGTCAGCAGCCATCGTGCCAGCCGGGCCTCGGCCTCATACAGCCGGTTGCAGGCGGAGATCTGGCCGGTGACGTTCAGCTGAAACTGGACGAACTGCAGGACACGGGAGCGCAGTTCGCCCGAGTCGTCGAACATGCTACGCATCACCTTGGTCGGGATGCGGAAGCCCCTGCCATCGATCTGCATGAACGTTTCCGCCGCGCCCGCAGATGGACCCAGCAGGGCAACGGCTCCGACAAGACCCTCGTTGCCGACCATGCCGACTTCAGCCGACCCACCTTCCGGCATCGTGACGACAATAGAAGCGACACCCTGCGTCAACAAATAACAATAGGGAGGCACTTCTCCCGAAAGGGCCATCATGGTCCGCTGTGGCAGATCCACGATTCGTGAAGCAGCCATGATCGCCTCTACGAGGGAGGGAGAAAGACTGTCGAGCAGGCGATTACCAAGGGGTGCCATGAAGCTCCTTGCAGATTGCACAGGCTGCAAGGAGCGCCGGGGGGCGCGCTGATGGCAACGTGAACACCGAACCTAAAGGGTTCGGCCTTCGTACGTTAAGTCGTTTAGTCGGCCTAAGTATGTTGTTCAGCCGACAGATACGGGATTTTGTGGCTCGATTTGGCTGAAAAGACGCCAACCTTGTTTGCAGTGTTACACAGCAGACAGTCAGCGGCGAGGAGTCAACCGTAATATCCGGTTTGTAACGTATGGCGACGCCCCTCAAAGCTTGCATCAGTAACACACGGATGGGTTTAGGTCCGCAGTTGCCTGCCCGAGCGGCCGCGAAGGAGGAGCTATGCCAAAAACGAACCGGTTGATCGAGGCACTTAGCCCTGCGGCACGCGCTCAGGTGCTCGCCCATGCCCGGATGGTGGAGTTGACACAAGGCACGCTGCTGGCCAAAGCAGACGAGCCGATCCACTACGCGTACCTGCTGACCGAGGGCGTCGCGTCGTATGTTGTCGGCGTAAAAGACGGTGGGTCAGCCGAGATCGGCATGAACGGCACGGAAGCGCTGATGGGCGGACCAGCGTTGCTTGGCACCTACGCTCCCGTGGCCGATTGCATGATGCAGGTGAACGGAATGGGCTATCGCATTCCGATGGCTGACTTGCGGCGGCTGTTTGATGAATCAGAAGAGATTCGCAGCCTGGCCCTGCAATCGGTGCAGCAGCAGATGCTGACCCTCAGCCAGATCGCCGGTTGCAACCGCCTGCACCAGGCATCCGAACGGCTGGCGCGGTGGCTGCTGACCGCGGCCGATCGCCTGGAGCAGGACACCGTCAACCTGACGCAGGAAACGCTGTCCCAGATGCTGGGCACGCGCCGCACGACCGTCGCCCTTGTTGCTGGTGCACTGCAACGCAACGGCCTTATTCGCTATAGGCGCGCCCGTGTCGAGATCATCGATCGCCCCCGCCTGATCGAGGCTTCGTGCGATTGCTACAGCGTTACCAAGCGGCTGGTGGACAACCTGTACAGCAACCCCTTTCCAAAGGCTTAAAGCCGAATTTGCAGCAGACCACGAAGCGGTAGCATGACCTCATGCGCCTCGTTTTTGCTGCTCCTCTGCTGCTTGCCGGTCTGTCTGCCGCTGCGCAGGTTCCCGCACGCATTCCTGTCAAAGTGGTCGTCGTCACGATGTTTGAGATTGGCAACGACACCGGCGACGCGCCTGGCGAGTTTCAGCACTGGGCCGAGGGCGAGCATCTGACGCGGCGCTTTCCGTTGCCGTCCGCGTACCACGACGCGATGATGAACGACGATGGCGTGCTCGGCATCGTGACCGGCATCGGCACGGCGCGTGCCGCATCGACCATCATGGCCCTGGGCAGCGATCCCCGGTTTGACCTGACGCATGCCTATTGGCTGATCGCGGGGATTGGAGGCATCGATCCGAAAACGGGGTCGCTCGGCTCGGCGGTCTGGTCTGACTGGGTGGTTGATGGGGACATCGCGCATGAGATCGATCCGCGCGAAGCTCCGAAGGATTGGCCTACCGGCTACGTTCCGCTGCGCAAGAGCGTGCCCTACGAACAGCCGCGCACCGACGAGAACGGCATCGCATTCCATCTGAATACACGGCTCGTCGATTGGGCATTTCGGCTGACACAGAACGTAAAGCTGCCCGACACAACCGACATCCGTGAGCGTCGCCAAAGCTTTGCGGGAGACATAGCAAAGCGCCCTCCATTTGTGCTGCGCGGCGACAACCTGAGCGCCAGCACATTCTGGCACGGCAAGCTGATGAATCAATGGGCGCGGGACTGGGTGAAGTACCAGACCGGCGGCGAAGGAACGTACGCCATCTGCGGCATGGAAGATACGGGCACGCTGCAGTCGCTGACGTGGCTGTCACGCGCCGGCAAGGTCGACGTAAACCGCGTCCTGGTGCTTCGCACCGCGAGCAACTACGACCAGCAACGTGAAGGCATCACCGCCGCCGAGAGCCTTGCCGAAACCAAGATCACTCATTACGGTGCCTTTCTGCCGGCGCTCGATACAGCGTTTCGAGTCGGTGACGTGGTGGTGCGGTCGATCGTGACCAACTGGAATGAAGATCGCGACACCTTACCGGGACAGGCGCAAGAAAAGCCCGCCAAGTCAACGGCAGCGCCGGTTGTTCCGTGAGCGTTACTGCTCCAGCAGCGGCCAGTCGTTGACCCAGGTGAAGTGCTTGACCCAGAGCTGGACGGCATAGTTCGCCTGTGTATTGAATGCGTGGAACGCGATCATGGTGTCGCCGTTTGCCGGATCGATGTACGCCGTCCCGCCACCCGCCGAACTCCAGGCAGAGTTCTTCGAAAGCAGAACGGTCGAATAGCCCTGCAGCATGGGACTGCCCTGCATGGTGACAAATGGGCCATGCACGCTGGTCGATCGCCCCATTGCCTCTTTGTAGTCGCTGTCAGCCGGATTACTTCTGCAGCAGTAATCCACGGAGGTAAACAGGTAGTAGTAGCCGCCGTGATGGATGATCGACGCTGCTTCGATAGGAGCGTCAGGCGATCCCGGCCGCTCGGCCAGGTGATAAATGGTGCCGCCCTGGATCAAACGTCCTGACGTAGGGTCTACCTGCTGCTGGAAGATGCCTGTGGCATAACTGCCGTACGTCAGCCAGACGTTGCCTTCATCGTCCGTCACGATGTTGGGATCGATCGCAGCCACCCATGGCGTGCTTCCGCTGTTTAAAATCTCGCCCTGGTCCACCCACTTGTAGTTTGGATCGCCCGGATCGAGGGTCGTGTTCGTCGCCAGGCCGATGGATGCAGCGCTGGAATTGTAGAGGTCAACGGTGTAATAGACGTGGTACAAACCGTTGAAATAAGAGATGTCCGGAGCCCAAAGATCGGCGATCCCGGCGTACTCATTTTTGACCCATTGGGGGCGGTCCGAGAACACGTACCCGCACATCTTCCAGTTGATCGCGTCAGAGGAGCAACGGATCGGCAGGTGGTTGCCATCGAGTGAGCTGTTGAGATCGGTGCTGAAGAGGTAGTAGGTTCCGCCCACGTGAATGATCGACGGATCGCGCAGGGGTGTTACGTCGCCGGTCGTGGTGTAGTGGGCCAACGGATCGGGCAGCGCCGCCGACATGCTCGCGTACTGCAGCTTCGGATCGAAGTCCGCAGGGTTGGTCGACCCGCAACCTATGATGACCAGGGTGAGAAGGGGCACAGCGCGCGCCCACAGGCGCGACCGAACCCAAGTAAAACATTTCATGTGAGATCCGGGCGAGCGAGATAACAATACGGCGGCAGAGGACGCAGGTCAACGGCGAAGACGACCCCGTTTCGACAAGGTCGTAATAGCCATTGGCAGGGGCCGGTGCGTATCATTCGACGCGAATCGTCACACGCAGGAGTACAGGATGAAGTGGCTGAAACAAGGCCTGCCGTTGGCCGCTCTGCTGCTGACCGCGGCACAGGCTCAGAAGATCACCGCGGTACACACCGCCAGCGGCGACCTGCTCGGTACGCGGGCGGGCGACGTGAGGGTCTTCCTTGGTGTGCCGTATGCCGCACCACCCGTCGGCAACCTGCGGTGGAAGCTGCCACAGCCCGTGCAGCCCAGCGCCGCGCCGCTTGCTGCCAGCCGCCTGGGTGCGAGTTGCATGCAGAAGCTGTCTCATTCCAAGCCACCGTGGACCGAGGCGTTCATGGTGCAGAACGAGACGAACGAAGACTGTCTCTACCTGAACATCTGGGCTCCGGCGAAGACAGGCAAGCCGCATCCCGTGCTGGTATTTCTGCACGGAGGTGGATTTGTCGAGGGTTCGGGCGGGATTGCCTCCTACGACGGAACCGCCCTGGCGAAGCGGGGCCTTGTCGTTGTGACGGTGAACTACCGTCTCGGAGTCTTCGGATACCTTGCCAGCTCGGCCTTACAGGCGGAGTCGCCGCAACACAGCGCTGGCAACTACGCCATGGCAGATCAGATCGCCGCTCTCAAGTGGGTGCAGGAGAACATCGGGGCGATGGGCGGCGATCCGCAGCGGGTGACGGTGGCGGGCCAGTCCGCCGGTGCCGAGAGTGTGGCCGAACTGCTCGCATCCCCCGCCGCCAAAGGCCTGTTTCAACGCGCGGTCATGAACAGCGACCCGCTGCTCTGGCCCGCCATGCCTGTCAAGCCGCTGGCAGAAGCGGCTGCTGCAGGCGATCGGTGGACGGCTGCACACGGTGGACTGCAGGCCCTGCGTGCCATGTCTGCTGAAGCACTGCTGAATGCGACCGACGTACCCGGCGACGCGCGTCGTCCCGTGGTCGATGGCAGCCTGCTGCCCGAACAGCCAGGGAGCGATCTGCGGAACCCGGTCGGCAGCGACGTGCCGGTACTCGTGGGGTGGGTGGCCGATGAAGGCAGCGCTTCGCCGACCTACGGCAAAATGTCCCCGGCAGACTTTCGTTCCGACGCGGCGAAGAAGTATGGCGTGGATGCTGAGCGGTTCCTTTCACTCTATCCGGCTGCAGATGAAGCCGAAGCATCACGCTCGCAGATCGCGGCCGCTCGTGATCGTAACCTGATGATTACAGCGCTCTGGGCGCAGGCGTGGAAGACGCACCGGCGGTCGCCTGTTTACCTGTACGACTTCACACGTGTGCCGCCATGGAAGGCGCATCCCGAGTACCGCGCGCACCACACTGCCGACGTGCCGTACTTCTTCAGCACGTTGAGCACAGTCCATGACCGTGACTACAACGAGACGGACCGACTCGTAAGCCATACTGCGTCGGAGGCATGGATACAGTTCGCATCCACCGGTAAGCCGGGTGCAGCGTGGGCTCCGGTCACAGGCGATCACGGTCCGGTGTTTGAACTGGGCGATATGCCGAGTGAGCATCCGGTGCTCGACGACGCGCACGCGGCCTTCTGGCGAAGCATTCTGCTGAAGCAATAAAGACTACCCGAGCGGCGCACGCAGCAGCGCGGGCTTGTCCTTGTAGACCTTGAGGATCAGCTCGCCGAACAGCGTGTTGGCCCAGGCGAACCACGGCCTCGTGTAGTTGGCGGGGTCGTCCATCTGGAACGATTCGTGCATGAAGTGCGTGCCTGCAGTTGTATCGCGCAGGGTGCGCAGGGCGGTGACAATCTCGGCATCGTCATTGCTGGTGAGCGCGCGCATCATGATGGCCATCGGCCAGATGAAGCCCAGACCCACGTGTGGTCCACCGATGCCTTCAGCAGCTTTGCCTTTGAAGAAGTACGGATTGTCAGCCGACAGTGCGAAAGCCCGCGTCCGCTGGACGATCGAACTGTTCGCACCGGTGAGATACCCGATGCTCAGCAAGCCGGGCGCGTTGGCGTCGTCCATGAGGTTCATGTTGCCGAAGCCGTCGATCTCGTAGGCATAGATATCGCCACGCGTGGGATGCGTGAACTGACCATTGGCCTCCGTTGCCGTCGCGACTTCACCCGCGAGCGCCGTTGCGTCCGAGGCCAGCTGCGCCTGATGGATCGCAGAGGCGATCTCCGCCAGCATGCGCAGCGCACTTACGGCGAACAGATTCGCAGGCACAAACAGCGGATAGTTGCACGCGTCGTCGGACGGGCGAAACATGGAGTGCAGCATGCCGTTCGGCCGCGTGGGCGCGCCATAGCCGCTCAGCAGTAGGGTGTCTGTGGGGTTTTCGGCGCGGCGCTGGAAGTGGTACGGTCCGCGATCGCGCAAGCGCTGCTGTTGCCGGAATGTGGCGACAATCAGCTTCGCCGCATCGACCCACTCCGTGTCGAACACGGCTGTTCTTCCGGTCGCCTTCCAGTAGCCATGCGCCAGGCGCAGCGGGTAGCACAGTGAATCAACCTCCCACTTGCGCTCACCCACACCCGGCTTTTTGTCGGTCGCGTCGTGAACCGCCCACTCCAAGGGCGGATCGGTCGGGTTGCGTCGAAAGCTGTTGGCATACGGGTCCAGCAGGATGCAGGCGGCGTGGCGGTGGATCAGCCCTTCGACTACGCGGGCGAGCGCTGCGTCCTGCTTCACAAACGGCAGGTAGGGGTGCATCTGCGCCGAGGAATCGCGGAGCCACAGCGCATCGATGTCGCCAGTGATGACAAAGGTGTCAGGCTTGCCTTCACGCGTGCCGGGAAAAACGGTGGTGTCCAGCGTGTTCGGCAGGCAATTAGCGAAGATCGTCCGAAGATCAGGGTCGGCGATCGCGCGGCTCACTGAGGTGATTGCCTCCTCAACCGCAGCCGAGCGGAAGAGGCGGTCGGCGGGCGTGGGCCGCGCCGTCAGCTCGCGCTTGGTGTATTGCCCGAACATGTTCGTGCGCG
The DNA here is from genome assembly GCA_965199365.1 of Terriglobus sp. Taxonomy (GTDB): domain Bacteria; phylum Acidobacteriota; class Terriglobia; order Terriglobales; family Acidobacteriaceae; genus Terriglobus. The sequence continues at coordinate 361,025 of CBDARC010000003.1, read as the reverse complement.
AAACAACAGCAGCACCCGCGGCGATGCTTGCGGAGGTCCGGAGAAAGCCGCGACGATCAGTTAGAAAAGCCATGCAGGCAGCTTACCTTCTCTCACGCTCGCCGAGGTGAGCACCTTGAAGCATCGCCGTTCTCGTCCAGAGCTGCTCGCGCAGCACGCAAGCGGGCGGGCAGAGTCGTCAAGGGCTGGTGCCCACCGTTCATCGGTGCCACCGGCCGCGAGCCCAGCGCGATCAGCACTGACCTGTATCTGCTCGTCACAGCGGCAGATTTCCTAGCGGGAGACTGCCAGCGGCGCCGCGACGGGCCTGCGCGAACGTCCGATGAAGTAAGCCGCAGGTGCAGCTACCAGCAGCGCAACCATCTGCGCGTAGTGGTGCTGGCCCGGCGTGTGGGTTTCTGCAAACAGAGCTGCCAGGGCGATAAAGCCGGCCGCACCCTCCGCCGATCCGCGGGGCGTTTCCGGTGCGAGCAGGGCCGCAAGATAGCCACCGGCTAGGCCGAGGATCGCTGCTACCACGCACGTCAGCGCGATGAACGTGTGGGGCGCGCCGTCCCACGGCGTGTTCTGGTGCGTGAACTTGAAGAACCACGCAAGGTAGAACGCGAGTGTGACAAAGGCTCCGAACAAAGCAGCTGCGGTGGCGCGAAAGATGCGCATAGGTAGGTGGTTAGATTACCCCAGCGCAACCCGCGATGCACGTGCGCGGGGCGATCGGTCACTCGGCTGTGCCCGTCCCGATACAATAACCGTGTGTTCATGAACCGGTGCCGCTGGGCCGCTTGCACAGTCCGATCGCTGCTCCTGCTGCTGGGAACTGCATCGACGGTCCTTCTGGCGGGATGCCCGGATGAGCAGGCCACGGCCGCACCGAAGCCTCCACCGCCGCCGAACGTCACCGCCCCCGCGCTGCCGAAGACGGTCGGTGGCGACAACGCCGCAACAGCCGAGCAGGCAGCGAATCCACGCGTCGCCTCGCTGATCGCGCAAGTAGACAAGAGCTACAGGTCGGGCGTGGACGACTATCGCGGCGGACGGCTGGATGCAGCCCGGCTCGATTTCGATTTCGCTGTCGACCTCATGCTTTCCAGCGGGCTCGACATCAAGGCCGACCCGGTGCTGAACGATGAGTTCGAGCGCACCGTAGATGCCGTGAACGCGCTCGAGATGGATGCGCTCAAACAGGGCAACGGCTTCAGCCCGAAGACGGAAGCCGCGCCAATCGATGTGGCCGACGAACTCACATTCAAGACGAGTCCTGAACTGACCGCCAGCCTGAAGAGCACGCTGGACGTGACTTCGGACCTGCCGCTCGTCATTAACGACGAAGTTGCCGGATACATTAACGCCTTCGCAAACTCCGCCACGTTCAAGGCGCACATGGTCGCATCGCTGCAGCGCGCCGGCAAATATCGCGAGCGGATCCAGAACGTGCTCAAGGAGGAAGGCGTGCCGCAGGATCTGATCTACCTTGCGGTTGCCGAGTCTGGATTTCAGCCGCAGGTGGTTAACGCCAGCAGCGGAGCGGGAGGCATGTGGCAGTTCATGCCGACGGGGGCCTACGGACTGCAACGTAATGGCTACTTCGACGAGCGCTTCGACCCGGAAAAGAGCTCGCGCGCCTACGCGCGGTACATCAAGAGCCTCTATAACCAGTTTGGCGATTGGTACCTTGCGATGGCCGGTTACGACTGGGGTCCGGGGAACGTGCAGCGCGCAGTCATGCGGACGGGCTATGCCGATTTCTGGCAACTGTATCGCCGCAATGCCATGCCGAAGGAGACGAAGAACTACGTCCCGCAGATCCTTGCCGCCATCATCATGGCAAAGAATCCTGAGAAGTACGGCCTGAACCGCTACACGCCCGACCAGGCGGTGCAGTTCGATACCGTGCCGGTAAACTACGCGATGGACTTGCGGCTTGCTGCAGATGTGACCGGTACGACGCTCTCGAATCTGGTCGCGTTGAACCCGGCCCTGCTGCGCCTCAGCACGCCTCGCGACATCACGTATGACCTGCACATTCCTGCCGGCACGATGCAGGAGTTCACCGATCGCATCGCGGCCATCCCCGAAGACAAACGATCGTCATGGCGCTTCCACGAGGTGGTGGCCGGCGAGACCCTGCCGCAGGTGGCGCAGCTATTCCACGTGAACGAGTCCGACATCCTCGCAGCCAACGACCGGCAGGACGATCCCGCCATTGAAGAGGGCGACAACCTCGTCATCCCGGTGGCCGGCAGCGGTTCGCATCCCCTGCAGTACACGCCACGGCGCGGCGACACGCTGGTTACCGTGGCTGACCGCTTCAATGTGACCACGGAAGATCTGCGGCAGTGGAATCACCTGCGCTCTGCCGTGTTGCCGCTCGGCCGCAAGATGTACGTCGCCGAGCCGGTCAGGCTTGCTTCCGCAGGGCGTGGCCGACGCGCCTCCGCAGCAACACGCAGCGTTGCCAAGGCCGCGACTGCCCATGGGGCAAAGGGCAGCAAGAAGTCTTCAGTCAAAGCAACTGGCAAGCCAAAGCGTCGCAGATAGCCAGAGTGGGTTGGAGTTCATCAGGCCCAAGAGCCCACATCTCAAGATCGCGATGTGGGGCACCCAGCTTTGCTGCGTCATAACTGTAGCTACACCGACTGCATCGCGGCGATCGCTTCCAATCGCGCTGCTTTTAGCTCGGCGACGGGATCCTTGATCGACATGAATTCCATGCAGATGTAGCGGTCGTACTTCAGCTCGGCCAGCTTCTTGTAGATGTTGTCGTAGTTCACTTCCCCGGTGCCTGGATGGTGGCGTCCGGGAACGTCGGCAATGTGCACCAGGCCCACCTGGTCGATGTTCTTCTGCAGCTTGTCGATCAGGTTACCGGCCTGCTTTTGCTCGTGGTAGAAGTCGTACAAAACCTTTACCAGCGGGCTGCCTACAGCGCGTGTAATCTCGAACGCTTCGGACACACTGGGCACGGCTTCCAACTTGTACTCCAGCAAGTCGATCGGTTCCAGCACGATCTCGATCTGGTCTTTTTCGAGCAGGTCCGCTGCATACTTCAACGAGTCCACGATGGCGGCACGCTGCTGCTCCGGCGTCTGCTCTGGAACGCGGGTGTAGGCGGTATAGATGAACTGCTTGCAGCCCAGGCGCTTGGCTCCCGGGATTGCTTTGATCAGGTCGTCATGCAGCGCCGTGCGCTTGTCGTGGTTCGCAAGAGGATTGCGTCCCGGGACGGCGCTGTCGACCGTCAGGTTGAGGGCATGCAACTTCGCCAGGTTGCGGTCCCACTCCTCGTTCGTCCACTTCTCGTATTCGTTGCCGACTTCGCCGCTGCTGAACCCGGCGTCGGAAACCATCTGCAGTTTCTGCTCGAATGTCGTCTCTTTGGGCAGCGTCCACAGCATGACAGAGAACTTCGCAGCAGGTGCGGGTGCGGGCGCGGCCCATGCGCCAAGTCCGGGCAGCAGGGGCGCCGCGGCGGCAGCAAGGGACAGCTTGTGAAAGTCACGACGGTTCAAGGAGCCCTCCGGGCGTACTGCAGATAAGGTAGATGTTCCGCGACTGAAGTATAGAGGAGCGCCGCCGGATCAGGCCGACTGCATCGCGGAGATCGCCTGCAGACGAGCTGTCTTCAACTCGGCCAGAGGATCGCCCAGCGGCAGGAATTCCATGCAGATGTAGCGGTTGTAGTGCAGCGCCGCGAGCGCACGATAGATGTTGCTATAGTTCATCTCGCCCGTGCCGGGATAGTGTCTTCCGGGTACATCAGCAATGTGGACCAGCCCGACATCCGCGATGTTCTTCTGCAGTGTGTCGATCAGGTTCCCGACGCCGCGCTGCTCATGGTAGAAGTCGTACAACACCTTGATCGATGGATCGCCGACTTCGTGCGTGATGGCGAGCGCCTCGGCGACAGAGTTGACGGCTTCGTTTTTCGCTTCGATCAGGTCGATGGGCTCGAGGATCACTTCGATCCTGTGTTCGCGGCACAGGTCGACCGCCGTCTTCAGGCCGTCCACGATCGATTGCTTCTGCTGCTCGGGCGATTGTCCGGCGATGCGCGGGCCAGAGCGAAAGCCGAACTGCGGGCAGCCGATCTCCTGCGCCACTGGAATGGCTTCGCGGAGTTCCGCCGTAAGCCGCGCACGCTGTGTTGGATCGGTCAGCGGGGCATTCACGGGGAAGATCAGGTCAAACGTCAGTCCGAGTGATTTGACCTTCGCGGCCATCCGCTTGCGTTCGTCAGCGGACCAGGCGCGCCATTCGTTGGTCAACTCGCCGCCGTTATAGCCCGCTTCGGCAGCAATCTCCAGCCGGCGCTCCATCGTAATCGTTCTGCCAAGCGCCCACAGCATCACGGAGAACCGCTGTGTAGAAGCGGTCTTCGCTGGTTGGAACGATGCTGCGCACGCGGAAGCACCGACTCCGAGTGCCGCTCCAACAAAAGTACGGCCAAACTCCCGACGGTTCAAACTGGCCTCCCGGCATCCTCGCCTATCATGCTGGCGACCAAGTATAAAGGAACGCACGCTTGCTTCTGGCGCTGGCGCCGGAGCGATGGGCATGCGGCAGGTCACTTTGGGGTTCTGAGCTTTGAGCAGGTATTTTCGGCATGGTGTGTGGTTCGCGGTTTTGTCTGGTAGCTGCGCGGTTGCGTTCGGCCAGTTTCCCAGGGCGGTTGTCGATCCCGCCTCGGCGGATCGCGGCGCAAAGATCTACGCGGCGAATTGCGCGCGGTGCCATGGCGACGATGCGCGGGGCACACCCGCCGGGCCAGACATGCTGCGCTCAGAGGCAGTCCTGAAGGACCGCCGCGAGAACCTGCATGGCAAAGATCTCGGCCCGCTGCTGCGTACGCTGCCGCAGCATAACTACAAGTTCAGCGACAAGGATCTGGCGGACCTGTCGCAGTTCCTTACGCTGAACATCAACAAGATCCTGCGTAGCGGCTACAACGACCAGCCGACCGGCCTGCTGAGCGGAAACGCCAAGGCAGGCGAGGCGTTCTTTAATGGCGCGGGCGGATGCAACAAGTGCCACTCGCCGACCGGCAATCTGGCCGGCGTAGCCAGCCGGTACACGACGGCTGCGCTCCAGCAGAAGTTCCTGTTCCCAAACAGTGGCATCGGCGTGAAGCAGAAAGTGCAGGTCACGGTGAAGCTGCGTGGTGGAAAGACCTATACCGGCGATGTCGTCCGCATTGACGACTTCAACGTGACACTGCGCGGTGCCGACGGCGTCTCGCGCACGTTCAGCCGCACGCCTGGCACGATCGTCACGACCGTCGACCCATTCGCCGCGCACGAGGCCCTGCTGGACAAGTACACGGACGCCGACATCCACAACCTGACCGCATACCTGGACACTCTGAAATGACCGGCTCCACGATGAACGTTCTCACGCCTGCACTGCTTCTCGCGGTATGCTTGCCCCTCGCCGCGCAGATGCCGGTGAACACCAACAACCCGCATGACACCACCAAGCGCGATCCCTCCGATGCACGTGTGCCCGCGGTGCAGAAAGCTCCGGCAGCGGACGCAAGCCTGCCCAGCCTTGCTAATGGCGCCTGGCCCACCTACAACGGTGACCTGACCGGCCGTCGCTTCAGCCCGTTAGCGAAAATCAACACCAACACGGTCAAACAGCTTGAGCTGGCCTGGACATTTCGCGTAGCGGAAACTACCGGCGGCGGACGGCGCATCTCCGCCACTCCGCTCGAGGTGGATGGCGTGTTGTACTTCACCGTCCCGAGCCACGTGTGGGCGGTGGACGCTCGAACCGGCGTCAAGCTTTGGCAGTTCGACTGGCAGACGAAGGGCGGTGACTCCATCGGAAACCGGGGTGTCGCCGTCCGCGACAATACGCTCTACTTCGAGACGACAGACTGCTACCTTGTCGCAATCGACACTGCGACCGGCAAGGAAAAGTGGCACAGCGAAATCGGCGAGCCCGGCACAAATCGCGCCAGGTACAACTTCGGGACCGTGCCGCCAACCATCGTCAAAAACCATGTGTTGACAGGTATCTCCGGCGATGACTTCGATCAGCCCGGCTTTGTCGAGGCACATGATCCTGACACCGGGGCTCTCCAGTGGCGCTGGTACACACATCCTGACCCCGGCACGCCCGAGGCAAAGACGTGGCCCAATGACGAGGCCATGATGCACGGCGGCGGTATGACGTGGGTTCCCGGAACGTATGATCCGGACCTGAACCTATACTTCTTCGGCACGGGCAACGCGCAGCCCGTCATCAACGGCGAGGCGCGACCGGGCGACAATCTCTACACCGGTACCATCTGCGCATTGAACCCCGATACCGGCAAACTCGTCTGGTATTTCCAGCCCAATCCGCACGACACGCACGACTGGGACGCGGTGCAGACACCAATCCTTATCGACGGTGTACTCAACGGGCAGAGACGCAAGCTGCTGGCGCAGGCCAGCCGTAACGGCTGGTATTTTCTGATCGATCGCACCGATGGCAAGGCACTCGTCAGCACGCCCTTTGCCAAGCAGAGCTGGACGCTCGGACTGAACGACAAGGGCCAACCCATTCCCAATCCGGGTAAGATGCCTACGCCGAACGGCTCCCTCGTGTCGCCCAACCAGGGCGGGGCAGCCAACTGGTTTCCGCCGTCCTATGATCCTTTAACGGGCTTGTTCTACGTTTCGGCCTCAGACGCGTACAGCGTTTACTACGTCTTCGACAACAACAAGAAGCCCGAGGGATGGGCAGGCAACGACCGCGGCGGCTACTCGCGCTTTGCTCTGCGGGCACTCGACTACAAAACGGGAAAGATTCGGTGGGAACACGTGTGGCCGTCCGGCAGCGCGCGGTCCGGCAGCCTGACCACTGCGGGAGGCGTGCTGTTCACCGGCGACACGGTTTCAAGCCTCGTCGCCTTCAACGCGGCCACCGGCGCGATCCTTTGGCACGCCGGTCTGGGGAATGCCGTGACCAACGGCCCGACAACCTTTGAACTGGATGGGCAGCAGTACATCACGGCTGCGGCCGGCGACACGCTGTACGCATTTGTGCTGCGCTGAGCCGTATCAACCTGAGATGACAGAACCGTCGGCGAGCAGCTAGATTCAGAACACCGCCGGAGCTATCCCTGATGAGATTTGCTGTCGCCCTCGTGTCGCTGTGTCTTGCCTTCACCGCCGCACACGCGCAGAAGGGATCTGTCAGCGCCAGTCTGCCGGAGTCTGCGCGCTGGAGTGCGCATGCGCGTGCCACCACGGTCGTGCGGGACACCTGGGGCATCGCGCACGTCCACGGCAAAACCGACGCAGACGCGGTCTTCGGCATGATCTATGCACAGTGCGAAGACGACTTCAACCGGGTGGAGACGAATTACCTGGTCTCGCTTGGCCGCCTGGCTGAAGCTGAAGGCGAAGGAAAGATCTGGCAGGATCTGCGGCAGCAGCTCTTCATCGATCCAGCGGTGCTGCAGCAGGATTTCGCCGCAAGCCCTGCATGGCTGAAGTCGCTGATGGAGGCGTGGGCGGACGGCGCCAACTTCTATCTAAGTAAGCATCCCGAGACGCACGCGCGTGTGATCACGCACTTCGAGCCATGGATGGCGCTGTCGTTTACCGAGGGCTCTATCGGCGGCGATATTGAACGCGTGAACCTGCGAGAGTTGGAAAGCTTCTACGGTGCAAAGAGTCCGGCCCAAAGCCGCATCGATCAGCGCAACGCAACGGTCGCGCAACTGGCGCAGGTCAACCGCGAGGTCGAGCCCGGTGGATCGAACGGCGCCGCCATCGCTCCGGCGAACACCACGTCGCACCATGCGCTGCTCCTCATCAATCCGCACACCTCGTTCTTCTTTCGCAGCGAGTTGCAGATGCAGAGCGACGAGGGCCTGAACGCGTATGGAGCAGTGACATGGGGGCAGTTCTTCATCTACCAGGGCTTTAATGACCGCGCCGGGTGGATGCACACCAGCAGCAACGTCGATGCTATCGACGAGTTTCGAAACACCCTTGTGCGAACCGGCAACACCGTCACGGGCTATAAGTTCGGTGACAAGGTCAGGCCGTTCGTGACGCGGCGCATCATGCTGCAGTACAAGGCTACAGATGGCACCCTGCGGCAGCGCAGCTTTGACGCGAAGTTTGATCACCGCGGTCCCGTCGTGCGTGCCGACGGCGAGGCGTGGGTTTCCATCGAGCTGATGAACAAGCCGGTTCCCGCGTTAGAGCAAAGCTACCTGCGCACGAAGGCCCGTACCTACGCGGACTATCGCGACACCATGGCGCTGATGGCGAATTCGTCGAACAACACCATCTTTGCCGACGCGAACGGCGACATTGCCTATTGGCATGGCAACTTCATTCCTGAACGCGACACGCGTTACGACTTCACCAAGCCGGTCGATGGCAGTAATCCTGCGACGGACTGGCAGGGACTGATGCCGCTTGCGCAGATTCCGCAGCTGAAGAACCCGCACAGCGGGTGGCTCGGCAACGTCAACAACAGCCCATGGAACGGCGCGGGCGAAAGCTCGCTGAAGCGCGCCGACTACCCGCCGTATGTCGAACAGGGCGTGGAGACTTCACGTGGCGTGCACATGACACGCGTGCTCAACAACAAGAAGGACTTCACGCTGGACGGGTTGCTTGCTGCAGCATTCGATCCTTATCAGCCGTGGTTTGCGCGCACCATCCCCGCGCTGCTGAAGGCCTACGATGCGCTGCCCGCGGACGATCCGCAACATGCCGCGCTGGCCGACCAGATCGCCACATTGCGCGCGTGGGGCTTCACGTGGGGCGCCGACTCTATCGCAGAATCACTCGCGATTTACTGGGGCGAAGCAGCCGGCACGCCTGTCGCCCGCGAGGCACGTGCGTCGGGCATGCTGTGGGAAGATTACGTCGCGACGAAAGTTCCTGCTGCCACGCTACTGACATCGCTGCAGACCGCGAGCGACAAGTTGGCCGCCGACTTTGGGACGTGGAAGACGCCGTGGGGCGAGATCAATCGCTACCAGCGCAACGATGCTGCCATCGTGCAGGCATTCGACGACGCCAGGCCGAGCATGCCCGTGCCGTTTGCCGGCGCGACCTGGGGCTCGCTCGCATCGTTCGCGGCGCGCGCCTATCCGGGGACAAAAAAGCGCTACGGCACCAGCGGCAACAGCTTCGTCGCAGTGGTGGAGTTCGGCCCGGAACGCGTCTACGCCCGCGCCATCACCTGCGGCGGCGAAAGCGGCCACCCCGACTCGAAACACTTCAACGACGAAGCCGAACGCTACGCCAGCGGCAACCTGCGCGAGGTCCTGTTCTACCCCGACCAGCTCCGCGGCCACACCGAACGCACCTATCATCCCGGCGAGTAGTGGCTAGTGGTCCTGCGCTGCGCCTTCGTTTGCGATGCCGGAGGCGGTCAGGAAGACGAAGTCGCACGTTGTGCTTTTCTTGCCGCAATAAACCACCGCATCGCGCAGCACGCGCGCCTGTGAGTTCGGAGGCTCCGCACCAGCGAGCTTCAATGTCTTCGCGTCTTCCAGCAAAGGCTTCAGTCTGGGATCGCCGGAGACCAGCGTCGCATCGGCGATGCCCTCCGGTTTGAGCTGCACACGGACCGTGCCGCCACCCTCCGCGTCAGAGAGGTTTTTCACGTGGAAGCTGCGCATAGCCTGCATCGTCTCGGGATGCCCTTCGCCTGTAGACGGCTTTACGCCGGCCTTCTCGAGCCGCGCGACCGCTTCCTTCACCTGCGCATCGTCTTCTTTCGCATCGGCAGCGTGTTCGGCTGAGAGGGCCAGGCGATAGATCCAGAGCGCCTCGGCCTTGCGGTCTTCCGCTTCAAACGCCTGCCCCAGGTGATTGCCGACGATCACGTTTGCCTGATCGAACCAGGCTGCGCGAAGGTAGGGCTCTGCCTCTTTCGGCTTGTTTTCCAGCAGCAGGATGTAGCCGAGCGTGTCCCATGACGCGGTAAGGTTCGCAGACTCTGCAAAGGCTTTTGTGTTGACTTCTTCAATGGCGCGAGCCGCCGTTGCTTTTTCGAGCAGGTCCACGGAGCGTCGCGACTGCGCCTCGGCGAAAGGCAGGTCGAGCTTTGTCTCGGAAAGGACATACACGTTGTTGTTGATCACATCGGGATCGTCGCTGCCGTCCATTGCCTTTTTCGCGGCAGCAGCAGCTTCTTCATTGCGGTGCATACTGTAGAAGGTGTTAGCGACCTCTGTTGCGATGCCGCGGTCGTCAGGTTTTCGCGTCTGCATTTCCTGCAGAAGAACAAGCGCTTGGGCGTGATCCCCCTGCTTATTCAGCAGCGAGGCTCGTACGCCCTGTACACGAGCATCTCCGCCCTGGTATTGACTCAGCAGCGCATCGGCATCGGCATAGCGCTGCTTGTTGCTGTAAAGCCCGGCCATACTCAGTACAATCCAGGCGTCATCGTCCGGATGCGCCTTCATCTCCGCCTTGATGTCCGCCAGGCCGCCGTCAAAGTCGCCGTCGGTTGCCTTCACAAGGCCGAGCATGCCTTCCACATAGGGTGCATCCGGTGAGCTTTTTCGCAAGGCAATCAGGCGCAGACGCGCGCCGGCCAAGTTGCGGTGCTGCAGCATCGTGGAAATCTCGACCAACTGCTGCCGCACACCTTCCCCGGGATCGACGACCGTTGCAGACTCCTTGCTTTCGGCGGCCTTCTCCGTTGACGCGCTCTTGTTGTCCTCCACCTTGATGGTCATGTGATCCGGAGGGATTAGGCGCAGATACGGCTCACCGTCTCCAAGCAGTGTTGCTGTCTGAAAGGCCACATAGTCCTTCCATCGGTCGCGCGGCAGCTTGTGTACCTTAACGACGAGCTTGCGATCGGCAAACACTTTGCCATCCACCAGCCGATAGGTCTTGTCGTACGTTGTGAATCCGCGTTCCACGTGCACCGCATCGGGCAGCTCTGCACGGTAGCCTGGCGGCAGTGTGACCGTGCTGTGCGCCTCCACGGTGCGTGGCACACCTAGATCGATATCGTGTTCCGGCTGTTTCTCTTTATCGATCATGGTGATTTCTGCCGTTGGGAAGAGCGGCAGTGATTGATTGTTCTCCCAACCAGCGTACTTTTCGCGCTTGTAATCGTAGGCGATCTTCACCGGAGCGGAGGGATCGGACTGCCGCATGTCCGTGCCACTGACTTTGCCGCCAAAACCGATGCTGTTCGACAGGTACTGCATTGCGTCGTCCCATTGCGCTGGTGACAGGCGCTGCATCATCGAGCGCAAATCGAGCTCGTTGTCTGAGCGCAGCGTCCAGACTATGTGCGCTTTCAGCAGGCCATCCTTGTCGAGGATTCCATCCGCGACCATGTTCTCGTGATACGCGTAGGGCGGATCGGCTGGCGTTTTCTGGAGCGACGCGGGTGCTTTGTCTGGGATGACGAGCGCCTGCTGGTCGCGGATCACCGGCATCAGTACGCGGAACGGCGCGACTTCGGCTGTTGAGTCAAGCCAGATGCGCTGGGTCTGGCCGTCTGCGCCCGGCAGCTCAACCGTCGTGATCGCGTGGTTGAAGACTGCGGGCGACGGTACATCGGGAACAGGCGCGATCCCGGCCCCGATCAGCACCGGCGCGGTGGTCAGGCCTTTCGCACGCAGCAGTGATTCCAGCAGCGTGTCTTTGTCCTTGCAGTCGCCGTAGCCGTGGTCGAGCACCTCGTCTGGCGTGTGCGGCTGAAAGCGTCCCACGCCGAAGCTGATCGAGATGTAACGAATCTGCGTCGCGACAAAGCGGTAGAGCGCTTCTGCCTGCTCCTGCGGCGTCTTCGCGCTTTTGGTCAGTTCGTCGGCTTTGGCTCGAACGGTTGCGGTCGGCTGCAGTCGCTGTTCTGCCAGGCTGCGATACCAGTCGCCGACCTCGGCCCAGCTATGGAACGTGGTCCACGCCACGCTCGGCAGCTTGCGCCCATCGGAGTCTTCGTCGACGTCCTTCACGTCGGCTGCTGTCATGCGGCCGTTCTCGTCGCGGGCACTCGCCTTTGTCTGGGACGATGTCCACGTCCACGTCTTTAGGCCGTCACGCGTTACCGGCGTCACGGTATGGTTCGGACTCCAGACCTGCACATAGGTCTGGACCGGCACCTGAAGCGTGAGGGTCTGGTTGAGGACGACGCCGCCCTGCACAATGAAGTGCTCCGCACCCCAGAACTGGCCCGGCGCCAACGCTTTGGTAATGGCGGTGTGGAACTGGTACTCCAGCCGGTCGCCTGCCGCAACCGAGCGCACCGGCAGGTGCTTCTCCTTTACGTCGGAGTACATGGGGGCCTCGCGGCTTACCTCAGCCGGCATCTCCATCGCGTCATCGACAGGTGTGTTGACCGTGGTTCCGTCGGGCTTGTGGACGCGCACGAAATCCATGGTGCCGGTCGAATTAGCCGAAGCATACGCCAGGTTCAGAACGCTGAATTGCCGTGCCACGCCCTCGGACTGCACGCGCAGGATCACGTGTTGCACTGTGTCTCCGGTGCCGTCCGCCTTCATGGTGACGGTGGTGTCATAACGTTCGAAGACGAATGGCTCGTCCCGGTACGGATCGGCAGCGGGTGCCTGCCCGCGGACAGGGAGAGCAAGCAGAGCGGCAGCAGCAAAGAGGAGTGGAACAGTGTGGCGGTTCATGGTGTATCAGCGTGTATAGCAGAAATCGCGGCCGAAGACATGTTGGCCAGGCTTTCCGCCGTGATTTGAGTCACCCAAGAGCCGCTTCGGACGCCATCAAGATGGATTGTGAACGTAATGTTATTTACCGTGCTTAGGCGTCCAGGGGTGCAGAACCAGCGTCCCACTTAGTTCAGTGCATCGCAACTATTGACCTGCATCATGCCGTGAACACTCCGTGCAGCTTCTTTACAGTCGACCTTCATTGCTTCCGCTGAAACGGCTGATCATGCCGTTGCTGATCTCCTCAAACCGCGCACAACACTTAAACGAGGTAGTAACGTGGCAGACCTTTCTGCAAACAGCGCTCCACTGGGCCAAGAAGAACTCGGGCTGATGAACGCCTACTGGCGCGCCTGCAACTATCTTTCCGCCTGCATGATCTACCTTCGAGCGAATCCGCTTCTGCGAGAGCCGCTGAAGCCGGAACACATCAAGCACCGCCTGCTGGGCCACTGGGGTTCCGATCCGGGCCAGTCGTTTGTCTGGGTGCATCTGAACCGCCTCATCCGCAAGTACGATCTGAATGTCATCTACATCTCAGGCCCGGGCCACGGCGCGCCGGCGACGCTTTCGAACAGCTACCTTGAGGGGCACTACTCCGAGATCTATCCGCAGTGCAGCCAGGACGAGCAGGGCATGCTGACGCTGTTTCAGCGCTTCTCGTTCCCCGGCGCGCTCGGCAGCCATTGCACGCCGGAGACGCCGGGGTCGATCCACGAGGGCGGGGAACTCGGCTATAGCCTGTCGCACGCGTATGGCGCGGCCTTCGACAATCCAGACCTGATCGTGGCCTGCGTGATCGGCGACGGCGAAGCCGAGACCGGTCCACTGGCAACCTCGTGGCATGCAAACAAGTTTCTCAATCCGATCCGCGATGGAGCGGTGCTGCCCATCCTGCACCTGAACGGCTACAAGATCGCGAACCCGACCATCCTGGCGCGCATACCTCGGCAGGAGGTGGAATGGCTGCTACGCGGCTACGGCTACACGCCCTACTTCGTTGAGGGCAACGACCCTGACACCATGCACCAGCTGATGGCGCAGACGATGGAGCACTGTGTCCTGGAGATTCGCGCCATCCAGGAACAGGCGCGCACCTCAGGCAAGTTCGAGCGACCGGCATGGCCGATGATCGTGCTGCGTTCGCCCAAGGGCTGGACCGGTCCGAAGGAAGTAAACGGCCACAAGGTAGAAGATTTCTGGCGTGCGCACCAGGTGCCGGTACTCGATCCGGAAACCAACCCCATCAGCTTAAAGCTGGTCGAGGAGTGGCTGCGCAGCTACCGTCCCGAAGAACTCTTCGATGAGAAGGGCACCTTTCGTCCGGAGCTGCAGGCGCTTGCGCCCGTCGGGACGCGCCGCATCACGGCCAATCCTCACGCCAACGGCGGTGTGCTGCGCAAGCCCTTGACGCTGCCCGAATTTCAGACGTATGCCGTCGACCCGAAGGGCAACGCGCAGATCTATGAGTCGCCTACGTTCGTGCTCGCCACCTTCCTCCGCGACGTGATGAAGGCGAACATGACCAAGTTCCGCGTCTTCGGCCCGGATGAGACGGCGTCGAACAAGCTGGATGGTATTTATGCTGCCTCAGAAAAGACGTGGGTCGCCGAGTATCTGCCGGAAGACGCAGATGGTACGGAGATCACGCTCGACGGTCGCGTGATGGAAATGTTGAGCGAGCACACGCTTGAGGGCTGGTTCGAAGGCTACGTGCTGACCGGCCGCCACGGTCTGTTCTCGACATACGAGTCGTTCGTCCATGTGATCGATTCCATGTTCAACCAGCATGCCAAGTGGCTGGAGAAATCAAAGAAGGAACTCGATTGGCGAGCGCCGATCGCGTCGATAAACCTGCTGATTACGTCGCTGGTCTGGCGGCAGGATCATAACGGCTTTACCCACCAGGACCCCGGATTCCTCGATGTCGTCACCAACAAAAGCCCGGACGTGGTGCGCATCTACCTGCCGCCCGACGCGAACTGCCTGTTGAGCGTGGCCGATCACTGCCTGCGATCGGTCGATTACTACAACGTGATCGTGGCGGATAAGCAGCCGCACCTTGTCTTCCTGAACATGGAAGACGCCGTGGTCCACTGCACCAAGGGCATCGGCATCTGGGACTGGGCAAGCACCGACGCCGGCAGCGAACCCGACGTGGTGCTCGCCTGCGCGGGCGACATCGCCACCATGGAGACGCTCGCCGCGGCGGCCATCCTGAAGGAGCATTTTCCTGACTTGAAGGTGCGCTTCGTCAACGTGGTCGATCTCTTCCGCCTGATGCCGGCGGAAGAACATCCGCACGGATTGAACAGCCGCGATTTCGACGCACTGTTTACGACGGACAAGCCGGTGATCTTCAACTTCCACAGTTACGCCTCTCTCATCCATAAGCTCACGTATCGCCGCACCAATCACGAGAACTTCCACGTGCGCGGCTACAAGGAGAAGGGCAACATCAACACGCCGCTCGAGCTCGCAATCATTAACCAGGTCGATCGCTTCAACCTGTCGATGGACGTGATTGACCGCGTGCCGCACCTGCAAAAGACCGCAGCCCACGTGAAGGAATGGCTCAAGGGGCAGATCATCGAAAACCTGCACCAGGCCTATACCGAAGGCATCGACACGCAAGCGATTCGCAACTGGACCTGGCCTGCGTAGCTGCCCATGACCATGCCCGCCGCCGAAACCATCCTCGTATTGAACAGCGGGTCTTCGTCCCTCAAGTTCGCCCTGTATGGGCCGGGCGAGCGGGACGAAGACCTGCTGCTGCAGGGCAGTGCCGATGGCATCGGTCGCGACAGCGGATCACTGCAGCTGACGTCTGCCAGCGGCGAGCAACTGCTTCACCAGGATCACGTTCTCGAATCGCGCGAAGATGCCTTCGGTAAAGCGATGGACGCAATGCGAGCGCACCTGCCGCAGCCGCCGGTAGCCGTGGGACACCGCATCGTGCACGGCGGTCCTCACCTGCGTGAGCATCAGGAGCTGACTCCCGACGTCGAGGCGCAATTGCGCGCTGCCGTGCACTTTGCGCCGCTGCACATACCACCGGCGCTGGCGCTGCTCGATGCGGCGCGCACTGCCTTCCCGCAGAGCACGCAGTTCGCCTGCTTCGACACCACCTTCCACCGCAACATGCCAGCCGTCGCGGCGCATCTGCCCATCCCGAAGAAGTTCTTCGACGAGGGTGTGCAGCGATACGGCTTTCACGGCCTCTCATATGAATCGCTGGTCTACCGCCTTGGCGACACACTGCCAGAAAGAGCTGTCTTCGCCCATCTCGGCAATGGAGCAAGCCTCTGCGCGGTGCGGCGCGGCACATCCATAGACACCAGCATGGGACTGACGCCGACAGGCGGCATCCTCATGGGCACGCGCAGCGGCGACCTCGACCCGGGCGTGCTGCTGTACCTGGAGCGGTCTGCAGGTCTCGACATAGACGCGCTCGAGAAGCTGGTCAATGGGCAATGCGGTCTGGCCGGCCTGTCAGGCGGCGAGAGTGACATGCAAGCCCTGCTGCAACGAGCGTCGACGGGAGACGCTGACGCTGCACTCGCCGTGAACGCCTTCTGCACGGCTGTCTGCAAGCAGATCGGCAGCTACGCGGCGCTGCTTGGCGGCCTCGACCTGCTCGTCTTCACCGGCGGCATCGGCCAGCACAGCGCAGAGGTGCGCAAACGCATCTGCGCGAGCCTCGGATTTCTTGGTATCCACATGGGCGATACAGCCGCAACAAACCTCAAGGTTCTACCTGCTGAAGAGGAGATTCAGATCGCCCGGCACTGCCGACGGATGCTTTGCAACGGTAGGAATGGAAAAGTTGACGAAAAAGCTTAGTTTCCGAAAGCTCGACTTCGCGGGAGCTGTCGGTTCATCTAGACTGAAGCCGATTCATGAGCATGTGAACCCAGCAGACACGATCACTGCGCAAGCTATCCTGCTCCAGCACCCACTACTTGCAGGCAAATCGATGCGTCGATGGCAAGTCTGTTCGCACATCTTTGAAGCTACAGAGAAGGTGGCAGCGCACGGATCGAGGAGAAACGAGATGAAAGCTCTTGAACCCCAAAAGATTGCGCGTGGTCTTTTACAACGTTTTGGCGCTCCTGTTGATGGCTGCTTTCTTCATGGAAAAGCATATGAAGGCGTCGAAGGGAAGCGTGCTCACAACGGGCCTTGCAGCGGCCCTCTTGCTGCTTGCGGGACTCCGCGGTCGATACAACCTAAACGACTGAACTGAGGCACCATCCGCCATTGGCCTTGAGAGTGCCGACGACGAATGAAACTCCCTACAAACGGCGTTATCGGCAACAGGGCACACTCTCAGGAAACCCGACTTTGCATGAACAACGCGGATCGAACCAACAGGTCGTTACACTGTTTCTATGAAGCGCGTGAGGATCGCCTATACGATCTATTCCCCGGATTATGCCCCGGCAAAGGCGAGTGTTGGGATTACCCAACTTTGCGTGGGGCGAGAAAAAAGGCCCAGGAACTTGGTGTAGGCTCGCTCATTGTTCGAAACTTCAACCGAATAAGGCGATAGATTGGTGGCAGAGCACGTTCTGCTGGATGTGGAACCGGTTTGTATTCATAAAGAGCTATTCGCTTAGTGAAAAGAAGTGGGAAGTCGATAGCTCACGTTTGTCTCAGACTTCGGTGCTTAGAGGATTCCGCCTCAACAATCGTTGATCCAACTGCGTACTACCCAAATGCGCGAAGTGTTTATTCGAGCAAGTACGTGAACTCTCGCGAACGGCGCTTTGAGAAAGTGCTTTTGTGTCGCGTGCGTCCGACCTGCTCCTAACGGATTCTGATTGCTAGCGGCAGCGCGGTGATGCGTCCAACCGCTAATAGCGCATTGTCGCTCGACAGAGCTGGATCAGGTCCGGGGCTCATGTACTCCGCATAGAGGCAGTATCGTCCCGGAGCAATGGACTCCGTTTCAAGATCGGTGGTCCAGGTGCGGGTTTCCGCCGGTCCAAGCTTGACGTACGTAACGGCCGGCGACGCACCTGAACTAGCACACCCATACTGTCTCGTGCCGGCGGCTTTGCCGCCTTGCGTGAGCACCTCGCTACTGAAGCCGAGCCTGCAGGTATCCAGAAATGAGCCGAAGTAGTCCGGCAAGTACACCCCTTTTCGTCCAGACCGTAGGGTCAACGTCACCGAGATTCGTTCGCCTCGTCGGTAGGAGGAGACACCCGGCTGAATCACCAAGGTGACAAGCGTGGGACTCACCTGAGGCGTGCCCAGAATCGTGCAATCAGGTGTCACTTGTGCGACAGCGGGCAAAAGCCCGGACAGGCCGGTCACGAACAACGCTAGGAAACCGCGCGCCTCATTTCGCAGAACCCTTCTTCGTGACATATTGCCGTAACCCTACGTTGTAGACACTCGCTGCAGGTGTTTTGTTCCGTGAAACAGAGATGAGAAATAGGCGCTCAACACAGCGCGGCCAGACCGGTGATGGCTCGCGGAAAACGGCGTTGTCGGAAACTCTCGGCCTGATAGGCGATTCTCTCCAAGTGCGGTAGTCTATTAGTTGGCCATGCGGGCCTGAGAGCGGGGTGTTTTTACATTGGCAGAAGTTCGTCTGCAAGAGGGTGAGCCCCTCGAGAATGCTCTTCGCCGCTTCAAGCGCAAGGTGCAGCAGGAAGACATCATCAAGGAAGTCAAGCGCCACTCCTTTTATCTGAAGCCCGGCGAGAAGAAGCGCGTCAAGGAAGCCTTGGCACGCAAGCGGAATCGCAAGAAGGTTCGTAAGGAACAGGACTAGGCACCGTACTCGGCGCGGCACTTCGTGCTGTTCTCGGTACTATGCGCGTGTTGGAAGAGATGGCATCCCGTCAGGGGTGCCATCTCTTTTTTGTCGCAGCAACGCTGTCATCCTGAGCGCAGCGGAGGATCCGTATGAGGTGTGCTCGCCGGCAGTCCCGGGCTTTCTGGCAGAAAGGTGTGCGCACCCGTGGCGCATTCGAATGCGTGGGAACCTTCGCTGCGCTCAGGATGACGAAGAGGGAGCCAGAAGGAAACAGCAGATCCCATCGCTACGCTGCGAGATGACAGATGGTAGTTGGAACGATAAACGTTCGAAAGGAAAACAGAAGAGCCCCGGTATCTGCCGGGGCTCTTCTGTTGAAGCGAAAGAAAGCAGTCATTTCTTCTTGGCGTTCGCCTTGAACGATGCGACCTGCTTCTCGTCAAACGCGCCAACAATACCCTGTACGTCAGCAGCGTGCGCACCCTGCGGCGCCAGTTCGAGGTACTTCAGGTAGGCCTCCAGGCATCCCGCAGGTGCGCTCATCTTCTGCGTCTTCGGGTCAAGCGTCGCCTTGTCGATCAGGGACTGGCCCTTGATGTAGTAGGCGTCTGCCTTTGTGGGATCGGCGGCGATTGCCTTGTCGGCTGCTGCGGCAGATTCGGTGTGGTCGCCGCTGTTGTACAACGTCACCGACTCGTTGTAGTAGTACGTGGCGGCCTTGGCCGGCTCAGCCTGGGCGGCCTTGTCATAGTAGGTGAGGGCGTCCTTCGGCTTGTTCAGCTTCACTTCCGCCTGCCCCATGTTGTTGTACGCGGTGCTGGCGATCGAAGCGTTTGGCTTCTTCGAAGCGGCGTTCAGGTCGACGGCCTTCTGGAACGATGTGAGCGACTCGTCGTACTTCTTGGCGCCGAGCAGCGCGTTGCCGTACTCAAGCCAAAGGATCGGCTCGTCCGGCTTCTGCGTCGTGGCCTGCTGCATGGCGGTGACAGCCTCGTCATAGCGACCGGCCTTCTGTGCGTCGCGCGCGCTGGTCAGCAGGTTGTTCAGGTTGGCAACCGTCTTGTTCGCTGCAACTGCTGCGGCGTTTTCTTTCTTGAACTCTTCCAGCTGCTTGCGCTGCTCTGGCGTCATGGCCTTGATGAACTCATCGCGGGTCATGTCGTCGTTCTGGGCGGTGTCGACGCCGGGCTTGATTTCGACGTTGTCGATGTAATCGACCGTGGCGCCCTTCACTGTGAAGAACATGACGTACTTGCCGGGAGCGATGCCGGTGCCCGAGAAGTCGCCGCTCGCGGCAACGGGAAACGTGTACTGATATTTACGGGTTTTGTCGTCACCGGTCCGGTCGGTGCTCAGTTTGATTTCGCCGGCCTGCGGGGTTCCGGCGGCGTTCTGCACGTGGCCATGAATGCTGCCCGGCTGGGGACCCTGCGCCAGCATCGCGGTCGGCGGTAGCAGGGCAAGTACGGCGGCATAAGAGAGGATGCGAGACTTCATTGGTTTCAGCTCCTTGGCTGGCGCGCTGGCCTGCCCGTGACGTTCGACAAAATCTGTGCGGAGGAGTTGCGGGTTACGCCTCTCGTCCCCCAGCATACGGAATTGGATCGGAGGCGCCTGCCTCCTGAAACGCCCGCAACCGCAGCGCGCAACTCTCGCATACGCCACAGGCGAATTCCTCCGCCGAATAGCATGACCAACTTACATGTAGAGGTGCACCAAGTTCAACACCCAACCGCACAATGTCGCGCTTGCGCAGATGGATCAGAGGAGTCTGCACCTGGATGCGGCCGTCGCGTGTGCCCTGCCGGATCAGCGCATTAAAGGCGTCGTAGTAAGCGGGGCGGCAGTCCGGGTAGCCGGAGCTGTCCTGTTCCACGGCACCGATGATGACGGTCTCGGCGCCAAGCACCTCGGCCCACGAAACGGCTGCAGAAAGGAAGTGCGCATTGCGAAAGGGCACATACGTAACCGGCACGTCGTCCCCGGTGCGGTCCGCAGCCGCGGTATCTTCTACGACTGCGTCCGGCACGGCTATCGAACTGTCCGTCAAAGCTGATCCGCCGATTCGGCGGAACAGATCCATCTTCAGCGGCAGAAACTGCTTGAAGCCAAGCTGGAGAGCGACTGCGCGCGCAGACTGCAGCTCACGAGCTTCAGTTCGTTGTCCGTAGGAAAAATGCACCGCATACGCTTCGTAATCGCGTGCAGCGAGCGTTGCGCACACCGTGGAATCCATACCGCCGGACAGGCACACCACGGCCTTTGCCCGCGAACTAGAGTTCGTCGCCATTGTCCGCCAGGGCTGCGCCCTCGGTGGTTGATCCTGAGACGCTGCCGTCTTCTTCCTGCAGCGTGGGAACCGTGTTCAGCAGTTCGCGCGCGGTTTCCGCGTCGGACAAGCGCACCTGCAGGCGTGCTCCACTCATAGGCAGCAGGATGTTCGCTTCTTCTCCTGACATGAACGAGTCGATCCCAGCGCCGTCGAGTACGGACTGCGCCAGGGCGGCCTCGCCCACCTCGGAGTAGCTTGCCACCGTTACAAAATCATCTTCATCACGCTCTGCCATGTAATGCCTCGCTTCCGAGTGTATGACGCGAGGGGTCTGGCAGCGGCTGTATTTGGCCGGTGCCTCTCACGGCCGAGGCACGGATGTCTCAATCTTCGGATTGGCGGTGTGCGCGACTATCTGCCTGTACGTCTAAACTGATCACGATGAGTTTGAAAGAGCGCCGCGAAGTTGTTGGACTATGCCGGACGGCCGAAGCGGGCGTGCTTTTCAGCGTCGTCCGAGTCGCCGGATCGTCGTACCGGCGCCCTGGCGCACGCATGGCGGCAATGGCTGACGGGCGTACCGCCGGCACGCTGTCGGGCGGTTGCCTTGAGGCGGACCTGCTGCGGCGCGCCGCCTGGACTGTCCGAAATGGTGCGGTAGTCGAGCGCTTTTCGACGCGTTTCGACGACACGGCAGAGATCCCGTACGGGCTTGGCTGCGGCGGCGAGATCGATGTGCTGGCTGAACCACTCGGCACGCCAGAGGCGACGGCGTTGGTGGATGCGCTCCAGGCCACGCTGCACGGAGAGCAGCGTACGGTACTGACGCGGTTGCCAGGGGACTCGGGCGGGATCTTTGCGCGAGCGGTTCTGGACGAACACAGCCAGGTGATCTTTTGCAGCGCCGGTTTCTCGCCTGACTCGATCCTTGACGGGCGGCAATGGTCCCACGCAGAAGATCAGGTTTTCACAGAGCGACTGCTGCCAGTGCAGCGCCTGGTGATCTTCGGCGCGGGCGAAGACGCCAGACCGCTGGCACGTATGGCAGTGGAGATGGGTTGGGCGGTCACCGTCGCGAGCAGCCGTTCACAGCAGCTTACCGAGGCTCGCTTTCCGGCGGAAGTTCAGAGGCTACTCATCACGGGCGCAGGGGACGTGCCGGTGCTCGCGTCGGATGCCGTCGTGCTGATGACGCACTCCTACGAACAGGACAGGCGTCTGCTGACGGAGCTGCTGCCGATTGCGCCATGCTATCTCGGCCTGCTCGGCGCGAGGCACCGTTCAGCATTGCTGCTGTCAGAAGCGTCTGAGCCAGCCGGTCTCGGCTTGCGGTCCGCGCTTGAGCGTACTCACGCGCCGATCGGTCTTGAGCTTGGCGGCGATGGTCCGGAGGCGGTAGCGCTGGCAATCGTCGCTGAATTACAGCGAACATTGGCGGCGGCGCCGGGGCGGGAGCTTGGCAGCCGCCGTATGACGTTCACCGAGGCATGCCAGTTGCTGCAGGACGGCGTCTCGCATCCTGGTGGCCGGGATGCCTGCGCAGCGACGTACCTTGGTGGAGATGACCTGCCCGAAACTCAGCCAGTGGTGACTCAATGAGCAACATGGCGGCCTTGGTGCTGGCTGCGGGCGCGTCAACCCGCCTGGGCAAGCCCAAGCAACTGGTCACGTTTAACGGCGAACGATTGCTCGATCGCGCCATCCGTATTGCCAAAGAGGCGGGTGCTTCCCCGGTGTTTGTGGTGCTGGGCGCAGAGTACGAGCGCATGTTGGAAGCATTGGCCAACTCGCCCGAGGGACCTGAGACCGGTGTTCGTATCCTGATCAACAAGGCCTGGAAAACCGGCATGGCCAGTTCGATCCGACTGGGAGCGACGGCGGCCGAACGCGTTGGCGCAGAAGACCTGCTGGTTCTTGGTTGTGACCAGCCGGCTGTCAGCGCGAACCATTTACTCGCCCTGTGCGAGGCGTCAAAACGCGAGCACGTGGTCGCTTCCTACTACTGGCAACGCCGTGGCATTCCCGCGCTCTTTCCTTCGTTTGCGTTCCATGTACTGCAGGAACTGACGGGCGACACGGGCGCGCGTGAACTTCTGCAGGATGAAGCCGTGTTGACCGTGCCGCTACCCGGGGGCGAGTTTGATGTGGATACGCCGGAAGACCTGGAGCGACTGCGAGCCATGGAGATGCATTCGGCCCTTGAAGCCGATGAAGAGACCACCACGTCAACGTAAACCGACTTCTGCTGCTGTATGGTGGGGGTTAGCGCGAGCGCACGGGGCCGGTATCTCCGTTAACCACGATGGCTTTCTTCTTTTCACTCCTGTTTATTGTCACCGCGTACGTTACCCCGGAGGTAATCTGGGGGCCGCTCGGTGAATTTCACATGGAGATCATCCTGGCGTTGCTGGCGACCTTGTGTTCCCTGCCGAACATCGCCCGGTCAAAGATCTTTGAACTGCCGCAAGCGTATGCGTGCATTGCGTTTACGATCGCGGTGCCGCTGTCCATCGCGGCTGGAGGGTGGTTCAGCGGGGCTCTTTACGGACTCTACGGCTTCCTGCCAACCGCGTTTTGTTTCTTCCTGGCGGCAGCGAACTTCCGCACGAAACGGCACTTTCAATTAGTCGTACTGGCCATGTGGCTAGGCACTCTTTATTTCCTCGTCCATGGTTTGCTTGACCTGCACAATGAAGTCAGGCCGAGCCTTTTCATCTATGGCGACGGAGTGTTGCGGCGATTACGCGGCCTGGGTTTTGTTTACGATCCGAACGATTTTTCGCAGGTAATGGTCAGCCTGATACCGCTGGTCTTTTTGTGGAGAACGAAAAATAAGTTCTTGAATGTGTTTCTTGTCGGCATCCCGGTCGCGGTGCTGGTCACAGGTATGTACTTCACGCATTCGCGAGGTGCGGCACTCGCCCTGATGGCCACAATTGTGGTGGTGCTACGCCGCAAGATCGGTACGGTGCCTGCGGCTGTGCTTGCGGGCACACTTTTCGCGGTGTCCCTGGCTATCGGTTGGTCGGGTGGACGCGACGTCTCCATGGAAGCCGGTGCTGACCGCCTGGATGCGTGGTCGACGGGCATCCAGTTCATCAGGCAGCATCCGCTTTTTGGCGTTGGCGTAGGGCGTTTCGCTGAATTCAACGAGATCACAGCGCACAACAGCATCGTGGTCTGCGCGGCGGAGATCGGTCTACCCGGCTTTTGCTGCTGGGTACTTTTCGTGTTCTCTGCTCTGCGGAATGGCACACGTGTGAACGCAAAGGAGACCTCTGACGGGCCCAGCCCGGAAGATGGCGCCCTGACCCCAGCCGAGCCGCTGCCACATCTGCACGCGCGAAGCCTTCCGTTGTCTCCGGTCGGTGCGCGGATGGCGCTGGCGGGTAGCGGTGTGTCCTTTCCCGTGCCGATGCAGACCGGCCTCGGGCCCATTTCTCCGCGTCGACTGGATGAAGAGCTGTCGCCGGAAGCGCTTGCTACTAAACAGGACGAGATCCGTTCCATGGCGCGGCTGCTGGTGGCCAGTCTCACCGGATTTCTGGTGGCGGGCTGGTTCCTTTCGCGTGCGCTTTCGATCTGGCTGTTCCTGTACTGCGGCATGATGCATGCGATCGTCCGCATGGCGATGGATGCCGGCATGCGGCCTCGGCTTGACCCTCCGGCGTTCCTCATACGCTGGTCGCTGGTCGTTGCGGCGGGGCTGTTGGTCCTTGTTTACGGCATTCTCAAGTTTCGGGCGCTAACTGGCGGGTAGGTCCAAGGCCCAGATCGGGCGGCAATCAGGGCTTGCATGAAAGCGGACAAAGCCGGAGTCGATATCCATCCAATCGAGATTGCGCAAGTTCTACGCTAAGTTTGTACCTCGTTCGGTGATAGAACTCGAATCGTAAGCAATAATGGTCTCCCGTCATAATCGCCACTGGAAAGCGTCGCGGCGACTGTCGCGGCACCTGTAAAGGTTTGAATTGAGTAACTTGCAGAAGCGGGTCATCGTTGTGGGAGCAGGCCCGGGCGGCCTTGCAAGCGCCATGCTGCTAGCAGCCTCGGGCGTCGAAGTTACGGTTATAGAAAAGCGCGACCACGTGGGCGGGCGGACGAGCACGTTCGAGCGGGATGGTTTTCGCTTCGATTACGGTCCAACGTTCTTTCTGTATCCGCGCGTGCTCAGCGAGATCTTCGCCGCGGCCGGCTACTCGCTTGAACGCGAAGTACCCATGGTGCGGCTTGACCCGCAGTACCGCCTGGTCTTTGGCCAGGGTGGCGAACTGCTGGCTACGGGCGACCATGCCCGCATGGAGGCCGCTGTTGCAAAACTGTGTCCTGCCGACGCGAAGAATTTCCAACGCTTCATGCGCGACAACCGCGACAAGCTGCAGCGTTTCCTGCCGTTTTTGGAGTCTCCGTTTGAGAGCTGGCGCGACCTGGCCAAGCCGGAGATGCTCAAGCTGCTGCCGATCCTCGCACCCTGGCGATCGCTCGATGCCGAGCTGAAGCAGTATTTTTCAGACGAGCGCATCCGGCTTGGCTTCTCGTTCCAGTCGAAATATCTTGGCATGTCACCGTTCCGTTGCCCGGGCCTTTTCTCGATCCTGTCCTTTCTCGAGTATGAGTATGGTGTCTTCCATCCAATCGGCGGTTGCGGCGCCATAACCCGCGCGATGGGCCGCATCTGCGAAGAGATGGGCGTAACCATCCTGCGGAACGAGGCGGTCGAGGAGATCACCTTCGAAGGACGCAAGGCCACTGGCGTGAAGACCCTCCGTCGCGATCTGAAAGCCGACGCCGTCATCATGAACGCGGAGTTCGCCGAAGCTGCTCGCAAGCTGATCCCGCAGCGTTTGCGCTCACGTTGGAGCAACGACAACATCTCGAACAAAGATCATTCCTGCTCCACATTCATGCTCTATATGGGCATCGATGGCAGGTACGACGAAGTTTCGCACCACACGATCTATCTGGCAAAGGACTATCGCGGCAACCTGCACGACATCGAGAAAGGGCACACGCTTTCTGCTGACCCCTCGATCTACGTGCAAAACGCGAGCGTCTCTGACGACACCCTGGCACCTGCCGGCATGAGTTCGTTGTATGTGCTGGCCCCGGTAACGCACGCGTGCGGCGGCGTGGATTGGAAGCGCGACGCGATGCCGTTCCGTGAGCGCGTGCTCGACCAGATGGCACAGATCGGCATGGGCGATGTGCGGAAACGCATCCGCACCGAGCGCATACTGACACCAGCAAACTGGGCCGCCGATTTTGCCCTGCACAAGGGCAGCACGTTCAGCATGGCGCACAGTCTGCAGCAGATGCTGCACCTGCGCCCGCACAATCGCTTCGAAGAGACAGATGGCGTGTATTTGGCGGGCGGCGGAACACATCCTGGCTCGGGCTTGCCAGTCATTTTCGAATCGGCCCGCATCTCAGCCAAACTGATGCTTGAAGACATGGGTGTGAAGAGCGCCTGGAACTTCGGTCAGTCCGCGTTCGACCAGTCGCACCTGCAGGATCGCGACCTGGCAGTGCAGTAGCAAGCACCTGAAGTTTTAGGAGACAACATGCGTGTAGCAATCATTGGATCTGGCCTTGCTGGTCTTGCAGCGGCGGCAACGCTGGCAGCGCGCGGCTATACGGTTGAGGTTTTCGAGAAGAATGAATGGCTTGGCGGCAAAGCTGCCGTTCTGGAGCAGGATGGGTTTCGCTTCGACATGGGGCCGACGATCCTGATTCAACCGTCCGTGCTGCGCAAGATCTTCGGAGAGGCGAAACGCAACCTTGACGACTACCTGAACATGGTGCGCCTTGATCCATCGTGGCGTTGCTTCTTCGATGATGGAACCGTCATCGACCTGAAGGACTCGACGGACGAGATGATTATCTCGCTGAATCAGAAGCAGCCAGGCCTGGGTGACAAATATCGCGATTTCCTGGCGACGAGCGAAGATCTTCACCATATCAGCGACAAGTTCTTCTTCTGGAAGCCTGTCGGCTCCATGATGGACACGCTCGAAATGCGTGGCATGTTCGATGTGAACGTGCTGAAAGACGTCATGAAGATGCGTCTGGGAAAGACCGTGAGCGGCGTGATTCGCGAATACATCAGCGACGACAACACGGCCCAGATGCTCGATCATTTTGTGCAGTACGTCGGTTCATCGCCGGATGCCTCGCCCGCGATCCTGTGCGCTATAGGCCACATGCAGACGGAAGAAGGCATCTGGTACCCGATGGGAGGTACGCGTGCCGTGCCTGAGGCCCTGGTCAAGCTGGGCACGGAACTGGGGGTCAAGTACCACACCGGTGCCGATGTCGTTTCGATCGACACGACCATTCACGGCGAAGGCCGCAAGGTGACTGGCATTACGCTGGCCAGCGGCGTTCGCTACAAGTTCGACTCGATCGTGTCGAACGAAGACTCGGTTCGCACCCATCGCGAGCTGCTGGCGGGCACGTCCGTTTCCGCGGCGTTCGACCGCAAGAAGAACTGGGAGGCCGCCTGCTCGGGTGTCGTGCTGTACCTCGGCCTGAACAAGCGGTACGACCACATCGCCCACCATGACTTCGTCTTCTCGCGCGACCCACATGAGGAGTTCAACGCAATTTACACCCTCGGCATGCCGGCGCCCGATCCAACCTGCTACATTGCCTCCACCAGCCGCACCGAGCCGGGAACCGCGCCGGAAGGTGGAGACGCGATGTATGTGCTGGTTCATACGCCCTACCTGCGTCCAAATCATGATTGGCGCGAGATGCTGCCCGGCTATCGGCAGGTGATCCTCGACAAGCTGAAGCGGACGGCGGGGATGGAAGACATCGAAGAGCGGATCGTCTTCGAGCGCGCGCTGACCCCGCAGGATATCCACGAACGGTATCGCGTGCTGAATGGGGCAATCTACGGCCTGAGCTCGCACGGGCGCATGAACGGCGCGTTCAAGCCGTCAAACGTTGTGCGGGGCATCGAGGGCTTGTATCTCGCCGGCGGGGCAGCGCATCCGGGCCCCGGCATGCCCATGGTGATGATGAGCGGCTGGATTGCAGCCGACGCCCTCGACCGGAAGCAGCAGGGCCGCAAGGAACGCGAGGAAGCGCAGCAATCCGTCCTGGTCGGCGCTTAGTCAGAGTTAGCCTTTCGGGTAACTCACTGTGCGTGGTAGATGAAAGCCCGATGTGGGCGAGCAGCAGAAATTGCATACGATCGAAACTCGCATCGGAGGCAGGTCTTGGCAGTACAACAAACCTGCCTCGGCAATTACTCCTACTTAGTCGACGTGGCTCGACCGCGCCAGGAGATTTGCCATGAAGACAGCAGTGTTAGGTACTCTCGCTCTTGCTTGTACAACGCTGATCGGCTCTGCGAAGTTGCTTGCACAGGCTTCGTCAGCAGATACCGATAAGCAGTTTCTGATGACCGCCTCGCAAAGCGATTACACAGAAATCAAGTTCAGCCAGCTCGCAGCAGACAAAGCAACAAACCCACGCGTGAAAGCCTACGCAAACAAGATGGTCAGCGACCACAACACGCTCGAAACCGAGATGAAGCCCTATGCCGATAAGTGGGGCGTGACTCCTGTGACGACGCTCGATGCAGATCACCAGGCGAAATTTGACGCGCTCAGCAGCATGTCTGGTGCAGACTTCGATAAGACTTACATGACGGACATGGACGTTGACCACCACAAGGCACTCGACGCTTTCAAGGCAGAGGAAAGCGCAACCACAGACAAGGATTTCAAGAAGACCGTGGCAAAGGGTGAGAAGGTAGTGGCGCAGCATACCACCATGGCAGATAAGGCCGTAACCATGATGGGTGGCACGCCAGGCAGCACGACCGGCGGCATGTAACGGTTTATGCAATGAGAATGAGCGCGTCCCGAGTGGGCGCGCTTTCTTTTGCTTACTTTGCGGTCAGCGCTTCCGCTTCGATGCGTGCGAGACTGTTCTGAATCTCCTGCACAGCTCGCTGCGCGGCAGGTCGCCAGTCTTCATCCTGTATCTCGGTTGCAAACAACACGACCTGAAGTTTGTTGCGGACCAGGTCGTCAAAGGCGCGGCGAATCTTGATAACAGCCATACGCCGAACGCGCCGTTGCGTAGAGCGCACTACGGCGAAGATGATTCCATGTAGCACGGCGACGGCGACCGCTGATACTGCGGCGGCCTTCCATGCAGCAATGTCCCGAAATAAATAGAAAAACAAGGCCACTACCGCGACACCTGCGGTGGTCAGGATCATTTCCAGATGTTGCAACGCTTTGTGCATGAGGTGTGAGTATAAGGCTCGCCGTGCTGGCTAGAGCATCTTATTCACCTAGACCTGGTAACTATCGCTGCCCTGCGCAGGAATGATATTGCCCGCGGCGTCATAGGGGCAGTGGCGGCAACCATTACCGCAACATGTGCCGCGTTTGCGCAGATAAGCCGCGGTAAATACAACGAACGGACCATCGTAGTAGAAGTCCTCTTCCGGCAGAGTTTCCGGCAGCGCGTCACTCATGCGAACAGGCCTGCTTGCGGCAATGCAGACGCAGCCTCCGGCTCACGTTCCGGTTGCGGTCCCCGCGAAGTGCTGCGGCGTATGCCGGCGGGCGTCGCCACCGCGTCAATGGGATCGCCATTGCTGTCGCACGCCGCGCCGCCGCGCAGATGAACTCTCTTGCCGGCAACCGCTGACGCACGCTCGCCTGGAACCACAATGCCGACCAGGTTCATGGGATCGCTCGCCGCCAGGGTGACCACGTCGTCATGTGTCAAGTCGCGGGTGGCTCGTAGGCTTTCGACAGCCTCAGGCAATGCAAACTGCTCGCCGCTGAAGCCATGGACAAAGCGGCCGCCACGTATCTCGCCACGTGCTTCAAGCCGACGCAGCATGCGGAGGAGGTCACGCCACTTCGGCGCGTTCGCCTCGCGCTGTAAGATGTCGCGGAAGATCACACCGTAGCGCGCCAGCAGCATACGGGCGGCAGCGGCCAGCGAGGTTTCTTCTTCACGCGCTCGTTCCGGCGCAGTCAGTTCGCGATGCTCTTCTTCGGTAAAGAGCGACCAGCGTCCGGCGGTGGAGCGTGTCGCGCGGCGAACTCCGTTTGTGACCGGCTCGGCCACCAGCGGCTTGCGCTTCGGGTCCATCATGATGCGTAACTGGTCGAACCCGTCGGCACTTGCAATACCTGCGGTTGCAAGCTCCCACAGCGCGTTTTGCGTTTGCTGCTTGCTCAACACGCACATGCGCTGCAGGTCACTGGCAAAGCATGCGCCGCGCTCGTGCAGCGTGTTGCGAATGCACAGCGCTTCCGGCGACAGCGCCTGCTGCAACTTCGCTTCATCAATCGATTTGGCTGCAAGCGCTGAGGGAAGCCAGTCCGCACTTTCGCGCAGAAAAAACGTGATCGGTGCCATGTTCGTTGGGATCACACGACGCGGCGCGGCGCCATCACCCGCGGCCCACGCAGGGTGTGGCGAGATGCGGCCCCAGCCCACAGCGCCGCTCAGGCACAGCGCGTCGAGCCATCGGCCGTCGTAGTCCTTCACGCGTTGCGGCAGCAGGTTGCGCTCCCACTCAACAGCAGGCGCTTCAAAGCCTTCGAGTTGCAGCAGCGCCTCCAGAACGCCCTCTTCACCGGCAAGCTGCGTCTGGGAGGCGAGGTGCTGCCAGCGCAGCAGCCACCGCATGTAAACGGCAGGCGAGACTGCCTCAATCTGCTTGCGCAATGTGCCAAGGGTCAACCGATGGATGCGTTGCAGGATGCGCCGCTCGCACCATTCCACATCGCTGTCGTGCTCAGCCGGTCCTGCCGTTTCGTAGATGCCGCGCAGCGCGAGACCCTGCACCTCAATTGCGGCGAGTTGCTGGAAGATGGCGCGCGGCTGCAGATCGACAAGCGCTGCTATGCCGTGCGCTGACGTGGGTCCAAGCAGTTGCAGAAACCCTTGCGTCAGCAGGCGCAGCGCATCGACTTGCATTGCTGGGTCGTCGGCTGAAACGGGCGGGACGGCTAGCAGCTCTGAGCGTTCGTCGGCATCCTGCGCTTTGTTCAGGATGACAGACGAAGAGGCAATGGCGAGCAGCGCGTGTGCGTGGTTAAGACGCTCCGTCGCGACCCAGCAGTCACGATCACCGAACTGTATCGAGACGGCGCGACCCCGCGCCTGCAAACGCTCGAAGAACAGCGGCCAATGGCGACTTGCCTGCACGCGATGTGCATGCACCTCGTCATCGGTGCCCTCCTGCGCTGCGCCCGTGAAGAGTGCCACTGGCAATGCAATGGCACTGAATAGCAGGTCGTGGAGCTCATGCTCATCGCGCAGGTCGGGCCAGACCTCGCAGCGCGCCTGTCGTATCGCAGCAGGGTCGAGCCGGCTTGCTTCGCCCAGGACGGAATCGGGGATGGTGCGGCGCAGGGATACGGCTCGCGCACGGCGCTCTTCCAGGCCTGCTTCATCCAGAAAGCTGTTCTGGTTTGCGTTCAGCAGTTCATGCGAGAAGACCGACGGGACCGGCGTGTCGACCGCGATGCACTCGATGCTGCCGTCGTGCATGGCTCGCAGAATCGTCTGCAGACCTTCCAGGTCCATCGCCTCCTGCAGCACGTCCTGCATCACCTCGCGCACCAGCGGATGATCGGGAATCTGGATGTCACCGACGATGGTTTCGAAACACGCTGCCGCCTGCGGGAAGACCGAGGCGAGCAGGTCTTCGCCGCGCGTGCGCTGGATCTGCGGCGGGATCTTCTTGCCCTTGCTGAAGCGCAGCAGTTGCAGTGACCGATTGGCGGCCCAGCGCCACCGCGTCTTGAAGATCGGCGAGGCTATCGCGGCCTGCTCCAGCAGTTCCTTCGCCGTGAACTCTGTCAGGAAGTGGAAGACGTCGGCCAGCGGGAAGCTGTGCTGTTCTGCAAGGCAGATGTTGATACCGTTGTCGGTCGCAGCAGCCTGCAGCTCATAGTTGAAGCCGCGGCAGAAGCGCTTCCGCAGCGCCAGTCCCCATGCGCGATTGATGCGTCCGCCAAACGGCGCGTGCAGGATCAGCTGCATGCCACCGCCTTCGTCGAAGAAACGTTCCGCGATGATCGTGGTCTTCGTCGGCACGCGGCCCAGCACGGCGCGTCCGCTCACGATGTACTGCACGAGCTGCAGCGCGGCACTTTCGCAGACTGCGCACTCGTCCATCAGCCATGCGCAGGTCTCTGCGACCATCGTGTCTTCTGCGATGACATGCTCGTGGTGCACACCATGCGTACGCTCTGCAATGGCATGACGCAGCGCTGCAACGTGATCGCTCAACACGCCGGTTCGTTGCGGCGCTTCGCCAAACCAGAAGGGCACGTTCGGCGGTGCGCCGTGCGCGTCCTCCACCAGCACGCGGCCTTCCTTCTCCACGGTCAGCACGCGCCAGCTTGCATTCCCCAGCTGGATGACATCGCCCGGTCCGCTATCGACGGCGTAGTGTTCATCCAGCGTGGCGATCTGCACGCCCTCTGGCTGCAGAACGACCGCGTACGACGCATTGTCAGGGATCGCGCCGCCGTTGCCGATCGCCGTCAGGCGTGCGCCGCGGCGCGGATGCAGCACGCCCGCGACGCCATCGCGCAACAGGTATGCGCCGTAGCGGCCGCGGCTGTTTTCAATGCCGGTGTGCAGCAGGGTGATCAGCTCGTCGAACTCCGAACGCTTTAGGAGCCGGTACGGATACGCCCGCGTCACCATCGCGTAGAGCGCGTCTTCTTCCCACGGCTCTGCGGCGCAGATCGCAACGATCTGCTGCATCAGCACATCAAGGGGCTGCGGCGGAATCTCAAGCCGGTCCAGCGAACCGGAACGCATCGCCTGCACCAGCGCAGCTTGCTCCAGCAGATCGTCCCGCGTGGTCGCGAAGAAGCGGCCCTTGGGGATCGCGCCTCGCCAGTGGCCCGCACGGCCTACGCGCTGCATGGCCACTGCAACGGCGCGCGTGCTGTTCATCTGGACGACGAGGTCGACCGCTCCGATGTCAATGCCAAGCTCAAGCGATGCGGTCGCGACCAGCGCCTGGATCTCGCCCGCTTTCAAACGCTGTTCTGCATCCAGCCGCAGCGCGCGTGACAACGAACCGTGGTGCGCGGCGACGTTCTCCTGGCCAAGCCGCTCAGCCAGCGCACCGCACAGACGCTCCACCATACGGCGCGTGTTGACGAACACCAGCGTGGACGTGTGTTCGCGGCAAAGCTGCGCGATGCGATCGAACGTCTCCGTCCACATCTTCGAATCGCACACGCTGCCGAGCTCCGTCGATGGGATCTCGATGGCAAGATCAAGCGTGCGGCGCTGGCCCACCTGGATGATGGTGGCTCGCTGGTCCCCGCCCGTAAGAAAGTCCGCGACAAGCTCGATGGGATTTTGCGTCGCCGACAGCCCGATCCGCTGCGGGGCGCGGCTCATGCCGGTCAGCATGGCTCCCGGTGTCAGGCGGTTTTCACCGGTGACCAGCGCGTCCAGCCGCTCGAGTGTCAGCGACAGGTGCGCGCCTCGCTTGTCGTCAGCCATCGCGTGGATTTCATCCACGATCACGGTGTGGACGCAGCGCAGGTTCTCGCGAGCTTTCGCAGAGGTCAGCAGCAAATAGAGCGACTCGGGTGTCGTCACGAGGATGTGCGGCGGCTGCTTCAGCATGGCTGCGCGTTCTTTGGGCAAGGTGTCGCCCGTGCGCACGCCGGTGCGGATGCCCGCGCACAGGTAGCCCTCTTCCATCGCCAGCGAAAGGATCTCGCGCAGCGGCTCTTCCAGGTTTTTCTGCACGTCGTTGCTCAGCGCCTTTAGCGGCGAGACGTAGACGATCTGCGTGTAGGGCTGCAGCCGTCCATCGATCGCTTCCACGACCAGGCGGTTGATGGCGACAAGGAAGGCAGTGAGCGTCTTGCCGCTGCCGGTCGGTGCCGAGATAAGCGTCGGCTCCCCGCGCAGGATGGTGGGCCAGCCCTCGATCTGCGGCTCGGTTGGCGTGCCGAACTTTGCCACGAACCATCGCCGCACCACCGGGTGCGCCCACGCCAGCGGATCGCTGACGAGCGCGACAGGCAGGGTCGGCAGGGAGAGAACGGCGGCCATGGTGCATTCTAACGCTTCGCTGCCTGTTCGCCTGTGAACGCGACACCGCGGTGTGGAATCCACGGAATCGCCGATCCTGCCGGGATGTGTTCGCGTGGTGCGATTTCGGTCCGGCTGAAGGGCATCGCCGCGCTGCCCCCGGGCACTCCAAGCAGGTATGTCGCAGGCCACGCTCGCAGAAGTGTCAGAACCGTTCGAGCCGGAGTTGATTCGCGAAGCCGCCGTGCATCCCGCGCTGCTGGAACGCGAGCACATGGCCCCCGGCAAGGTCTGGCGGCCGCGTCGCGTCATGATCACGCCGGACGCCTACGCGTTGCCGTACGGTCGAGCGATGCTTGAACGGGCAGAGGCGCTGGGCGCCGAGGTGTTCAAGCTGCGCGCCAACCGTCTTGATCCAGTCCGCGCAGACACGGCAGGCAAGGCATACGCGCTGGCGAAGTCGACGCTCGCCATCGTGGTGTCGCCGCCGGGCGCGCGCAAGCTGCAGCCCATTCCTCCATCGGCTGACTGGCAGTTTCACTTGGCACAGGGCTGCCCGGCGCACTGCCAATACTGTTACCTGGCCGGCTCGCTCAGCGGCCCGCCGATTACGCGTGCGTATGCGAATGTGCCGGAGATCCTCGAAGGCCTCTACAGCTATGCAGGAACGGGACGTGTCACGTCGCGGTCCCGGGCACGCGCGCATGAGGGCACAACATTCGAGGCATCGTGCTACACCGACCCGCTCGGCATCGAACACATCACCGGTGCGCTGGCTGAGACTATCCGCTTCTTTGGAGCGTGGGATGCGCCCGTGCAGTTGCGATGGACGACGAAGTTTGATGGAGTCGGCGAACTCGCAAAGTTGCCGCACGCGGGCCGCACGCGCGTCCGCTTCTCAGTCAATGCAGCCAGTGTCTCTCGCGACTTCGAGGGCGGGACCGCAACAGTCGCTCGCCGACTTGCAGCCATGCGGACACTGGCGCTTGCGGGCTACCCCGTCGGCCTGACGATTGCGCCGATCATGCCGGTTGAGCAGTGGCGCGAGGAGTACCGCGCCCTGTTCGAAGCCGTAGGGACTGCCCTGGCCGGGATTGAGGACGTGGACCTTTCGGCGGAACTGATCACGCATCGGTTCACGCCCGGTTCGAAAGAAGTGCTGCTCGGCTGGTATCCCCGGACGACGCTTGATCTTCGCGAGGAAGCAAGAACTGAGAAGCGAACGAAGTTCGGCGGCTTCAAGTACGTCTATCCGAAGGACTCGATGAGCGAAATGCGTGCATGGTTTGAGAACGCGCTGCAAGAGGTGCTGCCTTCTGCACGGATTCTTTACTGGACCTGAGCCTGAACAAAAAAAGGGGCAGAGCCTCAGCCCTGCCCTGTAGTTCTCCTTCGTTTGTTTACGCGTTTACCAGTTCCGGCGCTTCAGCGTTCACTCGGTCACTGATGTCGCTAAGCAGCGTATCGGCATGCTTCTCGTCGCGCAGGATGCTTTCAAGCACCGTCGCGTCCTCGGTCAGGCCGAGCAACTTCGCCCAAGTCTTAAGCGTGCCGTAGACTGCGATTTCGTGATGTTCCACCTGCTGGCCTGCGCCAATCAGCGCGACATCGAGCACGTCAGGATCATTGACATCCTTGATCGTGTCCTGCGCCTCGGTGACGAGCGCGTGAATCACTTTGCAGGTCTGGCTGTCGGAATCAGGCTGCTTCGCGAGCAGGTTCCTCACCTTGTCGACATGTGTTTCGCTTTCCTGCAGGTGCGACTGGAATGCCTGCTTCAACTGCGTATCGGTGGACTTCTCGATCATGGTGGGTAGTGCTTTGACGATCGACTCTTCCAGGTCGAGAGCCTTGCGCAGTTCGCTGTTATAGAGTTCGCTGAGGGACTGAACGTTCGCTGAAAAGATCTTCATAGGTGTCCTCCGGCTGCGGCCTGAAACGTTCAGTACCGCGCACAAGGACATCAGATGGCAACGCAGATTTCGTTGCCGTCCGTGGCGTTTCGCCACATTGCGCCGTGCTGTGAATGTGCCCCGGCAAAGGCCCGCGGCGGGGCCATTCTGCGATGATGAAGAGCATGAACGAGGAAGTGAAAGCGCGCGCAGCAAAGATCAAGGTCATCGTGTTCGACGTGGATGGTGTGCTCACCGATGGCGCAATGTACTTCATCCCGACAGGCAGGCGCGAGGACGGCTCTGTCTCAGCGATCGAGGTGAAAGGCTTCTCGGCTCACGACGGTTTAGGCATGGGGATCGGCCGCGTGGCCGGGCTGAAGTTCGGCATCATCACCAAGCGCAACAGCGACACCGTAGCCGTGCGCATGCGCGACCTGAAGGTGGAGTTCATCCACCAGGGATCGCAGCAGAAGATGGAAGCCATACACCAGATCATGCAGGCGGCCGGCGTGGCGCTCGACGAGATCGCCTATGTGGGCGACGACATCATCGACCTGCCTCCCATGCGTGCGGTTGGCCTCGCGGTCGCAACATGGAACGCGCGCGACCAGGTGAAAGCCGCGGCGCACTATGTAACTCCGCATGGCGGTGGGCATGGCGCAGGCCGCGACTGCATCGACCTGGTGCTTGAGGCCAAGGGCATTCTCGACAGCTCGATCGAAGCGTATCTTGCGCAGGCGGGCAGCGCGACCGACATCGGCCACAACGTGCAGTAGATCTACAGCCGTTCCTCAAGCGAATGAAGCGTCGGCGTCGCGATGCCGAGCACGGCGCGGCCACCCATGAACATCAGGTGGATGCAGATCGCCAGCGCGCTTCCTGCTACCGTGGCGATCACGCGATGCAGCAAGACCTCATTCGGTGGTTGGTGCGCGATCGCAAGCAGGAAGCAGATGTAGCCCGTCAGCGCCACAGCAAACACCCCGTAGTTCACCGTGTTGAACAGGTACGCACCGAACAGGAACACCATTGTCAGCGCGGCCAGCCATTGGCCGTTGGGCCGCAGTCCCACCACGATCAGGGTGCACAGTGCCGCTCCCGTAAGCGTGCCTGCAGCGCGCAGCAGTCCACGCGCCGCAGTCATGGTGAACTCCGGCTTGGGGATCAGCACGGCGGTCATGCCGATCCAGTACGCGCTGGTGAAGGTCTGCGTGCGGTAGATTGCCACGGCGGTAACGGCTGTAACCACGATGCGAAGGGAAAACTGCATTGCGCCGCCGCGCAGGGAAAGCTGCTCGCGGATGAACTTCTTATGGAACCGTGTCGGATCAAAGTCAGGTTTGCTGAAGCAGGTCTGTGCCGTCGGGGTGAACTTCCGGAAGATCGTCAGCAGCAGTGTTTGCAGCGCGCCGCCCGCCAGCACGCCCGCTCCACGCAGCAGGGCAGAGTAGACAAGGTCATGCGTGGTGCCAGGCGTCGAAGGCGCGGCCGAGGACACGACAAGAAATACGCAGCACTGCTGACCCACCCACGCTGTCGCCGTTCCGATCGCGTTCGTCAGGCCGTAGACGAAGGCCCACACCGCCATGGCTGCCAGCAGTGCCGCCGTGCTGTCGCGGCACAGTGCGCCCACCATTGCCGAGATCGCGATGCCCAGCGTGGCTGCGGTCATCGCACCCCAAGGCCGGAAGAGCGGCTGCTGGTACGAGCCGAAGCCCACCGTCATGGCACCGCCCGCCATCAGCACGCCCGTGCCGGGATAGCCAAGGTGCACGCCAAGGATCAGCGGCAGCGCAACGCCGGGCAGGCAAAGCAGCGCATGCAGCGGCTCTGACTTACTCCAGGTAAACTCAGCGAGCTGGCCTCGAAGGTTCTCTGCCACTTCTTTAGTGTGTCAGATGCGCGCAGCGCCAGCCCGGTCTGACCTACAGCACAAACTGGCATTCGTCGACCGGACATCCTGACTCAGTGGGTGGCCGATGAAAGACCACGTCTATCGATTGCCGAAGGTCACTTTCAGACCGCCGAACGCGGTAAAGGGAGCGCCGGGCGACAGATAAGTGGTGTTGCGCAGCGGGTAGTCTCCGTTGGAATTGATGGCAAACGGACGTGCGATGAAGTTACCGCTGTTGTCATAGGGAGTATCGGAGAGCTGGCCCGTGGTGTAGTAGTGCCGGTTCAACAGGTTGTTGATTTCAGCGAACAACTCATAATGCGAGTTGAATCTGTACCGTGAACCAAGATTGACCACACCATAGCCGGGGCTCTTGCCGCTGCCCAGGTAGTACACGCCATCAGGCCGGTGCAGGTTGTTCTCATTACCTTTCACGTAGCTGGATGCGATCAGGTTGAAATCCGCGTCGATCGAGAGTTTGCGCAGTGGATGATAGTCGCCGTAGAGCTTCAGCATGTGCTGCGGCACCTGAGGAATAAAGTCGCCTGGCTCGATTGTGATGAGACCGCCATCGGTGACGCCGGGTTCTCCACCGGTCGCGTTAGTGTTGCTGCTGTTGCTGCCCGACTCGATCACCTGCGAACTCTGGTAGGTGGCCTGCAGAAACGTGTATTCCACGCCTGCATCCACCGTGTGGGTGTGGGCCGTGGCTGATGCCTCGACACCCTGGCGGCGTGTCTTGCCGAAGTTCTGGAAGTAGCCGAAGCCGGTCTGCGGCGACGCGATGAAGAGCAGGTCGTCGTAGTTGACCGTGTGGAAGTAGCCAGCATTCCAACGGTAGCGACCGTCAGGATTGCCGCGGAAGCCAAGCTCGAACGTACGTGCGACGACCTGCTTCAGCGGCGGGTCGCTCACGAGCGCGTTCGGCAGGGCGCACGGATAGTCGGGGTTAGCGCAACCAAGCTCGGTAGACGTTGGGGCGCGGCTCGACTCGCCGTAATCGAAATAAGCGTTAATGCGACCGTTTGCCTTGTAGACAAGGCCCGCTGTCGGATTGAAGCGCCCGAACTTGTTGTCGGCCGTCAGCCCGGGCCGACCGGATGGCGAGGGTGGCAGCCGGTCCACGTTGTTGACGTCGGTGTGGTTGTAGCGGCCGCCGACGTTGAAGACCCACTTGCCCGCGTTGACCGTGTCCGCGATGTAAAAGCTCGGCGTGTTGGTCTCACCGTGCAGGTTTACCCGGTCGTCGTCAAGGTAGCCGTCGTCATTAAGTTCGCTGCCGTCATCGAACGCAGGAACGCGGGTGATGGTGATGCCATCCGGGTTCAGGTATCCCCATTGGGAGTTTTGAACGAAGGTGAGGCCGCCGCGGTCAAAGCCCGCACCGACACTGAGCTTGTTGTGCGTGGTGTTCCACGACAGCGCGCCGGTCACGCCGTAGTAGTGCTGGCGCGTGACACCATCGGTATCCACCCCGGTGCACTTCTCAGCAGGTTCTGCGGTTGTAACACCGGACGATAGCGCCAGGGCTGCGGCGATGCAGCGTAGGTAAGGGAATGGCGTGTTCGAGGCGTTGATGGGTGTGGTCGGATAGGCAATGCCGAACTTCGTGAGCGTGGCCTTGTCCGTGCTGCTCAAGGTGTAGAGCGACTGGTCAAAGCTGTCATCGTTTGTGTCGCCGTTCGAGCTATTCTGGCGAGCGTAGTTCAAGTGGGCATTCAGGTTAAGGGTTAGGTTCTGGCTGAGCGCCTGCGTCGCATTCAATGTGATGAAGGGCGAGTGCTGATAGGTCGAGTCTGGGATCGAGTAGACGCTGCTGTAGCCGTGATTCAAGCCAGTGGTGCGGTCTAACGCGCGAAAGTCCTGCGTGCCGTTACCCACGAGATTGTTAATGGAGTAGCCACCCGACAGCGACACGGTCGTGTTTCCCGCGTTGTAACCGATCTTCGCAAAGCTCTGCTTCACGCTGGATGGCGACTGCACGCGCCAGCCGTCTTCGTGAAACAGTGTTCCGGCCGCAAACCAGTTCCACGGACCCTTGCTGCCGCCGTACTGCATGTCAACCGCACGGCGGCCAAAGCTGCCACCATAGCCGCTGACGGAAAAGCCGTTGTTGCTGAGGCCGTCTTTGGTCTGCACGGCGATGGCACCGCCGAGGGTGTTCAGGCCGTACACGGGATTCGAGCCCGGGATCAGCTCCATGGAGGTAATCGCGATCTTCGGGATAAGGTCCCACTGCACGACGTCTCCAAAGGGTTGATTCTGGCGGACGCCGTCGAGAAATACAGACAAGCCGGCGGGTGTGCCGACCAGCGGCGAAGCCGTGTAGCCGCGATAGTTGATGTCGGGTTGAAACGGATTGTTCTGGTTTTCGTTCACGTAGACGCCGTTCAACCGGCGCTTCATCGTGTCGGTGAGATCGATGGCGTTGGTGTCTTCAAGCGACTGGGCTGACAGGGTCTGGACCGGCAGCGGAACGTCGCTCAGCGGCACATTCAACGAACCGATCGGTGTAGAGGCAACAACGTTGACGGTGGTGTTCACGTCGCCAACGGTAAGCACCACGTTGCGCGTCGCAGGCGATTGCGCATCGAGAGAGAAGGACAAGCGCTGCCTGGCAAACCCTGTCTGTGACAACACGAGAATGTAGTGGCCAAAGGCCAGATCGGGCACAGTCAGCGAGCCGTCGGCGGCCGTTTCCAGCGGTCGGTCATAAACGCGGGGGCCGTACAGGATGCCGTGCGCTCCGGCAAGCACGTGGCCTTCGGTGTCGTGCACCGTGACGCGTAGCGTTCCTGTGCGGCTGGGCTGCGCGTGCATGGTGCTGCCTGCTGCGAGCAGCAGTGCAAGCAGTGAAGTACGTCGATGAAGCATGCGGTGCTGTTCCTTTACGTTGCGTGCCTGTCCCGCTGCCGTTACATGCTGAATCGCAGGCCGACTTGCGAGGCGATGTATATCTGTCTAAAGCCTTATTCCGGCAGCAGCGATTCTGTTCAGCTCTTTTTCACAGTCGAGTCGAAGAGCGCGAAACAGCGATCCTGCGCGCTCCCTCGATAGTTGGGTCATAATTGGTTCACCGTCATATGTCTTCGCTCAGAGCCAGCACGGGAGTTCTCGGCAGGGCTGCCGCAGCACGCGCCACGGCTGACCTTGCAGAGCTGCAGGCCGAGGTGCTGCGGCTTTACGACGAACTGGGAGATCGGCTGCTGCGATACGCCATGTCGTTCGGCTTGTCGAAGCACGATGGAGAAGATGTTCTGCAGGAAGTCTTTCTTGCGCTGTTTCGGCATTTGCAACTGGGCCGATCACGCGAGAACCTGCCGGGGTGGACCTATCGCACCACGCACAACCTCGCGTTGAAGCGTCGTGCTTCGCTGCACGCGGAATGGCGTGAGCCGGCAACGGAAGAGCTTGTCGAGCGCTGTCGGGACGACGCACCAGGTCCTGAAGAAAGTCTGCTGTTCCGCGAGCGCCAGCAACGGCTGCGCGCTGTGCTGCACGTGATGCCGGAGAACGATCAGGTTTGCCTGCGTCTGCGCGCGGAGGGTTGCCGCTACCGCGAAATAGCGGCGATCGTCGGCATGTCACTAGGGTCGGTCGCTGCATCGCTTGCACGTTCTTTCGACAAGCTGAGGAGAATGGACGCGCGATGACCCTCTTCCGCCGCAACACGCATATCGCCGACACCACCCTGCTGCTGCTGCTTGACGGCGACCTGCCGGGGCGCAAGCTGCGACGCGTTCAGCAGCATCTCTCGATCTGCTCTGATTGCCGCATGCGCCGCCACTTGCTGATGGAAGTAAACGAGCAGGTGCGCAGCGATGACTCTGGGGTCCTTATGGCGCCTGCAATCGGGGCGCGCGAGCGGCTTGCGCGGAGTCTGGAACAGCAAGCGCAGGCAGCTGGATTGCGCGGGGTTGATCGGTTTGGGCGGTGGGCGGTGGTTCAGCCAACGATGCTGCTGCGCGCGGGCTGCGTCTTCGCCTTGATTGCTGCTGCGATTGTGTGGCGGCCGTTTGATCTGCCGCTCCAGGACCTGATGGCGGCGTATGAAGAGAGCGGACCGAAACCGAACCACGCCTTGACGCCAGGTTCAGCAACTCCAGCGGCGCTGAACGAACTCTGCGGCCTGAGTGATTTCGATCTGGATCCTCGCGTCTCGCCGGAGAAGCAACGAGCCGTTTTTCGAGCGTATGGGTTGAACGAACGTGCCGCGCGGGCCTACCAGGTTGACTACCTGATCAACCCGCAGCTTGGCGGCAATGACGATCTGGAAAACCTGTGGCCCGAACCCTACCACGCCACCGTCTGGAACGCCCGGGCCAAGGACGCGCTTGAGGCACGCCTGCACGGCATGGTCTGCAGCGGGCAGGTCGATCTCGGGGCCGCGCAGCAGGAGTTGTCGTCGGACTGGATTGCCGCTTACAAGAAGTACTTTCACACGCAGCGCCCGGTCAGCACGATGGCAGAACTGGATGTTCCGCGCACTGGCAACATCCCTCCTCCCTAGGGTCTGGATCGAGCTTTTCAGCCGCAGTTTCCCAGCAGAGTTTTTCGTTTGCAAGTGCGCCTGCGTGCGATATCTTGGCTCATGCCAGATCCCCTTGTGTTGCGTGTCCTTGCAGGCTGCTGTGCTGCTGCGTTGCTGCCATCGAGTGTTCTAAGTGGACAGTCGATGCCGCCGCTCAAGCGGCAACCTACTCCGGCAAAGGTCGTGGAGGAGCACATGGCAGCGTTTTCGAGCTGTGACTGGCCGCGGCTGATGGCGCAGTTTCCTGACAACGTGGAGTTCTTCGGGCCTCAGGGCCAGGTGGTTCGCGGCAAGGTCGAACTCGGCAAGATGTTCGCGCAGGTGGTCAAACCCCCGTCGCAGGGCGGTACCTGCGGACTGCATGTTGTTGCGGAGCACACCTTCGTCGTGGGCGACACGATTAACGTCCAATGGCGGGCAGACTCACCCCTGCTGAAGCAGCCATACCGCGGCGCAGACGCCTATGAGACGCACGACGGGCTGATGGCAGCGCAGGTCACCACGTGGAACCCGAACGACCTGCAATGGAAAGCTCCACCAATGAAGCAGAAGTAAGATGGAGTGCTCCGTTCTATTTGTGTAAGTGCGACTTACCATTAATAAGTAAAAACTCAAGGATAGTGTCTCGTTGTAACCGGAAAGAAGTGGTTCCCACGTGATCATCTACGCCGCACTATATCGCAGCCTCGAAAACGGCAGACTGGTAGTCAACCCGCTGGGTCTTGCAAAGCGTGCGCAGGAAATGGCCCCGCATCTTGCTGGTTTTGGATGCAATGCGTTCCTGTGGCCGCCGTTGACGATGAGTCAGAGCGGCGCGGCCGACGACGCCGATGGATATGGCAAGGTGCGTGACCTTGATGTAGGCCAGTTCGGAGAACCGACGCGTTGGGGTTCCGCGCTGGACATACAGGCAGCAAACCGTGCCATTCATCAGAGCGGCATGATGGCCCTGGAAGACGCTGTCGTGCACCAGTATGAAGGAGCACTTCCCATCTATGAGAGGGGGCCGGACGGCAAGACGGACAAGACACTGTTTCCCAAGATGCCGTCGTGTTTTGTGCCGCAGGTCGCAGTGGATGAGGTATTCGACCCGGATGGCAACCAGGCGTTCGGCCAGATGGCCAGCTTCCAGCACAGCACGCCGCCCGGATACATGCTGCAAGGTACCATCCAGGCGATGCAGTGGCGCAAGGGCCGCCTAGGACTCGACGGCGGACGCTACGACGACACCAAGGGCGAGAGTGTGTCGACCGTCAGGGCGATGATCGACCGCGTCGGTGGGTGGTGGTTCGGCGAATGCTTTACCGGCGACCCAGCTGAACTGGAACGCTGGGTTACCGAATCGGGAGGAATACCGACGCTCGATTTCACCCTGCACTACGCCCTGAAGCCCGCGTGTGAAGGTACAAACAGCTTGCGTGCCCTGCCGGGCAACGGCTTTTACGCGCGGGATGCAGCGCATGCTGTCCTGTTTGTCGATTCAGCGGACACAGATAACAACAGCGGCGAAAATATTCGATGGAATAAGTTATGGGCCTACTTACTTATACTTACCCTTCCCGCTGCTGCGGCGATCATTTATGCGGGTGATTATGAGAAATACGGACTCGGCAGTCTGATTGATAACTTAATGTGGGTTGCATCCACTTTCGCCTTTGGCAATCTTGCATGGCCTCATGTCGAGGACGATGTGATCGTGTGGTCGCGCGACGGCGCGGGCGGTTCGGTCGGCTGGAGCGACGGCCTGCTCTGCGCCTTCAGCCGCGCTCCCGAGGGCAGCTGGTGCCGATGGGTCCGGACACCGTTCGGCGCTAATGTTCACCTGCAGGACTATGCCGGCCATGGCCCGGATCTTTGGACTAACTCCGACGGCTGGGTGCAGCTGATGCTTGGGCCTAACGTAAACGGCGGCGCGCAGAATTACGTCTGCTACGCTCCCGCCGGCGTCAACCACGCCATCGCGACCAAGCCTCGTCCCGAACACATGTCCGGCAGCCTGACTGATTTCAGCGACGTCACCGTGAGGTATCCGTGAGAACCCTGCTCGCTCTGCTTACCGCCTGCACGCTGTGCGCAGGTGCACAGTCGATCTCCACGAAGTCGTATGACAACGCCCGCACGTCCGCCAACACGGCAGAGACGGTGCTGACGCCTGCCGCAATTCGCGTAAGAGGCATGCGTAAGCTGCCGTCGATTCCTGTTGTGGGAGACGCGCGCGGCATGGAAGCGCAGCCGCTGGTGGCCAACGGCCTGATGTTCCTGCCAAGCATGGCGAACGTCATTCGCGCCGTCAATGTTGGTGATGGATCAGGTGTGTGGCAGACGCCCCAGC
Source organism: Terriglobus sp. (assembly GCA_965199365.1). Taxonomy (GTDB): domain Bacteria; phylum Acidobacteriota; class Terriglobia; order Terriglobales; family Acidobacteriaceae; genus Terriglobus. The sequence goes on along the minus strand of CBDARC010000003.1, from coordinate 316,608 downwards.
TCTGCATACCGGTCAAGTCAACGCCCCAGGCCGATATGTGGGGCATCAACGACCACTTCGGGATGCTGTCCACGGGCGTCATCGACACGGCTACCAACAAGCTGTACCAGGTGGCCACCTGCTCCAGCGACGGCAGCGGCTCGTTCGCATCACTCACCCATCGCATGTTCGTGCTGGACATTCGTACGGGTGCAGTGCTGGCGAACGCCCTGCTGCAGGGTTCGAGCCAGGGCATGAACTACGCCGACGCACCGCGCAAGCAGAGGTCCGCGTTGCTGCTGTGGACCTATAACGGCGCCAAGTTCGTTCTCGTGCTTGCCGGCAGCTTTTCCGAGAACGGAGCGAACGCTACCGGATGGCTGCTTGCGTTCGACACCTTCGATAACACCTTCAAGGCCGCGCTCTCAACCAAGGCAGGCGGATGGATGAGCGGAGAGGGCCCCGCGGAGGACCTCGCGACCGGCCTGATCTATCTTGGTCTCGGTAATGGTCCGTTTGACGGTGCGACGAAGTTTGGCGAGTCGACGATGCAGGTGCAGTTCACGCCTCCTACGGCAACGACGGCCGCCGCGCTGAAGGTGCTGCACGCGTGGGCACCGTTCTCTGACGACGCGCGCACCTGCAACCAGGTCTACCCGGCGGTGAAACTTGCGGGCGACAGCGCGCCGTCGACGGACGCGGTCACCACCTCCGCCTCGCCTGCCGACGTGCCTGGCGCCCGCATGCCCATGGCCGAGGACTGCTCTGCAGTGTGGGGAGATCAGGATGCACACCTCACCGGCACTCTGCTGGTGCAACAGCACCTCTACCTCACCGCCGGCAAGGACGGCATCACCTACGTCGTGCCAACGGGCGCGTTCCCTGATACCAAACCGGCGGACTTCGCCGATCCAAAGGCGAACTGCGCGAAGGTGGCCATGTATCAGGCCGGTTGGGATCTCGGTGCGGACTCGTGCCCGCTGCAGGCCCCCGCGCTCAACCGGCTGCCCGGCGGCAAGACCCGGCACCAGCACTCACCCATTGTGCAGGCGGTGGTTGACGGCACAACCTACCTGCTTTTCTTTGCAGAGAACTCGCCGCTGCAGGCGTGGCGAGTCAACCCTGATGGCACGCTCACCTTCATCGCACGCGGGGCGGAGATGGCCAGCGCCAGCGTTCCGAACGGCATGCCCGGTGGCTTCGGCAGCGTTTCTTCCAACGCGGGGGCAAACGCGGTCGCGTGGTACTCCATCCCGCTCGGCGACGCCAACCGCACCGTTACCACCGGCTACCTCGCCGCTTACGATCTAAGCGGCCTGGCAGCGCTCGCGGGCACAGGCAATCCCATTCCGACCATATGGAAGAGTGCCGTCTACACGTATAACAAGTTCGCGCAACCAATCGTATGGAACGGCCAGGTCTATCTGCCCAACTATGCCGGCAGCGTTGATGTGTATGCGCTCGGGCAGTGATGTCGTCCAAAGCTATCGGCAATACTTCCCGCAATGAGGAAGGCGACCCAACTTCGATTATTCGAGCATCACGATGATTGTTCGTGATGAGGATAAAGATCTGCTAGTCACGGGCCAAGTCTTCGGAAAGCCTTCTTAGACTCGAGAGCGCAACGGCATGTGTGCGTTCGAACTGCAAGGGTGAGACAGAGATCCCACCTTTCTGAACCACAGAAGTTTCGGAGGTGTCCGGGTTTACCTTGGATCCTCGGCGGATATTGAGCCAGTAGTAGTCTCCGCCGCGCGGATCGGTTCGCTTTGCGAGACTTAGCCCATCCATCAGTCCCGGTCCCTGCTCCGTGAAGACGATCGATGATGTCCCGGATGCGGGGAAGTCAGGAAAGTTGACATTCAAACAGCAGCCTTCAGGCCAATCCAACTGCGCCAGGTCTCGAAGCACTTTGGGCGCCAGCGCGGAGGCAGTGTCCCAGCGAATCGAATGCGGACGTGTAAAGACCTGACTCAGAGCAATCGAGCGGACTCCCAGCAGCATGCCGGTCATGGCAGCGCCGACTGTCCCGGAGAAGACGGTTTCTACTCCAAGGTTTGAACCGGCGTTGATACCTGAAAGAATCAGTGCCGGCGGGCTATCCCGCATGAGTTGCAGCACAGCGACTGCTACACAATCGCCGGGCGTTCCAGAAACCCCGAACCTGCGAGGTGACCGCTCTGACACCCTTAGAGGATGGTGAAGGCTGATGGAATGAGATACACCGCTCTGATCCTGTTCCGGCGCAACAACCCAGACCTCCCGAGCAATCGTTGCAGCCGCTTCTTCAAGCACTCGGATGCCCGGCGCATCGATTCCATCATCATTCGTCAGCAACACGCGCTCCAGCAGGAAATCGCTCAAGTTACTCCTTCTCCGATCTGCACTCAACAGGAAATCTAATCGACAACCGAACTGATTTCGTCGACGGCATAGGCTATTCGTCTCGCCGGGTCCGAACGTCCGACCGGCGGAAGGTGCAACAATTCATCTATTCCTCTTCTACACGGAGACCACTATGACCAAGTATCTGATGCTCGCTGCTTCTGCCCTATTGTTTGCCGCTCCCGCGCTGCATGCGCAAAACAAGGCAATCGACTTCAACCCGAACGCACCGTTTTCGAATGGTGTTGTGGCCGGTACGACGCTGTATGTTGCCGGGCAGCAGGGGCCGGCTAACGGCAAGCTGAACGGCGTCAGCATTGAAGACCAGACGGCCAACACCATCGCCGCCATTCAGAAGATCGTGGAGAAGGCCGGCTTTCAAATGACGGACCTGGTCAACGTGACCGTCTTCATCACCGACCTGAACGATGTGCCGAAGATGAACGAGGTCTATAAGAAGCTGGTGCCCAGCCCCAAGCCCGCTCGCGCGACCGTGCAGGTTGCCGGCCTGATTGGCGGAGCGAAGATCGAGATATCCGCGATTGCTGTGAAGCAGTAGCTTAGGCGGGACGCCCACGGGAAGCGTCCCGCGTTCGCCTCTCACCGGCATGTGGCATCCGGGCCGCGGTCAGCGGCCAATCCGCACTACGCGGGCTTTAGCTGCCGAGATGGGCCTGACCGCTTGCAGAACTCGCGGCTTCAGCCGCCCGGGATAGCCATGCGGCTGGTATACGGCGGCTTCATTCTCATCTCGCGGGCTGAAGCCGCCTGCTGCCTGCTGCACCCTGTCTCCGACGCTGAGCCGCAAGCGGGCAAGGATCGTCTTGCAGATCTAAACCAGCTGATCTTCGACGCCGGTGAGCGACGTGTCCTTGTAGTGCTGGCAGCCGAAGACGCGGAAGTCGCGCACGTTGTGCAGCAGGAACTGCCCGGTCTGCGCGCGGTGCGGCAGCTTCAGGCGGAACAGGTCCGCTCCTTCCACGTCGATCAGCCAGCAGGCAGGGCGCGAGTCGGCGGTGTCCGTGGCGAACTCGACGTTGGTAAGGTCCAAGTTGCGGACGTGCCGCGCGAACAGCCCGTTGGCGTTCAGGTCGCCAAACATGCTGGGTTCGGGATAGCCCGTTTCCAGCTCAGGTGGCAGAGTCGCCGCGCTGCTTTTCAGACCAGGAAGCGCCTCGCCGAAGCCGGTGCGAGCGACTGCCGTGGTCGCTCCGGTCGCGGGGGTGGCGGGTGTCACCTTGCCGTAGCCGGTGCTGTGGAAGTAGCAGTCGCTCAGCTTGATGTCCTCGATGTTGTGGTTTGGAATGCCGGCGATGATCGACGGCATCGGGTCCGCGTCGTGACTGGTGATGTTGCTCATGATGATGCGCTTGAGCGTGCCGGGAACGGCATTCTTTGGGCCGCGCATGCGAGACTCCAGACGCAGGAACAGCGGAGCGCCGCGAACGCCGCGCATTGTGATGCCGGTGAAGGTGACGTCCTCAAGCCGCGCGCCGTCCGCTGTCTCCAGCGCAAAGCCGCGACACTTGTCGAAGATGCAGTCAGAGATGGTGATGTTCAGGAAGCCGCCATTGGATTCGGTGCCGCACTTGATGCGTCCATGGCCGAAGAACCGGGCGGGGTTGTCGTGGGGCTTCCACGTGCCATCGAGCACCGAGCCGATCTGGTAGCCGCCGGTGACGTAGCAGCTCGTGATGGTGACGTTCTCCGTCGGCCGCGCATAGCCGAGCGCAAAGCTCGACTTGGGGCAGATGCCGTCGTCGAGCGGTGAGTTAACGGTGCAGTTGCTGATGCGCACGTTGCGGCAGCAATCCACGTCCATGCCGTCGCGGTTGGTATCGATCTTGAGGTTGTCGATCGTCATGTTGTCGACGGCGGTTGCGAGGATGCCGAACCAGCCACCCTCCAAGATCGAGAAGTCACTCAGGATGACGTTGCGGCAGTTCTTCAGCGCGATGGCTTTGTTCCCGGCACCAGGGTCAGCGCTGCCGGGCAGGCCCATTTCCGCCTTGTCGCCGCGGCTCAGGCCCTTGCCCCAGATCAGGCCCGGCCCGAAGATGCCGATGTCGTGCAGGTCTTCGCCCCAGATCAGGCTGTTATGCCAGTGGTTGTGGCCATAGTCCTGAAAGGCCTCATAGGCGGGATTCTGCGGCTCCTGCGCGTCATAGCCCTTGCCGTTGAGCGTCGGCGCAGCAAGGATGGTCGCGCCCTGCTGCAGGTAAAGGGCGACGTTGCTCTTCAGGCGGATCGTGTAGCTTGCATACGTTCCAGCAGTCAATACGACCGTTCCGCCGCCCGCGTTTGCCGCGGCGTCGATTGCCGCGTTGATCGCTGGTGAGTCGATCGTGTTTCCGTCGCCCTTCGCGCCATAGCTGCGGACGTTGAAGTACACGTCGCGGCCGGCGGTCGCGACCCTGTTCGACTGCGCGTGCGCGGCGAGCGGCCCAACAAGGGTCGTGGCCCCGCCGGCAACACTCAGACCAGCCATTTTGAGGAACTCGCGACGAAACTCCTGCATGAACCACCCCTCCTGCAACGCGTGCCACAGCCGATGAGGCAATTAGGGCCAAACGCTCGTTAAAACGTCGAACTTTGCGGCGGAACCATCGTATCGGAAGTAGATGACGCCGAGCTTCGCAGGACTACATGGAGTACCGTTAAACGCCGGCTCCACGTGGCTGCTGTGGTAGCCTGAAGTCCAGAAACCAGCTGCAGGCGCGCCCGCACAACAGCGGGGCGCGGCAGCAAAATCAGCATCACGAAACGCAGAGAAGAGCGCGCAGCGTCCTGCCAACCAGAGGAAAGCCGCCATCGCAATGAGCAGCGCAACAACGGGCAGTGTCTACGACCTGATCGTCATTGGTTCCGGCCCCGCGGGACAACGCGCTGCTATTTACGGGGCCAAACTGGGCAAGCGCGTCGCGCTGATTGAAATGCGCGAGGTTGTCGGCGGTGCCTGCATCAATACCGGCACCATCCCCAGCAAGACCATGCGCGAAGCGGTGCTGCACCTTTCGGGCTACAACTACCGCTCGATCTACGGCATGAACTATCGCGTGAAAGAGCGCATCACGATGGCGGACCTCGCCTTTCGTGTGCAGCACGTGATCAAGACCGAGATCGATGTAACGGAAGCTCAGCTCAGCCGCAACAACATCGACATGCTGACCGGAACCGCATCGTTCGACGATGCGACGCACCTGCGCGTCACCAATACGCGCGGATCAAACGTCTACCAGGCCGAACACATCATCATCGCGACCGGCACCAAGCCGGCCAGCAGCGAGACCGTGCCCATCAACGGCACAAGCATCATTAACAGCGACCTTGTGCTTGACTTGAAGGCACTGCCAAAAACCATGATCGTGGTCGGCGGCGGCGTGATCGGCGTGGAGTACACCTGCATGTTCTCGGCGCTCGGCGTGCGCGTCACGCTGATCGAGCGGCGCCCGCGCCTGCTTGAGTTTGCGGACCAGGAGATCGTGGAGGCGCTAAGCTACCACCTTCGCGACAGCCGTGTCACCATGCGACTGAACGAAGAGGTAGAGTCCGTTGTCGAGAACGAGGACGGCACCGTCACCGCGCTGCTCGAGAGCAAGAAAAAGGTACAGGGCGACGCGCTGCTGTACGCCGTCGGGCGGCAGGGCAACGTGGATGAATTGCAGTTGCACAATATCGGCGTTGAATCTGATTCGCGCGGACGCATCCCGGTCGACAAGGATTACCGCACCAAGTGTTCGAACGTCTTTGCCGTCGGAGACGTGATCGGATTTCCGTCGCTTGCCTCGGTCTCAATGGAGCAGGGTCGCATCGCCGGGGCACGTGCATTTGGCGACGAGTCGATCCTGTCCAATCCCAGCTTTTATCCTTACGGCATCTGGACCATCCCTGAGATTAGCTTCCTGGGCAAGACTGAGGAGCAGTTGACCGAGGAAGATGTGCCGTACGAAGTCGGCGTCGCCTACTACCGGGAGATCGCGCGCGGGCAGATCCGCGGGGACACAACCGGTCGCCTGAAGCTCATCTTCAACCGTGAAAACAAGTCGATACTCGGCGTCCATATTATCGGCGAGGGTGCCAGCGAACTGTTGCACATCGGTCAGGCAGTCATGGCGCTTGGCGGCACGGTGGACTACTTCGTGGACACGGTCTTTAACTATCCCACGCTGGCTGAGTGCTACAAGGTCGCTGCATTCAACGGACTCAACCGGCTGCGTCGCGGCGATTAGTTCAGAACAGCCGGGCAATCGGCGGGAATGTCAGCAGCAGGCCGAGTGCCAACAGGACGGCAGACCAGGCACCCACACGTCCGATCGCGACGTCGGTCTTTGCCCAGCGGCGATCAAGCACAATCCAGAGTCCCAGCCATAGAAGCATCGCGCCCATGCTGACGCCGGAGAGCGCGCCGGCGGGCTTGTAGATCGAAAAGAACCTGTTCAGCGCGGGAGACATGTTTCCGGCAACGTAGAAGACTCCCATGGCGCAACAACCCGCGCCGGCAGCCAAAATCGCGGCAGCCGCAGGTCCGTTGCCAAGTACTTTTTCGCCCGTTCCAGTACGTTCCATGGGGCTCCTCAGCGACTTGCCCGTATGGTCTGGGATTGTTGGCTGCCCTCAGTGGGCGCGGCCTTGTTCAGGAAAGCTCCGACCGCACCCGCCACGCCCGTCGCCAACAGCGCAGCGGCGGAGAAGGCCAGCAGCGTGCGTCGCAGCTGGGGATATCTCGCGATGTTGCTGCCATAGCGGCAGAGCACGTAAGCCAGCATGGTGAAGGCAATGGGCGCCAGGAAGGCGATGTGCTCTTTCCACTCCATGCCGATGCTGTGCAGCGCAGCCGTGTTGGCGTGCGACAGCAGGAGGGCCTTGGGGTAGCTGTGGAGGTCAGCGCCAGACGCCGCAGGAACGGCCCGATACCAGGGGTAAACGATGTATGTGCCTGAAAGGACGGCCGCCCAGCCCAGCGCCGCCGTAACGACCAGGTAAGTGCGTTGCCAGATGGACACGGACGCTTGAACCGCGGATGCAGGCGGTACGGGCTGGCGGAGCAGTTCCACCAGCATGGCGTACACGGCCAGCAGGAAGAACACACCGAACAGCATGCCGTGGATCGCAGTCACGGCTCCGCGGAAGGTCATCACCATAAACCCCTGTGGCTGTTTCCAGCGCAATACGAGGATGCCATCAATTGCCGATACGTGAGCGTTAAATCTGCGGGTTTGTGCAGCGGTCGTTTGGATGAGTCGAGACCTCCCTGCCGCACACCTACGCGAGGGTACTGAACCCCGCAGCGAGAACCTGTAGTCTAACGATGGGCGAATCATGGGCGAACACCACGGACACGTGCACGGACCCACCAGCGGCAAGCGGCTTTGGATCTCGCTTGCCGTGACCCTGCTGTTCTGCGCAGGTGAAGCGATTGCCGGATACCTCTCCCACTCGCTGGCGCTGATGTCCGACGCGGGGCACAACGTGAGCGATGCGGTGGCGCTCGGGCTGGCGGCTTACGCGGTCGCGGCGGTACGTAAGCCCGCGGGCGGTCGCCATACCTACGGCTATGTGCGAGTTTCCACGCTTACGGCTCTGTTCAACTCCACAACCTTGGTCGTGATCGCGCTGGTCATCGCGGTTGAGGCGGTGATCCGATTCCGCCACCCCGAACCAATCGTCGGCAACCTGATGATCGGCGTTGCATGTATCTCGGTGCTGATGAACACGGTGATTGCGATTGCCCTCGCCGGCGATGCGAAGCACAGCCTGAATAACCGCGCGGCGTTCATCCACATGGCGGGCGATGCACTCTCGGCCGTGGCAGTCGTGATCGCCGGCGTGATCGTGCGTGCGACTGGATGGCTCTATGCCGATCCGATCGTTTCGCTGCTGATTGCCGCGTTCATCTTCTGGTCGGCTATCGGCATCGTGCGTGAGGCTTCAGACGTGCTGATGGAGAAGGCTCCCAAAGGTCTTGATCCTGTCAGGCTCGCCGAGTCCATCGGCGCGGTCGAGCCGGTTTGCGGCGTCCACGACGTGCATGTGTGGACGATGGGCGAGAGCCGCAACCTTCTCAGCTGCCACGTTGCTCTGCCGGCTGCGTACACCCTGCTTGAGACAACGGCGATTGTCGCGCGCATCGGCAAGATGCTGCATGATGACTTCGGTATCGAGCACGCGACCATCCAGCCGGAAGAAGACGGCCTGTGCAAGCTGAGCCAGGCCGAGACGGTGTTCTGCACGATGAAGGCCCATTCGCACGCGGGCCACAGCCATTAACCGGCCCTATTTCGAAAAGCGCAGCAGCAGCATCTCATGCCGCCGCAGTGACACCTTGTAGTTATCGTCGATGCTGCCGAGGTCTTTCGCGCCCCACACATCGCGGGCCTTTGCGCTACCCTTCACGCCGGCTTCCTTCAGGTGCAGGCTGATGCCACGCAGGAAGGTAAAGTCCTCGCCAAAGTTGATGATCGCGACGGCGTGGCCGCCATCCGCCAGCGGACGCGACCAGATCTGCACGGGACCTTCCTGGTAAACACGTTCTGCTTCGTGGCCGAGCGCGTCCTGATCGATTGCGATGACTTCCTTGTTGGTAAGGATCGCGGTGATCTCGGGCGTCAGCTTGGTCAGGTTGTTGCCGGCGAGCAGAGGAGCGGCCAGCATGGCCCACATACCCATGTGGGTCCGGTTTTCATCCAGCGTCAGTTTGCCGTTGCCGACTTCGAGCATGTCCGGGTCATTCCAGTGCCCCGGTCCGGCATACTTGCCGATGCCGATATTGCTGTTGGCTATCAGCGCGATGCTGGGAAAGTTCTCCTTGACGTCGTCGGTGGTGCGCCACAGGTTGCCGCCGATCGATGGCGCCCACTGCCACACCGAGTCGTAACCGTACTGGCAGAGGCTGTACACGATGGGCCGGCCAGTCTTCTGCAATGCCTGGTACATCTTCAGGTAGGCATCGCGCATGAGCTGGTCCTGCTTCAGCTTGGCCTCGGGGGTGACGCCCGGGGACTGCGCTTCCATGACTGCCTGGCGAAAGCTGCACAGGTCGTACTTCAGGTAGTCGATACCCCACGAGGCATAAAGATCGGCATCCTGCTGCTCGTGGCCAAGGCTGCCTTCGAAACGTGCGCAGGTCTGTGGACCGGGTCCGCTGTAGATGCCGAGCTTCAGGCCTTTGCTGTGGACGTAGTCGGCAAGACCCTTCATGTCGGGGAACTTTTCGTTCGTATGCAGAACGCCGCTGGCGTCGCGTTTGCCTTCCCAGGTGTCATCGATATTGACGTAGACGTAGCCCGCATCGCGCATCCCGGATGATACGATCAGGTCGGCCGCGGCTTTGACATCGTCCTGCGTCACCTTGCCTGCGAACCAGTTCCACGAGTTCCAGCCCATGGGCGGTGTGGCGGCAAGAACGGGCCTGGTGGCGGTCTGCGCAGACAGTAGCGGTGACAGCGTGGCGAACGCGAACAGGGCAACGACGAGACGGCGCATAGAACCTCAAAGCAGCAGGATGCGAGTGCGTGGAAAGCATACCGTAACGGGTTAGCGCCGCGCGATTTTCTCGAGAGTTCGTTACCTGGCGCGTCCCGTCGTCCCGCCTGATGATCAGCGTTCACGCTGGTCTGCGGAAATGCGCCACCGTCATCTGGCGGAGAAAACACGCGAGCGGGCCCTCACATCCATTCTCACCAGAGGTGACCGTAGCGTGGATGCGTCAGACGTACTTGTAGAACGGCTCCTCGCCTGGGGTGTGGACACGATATTTGGCCTGCCCGGCGATGGCATTAACGGCGTGATGGAAGCGCTGCGCAAGAACCAGGACAAGATCCGGTTTATCCACGTGCGGCACGAGGAGTCGGCCGCGTTCATGGCTTGCGCTTACGCCAAATTCACCGGGCGGCTCGGTGTGTGTCTTTCGACGAGCGGGCCCGGTGGCATCCACCTGCTGAATGGTCTGTACGATGCAAAGCTCGATCAGCAGCCTGTGCTTGCCATCACCGGCATGCAGTTTACTGATGTGACCGGCAGTTTCGGCCAGCAGGACGTCCAGCTTGACAAGCTGTTCGTGGACTGCTGCGTCTACAACGAACGCATCATGAGCCCGACCCACATGGAGCCGACGGTTGACCTGGCGATTCGGACGGCCATCACGCAGCGAGGCGTGGCCCACATCACCATCCCGATCGACACCCAGATGGAAGAGGTGAAGAGCTCTCAGCGCTCTGAGCGCAACGTCGCTCACCACACCGACGCCATAAAAGCCATCAGCGGCAACAAGCCTGTTGAGGGCGACCTGGAAGCAGCTGCGAAGCTGTTGAACAACGGCAAGCGGGTCGCGATCCTCGCTGGTGCCGGCGCGCTGCATGCGGGAGACGAGCTGGTCCAGATCGCCGAGTTGCTGGGCGCGCCCATCGTCAAGCCGCTGCTGGGCAAAGCCTGCGTCCCGGACGATTCTCCATATACAACTGGCGGCATCGGACTGCTGGGCACCGCACCATCGCAGGACGTGATTGAGAACTGCGACACGCTGCTGATGGTCGGCACCAGCTACCCGTACATGGAGTACCTGCCGAAACCTGGCGAGTGTAGGTGTGTTCAGATCGACAGCAATCCCCAGCGTATCTCGCTGCGCTATCCCGCAGAGGTGGGTCTTGTGGGTGATAGCAAGAAGACCCTTAAGCTTCTGCTGCCGATGCTCAAGCGCAACGGGTATCGCCGCTTCCTTGATCGTGCGCAAAGCGACATGAAGGATTGGAACAAGATCATCGAGAGCGAAGGGACCAATCCCACGTCGCCCATGAAGCCGCAGGTCGTCGGATACGAACTGAGCAAGCGGACGAAGGAAAACGCGATCATCGTCAGCGACTCAGGCACCAACACGACGGTCTGGGCGCGCTACATGAAAGCGAAGAAGGGCCAGATGCATTCGTGCAGCGGCAACCTGGCCACGATGGCTTGCGGCATGCCCTACGCGATAGCGGCGCAGGTCGCATATCCTGACAGGCAGGTAATCGCTGTCATTGGCGATGGCGGATTCACGATGCTGATGGGCGAAATCATTACTGCGGTCGCGTACAAGCTGCCCATTAAGTTCGTCATTATCAAGAACAACACGCTCGGTCAGATCAAGTGGGAACAGATGGTGTTCGAGGGCAATCCCGAGTACCAGTGCGATCTGTTCCCGATCGACTTTGTTGCCCTGGCGCGGTCCGTAGGGGCCGAAGGCGTGCGCATTGACAGCCAGAAGGATGCGGGCGCGTTGTTCGACAAAGCACTCGCGATCCCCGGCCCGGTCATCATTGAATGCGTGGTCGATCCGTTGACGGCCATGCTGCCACCGAAGATCACGGCGAAGCAGGCGGTCAAGTTCACCCAGGCTCTTGCCAAGGGTGAGCCGAACCGGCTAACCATAGCTCTTACCGCTGCACACGACACTGTCAGGCAGATCGTTTAGCAGCTCTTATTGCTTACTACCTAGTCCTGTCGGCCCGCCGCGCAAAGAGTGCAGCGGGCACGACAACGTCACATCCCGATCACTGAGAGCACCACGTCTTTGGACTCAACGGCGATTATCACGAGCGGCAGCGTAGCCGCCTATACCATCCCTACAGATGCTCCTGAGGGCGATGGAACCTTCGCGTGGGACTCTACCACGCTGATCGTCGTGGAGTTGATGTGCGGCGATGTGAAGGGGCTCGGTTACACCTACAGCCACCAGACAGCGGCGCTGCTGGCGCGTGACCTGATTGACAAGGCTGTCGCTGGTCAAAGCGCGTTCGAGACTAACTCCATCTTCACAAAGATGCGCTACGAGCAGCGCAACTACGGACGCGAAGGCGTAGCGGCTACGGCGCTGTCTGCAGTGGATGTCGCGCTGTGGGATCTAAAGGCAAAGCTTGTGGGCAAGCCACTGGTAAGCCTGCTCGGCCAGGTGCGCGATGCGGCTCCGTTGTATGGTTCGGGCGGCTTCACCACGTACGACGACACGCAGTTGCGCAATCAGCTTAGCGGATGGGTCGGGCAGGGCATACCTCGAGTGAAGATGAAGATCGGCACGCACCCTGAAGATGACATGCGCCGCATTGCGGTCGCGCGCGATGCGATCGGGATGAATGCGGAATTATTCATCGATGCGAACGGAGCGTACAGCCGCAAGCAGGCGCTCGATGTGGCACAGAGGGCGCGGCATGAGTATGGCGTCATCTGGTTTGAAGAGCCGGTGAGTTCAGACGATCTGATGGGTCTGCATCTGATCCGAAACACCGGGCCGTCCGGCATGGACATTGCTGCAGGCGAGTACGGCTTCACGGCCATGTACCTGCAGCGCATGATGGAGGCCGAGGCTGTCGACGTGATCCAGGCGGACGCAACGCGGTGCGGTGGCGTTACCGGATTTATGGATGCGGCAGCACTTGCAGATGCGCACCCGCTGCCGCTCTCAGCACACTGCGCGCCCAGCGTACATCTGCATCTCGCCTGCGCGGCTCGGCCGCTACGGCATGTCGAGTATTTCCACGACCACGCACGCATCGAACGCATGCTGTTCGATGGCTATCGCGAGCCGGTGAATGGAGCCATGTACCCGGACCTCACAAGACCAGGCCTTGGCCTCGAGTTCAAACAGCGGGATGCGGAACGTTTCCGCATCGACGATTAATGGCGGGGCCACGACCTTATATGCGTTCCAACTATCCGGTCCGGATCATACCCATGAGGAGTAACGCTTGAACCTGCTGCCACAGGACACGTCACCGCGCGCCGTGGTCAAGCTGGTGCCATCGCCTTTACGCGATCCCGCGGAAGCCGTTCTGCGGCACATCCAGCATGGGACGTTTCAGCGCTCACTCGCATTTCTCGTTGCGGGATCAAGCGCGGTCAGCGCGCTGGAAGTGGGCTACGAACACTATCGCGGCAGCTACTCGAATCCGGTGATGTATACGCCGGTGCTGCTTTCCGGTGCCTTGACCATCGCAAGCTGCGCCGCGGTGTTCTCGCGCCGGGCTGCCGTGACGTGGATGCGTTGGCTCTCATTCATTACGCTCGCCGATAGCGTTGTGGGCTTTGGCTTTCACATCCGTGGAGTTGCTCGCAAGCCGGGCGGATGGCGCATGCCGGTAGTCAACATCGTGATGGGACCTCCGTTGTTTGCGCCGCTGTTGTTCGGCACCGCGGCCTATCTGGGTGTGATCGCGTCGTACCTGCAGCGTGAGGAAGATGAAGGCTTCCGCTCGCGAACGATGGGCGCGGCGCGCGGGCTGGTGAAGCAGGGCTGGCGCGAAGACATTCGCATCGGCCGCTTCCAGAAGCACCTTTGCGTGGTCACGGCGATCGGCACGATCTGCTGCGGCGGCGAGTCCTGGTACTCGCATTACAAGGACAATTTCAAGTACCGCGTGCAGTGGTCGCCCATCCTGATTACGCCGTTGCTCGCGGGCGCGGCGCTCGGCTCGCTGAAGAGTGAACGCTGTGCAAATACCTTATTGCCACTCGCTTCCGCAGCGGCCGTTGTCAACGGCATCGTGGGAACGGGGTATCACATCCGCGGCATCCTGCGGCGGCCCGCCGGGCGCAAGAAGCCGCTCTACAACACGCTGTATGGCCCGCCCATCTTCGCGCCTATGTTGTTTGCCGCCGCCGGCATGCTGGGCATGCTTGCTTACCTTATGCGGCGCGAACGCCGTTAGTCAGGAAAGGGAATCATGCCCAATCTTCACGAAAGCACTGAGCACTCGCCGTTGACCGACCCAACGTCTGGCAAGCCGCTGCCGCAACGTGTGCAGCCCGGCTACTACCCGGGTTGGGACGTGATGTCGCAGCGCGCCTACTGGGATGCGGCCACGCGCAAGCTGGTCGAAGAGCGGCTAAAACCTGCCAAACCCATCCGCTTTTTCAGCGAGGCCGAAGCGGTCACATTGAGAGCAGTCTTTGATCGCATCCTGCCTCAGGACGATCGAGTGCCCGCGCAGCGAATCCCCATACTGCCGGTGCTGGATGAACGGCTTCATGGGAATCGAATCGAAGGCTATCGCTACGAAGATATGCCGAGCGATCAACAGGCCTACCGCTGGGCAGCCGAAGCCTTTGAAGCCATGGCACAGGAAGCCTATGGCACGGCCTTTGCGCAACTCACCATCACGTCCCAGGAGGAGTTGCTCAAGTCGCTGAAGGACGGCGAGCCGCTGGCCGCGAAAGCCTTTTGGAAGCGCATGAATGTCGAGCGCTTCTGGACACTGCTCGTGTCGGACGCGTGCTCCGCATACTATGCGCATCCATGGGCATGGAACGAAGTCGGGTTTGGCGGCCCGGCATATCCGCGGGGCTATATGCGACTGGAAGAAGGCGAGCCCGAGCCATGGGAAGTTGTCGAACAGCGTTACGAGTGGACTGCGCCTGCGGACACGCTTTCCGATCGAACCGAGTCGACCACCGGCAATGAAGCCAATCAGAGCCACCAGGGACAGGCGGGAACGCATTGAGTATCTTCAACACCAACAAGCCGCTCTTCGGCGCCTTCGAAGAACCAGAAGATCGGACGCATCGACTTGGTCCTATGCAGACGATCACGATTCCGCGAAGACGCTTTCGCGATGAAGATGTTGTCGATGTCGTTGTGGTCGGCGTTGGGTCTGCGGGTGGTGTGTTGCTGCAGCGCCTGGCGCGTGCAGGCTTCAGCGTTGTGGGCTTCGAGGCGGGGCCGTTCTGGGATACGGAGCGCGATTGGGTGAGCGATGAAGCAGGTTCGCACAACCTGTACTGGAACGACCTGCGCATTACCGGCGGCGACCATCCGCTGGCGCTCGGCAGCAACAACAGCGGCAAGGGGGTGGGCGGCGGCTCGGTCCACTGGGCCTCGTTTGTGCCGCGGTTTCATCCGTCAGATTTCGAGGTCTACACGCGAGACGGCGTCGGAGCGGACTGGCCCATCGACTATGCCGACATCGAGCCGTACTACCAGCTGCTCGAGCAGGAGATGCCGGTGGCCGGACCTGCCTACTATCCATGGGGCAAGCCGCACGGTCACCCGTATGCGCCGCACCCGATGGGAGGCGTGGGAGACACGCTGATCACCGGCTGTACAAAGCTTGGCATTCCAGTGTCAGCCGGAGGTCCGGTTGCGATCCTTTCCGCTTCGCGCGGAGATCGTCCGCACTGCATTTACCGCGGCTTCTGCATCCAGGCATGCAAGGTCGGGGCAAAGGCATCAACGCTCATCACGCATGTGCCCGACGCGCTGAAGAACGGAGCAGAGATCCGGGACGAATGCATGGTTTCGCGGGTGTCGATCGGCAAGGACCGGCGCACTGACGGCGTGGTCTACTTCGACCGCGAAGGCAGAGAACGTTTTCAGCGTGCGCGCATGGTGATCGTGAGCGGCTACGCCATCGAGACGCCGCGGCTCCTATTGAACTCCGCCTGCCCGGGCCATGAGAAAGGCCTTGCGAACAGCAGCGGAACGCTTGGCAAATACCTGATGGCGCAGGCGGGTAACGTGATTGCCGGACGGTTCGACGAGCTGATCCGCATGTACAAGGCTCCGCCCGCACATGCTTTAACCGAGGAGTTTTACGAGACCGACCCGAAGCGCGATTTCGCGCGTGGCTTTGCTGTGCAGACCGTTGGACCGCTGCCGATAGCGTTCAGCAAGCAGATGATGGCCGCCAAAGGCCAGTGGGGATGGGGTCTGCGGCGGACGATGATGGACTACAACCACTGGTCGGCGCTGGGGCTGCTGGGCGAAATCCTGCCGTGGGAGGAGAATCGCGTGGAGCTTGCAACGGGCGCAGATGAAAAGGACCGCTTCGGCCTCCCAGTCGCGAAAGTTACGTTCACGCTGCATGAGAATGACAAGCGCATGATCGAGTTCGGCAAGAACAAGGTCATGGAGATCATGCGTGCTGCGGGTGCGACGGAGGTTGTGCAGGAAGCTCGCTATGCCCACTTGGTGGGCGCGGCGCGTATGTCGGCCACGCCTGAAACAGGTGTCTGCGACAAGTACGGTCGCACGTGGGATGTCGACAACCTGTTTGTCATGGATGGAAGCGTGATGCCAACGCAGGGCTCGGCCAATCCAGGCCTCACGATCCAGGCGCTGGCTGCGCGTACTGCGGACTACCTCATCTCGCAGAAGGACGCGATCTTCAACGGCTCACCACGCGACATGACAGCGCCGCCGGTTCGCAAAAGTCTGTGCCCGCCGGAAACGTTCCGCAGCGGCATACCGCATTTACGTTAAGCGTCAGAACAAGCGCTCTGCGCGACGGATGTTGCCCGCTGTGCCGATGTTCGCGAGCGAGAAGTTGAAGCGGTAGGCGTTTTCGTTACGCACACTGCCAAGCTCGTATTTGCGATATTCCGCAGAGAAGCCGCAGCAGTTCCAGTTGTAGGCAAACTGTGCCGCGGCGTACTGCGTTTGGACGGCGCGGATCACGTTTGTTGCGGTGGATTGCGGTTGCACCGCGCTCAGGTCGAGCCCGACGTTCGCGGCGACAGCCAGGCCGCGCCTTGTTGGCGCACCATAACCGAGCAGGAAACGAAGCTGCGAGAAGTCAGACGTGGCAGAGGTGACCGTGTCGGTGCCTGTTCCCGTACCGGTGGAGAAGCGGCCCGGAGCATTGAGCCGGGCATGACTCAAACCTCCAAAAAAGCTGCCCGCGTGTACATCGACGAAGGTGTTGCTCTGGGTGAACTTGCCGGCGTGGGTGTCGTAGTTCATGTCCCATTCGACATCGATGTGGTCGGTCGCTGCGAGTTTTAGTTCTGAGACGATCGGCGAAATGGCGCGGTGATCGGTAAGAAACGCAACGCCGCTCAGATCGAGAGTTGAATCGAGCACATTACGACGTCCGTTGACGATGACTCCGCCGAAGCTGTTGTCGAAGTAGTAGCGCTGCACCAGCTTCCACCGCAGCGTTTCACGCACGCCGCCGCATTTGCCGCCTTCTTCGCTGGGCGTCTCACCCGTTTCGCAGGCGCGTGTCTTGGTTGGGCGAAGGAACAGCCGCTGGATGAAGCCGTATTCCAGTTCATTCCTGTTGGCGATCACGTCGGTCGTGTCAAAGCGCAGCGTGCGTGTGAAGTCGCTGACGCCCGTGGCGAAGCGGTAGTGCATCTCGGGTTCGATCGTGTGCTTCGCCTGTTTGCCCAGCACGCGCGACATAAATCCGGTATCAAACGTCTTCTCGAGAACGGGCGCTCGCATCTCGAAGCCGGCCTCGGCGATCAGGCGATTCAAACTGGCGGGAAGCTCGGTTGGCGGCGGACCCGGCAGGGGTGAACTTGCTCGCGAGTGCTGGTAGTACGTTTCGCGAAATCCAACGTCCGGACGAAAGTGAAAGCCGGCGAACGAAAACGGCAGTGCCAGGCTGGGGTGCAGATCAAGCCTTCCCACAAAGTCTGAGGCGAAGCCCGACTGCGCAACCGGCGTCCCCTGGGTTCGCTTCAGGTCTGCGAACTGCGTCGTTGCGCTCCACACCAGTGGCGTGTTGCCCAGCGGACGCTCCAGGACATCACCATCGATCAGCGGAGCGTGGAAGATGCGGATCTGCTCGCCAGTGCTGACGATCTTCAGGCCTTGGTAGCGGTCGAACTCTGCGGAAGTGACATATCCGTTCTGCGTGTGAGTTCCATACGCATACGAGGTGATGTCCGACGAGACAGCTTGGTTGAAGTTGTCGGTAAACGCCTCGCGATAGATGTAGCTGCTCAGGTATTCAACACTGGCCGCTGCGCGCGTGCGATCGCTAAAGTCTCTGCGGCCGCTGAACGTGGCATCCTCGCCACCCTGGTTCACGTAAACGGTCGTGGGTTTGCCGTTGCTGTCCGTCGTGTTCTGGTAGTAGCCGCGATCCAACAGACCGGAATAGTGCGCCTGGACGAAGTCCTTGTCGTTGCCGTGGTAGCGAAAGGTCGCAGACTGCTGCCAGCCTCGCCGGGAAAAGTACTCCGCTCCCACAGTCAGCTCTGCCGAGCGCCCGAGGGTCATGTAGATCTCCTCGCCCAGCACGATGCCCTTCGACGACGAGTTGCCGATCACCGGGATCAGGAAACCTGACTGGCGCTCATCTGCCTCCGTGGGATGGGTGACATACGGCAGAAACAGCACCGGGATGCTGCGCAGTCGAAAGAGCGCCCGTTTTGCGCGTGCCTTGCCATTACTGACGGTGAACTCACCCGCTGTTAGGTCCCAATCGGGCTTTGGCAGCTGGCAACTGGTCACCGAGCCTTCGTAGATATGCAGGTCATCCGGGCCGCTCTTAATGACCATCTTCCCGCTGAACAGGAACGGATCGCTGGTCGTGAACACATTGCCGTGCTCCGTCGCCTTCACACCAATAGAGCCGGAAACATCGAAGAATCGGCCCGTCTCGTCGTGAATGTTGAGCGTGCCGCGGCTCGCGGAGAAGGTCTCGGAATTCTTGGTGCCCGTGACGTGTAGATGGCCCCTGGCGGTCACGTCTCCAGTGGCATCGTTGTATTCGATGTGGTCGGCGTCCACTTTGTACTCGCCGTACTCAATATGGACGTCGCCATCCAAGGTGACGATGTCACCGTTTCGGCTTTGGTGATCGCTCTCAAGGACAACCTTGCGATCTCCCTGCTGCGGCACCGCAACGGCATACGGAAAGCGCTCAGCCGAGGGTGCCTGTGGCAGGTCGGCAGGGTCGACGGGCCTTGTCTGATCGAGCGGCTCAGCGATGGTGCCGACTGCCGACGAGGGAGCCTGGGTGGAGGGTGCCTTAGTGGTTACCTCCTGAGCATGCGACGCTGCCCCGGCAGCCGCTGCAAGCGTGATACACCAGCAAATAGAGCGAACGTACCGCGTATGCGGATGCCGCAGAACGTGACCGTTCCGCTCGAAGATGCGTTTCTTGACCACTTGGTATTCCTATTCTACGAAAGCGAGCAACCGTGAGCACAGCCAGCCCCCTTCCCCTGCAGCCGCTGCCGTCCAGCACCCTGTCAGACGCGGAAGCGCGAGCGTTGAAGCAGCAGGTGGCGAATCGGTTACTGGAACACCGCCAGCGGCGCCCCCGGCACGACATGCAACCGGCACTGCCGCTTGAGGGTGTCCCCGCTCCACAACGTCACCGCGTCGCAGACCAGGTCGCCGCGCGTTTTGCAAAGAGCGTCTCGTACCGCGAGTTTTTGCAAAATGAAGCGGAGGTCGCTGTTCGCAAAGCAGAGGCAGCGGCAGAAGTAGCGCGCCGCAGCGCGGACGCCATCGCTGCCGTGCAAGGAGAGCTGCTTGCCGAACTACAAGAATGGAACCAGGAGCGGCCTTCCAGCCCTGTCGCGTTGGTATCGGAGCATCACGCCGAAACCGGCGAGCAGCAGGTTGAGTTCGCCGTTGAGCCACTGCATGTGCAGCCACTGCAGAGTGTCTCCGTACCTGCTGCGAGTGTCAGCGCTGTCCTAAGTTCTCCACAGGTGCAGGCGCTCATAGAGGAGTTGCAGACCGATGCTGAGCCCGCGTCGCCCCTGCCGGCGAATCTGATCGAGTTCCCCCGGCAACTGGTCGCCGCCCGGCGTGCGCGTCCGCGTCTGGCTGAGGGCCCGCTGCGGGAAGAGGCGGATGCTTCGCCCGAGCGCGCACAACTTCGCATCTTCGAAGTCGAGGCGAGTTCCGTCTCAACCGAAGCGGTGGTCGAGAGCGTCGTTCCCGAATGGCATAGCCTGCGGCTGGACGCACCGTCCGCTCCGCGCGCTGCGGAGCATCCGGACGCCCAGATCTCATTCGCGCTGCCGGTCCAGGTAGCTCCGGTTTCACTGCGCGCGATGGCGGTGCTGGTGGACGGGTGCTGCATCACGACGGCCTGGCTGGCTGCGATTGCCGTGGTTGCAAACGTCTCGACGGAGCTGCCCAGCGGGCTGTCTGCGCTTGGTGCTGCGGCCGGCATGCTGGCGTTCTTCGTTCTGCTGTACAAGCTGCTGTTCTTCTCGCTGGGCGATGCCACGCCAGGGATGCGCTATGCCCGCATTGGGCTTTGCACCTTTGCTGACGAAAACCCGACGCGCAGCAGCATGCGGCGGCGCCTCTTCGCGGTGTTGCTGGCAGGCCTGCCGCTTGGACTGGGCCTGGCGTGGGTTCTGCTGGACGAAGAGGGTCTTGGCTGGCACGACCGTATATCGCGCATGTACCCTCGCGCCTATTGATCGCGAACGCCAGCGCGGGCCCTCTCCCCTTACAATGAACGATGGATAGGGAGCGGCGAAACGCATGGCGCACATGGTCTTTTGTTCCAAGTACAAGGCAGAGATGGAGGGCCTCGATGAGCCGCCTTTCGACTCTGATTTCGGCAACAAGATCTACAACACGGTTAGTAAGAAAGCCTGGGGCGAGTGGATCGAGCGCCAGAAGATGCTGCTTAATGAATACCGTCTGCAGCCCTGGACGCCGCAGGCGCAGGAGTTCCTCGTAGAACAGATGAACGACTTCTTCTACGGCTCTGGCGGTGAGCTGCCGAAGGAATTCGTCGCACCGACGGCGTGACCATGTCGGACCTTTCCACACTCGTCGAAACACCGGAAGATGCCGCCTCCAGCGGCAGCAGCAGCCGTTTCGTGCGCGCCTGTCTGCGTCAGCCGGTGGATCGTACGCCTGTTTGGTTTCTGCGACAGGCTGGTCGCTACATGCCGGAGTACATGGCCGTCCGGCGTCATCACACCCTGCTTGAGATTTGCCGCACACCGGATGTCGCAGCCGAGGTGACCGTCACAGCTGCTGAACGGCTGGGTGTTGATGCGGCCATCATTTTTGCTGACCTGCTGCTGCCATTCACTCCGATGGGCGTGGCTTTCGAGTTCGTCAACGGCGAGGGGCCGGTTGTGCATCAGCCCGTGCGCACACGCGAGCAGATCGAAGCTTTGCGTACGGACCGTGCAGACGAATTGAGCTACGTAGCCCGAGCGATCGAGCAGGTTGCGAAGCACTTCGCGCCGCCGCGTGCTGACGGTGACCAACTCGGCATCATCGGCTTCATCGGCGCGCCGTTTACCCTTGCCAGCTACATGATCGAAGGCGGATCGTCTCGCAACTACATCGAGACCAAAAAGCTCATGTACAGCGACCGCGCCGCTTGGCCGCTGCTGATGGACAAGCTCATCTCCGTGCTCGTCGCGTATGCCTCACAGCAGGTGCAGGCCGGCGCCGATGTCATTCAAATCTTCGACAGCTGGGCTGGAGCGCTGTCCGTAAGCGACTACCGCGAGTTCGTCCTGCCAGCAACAAAGCAGCTTGTGCAGCGTGTGCAGGCACTGGGCGTGCCGGTCATCTACTTCGGTGTGGACACCGCTTCGCTGCTCAGCACGATGCGCGAAACAGGCGCGGAAGTGCTTGGGCTCGACTGGCGCGTGCCGCTGGACGAGGGATGGCGACTTGCGGGGCCGGAGGTCGCGGTTCAGGGTAACCTCGACCCCATCGCACTGTTTGCGCCCGAGGACCTGCTGAAGCAGCGCGTGCAGGAAGTCCTGACCGCCGCAGGCAATCGTGACGGCCACATCTTCAATCTGGGCCATGGCATCGTGCCCGGCACGCCTGTCGAAAACGTGATCAACGTGGCGCGCTGGGTCAAAGAATTGAGTGTGCGCGCATGAATGATTTTGCCTACTTTCTGATCGGCTATGCCAGCGAGAAACTGAAGCTCAAAGAGCGGCTTGAGCCGATCCACGAGCAGTTGAAGCGAGAGCGTCTGCCGCATCTTGCTGCCGGCAATGCGCCGCAGGCAGCCAGGGTTCTTGCCACGTACGAGATCAGCAACGCCGACCAGATCGCCGCGGCGATGGCTGCACCTGCTGTCACCCAGCCTGAGCCGGAAGACTTCGATGCCATCCTTCTGCTGGCGCACGGCACGCCCGATGTGCTGAGCGAGATGGATGCATACCTGAAGCTGGTCACCGGCGGACGCGGTGTTCCGCCGCACGTTGTGCACGAGCTGCAGGAGCGCTATGCGGAGATCGGGCTGCGCGAGGAGCCTACCGCGGACGGGCCGCACCTGACCCGTTGGACCCTGCTGCAGGGCAAGCTGTTGCAGCAACGCATCGACACACCGGTGTACGTGGGCATGCGTAACTGGAAGCCGTTCATCGCAGACACGGTCGAGCAGATGAAGCAGTCGAGCGTGCGCAAAGTTCGCGCAATCTGCCTTGCGCCGCAGAACTCGCGCACCAGCGTCGGCCTGTACCGCCGCGCACTGGAGACGGCGGCGGCAGGCGCGTTTGAGATTGACTTTGTCGCAGGCTGGTCAGAGCATCCGCTGCTGGTGCGGGCCTACGCAGAACGCATGCGTAAGGCATTCGAAGCAGCCCTTGCGACCGGTGCCAGGGCCGCAGTTTTGTTCACGGCACACTCAGTTCCTTGCCGCACCATTCAGGCGAAACCAAGCGAACATCACGGCATGCTGCTGACGACGGAAGCGGACACCTACGCCATCGAATGCAAGGCCACGGCACGGCACATCGCTGCGGAACTAATCGACATTCTCGATCAGCAGGACTGGTTTTTCTGCTTTCAGAGCCAGGGCCTCAGCGGCGGTCCATGGATCGGCCCGAGCGTTGAGGACACACTTGCGTCGCTGAAAAGCCAGGGCTACACCCACGTTGTTCTGCAGCCAGTCGGCTTCCTGTGCGATCACGTCGAGATCCTCTACGACATCGACATCGCCTTCCAGCAAACTGCGCGCGAAATCGGCATCACCATCTCACGCGCAGAAAGTCTGAACGATTCGCCGACGTTGATCGCAGCATTAGCCGATGTCGCACGCCGGGGTACACGCAGCCTGCCGACGCATCCTGCCATGCAGGCGAGTGGTCCGGGCGATGTGGTCACGATGCTTAGCCCTGTTGAAGAAGCCGTACCGGTCAGCGCATAGATGTCCAAATCGATCGCAGTGGTCGGCGGCGGCATTGCCGGTCTGGCCGCTGCTTACGAACTGAACAGGCAGCAGCTTGCCGGAGCCGACGTAAGTTTCACGCTTATCGAAACATCAGAACGTGTTGGCGGCATTGTAGAAACGCACCGGGAAGCCGGGTTCACCATTGAGTGCGGACCTGACGGGTGGGTCACGGAGAAGCCGTGGGCGCGTGATCTTGCCGTCGAACTTGGGCTCGGTGACGAGTTGATCGAGTCCAACGACGGATCACGCGTTACGTGGGTTCTGCAGAACGGGCGACTTGCCGCTATGCCTGACGGCATGCGCATGATGGTGCCGGAAAAGCTCGATGCCATCATGCATTCGGAGCTGTTCAGCCCTGCAGCCAGGGCAGCGTATGCTGCGGAACCGGGCCGCGCGGCGGAGTTGAAGCAAGCCGCACCTGACCATGACGAATCTGTCGCCAGCTTTGTCCAGCGGCACTTCGGCGAAGAAGTGCTTCGCGTGATTGGTGCTCCGTTGTTGGGCGGCGTCTTCGGCGGTGATGTTCACGAGTTGAGCGTGGGTGCCGTCATGCAGCCATTCGTGCAAATGGAGCGTGAGTATGGCTCGCTGATCGTCGCGTTACAGGCGCGCGCCGCCCAGCGCGGCAGCAAGCCTCGCGCAGGCATCTTTACCTCGCTTCGCAGCGGCACCGGCATGCTTGCCGAGCGGATGGCCGCGACCCTGCCTGCCGGGTGCGTGCAGTTGGAGCGGCGCGTTGACAGCATCGAGCGCACAAACGCTGGCTGGGTGATTCACTGCGTCGATGGCCGACGCGATGCGTACAATCATGTGCTGCTTGCTGTGCCCGTCCAGCAGGCCTGTGCATTGCTGCAGACCATCGATGTGGAGGCTGCGGGATTGATGAGTCTGCCGAGCAGTTCGGCCGTGATCGCAGGATTCGGTTATGACGCGGATCACGCACCGGTGCTGCCGAAGGGCTTCGGCTTTCTCGCTCCAGAGAGTGAAGATTGCAGCTTATTGGCAGCGACGTTTGCCGATCAGAAGTTCGCTCACCGCGCACCGCCCGGCGGCAAGTCGCTGCGTGCTTACTTCGGCGGAACCACTGCAGATGAGTTGATGACGCAGTCCGACGATGCCATTGTTGCGATCGCCCTGGACGAACTTGCGAAGGTGCTTGGCCCCCTGCCGAAGGCTGCGGTGCAGCTCGTACGCCGTTGGCCGGCAGCGTTGCCGCAGTACCACGTGGGCCACAACGGGCGCATGGCGCAGCTGCAGACGCGGGTAGACGGCATCGGCAAACTGCACCTGCTTGGCAACGGCTACCGCGGTGTGGGTCTTCCTGACCTGATTCGAGATGCACGCGAAGCAGCGCGCCAGACCACCTCCTCCTAAGGCGTTAGGAGATATCAAACTGGAAACGCTCAAGGTGTTGCCACGGTCCGTCCAGGTAGCGCCACAGGTCAAGTCCGATGCCCTCGCCAGACCACGGAACTAACTCTGCCTGTAGAGCTTTCAGAGTTTCCCTCGCAACGTGCGGCGTTACTTTGTTCTGAGCAACGACATGGGGGCGGAAGCCCTGCTGATCCTGGGCGGAAAGCACCGGCTCGAATACGGCCCGCAGCGCGCGATGCAGTGCCAGCAACTCAGTTGAGCGAATCCCAAAGGCAACGCCGCGCCCTATCGATCGCACCTCGCCGACATGCAGCGCGAACGGCTTTGTATCCGCCGCAAGGGATCGCAGGGCTGCGACCGTGTCGTCATCTTCAGGCAGTGTGTGGAACAGCGTCAGATGTGCAGGAATGCGATTGAGCGCAGGCGGGAAGTAGCGCCTGCGCTCAAGCTCGAATCGCTGCTGTGACGCTTCATCCAGCGCCAGGGTAAGGACGCACGACACGTTACGGCTTCGCTGGGGCCTTGGGTGCGGACAGGCTGGGAGCGGCCGGTCCGGGTGCGCTGCTGGCGGGCGGCGTCAGCTTCATCTTCTCTGCGTAGCTCTGCGTCAGGGCAGCCAGCTTGGGCTGCAACTCCTTGATGCGGTCCTGCACGGTGCCTGTCGTCTTGGCCGCGACCTGCGGCATTTTTGCGACCAGCGCCTCGCCTGCGGGTGACTTGTAGAAGGCGATGATGCCATCAAGGTCCGCATCCGTAAAGCTATCGGAGTAGAGTTTGACGATGACGGGGCGCACCTGCTCCCAGCCCACTTCTTCGGTCGTGATCTGCTGCACCTTGGTCTGGTACTCGGCGATGGCGGCAGTCTGATCGGCCGTGGGAGAAGGCAGGTTGAACTGCTGCTTGGCAAGTTCGCCCACGCGGGTCTGCAGGTTGGTGAGCTGCTCGTGCAGGCCGGACTCTGTCTTGGTCAAACGCAGCATCTCTTCCACCTTGGCGCGATGGCTGGCTTCGTCCGCGCGTGCGGCAGGAACTGCAGCGGCGATGCACAGGGAAATAAGAACTAGCGTGCTCTTCGCAGAGCGGGAGGTGCGGGAAAAATCCATGATGTCTCCAAACAGGAATGTCGCAGACGCGCGATAAAGGGCAGCCTAACGTTGGACGTGGCAGTCACCAGAATAGCGCGAGGCGTGGCGCGTTCGGGCGTATACCCTCGACACCATGGCTTTACTTACCTGCTCGCAGGCACTTGCAACCGTCGCTGAAAAAATGCGCACCCTTTCGGGCCAGCGCCGCGAAAGCATTGGACTTGATCTGGCGCAGGGGCGTGTGCTGGCCGCGCCGATTTATGCCGATCGTGATCAGCCGCCGTTTCCTCGTTCGACACGTGATGGTTACGCGGTCATTGCTGTTGACGTGCCGGAGCAGATGCGATTGATAGGCTCCATTCGGGCGGGCGAACAGTGGACGGGCAGGCAGATCAATGCGACCGAGACCATTGAGATCATGACCGGCACTCCTGTGCCGAACGGTGCCGACGCTGTAATCATGCTGGAGCACGTGACGGTCACCGGTGATACTGTGACGCTGCAACCCGGACGCTGTGTGAGCGCCGGCGAGAACATCGTGCCACGCGGCGCTGAGGCCAGAGAAGGCACCCGGCTGTTGCGCGAGGGTGTCCGGATAGGTCCGGCAGAGATCGCGCTGGCAGCATCGGTCGGAGCGACGGAACTTGTCGTTTACGCGAACCCCGACGTTGCGATCCTTGCTACCGGTGACGAACTTGTCCAGGTGCATGAAGTGCCGCAGCCGATGCAGATTCGCAATTCAAATTCGCATGGACTTGCGGCGCTGGTGCAGGCGAACGGCGGTATCGCTCGTGTGCTGCCACCTGCCCTAGACACACGCGAATCGTTGCGCCAGGCCATCGCTTCAGCGCGCGAGGCGGAGATGCTGGTGCTCTCTGGCGGTGTGTCCGCGGGCAAGTATGACTTTGTTGAGGAGGCGCTGCTTGCGCTCGGTGCCGAGTTTTTCTTTACGGGTGTCGCCATGCAACCGGGCAAGCCTGCGGTGTTCGGGCGTATTCCACCTGACGGCACGCACGGCGAGCAGTGGGTCTTCGGTCTGCCCGGGAACCCCGTGTCCACACAGGTCACGGCAATGTTGTTCGCGATGCCAATGCTGCGTGCGCTTGCAGGCGAGTGCACGTGGGCGGCGGACGAGCGGGTTATGCCGCAGCCACTCTTTGTGCAGGGCCGCTTGACCCAAACGGTGCGGGTACGCCCGGGCCTGACGCGCTTTTTACCTGCACTGCTCACGTCGTCGATCAAAGGTGCAGCCGTGCAGACCACGGGCTGGCAGGGTTCGGGCGACCTGAACGCAAATGCCCGCGCCAACTGCTACCTCGTAGTGCCGCCTGAGGCAGAGACACTTTCCATGGACGATGCGGTAACTGTTCTGTTGCGATAGCGCCCAAACCCTGGGGCTGCCGACCGCATCTGCATACAGCGTGACCTTGTTCCTCCATCTCGCGCAGTTGGCAGACGAGCTTGCAGCGACAAGCAGCCGGCTGAAGAAACGCGCGTCGATTGCAGCAGGCATAGCGGCTGCGCATGCAGCAGGTGACCGACACGACGCGGGCCTGTTTGCCATGTACCTTTCCGGCGAAGCGTTCAGCGAGGCCGACACGCGCAAGCTGAACATCGGCGGTGCCATGCTGACGAAGACGGTGCGCGAGATTGTCTCGCCAACCGAGGCGCAGTTCAGTGCTGCCTGGAGACGGCATGGTGACCTGGGAGCGGCTGCCGGCGACCTGTTTGCAGAAGCAGACCACACACCGGAACCTTCCATCACCTTGAAAGAAATTAAGGTTGTGTTCGCGCAGATTCCGGTGGCAAAGACCACGGCCGGGCGACAGGCGCTGCTCGCGGACCTGCTGCGGCGATGCACGCCTGTCGAGGCGAAATACCTCATCAAGCTGATTAACGGCGACATGCGCATCGGCGTGAAGCAGTCGCTGATAGAAGAGGCGATAGCAGTCGCCAGTGAGCAGCCGCTCGCCGCATTGCGCAACGCCGTGATGCTGGAGGCAGACCTTTCACGCGCAACGGAGATGGCCTTTGAAGGCACCCTTGATGATGCGCGCATGCGGCTGTTTCATCCACTTGGGTTCATGCTGGCCTCTCCGGTCGACACACCGGAGGAAGCGGTCGCGCGGTTTGCCTCAAAGCCTGATGCGGCGCGCGAGGCAGAAGTCTCCGCGCCACCGCAGAGCAGCGTCGAACCAGAGCCGTACATCATCGAGGAAGACGAGTCGGCGATGACGGACGCTGCTGTCGAACGTGCACCGATACAGGCGCTGCGAATGCGCGCGCAGGTCGAGGACAAGTACGACGGTATGCGGGTGCAACTGCATTGCGGTGACGCATCGCAGCCGGGGCGAGTGGCGCTGTACTCGCGTAATCGTGAGGATGTGACCGCAAGCTATCCGGAAATCGTTGAGGCGTTTGCGCGGGTCGAATCAAGCCTTGGTGGGACGGACAGTGATGGCATCATTCTGGACGGCGAGCTGCTTGCATGGGACGTTGTAGCTGATCGTGCGCTGCCATTCGCGGTGCTGTCGCCGCGCATTGGACGCAAGCGGGTGACCAACGACATCCGGGTCAGCACGCCCATGGTCTTCATGGCGTTTGACCTGCTGTTCGCGGGTGGCGAGTTGCTATTGGACCTGCCTCTCCGAGAGCGCCGCGGACGATTGGAAGCCCTTGCCGCAAAGCTGCAGCCGGCGACGCTCTCGCCGCTGGAACTGGCGCCATCGCTACCATCAGGAGGTCTCTTCATCGAGGACGAGAACGGGGCTGCCCAGGGTGAACAGCGCCTGCGACTTTCGCCGGTGGTTGAGGCTCACTCTGCCGATGAACTCGACCGCGTCTACATAGCCGCGCGCGATCGCGGGAATGAGGGCGTCATGATCAAGGCCTCAGACTCGCTCTACCAGCCCGGTCGCCGTGGCCTGAGCTGGATGAAGCTGAAGCGGCATCTCGACACCCTTGACGTGGTGATTACGGGTGCGGAATACGGGCAGGGGCGCAAGTCACAGTTCCTGTCGGACTACACCTTTGCGGTGCGCGGTTCGGGTGGGGATCTCCTGAACGTTGGCAAGGCTTACAGCGGAGTTACCGACGTGGAGATCGCAGAGCTCACCGAGTGGTGCAAGGCGCACACGCTGGAAGACTTCGGCCACTTTCGCCGCGTGGAGCCGCTTGTCATTCTGGAAGTCGCCTTCAATAACATCATGCGCAGCGACCGGCATGCGAGCGGATTTGCGCTGCGCTTTCCGCGCATTATTCAGATCCGCAAAGACAAGCCTCTCGACGAGATTGATACGCTCGAGCGTGTGGAAGAGATTTATCAATCGCAGCCTGACAAGCCCGCCGAAACTACAGCCTGACATGTCGTTCGCGTATCTTACGGTTTGATGGCACCCAGACGGTCTCTTCTCATTAGCGTTGCTGCCTGTGCGCTGGCGTGTTGCGTTGTTCATACGTCGGCTCAGACCCCGACGCAGACTTCGCTTGAGAGGGCAACGTTTCACAATCCGTTGCTACCCTCTGGACC
This sequence comes from Terriglobus sp., assembly GCA_965199365.1. Classification (GTDB taxonomy): domain Bacteria; phylum Acidobacteriota; class Terriglobia; order Terriglobales; family Acidobacteriaceae; genus Terriglobus. The sequence continues at coordinate 287,374 of CBDARC010000003.1, read as the reverse complement.
CGATCCGTGGGTCATCGCTGACGGTGGCTATTACTACTTCATGGCGACCACAGGTCAGAACCTGACAGTGCGCCGAACGCGTGACATGGCCGATCTCGCAAACGCCGAGGTGAACGTGGTGTGGACGCCGCCGGAGTCAGGCCCGTACTCAAAACAGATCTGGGCGCCGGAGCTGCACAAGCTCGATGGCAAGTGGTACATCTACTTCGCTGCGGACGACGGGAACAATGCAAACCATCGCATCTACGCCATCGAAAATGCGTCGACCAATCCGTTGCAGGGCGAGTGGACCTTCAAGGGCCAGGTCAGTGATGCAAGCAACAAGTGGGCCATCGATGCCACCGTGTTTGAGGCGCGAAAGCAGAAGTACATGGTCTGGTCAGGTTGGGCGGGCGATATCGACGGCGAGCAGCGCATCTACATCGCGCACATGCGAAACCCGTGGACCATCGATTCACCGCGAACCGAGCTCAGCGCGCCGATCTACCCATGGGAACTGGGAGGCGGCACGCTGGCCAATCCGATTCCAAAGCAGGTTCACGTCAATGAGGGGCCGGAGGTACTGGAGCACAAAGGCCGCGTCTTTCTCGTCTACTCGGCCTCACCGTGCTGGACGGATCTGTATGAACTAGGCATGCTGCAGGCGCGAGAGAACGGCAGGCTGTTGCAGGCAAAGTCATGGACCAAGTTGTCCACGCCTGTGTTTCGCGGGGACCCTGCTGCCGGCGTCTATGGGCCCGGGCATAACGGGTTTTTCGCATCGCCTGATGGCAAACAGAACTGGATCATCTACCACGCAAACAGCGGGCCGGGTCAGGGCTGCGGAGGCAATCGATCGCCCCGCATACAGCCGTTCACATGGAAGCCGGACGGGACTCCCGACTTCGGCACACCGCTGTCGTCAACCACAGACATAAAGGACCCGGGAAGTTTTCAGCAGCCCTAGAAGTGATACGCAACGCCGATCGTGCCGACCTTGGGCTGCAGGTTCTTTGGCGGGAAGTTCAGCCAGTCCTGGTAGTCGAAATCGAGCCGTGCATTCAGGTGCTTCAGCACGTTGACATCGAAGCCGCCACCACCCGCGAACATGTTGTAGGCAAGGTTCGCCACATCTTGCGGGAAGTTGAAGACGCCGCGCCCGTAGCTTGCACGCACATACGGATTGATCCTGCCAAAGTGCCACACGTACCGAGGACCGATTTCGTAGCTTCGTTCGCCCATGTGGTCTGCGTTGTGGCTCGTCAGCTCGCGGAAATTACCTTCAATCCCGAGGTGCGGGCGAAAGTCAAAGGTCGCCCAGACACTCGCACCACTGATGTCTACGCCATCCGGAGGCGGAGCATATTCATAGTCATGCCGGGCAATGGTAAGTCCCGCACCCACCTGCAGATCGGCTTTGCGGCTGGCGGTAGGGGCGGTTGTCTGTCCGGAGAGCGCAACTGCGCTTACGAGGCACAGCAGCGCTGCCAACGTGTAACGGCGCAGCCGAAGCGAGAGCAGGAACAGCATGGGTCGGGGCATCGGCATTTTGACCTGTAGGACGGAAAATACTCCATCGAAGTTACATCGAGTCGACTTGATTACCTTACATGACGGCGTTGTCCGGCACAGCGGATGCCAGGGTGGTAGGATTCGCGCCGTCCAGCGACCACGCAACCGCCCGCGCCATCTGATGCACTATGGAATATCGTCAGCTTGGCAAAAGTGGTCTGCAGGTACCGGTGCTCTGTTTTGGTACAGGCACATTCGGCGGCTCAACAGAGTTTTTCAAGGCGTGGGGCTCGACCGACGTCGCCGAGGCGCGTGGCCTGGTGGATCTGTGCATGGATGCGGGTGTCAACTTCTTCGATACCGCCGACGTGTACTCCAACGGCCACTCCGAAGAGATTCTTGGAGAAGCGATCGCGCACCTGCCGCGGGAGTCGGTGCTGCTCTCCACAAAAACCACCTTCGGTTTCGGCTCAGGGCCCAATGATGCCGGCTCGTCGCGTTACCACATCACCCAGCAATTGCACAGCAGCTTGAAGCGGCTGAAGACTGACTACATCGACGTCTACCACATGCATGGCTTCGACGCGCTGACGCCGATGGAAGAGGTACTGAACACGCTGGACAACTTCGTGCGTGAAGGCAAGATCCGGTATATCGCCTGTTCGAATTTCAGCGGTTGGCATCTGCAGCGCTCCCTCGATATCAGCGAACGGTACGGTTGGGCCCGGTATGCCGCGCACCAGGTGTACTACTCGCTGGTCGGCCGCGATTACGAATGGGAGCTGATGCCGCTGGGGATTGCAGAGGGAGTTGGTGCGCTGGTTTGGAGTCCGCTCGGTTGGGGCCGCCTGACCGGGAAGGTCCGTCGCAGCCAGCCCGCTCCCCAAGGCACACGCTTCAGTGATGGCAAGGCCGGCGGTCCGGTGGTGGACGACGAGTTCGTTTACCAGGTCGTCGACGAACTGGACAAGGTTGCCGAAGAGACTGGCAAGTCCGTCCCGCAGATCGCCCTGAACTGGCTGCTGCGCAAGCCGACCGTCTCCAGTGTGATCATTGGCGCACGCAACGCCGATCAACTCAGGGCAAATCTCGCCGCAGCCAGCTTCATGCTCACACCCGAGCAGGTGGAGCGATTGGACACGGCGAGCCAGGCGCAGGTGGCGTACCCGTACTGGCACCAGCGCCAGTTCCCGCGAAACCCGCCGCCGCCCAGCTATCGATAACCAACTGGCTCGGTCAATGGTGCCCCACGTTTTGCTTTGAGACGTGGGCCTTTCATTCACCACTGGAATCCCATGTCTCAAACGCGAGACATGGGGCACCCGTCCGGTTACGCTAATAGCATGCATGAAGTCGCCCCACACATCTCGGTCAAGCGTCTTCACGCCGAAGCCCGCCTGCCGAAGTACGCACACACCGGCCCCTTCGGCGACCTGGCGGCCGACCTGTACAGCGTGCACGCCGCGACCATTGAACCGCATAAAACAGAACTGATCGCGACCGGCCTGGCGATGGCGTTCCCAGCTGGCTACGGTGCGCTCGTCGAAGACCGCAGCGGCCTTGCGGTCAAGGGCATCACCACGCTGGCCGGTGTCATCGACCCGGGCTATCGCGGCGAGATCAAGGTCGTCCTCATCAACATCACCGACGCGCCGATCACTCTGGCTGCGGGCGACCGCATCGCGCAGCTGCGCATCGTGCAGAAGATTGAAGCCAGCTTTGAAGAAGTTGACGACCTGGATGAAACACATCGCGGCGAAGGCGGCTTTGGCTCAACGGGTCACAACTGAGTCGTAGCTGATCTATCATCCCGCAGCGTAGCGGAGGCATCTGCTTGCTTCTGAACGGGCGTGAGGCGTTATAGAGAAGCAATGATGCACGTCGTGACGAGATGACCGATTGTAGAAGGGAGGCATGGCGGCAGCCGGGGTTAGAATTCCGTGTTGCAGATCACGGTCGTTCCGTGGATGCGAAATGAGGCTACCCATGTTGAAAACCGCCGCTGTCGTTCTCACCCTGCCTCTGCTCGCGCTCGCCGCCGACAGCAGGCCCGCCGGCACGCTGATCACCGCAAACCAGGGCGACAACACGCTCTCGTTCGTTGACCTGACCACCGGCAAAGTAGCGACCACTATGCCGGAAGACGGCCGCGTCAAGGTGCATGAGCTGTGCCTCCTGCCTGACGGCAAGACGCTGTTTGCTCCCATCTACGGCGACTCCGGCGTGGGCAAGGCAGGCACCGACGGGTCCGAGTTGCTGGTGATCGATGTGCCGACGCGAAAGGTCGTTCACGTGGTGGATTTTGGCAAAGGCCTCCGCCCGCATGACCCGGTGTACGACCCAAAGCGCAAAGTCGTCTACGTGACGACAGAGCTGCAGCAGGCGATCACGGCCATCGACGCGAAGACTTACAAGGTGCTGTACACCGTGCCGACCGGCCAGCCCGAGTCGCACATGTTCGTCTTGTCGCATGACGGCCGCTTCGGCTATACGGCGAACGTGGGTCCCGGCACCGTCTCGGTCATGGACATGGAAGCGCACAAGCTCATCACCACCATCCCGGTTGCGACTCACATTCAGCGCATTTCCATTTCCAACGATGACAAGACGGTTTTCGTCTCGGACACAGGCACACCGAGGCTTGCGGCCATCGACACGGCCTCGCGTACTGTTCGTGGTTGGGTTGATCTTACGTCTCAGGGCTATGGCTCGGCCGCGACCAAGGACGGCAAGTACCTGGTCATCTGCATGCCCAATGCAAGCGCCGTGGGTGTCGTCGATCTGCAGAGTATGAAGATGGTGAAGAAGGTTGAAGTCGCGGGCAAACCGCAGGAGGTGCTGCTGAGCCCGGACGGCACACGCGCCTGGGCGTCTGCCTTCGGCCCGGCACAGGTAGCAGAGATCGACGCCACGAACTGGACACTGACACGCGAACTGCCCGCAGGACCGAGGAACGACGGCCTGGCGTGGAGCCCGTTGCAGTAACGAAAGGAACACGATGAGTGGGATCTCTTTGGACGAAGCGTTGAAGGCGCAGAAGGCTCTGCGTGAGGCGGCCGGTTCCGGCCCTGAGGTGTTCCCGTTGCCTGCCTTCATCGGTATGATCAGCGACGAAGTGGAGACACTCAGGCAGCTGGGTAAGAACGATGACGAGATTGCGTCGATCATCCAGCAGAACAGCGCTATCCACATCACGGCGGACGAGATCCGCGAGCACTACGCCACTCCGGAACAACGCCACGGCGGCGACCACTAGCCCGCATCCAAAGGCCTATGAAGCTCACGGACTTTCGCACGCTTGGCCGCTCCGGCCTCATTGTCTCCCCACTATGCCTCGGCACTATGACCATGGGCACGCCACGCTGGGGATCGCCTGACGAGGTTTCTGAGGCGATCTTTAACGCGTTCGTCGACGCAGGCGGCAACTTCATAGACACCGCCGACACCTACGCCAACGGCCGCAGCGAAGAACTTCTTGGCGGCTACATTGGCAGCCGCAGCCTGCGAGACAAGCTGGTGCTGGCGACCAAGTTCACCATGACCAGCGCAGCGCAGGAGGGCAATCCCAACGGTAGTGCAAATGGCCGCAAGAACGTGTACCGTGCGCTCGATGCCTCGCTCAAGCGGCTTGGGACCGACTACATCGACATGTACTGGATGCACGCATGGGATGGTGTCACGCCCGCCGAAGAGGTGCTGCAGTCCCTCGGCGACCTGGTTCGCGCGGGCAAGATACGGTACTTCGGATTCAGCGATGTGCCTGCCTGGTACGCGGCCAAGGTGGCAACGCTGGCCGCGGCTCATGGCGTCCCCGGGCCGATCGCCCTGCAGCTTGAATACTCGCTGGTTGAGCGCAATATCGAGCGCGAGCATGTCGACTGCGCCCGTGAGTTCGGCATGGACATCACGCCGTGGAGTCCGCTTGCCAGCGGCTTCCTTGCAGGCAAGTACACCCGTGACGCCGAAGGCAAGGGCACCGGTGAAGGCCGACTCGCCGTTCTCGGCGGCGGTAAAAACCCCGTGTTTCACAAGTACAGTGAGCGCAATTGGAAGGCGCTGGGTAGCCTGCGGGAAGTTGCTGGCGAGGTTGGCAAGCCTCTGGCGCAGGTCGCGCTAGCGTGGGCGCAGGCGCAGCCGGCGGTCTCGTCGCTGATCATCGGCGCGACCAAAGTCGAGCAGCTGCAGGACAACATTGCCTCGCTCTCGGTTACGCTGACGCCGAACCAGATCGCCCGCCTGAACGCGGCGAGCGAGCCGGATCTCATCCATCCGTACATGTTCTTCACGGGCATGCTGCGCCGCGAGCGTGTCTTCGGTGGCACGGACGTAACCGGCTGGCGGTAGCGCCACCTGTCCGTTCTTCCACAGCAGATCATTTCGGCAATATCGTTCTCGATCTGCAAGGCTGGTTCACACATGCGAGACTAGAGGTGTGAGCCAGCCCACAGCCATCCCTCAAGAGGCGGAGGTCGCGACCACGGTGAGCGACGTGCCGAAGCCGTGCACAGTCACTCCGGAACTCCTCAAACTCCACAACATCACGGACGAGGAGTACGAGAAGATCTTCGCCACCATGGGCCGCACGCCGTCGCTCACTGAGTTGGGTATCTACAGCGTGATGTGGAGCGAGCACTGCAGCTACAAGAGCAGCCGCGTCCACCTGAAGCGCCTGCCGACCAAGGGCTTCCGCGAAAGCGGCCCCGGCGCCGTCATGCAGGGGCCGGGCGAGAACGCCGGCATTATCGACGTTGGCGACGGCTGGGCCTGCGCCTTTAAGATTGAAAGCCACAACCATCCCAGCTACATCGAGCCGTACCAGGGCGCGGCCACCGGCGTCGGCGGCATTCTGCGCGACATCTTCACCATGGGCGCACGTCCGATGGCCGTAATGGACTCGCTGCGTTTCGGCCCGCTCGGCCTGACTGCAGCGGAAGGCATGCCGGACCTGGACGACGACACGGCCGCGCCGCTCTCCATCGACTACGAGAAGAACCGCAGCGTCATGGAAGGCGTGGTCCACGGCGTGGCTGGCTACGGCAACTGCTTCGGCGTGCCGAATCTCGGCGGCGAGACGCGGTTCGAAGCCTGCTATAGCGGCAATCCGCTGCTGAACGCCTTCGCGCTCGGCCTGGTGCGGCACGACGAGATCTTCTATGCCAAGGCGACCGGCGTCGGCAACCCAGTCATTTACGTTGGAGCGAAGACCGGGCGCGACGGCATCCACGGCGCGACCATGGCTTCCGAGGAGTTCACCGAAGGCAGCGAGCAGAAGCGGCCTAACGTGCAGATGGGCGATCCGTTTCTCGAGAAACTGCTGCTGGAGGCCTGCCTGGAAGCCATGCAGACCGGCGCGGTCAGCGGCATCCAGGACATGGGCGCCGCGGGCCTTACCTGCAGCACCTGCGAGATGGGCGGTCGTGGCGGCGTGGGTCTTGAGATCGAGCTTGACCTCGTTCCGCAGCGCGACAGCGGCATGACCAGCTACGAAATCATGCTGAGCGAATCGCAGGAACGCATGCTGCTGGTAGCGCACGCCGGTCGTGAGCAGGAAGTGCTGGAGGTCTTTGACAAGTGGGGACTTGACGCCGCAGTCGTCGGCGCCGTGATCCCCGAGAACCGCATGAAGGTGCGGCATCATGGCGAGCTCGTCGCCGACCTCTCGAACGAATCCCTGACGGACGACGCTCCGGTCTACCACCGTCCCGTCGGCGAGTGGAAAGCACCCGTGCCGCTCGATCCGCCCGCATGGGTGCTGGAAGAGCTGAAGAAGCCGCGCGACTACACCGCGGACCTGAAGAAGCTGCTAGCGTCCGCAAACATCTGCAGCAAGGCCCACATCTACGAGCAGTACGACAGCATGGTGCAAACCAACACGGTTTTCGGACCGGGCCAGGCCGAAGCAGGGGTCATTCGCATCAAGGGCACAGGTTCACGCGGAACAGGGAGCAGCGATCTGGGGTCAGAAGCCCATGTCTCAAATGCCAGGCATGGGGCACCCACGTCGTCGGCAGTTAGAGGAGTGGGTGCCTCGCATCTCGCTTCTGAGATGTGGGATTCTGCGGCTGGCAAGCCTGAGCGCGGCCTGGCTATGGCGCTCGCCGGCAACGGCCGCTGGTGCTATCTCGACCCGAAACTCGGTGCGATGCACGCCGTCGCCGAAGCCGCCCGTAAGGTCGCCTGCACCGGCGCAACTCCCGTCGCCGCCACCAACTGCCTCAACTTCGGCAACCCTATGAAGCCCGAGATCATGGCTCAGCTATCGCAGGCTATCGACGGCATCAGCGAAGCCTGCACGACGCTCGGCACACCGATCACCGGCGGCAACGTTTCGCTTTACAACGAGACCAAGGGTGAGGGTATTTATCCCACCCCGGTCATCGGCGTCGTCGGCATTCTGGATGATGTGACCAAGGCTGTCCCGAGCGGCTTTCAGCGCGTAGGGGATGACGTTATTCTCCTGATCTTCGCAAGGCATGGGGATGCTCATGGCACATCCCTTCAGCGGTTGGGTTCGACCGATTTTGCCAAAAGTTTGCTAGGTGCAAGCTGGGGTATACCGCCCTTTCTAGACATTCGCAATGAGAAAGAATTGCAAAATTGTCTAATGCAGCTCAGCGCTGAACAGCTCGTCTCGTCAGCATGTGACTCATCGGATGGCGGGGTATTCTGTGCTCTGGCGAGGGCAAGCATCCGACACGGGGTTGGGTTCGTAGGTGAAGCCGGCAAACAAGAGGACTCGGCCAGCAGCTTTAGTGCAGATGCACTTTGGTCAGAGGACGGGTGCATTGCGGTTGTAACTTGCTCGCCGGAAAATACTAGTCGCATCATCGAGGTTGCGAATGAACATGGTGCAGACGGCGGTGCATACAAGATTGGCATGACAGCAGAGCATGTCTTCCAACTGCACCCGTTCTTCGACACGGTAGTGGCTGACCTTAGTTCGAGCTTCACCGGTTCCCTCGAAGAAGAACTCGAAGCACAGGTGGTGCTGGCATGATCGATGTCACCCCGCTTGCGAAGGCTGCTGAGCAGCTTTCAAGCGCCATTCAGGAGCAGGCGCTGGAACCGCAGCGCTTACTGCTTCGAGCGGGATTCATAAAGATCTTTGAATACACCTACGAACTTTCCTGGAAGATGATCAAGCGCTACCTGCAGGCCACAGAGCCTGACCCGGATAGCGTCGCCGGGCTTTGGTTCGAAGGGATCATCCGACGAGCCGACGAGTTAGGCCTTGTGGCTTCTCCGGTTGCTGTTTGGAAAGAATTCCGCAAGGCCCGCACAGATACAAGCCACACCTATAACGAGGAAAAGGCCATAAGCGTAGTTGCACAAATCCCTACGTTTGCTAAGGAAGTTCAATACCTGTTGAGCCGTTTGCAGGAGAGGACTCGATTGCATGCCTGATATAGCTACCATTGAAATTTCGCCGGCAGAGGCAAAGATTGTTCTTTCCATTCTTCGTGCGCGTGTCCCGAATCGGCCCGTCTGGGCGTTCGGCTCCCGAGCGAACGGAAAAGCGCGCCGCCGCTCTGACCTTGATCTTGCAGTCGGTGGAGGAGAAGCCTTGTCGCTGCGCGTCCGCTCTGAACTAGCCGACGATTTCGACCAATCAGATATTCCTTACCGAGTCGATGTCGTGGACCTTGCAAGCATCACTCCGGATTTCCTCAAGCACATTGAACCCGACTTCATACCAGTGAGTACATTGCGTGACTTCGAAGATGACGACGAAGCCGACGACCACTTCGACAAGCTGCACGAAGAATGCGGTGTGATGGCGATCTATAACCATCCGGATGCGGCGCGGCTGACCTACTGGGGACTGTATTCGCTGCAGCATCGCGGGCAGGAGAGTGGCGGCATTGCCACCGCCGACGGTGAAGAGATTCTCGACCTGAAGGGCATGGGCCTGGTCAGCGAAATCTTCACCGATCCGGTGCTGGCCAAGCTGCCCGGTCATCTTGCCATCGGTCATACGCGTTACTCCACCACGGGTGATTCGGCTCTGCTGAATGCGCAGCCGATCAAGGTCGAATCGACCAAGGGCCTGATCGCTATCGCGCACAATGGCAACCTAGTCAATCTGGGCACGGCGCGCGAGCGGCTTGAGCGCGATGGCGCCATCTTTCAGACGACCTCGGATTCCGAGATCATCATCCAGCTGATCGCACATTCCAAGCACAGCACGCTGGTCGACTGCATTGCCGATTCGCTGGGCCAGATCGATGGTGCGTTCTCCATCGTCATGATGACGCGCAATCGCATCTTTGCCGCACGTGATCCGCATGGCTTTCGTCCGCTTTCGATGGGGCGTATCGCAGGTGTCGACGGCGCTCCCGATACATTTGTATTTGCCAGCGAGACATGTGCGTTCGACCTGCTGCACGCAAAGTATGAGCGTGATGTGGAGCCCGGCGAACTCGTCATGGTGAGCGAAGACGGAGTTACCTCGCGCTACTTCAATCGCGATGTAAAGGAATCAAGCTGCATCTTTGAGCATGTGTACTTTGCCCGGCCCGATTCGAGAATCTTCGGTCGCTGGGTGCAGACCAGCCGTGAAGAAATGGGCCGCACCCTCGCCCGCGAGAGTGGCGTTGCGGCCGACCTGATCGTGCCGGTGCCCGACAGCGGCGTGACCGCGGCCATCGGCTACGCGAGCGAAAGCGGTATCCCGTTTAACTTCGGCCTCATTCGCAATCATTACGTGGGCCGCACGTTCATCCAGCCGGAGCAACGTGTGCGCGACTTCGGTGTCCGCATGAAGCTGAACCCGGTGCGCTCGCTGCTTGAGGGCAAGCGCGTCATCCTGATCGACGACTCAATCATCCGCGGCACCACGTCCCGCAAGATCGTCCGCATGGTTCGCGCGGCAGGCGCGGCAGAGGTGCACATGCGCATCTCGTGTCCGCCGACCATCTCCCCCTGCTTCTACGGCGTAGATACACCGAGCACGAAGGATTTGATCGCCGCCAACAATTCAGTCGAAGAGATACGCGCGTACATCGAGGCGGATTCGTTAGCTTATTTATCCCTGGAAGGCGTCGTGCATAGCTGCACCAAGGGCGACGCGAAGCCCGTCGGCTACTGCACGGCGTGCTACACGGGTAAGTACCCAACGCAGTGGGTGGATGTGGAAGAGATTCTGCCTGCGACGGTAGCTACCATTGCATGAGACGTGAAAGTACATGTTTCTGTAGTTGAATCGCACGTTCGCGAACATTAGTCCGCGTCACCATGTAATGCGAAGAACCTTGTAGTAGTGTCGCGCAACCACCAAGAATGCCATGGTCGTTACGATAGTTGCGATCGTGGCTGGTAACGTCCTTCGCCGTTTCGATCTCTTTAGCGAGTTCTCGTCCGAGCGGCATCGATGAGCAGTTCGATCTAGAAATGATTATGTATTTACCACTGAGTTTGAAAATCGCAAAGGTTCCTTGAATACCATCTTCGTTCCAGTAGGGTTGCGGCGCAGCGAAGGTCTCTAGTGTCTTTGATCGAAGAGCATTGCCGACTTGCTGTTGGAACTGCCAGCTGCTTATTTGCTTTCCCTCGTATTCCATTGATCCTCGAAAAGCCTTCATGGTCCACGAAGGCGGCAGACTAAGGAGCAGTCTAAGCCATGCAAATGTGTACTTTCCATTCGCGTTTCAATTGCATTAAAGATGCGTAAGCCACTGCTCGCCTTGGCCGTAGCCGCCTTTGGCATCGGCACCACGGAATTCATCATCATGGGCCTGCTGCCCAATCTGGCGCAGGACTTCGATGTCAGCATTCCGAAGGCGGGCACGCTGGTGAGTGCGTATGCGCTGAGCGTTACTATCGGCTCGCCGCTGCTTGTGTTGGCGCTTGCCAAGGTGGATCGCAAGCGTGCGCTGATCCTGTTGATGGCATTGTTCATCCTGGGCAACGCGGCGTGTGCGCTGGCACCGACGTTCGGTCTGTTGCTGAGTGCGCGCATTCTGACGGCGCTGATGCATGGTTCGTTCTTCGGCATCGGAAGCATTGTTGCTGCGAACGTCGTGCCGCGCGAGCAGCGTGCCCGCGCCGTGGCCATCATGTTCAGCGGGTTGACGCTGGCTAACGTGCTCGGCGTGCCTGCCGGTACCGCGCTTGGCCAGGCGTTTGGTTGGCGTGCTGCGTTCTGGGCCATTGTGCCCATTGGCCTGATTGCCGCGACGGGCGTGTGGCGCCTGGTGCCGCATCAGTATGCCGAGCCGATCGATGTGCGGGACGAGTTCCGTTCCGTTGCGCGGAAAGAAGTGCTCCTGGTGCTCAGTACAAGCGTGCTTTCGTCTACCGCGATGTTCTGCGTGCTGACCTACATCACACCGATTCTTGAGGTCGTCACGCACATCTCGCCGCATGGCGTTGCGGGCGTGCTGGTGGTATTCGGAGTGGCGATCACCGTAGGCAACCTGATGGGAGGCATTATTGCAGACCGCCACGGCATCACCGCCGTCGTAGTCGGATTCGTAGTCCTGATGCTGCTGTTCCTGCTGTTTCCGTGGGCCGAGCAGCATACCGGCACCTGCATCACCGCGATTGCGATCTGGGGCGCGCTGCACTTTGCGGTCGGCGCGCCGCTGCAGACGCGCGTTGTGGACCAGGCCAAGGGTGCGCAGAACCTTGCGTCCACACTGAACCAGGGCGCGTTCAATCTCGGCAATGCGCTGGGTGCGACGCTTGGCGCGGGCGTGTTGACCCGCGGCTATGGCTACAGCGATCTTGCCTATGCCAGCGCGGCCGTGGCCGGCGTCGCGGGTTGCGCTGCGTTCCTGTCGCAGTGGGTCGAGCGTCGCCAGCAGACGGTCTGACCGGCAGACTCTACAATCGTTGCAACAGCCTGGAGGCGGTTCTGATCGCTCGTGTCTTGACCTGGTTCTTCGGTGGTCTGCTGATTGTGGCGGTGCTGTTCTACGCGGCGGACTATGCGACGTGGCGCGTGCAATCCGCGCATGGCAAGGGCACAGATTCCATTGTTGTCAGCCGCGTGAGTGTTGCCACGCTGAAGGGCAACAAGGAGGAGTACTACTTCGACGGCACCGACGTGCTGCCCTGCACACGCAGTGTGCTGCCGCCTCCTGTTGCAGGAGGCTGGGGCACGCCGTGCTGGTGGCTGCGCGGGCATCGGCAGGTTGTCACGCGGTACTGACACTCCAGCTGATAGCGATCGCAAGATCGTCGTACACTGCCTGAACCCGCGCTCAAGATGATTGTGAGGAACGAATGCGCTCCATGGCTGCGACTGCTTGCTTCTTCTGCCTGCTGGTGACGTCGCAGGGCCGGTCGCAGACCTTGACTCCTACCGACGCTCCAGCCGGGACACTTCGTACGGGTGTGCAGCTGGTTGTAGAAGACGTGGTGGTCACAGACAAGAACGGGACGCCAGTGCACGGGTTGCAGAAGGGCGACTTTACCGTACTTGAGAACAAGGCACCGCAGTCCATCAAGGTGTTTGAGGAACACGCAGGAGACGCGATCAAGCCCGCAGCCGCGCTGCCCCCGGGCGTCTTCAGCAACGTGCCTGCGACGGCCAGCCGTGTGATCAATGTGCTGCTGCTCGACGGTCTGAACACGCCTGCGCAGTCGCAGCCATACCTCCGCGATCAACTGGTGAAGTTCCTTGCTGCAGAGCGGCCGGGCGCGCAGACTGCCGTGTTCACGCTCAACTACCGGCTGGGTCTTCTGCAGGACTTTACGATGGATCCCGCAATCCTGAAGCGTGCGGTCAAGCTGCAGGGAGTGCAGTTTTCGCCGTTGCTGAATCGCGAGTTGAACGAGCAGCCCGCGCACCAGGCCTCTGAGGCACTCACCGACATGATCTTGCAGCAGACCGATCCGGCGATCGCAGGAACGCTCGCCGACGTGCAGCGCAACCTGCTTGATCTGCAGGCGCGACAGGTCTCGCAGCAGACACAGGTTCGCGCGCGCATCACGATGCAGGCGCTGGAGCAGCTCGCGCGGTATCTTGCAGGCGTGCCCGGACGCAAGAACCTGCTATGGTTTTCCGGCTCTTTCCCCGTCTCCATCCAGCGCGATGTACAGACCACGGGCGACCGCTTCGCCGGGCAGGCCGATCTGCACGAAGAACTGAAGCGGACAGTCGATCTGCTGGCGAAGAACCAGGTGGCCGTGTACCCGATCGACGCACGTGGGCTGCAGGCCGCGCCCTCGCAGAGTGCCGATCAGAATACGCCCTCGCCCACGAGCGTTCGGAGCCGGCTGACCTACGGCACCACGTCTCCAAACCCGCGTGACGACCAGTTCTACTCCGACCAGGCGAACGAACACGGCACCATGCGTGATCTCGCGGAAGGCACCGGAGGCGCGGCCTTTTACAACACGAATGATCTGTTGCGAGCGACGCAGCGTGCGGCTACCGACGGCGAGGACTACTACACGCTGGTGTACACACCGCCCGAGGGTGCCCGGCCGGGTGAGTTTCGGCCCGTGCAGGTGAAGGTAAACAGGTCAGGCGTTCAGCTCGCCTATCGCCGTGGCTACTATGCCGCGTCGCCTGTTGAGACGGAAGAGGAGAGACGGTCCGCGCTGCGCGAAACGGCGAGTCACGAAGCGCCGGATGCCAGCGAAATTGCGTTGCAGGTGCAGCCCATCCTGGTTGATGGCGCGCCGGCGTCTGGCGTGATCGGTGCTGCGCAGATCGGCGGCGCGGCGCATCACAGCTATGCGCTGAATGTGACCATTGCAGCCGACGCACTCGGATTCAGAGAGGGTGAAGACGGCAAGATGCACGCCGCGCTTGAGTTTGCCACCCTGATCTATGACGACCGTGGCAAGGTGGTTGATTCGTACCAGGAACGAGCCGCTCCCGCCCTGGAGCCAAACCGGTACCGCGCCATGCTGGCCGGTGGATTGCATTTCCACCACACCGTTGCTCTGCCGGAAAGCGGACGGCAGAGCGTACGTGTGCTTGTGCACGACGTCTCAACCAATCGGGTAGGATCGCTGCGGCTTTCGGCAGATCAGATACGCCACGCTGCTGCGAGTTCGCCGGCGAAATAACCTGCATCGGGTGGGGCGACAACGCCTCGTTCCCAGGTGTAGCATTTTCACCGCTGCGGAGCGTTCGCCTGCTGGAGTGTGAAGAGCCAGCGACAGCTCCGATGACACGCGAAGGAGCAACACCTCATGGCCACCACACCTGCGCTGAACCCCGCAACGGCGGAGCATCCCATCCACCTGCGCAAGCAGTACGACAACTACATTGGCGGCCGCTGGATCGCGCCTGCGAGTGGTCAGTACTTCGACAATGTCACTCCCGTCACAGGCGAGGTGCTGTGCAGCATTGCGCGCTCCAACGCAGACGATGTGAACAAGGCGCTGGACGCCGCGCACGCTGCCCGCGCCGCATGGGGTCGCACCAGCACCACCGAGCGCGGCCGCCTGCTGGAGCGCATCGCGCAGCGCATTGAAGACAATCTCGAGCTGCTCGCAACCGTCGAAACCTGGGACAACGGCAAGCCCATTCGTGAGACCATGGCTGCCGACCTGCCGCTGATGGTCGACCATTTCCGCTATTTCGCAGGGGTCATCCGCGCAGACGAAGGCACCATTTCAGAGATTGACGCGACCACCATCGCGTATCACTACAACGAGCCGCTGGGTGTCGTAGGCCTGATCATCCCATGGAATTTCCCGCTGCTGATGGCCGCATGGAAGCTCGCTCCCGCACTCGCAGCGGGCAACACCGTGGTGCTGAAGCCGGCCGAGCAGACACCGCTCTCCATCCTCGTCTTCATGGGCCTGATCGAGGACATTCTGCCGCCGGGTGTGCTGAATGTGGTCAACGGCTTTGGCCTTGAAGCGGGCAAGCCGCTCGCATCCAGCCCGCGCATCAAGAAGATTGCCTTCACCGGCGAAACCACAACCGGCCGCCTGATCATGCAGTACGCTTCGCAGAACCTGATCCCGGTCACGCTTGAACTTGGCGGTAAGAGCCCGAACATCTTCTTTGAAGACGTCATGCGCGAAGATGATGCGTTCTTCGATAAATCACTCGAAGGCTTCGCGATGTTCGCCTTGAACCAGGGTGAGGTCTGCACCTGCCCAAGTCGCGCGCTGGTGCAGGAGAGCATCTACGACAGCTTTATGGAGCGAGCGATCAAGCGGGTGGAAGCGATCCGGCAGGGCTCGCCGCTCGACAAGAACACGATGATCGGCGCGCAGGCCTCAAGCGAGCAGTTGGAGAAGATCCTGAGCTACATGGACATCGGCCGTCAGGAAGGCGCCAAGGTGCTGACCGGCGGCAACCGCGCCGAGATGCAGGGGGACCTGGCCGGCGGATTCTACGTTCAGCCGACGGTCTTCGAAGGCAACAACAAGATGCGTATCTTCCAGGAAGAGATCTTTGGCCCTGTCGTCTCGGTGACCACCTTCAAGAACGAAGAGGAAGCTCTGGAGATTGCCAACGACACGCTCTATGGTCTTGGTGCTGGTGTGTGGACCCGCGACATGAACCGGGCCTTCAACTTCGGCCGCGGCATCGAGGCAGGCCGCGTCTGGACCAACTGCTACCACCTCTATCCCGCGCACGCTGCGTTCGGCGGCTACAAGCAGAGCGGCATTGGGCGCGAGAACCACAAGATGATGATTCATCACTACCAGCAGACGAAGAACGTGCTGGTGAGCTACAGCCCGAACAAGCTGGGATTCTTCTAGAACGCGTTCGAACGAGCTGTCATCCTGAGCGAAGCGAAGGATCCGTGCAATGTTGGCGGCCCACAAACGCCTATGGCTTTCTGCCTCGAAAGCCATAGGCGTTTCACAACAGCAGTCAGCGCAAGGGGGACCCTTTGGTCGCTTGCTCCGTCAGGATGACAGATCAAAGGTGTGGATGATGGTGGAGCAACAGACAGAACACACAACCCCGGCACAGGTACTCTGCACACCCGCAGCAACAGCCCTGATGCAGAGACTGCAGGCGAAGCACGGCCCGCTCATGTTCCATCAGAGCGGAGGCTGCTGCGACGGTTCGTCGCCCATGTGCTATCCACAGGGCGACTTCATTGTGGGTGACCACGATGTGCTGCTGGGCGCGCTTGACGGCACGCCGTTCTACATCAGCGGCCCGCAGTTTGAGTACTGGAAGCACACCGAACTGACACTGGACGTGGTGCCCGGACGCGGTGGCATGTTCTCGCTCGACAACGGCGAAGGCGTGCGCTTTCACATCCGTTCGCGTGTCTTCAACGACGAGGAAATCGCATCGCTCCGCAGCGCCGGACGTATCTAGAACCGCGGGGCGCGCAGCCTGCTAGCCTCAAGTCTGTATGGACTCTCACTTCTTTCATCTGCAGCTTCGACTGCTGGGCGGCACGCTGTGGCTCAATGCCGAACCTGCCGAAGGCGTCCTTGGCAGTGATCACTCGCTGCGGCATCTGCGGCCGGTCCGGTTCCGCACGGAAAGCGAAGCTCTGCGCGCGGTTGATGGAGCAGGCGTGGGCCAGTGGAGCAGCTTTCCACTCGACGGCATTCACGCCACGCTGACGACCGCACAATTACGCAGCATCGGCTTTCGCGGCAACTTCTAGACGGACGGCTCTGCGGCCTGCAGCAGCATGGCCTCGGCAGCCAGCGGGCCTGTGGGTTCGTCCTCGTGCTTGTAGTAGACGAAGACGTCGCGCGTGGCACTGAGCGCCTGGAAGCGCGCTGCATGGTCGGCGACCGCCATCTCACCGTATCCACCAGCCATACGCAAGCGATAACAGGCAAAGTCCGGCGCGGTCTGCACTTCGGGCGTTTGCAGGTCGTCGCTCTCGGCGATGCAGACGGCCGCACCATGTTCCCGCAGAACGTGCCAAGTGTCCTCACAGAACCACGTCGCGTGGCGAAACTCAAAGGCGATCCGCCCTGCGTTGGCAAGTTGGGGCAGATGCAGCAATGCTTCCAGCCGCGGAATGTCTGCTTTGAAGTTGGGTGGCAACTGAAACAACAGGCAGCCCATGGCACCGGCGGCACGGACCGGCTCCAGTGCGCCGAGCCATCGATCGATGGAGTCGCCGCACTCGCGAAGGCGGCGCCGATGCGTCACGATTTCCGGTGCCTTGAATGAGAAGCGGAAACCCGGCGTGACGGCTGCGAGCCAGCCGGCGAGCTGCGTTTCGGTGGGGAGCGCGCGGAAGGTGTAGTTCACCTCGACGGAGTTCAGCCGCGTCGCGTAGTGCTCCAGAAAACGCCGTGCCGGCAGCCTGGGCGGATAGAAGCCTGGCTTCCACGTGGGATAGGCCCAGCCGGAGGTCCCGGCGAACAGTCGCGTGGGTGGGGCTTGCTGCATGCTGGAAGCCTCTCACAGGCACCCACCACAGCGGAAGCGCGAAGCGCCGCGGTAAACAGAAAGGACGCCACCGAGGCGTCCTTCCACTGAAGTTTGGGGCGGCTAGAGGGATTTGAACCCTCGACATCGGGTGCCACAGACCCGCGTTCTAACCCCTGAACTATAGCCGCCGTACCAAGGGTGATTGTATCAGGGCAGCCCGGAGCGATAGTTATCCCCAACACTCCACAGCCATCACTCAACATTTTCTCGTGCAACTTCGCCTCCCCGAGTATGCTGCTGCCATGCCCACTGCAGAGAGAACCGACGGTCTGGACATATCGCAGGATCCTGAGGTCGCTCGCACCGTCGATTCCGACGTGGTGCGCACCGCGCCGAGGCCTAAGCGCCTGCTTTCGATCGACGTGCTGCGTGGCCTGACGATCGCCTTCATGATCCTGGTCAACAACCAGGCCGGCCCCAGCGCTTTCTGGCCTCTTGAGCACGCAAAGTGGAACGGATTCACACCCACCGATCTGGTTTTCCCGACGTTTCTTCTGCTTGTTGGGCTCTCCCTTGTGCTGTCGACGGCAGCGCGACAGGCGCGCGGAGTCGCTCGATCAACACTGTTTCTGCACATCCTGCGTCGTGGGGCAGTGCTGATCCTGTTCGGCTTCATCGTGAACAACTTTCCGTTCCTGCACCTGGATCACGCGCGCTACTATGGCGTGCTGCAGCGCACCGGTCTCTGTTACCTGGTCGTCGGCACGCTCTACCTCTTCCTGCCGGGATGGAAGGACAAGGTTGCAGTCGCGGTCGTTTGTCTTGCGGGCTACTGGGCGCTGATGCGCTTTGTGCCTGTGCCCGGGTTCGGCGTACCGACGCACGGCGTCCCCATCAATGACATGAATGGCAACCTGACCGCCTACATCGACCGGTTCCTCTTCGCGCCACAGCATCTGTATGAGAGGGTGCGCGATCCCGAGGGACTGCTTTCGATGATCCCTGCGTTCGCGACTGCGATCATCGGCCTGCTCGCCGGCACCTGGCTGCGGACGTCTCGTTCGACCCGCGACAAGGCAGCCGGGCTGGCAGCATGTGGCCTGGCCTTTGTGCTGGGCGGCGCACTCTGGAACCCGTTCTTTCCAATCAACAAGAAGCTTTGGACCAGCTCGTTCGTGCTCTTCGCCGGCGGCTGGAGCCTGCTGCTGCTCGCGCTTGCGATCTACATTACGGACGTGAAAAGGATCGGGCGGCAAGACATCACGCGGGCCGACGTTCCCGAACATCCCACAATGTACAAACCGCTGCTGGTCTTCGGCACCAACTCCATCGCGGCGTACATGGTGTCAGAGCTGCTCGATCCGATCCTGCACTTCATCCATACGCCGCAGGGTGACGTCAGCAAGAGCTATGCCCTGTGGCTTCACCGGGTGTTGCCGATGCATGGCGTGCCTGAACTGCTCTTCGGCCTGACCGTCGTTCTGATCACATGGCTGGTCGTCTTGCCGCTATACCGCAAACGCATCTTCTTGCGCATCTGAATAGGCAATGCCGCCGCCCAGCCCGGAACCCGAAATCCTGCGTCCCCGCTTCGCGCGTGGCGGAGACCTGTTCAGCGATCGCAATCTTGACCTGCTGTCGCACCTGCTGGACGATTTCCTTCGCATTCCCGGTACGCAGATTCGCTTCGGTCTCGACGGCATCATCGGCCTGATCCCCGGCATCGGCGACGTTCTGGGCGCGATGGCTTCGTGGATCATCATTCTCGCTGCGTGGCTGCGGGGAGTGCCGCGAATCACGCTGGCGCGCATGCTCGCCAACGTCGCCATCGAGACCATCATAGGCACCATCCCGATTCTCGGCGACGCATTCGATATTGCGTGGAAGGCCAACCGCCGCAATTACGCGCTGCTGGAGCGATCCATCGGCGCCGTGCCCAGCTATGGGGCAACGAATGCCGCCGGAGGAGTGTTCGCCGGGAGCAACACATCAGCGGCCCCCTATCCAGATAGCCCCACGTACAGCGCAGGCGTGGCCCCGAATCGCACACTGCCCGCTCGAGGCACCACGGCACAGGATCGCAAGCGCCATGCAATGTCCGACTGGCTCTTCCTGCTGAGCCTGCTGCTCGGCATGATGGTGCTGCTTATGATTCCGCTGCTCCTGCTCGCCTATCTGATGGGCAAGTTCTTCAGCCTGGGCGCACACCACTAGACGGCACGGCTTTGGCGAACTTGCCCGGCCGGTCGCAACAAGGCTGTTGCACGTAAGAGTGGTCGTCGTAGAATAGTGGGGAGTCGGGGCGTAGCGCAGCCTGGTAGCGCATCTGCTTTGGGAGCAGAGGGTCGGGAGTTCGAATCTCTCCGCCCCGACCAATCAAAGGCGATCGAATCCGTTCGCTAGTTACACCGCACACTGCATTCCCACACAATCAAGCCACCATCATCCAATTCTCAGGGCGTCTGTCGCGCATGATCGTCAATGCCGCATTCAGACTTGCGCACACTTGCCGCACCTGTGCGTCTGTCATTGCGTCGAACAGCGGCAGCGTCAGTACTCGGCATGCGACATCGTTTGTAACTGGCAGCGAAGTCAAGCTGGCCGCCTCTTTGAAGTAGCGTTGTTCTGCTACGTGAGGCGAAAAGTAATTTGCCGTCTCGATCCCCGAACGCCGCAACGATTGTTGAATGTGTTCACGATGCGGAGCCAGATGTTCAGGCAGCAGGGCTGAGGTGAACTGGTGCGCCTGCCGATGTGTTTTGACCGGCTGAAATGCGAGACCAGGCAGCAGACGCCGGTAGAGCCCGACGAGGTGAGATCGCCTGTCCATCACGCTTTCGAAGCCCTCGAGCCGCAGGCAGGCGAGCAGCGCCGCAACCTCGCTCATCTTGGCGTTCAGACCCATCATGGTCGCGTTGCGCGTTTCGCCAAAGCCAAAGTTGCTCATCGTGCGCAGCGTGCGGATGCGTTGGCGATTGCCACTGTAGATCAGGCCGCCCTCGCCCGTTGCGAACGACTTCGTCGCGTGCATGGAGTAAACCACGGAGCCGGAGAAGCCCGTCCCAAAACCTCTGCCGTCAGCAGAGATCGTGCCCAGCGATGCCGCCGCATCCACCACCACGGGAATGCCATAGGATCCCTGAAGCTTCTCGTACCAGGCAAGGTCGATGTCGTAGCCAAAGGTGGCGTACGGCACGATCACCGCGATCTGATCCTTGTACTTTTCCAGCAATTCCAGCTCTGAACCCGGGTCCGCTGACCAGCTCGTGAGATCAATATCGCAAAAGAGCGGTGTCAACTGATTCCACACTGCAGCCTGGGCCGCTGCGGCAAAGGTAAACGAAGGCATCAGCGCGTAACGCCGCTTCGAGTCAGGGCGCCTGGCGATGGCTTCCTGGATGGCGATCATGAGCCCCGTGGTCGCATTACACACAGTGAGGCTTTCACCGACTCCCCCAAAGAGATCGCGTGTCACGGTCGACTCGAATTGCGTATTTACGGGTCCGAAGTTGCTGAACAAGTTGCTGTCTTCGATCGCCCGCAGCGCCGATACTGCCTGGCTCAACCGTGGCGGCCGGGGCTGCGCCAGCGGAATGCGACCGGCCCTCATGCTGTCCTCGCAAGAGGAAGCTTCAGAGAGTGCACGGACCGTGCCGATGCGTCTTGAAAGCGCCGTGACTTGAGCGGGCTTGCGCTCAACTGCGGTGCGGCAAGCAGGGCCTTCGCAATGATCGATCCAATACCGCTCTGCCATAGCCAGAGTCCGTTCGCCTGCCCGGTGAAGCTCGGCTCTCCGCCGAACTTACCCCTTGGGCGGTACCCTGCTGCCAAACCAATGCCGTAGACATTTGGAATTGGAAGGCCGTTCGCGTTCAGTACCCGGCACTCAGCGTCCACAAGCGGGGCTGAAGGGGTGGTGTTCGCAAACAGCGGGATAGGCCGCCTTCGATGGTCCAGTAAGGGAAGCGCGTTTGGGCGGTAGCCGAATGCCGCCACAACGATGTCGGCTGCATCGATGCGCTCAACGGCTCCTAGAGCCTCGCCCTGCAATTGATGCAATGCAATGCGAGGCTCTGGGCATCGCCCACCAATACCGCGGATCTGCATCAGGAGTTCGCGCGAATCAAGCCGCAGGCCAGCAAAACGAAAGACACGCCTGGTAATCGGGCAAAGATCGTCTGGGCCGAACTCTTCATAGCCGTCGGCGATCGCCTCGTCTGCGCTGGTGTAGTACACGCGCAGAGGCTTGCGATGAAGCACAGTAATGCCGCCCGCCTTGAACGTCACGCCAGGTAGGCGATGCAACAAAGCATGCGCCACGGCAAGTGCACTCGTAGACCCACCGAGAATCGCCACTTTGGGTGCCGGTTTGTCGCGCAGCAGTTCAGCCACACGCGCCATGCCACCTCGCGACAGCACCTCGCCGGATTGCAGCAGCCGCTGGCCCCACCGCTGAGACACACGCTGACCTGCAACGTGTTCCCCCTGCAAGCGGCTGCCGGGCTGACTCGCACCCGTTGCAAGGACAAGCCGAACAGCTTCGAAAGAACGCAAGCCCCCGCACTGATCAGCCACGTCCAGTCGCCAGTTGCCGCCTTGGAGCATTTCTGCCGATACGGCCGTGCAGGAGGTGAGAATCCTGCTCCGCGGGTAGTCCTGAATGATGTTGACAAACGCGGCGCCGATGAGGGCCATCAACTCGCCAACATCCCGCAGCGGCACTGCGGCCTGCTCTGCGGACGCAATACGCCTCGCGACTGGACTGTCCAGAATGCAGCGAAGCTTCGGTTCATGGGCAGAGCGCAAGGGATCGAGAAAGGTAGCGCCTGTGCTGTCGGAGTTGATGACATAGTCACCGATCTGTCCGACGCCTAGTGTGGCACTACGCTCAACGATAAGCAGCCCCTGCAGTAACAGGTCTCTTAAGACGCCATCACGGTGCGCGCTCAACAGAACTGCAATACCAGCAGGGCCGCCTCCCACGAGAATGGAGGGGTACTTACAAGGCTTTGGCAACACGACTACCACCTGGAGAAAGAGAAAAAACAACTTCGCGTCATGCGATGGAGTCCATCGCTGACTTATGCCTGTAACATACCAGCGTCCCCGCGCGGTCGCCACTAAAGATTTCGATGAAGGCAGGTTTTCTGTCATCCGTATGTCTCGAAACGAGACACTTCTGTCTAGATGACCGCTCGCAAGGTCGCCTTTGCACCGAAACTGACGAGACCTCACGGTCACTCAAGGAAAGGCCGGCAAACCCATGAGATCGAAGACTATAGCTCGCGATGGCGAGCGAAGGGTGATATCTACGGAGATATCACCGGTAATATCACCCCGCTGGTGCCTTTGTCCGCGGTCTGGCCAGCCGCCCCAGTAATTCAATCGAAATCGACACTTTCACCTTACTTACAAGGTTGTCGATCAAGTCAGGCACGCGAAGCGATCGCCTCGCAGCCTCTCTCGCTTCAGCTAACTTGCCAAGCTTCATCAGCTGACGAGCCATGGCTTCAAAGCGCTTTCCCTCTGCTGCGCGAATGGCTCGATCCCACGTGTCAGGCAGCATGTGCCTCATCATGGCGTAAAACTCAAGATCGATCGCGTCCTGATACAGCGGGCCTTTGCTCATGTAGGCGCTGCCCGGCGTCAGCACATAATCTGCCATGACGTCGTCAAGCAGAACAAGATCTCCCGCAAGCGCCGATTGCAGCAGAATCGGCCAGTCAACCAATCCGCTGAGTGTGAAGAATGCTTCGGGCAGGCTGCGATGGATGCCGTTCCGGAACATGATGCTGGGCGAAGGTACGAAGTTCTTTGCGACAATGTCTGCAATGCTGAAGCGCCCCGACCGCATCTCTGGGCATCGGTTGCGAATGACCTGCCCGGTAGAACTGACTTGACGGACGAAATGACCGCACGCACTGACTGAAGTATCCCCATCCAGCACAGCTACTTGGGCACTTAGTTTATTCGGATCGGTCCAGTAATCATCGGCGTCCAGCCATGCGATATATTTGCCCCGGCAGTGCTCGAATGTATCAAAGTAGTTGCGCTGCATACCCAGCTTCGTTTCACGATCCAACACTCGTATGAGTTCTGGATGTTCTTCCTGAAGAGCCCGAAGCACGTTCGGCGTCTCATCGGTCGACCTGTCGTCGCCGATTACAACTTCGAATGGGAACGATACTCTCTGTCTCAGTACGCTGCCCACTGACCTTTTAAGCCACGCGGCTGAGTTATATGAAGTCATACAGACACTGACCAGCGGAATCTTGTCCACGTCGTCTTGATCTGTGTCTAGCGTTAGCATGCGCATTCTTTCTTGTAAGCACGTATTAAGGCTTGGCGAAGACAGTAACCTCTATCTCCAAAAGCCAACTTGTTATGTGTCAATTCTGGGCACTAATTTCGCCTTCAGATCTGACAGGCTGGATCTTGTACGCGTTCGGTATGCCCGCTCCACCGATCGAGGCCCGAACATTCACGCGCAGCCGTCGAGTGAAAGTGTGCCTTGGTATCAAATCGACCAATTCGAGGCAGCCGATAGGGCACAGCGCCGAACGGCGACGGCGGGCTCTTCCGGCGGGCGACTGATCGCCAAGCTTCGCTGGAGATCCCCAAACACCTCAAAGTCGAGGCCCTGAACAGAGGCGAAAGTTGTCCGAGTCGATTCGGCTCGTGCCTTAGTCTTAAGGGGAAGCGAGGTCTGCAGTCGACCACGGGCGACAACGGAACCTCAGCTTTTTGGCAGGAGTGGCGTTTTGCAATCGGTGAGTGAAACGATCCACCTGATTCGCCTTGGCGAACAGGCAGGACAGGCAACATCCTCTGGCAGTGTGTGTTCTTCCGCCTTTACCCAAGAGCCGTGGGACGTTGACGAGACAGTTATGGACTACGGTCTGGGCACGTCAACCAGGTCGCAGACCGCAACCGGCGCGGTGCCGCGGAACGTGCTGCCGGACGAGTACCGCAATCTCAGCGCCGAGGCGCTGGTCGAACGCATCAGCGCGGCCAAGCAGGCGCTTGGCGACCGCGTGGTCATTCTCGGCCACTTCTACCAGCGGGACGAAGTCGTTCGCTACGCCGACTTCGTTGGTGACTCGTTCCAGCTCGCACAGGCCGCGAAGACACGAACATCAGCGGAGGCGATCGTCTTCTGCGGCGTTCATTTCATGGCTGAAACGGCTGACATGCTCTCGCGCCCGGACCAGGCAGTCATTCTGCCGAACCTTGCCGCGGGCTGTTCGATGGCAGACATGGCCGATGTCGAGGCAGTCCGCGATTGCTGGGAAGATCTCGAAGAAATGTTTGGTACCGAGCCGGACGCCAGCGGCCGCGTTCCCGTCGTTCCGATCACCTACATGAACTCGTCGGCTGCGCTCAAGGGCTTTTGTGGCGAGCATGGCGGTATCGTCTGCACCTCGTCCAACGCCGCGTCCGTGCTGCAGTGGGCGTTCGAGCGAGGCCAGCGCGTCCTCTTCTTCCCGGACCAGCACCTTGGCCGCAATACCGGAAAGGCCATGGGCATTCCGCTCGATCGCATGTCGATCTGGAACCCGAACCTGCTGCAGGGCGGCTGCAGCCCCAATCGGCTGCGCAACTCTCAGATCATCCTGTGGCACGGCTTCTGCTCCGTGCACAAGCGCTTCACGGTGCAGCAGATCGGCATGGCGCGCCTCCGTCATCCGGGCGTGCGTGTCCTGGTGCATCCAGAATGCACGATGGACGTGGTCGACGCCGCCGATGAAGCAGGCTCCACGGACTACATCCGCAACCGCATCAACGCGGCCGAACCGGGCTCGGTGTTCGCGGTCGGCACCGAGATCAACCTGGTGCAGCGCCTCGCCAACGAGCATCCTGACATGACCATCTTCTGCCTGGACTCGATCGTCTGTCCGTGCTCGACCATGTATCGCACGCATCCGAGCTACCTTGCGTGGGTGCTCGAGTCGCTGCTGCGCGGCGAGGTCATCCATCGCATCACCGTGCCTGAGGACATCGCGCAGCCCGCGCGCGTCGCGCTGGAACGCATGCTGGCGTTGCATCCCAGTGCCGCCGCCGCAGGCAAGGCGTAAGGACCAGGCATGCTGATGAAGCCTGACAGCAAAGCCATCGAAGTCCTCGTGCGCGCAGCACTGCTGGAGGACGCGCCCTGGGGCGATCTGACCTCGCAGACGCTGCTGCCGCCTGACCTGGCGATGCGCGTGCAGCTGGTCGCGCGCGAGGCGGGCGTTCTGTGCGGAGAAGACATCTTCACCGCAGCCATGACGCTCACCGGAGCAATCGATGTCCGCTTTCGGGTGCATGACGCCGAGCACTTTACCGCAGGCGACGTGCTCGCCGACATCAGCGGTCCGGCGCGGGCGGTGCTGCAGGCCGAGCGCGTCGCGCTCAACTTCACCCAGCGGCTCTGCGGCATCGCCACGCTCACCGCGGGGTATGTCGCCGAAACTGCTGGCACAAAAGCTCGCATCGTTGACACGCGCAAGACGACTCCAGGACTGCGGCTGGTCGAGCGCTATGCCGTCCGCTGCGGCGGAGGCCACAACCATCGCTTCTCGCTCTCCGACGCCGTTCTGGCCAAGGATAACCATCTCGCTGCGCTCGCCCAGGCGGCTGAACCAGCGTCCGCGAGCAGCCTTGCCGACCGGCTCCGCGCCGCGTTCGCCTCGCTGCCGCACACCGCGCACATCGAGATCGAGGTAGATCGCCTCGACCAGATCGAGACAGCCATCGCAGCCGGCGCTAACACCGTTCTGCTCGACAACTTCACCACGGGCGAGCTGCGCCAGGCCGTGGAGCAGATCGCCGGCCGCGTCCGCACCGAAGCCAGCGGCAACATGTCGCTCGGCCGCATCCGCGAAGTCGCATCGACAGGCGTGGATCTCATCTCAGTCGGAGCCCTGACCCACAGCGTCCGCTCCCTCGACCTCGGCCTCGACGCAGTCCACGACCAGCCGTGATCCGAGGCAAAGGCTGGTCATCGGATGACTGGATCACTCGATGCTGGTCTTTCACCGTTCGTGAAGGATCAGAACCTCGCTCGCCGACGATGCCAGCAGCCCACCGACCGGGGTTACCCACCCCACCCACCGAAAAATGCAGAATCCTCACGCTAAAACACTTAGCTCTGCACCTCGCCAAATTCTTCATTGCAAAGGGGTTATAGGTAAAATCCTCGAAAAAAAGCACTTAGCAGGAAGCGGCGGCTCCGCGTTTTGGGAGCTATCTCTATCCTACCAATCTGGCGGAAATACCATGCCAACTCTATGTCTCGCAGTTTGTTCTGCTTGCAGAATTTAGGGCTTGACAGGTTTTAAGCCCATTTTGCATGCGGCAAGTCTCGAGAGCGATATAGATCATTTGTGGCTTGACAGCACTTTGTTGACAGGTAAACTCGGTCCACATGCACGTCATAAGTGGAGAGCAGGCGCTGCTAACCGGCATCCCTTTACTAGCTTTTGGCTTCCTTGCGGTCGCCAGCTACTGCGAGCGCAGGTGGGGCAGCGAGCCAGTACCAACGCTGTCGCATGGCGGTCTGACGATCGGCTTCAATCAATCAGCATTTAAGGATCACAAGCATGTTGGGCGTTCTAGCTCTGGACGATGCGTTAGCAGGCCGAGTCGCCAAGGCTTATAGACATCTGATCGTGCTGTGTCAGAAATCGTCTCTTTTCTAGGAGATCTCACATTTAGGTGAACCATGAGAGTACTTCGCCTTTTAACCGTCACTTCGCTGATCGCGCCCATTGCGCTTCTTGGCCAGATCGGAACACCAGCGAGCTACCTCGAATTGCCACCATTGTCGCGCGGCCCGGCGCTTTTACAAACCGAAGCCAAGCTGAGGCGTCTCGGGTATTTCCCTCGAGAGAGCGAAGCAGGTGATCATCGCGTGCTCCTGCGTCTCGGCCCATTTGATCCGCAAAGTGCTACTTCTGCGATGAAGAAGCTGGCGGCGGCGGGAGTCCAGGCCACCATCGCAAAACCCGGAGATGACGATCAGCAACGCCAATCTATACCGGAGTTGGCTGGTCGCGGGCCAACGTCCGAGCCCCACGGTGGATTGACAGACAGCAATCCCGACTTGAGGCTGAGGCGCTTGCGCATTTTGGAGCAGGGTCTCCGGATGCGCCCGCTACATCTGGCGGGGACTTGGAATCGCAGGCGCTTGCACGCCTTGGGATGAGCAGCAGTCCAAGGCCCGCAAATGCGGCCGACCTGGAGTCTCAAGCCGTTCAGTCGTTGCAGGCGAATACGGCGCGTGCTGAGCCTGAAGCTGCAAATCGCCGGGAGATCGCTCGACGGGCTGCCGCGCAGGCCGAAGCGGACAGGCAAGCCCAGGCTACGCGGCAGGTGGAGGTCGCTGCGTCCCAGCAGGAGAACACGGTTCAATCCGGCGGCTCTTCGGGAGGCGGATTCTTTAGCGCACTGAGTACCGACTTGGGAGCTGCGACGACTCAAGCTCAGTCGCAGAACAATTCAATACAGGATTCCTTGAATCAGGGGCCGGCACAAACAGCAGCGATTCAGCGTCAGGGACAGGTGTTGGCAGCACAGCGTCAGGCTCATGCGCAAGCCGCTACGGCGGCACAGCGACTGGCGCAACTTGCGGCTGTCCAGCGACAGGCACAGCTAGCTGCGACTCAACAGCAGAAATCCGGTACGTCAACCCCTGTTCGGAACGCCCCAGGCACTTCTTCGACGTGCAGCCGGCTTGCGAAGGACTGTCTCGATTCTGCGCCGACGGCTGGCTCAACGCCTGTAAGGAATGTTGTCTCTGCGCCTCAGTCTTCACTTCTCGGTGGCGCTCTTGCACCTCCAATCAGTCAGCAAGGTGTGAATCCAGCGACGGTTGCGGTGACAGGGCCCACACGGCCTTGCGCCGTTACGCCTTCGGGATCCGAGATGTTAATCGTGCCAGGAACAATCGCAAGGCCTTGTAACGAGGCAGAGTGCAGGGATATGTCTTTGATGGTTCACCTTGAAAGCCGTCGGGCATACCCCGACAGGGGCAACCATGAGGTAGTGGGCTTCCTGACAAACAACACCGTGGGAGACCTGACGTGCACGGTGGCTTTTCACAAGAACGGACACTGGACGGAGTACCAGACAGGCATTCTTCCTGAAGGAGCCAAACACGTGGGCGGTGAGATGGGCGGTACCTGGACTGTCGATGCGGATTCGCCCAACATGAAGTACGCATGCTTCATGGGGCGTGACCCGGTGGACGTGCATGGTAAATCCTGCAACTACAATCTGAACTTTTCAGAGTTATAGTTAAACGCTTGTACGCGCGTAGAGGAGAAATCGTGACATCACTGACCCAGAAGCAGTGCAGGCTGGTCTTATTGCATTTAGTGGGGCTGGCAATTCTTTGCTGTTCCGCCGTGCATAGCCAATCTACAGGTGGCGGCGCTTCGATGGAGGAGACCCTCATCTTCATCAATAAGATGTACCACGAGCAGAAATATATGTCTTTCATTCCGCACATGACGTACGGTAGCCAAATACTTACACTGGGAACCGCTACCATTGACGCCCAATCAGTCCTGCTCGAAAGTGATTGTAACGCGCGGTTAGTGCGCACTGTATCCGTTCGCAACTATGATCATGCGGACGAAGTACTGCCAGAAACGACCATCGACGCTGGTAGTAAGTGGGCCCACTTGAGACAAGCCGACCCACTTACCGTTCGAGTAGTCCCTTACGTAGATTTGCTGAGCAAAAAACTCAATGAATCAAGTGTGACCATTGCGAAGAGTGTGTATGTGATCACGGTGGGCTCCGCATCCTGGGATGCAACGCGGTTGGGCTACTTCGAGGATCAACAAATCGCGGAACGCGTCGCGAAAGCCTACATCCACGCGATGGTGCTCTGTGGCGCCAAGGCTGATCCCTTCTAGTGGCACGAGTGCAAAAGGAGTCTTGATGTCTCTAAAGCTTTTGACCACTTTTCTCTATAATTTGGGTCGGCGCGCTTGGATGCCGCGCCCAAGCCATTCCATCCGGGGCGACAATTCAGGAGACGGTAGGATTCATCGACAGGATGATGAAGCAACGGCCTCCCATAGGCGAACCTAGTCAATCGCTGACGTACACAGGAGCTGAGGTGGATGGCTGTACTCTCACCTACTCCACGCATGCTACTTCGCTAAACAATCGTGACCTCGGAACGAGACATGCAATCTATCTTGATTAGGTCATTCCGAACTCGATTTCCGTAGTGCCAACGTTAGAGGCAGATGGTTCGCAAATGCCTCTAGGGTGGTATGCAACCGCGCAAGGTATGCAGGCAGAGATAGCGCTAGAACTGCCTGCGGGAGTAACTCCATCCGACGTTCCTAGCGGTCTTTCCGAGGGGATCGTGCGGACGGTCAACAGTCGGTCCGTTGAGGTCGTCACGCGCGCCAGCAAACTCCTTGTACTAACCGAGGGAACTGGTGTGAGGTATTTTCGCTCTGGCGGTGGGCAGCCCACGCCAAGTAGTCTGGCGGATGCCAAAGTCGGAGATCTAGCACGCATCGTCCACCGGGACGGAACCGCCACGGTCGTTGTCGCTTGGGTGAGCCAGCCTCCGCAGAGCAACGTAAGTCTGCCGCCGCCATATGACAGAGACACAGCCGACAGGTTGGCGAAAGCTTTCGTTCATGCAGTAGTGCTGTGTCATCAGGTGAACTCTGCCTCGCCGTTCTAAAGCCGCAGCTGACTTGAGACTTAGATATTGGAGTTCCTTCTGGCAGATCCTTCGGCAGATCTAGGCAGTGGCCTCCCGAGAGCATCCGAAACCTACTCGCCGATTTTTAGCACTGCTAGGAAGGCTTCTTGTGGGATG
Source organism: Terriglobus sp. (assembly GCA_965199365.1). Lineage (GTDB taxonomy): Bacteria > Acidobacteriota > Terriglobia > Terriglobales > Acidobacteriaceae > Terriglobus. Next base: position 256,775 of record CBDARC010000003.1, on the reverse strand, counting down.
TCTACCTGGCCGATGCGCTTCATGCGCTTTTTGCCTTCTTTTTGCTTGTTGAGGAGTTTCTTTTTGCGGGAGATGTCGCCTCCGTAGCATTTGGCGATGACGTCTTTGCGGATGGCGCTGACGGTTTCGCGGGCTACGATTTTGGCTCCGATGGCGGCCTGGATGGCGACCTCGAACATCTGGCGGGGGATGAGTTCCTTCATCTTGTGGACGAGGGCCTTGCCGCGTTCGTAGGCGAAGTCGCGGTGGACGATGACGGAGAGCGCGTCGACGGGTTCGCCGCTGACGAGGATGTCCATCTTGACCATGGGGCTGTTCCACATGCCGCTGAGGTGGTAGTCGAGCGACGCGTAGCCGCGGCTGACGGACTTGAGCCGGTCGTAGAAGTCGAGCACGATCTCGTTGAGCGGCAGCTCGTAGGTGATCATGACGCGGTTGGCGCTGACGTACTCCATGTTCTGCTGCTTGCCGCGTTTTTCTTCGACCAGCTTGAGGATGTTGCCAACGTACTCCTCGTTGGTGAGGATTTTGGCGATGATGACGGGCTCTTCGATGGTCTCGATGGTGGTGGGGTCGGGCCAGCGGCTGGGGTTTTCGACTTCTACGACCTTACCGCCGGTGAGGGTGATCTTGTAGCGGACGCCGGGTGCGGTGGTGATCAGGTCGAGGCCGAACTCGCGCTCAAGCCGCTCCTGGATGATTTCCATGTGGAGCAGGCCCAGAAAGCCGCAGCGGAAGCCGAAGCCGAGTGCGACGGAGGATTCCGGCTCAAACGAGAAGGACGCGTCGTTGAGTTTGAGCTTGCCGAGCGCCTCGCGCAGGGCTCCGTGCTCGTGGCTTTCGATGGTGTAGAGGCCGGCGAAGACCATGGACTTGATGTCTTCAAAGCCGGGCAGCATCTCGGACGCGGGGTTGGACGGGTCGGTGATGGTGTCGCCGACCTTGGTGTCCGCCACATCCTTTATCGTTGCGACGAAGAAGCCGACCTCGCCCGCGGAGAGCTCCTTGATCTCGACGGCCTTGGGGGTGAGGACGCCCATGGACTCCACGTCGAAGATCTTGCCGTTGGACATGAGCTGGATGCGCTGGCCGGTGCGGAGGCGTCCGTTGATGACGCGGGCGAGCACGATGACGCCGCGGTAGGCGTCGAACCACGAATCGAAGATGAGCGCCTGCAGCGGCTTTTCGGCGTCGCCCTGCGGCGGCGGCAGCAGCGTCACGACCGCTTCAAGGATGTCGGCGACGTTGAGGCCGGTCTTGGCGGAGACGCAGATGGCGTCGTCGGCGGGCAGGCCAACGGTGGTTTCGATCATCTCCTTGGTGCGGGCGATGTCGGCGCTGGGCAGGTCGATCTTGTTGATGACCGGGATGATCTCAAGGCCGTTGGAGATGGCGAGGTAGGCGTTGGCGAGCGTCTGCGCTTCGACTCCCTGCGACGCGTCGACGACGAGCAGCGCGCCTTCGCACGAGGCGAGCGACCGCGAGACTTCATAGGAGAAGTCGACGTGGCCGGGCGTGTCGATCAGGTTGAGCTGGTAGGTGATGCCGTCGTGCGCCTGGTACATCATGCGGACGGAGTGGGCCTTGATGGTGATGCCGCGCTCGCGCTCCAGGTCCATGGCGTCGAGCACCTGTGCCTGCATCTCGCGCTGGGTCAGGGAGCCGGTCAGCTCCAACAGGCGGTCGCTCAGGGTGCTTTTGCCGTGGTCGATGTGCGCGATGATCGCGAAATTGCGGATGAGGCTGGGGTCCATGCGGGCTCTGGATCTATTTTACAGAGCGCGGCTTACGGTGCCGCGCCAGCGTGCCCGCCGGTGGAGGCTACGCGGCGAGTTCCGCGTCGAACGGCACCTCGTGCTTGCCGGGGAACGCCGCGAACAGGCATGGGACGACGAGTGTAGCGACGATGGCAAAGGCGATGACGAGGTGGTGCATGGGTTGGGTTCTCCTGGTGCGGGATGTTCTGCGCTGGAAGGTGTATCGGCAGCCTTTCACCAAGAATCAGTGATGCGTAACGCAGTGAACACACGACCATTGTGCAGCCGGTTCTGCGACTTTAGTTGCCAGGATAGGAACGGTTCGATTTGGATGTCGCGGCTTTAGCCTCGGAAGTTTGTAAGGAACAACGGAAAAGGAGCCACGAGATCGCGGCTCCTTTAAGGGACATACAACTGCGGCAGCTTAGGGGCGGGTGCCGAGGCTCTTGCTGCCGAGGGCTGACGCGAGTGGTGTTACCACGGGTGAGGCGATGCCGACGAACTGGACGACCGCGTTGCCTTTGCTGGTGAGCCAGGCGTTCCCTGAGGGGTCGAGCGCCATGTACTCTGAGCCGGTGCCTGCGTCCCGTCCCATCTGGTAGCCGCCCGCGGGCGAGATCTGGTTACCCGAGTCGTCCATTACGCCGAGGTGTCCTGAGAAATTGCGATCGAAGAACCAGATGCGGTTGGTGCCGTCGACGGCAACTCCCGGCGCACCGGTCGAGGACGGGCTGACGGTGTAGCCGGTGCTGGGCGACAGCAGTGCTCCTGTGGGGCCGCACTTCAGCAGGATGGAAGGCGCATAGGGGACTGCGGTCCACATGTTGCCGCCCGCGTCCACGGCGTTCTGGATGTATTGCGAGTTGCCGCCGCAGCCCTGGGTGGCAAGGATCGTTCCGCCCTGGCCAAACTCCGTGCCGACCCACCAGACATGGCCGGCCGCGTCTGCGGTGAGTGATGGGTAGAACAGCAGGCCGTTGTAGGCGGACGTACCGGCGTAGCCGCCTGCGGGCGAGATGGGAGCGCCGCTGCTGCTGAACTCGGCGGCGGAATCCGAGCTGAGGCCGCCTGCGACCCACAGGTTTCCAAGCGAGTCGAAGGTCATGGCATCGAGGTTCGAGAGCCCGCCGCCGGTGTAGCCTCCTGCGGGCGACAGCAGCGTTCCCGCCGAGTTGATCTTGATCAGCCGCGGGTTAAGGCCGGTCGCGTAGGTATAGGCTCCGATCCACGCGTTGTTGCTGCTGTCGATGGCAATGATTGATTCCGCATCGACGTTCGGATTGATCCCTGCGTTATAGGCTGTCGCGGGCGAGAGCGATTGCCCGCAGGATCGAGCACCGAGACGCCGGACTGATTGACCACCCAAACATTGCCCAGACCGTCGATGTCCAATGGGTGGTTCGGCGTAGGAATGCTGGATGGATTGATGACGACCGCTGTCCCGATCCCCGCGCCTGTGTAGGTCAGTGCGACCGACCAGTCGTGTGGCGCCGCGCTAAGAGATGGCTGAAAAGGTGATGAAGCCGTGGCCAGACCGAAGAGCGTCGCCACATTCTGGCCGGGGTTATGAGCGATGTTCAGCGCGGCGGTCAACGTGTCGGTTGGGGCGGTTCCGCCCGACGGTGTTGCTGCGCCGAACAACGTGGAGCAAGCATTGCTTGTGGACGTGGAGTTGACACAGGCCGCGAGGATATCGGCGAGAGTATTGATCTCTGCGGTGGGCACGGTGCCGTTGCCGCCCGCGGTGGTCGTGTTTGCGTTGCCGGTGTTGAAGTCCGCAAGGTTCGCGGCGGTCAGGAAAGCGTTCTTGATGCCTGTAAGTGCGACTGCCGAGCCGCTCGAACTAAGGCTGGTTGCCGTATTCATAAACCCGGCAAGCGCATAGGCGACGGCTACGGTCGTTACTTCGTTCACGTTGATTGCTGTTGTGGGCGTCAGGGCGCTGCAACTACCCAGCGCCGCAGCCAGCGTGATGCCATTGTTTGCGGTATTTGAAGCAGTGGCCTGTCCTCCGGTGGCGAGCAGGTACACCTGATCGCCGGGCTGGCATGTGTAAGTGCCCGAGATGGTGAAGTTGCCCGAATTATCCGTGGTGGTGGGGGAACTGAGCACTGACCGCGAGGGGGTGCCATAGCCTCCTGACCCGGCGGCATAAAGAAGCACCTGCGCACCGGCAATGGGCGACGATCCACCATGCACGCTGCCACTTAAAAGTACTGGTGCCGCGACACTTGGAGTAGCTGACTGAGACGAGTTGGTCGAGCAGCCGGTGAGTGCTGCCACAGGCAGTAGCAGTGCAGGCGTGCACAGGCTCAGCACGAACAGCCTGCGTTCAGAGGAAGGGTCAGCAGGACGGAGGAGCCGATGCAGGAACAAGGCAGGGGATTGCAGTTTCATGTACGCCTCACGCGCGTTTGAGAGCCCTTCAGGCTGATTCATCAGCAGAGAAGCCAGCGTGAAGCTCCTCCCGTTACCACCGTTGTAGCCGGTAGATTGGTGGAGCGAATCTTACATGCGCATAGACAACGAAGGCTGCAACAACGATCAAGGTTTGCGCGCCATTTTGGCCTTGGGTGCCAGCGCCTGAAAGGATTGCCTGCTGTATGGATTTGAGGACTACTGCGGGCCGTTAAGCCAGAGCTTGCGGTCGATGGGGTCGAGCCGCTCGATGCTGTAGCGCAGCGCTGTGCGCGGCATGCGGGTGTAGTGAGTTCGCAGGAAGTGGAGCAGTGATGGCAGGTCGATTTTGCCGGCCTCTCGCAGCAGCCAGCCTACAGCCTTGTGGATGAGGTCATGCCGATCGCCGAGCAGCTTTTCTGCGATAAGGAGCGTGCGTCCCGTTCCGCCCTTGCGCAGGGCGGCGAAGGTGCTGACGATGGCGATGCGGCGGTGCCAGAGGTTCGTGCTCTCTGTGAAGCGCAAGGCGAGTCTGCCGTCTTCGTCATGTTCGCCGAAGAGCAGGCGAGCCGAGGTGTCGACCAGGTCCCAGTTGTTCACGCCGTCGAGGTGGTCCAGGTAGAAGCGATGGAGTTCGGCCCTCTGCTCTGGCGTGCCACGCTCATGTCGGCCGATCAACAGCAGCAACGCGATCAGGCGGTGCTCGTGCCACTGCGATGCCAGCAACGTGCTGATGTCCGGCACCGGCAGGTCGCGAAAGGCGCGGGCGGTCTTGCGCGAGTCAGGTACTGTAAGGCCGAGCAGTTTGTCGCCTTCGGCGTACCCACCGGGGCCCGTACGGAAGAAGCCTTGGAGAAACTTGGCACGCTCGGGATCACGCAGTGCGTGGACTTCGCGTTTGAGCGCGGGCAGCGTGTGCTTCGAACCAGTGGCATTCTTCATCACCGCAAGTGTAGTTGGCAGAGGTGATGCGTCTTACTCTCTTTACCAGGTACTGAGATTCTTGGACAAGGCCGCACGCGAGCAGAAAAGGAGAAGCACTTGAAAGCAGCCGTTGTGACCGGGGCGGGTAAGACGCCAATTTTCGGAGAGTTCGATACGCCTGTGGCGAAGCACGGCGACGAGTTAATTTCGGTACGTGCAGGAGCACTCAGTAACCTGACGAAGATGAGGGCCACCGGATCGCATTACAGTGCGACGGGTATCTTTCCGGCGGTGGCCGGCACCGATGGGATGGGCCTTACGCAGGATGGCCGGCGCGTGTACTTTGCGATGCCCGAGGCACCGTATGGCTCGCTTGCGGAGTTCTGCCCGATCAACTCGCGGCGCTGTGTTGCGATCCCGGACTCGCTCGATGACATCACGGCGGCTGCCATTGCGAACCCAGGCATGTCGGCGTGGGCTGGTCTTGTAGAGCGCGGCGGCCTTGTCGCTGGAGAGACTGTCCTGGTGAATGGTGCAACGGGTACTGCGGGCCGTGTCGCGGTGCAGCTTGCCAAATATCTCGGCGCAGCCAAGGTGATCGCGACTGGCCGCAACGCGACGGAACTCGATGAGCTGAAGGCGATCGGTGCGGATGTCGCGATCCCGTTTGCCCTGGACACCGACCACCCGTCGGGTGGGGGCGAGTACGAAGACGCGTTGACGGAAGTCTTCTCGCAGGGCATCGACGTCGTTCTCGATTACCTGTGGGGCGCGAGTGCAAAGATCGCCATTAGCGCGCTCTCGAAGACGATTGAGGACAAGCCGGCACGCTTCGTACAGGTTGGCAGCGCCGGCGGCGAGATGACGCTGGATCTGCCCGCGGCCGCTCTGCGCTCCGCTGCAATCACACTGATGGGCAGCGGCATCGGCAGCGTTAACCGCAAGGTACTGGTGCAGTCGATCAGCAATGTCTTCGAAGCAGTTGGACCGGCCGGGTTGCAGGTCGCGACGCAGGTGGTTCCACTATCCGAGGTCGAGAGTGTCTGGAAGACTGCAACAGGAAAGCCACGCGTGGTTTTTACGATTGGTTAGCTGCGGTCCCACTCATCCACGTCGCTATGAATGGGGCCACCCAGTTGTGGCATTTGCAATCAGACGATCTCTTCTAACGATTTACGCTCGGCGGCAACGCCCCAGATGGCCTGTACCAGCGCTGCAAGCAGCATGACTCCGGCTGACACCATGAAGCCATAGAAGATAGGCTGTCGATCGCCTCGGTTGAGCAGCGCACCGAAAATCGTTGGGCCGAGGACGCCCGCGAATAACGTGCCGAATGCGTAGAAGACGGCGATGGCAGTGGCACGGATCTGTTGCGGAAATAATTCACTCGTTGTCAGGTATGCCGAGCCGCCAGCGTTCGCGGCGAAGAAGAACGCAACAGACCACCAGATCACCTGTCCGGAGAGGCCGATGTCTGCCCTGAGAAACAGCAGGTTAGAGACGATCAGTGCCGATCCGGCAAGGAAGAAGTTGATGGCGATCATCTTGCGGCGACCGACCGTATCGATCAGTCGCCCAAGCAGGATCGGACCGATGAAGTTCGTCAGCGCAAGCGGCAGGAACAGCAAACCCGCATGCGAAGGCGACATGCCATAGAAGCGGAGCAGGATGAGTGACGAGGAGAAGAAGACGGAGTTATAGAAGAAGGACTGCGCCATGACAAGGACCATGCAGAGCGCGGCGCGGCCGCGGTAGCGCGGAAGACCCAGCAGGCTGAGGCTGCGGATGGGATCTTCAGTGCGGCGCTGGATGCAGACAGTGTCTTTCACGCCGGGCAGCGGGCCTGTCTGGGCTTGCACCTCCTGCTCGATGACGGCGATGACCTCTGCGGCTTCGGCATCGCGCGAATGGACGAGGAGCCAGCGCGGACTTTCAGGGATGTGCCTGCGCAGGTACAACACCACGGCCGCGATCGGCAGGCCGGAGAGGAATGCGAGTCGCCATCCAAGCCGCAGACCAAAGGCGCTGTCGGAAAGAAAGCCTACCGCAACCAGCGAGCCGAGAATCACGCCAATCCAGAAGCTCGACCCGATAAACAGGTTGACGCGGCCTCGAACCCGCGCCGGGATCAGTTCGTCGATTGCCGAGTTGATGGCGGTGTACTCGCCACCGATGCCGGCGCCGGTCATCATCCGGCACAGCATGAAGGTGGGTAGATTCCACGACGACGCAGTCAGCGCCGTTGCGCAGACGTAGAAGACAAGTGTCCAGGTGAACAGGGACTTCCGCCCGAAGCGGTCGGCAAGATAGCCAAAGCCCAGCGCTCCCAGCACCGTACCGAACAGGTAACCGGTGGATGCGATCCCCAGCTGTGCATCGGTGAAGTGCAGTGCCTGGGGACTCTTGAGGGCACCGGAGAGCGAACCACCGACACCGCCTTCAAGGCCGTCGAGCAGGAACGTGATGCCCAGTGCGAACGCCATGCGCAGGTGCCATCTGCTCCATGGCAGGCGATCAAGACGCGGCGGAATATCCGTCGTGACGGAACCGGGGACCGCGGAGGTTGTCGCCATCGCACTGCCCCCTCGCCGTACTGTTTAGAACTTCGTAATAAGCCAGACGCCGCCGATCATCAGCGCGCCGCCGAGGAGCCGCAGAGGGGACGCTGAGTGCTGCTTGAAGCCAATCCAGCCCATCTGGTCCAGCAGGATGCTGACGATCAGCGAGGCCGTGAGGCTAAGCCCGGTGAACAGGCCTGAGCCAAGCTTCTGCGCGAACATCAGGGCGATCAGAGTGGTAACGATGGAAAGTGCACCGCCAAGGTAAGCCCACCATGGGGCCTGATGGACGGCCGTTGCGGCAGGGAGCGATTGCCGCGCGAAAAGCTGGATCAGCAGGATGACTGCCAGGCCGCTCAAATAGAACCAGATCGTGGTCCAGATCGGCTGCTGCCAATGCTTGAACAACTCGGCATTGGTGCCCTGTAGCGGGGTCATCGCGCCGGCGGCGATTGCGAGCAAGATTACAAACCAAGCCATGTCGGTTCGGATGCCGTCGGCGTATCGCAATTTTCAGATGGCGCGCTGTTGCGTCTGAGGAGTTGGTTCTGTCGTGAAATTACATGACTGCGGAGGCACACAGCGAGCAAAGACTCGAGACGTTTGCAGCTTCAGAACGGATTAGAAGAAGGGCTTCACAGCAGCATGGCGTGTTCAGCGTGCAGCGCGGCAGCCAGGGCATCGCTGTCAGCCATGGTGTTATAGAGGCCGGGCGTGACCCGGATCACGGCGCCGTTCGCCAGTCCCGTGCGCCAGATGGTGTGGATGCGGTACTTGTCGAACAGGCGATGCTGTACCTTCTGCGCGTCGGCTACGGTGTGCATGCCTTTCAGGCGAAAGCTGGTGATGGCGCAGTAGCGTGCGGGATCGTCCGGCACGCAGATCTCGACGTTGGGCAGATCGCGAACAGCGTGGACCCAGCGATCGCGCAGGGCCCTAAGATGCTCCTCGCGGACTTTGCCGCCGGTGGCGTTATAGAAGTCGACTGCAGCTGGAATGGTAAGGACCGCAGGAAAGTTCGTGACGCCTGAGGGCACGCGCGCGGTGATGTCTTCGTCAGGCAGATCGTGGCTGTCGTAGCTCACGTCGATGTCGTCGATGCGGGTTTTGCGGATGTACATTGCCCCCAGCCCGAGCGGCGCCATGGTCCACTTGTGGACGGACCACGCGGCAAAGTCACATTCGAGATCGGGCAGGCTGAAGTCGAGGCACGCGACCCCATGGGCGATGTCAACGATGCAATCGACGCCACGCTTACGTGCCATCGCAACGATCTGCTTCACGGGAGTGACCAGGCCCGTACGATGCGACACCTGCGTGACCAGCATCAGCTTCGCATTTGGAGTGGCTTTCAGAGCATCTTCATAGGCCTGCAGGATGTTGGCTTCCGTGGCGGGCTCGGGCATGTTGAACTTTACGATGGTCACGCCGCGGTGATCGCCCAGGAACTTCACTGCGTCCAGCGTGCTGTCGTAATCGAGGTCGCAGCAGATCATGGCATCACCGGCCTTGATTTTGCGATAGTTCACGATCAGGGCCTGCAGACCTTCGCTGCCGCTGCGGGTGACGGCGACCTCTTCGACATCGCAGTGCATCATGCCGGCAAGTGCGACGCGTGCTGCTCGGAAATCAGCCAGGCTGTTGTCGCCCGGTAGCACGCCGCGTCCCCAGATGCTGTTGAATCGGTTCACGTAGGCGGTCTTTTCCGCGTACACCGCCATTGTCGAGCGTGGCATCAGGCCCCAATAGGCGTTCTCGAGGTTGATGACCTCTTGACTCACATCAAACTGCTGCGGCCACAGTTCGACGAGTATGGGACTCGTCGGTTTGAGTGGAGCCATGGCTTGTGCGGTGTCGGGTTGGGCGGCATGGAGCATGGCTGCTGGCGCGCAGGTCGCAACGGTCTTGAGAAAGTTACGGCGGCTACTCATGCGACTCTCCGACTTAGTCGCGAGGTTACCGGAGACTTATCCGAGGGCAGCATGCCCACCATGATCCTGAATGTGCGCATGAAGAGCAGCGTACACCGAAGCTGAATGTGGTCTTCATCTGTAAGCCATCTTTTCACCCCGATGGGGGTAACGTAATGCGGTTGTTAGATCGATAAACCTGTTAGTTGGCCCATGAAATACCTTGAACCAGGCTGGAGCCGTCAAGGCTGATGAGTCTGTTGGAATGTTAGGCTTACCTCATTCGGACAAGTGATGAGGAGCGGTGAGGCAGTAATGAACGAGATTGACCTCCGGCCGGTTTCGTTCGCAGATCGTGTGCGAGCGCACCTGGCGATTGCGCGGCTGGACCACTCCATTAAAAACCTGTTTGTGCTGCCTGGCGTGATCGTTCCGCTCAGCACGTATCCGGGGCTGCTGACGCCGCATCTGTGGGTGACACTGCTGCTGGCGTTCGTCTCCATCACGCTGGTTGCATGCAGTAATTACGTCATCAATGAAGTGCTGGACGCACCCTTTGACCGGCTGCATCCGGTCAAGAAGAATCGACCCGCGGCGCGCGGCCTGGTACACATCGGCGCGGCGTACGTGCAGTGGCTGCTGATGATGGCGGCCGGGATAACGATCGGCCTGGTCTTCATCGGCAGGATGTTCGCCTTGACCGCGCTCATGTTGTGGATCATGGGATGCGTGTACAACTTTCCGCCTGTCCGTACCAAGGACGTGCCGTACCTGGATGTGCTGACCGAGTCCATCAATAACCCGCTGCGCATGCTGCTGGGCTGGTATGCCGTAACCAGTCACCTGGTGCCGCCCATCTCGTTGCTGGTGGCGTACTGGATGATCGGTTGCTACTTCATGGGGCTGAAGCGCTTCAGTGAATTGAACGAGATTGGCGACCGTGCGGTTGCAGGTGCATACCGCGCTTCGTTCAAACGGTATACGCCGGAATCGCTGCTGGTGTCGGTGCTGTTTTATGCATCGACCGCCATGCTGTTTTTGGGCGCATTCATTATTCGTTACCGGATGGAACTGATCCTTGGCTTTCCACTCGTGGCGTTTACGATGGCCATCTATCTGAAGATCGCATTCAAGCCACAGAGCGCGGTGCAGAACCCTGAGAAGCTGTATCGCGAGCCGCTGTTGATGGCCTCGTTCGTTGCGACCGCGCTGCTGATGGGGTTGCTGCTGTTCATCCGCATGCCCCGTCTTGAGCAGTTCTTTACGCCCACGCTGCCCACTCCGGCAGCCGCTGTCACGGCGATGCCTGTGCCGGTTACAGGCAGATGATTTCCGCTGCGTCGCGTGACGACACGCCACCTGGTTCGACACGATGGATGCTGGCTGCCGTCCTGCTGATGACGGCAGTGATCGTGCTGGCATGGGGACACGTCAAGCTGCTGGACCAGGACGAGGTCTTTGTTCTGCAAACGGACAGCGTTCCAAGTGTGCGGGCACTCATCCGTGTTCAGCGGCATTACCCTATTTCGCTTGATCCGATGGTCTATCACCTTCTGTCACACGCATGCGTCCGGCTGTTCGGCGCAACGGCGTTTGCCATCCGCCTGCCTTCGTTGGCAGGATACCTGCTTATGGAGGTATGCCTCTTTCAGGTCGGGAGTGCGCTTGCCGGGCAGCGCTCCGGTGTCATCGCTGCGGCACTGCCCGCGCTGGCCGCAACGCTGTATTACGGCGTAGAGGCGAGGCCTTACGGTGTGCTACTGGGGCTTGCGGGGTTGATCCTGCTGAGCTGGTTGCGTGCTACCGGTGGCAACATGAGAAGGGCAGGCTGGCTGATGACGCTGGCGGTCTCGCTCGGGCTCGCGCTCAACACGCATTACTTTGCAGTGCTGCTGCTGCTGCCGCTGTGCGGTGCGGAACTGATTCGCACAATTCGTCTGCGCCAGGTGGACTGGCCCGTGGTCGCGGCGATCGCCGCCGGTGTGTCATCGATTCTCTTCGCCCTTCCTTTTCAGCATGCCGCTGGCGAGTTTCGACTGCACTATTACAACGCCGGCAGCGTCGGTCTGCATGCGGTGACACAGGCATACCGCGCCCTGGTCATCAACTACACCGACTACAGCATTCCCGTCCAACATGTCACAATGGCCGCCCTTGTGCTGTTGACGATCGTTCTGTTGGTGGCGCTATGGTTGCAGCGGCGAACAGTGTGGTCGGCTAGGAGCGCTGGAGTCGAAACCTACGTGGTGTTGCTCGCAGGACTGCCATTTGCCGGGTTTCTGCTGGCGCGCTTTGCCACGCACTCTATCGAAGTGCGGTACGTTCTGCCGGCAATTGTCAGTCTGGCTTTGCTAGTCGCGATCGCACTAGGTCCGCAACGCTGGGCTGTGAGTGGCTGGTACGCAGCGATGACCGGCCTTCTGCTGGCAATCACCATAGCGGGTGCGGAGCGCGTGCGTGAGGAGCAAGGAAAGAGCAGCGCCAGGTTTGCGTCCCTGGCCGTTCCAGCCGAGCTTCGCGCAAAGTTGCTCGCGACGCCTGATGCGCGGCTGTACGTGCAGAACCTCGGAGACTTTGAAGAGGACGTTCCATATATTGCCGACCCCGCGGTGCAGAGCCGGATGACCCTGCTCTACTCGCCGAACGAGGAAGTGCGTCGCCTGCGGCATGACACGGCGGCGTTAACGGCGATGCACCTGCAGCACTTTACGCACGTTCCAGTGGTGCGTTATGAGGACCTGCGGCAGCAGCCGGGTGAGCACCTGCTGCTGATCCGCTATGGCGGTGGATGGAACTGGATCGGTCCCGCCCTTGCAGAGGACCACGCGCACGTCGAGTGGTCTGCACCTGCGTTCGGCGGAGAAGTTGCAGCAGTACGTTTTCGTGAGGTGCAGCCGTGACCGCCATGCGTCCTCACGTTGCCCTGGAACCGTTGCCCCCGCCGGAGAACCGCGTCGTCTACCCGGCGTTCGACGGTCTGCGCGCAATCGCTGTGCTGCTGGTGTTTGTGTATCACTACATCCCGGGAACACTGAATTGGGGCTGGATCGGTGTCGACATCTTCTTTGTGCTTTCAGGGTTCCTGATTACGGGCATCCTGTTCGATTCGACAGAGCGGAAGCATCGCTTCCGCATCTTTTACACGCGGCGTTTTCTGCGCATCTTTCCGCTGTACTACTTCGTCCTGCTGGCGCCATTGCTGCTGTGGCCGCTGTTTCACTGGGTATTGCACCCGGCGGATTGGATGTGGCCTGCCTATGTCGGCAACTACATTCGTTTCTTTAACCCGGCAGACTATGTGCAGAACCACTCGCTCTATGAGTCGCTGCAGTCGCGGCGCATACCTTGGCTGAGCCTCAGTTATGACCATTTGTGGAGTCTGAGTGTTGAAGAACAGTTTTACGTGGTTTGGCCGCTCGTCGTGTTTCTGCTGCGCGGTCGCGTTCTACTGCGCAACTTCTGCCTGATCGCGGTCGCTCTTGCGCCACTGTTGCGGTGGGGTGCTTTACACTTCTTTTCCCAACGGTCGATCGATCTGGGGTTGCTGTACCACGCGACCCCTCTGCGGGCCGACGCGCTGATGCTCGGCGGTGCGGTCGCATTGGCTATGCGCGGGCCGGAGCGGCACCGCATGCTGACGTGGGGATGGCCACTGGTCGCTTCCGTAGCGGCGATCTTTACTGGGTTAGAGGCGCTCAGCTACAGGCGCACGGGGCAGCCGGTGAATGTTGCAGTGTTTCAGAACCATTCGGTGCTTGGCTTCAGCGTGATCGCCGTACTTGGAGCTGCACTGGTGCTGATGGCGATTAACCGCAACAGCATCTTCTATCGCTTATGCAATCACAAGTGGCTGCGTGCGATCGGCCAGCGCAGTTATGGATTTTATGTCTACCACCTGCTGTTCTTCGCAGTCTGGCAGCGGCTTGCCGTGGCTCTGATGCTTGGTCATCGCCGCTTCACCCTGGAAGGTACCGCCGCAGTCGCGCTCGCGGGAACGCTGCTGCTGTCATGGGCTTCGTTCCGGTGGATCGAAGTGCCATTCCTCCGCCTGAAGGCGCGGCTTGCCGTTTAGCACCGCGTACACTCAGTTGATCTCGGCTAACTCAGGCGTGCTGGTTCTCTGTGAACAACTCCTCACAACGCGTGCTGATTCCGCATGGCTGGTATCGCGCGATTACAGTCGCGTTGATTGCTCTGGCGATGGTGTTTTTTGCGCTGGCGTTCGTTCATCTGCGGGCCGACTTCCCGAATGGATCGCCCTGGAATGACTGGTCCAAGACGACGGACGAGGGATGGTACACCAGTGGCGCGGTGCATCGTGCACTGACAGGCAGGTGGCGTGAGCCGGGCGCGTTTAACCCGGCGGTGGCGCTGCCGATGTGGTCGGCGCTTGCGGACCTATGGTTCCGCGTGACCGGGTTTGGGATCGTGCAGCTTCGCGTGCTTACGCTGCTGCTCACGGGCGCATCGCTGCTGATGCTCTTTCGCCTGGTGCGGCAGGCTGCGGGAGCCCTGCCAGCTGCACTCGCCGTTGCGCTGCTTGCTGTGAACCCGTTCTTCTACAGCTTCAGCCGGTTGGCTGTCCTTGAGCCGGTGATGATCTTCTTCCTGCTGCTGGCGCTGGTGCTGGCTGCAGAGGCCGCACGCCGCAAAAGCTTCTTCATGGCATGCAGCGTCGGTGTTGCGCTCACGGCGCTCGTGCTCACCAAGACGACGGGGCTGGTACTTGCTCCCGGCGTTCTCTACTTCTTATGGGCAAGCCTTCGCCAACGCGGCTTGCCTGTGTTCGCTGCTTTGCGCAGACTTCTCATCGCAGTATCGGCAGCTGTGCTTGCCTGGGCGATGTATTTCGTCTTTGTAATACACCGATATCTTCAGGATTATCGGCTGCTCTTTCACATCAACCAGGATCGCGTTCACCTGAGCATCGTTCCGCTGTTTGCGTGGCTCACGCTGCGTGACGGCATGTGGATCGATGCGCTGTTGTATCCGGTTGCGATTGCTACGGTGCTGGCTGCCGTGGCGTGGCTGCGCGAGCTTTGGCGTCAACCGCTCTTTGGGTCGATGGTGCTGATAGCGGTGGGATACATGACCTTCATCGGATACCATAGCAACCTGCAGCCGCGTTATTACCTGCTGCTGGCCCCGTCGGTGGTGATCGTGCTGGCGCTCACGTTGAAGCAGCTTGCCGCCCGCGCTCGACACGACGGGAAGCAGATGCGTGCGACTGTGTTTGCGTATGCCTTCCTTCTGGCGATCTCTCTGCCGTGGATGGCTCTTGAGACACTGCGCTACGCGCTGCACCCGCAGTACACATTCCTTACAGCAGTAAAGGGCTTCTCGAATGCAATCGCAGCCGACCCGAGCGCGCAGCGATTGATCGTCGGCAACCAGGGTGATGAGCTTTCGCTCTGGATCGGCGTACCAGCCATCTGCGCCGAGTATGGCGTCGATGCTCCGAAGCAGTTACTGGATTTTTACAAGCCCGGATGGTACGTGGAGATACTTGGGGGCAAAGTGTCTCCGATGCGCCGGCAAATGAAATCGACATACCAGTTGCAGGAACGCGCCCGCTACGAGATTTTCGATGACCCTGATCGTCACACGTTCGTGCTCTACCGGTTGTTGGCGCGCTGAAATAACAGAGCTGCCATCGTGATTGAAAGCAGCGGGCCTGCACCTCGCCGGTAGAATACACACGGAGCTATGTGAACTGACCATAAGCCGCGCCAATCTGTATCGCGTGTACCTGATGACGGCATTCGTGCTGCTGGCAAAGGTTTCATCCTCATGGGTGCTGGCGTTTTTCGCGGCCCGGCATCAGCCTTTGCTCTTTGACGATGCGTACATGTTTCTCCGCTACGCGCATAACGTGCGACAAGGCCTGGGTTACTCGTGGAATCCCGATGGCGTGCACACGTATGGACCGACCTCGCTGCTTTGGGCATGCTGCACGCTGTTGTTGAGTTATGTGCCTGGCGGTTCGTGGACTGAGCTGCTGTTGGGGTCGGGGCTAAGTTCCGTTGCTGCAATGCTTGCGATGGCGTGGGCTGTGGCTGCGAATGCCCGTACGCAATTTATGCGCAGCGTGCTGTGGGTGCTGCCGATGGTGGCCATTCCGCTGATGTGCGCGGACGTATTTGAAGGCAACCAGTTCAACGGCATGGAGACCATGCTGGGCATGACGCTGTGCGCGGTGTTTGTCGGGCTTGCACTCCGTTGGCGATCAGGTCATGCGCACCCAATTGTTGTGGGACTAGCTGCACTGCTGCTGATGCTGGCGCGACCGGAGTCCGCGCTCGTAGGCATTCTGCTGCCCGTGCTGCTGTGGTGGTTTACGGAGGGCGATCGCCCATCGCTGCGCTCGCTGCTAATTGTCTACGGCGTCTTTCTTGGCGGTGCCGCGATGGAGTTGTGGGCCTGCAAGCTGTACTTCGGCACGCCGGTACCGCTGAGTGTCTATATCAAGGGCAAGACCGCCTATAAGGGCTACAGCGGTATCTGGCATCCGGAACTGCTGCTGGTGTTGTTCCTCAACGGCTGCCAGGCATTCCTGTTAACGCTGATCCTGCTGTTTCGCCGGACGGACTGGCGTCTGCCGTTGTGCTGCTTGTTGCCTGCGCTGGCGGTGTTCGGCTACCTGCAGACCGTTACGCAGATCATGGGATTTCACGCGCGATACTACGCGCCTTACCTGCCGCTTGTGGTGATCCCGTCGCTGCTGCTGCTCGATCGCCGGCTTGCTGAGGATGACTGGCTGTTGACTCGTCACATGCGTCTTCGCGCGGCCGCTGCAATTGTCATGGTGGTGCTGCTGGTTGTGCTGTCAACGGCAGCCGTGCAGGCAAAAATCCGGAGCATGGAGCACAAGCCGCGGGAAGAGTATGCTCCCGCACAACTCATGATCGATGCAAAGCACCCTCTGCCCCAGATTTCGTGGCAGGTCATGATGCTGAGCATGACCGATGATCTGCTTGAGCCATTGCCGCCGGGTGGAACGTATGCAGCAAGCGAGGTGGGCTACCTGGGCGAGCGACTGCCGCGCGCTACCGTCATCGACCTTGCCGGACTGAACGACACAGCCACCGCTCTGCACGGGTTCCACATGGATGTACTGTTGCGTCGCAAGCCAGACCTGATCTGGATGCCGCACACCGACTACACGTACCTGCGGGGCGCGATGTTCTCTGATCCCGGCCTGCTGGCGGCCTACGACGTTTATGCGGGAGCAGGGAATTACGGAATCGCCATTCGAAAAGATTCGCCCATGCGAGTGGCCATTGATCGGCAGCTGGCGATCTTCTGGCAGAAGAACTATCCCGACTACCAGCAGTCTCAGTACCTCGTGCACGCCGCAACATGGACTGGCGCGAAACAAACCTTTTTCGGCGAGTAGCCGTTAAGCGAAGCGGTCTTTCAACCGCAGGATGGGCGACTCCAGGTATTTGAAGCTGGCCCATGACACAAGCGCGGTGCCAGTCAACGCAACGAGGGGCAACGCCTTTCCTGCGATACCCTTGTGCCCGAGGCAGAGAGCGATGGACAGCATCGTCCACACACGCCCCAGCAGCAGGTGGTAGACGTAGAAACCGTAGCTGCGCACGCCCAGCCAGCGCAGGTGCGGCTGCAGTCCCAGCCGGTACATCCACGTGCGCGGGTCCACTGCCATCAGGATGATGGCCGCTGCTCCAAGTGCCAGGAGCGAGTAGCCCCACGGACTGTAGAGCTTCAGCCACTCCGGATCGATGAAGTGTCCGAGCCTTGCGTGCAACACAATCTCGAGCGCTGCGAACAGCGCGCAAAGCCCGATCAACAATGGCTGCGCGAGCCGTATCAGCCGCTTGCCTTCGGGTCCGCGAAGACACAAGGCCACGGCACCGCCGAGCAGCAGCGCGTCGCCACGTAGCGGTGTCGTCCGGTACAGCAGGCCAAGGCTCAGGATGCGTTCGGAAAAGACATGCAGCGCCAGCAGACGCAGCAGCGGAACGACTGCAACCATCGCAAGGCAAAGGTTCCGCAGGCGCTCGCGCTGCCCAATTAAGAAGACGATGAACGGCCATACGAGGTAGAACTGCTCCTCAATGCAGAGGCTCCACAGGTGCGGTACCTGGTAGGTGAAATAGGGGTATGCCGTGGAGCGAATGTCTTCAAAGATGGATGTGTTGTTCACGACATCGCCGGGCCAGAGAAATCGCGCATAGTTGCCGAGGTACACGGGCCAAAGCCACTGCGCGGGATGTAATTGCCAGCGGAAGACCGGGTACAGCAACACGGGCAGCAAAAGCACCGTGTAGTACAGCGGAAAGATGCGCAACGTGCGCCGAATGTAGAAGACGCGGTAGCGATCTGAGCGGCGCTGTGAGTCATACAGGATGCCGGTGATCAGGAATCCTGACAGCACGAAAAAGATGTCCACGCCGGTGAAGCCCCAGCTCAGCGCCGGCGGCAGGTCGAGATAGTGGCTCGCAAACACCAGCAATACCGCCACGGCACGCAGCCCATCGAGGGCCGGATAGTAAAGCCTGTTCTCCGGCTGCGGCAGGTTCGCGGCAGCTTGCAAGTGCGTTGTGTCTCCGGATGCGTCCATCGTCTGATCGCGCAAGGGAAGCCTATACCACCGCAAGTCGCTGCTCGGCCTTTCGGCGCTTCGTGCTCATGAAGGGCCGCTCGAACAGCACGTGAAATCCGAAGCTGGCCGCGACCGTCGCCACCACCACCGCAGACCAGAACACGACGAACTGCAGATTGAAACGGTTGGCAAAGTCCGGCACGCGATCGCGAACCCAGTACCAGGCAATGGCAAGAATCAGGTCGTGCAGCAGGTAGATGCTGTAGGAAAAAGTACCGATCCAGGCAAGCGGCCGCCAGCCCAGGGCGCGCCGCACCGCGTTACCTTCTTCCTGCGAAAGGAATGCCAGCAGACCGGCGCAGCCAAGGCTTGCGCAGGCTTCCTGCTCGGGCGAGGAGAGGTGCGGCAGCAGCAAGGCCAGGCATGCGACGGCGATGGCTCCAAGTGTCAGCCAGCGCTGTCGTTTGCGGAAGGCGAGCTCTGCCGACAGCACTCCAAGTGCGAAGAAGAACAGAAAGTGCAGTTGCCCCGCGTTGTGGAACAGGTGGAATGCAGTGAACGAAAATGCTACGGCAGCGCCCAGCATGCCATACCAGTTCCAGCGCCTGCGCAACAGGACCAGCAGCGGATACAACAGGTAGATCTGCACCTCGACCGCGATAGACCAGAGCGGGCCGTCGAGCGTGTAGACCTGCTGGATTACCCAGTTCTGGATGAGGAGCACATGGGTCCAGACGGCATAGAACGAGAACTCGCCGACGGGATCACGGAACGGGCCCAGGCGCACAAAGCCCCAACTGACAAGGATCGCCAGTACCAGGGCAGCGTAGTACGGCGGCAGGATGCGGCGCGCGCGACGCTGGAAGAAGCTGCGGGTGTCGATGGTCCATTGACCGCTCGAGGCCTGCGGCAGTGCGAGGCAGAAGCCAGAGACCGTGATGAACATGGCCACAACCGCCTGGCCGTAGACAAAGCCGGCAAGGCCAAACGGGACCACACGAAGGAACTGCACGATGTGATGCGCAACGATGTACAGCGCCAGCAGAGCGCGCAGACCATCGATGAAATCAAGCTGAATCCTGCGCATGGCTCCCGGTACAGCAGGGACTTCACCTCGTCATGCGAGAGCCGTCCTTCCCACGCATTCTCTCATGTGCAATGACGCAACTTTGCTTTGCAGCGCGCCCTGGTGACACATGTTTGTGGGAATTAGCTCAGCGTCAGCTACGCCAGCGTTAGCTGTGCCCTCCTTCTATGAGCGGGCACGCTCCCGCGGCGCAGCTTACACTGCGGCTGGTTCAGGTGCGGCATTGTGCGAGGTGACGCGGAAGGCGAGTGTCTCGCCTGCCGCTTCAACACGGACGTGATCGCCGTGCCGTACCTCACCGTTCAGGATGCGAACAGCCAGCGGATCCTGCACCAGCCGCTGGATTGCGCGCTTCAAAGGACGTGCTCCGTAAGCCCTGTCATAGCCTGTCGCGAAGACCAGGTGACGAGCTTCGGGTGTCAGTTCCAGGGTGATCTTCCGGTCCTTCAGCAGCTTCTGCAACTCGGCCAACCGCAGATCGATGATGTGCGTGAGCTGGCTTTCGCCCAGCGCATGGAAGACCACGATGTCATCGACACGGTTCAGGAACTCGGGCCGGAAGTGCTTCTTCAGCTCGTCCAGGACGCGGACCTTCGCATCTTCAAAGCCATCAGGACCTTCGGCCCACGCCGTTGTTAACTGCGCCGCGCCGATGTTGCTGGTCATGATGAGCACCGTGTTCTTGAAGTCCACCGTGCGACCCTTGCTATCCGTCAGACGGCCATCATCCAGCACCTGCAACAGCACATTAAAGACATCCGGATGAGCCTTCTCGACTTCATCGAAGAGGATGACCGCATACGGTCTGCGACGAACGGCCTCCGTCAGCTGACCGCCTTCGTCAAAGCCCACGTAGCCTGGAGGCGCTCCGATCAGCCGCGCGACCGCGTGCTTCTCCATGTACTCGGACATGTCGATGCGCACCATGGCCTGTTCGTCGTCAAAGAGGAACTCGGCCAGCGCACGCGCCGTCTCCGTCTTGCCCACGCCTGTCGGTCCCAGGAAGATGAACGAGCCGATTGGCCGCTTGGGATCGCTGAGACCCGCGCGGCTGCGGCGGATGGCGTTCGCAACAACCGTCAGTGCCTCGTCCTGGCCGACCACACGCTCGCGCAGCCGCGTCTCCATTGAGACGAGCTTCTGCACCTCGCCTTCAAGCATCTTGCTGACCGGGATGCCGGTCCAGCGCGAGACGATCTCGGCGATGTCTTCTTCGTCGACTTCTTCCTTCAGCATGCGGTTTGTCTCGCCGTTCTTGATCGCGTCCTGCTCGGCCTCCAGCGACTTCAGTTCTGCCTCTGCCTTGGGCAGGTCGCCGTAGCGGATAGCCGCCGCGCGCTCCAGGTTGCCGCGCCGCGTCTGGTCCTCGGCTTCGAAGCGCAGGCTCTCCACCTGCTTCTTCAGCTCGGTGATGCGACCGATGGCGTCACGCTCGTGTTGCCACTTGGCACGCAGACCGCTGGCCTGTTCCTGCAGCTCTGCAAGCTCACGCTCGACGGTCTCCAGGCGATCCACGGAGTTGGCGTCCGTCTCGCGCGTGAGCGCTGTCTTCTCGATCTGCAGCGAAGTCACGCGGCGGTCAATGGCATCGATCTCCTCCGGCACGCTGCCGATCTGGATGGCGAGTGATGCGGCTGCCTCATCGACGAGATCGATCGCCTTATCCGGCAGAAAACGATCGCTGATGTAGCGATGCGACAGTTCAGCCGCCGCGATAATCGCCGCGTCCTTGATGCGGACGTTGTGGTGCGCCTCGTATTTCTCCTTCAAGCCGCGCAGGATGGCGATGGTGTCTTCGACGTTGGGTTCGCCGACGTAGACCTGCTGGAAGCGCCGCTCAAGCGCCGCATCCTTTTCGATGTACTTGCGGAACTCGTTCAGCGTAGTTGCGCCGATAGCACGCAGTTCGCCGCGCGCCAGCGCCGGCTTCAGCATGTTGCTGGCGTCGATCGCGCCCTCGGCCGCTCCTGCACCGACCAGCGTATGCAACTCGTCGATGAACAGAATGATCTGTCCGTGCGACTCTTCGATCTCCTTGAGGATGGCCTTAAGGCGCTCTTCAAACTCGCCACGGTACTTTGCACCCGCCAGCATGGACGCAAGGTCGAGCGAGACGACGCGCTTATCCTTGAGGCTCTCGGGCACGTCTCCGCGGACGATGCGGTTGGCCAGACCTTCCACGATCGCTGTCTTGCCCACGCCAGGTTCGCCGATCAACACGGGATTGTTCTTGGTGCGGCGGCTGAGCACCTGCACGACGCGGCGAATCTCTTCATCGCGACCGATGACGGGGTCAAGCCGGCCCTCGCGCGCCTGCT
Organism: Terriglobus sp.; assembly: GCA_965199365.1. Taxonomy (GTDB): domain Bacteria; phylum Acidobacteriota; class Terriglobia; order Terriglobales; family Acidobacteriaceae; genus Terriglobus. The sequence goes on along the minus strand of CBDARC010000003.1, from coordinate 235,255 downwards.
TCGTGACGTCTTTCGCGTACTTCTCCAGCGCCTGGAACTTGCCCTCAGGGTTCTGGTCCGTCACGCGCTGCGTTCCACGAACGCTGGTCAGCGCCTTCAGGATTGCATCGTGCGTCGCTCCGAGCGCGGCAAGCGCAGCCTGCGTGGGATCGTTCTTGCTCTGCGTCAGCGCGAGCAGCAGATGCTCTGTGCTGACGTACTCATCCTTGAAATTGTCAGCCTCTTTGAACGCCTGTTCCAGCACGCGGTTCAGCGCCGCACCCATGCCGGGCTGCTGCTGCGCACCCTGAATCTTCGGCAGCTTTGCAATCGCCGCATTTACCGTGCTGAGCAGCTGCTGCGCTGGCACGCCGATTTTCTCCAGAACCGGCAGCACTATGCCTTCGCGATCCTCCAGCAGACCCGCCAGCAGGTGCAGCGGCATCACTTCAGGATTGCCGTTTTCCGCGGCCATCTGCGCAGCGGCCTGCACGGCCTCCTGCGTCTTCACTGTCATCTTGTCCCACTTGATCGCCATACTTCTCTCCTGAACTTCTAAACTCTCTGCGAACTGCCTGCCCGCCGAACTTTGCCTACGGCGCGCCTTGCATCCAAATGGCCATCAGCCCGCCAGACCAACCCGGGCCGCCCGAAGCATTGCCGGGTACGCCGTCGAACGTCGCCGCTGCCACCCTGCTGACAGTTTCGGGCGGCATGCTGGATGCGATCGTCTGGATCCTGCACGGCCACATCTTTGCCACTGCCATGACCGGCAACACCGTGCTGCTGGGAGTAGCCCTGCTGGCGCACGATTACGGTCAGGCATTTCGCCACGCCGTAGCACTGGCCACCTTCGCAGGTGGCATTCTGCTGGGCTGGTCGATCCTGCGGCACGTCGGCCGCAGCCGCCCTGTGCATACGATCACCCTGCTGACTGAGATGGCGGCACTCGCGGTGGTTGGTGCAGCACCTGCGTCGTTCCCGTCCGAGGTCATCGTGGTGCTCGTGGCTATGACTGCTTCGCTCCAGATCGCCACCTTCCAGCGTATCGACCAGATCGCCTACAACTCCACCTTCATCACCGGCAACCTACGCACGTTGCTCGAAGCACTGTACGACTGCTTTCACCCTGACAAGCGATGCGCAGCGCTCCAGAAGCTGCAGGTAATCGGGCCCGTCTGCGCCGGCTTCTTCGCCGGTGTCCTGATGGGAGCCGCGCTTGCGCCCCGCCTGCACAACCACAGCCTATGGGCGGTCAGCGGTGTCCTGCTCGTCGCCTTGCTGCTGCTTCGACGAAGCGCTCCATCCACGTCCGTGCCGCATCATCCTGAGCAAAACGAAGAATCCCAACAACTCCCGGCATGCGCATCGCCTGGGGTCGTCTAGTAAACCCCAAGGTGCTGCAGCACCATAGAAAGCGTTGGGATTCTGCGTCGTCGTGCTCCTGGACTGACCAGTCGCGTTACGCGGCCTTCTGCTCGGTGGCAGCCATGGGCTGGTTTGCCACCGCCTCCATCTGCTTTGGCTGCGTGCCGGTCCCCTGCATCGCCGTGGTCGTATTCACCTTGATCTGCTTTGGTTGCGCGGCGGCCTTCTTGGGGAGCTCGATCACCAGCAGGCCGTTCTCGCTGTGCGCGGATACCTGCTCGGTGTCGACCGTCTGCGGCAGGGTGAAGCTGCGGACGAAGGAGCCGAAGCGGCGCTCGATCCGGCGGAAGTTCTCTTCCTTCTGCTCGTTTGCAAAGGTGCGCTCGCCCTTGACGGTCAGCGTGTTGTTTTCCACGCGAACGTCTACATCTTCCGGCTTGATGCCCGGTACCTCAAAGGTCAGCGCCAGTTTCTGCGCGTCCTCGTAGATGTCGACGGCGGGCACAAAGGCACCGGCGGTCAGGTTCTCAGACCCAGTCTCCTGTGGCCGGGCGAAGTCGTGGAAGATCGAGTTCAGGCGGTTCTGCAGGACGGCGACGTCGTTGAACGGGGTAAAGCGTGTGATGGTCATGGAAGTATCTCCTCATCAGCGATGGTTTGCCGGCGACCCGGCTTACTACATCTGATGGGGAGAATATCACAAAGGATGCATATTATATGCGCGACTTACGCTCACATATCTACTTTGCTCCGGCTGGCGACGCAGGCGGCGCGGAGGCATCTCCCGAAGACGGAATCGGAACCGCCGGAGGCGGCGTGATCCCCTGCGCTTTCAACGCTTCGTCGACGGCCCGGTAGACGTATTCGATCGGCACGGCGCCGGTGATGAGCTCGCCGTTGACAAAGACAGCCGGAACTCCGTTGACATTGAGCGCGTCACCTTCGGCCAGGGTGGTTTTGACGGGAGTGTCATCCTGTTTCCTGACGCATTCCGCCAATTTCGTTTCATTGACCTTCTGCCGCTTGCCTTCGTCGAGAGTAGCCTTGTCGATCTGCGAAATAGCCGCGGGCAGCGTCTTCTGCGGCTGTTTGTCCGCGGTCGGCGGCGCGGTCGGGTCAAGGCCGATGCCGTTGACATTGTTGTGCAGGGTGTCGACCAGGTTCCAGTAGCCGGTGGGACTCAGTTCGGCCAGGCAATCGGCGTCCACTGCGGCGTGGGTGGCCCAGGGATGAATCTGCTGCAGAGGGTAGTCCTTGTAGGCGATGCGGACGCGGTCGCCATAGCGGTTCAGGACGGCCGGGAACATCTGCGTGTGCATGCGCGCGCAAAAGGGGCATTCCAGGTCGTCGTAGACGACGATGTCGACCGGAGCCTTTTCGGATCCACCTCGAGCGGGACGACCGGCGTCACTCACCAGCGTCCGAGGGTCCTTCGACATGTCAAAGGTGTTCATCTGCGCGAGTGTTTTGCTGTCCTTCGAGAGCAGGAAAGTCATGGGGTGCGGCGGCTTGCCGTCCTCGCCGATCAGCACGGTGACTTCGTCCCAGCCGGGCTCCTTGGCCGGTTTGCGGTCAGTGACCTTGACGTCGTAGGTGAAGGGCAGCTGCGCGCGGGTGCGGATAGTCAGCGCGATCCGGCGAGCCAGTTCTGGCGAGATGTCTGTGGTCGAACGAACCTGCGCCCGGCAGCCGGCAGCAGTCAGTGAGAGCAGAAGTAGAGCAGAAGCGGCGGTGCGGGAGACGAACGAGTGTGCGGGCATTGGCCTCAATTATCAACCTTTGTTGGACGAGGCATGATGCGGAACGGCGTCCGGAGGCCGCTGAGTCAGGCTGCCATGCGTTGACACTCCACCGTATGCGAACTTATCTTTGCGACGGAAACTAAATTTCCGGGAAGTGGACGAGTTCGTCGACTGGTACGGTGAACGGACGCGACCGCGCGTCGCACACTGGGAACGAAGGCATGCCGACAGAACCGCACATCCCGACCCGCGAGCCGCTCCCTCTGGCAGAGGGAATTGCCGGTGCGCTGCGGCGGCGATGGTGGCACCTGCTACCCGCGGTGTTCGTGACCTACAGCCTGGCCTATCTTGACCGCGCAAACTACGGGTTCGGAGCGGCGGCGGGCCTAGCCGGAACCCTTCACATCTCCGAGCAGCAGACATCGCTGCTGGGAGCGCTTTTTTTCGGTGGCTACTTTGCTTTTCAGCTGCCCGGCGCAACGCTGGCGAAACGGGTGAGCGCATCGCGCCTGATCTTCGGTTCGCTGGTTGCGTGGGGATTGCTTGCGGCGGCGACCGGCGTGGTGCGAAGGTTCTGGCTGCTTTGCGTCATACGTTTCCTGCTGGGCGTCGCGGAGAGCTTCATCTTTCCGGCGATGCTGTTCATCCTGACACGGTGGTTCACGCGCGCCGAGCGCTCGCGGGCGAACGCGATCCTGATCATGGGCAATCCCATCACGGTGCTCTGGATGTCGGCGGCGACGGGCTACCTCATCCAGGCGGTGGGCTGGCAGAAGACATTTATCTATGAAGGCGTGCCTTCGGTGCTGTGGGCGTTCGCGTGGTTCTTCCTCGTGCAGGATCAACCGTCGAAGGCGCGATGGATGCCTGCAGACGCAGTCCAGTCGCTGGAAGCGCAGCTGGCGCGGGAGCAGCTCTCGGTTGCGCCAGTCCGTGCGGTCCGGTCGGCGCTGGTGCGGCCCGATGTGCTGCTGCTGTGCCTGGTGTATTTCCTTTGGAGCCTGGGTATCTACGGTTTCGTGCTGTGGCTGCCAACCATCGTGAAACAGGGTGCGGAGTTGAGCATGGGCCGCACCGGTCTGCTGTCGGCGGTGCCGTACGTTGTGGCGGTGCCTGCGATGCTGGCGGTGGCATACTTCTCTGATCGCGTCCTGCGACGCCGTCATTGGGTTTGGCCGTTCCTGCTGCTGGCGGGCCTGAGCTTCATGGTTTCGTACTTCTTCGGGACGAACAGTTTCACGATTGCCTTCGCCGGCCTGACCGTTGCGGGTGCGTGCATGTATGCGCCTTATGGTCCGTTTTTTGCGATCATTCCGGAGCGTCTGCCGCGCAGCGTGACCGCAGAGGTGATGGCGCTGGTGAACAGTTGCGGTGCGCTGGGCGGGTTCTTCGGCAGTTACTTCGTCGGCTCGCTGCAGGCGGTTACAGGCAATCCTCGCGCGAGCTACCTGCTGATGGCGATCTGCCTGCTGCTATCGGCCATTGCGATGCTGCTGCTGGGCCGGATCAATCCAAGCATGAACTCGATGGCGGAACTGGTGCCGCAGGAACTGGGAGAAGTGGCGTGAGTCTGGAGTCTCTGCTGGATGGCGGCAAGGATTGGGAGCAGTTGCGAACGCGAGATGCAGGGCCGCAGGGCTCGCTGCCCATCACCGCGGAGATGCTGCTGCAACAGCCGTCCGGCAACCTGTTCGGCCTGTCACAGAACGCCGGCATGGGTTGGGATGTGGCGCGGCTGCGCGATCCCGAATACCTGATTCTGAGCACGCATGGCGGGCTGCGCGCGGCGGACGGCACACCCATTGCGCTCGGCTTTCACACCGGCCATTGGGAAGTGGGCCTGCTGGTCGCCGAGGCCGCTCGAACGCTGCGGGACCGGTATGCGATCCCGTTCGCGGGCGCATGTACTGACCCTTGCGATGGGCGAACACAGGGCACGGCGGGCATGCTCGATTCGCTGCCCTACCGCAATGACGCTGCAATGGTGCTGCGACGACTGATGCGATCGCTGCCGACTCGTCGGGGCGTCATTGGCGTAGCCACCTGCGACAAGGGGCTGCCGGCAATGATGATGGCGCTTGCCTCTTCGCGCGAGTACCCCAGCATTCTCGTACCCGGCGGTGTGACGCTGCTGCCCGAGAACGGCGAAGACGCGGGCAAGGTGCAGACCATTGGAGCGCGATTTGCGCAGGGCCAGATGTCGTTGGAAGAGGCGGCGGACATGGGTTGCCGCGCATGCGCGTCGCCGGGCGGCGGATGCCAGTTTCTAGGCACGGCCGCGACGTCGCAGGTGGTGGCCGAGGCGCTCGGCATGTCGCTGCCGCACACCGCGCTTGCGCCTTCGGGTCAGCCCGTGTGGCTCCGCGCCGCGGCACAGTCGGCGCAGGCGATGCTGCGCATGACCGAGCTTGGCATCGGCACGCAGGACATCCTGACCGATGCCGCGATCCACAATGCGATGGTGGTCCATGCGGCGTTTGGCGGATCGACCAACCTGCTTCTGCACATTCCCGCTGTTGCGCATGCGGCCGGCCTGCGGCGACCGACGGCGCACGACTGGATCGCGGTAAATCGAGCCGTTCCGCGGCTGGTGGATGCGCTGCCAAACGGTCCGAATGGCTACGCGACGGTGCAGGTGTTCCTCGCGGGAGCGGTGCCGGAGGTGATGCTGCACCTGCGGCGCGCCGGTCTGCTGGACACGTCCGTTCGAACCGTAACAGGCGAGACGCTAGACACAAATCTCGACTGGTGGGAACAGAGTGAGCGGCGGGAGGGGATGCGCAGGCGTCTGCGCGACCTCGACGGCATCGACCCGGACGACGTCATCTTCTCGCCGGACGGCGCGCGGTCCCGCGGACTGACGCCTACCGTCTGCTTTCCTGTCGGCAATCTCGCACCCGAAGGCTCGGTCATCAAGAGCACGTCCATCGACCCAACGCTCATTGATGCGGACGATGTTTATCGGCACACCGGTCCGGCGCGCGTCTTCATCACGGAGGCGGCTGCGATCGCTGCGATCAAGGGCGGGGCAGTGGGTCACGGAGACGTGATCGTTCTGATCTGCGGTGGTCCCATTGGAGCGGGCATGCAGGAGATCTACCAGGTGACCTCGGCACTGAAGAGCCTGCCGTTCTGCAAACACGTCGCGGTGCTGACAGATGCCCGCTTCAGCGGTGTTTCGACGGGAGCGTGCGTCGGCCATATCTCACCGGAGGCGCTTGCGGGTGGTCCCATCGGACGCATCCGCGAAGGAGACACCGTCCGTATCGTGGTCGATCGCGAGAGCCTGGCCGCAACCGTGGACTTCATCGGCGAGGGTGACCTGGAGTTCACGCCGGAAGAAGGCGCTGCGCGACTGGCCGCACGTGCGCCGCGCGCCGACCTGGCCGCGCATCCCGCGATGACGGACGACACCCGCCTGTGGGCCGCGCTTGTGCAGGCCAGTGGAGGCGTCTGGGGCGGTTGCGTCTACGATGCCAGTGCAATCCTGGCGCGGCTGAACAGGAGCGGATGATGCTGGCGGAGGCCCTCTGCGCAGGGTCTCCCACATCTCGCTTTGAGAGATGGCATTGGGGAAACTCCGCCGAGCAGTGCGAACCCATGTCTCAAAGGCGAGACTGGGGCACTCGCTTGCCGGGCTGGACCCAAATAGCAAATCCCCTTGATACGCGGCGGGATGACAGGGTTAAGAAACTTAGCAGAATGAGAAGTCAGCACCGACAACAAGGAGCAAATCGTGAAACTGTACCGCACCACTGAAGGATCATTCGTCGAAGACAACGGCTCGTTTTTCCGCGTGGAAGCCGATAGCTGGGACGAACTGCTGAACAGCCTGAACCTGATGGACCGCGTGTCGGCAGCGGCCGGCGGAACGGCGGTTGCGCTGCCTGATAGCATCCTGCCACCGGCGCACCTGCAGGAAGTGTGGGCGGCGGGCGTGACGTACTACCGCAGCCGCGATGCGCGCATGGAAGAAAGCCAGGCAGCAGGTGGCGGCGACTTTTACGATCGCGTCTACGCGGCCGAGCGGCCTGAGCTGTTCTTCAAGAGTGCAGGTTGGCGCGCAATCGGGCCGGGCGGCACGGTGCGCGTTCGCACCGATGCGATCTGGTCGATACCCGAGCCGGAGCTGACGCTGGTCGCCAACAGCCGCGGGGAGATGATTGGCCTGACGATCGGCAACGACATGAGCTCCCGCGATATCGAAGGCGAAAACCCTCTCTACCTGCCCCAGGCCAAGGTCTATAACGGCAGTTGCGCATTGGGTCCATGCATCCTGCTGACCGCGGGCCCGGTGGATCGCGCGACGAAGATTCAGCTTGAGATCGTCCGCCGCGGCGAAGCTGTCGTCACCGGCAGTACCACCCTGGCAGAACTGAAGCGCGAACCGGCAGAGCTGCTTGAGTACCTCTTCCGCGAGCTCGACTTCCCGTACGGCACCTTTCTGATGACGGGCACCGGAGTGGTGCCGCCGACCGAGTTCACGCTCGCCGAGGGCGACGTCGTGCGGATCACAATCGACGGCATCGGGACACTGGAGAACGTCGTCGGTCTCTGAACTCGACGGGTGCCCGACCTCTCGCTTCTGAGACGTGAGGATGCATGCTGTCCAAAGTACCGATCCATGTCTCAAAGCGAGACATGGGTCCCGGTGGGTTATGCGTGAGCTTTCTTTCGTGCCTGTTCGATGAGCTTCAGAGCGGTCTTCTCGCCTTTGCGCGCGATCAGTTTGTACTTCTTGCCCTGCAGTTTGTGGTAGTTCACGAAGAACTCCTCGATCTCGCGGAGGGATTGCTTGGGCATGTCTTTCAAGCGAGTGAACTTGGAATACATGTGGGTGGTCTCGGCCACTGCCACCAGCCGGTCGTTGCGCACCGGTTCGGTTTTGGGTGATTCCTGCACGCCTTCAATCACGCCGATCAGGCGCACGGCGATCGCGCAGCCGGGGAATGCGGGCTCGTCCATCAAAACCAGGACATCCAGGGGATCGCCGTCGTCGGCAAGCGTGCCGGGCACGAAGCCAAAGTCGTAAGGGAACACCATGCCCGATGGCAGTGCTGCCTTCAGTTCGAAGATCTTCTGCTCCTCATCGAAGCTGTACTTGTTGTGGCTGCCCTTCGGCGTCTCGATGATGACCTGCACCAGCTTGTCGCCCGCTTCAGCGGTGCCGCTCGTGCTCTCTTCAGACTTCTTCGTGAACGGCTTGAGTTCTGTCGGGTCTACAAGGCCCTTTGAGGATTTGGGCTCTTTTGTCTTCTTCATGCTCACACCTTGCTCCAGGCGTATTCATCGCCTGTTAACAATCCGATGCGAACACGCGGCCGGGGATGGCCGATGTCGCCATTCCAACTCGATCAAGGCATCACGGAGACAAGTCAGTTCGAGGCGTGTCCGGCGTTCTTCTGCTGGGAGATGCGCTTGATCATGTCCACTTCAGCCTGGCGGTAGGGATGACCATCTTCGTAGAAGACATCATGAAACCAGACTGCCGGTTCGCGGTCGGTATAGGGATCTTTCCAGCTGTCCCAGGGAATCCACGTCTGCATGCGGCCCTTGACCAGGCCCCAGTTGATGGCTCCGACGTTGTGCCTGGCGGCGATGGGCAGGCTGCCGTCAAACGTTGAGCCGGCGCCGCGTGCCATGTACTCCGTGCACAGGATGGGCCGGTGATACTTCTCAAGCTGCACCACGCGCGCCTCAAACTTCTCCGGCCAGGAGTAGTCGTGAAAGGTGATCACGTCACTCTCGGTAAGCTGGGTGCGCTCGGTTGCTGACCACGTAGACTCCTGGTCCCAGTGATCGTGTGTCCAAACGCCCGATGACAGCGGCTGCACGGGACCGACGGACCGTGCCCACGCAAACACCTTCGGCAGCATGGCGTTGACCAGCGCCAGGTGATCTGGAAAGGGGACTTTGTAGTTGCTGCCGACGTTGTCCGGCTCGTTCCAAACGTCCCACAGCAGGATGCGCCGGTCGTTTGCAAACGCGCCCACGACACCCTTCACATACGCCTCGAAGCGCGCCTGCTGCGTTGGGTCTTCAAGCGCAAGGCCCGGGCTCTGCACCCATCCACTGTTGTGGACGCCGGGAACGGGAGCATGCTGCGGCCCAAGTTTCGGTTGCGGATCCCAGCAGGTATCGAATAGCACCAGCACCGGCTTGATGCCATGTTTCTGCGCGATGCCGAGAAAGTTGTCGAGGCGCTTGGCGAAGCCTTCGCTGTCCTGCTGCCATAGCAGGTCATGCAGAAAGACGCGCATGGTCGTCATGCCCGCGGCCTGTGCCCATCCGAACTCCTTGTCGATCTCTGCGGGATCGTAGGTCGCGGCCTGGAACATCTCAAGCTGGTTGATCGCGTCCTGCGGCAGAAAGTTTCCGCCGATGGCATACGGCTGCTTTGCCCAGTATGCCTTGGCCTGCGCCTCGGTCCAGCGGGCGCGCGGCGCGTTTGCGGCGAAGGCAAGCACGCTCGAGAACAGTGCAATCAGAACAACAATGAAGGATCGAACGCGTGTGTTTGGCATAGGTCCTGCGAAGTCTACAGATTTGCCTCCACGGTACAACAGCAGACCCAGGGCTGGCTGTACGCAGGCTGAACTTATCCCTTGATCACCGCTGTGATGGCCGGTATGGCAGCGACAGCCTTCTTCACGGCTTCGTTCGATGAGATGGTCTCCAGCAGCATGTGAACGATCTTTTCGTCTGTCATGGCAGCGTCTTTGATCTGCACCGGGAAGAGCACCGCGTACTGCAGGCCGGTGGCCGCCATCTGGATGCGCGGCTCGATGTGCGGCACTTCGGCGACGGTATCCATCCACGCTTCCACCTTGCGGTGCTGGTCCTCGATCTGCGCCTGGTACTCGCCGTAGACGGTCTGCACGGCGTGCAGGGCCGCGTCTGTCGCGGCGCGGTAGTCGGTGTCGGGGTTCAGCTTGACGGTTAACTCGTGCCAGGCGTACTCGGTGCCGGGCATCTGCTTGTACAGGGGCGTGCCGGCCTGGAACAACACGGAGTTCGCGAAAACCGCAACGCGGCCCGTGGAATGCAGCTCCGTTCCCGTGCCCGTCAGCTCCATCATGTAGAAGCGGACCAGGCCAACGTCCACCACGTCGCCGGTCACGCCGGCCACGGTGATGCGATCGCCGACGCGAACGCCGAACCGACCGATGATGAAAAAGTACGCGGCCACCGACAGCAGGATCGTCTGCAGACCCACCGCGATGCCCGCCGTGATGAAGCCGGCAAAGGTCGCAAGCGAGCTGAACTGGGTGACAAGTCCGAAGATCACCACGATGCCGCTGAGGAATCCGAGCACCAGCCGCCGAACCACGAGCAGTTGACGACGGCGCCGGACGTCCTGCACGTACTTCACCGTCAGGTGCTGCCAGACCTTGCTGATGATCAGGATCGCCAGGAGCGCCAACCCGATCGACAACACGCGCAGCAGCAGGTGCCGCAGAACTTCGCGATATTCCGCATCGACCGCGGCCCGCCAGTTCACAAGGTTTGCGCGGCTCTGCTCCAGCTCCATGATTTCCTGGCTGATGGGGAGCGTTGCCGTCGCCAGCACGCGAAAGGTCGCCGTGAGCGTGTCGTAATGCTTGCGTGTGGCGTCGGCGGTCTGCGCATCGGTTGTGCCTGCGGGCGCGGACTGCATGGCCGCGTCGCCCTGCTGGATCGTCGAACGCAACAGCTTCACCATGGGCGTTCGCATGTCGTTCGCCTGCTGCTGCAGAGCATCTACCTCGGCGATGCGTGTGTCGATATCATGGCGGGTTGATAGCAGTTGAAAGAGTACGGGTGCCTGCGTGCTGACACCGGAGTCGAGCGCTGAGTTCAGGCTCTCAAGCACTGGCGGAGCGGCCGGCTTGACCGTTGTGGATGCGAGTTCCGGGGCCGTCCGCAGCAGCCGATCAATCTCGCCGGCAAGCCCGGTATTTGCCTTCGAAGTGTCCATGCTGGACATCTTGTTCAGACCTTCCAGCATGGCTTTCTGCAACTCAAGCTGCCCTTCCAGCTCTTCATCCTGCTGGCGAAGCGCAGTCAACTGCTTGCCTCGGCCAGCGGCGATCTGCTTGTCCAGCGCGGTGTCCTGCGCAGTCAGATCGGCTATGCGTGCCTGAGTTGTCGCACGCAACTGGGCCAGTTTGTCGGCCTCGGTCTGCTGAGGCGGATTGTCGCTATTGGCGGGCTGTGCGGGCGCCGGCTGACCGCCTGCAGGGGTCACCTTGGTCAGCAGTGCTGCGAGGTTCCGCGCGGACTGAAAGGCGTACTGCGCCATCTGCGCTGTCTGCACGGTAGCTTGCTGGCTGTAGAGTACGTCACTGGGCTCACCGACCTTCTGCACTGTGGTCAGCCCGCTGCGGTAATAGCGCAGCACCGCGTTCAGGTGTTGCAGTATCTGCTGGCTGCGGGCGCTGACATTGATGCCAGCGTCGCCCAGGTCCGGCAGCGTGGAAATCTGCTGGATCAGCGTCTGCGACGCCGCTGGAGACGGCGCCTTTCCGGCCGGAGCCGCGGCGGCTGCCGAGGTCGTTGCGTCGCCTGGGGTCACTGCCTCCGTTGTTGCCGGTTTTGCCGCGCTTGATTCGGCCGCGGCAGCTGCTGCCTGGGGAGTTTGCACAGGCCGTGTGGTTCCGGCACCGAGCGGAGCGGCTGCGGCAATCAGGCCGAAGATCAAGAGGGAAGCACGAAGCGTAGCGCGTGCGGTGCGGTGCATGCCCGCGGGTGAGAAAATCTTCATCCTTTCTTTAGACCCACCTGACGGTTTGCCGTTGCCGCACGTCTGGCAGATCGCGGGTAAACAGATCATCTTTTCCGGTCTGCAGCCCCCACGCGATATCCTGAAGGAATGCTTGGTAAGTGGTATGCGGACTGGATGATCCGCTGGGAGACAGCGTTGACGACGCGCGACACCAATCGCGTGGTGCGGCCGCTGGAATGGGGCTTCGACTGGCTGGCGGATTTCAGCGATCTTGCGGCCCATTCGAACGAAAGCAGTCCAGACGCTCTGAGCAGGATGATTCGCATCAACGACGAGATTGTCACGCGCGGCGAGCAGTTCTACGGCTATGTCACGCCCGCGGACTTCCGGCTTGAGGAGCGTCATGCCGAGCTGTTCCCAACGAACGTGCGGCCTGAAACACTGCGCCAGGCCGAGCAGATCCGCATGGATGCAAAGACCGGCAAGACCAGCCCAGCGCAATTCCTGCGCTTCACCTCGCCCCTGCGGACGAAATATCCCGAGAACGACATCGTCAATGCACGCTGGTATCCCGAGCCCATGCACAAGGACAGCAATCGCAAAAAGCAGGCCATCATCGTCCTGCCGCAGTGGAACGCCGATGCGTTCAGCCACAACGCTCTGTGCAGCATTTTCAACAAGTTCGGCATTGCCGGCCTTCGCCTGTCGAAGCCCTACCACGACATTCGTCGACCGGCCGAGCTGGAGCGCAGCGACTACGCCGTCAGCAGCAACGTGGGTCGCACCATCGCCGCGTGCCGCCAGGCGGTGGTCGACATCCGCGCATGTATCGACTGGCTGCAGTCGCAGGGGTATGAGCAGTTCGGCGTGCTCGGCACGTCGCTCGGGTCCTGTTATGCGTTCATGGCGGCGGCATTCGATCCGCGTATCCAGGTGTGCGCGTTCAACCATGCCAGCACGCAGTTTGGCGACGTGGTCTGGACGGGCCAGAGTACGCGCCATGTGCGCACCGCGTTTGAGCGCAACGGGCTGACGCAGGATGATGTGCGATCGATCTTCACCGGCATCAGTCCCATCACCGTAATGGATCGCTTTGCCGCGGAACACACGCGCCAGTCCTTGGTGATCCACGCCACCTGGGACCTGACCTTTCTGCGGGAGTTTTCCCTGGAGGTGCTGGAAAACTTCAAGCGTCGCGGCGTCAACTTCGTCAGTCGCGTGCTGCCGTGCGGCCACTACACCACCGGGGAAACGCCCTACAAGTACATTGACGGCTGGTACATGGGGTCATTTGTGCACAAGGCGTACAAGCAGATGCGCGAACGCGCGGTCTGACCGCGCACCTGGCCCGTCTGACCGCACCTGGGCCGTCTGACCGCACCTGGGCCTCTGATCGCATCTGAATAGGTCGACGATGTGTGGTGACGGCAGCGTTCGAAGGGGATCAGCGGTGAAAGACTGGATCGGAAATCTGGCGCGTGAGATCAAGGAAAAGGACCACGTCGCAGCGACTGCGACTCTTCACGCGGAGCACAAAGACGATGTGCTTCGCACCAAGGGACTGCAGTTCTACAAGGATGTAGAACGCGTTCTGCGCGAGGACCTGTCGGAGCTAGACCAGGCGCTGCAAGGCGACGTGACCGAGAGCCGGATCACGGTCACATCGCAGACGAACGGTAATGCGCAACAGGTGGTCATCAACAGGGCCCGGTTCCCTTTTGTGAATGCCTTCCTCACTTACTCGGCAGAGCAGTTGAATCTGACCTACAAGAAGAGCAACGAGCCGACTGCAGCGGGCAATGTAGATAGCATGCCTGCCGGCGGTGAGATGTTCGACTTCCACGTCGACGAAAGCGATGGGCTCACCCTTCGCCAGGCGGTAGGCAGCAAGACGTTCACAACTCCTGACGACTTCGCGAAGTTCGTCATGGAAACACTCTTCACGGTTTGACGTTGAAGCAGGCAAAAGGGCCGAGCCTGAGCTCGCCCCTTCGTTGTGTCTGCAGATGCGTTAGAACGTGGTGCTGACCGACAGTCTGATCGTCTTGCGCGGCTCACGTAGGATGTAGTCTGCGCCGTACAGCTGAATCGCCTGTGCGTAGGTGTAGCGGCCCGCACCGGTGTTCGGGAAGAACCCTGCAAAGGTTGCGCTGTCTGTTGCAAGCTTCTGCGGCAGCGTTTCGTACATGCGCAACGGGTTATAAGCGTAGAACAGCCGGAACGGCGCGTTGACGATCGGCAGGATCACCTGCAGTTCGGCGCCGTTGGACATGCGCGGCACCAGGTTCGTGCCGGGCGCTGTGCTCAGCTGTGCCGGGAAGGTGATCTGCTTGCCGCCGGAGCATGCACCGTTCGTGAAGACCGGGCAGCCGTACAACGGGCTCGACAAAGTAGAGGCTCCGAGCACGCTCTCACGCAGCTGCGAGGACAGCGCGTTAAACGTCAGATTGAAGTCCGTGAAGAAGGCGAACGTGACCTGCGACACGATCGGGATACGGTACTCCAGGTTGCCGGTAAAGGACGTGTCGCCGCCGACCGTGACCAGCCGGTAGATGGGCAGCGGGATCTGGATGTTGCCGAGCGTGTTGTTGGTTGGATCGCGCGGTACAGTGCTGCCATCCGGGTTTGTCAGGTTAAAGTTCACACGAACCGGGATGAAGGTATACGGCGTCGCGGAACGGATATCGAAGCCGCGGATGTCTGCTTCGCCGCCACCGTACACGCGGTTGAATGGAGGAGCGACTTCGCCGCCAAATCCCTGAGCGTGCGCCAACTGCATACGCATGCCGAGCACGTTGTGGCCTTCGCGATTGATGCGCAAACCCTTCATGGGGTAGAACTGCCGGAAGCTGGCGACGGGCGAGAAGTACTTCACGTTGCCGCCTGCGCCTGCCACCTGCACGGCCAGGTTGAAGTCTCGGCCGTTGTGCGGTCCGGCTGCACGATCCACCGATGAATAAGTGAATGAAGGCGTGATGATCGACGACACAATGCCGTCGAGCGCATTGTTCTGCGCGATGCCGCTGCGGAAGGCCAGCGTCTCAAACACGTTGCGCGTGTTGTCGTTGAAGGTCGAGATATTCGACCGCGTCAGCGCATATGACACACCTACGCGCGTCACACCCACGCTGTGCTTGAACAGGTGCCGCAGCGGCGTGCTGGCCGATAGAGTCAGGCCGGTGCTTGACTGGTTATAGTTCGTCAGCAGCGACTGCTGCGCGTTCGACAGGTTGGTGTTGCCCGCGCCCGCCGCGCCATAGCTCTTTGCCGGGTTGAAGTCGTACTTGCTGGCGAACACCTGGAAACCCAGCGAAACCGGCTTGTTGCGTAGATATGGCTCAGTGAAGCCAAAGGTCACGTTGCGCGACAGGTTGCCGATGTTCGCGACAAGCGACAGCGTCTCGCCAAGACCGAGGAAGTTGTTGGTCTCGTAGTTCAGGCCCACGAACGATCCCGACAGACCCGATAGTCCGCCATTCAGGCCGATGGAGTTCTTGCCCTTTTCCTTCAGCTTCAACAGCAGATCGACAGTACCTTCATCGTTGTTCGTGCGGATCTCAGAATCCTGATCGGCCTTCAACGTGTCGAAGTAATTGAGCTGGTTCAGCCGCAGAATGGAGTTTTCCCAGGCCGCATTGTTGTACTGCTGACCCTCTTCGAGCAGCAGTTCGCGACGGATCACGCGGTCGCGTGTAATGGTGTTGCCGCTGAACTCGATGCGCGAAACGAAGAAGCGCTTGCCAGGATCGATATCGATGTTCAGCGTGATGGTCTGCTTGGCTTCATCGAAGGCCGGCGTCGGATTGGCGACCATGTTGATGTAGCCGAGCGAGCCATACGCCTTGCGCAGGTTCTCAAGGCCCTTGCCGAAGACGGTGGCGTTGAAGTATTCGCCATCCTTCTGCGCAAACTGTGCACGCAGAGCGTTCACGTTGACGACGTTCTTATCGAAGCCGGTGAAGTTGATCGCAGCCAGCTTGTAACGCTCGCCCTCTTCGATCGGGATTTCGATGTCGATGCGCTTGCCGGTCGACGGGTGCAGAGTGAAGATGTTGATGCCGCCGGTGTCGCGCACCTTTGTGATGGGATCGCCCGGCTGCACCTTGAAGTAGCCCTTTTCGCGGTAGGCTGCGCGCACACGCTCTACATCTTCATCGAGCTTGGTCGCGTCGAACGTCCGCGCGAACAGGTTCTCAAGAATGATGGAGTGCGGAATGCCGATGGGCTTTGAATTCTTCATGGCCGCGCGCAGTGTGCGGCTGTTGATGCGGTTGTTGCCCTCAAAGCCGATCTTGCCTACCTTGACCGTCGGGCCTTCCTTGATGATGAAGGTGACCGAGACGCGTGCGGGCGGAATCGTCTTGACTTCCGTGCGGACGGTAGCGAACTGGTGACCGTGCTCGGCCAGCAGCTGCTTCAGCACGACTTCCTTGCGCTTGATGCGCGTCGGGTCGTACTGGCTCTCGACCGTGACACCGACCTTGGCCTTCTTGTCGCGCTCCAGTACGTCTGACTGCGTGACCGCGTTCAGGCCCTTGTAGTTGATTTCACCGATGGTTGGCTTTTCGCGCACGTAGATGATGAGCTGCGCGCAACCTGCACCCTCGGCCCGCTCAATGCGCACGTCTTCAAAATAGCCCGAGTTCCACAGCGAGTTGAAATCGCGCTCGACCGTCGCCTCGTCGTAAGGATTGCCCGCACGCGAGAACAGCCGTGCCAGGATCGATTCCTTCGGATAGCGGCGATTGCCGATGACCTGCGGAGCGCACAATGGCTCGGTCGTGGTGGCTGACGCTGCGGGCAAAGCCTGCGCATGCAGCGTTGAACTATCCCACAATGCCGACCCAAGCACGGCCGCTGCGAGCATGCCGCCACCGCCGATGACGCGACGAACCCCAGCAAGGAGATGAAGTGAGGAGGACTGCACCGTTGGGTGCTCATGCTGTCGGGGGCACCTGGAACGGCTGCCCTGTTCTACGGTTTTAATAACAACACCCTCACTGCCGAATCACTCAAATTGCACGGCAGCCGCGATCTACCAAAAACCCGGCTTGCGCACACGTGTCTTTGAAAGACGATTATAGGGGAACGAAGAGAGCAGAGGGGAACGACCGAGTTTGTTGCAGGTGCCACAGGCTGCAACTCTGCACCTCCTGCGGTGCATGCGAAGTGACGTTTGGTTCTTCAAACGTCGACTCGGTGCGTTGTCCTGCACGGGTGCTATGATCTGGCGTTCCCAAAATGCTGAACACATGGACTCCCATGTACTTGCGCTGCTGCCGCTTGCCGTCCTCTGCCTTCGGGCTCTTCGTTCGCTTCAGCGTTCTTGTGCTGGCGGCTGTCTTAGGTGCGGCAACTGCGCTCTCCGCCGCGGCTCAAGCCACCTTCACCGTGACGACCTTGACCGATCCTGCGGCAGGCGTTGCCTCCAACTGTTCCAACCAGGCCGCGGGCGGATCGCATGATCCGTCGTGCAGCCTGCGCGATGCACTCGCTGCCGCTGCCGCCGTGAATGGAACTTCTGGCACGACTGCAGTCACCGTCAACTTCGCATCATCGCTCGCCGCATCCGGCAATCCGGGCACGATCACGCTCGGAGCGAACGCGCTCACGCTCCCGACCTACACGACGGTGCAGGGGCTCACCGCAGGCAGCGGCTACACGCTGAGCAACCTCATCACGATCAAGGGCAACAGCAGTGTCCTGTTTTCAGCAACAGCATCTGTAAGCAATGCCGCATTGAACAACCTCATCCTGGCGAACGGGGCGCCGGCGCTCAGCAGCGGTGGCACGGTCACCGTGTCGCAATGCGCTTTCATGCAGAACTCCGGGAGCAGCGGCGGTGCCATCGTCAGCTCGGGCATGCTCACTGTGCTGAACTCAACATTCACCGGCAACTCCACGCAATACTACGGAGGCGCCATTTATAGCAGCGGGGCAGACGTCCCAGCCCAGGTTGCAACGACGCAGAATCTCATCGTCTCCGGCTCCACGTTCCAGGGCAACAGCTCAGCAACCGCCGGTGGCGCGATCTACATCGGGCGAGACAGCGTCGGTTCCATCGACAGCAGCACCTTCACTGCGAATAGGTCCTCGGGCCAGGGAGCGGCGGTCTTCATCAACAATGGCAGCGGACTCTCGCGCATTACCAACAGCATTCTTGACGGCGACACTGGCGGCAACGAGTGCGACGGTGTCGGTTGCGACGGCGCGGTGGAAGCCTTTGTGTTCGCAGGAAGTGAGCCGGCGGGTGTCAGCCAGAGCGGCACCATCACCATGACCATCACGCTGTCGAGTGGACAGGTCGTTACAGTCAGCGGAGGCTATGGGCCGTTCTCCACCGGCGCCAGCCTTGCATCGCTCTTTGGCTCGTACATTACGAGTGGCTACTCTTCGGTGCTCTCAGCGCAGGGCTTCGGATCCACCCTGGAGGTTGCGGCCCAGTTCGGCACCATCACCTCTGTCGTCTTCACCAACCCCGCATTCTTCACCATCACACCGCTCTCCAACGCGGTGGTGCTGGGTACCGGCAACACCATTGGTCTCAGCACGGCCGCGGCAAACCTGTCCCCGCTCGGCAACTACGGCGGACCCACGCAGACCGTGCTGCCGCTCCCGGGCAGCGCTGCACTCTGCGCGATTACGCCTGCCGCCGCTACTGGAAAAGATCAGCGTGGCCTGCCGCGGACAACGGCCTTCGGCGGGATTCTGTGCCAGGATTCTGGATCGGTGCAGACCAACTACGGCCTCACGTTTGTCCAGCAGCCCGGCTCCGCCAACGTCAACGCGGTACTCGCTCCTGCACCGTCCGTGCAGGTGACGGAGAGCGGCCAGAACCTGATGCAATCCAACGGTCTGGTGACCGTTAAGGACGCGGGTTCAAGCCTCAGTGGAACAACATCCACCGCCACTCAGGCGAACGGCATCGCATCGTTCTCCAGCCTGGTGGTCACGAAGGCGCAAGCCGCAGACACACTCACCGCAGCCTTGACAGTTGCCGGGAACACGGTTTCGGTAACGAGCAATCCGTTCTCTGTTGCAGCGCAGCCAACCGCAACGTTGGCAGGCAACGCGACGTTCCCCGCGACTGCCCTCAACGGCAGTTCGTCGCAGGTCTTTACCTTCACGAACACGGGTGTCTCCAGCATCGCAATCACGACGCTCTCAGTCGCTTCCGCGCCTGAGTTCACCCAGACGAATACATGCGGACTGGTCGTCGCGGCCGGCGCAAGCTGCGCGATATCCATCACTTTCAACCCAGTCGCAACGGGTACACGCAGCGGCACACTCACGCTGGTTTCCAGCGGATCAGGATACGCCAGCACCGTGGCGCTTACCGGAATTGGTGTTCTTGTACCCAGCTTCACCCTGGCCGACAACACCTCGGGTGCTTCTTCCACAAATATTTCAATCGCGGCAGGCGGCACCGGCACCGGTACGCTCAGGCTTACGTCGGTTAACGCGTTCGCGGGCAGTGTTTCGCTTACGTGTGCGGCGCAGGGCACCGCACCCGCAGGTGTTTCCTGCACGGTCACGTCTCCCGTAACGCTCGCCGCCGGAGGCACAGCAACTGCGACCGTCACACTGACGACGACGTCTCGTGCTCAGTCAGCGGGTTTCAGTTCAGAGCCGCTTCGCGTGTTGCCTGCATTCGTCTTCCTGGCAGGTTTGCTGTCCATGACTCTGCCCGGTTTCCGCTCCAGTGGTCGCCTCATGCGCGGTGGCAGTCTGCTGATGCTGTTGTTCGCGTTTGTCTTCTGTCTTGCCGGCTGCGGCAGGGGAGGTTCTGCCATAACGGCGAACCCGAACGGTACACCGGCCGGCACCTACAGCTACACGGTGTCTGCTGCCGGCGGCGGCTCGACAGCAGCCCAGACCATTGCAGTCACCGTGCAGTAACGCTTCAGCCGTCTGATCGAAGCTGCACGCTGATTGCGAAAGATGGCGATCCGAAGGAACTACCGCAGGTACCAGGGCACATTCACCACGACAATCCTGCGGTTGCCCTGCATCAGCAGCATCGCCTTCAGCACGGTGGAGCGGTGATTGTGCAGCAGGTATTGGTACCACTTGACCGCGACCAGTTCCGGCACAACCACCATCACCTTTCGGCCGGGCTCGCGTGTTTCCAGGTCCAGAACGTAGCGCACGATGGGCGAGGTGATGAAGCGGAAGGGCGAGGGCATTGATACGACGCGGGGCGCCTTCTGGTTGGCCTGGCTTGCGGCTTCGTCCAGTTGCCCCTGCCATTTCGCAGAGGTCTCTTCACCATGCTCGTCAGGGCATTCGATGTGAAGCACCTCGACATCTGGGCTCAGCGAGCAGGCGAACTGCAGAGCGGCCTGCGACGCGCGATTCCAGCCTGAGACCGGGACGACAGCCAGGGGTGCGGTCTCCTGTCGCAGCTGCAGCCGGTCGATCTTCGTCAGTCGCGATGCGCGCACGTAGTAGCGGTGTACGGCATACATCAGCGCGATCAACAGAGGCACCAGCAGCACGGTGATCCATGCGCCCTCTCTAAACTTCGCCAGCAGAACGATGATTACAGTGCAGCCCGTCGCCAGAGCGCCCACACCGTTCACAGCCATGTACAGCTTTGATCGTTTGCCGCCGTTGCGTAACCAGTGCACCACCATTCCGGCCTGGGACAGCGTGAAGGCGAGAAACGCTCCAATGGCGAACAGCGGAATAAGCCGGTCGGTAATCCCGTCAAAGACCACCAGGATCAAGCCCGACAACAGCGCCAGCACAAGAATGCCCTCCGTATAGACCAGCCGCCGTCCGCGGATGCCGAAGAAGTTGGGCAGGTAGCCGTCTTCGGCGACGATGCGGCAAAGCTGCGGGAAGCCCGTGAAGGCGGTGTTCGCCGAGAGCGACAGCAGAACCAGGATCGATCCAATGGTGATGTAGTAGAAGACGTTTCTGCCGGCCACGGCTGCCGTGATCATCGAAAGCAGGCTCTCGTAGTGCTGCGTGCCCGGCTCAGTGGCAACGATGCCGTACACCCGCGTGAGATACGCGATGCCCGCGAGAAAGAGCGCAAGCAGAACGACGATGATGGTCAGCGTTCGCTTGGCCGTTTGCGAACGTGGCTCGGCAAAAGCAGTCATGCCGTTGCTGACTGCTTCCACGCCGGTCAGCGCGGTGCATCCGCTGGCAAAGGCACGGATCAGCAGCCAGGCACCTACAGCCGCAACCGCGTTGGTCCCAGGGTGTGGCGGAGCAACCACCGGGTGCGGATGCCCGCCGGACAGCATCGTCTTCAGGATGCCCCAGCCCAGCACTCCCAGCAGACACGCGCAGAACAGATACGTCGGCAGCATGAACAGGATGCCGGTTTCGCGCACACCGCGCAGGTTGATCATCGTCAGCACCACCAGGATGCCAAGGCAGATCGCCAGGGTGTGCGGTTGCAGCTTGGGCACCGCAGAGACCAGCGCACCCACGCCGGTCGAGATGCCCACACCCACATCCAGCAGGTAATCGAGCATGAGCGCAGCCGCAGCGAGCAGACCCAGGCCGCGGCCGAGGTTCTCGCTGGCCACGGTATATGATCCGCCGCCGTTCGGATACGCATCGATCGTCTGCCGGTACGAGAAGTAAACAATGGTCAGCAGCGCAATGATGACGAGGCTGATCGGCATCACGTAGGCGATGCCCGCGGCCGCGGCGGGGATGAGGATGGTCAGCGCTGCTTCAGGGCCGTACGCGGCCGAGCCAAGCGCGTCCAGCCCAAAGGTCGGTACACCCTCGGCTACGCTTACCCGCTGTTCCGCATCTTCTTCCGACGAAAGTGGCCGGCCCAGCAGTACATCCAGCAATGGCATGCGAGGTGTGATGCACGAGGAGCGGGTACAAACCTTGCTTTATCACGCCGATTTGAGAGCGGAAACATGCGTCGTCTTTCCCATTGCCAGCGTCTTAACAGGTACCGGATCAATGCGCACCTGCGGCAACGAAGCGCAAACTGCGGACAGGATATCGACTGCATGAAGATTGTTTCTCGCCAACGTGCTGGGTGGGCCGGACGGATGCTCGCCGCGGTCGTCGTGCTGACCATGAGCAGGACGCCGTCCCAGGCACAGTACACGCGCTCGCCCGAGCGAGCCATCACCGGCACCGTGCAGGACGCCAGCCACGAACCACTGCGCGGCGCCGTGGTGCAGATGGAAGAAGCCGGCACGATGGTCATTCGCAGCTACGTGACAGACGAAAAGGGCGAATACCACTTCCGCAACGTGTCCTCAAACTCCGATTTCACGCTTTGGGCGACATTTCGCGGCAACAAGTCGAAGACGTTCGGAATCAGCAAGTTCGACCACAAGCTTGATCGCGTGATCGCCCTGGAGATCGTGCTCGATAAGTAGCGGAGGCTGATCGGCCAGCGCCTCGTACACGTATACTTGCACCTGCAGGCGGACCGAACGATCGCTGCTGCCTCACGCACGTTTGTTGAGGCAGGGGAGGAAAGTCCGGACTCCGCGGGGCAGTGTGCCGGGTAACGCCCGGGATCGGCGCTTCAAGGCGACGAGACGGCCAGTGCCACAGAGACGATACCGCCCTCGCGCAAGCAGGGGTAAGGGTGAAAAGGTGCGGTAAGAGCGCACCGCGCCGGCAGCAATGCAGGCGGCATGGTAAACCCCACACGGAGCAAGACCAAATAGGCGGGAAGACTGCCTTTGCGCGAGCAAAGACACGATGCGTGCCGGCCCGGCGCGCCAGACTCGCGGGTAGGTTGCTGGAGCCATGCAGCAATGCATGGCCTAGAGGAATGATCGTTCAGCGCAGATCCAGAGCGAAAGCAAAGGCGATGCGTGGACAGAATCCGGCTTACAGGTCCGCCTGCAACACTTTCCCGGTCAGCTGAACGGAATCCGGATCACGATGCCGGTCGAGAAGCTGCTCTGCCCGGCGTGTGCCTCGACCAGGCGCGTGTAGTTGTAGTCGATTACGCGCCAGTCGATGAACGGCAAAATGTGCAGGTCCGTGCCCAGGGCAAAGCCACCCGCCACACTGCCTGTGCTCGTGGTTGCAGACCCTTGCCCGAACTTCACGCTGGCACCGCCCACCAGTGCCTCGGCGTAGGGATGCAGCGGCACCACGGGCAGGTGGAGCACGATCCGTGGCCCGCCCACAACCTGTGTGGTTCGCGAATCGGAGTCGCCCGTCAGCACCGTGCCGCGAAGGTCCAGGCCAAAGTTCACTAGCGGATGATGCCTGCCATCGTATTGCAGACCGACGGTACCCCCGTTGATACGCGAACTCAGCGTATCCAGCGAGGCCGTGCTGAACGCTCCGTACACACCCACCTGCGCAAATGCACCAGCGGGCAAAGCAAGTAAAACGAGGGCAAGGCGGAACAGCGACTTCATGGGGACGGGGGTCTCCTGCGACATTTCGGTGAGTATAGGAAAGCCCGTTTCGATTGTCGAATTCGCACCCTGCTTGCCGAACCGGCTCTTAGTGCGATGCGGGCAGGTTGCGGATGGAGCGGCGATGCTGCGTGGTGTGTGCCTCTGGCACGCTGCCATCGTTGACCAGGACTTCTTCGGGTTCGGCCTCGAACGGCACCCGAATGGTGGCCCGGCTGCCCGCCGCGATGCGGAGCGGCAGCGTGTTCGTAAGGCTGCCGTTACGGACGGTCACGGGCACCTCGACCTCGGTGCCGCCGTTGTTCTTCACCTCCACCGCGACCAGCCACGAGCCGGGTGCGGGAGCGCCGCCGCCGCTGCTGGCCGCTGTGGCCTGCTCGCCGGCGTGCCGGTCGTCTTCCTGCGGAACGGGTTCGGCACCAATTGGGCCGGCAACGGGAGTGCGAGCCTGAGGCAGATAACTTACCGGGGCCGAGCGCTCCACGCGGCGCGGAGCAACCGTAACGATGGCCAGGTCGGGCAGGGGTCGACCGGCGTCAATCCAGCCTTTGAAAAACCAGCCCAGGTCCTTCGATCCGGCTGTGCGCTGTAACAGCTTCTCCATCGCCATGGTTTCTTCCGGGGCCGTGCGATGCGTTCCTTCGACCTGCACGCGCCAGCCGGAGATTGCCTGCTGCAGAGTCGGATCGCCCAGCATGTCCCGCAGCATTTCAAACACAAATGCGGCCTTGCCTCGGGTGCATGCTACATCCGTGCAGGTGGCCAGCGTCGCGACAGGCGGCGCAGCTTCCTGAGAGGAACTGTAGGCCGGCGCGGCAGGCTCTTCGCGCGCTCGCAGCGAGGCGTCCGTCGCGGCCAGGTTCGCAAGTGCGGCCGCACGTCCAACGGTGCGCTCGGCCCATACCGCCTGCAGAAACGCCGGCAGACCATCGCGCAGCCACGGCGCTGAAATGCCGTCCGGCAGCCACGCGTTCGCCAACGGTTGCACCAGCGCAGCCGCAAGCGCCGCCGGGTTCGGTTGCGATGACAAAGGCATTACCAGCAGGGATCCGTCAGCGAAGGCGGCCGCGCCAGGAATCGGCAGATCGAGAACCTGCAGCGGACGCTCCGGTGCGGCTCCCAGCCACTCGGCCAGCATGGGCCGGATGCGGGCCGCGGCCTCATCGACTGCCGTCGAAGCAGCAGGATCGGTGGTCATCACGCGCACGGTCCCGGTTCCCGCAGGAGCACCGATGGCAACGAACAGCGACGGTGTGTGTGAGCCGAGAGTCGCCCGCGTCCACTCCGCCACAACGGCCCCGCTGTCGCTGGTCTGGTTGGGATCCGCAGCCAACGGTTGCAGCGTCTTGCGCTCTCCGCAGAAGAAGGCGACATCGGGCCGCGTGCCCTCATACTCCAGGGTAAGCCGCAGGCGGAAGCTGCTGCCCGCTTCGCGCGTGCGACTCTCCTCCACCGCATCCGTCACGGCGGAACCATTGCGCAACAGCGCCGGCGCTCCAGACACCGGGTACCAGAGCACCTCGCCCATGCCACGCAGACCGGTGAAGGTGTCGGTAACGGTGTCCCAGTCAGTCAGTGCGGCTCGCGACGCGGGTGCGCCCAGCGCCAGCAGACGCTGCGCATTCGCCGTCAAGATGCCGCCATAGTAAAGATCGAGCGCCACCGACGCTCCGGGGGCGAGCGGCTGGCGAAGGGTCAACGCAAGCTCGGTCGACACGCCGGTGTGATCGAGGTCGTCCTGGAGGTTGTGCTGCTCCACTGGCAAGGGCGTGGCAGCACCGGCGAGCCGCGCACTTTCCCAGTGCAGCGCGCCGGAGATGCGCAACGGCACGCGTTGCAGGGGTACGTTTCCAAGGTTGCGGACAGTAATCTGCGCGCGCGCCTCAGCCTCCCCGGTGTGTGCGTTCAGGTGCAGATCGAGGTTAACTGCAGTGATGGCAGTGGACCTGCGCTCAGCAGGGAAAACGGCGTCCGCCGCTTCACGGTCCTGCGTCGAAACAACGATTGGTCCGGCCGTTCCCGCATCATCGTTCACCGCGCTGCTTGAAACAGCGTTCACCGGAACAGGAGTCACAGCGGCAGGAGCAGCCTCTTCCGCCGCCGGTGCGGGCTGGTCATCATGCCGGTGCAGCGTGGTGCGATAACGTTTGCTGCTCGACGAAACGCCGGCCTTGCCGGTGGGATTGACGGGTGGCGGAGTCTCGGCATCGGGTGTCGTGGAGGTCGCTGCGGGCTCGTCCGTCACAACGGGCTCATGCCGCTCGAAGAGCACCTTGCCCTTTGGCGGCGAAGGCGTTGTTTGCGGCGAATCGGGCGCGGGCGCTGCCTGAGCCGGTTCTGCGGCGGGAGCCGTCTGCTGGGCTGCCGCCTGCGTGGCGCACGCAAAGGCGCCGCCGCACAGCGCGCTGAGCAGGAGAAGTCGGCCTGTGAGGAAGTAAAAGCTCATAGGAAAGCGGCGTGTCGGCGGGTTACGATCCGAGACCCTTACGTGGTTTGGACGGCCTGGGCGCGGGCTCGGCACCCGGCGTCGGCTGGGCAGCGCGGCGGCGTTGCCGTGCTGCCTCGTACATGACGACCGCACCGGCGACGGAAACATTCAGCGAAGGCACCGCACCGGCCATGGGCACGCGCAGCAGGAAGTCGCAGGTGCGGCGCGTCAGGTCGTGCAGGCCTGCGCCCTCGCGGCCTAGCACAAGCGCAATGTCGGCGTTGAAATCGAATTGGTCGTAATCCATCGAACCCCGTTCGTCCAGGCCGACGATCCAGATGTTCTGCTTCTTCAACTCTTCAAGCGACCGCACCAGGTTCGTTACGCGCGCCACGCGAACGTGTTCGGTCGCACCCGCACTTGCCTTGGCA
This sequence comes from Terriglobus sp., assembly GCA_965199365.1. Classification (GTDB taxonomy): domain Bacteria; phylum Acidobacteriota; class Terriglobia; order Terriglobales; family Acidobacteriaceae; genus Terriglobus. The sequence continues at coordinate 209,231 of CBDARC010000003.1, read as the reverse complement.
ACCGTGCCGCTCAGCGGTGCGGATCGCCGTTCAGGCGTCAGCACCCCGTCGACGCCCGCGCCGTCCGCCGTGCGCAGCAATGCTCCAAGATTGTGTGGGTCTTCAATGCCGTCCAATGCCAGCAGAAAACGTCTTGCAGAACCAGTCCGCTGCAGCAGGTCCTCGAGTGTCAGCGCCCGCCGCTCCCGCAGAAAAGCGATAGCGCCGCCATGGTTCTCTGAGCGGCTCATCCGCTCCAGTTCGTCGCGTGTGGCGTGGGCCACGCGGACGCGGGCGGTGCGGCACAACTCCACCAGCGTGGCCATGCGCGGGCTTGGCTGTCCTGACACCAGGGTCACGTGGTCGACCTCGGCGGCGCGAACGCGCACCGCTTCCGTCACCGAGTGGATGCCGAAGACTACTTCCACGCGGCACCTTGTGGATGTTCGGCTTGTCGGCGCAACTCCATCCACCCAGTCTAAATCGCCACAAATAACCTCACGAGCGCACCAGCAGAACCCTATAATGAGGTGTTCGCAGGTATCTCCCGCCCGGGATGCATCATGCCACAGGAAAATTCTGTCCTCTCCCGCGTCTTTTCCAACGGACCTCGCGTCAACAAGGACGTGCAGGTCTCCATTCCCATGTCCGCCGCGATGCTCGAGGCCGCCGAGCAGGAGAATCTGGAGATTGCACGCGGCCTGAAGCGCCAGGATCCCGAACTGCTGGATCACCTGATCGATACCTATCAGCACCGCCTGATGCGCTACCTGACCTTTCTGACCGGCAAGCGCGAAGTTGCCGAAGACCTGTTCCAGGAGACCTGGATGCGGGTTCTGCTGCGCGGCGGGCAGTACAGTGGCAAGGCGCGCTTTGATACCTGGCTGTTTACGATTGCCCGCAACCTGGTGATCGACCTGTCCCGCAAGCGCGTGATGGCCTCGCTCGATCAACTGCAGGATCCGCTGGGCGACGATCGCCCGTTCGAAATCGCCAATGACGAGCCATCGCCGTTTGACCGATTCTGTTCGCGTGAAGATGCCGCGGAGGTCACCGCCGTCCTGATGGAACTGCACGCGACCTACCGCGAAGTTCTGGTGCTGCGCTTCCATGACGAGCTGGCCCTGGAAGAGATCGCCGCAGTGACGAAGGCACCGCTTTCCACGGTGAAATCACGGCTTTACCGCGGTCTTGCCGCACTCAAACCCCAGATTGAGAAGCTGCGGGGCGAGCGCAATTTTTCACGGCGCGAGGTGCTTTCTTGACGCCGTCGATCTCTGATCAGTCCAACACCAATGCAGCCGCGGCCAATGCCCGTGCAGCGGTGGTCAACCGCACACATCGCGTCATTCGCGAGCGCGCTACGGCCATGCAGGCACGCAAGCGAACAGTGCGCGATCTGATGGTGCCGGTTGCCATCTGCTCAGCGCTGCTGCTGGTGATCGCCGCCGCCGTATGGGCCGTTGCCGATGAAGGCCTGGCAGGTTGGGAAGGCGGCATCTGGAAGCGGGTGATGCAGTTCGGTGAAGATGCAGGGAGTTCCGTCAGCATCCTGCTGATCTGGTTCCTGCCGCTGACTGTGATCACCGCCGCGATCGTTCTGCTTCGTCGCAACCGCAATTCGAGCGCCGACGACGGAGCATCCCGCTAATGCTTTGGGGCAATGACATCAACCAACGGCCGGATGTGGAAGAGGGCGGCGACGAGCTGAAGCTCATTCCGCTCTGGTCGGTGCTGCTCTCGCTCGCTGTGTTTGCCGGTGTGCAGGTGCTCAGCTTCTGGGGTCGCCAGGGTGCACAGCAACAACACCACGGCAACCCTGTCATGCACGTCATCGGCAGCTATAGCTGGGGCGTTGCGCTGGCAAGCTATTTTCTGCTGATCGGCTACATCAGCCGCGACGTCAAACGCCGCAACATGCGTCCGGCGCTATGGATGCTGATTGTGCTGGTGATGCCGGGTGGTATCGGCGCAATTGTCTACTTCATGCTGCGCCAGCCCATGATGACCCGCTGCCCATCCTGCCGGACAGAAGTCGCGAGCGGCTTCCACTTCTGCCCGCAATGCCAGTTCCAGATGAAGCCGGTCTGCGGCCAGTGCTTCCGCGGCGTCCACATCACGGACGTCTACTGTGTCCAGTGTGGACATGACCTGACGCAGGATGAAATGCCGGCACGGCTGCGCTCGTACAGCGACTAGGCTGTCGTTGCATCTCCGGGTGTTCCAGTTTGCCTCACCGCACGATATGCAGACTGCGCTCCAGCCGTAACCGCCCGCGTGGAGTGCCTGCTGTGCGATCCACTGACAGGTACACCAGCAGCGGTTCGCCCACGATGCTGCCGCGCGGAACGAAGCCCCAGAAGCGGCTGTCTTGGCTGTTGTTGCGATTGTCGCCCATGGCGAAGTAGCGATTGTCAGGGACGGGCAGCTCACCCCGTCGCATGCGGCGGCGCAGCTCGATCCACCAAGGCGCCTCAACGGCGGGGTCAGCGCGTTCTAGCGTCGGAAACTCATCTCGAAACAGCGATGGATCGACGGTGTCGTACCGGGTAAACGGTTCGTTGAGCGCCTTTCCATTCAGCACGACAGCTCCGCGGTGCAGGTGAAGCCGGTCCCCGGGAACGGCAATGACACGTTTCACCAGCAGTTCCGACGGATCGACCGGGTAGTGGAAGACGACGATGTCGTCGCGGCGCGGATCGCGGTAGGGCAGCAGCCAGTGCCAATGCCCTGCAGGCGCGAAAACCTGCTTGTTCACCAGCACGAAATCACCCACCAGCATGGTGGGTTCCATCGAGCTGGAAGGGATCTGAGACGGCTGCAGCAGGAACGTAATAACAAAGAGAGAAAGCACAGTCAGCCGTGCAAGCGAGGTAAGCACCTGGCCCGTGGCGTCGAGAAACAGCGCGGAGATCGAATTGCGTGGGCTGCGCGGCCCCTGCGCAGTCGCGGAGACTGGCTGAGGCGGATCTTTCCTGATGGGAGATGGCCCGACTGAGCCGCCGGGAGTGGTCATGCCGGCTCGCAGCTGCCTTCCGGCTTTGCTGCAGGTGGACTGTCGCCGCTGGTTCCGGGTGCGACGCGGTCATAGGCCAGGCGCGCGGCCGCCTGTTGCGCAGCTTTTTTGCTGGTGCCTTCACCCTCGGCCAGCACGTCGTCGTTCAGCAGCACTTCCACGCGGAAGCGTTTGTTGTGGTCGTTGCCGGTTTCTTCCGCTGTGCGGTAGTGCGGCTGGCCTGCGCCTCGCGCCTGTAACAACTCCTGCAGTGCCGACTTCCAGTCGCCCACGATACCGCCGAAGCGAGCGCCCTGGCTGGCCGCAGCCTTCAGTGCGTCACGGTGCGGGGTAAACAGTTCGCGCTCGACGAATGAGGCAGCAGCTTTCAGCCCGTTCACGGCAGAGGCGCCGGGTTTGCCGCGCCCCGCGTCCAGGTAGATCGCGGCGGTCAGCGCTTCGACGGCGTCGGCCAGCAGGGCGTTTTTAGTTCGTCCGCCGCTGGCGTCTTCGCCGCGCCCAAGGTGCAGCGCGTTGCCAAGCTGCAGTCGCACGCCCGCCTCGGCCATGCTTTTGCCGCTGACCAGCATGGCGCGCATGCGAGTCAGGTCGCCTTCGCGGCGATCGGGGAAGTGGCGGCAAAGCAGCTCGGTGATCACCAGGCCAACAACAGCGTCGCCCAGGAACTCAAGCTGCTCATTGTCTTCGGTTGTGCGGTTCGGCTCGCTGCGGCCGGCGGCCTCGCCCTGTTCGAAGGCGAGCGAGCTGTGCGTCAGCGCCAGTCGCAAAAGGCTGGCATCCCGAAAGGTGTATCCGATGCGGGCCTGCAGGGTCGCCACCGGGTCTTCAAGGTCCGCCGGAGTGCTCATTCCTGCCACGCTTTGCCGCTTCGCCATTGCTCCAGATAGTATCGCCGGTTCGCCACACCGCCGCACAACGAGAGATAGGATAGCGGCAGTGACCTCACTAAACCCACCCAAGCGCAATGTGCCGCCATGGATGTTTGGCGTGCTGTACGGAGGCACCTTCAACGGTTTTGTCGCGGTCAGCCTGTCGCAACTGCTCCCCGAACATGGTGTCACGCTCGAGCGGGAATCTGAGATCGCCACGCTGATTCTGACGGCGAGCTATGTCGGCTTCCTGGTCACGCCGATCGTCGATTGCGGGTTGCCGCGCCGGATCTGGGCAATCATGCTGGCGCTGCTGGCGACGGTGTGTCTCGGCATCTCGGTGCCCATGTTGAGAGCGGCGTCCGCGAACGGTGGTCACGGCGCAGCCACGGTCGCGCTGATGCTGGTGCTGTTCGTCGGCTATCTGGCCAACCAGGTCTACACCAGCGCCATCGGCGGCATGGTGCCGAACCTGGTGGCTCCCTCGCAGCTCGGCACAGTGTCCGCGTGGATGAACATTTCCTACCTGTCGCTGTCATTCATGGGCGGCGCGCTGTCCGTGTGGGAGATCCGCCATCTGCCGTCCGCGCTGGCCGCCCTGCTGGTCCCGCTGCCGGTGTTGCTGGGTGCGTCGCCGCTGCTGGTGATCGGGCATGAGGATCGGGCGCTGAGCCGGTTCCGCAATGCCATGCAGCAGTTGCTGGTCAACCTGCGGACCACGCTTCGGCAACCGAAGTTCCTGTTCGCGCTGATGGTGTTCGTTGTGCCCTCAGCGACATTCGCGCTGCAAAACCTTTTCGGCGGCATGGGCACGGACTTCAAGGCGAGCGCAAACCTGACGAACCTGTCCGTGGGAATCCTGTCCACGATAGGTTGTGCCGTGGGTGCGGCGCTTGGCGGTCCGCTGAGTAACCGCATCGACCGAAGGGTGCTGTTCATCGCGCCCGCAATGATTGCCGGCATCGGGTCGCTGGCGATGGCGTTTGGCCCTCATACCCCGTGGATCTTTGCGGGCGGCATGCTGTTCTACAACCTGATGGCAGGCATCAACTACACCGCAACCAGTGCGCTTGTGTTCCAGATCGTAGGCAAAAACAATCCGCTGTCCGCCACGGAATACTCCGTTTGCATCGCGGCCTGCAATCTCGCCATTGCCGGAACGGTGTTCATGGATGGTGCCGGCTCCAGCCACGGTGGTGCGAACGGCTCCCTGATCGTCGACGCGCTGCTAAGCCTGGTGCTCGGCACGATCGTTCTGGCAGTGGTGTACCGGTTCGGCGGCGGCTTTCCCCGGCCTCCCGCAGGTGACGACGAGGTCGGGCTGGAGACTGAAGCCGGGGCAAAGCTGGCCTAGTTCGTCGCGGCAATCGCCGCGACGATCCGATCCATTGCCTTCATATCGTCGCTGGTACGAGGCATATGTGCATTAACCATCACGCTGAAGATGAGTGTCTGGCCGCTGGCGCAATCCAGATAGCCTGACAGCGCGCGAGCCTCGCCCAGCGTGCCGGTCTTCGCGAAGACGTGTTCTTTCAGCGGAGCGTCAGGAAAGCGTGCGCGCAATGAGCCGTCCACGCCACCGACGGGCAGGGAAGCTTTCCACGCCGCTCCCCACTGCTGGGACGCCGCAAAGCTCAACAGTTTCGTGATCGCGCGTGGCGTAACCAGGTCGTGGCCTGACAGTCCCGATCCGTCGAAGAACACGAAATCGTCAGGATCGATCTTGACCCGCTGCGTCAGCCACGACCGGACGATGCGTGCGCCGCCGACCGTGCTGCCGTCAACGAACGAGGAACTCAAAGCGTGCAGCATCAGTTCCGCGTGCAGGTTCTGCGAGACCTTGTTCGTCAACACCAGGTCCAGACCCATCGGCAGCGAGGTGTGGGTCGCCAGCGGCTTGTCATTGAAGAAGTGCGTCCGATGCTGCGCCACGACTCCCTGTTCCAGAACGGGGATGGGTTTGCGGGCCTCGGTCGTGAAGGGGACCGGAGTCTCCGGCAGGCGATGCTGCACGCCGACATCGCCCGCGACTTTAACGCCGCGGTCAGCCAGCAGCAATCTAAATGCTTTTGCCGCATATTCCGCCGGGTCGTCGATCGCAATTTCTTCGCGGTCTGCCGAGGCTTCGGGGGCGATTGTGCCGAAGATGCGCAGGACCCGCGTGCCCGCAATGCGCTGCACGTCCAGGTGTGATCCGCTGCCCGCCGGGCCGGTCTTTGCATCACTGGTGTCGTACGTATACCAGGGCGTTGCCGGTGAAACGTCGTACGTGATTGGCGCCCCTGGCTTGCTCCCGGGCTTCATCGTCAGCAGAATCTGGTTGTCGTTGACCGTCAGCGCCGAGATGGGGGCGCCGTAGCCCCACACCAGATCGTCCAGCGCCCAGTCCTCCGGATACGGCTCGAACGTGTAGAGCGAGTCGTCGCCGATGACACTGCCGCTAACCTGCTTAAGCCCTGTGGCGGCTACCTTATCGGCCAGTTCTGCGAGGTATCGCAATGGGTCGGGCTTTGGAGCGGGTGGCGTCGGCGGGTCGGTTGGCTTCGGGGCTGGAACGAAGGGCAGGATAGTTCCTGAGAGATTGGGATCGCCGCCGCCCCTGAGGATCAGGTCCCCCTCCAGCGCAGACGCAGAGATCCGCTTGCCTTGGGCGTAGACAGCGGTCTCAAAGGTGCGATCCGGCCCAAGCAGCGCCATCGCCGCGGAAGTCGTAAACAATTTCGCATTCGACGCTGGTTGAAAGAACTGCGCATCGTTCAGCGCGAAAACCGGCGTGCCGTCGAGCTTTGTAACGCTCACGCCCCAGTGCGCCCGGCTTACCGCGGGCTCTGCCGTGATTGCAGCAACCTGGTCCTGTAGAGAGCTGTTCACAGCAGGGGGCACAGGCTGCTGCGCACAAAGAACCATGGCCGTCGACAACAGCCAGACACTGAGAAGCCGCAAGATCATGATGCGCCCGAGTGTAGCAGGCCCGGACTTCCAGACATGAGAAAGCCCCATGTCTCTCACGCAAGACATGGGGCTTTCTCTTTTCCGCTCAGGACGACAGAAGCGAGTTATGCGTGGACTGGTTCCGCGACTTCCTTCAGACGCTTCTCTAGCAGCTGTTCCAGCTCTTCGAGTGCCTTGCTGAAGCCCTCGATGCCTTCCTTCAGCTTGTCGTGTGCCATGCGGTCTTCCGCATGCATCTTCTCGAAGGTTTCCTTGTCGATGGTGATCTTCTCCATCTGGAACGACGCGGCCTTCGCGGGATCGAGCTTGCGCTCCAGCGTGCCTTCCTGGCTGTTAAGCTCTTCCAGCAGCTTGGGTGCGATGGTCAACAGATCGCAGCCGCAAAGCTCCTTGATTTCGCCGATGTTGCGGAAGCTGGCGCCCATCACCTGGGTCTTGTAGCCGTACTTTTTGTAGTAGTTGTAGATCGTCGTGACCGACTGCACGCCAGGGTCGTCCGCACCCTCGTAGTCCTTGCCAGTGTCTTTCTTGTACCAGTCAAGAATGCGGCCGACGAACGGCGAGATCAGCGTTACCTTCGCCTCGGCGCAGGCAACAGCCTGGTGCAGGCCGAACAGCAGCGTCAGGTTGCAGTGAATGCCTTCCTGTTCGAGCTGTTCCGCAGCCTTTATGCCTTCCCAGGTTGAGGCGATCTTGATCAGGATGCGCTTGCGATCCACGCCGGCATCTTCATATTGCTTGATGATGTCGTGCGCCATCTCGATCGTCTTCTCCTTGTCGTAGGAGAGGCGCGCATCCACTTCGGTCGAAACGCGACCGGGCACAATGTCTAGGATCTTGCGGCCGAATGCGACGGCAAGTGTTTTGAAAGCTGCGGCGGCGACAGCCTTGTCGTCAGAGTTTGCGCCTGCCTTTGCCTTGGCTTCCTTCAGCACGTCATCAACGATGTAGCTGTACTCCGACATGCCGGCTGCGGCGGTGATCAGCGACGGGTTTGTTGTCGCGTCCGTCGGCTTGAACTTCTCCATCGACTTCATATCGCCGGTGTCGGCAACTACGGTGGTGTACTGCTTCAGACTGTCTAAAAGCGTCGCCATGTGAATCTCCTGTATCAGCGGGTATCCCTGAATGATACGCACTGAGGTTAGATGCGCCACAGTCCTCCGCGGGAGTGTGCGCAAATTAAGGCGCGGTGAATCCTTTCAACAACACCGGCTGCAGCGTCGTCCAGGGCACCACCGTGTCCTCGATTTGCGCCGAACGTGGTGCGACCGCGTATGGGGGATAGCTGATGTGCAAGCCATCGTGCGCAAGCCACCAATTACCCACGTTTTGAACAACTTCCTGCAATGGTTTGGCGTCGGGGCCATTTACCTGGGGATACAAAGTCGTCCTTTGCTCGCGGGTGTGGATGTTGCTCCAACACGCCTGCGCCAGCACCTTCTCCCAAGCATCGCCGGGCTGAAAGACGTCGTCCGCGCGCAGCCGGCGCTGTGGCTGCAACAGCCACGTCATGTTTTCAGAAGCCTCAGCGGGATGCGCGGCGCCATGTCCCATGGTGTATGTGGAAGCGTAAGCGGAAGCTCGGCCATGCTCCACCGTAGGAGCCAGCACGCTGACCTGCGTGTCCGCATCTTCGGCCAGGTCGGCGGTCCACTGCGCCGGTTGCAGTGCGGATGCCGCCTCGGGCGGAGTGCCGTCGGTCGCCATGGAGTACGCCTCGGCCTCCGTGGCACGGTTCCACGCCTGCCACTCCGGCAAACTGGCCAGCGCGATCGGCCAGCTCGCCTGCAGCGTGCCAAAGCCCGGGAACTCGGGTGAGCCGGACGGGGCGGCCTGCTCCGGAGCCGCGAGAAACTGTGTTCGAACCAGGAAATGTACACCGTCGCGTTCGGTAACGCTCGCCCGCAGTTGCTTCGTTCGTGCGAAATACAGCGGCAGCATGCATTGAATGACATCCGTCCGGCTCGATTCAGACAGTGACTTCTCATCGGGCAGCGGAACGTGGCAGATCTCCTGCATCCAGGCCAGCCATTGCACCTGGTCCACCCGCAACAGGCCGACCGCAGACGAAGGCAGCCTTGCCAAGCTCGCGCGATACCTCTGGCCCATGTCTTCGTCTGCCGCATTCAACCGCGGGTCGCTGCAGATCAGCTTCTCTGCCGGCCGCGCCGCCTTTGCGCAGTCAAAGCTGGCAGCATGCACCGAGGCAGCCAGAACGGTCGCGAGACCCGCCACGCACAGTAAGCGCTTGTTCATGCATCTTGTAAGACGCGTGTAAGGGTGGGCCGGACACCCACTCCTCCACGCGAAGACTTGTCTAACGCGAAGAATCGCTCAACGAGGGTGGTTGGCGTCGTATCGTGCTGCATCATCGCGACGATGATCCTGATTCGCTTTCCCCGCGACTGCGCCGCCACCAGCACCGATTGCTCCGCCAATCAGTGCGCCTTTGCCGCCGCCCACAAGCGCGCCAACGCCAGTACCCGCAGCGCCGCCGATCAGCGCACCTTTGCCTGGTCCAATGCCGCTATGACGCCGATGTCTGCGACCATGGCTGTCACGGTAATAGCCGTGCTGTGCGTTCGCGTTAGCCACCAGAGGGCCCGCAAGACCTGACACCATAACACCGGCTAACATCCATCCAGTCAGCTTTCTGCTCAATCCATACATACGTTACGTTCCTTCTTCCTGCCGCGTTTTGTGATGCAGCTTCAGAGATCCAACACGGTAGATGCGAGCGATGACGGGATGGCAGCACAGCGATGCTCGCTTTCAATATCACTTGTAGCTAGTCGCATCAGACCACCGATTGCAGCACGGTACAATCAACCCGATGTTCCCTTTTCACATCGGACAGGCACTCCGTGACGCGTAACTCACGCGTGCATGCCGGCAGATCCGTCAGGTCTTCACGCTTCGAATCGGCGTCATCTGCATGTAGCGGATTGGGACATGATGCAAAAACCTGCTTGCATCTGAGCGGCACACGCAGGCCATCGGACGCATATCGTAACGGCTCATCCTCATGAGAGATGTTGTTCCGCTCGACAGGCCGGTACCGCTGACCATTCATGAGCAGCCGGGACCTACGCGCGAGCGACAACTTGCGCTGTTTGTCTACCTCGGCATCATCGCTCTGCATTGTGCATGGGTCTTATCCATGCCGGTGTTTCCATCTCAGGATGGACCTCTACACCTTTACTATGTCCATGTCTTTCATGACTTACTGCACCATGTGCATGGCGATTATTCCCGGACGTACTACATAGGTCGATACTTACCCGCCTACTCTCTCTATTACTACGGATTGATGGGTTTGAACAGTATCGTAAGTTTGCAGAACGCGGATAAGTTAATTGTTTGTATTTTCTTTCTCGTATTCGGACTGGGTGTCAGGAAATTAATGCAGGTGGTCAGCCCGGCCGCCGTATGGGCACCATTGCTCGTCCTGCCCATGTTGTTGAACTGGCCGTTGATGATGGGCTTCGTGAACTACGCACTGGCCACGGGTCTGGCCTGCTTTGCCCTTGCGCTATGGTGCAGTAACGCAAATCGGCTGACGCTGCTGCCGCGGGTTGGTTTTTTGCTGCTGGTCTTAGGGGTAATCCTGACCCATCCCGTACCGTGGATGCTGGTCACGGCATTCGTTCTCTTCGACCTGCTTCTTCGTGCCGCGCGCTTTCGCATGCGTCACGCCGGTGCGTGGAGTGGGTTGTTCACGCGTGCGTTCCGGCTCGACCTGCTCACTGCGCTGATCGCATCCCTTGGCCTGTTCTTCCTGCTCAGTTTCCGTAACCTTGCGGGATCTGCTGTCCACAGGGTTCCGTCTGAGGGCCCGTTTCTCTTCGCCTTGCTCAAGCGGCTTGCAGACTATCGCCACCTCTTCGGCTTTGTGCTTTTCGTGGATGGCAGCGCGTCGTCGCACTCCTATCGTCTGCTGTTCCTGCCGGCGGTGCTCGCGTTGATTGCACTTGCCGCCTGGGGACTTGTACGTGCGTGGAGTGCGCATGACAGCAGCCCGCGGCTGGCGTGGTCGCTGTTTGCGCTGGGATTTCTGCTGGTGTTCCCGCTCATCCCCGCCAACCTGAATGGCAGCTACTTTTTCGCCATGCGGCTGATGTTCCTCATCTACACCTGCCTTGCGATAGCCGCATCCGCAGTAATGGCGTCGCGCCGTTTCGTTGCGCCGCTTGCCTCCGCATTCGCCGTGCTCAGCCTGTACACACTGGCGCTCGCCTATCTGCACGTCACGCCCATTGCGTACCAGGTCGCCTCGCTTCAGTCAGCCCCGGCCATACCGACGGACCGCCCCGGCCTGATTGTGTGGCCGCAGGACACGATCACCGGGCCGCTCTCGTTCAATCCGCTGCTGTGGGCGGGCGCAGGCTACGCGAGGCAACATGAAGCGGTGCTGTACAACACCACGTGGCTCGAACTCGCCATCATTCCGATCAAAGTACGCCCGCAGGCGCTCCGGGATCTCGACGGCGACTTCAGCATCCTGCCGCCACGGCTCGGTCCAGAGCGCCGCAGCCTCTTTCTCACGCCGCAGCTGCAGGCCCAAACCCTCAGCCGCGTAGGCTATGCCGTCGGCGTCCACGCACACGGTGTGGCGGGGGCGAATCTGCTCAGTCCCGGACCAACGCCTATACCCGGTTGGGCCTGCAACCAGAGCGCCGACTGGCAACTCTGCACGCCATCACCAAAGCCCTGACGCATTCCTTTGAGCCACTCTCAAATCGCACACGCGGTCACAGCTCTCACTGTGCCATGAAGCAATGAGGAGAACAGGGCTTTGACCCCGAAGTCTGCTTTCTACCGCTTCATCAGACCAGCCAGAGCCAGAACAAACGCCACCACTCCAGCCGCCGTCCGAGCGAAGTGGAACGTTACCCACCGGTCGCGCAGCGCGGTCCAGTTCGCGGGCACACTCTTGGCAGTCCATACCGCAATCTGCTTGTTGATCGGCACCTCGAACACCAGCGTCAGCACGATGCCCAGCAGCAGCATGCCACCCGCAGCATTCATCAGCCACCGCGCCGCACCGACGTTGTAGTACGCCGCAACAAACAGCAGGATCAGCGTTGTGTTCCAAAGCCACGGCATCATCCGGCTAAACACTGCATCGATACTCTGCCGCGCCACCACCCAACCCGAAGCATCCAGCGCCTTAAGCTGCCGCTGCTCCAGCGCCGTCCCAAACAGCAACCCAGCCGCCAGCCCGGCAAACAACACCGCAGCAAACGAACTCGCATCCTGCAAAACCTGAGCAGTCACCAGCACACCTCAAAGAAAGGGGAATCCAGCCATGCTACTGTGCAGCCGAAGAATTACCCAGCCAATTCGTACTTCTGCTTGGGAAGCATTCATCGTTCAGTTCGGGAATCTCGTTCACAGCTAAGAGCAACAAAGCCGCGATTCCACTTGCTTATGTTGCAAGCGTGACATACGCTTGGCCCACTTTTAGAAAAGGTCGTCCCCATGAAGTCATTTGTTGTGCTGCCTCTCGCAGGCATTCTTGCCTTTGGTGATCTATCCGCCCAGGCACAGACACAGGCTGCTCCACCAGCTGCGCCTGCTTCAACCCAAACCACTGCTGCTCCTGCTGAAACTTCTCGCGCCGCCGTTCCGAACACGCTCATGGATGGCACGCCTGTGTTGCTGCGCATCTCAGAAACCATCTCCTCTGAGGACACCCATGTGGGCCAGCAAATTCCCTTTGAGGTTACTGAGGATGTCGTTGTACAGGGTGTCACGGTAATTGCTAAGGGTGCGCCCGCGATGGCTACGGTCACAGTAGCTGAGCCGAAGAAGCGCATGGGACGTGGAGGCAAGCTGGACGTTGTCATCGACAGCGTGCGCCTGACCGATGGTTCCAAGGTGCAACTGTCGGCAACCAAGAATACGAGCGGCGGCGGACATGTCGGGGCTATGACAACTGCGATGGTCGCCACCAGTATCGTCTTCTTCCCGGCTGCTCCGCTGTTCCTCTTCATGCACGGCAAAGAGATCACCATCCCGAAAGGCACAGCGATCACGGCCTTCGTAAGCGGCGACACCAAGCTGGACATGGCACGCTTGCAACCGACCCCGGTAGCAGCCACTGGCGCTTCCCTCGTACCTGCTTCTGCCGCAGCCAACACAGCCAGCCTGCAGATCGACTGCTCCGTACCCGGAGCAGACATCGAGATCGACGGAGCCTTCGCCGGCAACACGCCCTCAACGCTCTCCGTCACACCTGGCCAGCACACCATCGCAGTCAAGAAGAAGGGCTACACGGACTGGACCCGCACCATGAACGTCAGCGGCACCGCCGTGCACTTGACCGTGAGTTTAGAAGCGAAGTGATGCAGTAAGAGAGGGTGCCCCACGTCTCGTTTCTGAGACGTGGGAATCTCGAACAAGGTGGGTGCCCCACGTCTCGCTTCTGAGACGTGGGATCCTCGGAACACGGCATGCCAACGGAACTCAAGCGCTACCAGCAGGCCGGCCACTTACATTTCGTAACATTCTCATGCCACGACCGGCGCCCTTACCTCGGCACGCCCAAGGCCAGGGGACTGTTCGAACACGCGCTGGAAAGAATGCGCGTTCGCTATGACTACGTGGTGGTGGCTTATGTCGTCATGCCCGAGCACGTTCACCTGCTGCTGAGCGAGCCACGCAAAGGGAATCTTGCAAAAGCGATCCAGGCAATCAAACTATCCGTCTCGGTACGCCGCAAAGAGCGTCCCTTCTGGCTGCCGCGCTATCACGACTTCAACGTCTTCACCGAGAAGAAAACGATCGAGAAGCGCCGCTACACCCACCGCAATCCTGTCGCTCGTGGGCTCGTGCAGAAGCCAGACGAATGGGTGTGGTCGAGTTTTCGCCATTGGTGGAGCGGCGAGCGCGGCGCCGTCGAGATCGAGTCGCCATGGACGGTCCGGCGCAGAGGAGGCTTACGCACCAGCCTGGACCCAGACACGGGACGTGCACAGTCCCACGTCTCAAAAGCGAGACGTGGGGCACCCAGCGACTAGCGGTGGCATCGGACCTCCCCTGCGCCCAGCCCTGTAATGACTCTCACCGGAAATCCGCTGGTGTTCTCTGCGTACCCTTCGCGTCGGCTGCCCCGCGTCTCGCTTGAGACGTGGGAAGAGCCTCGGGAGATCTCCCGGCGTTCCGCCTGCTGGAGACCTGAGTTACCTACGCGGTAGCGCCCGTGAGTGCGGGTGGCTGGTCCATGGTCGAGGTTGGCTTGGTGGCGCCGATCTGCTGGAGGATGCCTGCTTCGTCCGACGATCCCCAGCGCTCTTGGATCTGGGCGTCGCTGTTGAACCTGGCGATCTGCATGCCGCGTGCCTTGATCTTTTTGCCGGTTGACGGGATGCCCTGGAACGGGCCGTCCTGCGTGCCGGTGACCGTGTAGGCGATGGCGACGTTGTCGTCGTCCGCAACCATGTGCTCGACAGCGATCTTCAGGTCGGGGAAGGCTGCGCGAAACTTGGTGAAGAATCCGATGAAGCCTTCCGGCCCCTTGCCTTGATCCGGCGCTGGATCATGGTCGACCACGTCCGAGGCAAAGATCTCGTGGAACTGCTCCAGCTTTCCTGAGTTGATGGCTTCGCCCATCTTCTTGGCGGTTGCTATGTTTGCTTCCTTGCTCATTTCTGTCCCCCGGATTCGCAAGTGAGATGCACAATTCGCTGCGAGGCGGACTGGTTGACCTAAGCTGACGTCTCGCCTCGTGTACAAGGTTTGAAGCTACCGCGCCAGTTATACTTATATGAGACATGGCAGACGATCAGAACAAGCTTCCTCTCGGTCCCGACGGCACCCCGGGCGACCCGCAAGACGCACAAAACACAGCAGGTAGCGGCCCCGGCGAAAATGCCGATGCGATTGCCGCGAGCGGCGCCGATGGTGGCGCGACGCCTCCCGGATCGACCGGGCCGGGCGCGCTGTTCATGATCCCCATCAATATCGAAGAGGAGATGCGCCGGTCGTATCTCGACTACTCGATGTCCGTGATCATCGGGCGGGCGCTGCCGGACGTGCGCGACGGCCTGAAGCCGGTGCACCGCCGCATCCTGTATGCCATGCAGGAGATGGGGCTGCAGGCCAACAAGAAGTACACCAAGTGCGCCAAGGTGGTGGGCCACGCCATGGGCAACTACCACCCGCACGGCGACTCCGCGATTTACGATGCGATGGTGCGGCTGGCGCAGCCGTTTTCCATGCGCTATCCGCTGGTTGACGGCCAGGGCAACTTCGGTTCGGTCGACGGCGATCCGCCGGCCGCCATGCGGTATACCGAGGCGCGACTGCAGAAGATTGCCGGAGAAATGCTCGCTGACATCGACATGGACACGGTGGACTTTACACCGAACTACGACGAGTCGACGCTTGAGCCCACCGTTCTGCCCGCCCGCTTTCCGAACCTGATCGTCAACGGGTCGTCCGGCATCGCCGTGGGCATGGCGACGAACATCCCTCCGCATAACCTGACGGAGATCATCAACGCCGCCATCATGCTGGTGAACGAGCCGAACTCCACGTTGGACGACGTGCTGCAGCACGTGCAGGGCCCCGACTTTCCGACGGGCGGCTTCATCTTCGGCAAGCGCAACATCCGCGAAAGCTATCGAACGGGCCGCGGCCGCTTCCTCATGCGCGCCAAGTGCTCCACTGAAGACCTGAAGGGTGGCCGCGAGTCCATCATCGTCAGCGAGATCCCCTACCAGGTGAACAAGAACAACCTGATCAAGCGCATTGCCGAGCTGGTCACCGACAAGATTGTCGACGACATCAGCGACGTGCGCGACGAGAGCGATCGCGACGGCATGCGCATCGTCATTGAGCTCAAGCGCGGCGCGCAGCCCGAAATCGTGCTGAACCAGCTGTTCAAGAACACGCAGATGCAGGAAAGCTTCAGCATGATCTTCCTGGCCGTGCACAACGGCCAGCCGCGCGAACTGCCGCTGCCTGATGCCATAAAGGCGTTCATTGAGCACCGCATCGACGTGGTGCGCCGCCGCACCGCGTTCCTGCTGGGCAAGGCACGCGAGCGCGAGCACATCTTGCTCGGCTACCAGATCGCGCTCGACCACCTGGACCAGGTCATCCGCATCATCCGGAACTCGTCCAGCCGCGCCGACGCCCGCGAAAACCTCTTCAGCTTCTTCAGCGGCCGCCGCATCAACCTGCGCGGCACCGAGCTTGACGGAGTCACGCTCGACCCGGCCAAGTACGGCGTCGACAGCACGCTGCTGGGCACCGCGTTCGCACCGCGCGCCGGCGACTCCGCCACGCTCATCCTCAGCTACCGCCAGATCGACGCCATCCTCGAACTGCAGCTGTATCGCCTGACCCAGCTTTCCATGGACGAGCTCTTCCGCGAGCTCGGCGTCGTTCGCGAAAACATCGCCGAGTACGAATCCATCCTGGCCAGCGAGAAGAAGCTGCGCGCCGTCATCGTCGGCGAACTCACCGAGATCCGCGATAAGTACGGCGACATCCGCCGCACCCAGATCGTCGACGAAACTGCCGAACTGCAACTCGAAGACCTGATCGCCGACGAGCAGGTCGCCGTCACCGTCTCGCACTCCGGCTACCTCAAGCGCACGCCCATCAGCGTCTACCGGCAGCAGCGCCGCGGCGGCACCGGACGCCTGGGCATGAAGACGCGCGAAGAAGACTTCGTCGCCTCACTCATCATCGACAGCACCCATAGCTACCTGCTGTTCTTCACCAACACCGGCCGCGTCTTCTGGCTCAAGATCTATGAGATCCCTGACGTCGGCGCCGCCGGCAAGGGCAAGCACATGGCCAACATCCTTGCGCTGCAGCCCGGCGAAAAGATCGTCAGCTACCTCGCCGTCCGCGACCTCAAGGAAGAGGGCAAGTTCGTCTTCTTCGCTACGCGCGAGGGCATCGTCAAGAAGACGCCGCTGGTTGACTTCAGCAACGTCATGGCGCGCGGCATCATCGCCATCAACATCGATAAGGACGACGAACTGATCGCCGTCCGCGTCACCTCCGGCGACGACGTCGTTTTCCTCGCCACGCGCGAGGGCATGGCTATCCGCTTCGAAGAGCGGTACGACTCCGAGCGCTCCGGCGGCCTGCGTCCTATGGGCCGCAACGCCGGCGGCAACAAGGGCATCACGCTCAGAAAGTCCGACTACGTCATCGGTGCCGCCGTCACACCGAGTGAGTCCTCACGTAACCGCAAGCGCCTGGAGTTCGCCGCGAAGTACGACGCAACCAACCCGCCTAGGGCCGGCAAGCCCACGGTGCTGGATCAGGTACAGCAGGCTATCGACGAGATCGCCCGCGCCAAGTCCAACGTGCCGCTCGAACTCGAGGGCGACCCCAGCGAAGTGGTCGTCGAAGCCGCCACGCCCATCAACCACTCCGACCGGCTCGACGCGCTCGACAAGCTGCTGGGCATCACGCCCTGCCTTATCCTGACGGTCAGCGAAAACGGCTTCGGCAAGCGCACTGACGTGGACGCCTACCGCCTGCAGTCCCGCGGCGGCAAGGGCGTCATCAACATGCGCACCACGCCCAAAATCGGCAAAGTCTCGGCCATCCAGCTCGTCGACGAAACCACGGAACTCATGGTCATCAGCCAGTTCGGCAAGATTATTCGCATCGACACCAAGACCATCCGCGCCGCAGGCCGAGCCACCATGGGCGTAAAACTCCTCGACCTCGACAGCGATGACAAAGTAGCCGCAGCAGTAACCATCCCACCCGAAGACGTAAAAGAAGGTGAAGACAAACCGCTGATCAATTAAGCATTTCTGTAGCAAGTAAGCAACGGCCGATGCGATAGCATCGGCCGTTTGCTGTTGAGCTTCGTTGATGAACAAGCCTGTCCTTCAGAAGGCAAGCATCATTCTGTTGCACGGTGGGACTCACAAATGTTCTCCAGCGGCCACGCCTCTCTTACGAACTTCTTATGAAGTCCTCACGAACTTCTTACAGGCTGACCTTTCTACTTGCAGGTGGAAGGGTTGGTCATGCGCTTCACTGTTGGTATCTCAGTACTTGGCTTCATCTTCGTCGCTACTTTC
The DNA here is from genome assembly GCA_965199365.1 of Terriglobus sp. Classification (GTDB taxonomy): domain Bacteria; phylum Acidobacteriota; class Terriglobia; order Terriglobales; family Acidobacteriaceae; genus Terriglobus. Next base: position 191,349 of record CBDARC010000003.1, on the reverse strand, counting down.
GCCGCAACATCTCTCACCGCCCAGTTGACACCCGACGCAACGGCTCCTAAGACCACTCCTGCGACACCCGATGCACCGGATGTTCAGCGGCAAAACTTCTTCAAGCGGCTTGGCAGCGCCTACTGGCAGGACTGGCATCCAGACCCGACCGCGACAACGCCTACGCCGGCGCGCCGTGGTTTTGAGGCTCCCTTGGATTCGCCCCCATTTCCCAGCGGCGACTACTCGGTAGGAGGAACGCCGGTAATCGGCGCTCCTGACACGCAGACGTACCCGTTGATGCAAGCCATCAACAACAATCGCTCGCGCACCAAGATTTACGGCTGGTTTAACGGCGGATTTAACGTGAGCACCTCGAACAAAGGTGATGGTGCGAATTCTCCCGCTTCGTATTACTACAACCCAAACCGCGTCACGCCAGACCAGCAAGTGCTCTACATCGAGCGGCTGCCCGACACCGTGCAGAAGGAACACGTGGACTGGGGTTTCCGGTTTGCCCAGCTTTATGGACAGGATTACCGCTACACCACAGCGAAAGGTATCTTCTCGCAGCAGCTGCTCGCACGCAACCACGAATACGGTTATGACCCAGTCATGTTCTACATGGATATCTACTTCCCAAAGGTAGCCAAGGGCATGAATATTCGCATGGGCCGCTATATCTCGTTGCCTGATATTGAAGCGCAGTTAGCGCCGAACAACTATACTTACTCGCATTCGTTGCTCTACACCGTCGATCCGTATACGCAGACAGGCATCGTTGCAAGTATCAAACTATCGGATCACTGGTTGGTGCAGGCTGGTTTCTCCGGCGGCAACGACGTTGCACCCTGGTCCAAAGACGTCAAGCCGACAGCAACGTTTTGCGTGGACTACACGGCACGTAAAGGCGCGGACGCGCTGTATACCTGCGTGAATTCACTTAACGACGGTAAGTACGCCTATAACAACGTCCAGAGTTACTACGAAACTTGGTATCACAAGATTAATGCCACCTGGCACACGGATACTGAGACCTGGTTTATGTATGAACGCCAGGTGCCGAACATTGCCGGCAACGTAGCCAATCCCATTACTCCGGAAACTGGTGCGAACGGCGCGTTCTGCTCAGCCGGCGAGAAGACATGCTTCGCGCCCGAAGTAGCGGTTGTCAATTACGTGGAGCATGAATTTAATGCGCACCGCTACCTCTCGATCCGTAACGAGTTCGTGGACGACATCAAGGGTCAGAGAACAGGGTACGCGACGAAGTACTCCGAGCACATGGTCGGCATGGGGTTCTGGGTTGGTTCGACGGTGTTGTTCCGGCCTGAGGTCCGGCTTGAGCACTCCTACGAACTGCCTGCATATGACCTTGGAACCAAGCACACCCAATTCATCGTGGCAGGCGATCTGACGTACCACTTCTAACGCAGGTGCGAGTGCCACATGCGAGATGCGCCTCTAGCGATGAAAATTCGTGTCGGGTGTCAGACATCTCCGTGATAGCGAATGCACTCTATTGCGGATGTAAGTTCATGCTGGGGTAAGCGCTGAACTGAAAGGGAATCCTATGCTGCTAGTTCTGCTGATCGTACTGCTCCTCGTCTTTGGCGGTGGAGGTTACTACATGGGACCGGGCGTCGGTTATTACGGGGGCGGTGGTCTCAGCCTGATCGTTCTGCTGGTGATCCTGTACCTGCTCTTTGGTCGCGGCGGTCGCCTCTAAGCAGTTCAGCGAGTTTCACTCCAGTCCGCTCTGCCTTCGCGGCGGAGCGGACTTCTGTGTTCAGTGATCGAACGTGCGCTCTTATTCTGCCGGCAGACTCTCCTTGATGGTCTCGGCGACTTCATCGATCGGAGTGTCCTGGGTAAGCGCTGCCAGGTCTTCATCGCGGGCAACGTTCTGAAGTCCCATCCGCGCCGCCATCATGCCATTCATCTCCAGCAGCTTGGTGGTCTCCTTCTCGGTGAGCAGAAGCATCTGCAGCATCAGGTGCTCGCGTTCGTCGGATCGGCGACCCATACGCGCCTGCCGCATGAGGATGAAGCTGGCCAGAAGGATCGCCTCGATCGCAAGGATCGTGTCGAGCATGGGGAACGGGTAAGGATCAAAGCGCCAGCGCACAGCCGTATGCATCGTGTTGATCGCGATCCACACCGTGAATAACACAAGGTGAAGGGAAACGAAACGCAGGCTGCCCGCAAAGGCAGCGATGGCGTCTCCGGCGCGTTCGCTTGCGGTGCGCTGGGCGAAGAATTCCTGCTCGTGCCGCGCGATCAGGTCGATGTGTTCCTGCAGGTGCGGGTGCTGCACGGCTGTCTCCTGCGGCGTTAGATGCAGATGCGGCCGCGCTTCGGGCATCAGATGCACTATGGCAGGCAGAACGAAGGAAGCATCGGGTCGCATGTTGTATCCGGTGCAGACGTTGAGTGAACAAATTGTAGCTCTGGACGCCGCGATGCTGGTTGCGGTGACTGCAGCGGAAGTCGGCGCGGTGCACAAACTGCGCACCGGGACGCGCCGGGTTGAGGCGCACATGCGTATGCTCGACGCGCTGGGCAGTGGAGCGCATGCCGCGAACATCCCGGAACATGCCGCGGAGATGAAGGCAGTAGACCGTCGTTTGCGCCGTGTACGGCGGGCCGCAGGTGCCGTTCGAGACCTCGACGTGCAGACAGAGATTATCCGCTACGACATGCCGGCTAAGGCTGCCGTGGACGAGGGGACGCCCGGTGACGCTGCTCGAAAGCAGGGTAAACAACTCCGCAAGCATTTGCAGGCCAAGCGCGATGTCGAGGCCAAGGACCTGATTGCAACCCTGAGGGCCGAAGAGGAGAAACTCGCTGTGGCGTTGCACGCGCTGGAGCAGACTTTGAAGCCGCCAACGCAGCCCGCGGTAACTCCAGCAGAGGTGCAGCGACGGATTGGAGCCTGGTTCACACAGCAGGCGATGCCGCTGCTTCGCGACGGGAGCGTTAAGCGCAGAGGCAAGGGAGCCAGCAACGATCCTCGATTATCGATTGAGCACTTGAACGATCGCGCTCTGCATGCTCTGCGCAAGGCGGCCAAACTATGCCGATACATGGCTGAGAGCGCGCCCGACGATGCGGCGTTGCGGCAAACTGCCGAGCGTTACGAGGCGGTGCAGGAAGCGGGTGGCACGTGGCACGATTGGCTCCTGCTGACGCAGATATCGGTCCGCTTTCACGGCCGTAAGGCAGAACTGACCCAGCGCTTCCGCAAGCACCGCGACGCCGCATCGGCGGAGTATCGTCTGCGGCTGGACGATCTGCTGCCCGTGTTGATGAAGCCCTAGTTTGCGGAGTATTCGCGAGACTTCCACGTGGCTGGGCGCCGCAACAGCTTCAGCGTAAGCGCGTACCACTGCAGCACAAGCAGCACCGCCACTCCAACCGGGTGCAGCAACACGCTAAGCCAACTGCTGCGAAACTTGATCGCATTCAAGACACGAGGAGTGTAGCTGAGGACCGCAGCCACGAGCGCGATCCACACGGGCAGCATGCCGATCCGAATCGGAGGACCGATGAACGGGAAGATGAAGGTTGTGTTTCGCCATGCGATCCAGGCGACCACCAGGGGCAGCACCTGGCCGAAGCCGAGCAGCAACGTCATCGGCACAATGCGCGGGGGCGCTGCAATGCCTTCAGTAGCGTTCTTTGCGAGTCCGTTCCACGTGGTTGCAGCAGTGCGGTACATGCGGCAGGATGCCAGGTCTGTCAGGTCCACCAGGCGCGTGGCGAAGCCGTGCTGCCGCAGCAATCGCGGCAGCAAAAGGCCGTCATGCATGGTGCTGCGTATGGCCGCGTGTCCGCCGCTCTGCAGGTATGCGTCGCGCTGCACCATCAGAAACTGACCGCACCCCGCCGCGACTCCCGGTTGCGTTGTTGTGCGCAGCAGGCGCATGGGCAACAGTCCGAGCAGGATGAAGTGAATCAGGGGTATAAGCAGCTTCTCAAGCCACGTGCCTGTCAGTTCACGCGGGAACCCGCTCAGCAGGGCAGCGCGTTCACTCTGCATTGCTGCGACGCAACGTGACAGCGCATCCGGCTGCAACCGTACGTCGGCATCCAGAAAGCAGATCACCGGAGTTGTCGCTGCTTGCGCGCCCTGCCAGCAGGCGTGTTGCTTGCCATTCCAGCCTGCGGGTAACGAGGCAGAGCGCAACAGCTGCACCCGTGAATCTCGCGCTCCGATGGCTTGAACGATCGCCGCTGTATCATCCGTGGACGCGTCATCGACGACCAACACGTGCAGATCGAGGGCCGTCGATTGCTGCACGCCTCTCAGGCATGCGGCGACGCCTTCTTCTTCATTGCGAGCGGGAATGACGACGGTGAGTTGTGCCTCCGGGCCGGCGCTGGTGAGCTTCGGCGGTGGCTTGTACTCCCCCAGGTTCGCAAGCGTGGTGATGAAAGGAATGGCTGCAAAGACTACGCAGGCCGCCGCGATGGCAAAGAGCATTTAGAGGACCTCAGGCGGTGCCGCTTCGTGGTCGGCAATGTAGCGTTCTCCTCGAAGTCGAGCGCTGATGCGTTGCCAGATGGCATACGGGCCCGCCATGCCGCGATTGCCTTCGAGCAACGTTGTGAAGGGCGCTGGATCGCGTTGCAGGGACGCGGAGGCCAGGTTGTCCTGCGCCGTCTGCAGATTTGCCTCTAATGCCGCCGTCCAATCTGCTGCGCTGTGTTCGCCAGAAAGGCTTACATGCAACGGCTCACCGACGGCAAGCAGAGCCTCCGGCAGACGCTGGTTCCAGAAGCTGTACTCCACCGCAAGCGGGAAGACAGTGACACCCTCGACGCGTTGCAGCAGCGCGCCGAGTCCGGGCATCAGCCGCGTGGGGCGGGTGCGTGGATCGGTGAAGTGGCCCTCCGCCGTAATCCAAAGAACGCCGCCCGCTTTTAATAAGGCCTGCGAAAGCCGCAGGAATTGTGCTGCTCCGCGCGGCGAGTTCTGCGCCACAGGAAACATACCGATGCGCCCGAAGAAGCGGTAGCGCCGCAACGATTCCGCGCTGATCGGCGCCCGATGCTGGCGCCCCGGCAGCATGCGCCGGGCAAGTTCCGCGCAAAGAATGGGGTCCCACCAGGACGGGTGATTCAGATAGATCACCAGCGGTCCGGCTGGTGCTGTTCGCAGGCGCTCCGCGTGCATCATCCGCACGGCGCGAAAGCCGCGTCGTAACCGTCTTCGCGCAATCATTGAGAAGATCAGCAACAGCAGCCGCGATGCTACCGAGAGCCTGCCGATGCTGGAAGTCGTGGTCAACTGGATACCTGCACATCCGATGCGGGCTGTGGGCTTTGCGCCTCATAAGCTTGCATCGTGTTGAAGTTAGCAAATGGAGAGTTGTGAAACATACTGCGCTCGGCGAACTGCTGTTGTCATTTCGAGCCGGACTGTCTTGTCGGTCGGTGTTGGAGGAGTGTCTTGCGCGCATTGAGGACCAGGACGGCGAAGGCTCGCGTGTCTTCACCCGCGTGTATGCCTCAACGGCGCGCGAGCAGGCCGATGCCGCTGATGTGCTGTATCGCGGCGGCAATGTTGCCGGGCCGCTTGCGGGCGTGCCGGTGTCGATCAAAGACCTGTTCGATGTCGAAGGCGACGTAACAACTGCGGGCTCGCGTGTGCTGGCCAACGCAGCACCGGCAGACGCGGATGCTGAGATCGTCTCGCGGTTGAAGCGTGCGGGCGCAGTGATCGTGGGGCGCACCAACATGACGGAGTTTGCCTACTCCGGCGTGGGCCTGAATCCGCATTACGGAACGCCGAAAAACCCACACCAGCGCGCGTCTGCGCTTATTCCCGGCGGCTCGTCGTCAGGAGCGGCGGTGTCTGTCTCCGACAGCATGGCTGCTGTCGCTATCGGGACAGACACGGGCGGATCGGTGCGTATACCGGCGGCGTTGTGTGGCCTGGCCGGCTTCAAACCCACAGCGCGTCGTGTGCCGATGGACGGTGCCTTGCCCCTCGCGCCAAGCCTCGACTCCATAGGCCCGATTGGCCTGTCCGTCGATTGCTGTGCGCGTGTCTATGCCGTGCTCGCCGGTGAACCGTACGGGCCACTGCCATCCATCGAGCTTTCAGGCCTGCGTCTCGGCGTGCTGCAAGGCTACGTGCTTGACGCGCTGGACGCTGCTACCGCCGGTGCGTTGGATCGGGCGCTGAATGCCCTTTCGGCCGCTGGAGCGACGCTGGTGCCGGTGGAGTTTGATGCGCTCGCCCGCATCCCTGCAAGCAATCAGACCGCGGCAACGGAAGCCTACGCGTGGCACCGAACGCTGCTGGAGCACAGCAGCCACTTGTACGATCCGCACGTGTCGGCCCGCATTCTGCACGGTGCTGGTGTGCTTGCGGCCGACTACCTTGACCTGATGCGTGCGCGCCGCGAGATCATCCGCGCCGCCGAGCGGGCATTCGATAGCTTCGACGCGATCCTGCTGCCGGCCACCCCGCGTGTGGCACCACCGATTGCTGCGCTTGAGCAGAGCGACGCGGTCTACTTCGACGTGAACGGAGCGATGCTGCGCAATACGAGCATCTTCAACTTCCTTGACGGCTGCGGGCTGTCAATCCCGTGTCATCGGCAGGGCGAAGCTCCTGTCGGATTGATGATCGCGGGCCTGGGTGGTTGGGATGCGCGCATCCTGCGAACAGGGGCCGCAATCGAACGCGAGCTCAAGAAGATGCTGTAACAAATGGTCGCCCTCGGTCGTGTGATATGCGACTATGGGCCTGCATTGCACCAGGTGAATGCAGGTGGATGGGATGGAACCTTTCAACCGCATGATTGGCCTGCCGATCAGAAGACCTGTACAGCCGGAGCGCGCCATCAGCGGTGTGCCTACGGCCGTGGCGGCGTTCGTCGGGCGCGCCGCAGCCGGTCCGATCAATCAGCCGGTCGCCATCCGCAACTTTAGCGACTTCCAGACAAACTTCGGCGGTCTGTGGCAAGGCAGCGAGCTTGGTTACGCTGTTGAGGATTTCTTCAACAACGGCGGTCAACAGGCCTATGTTGTGCGGCTGCAGAACGCCACTTCGGAAAGCGACCTTCTTACCCCAGCAGACTACGTCCCGGCCGGCGGAACGTCGACAGGCCAGGGACTATACGCGCTAGAGCAGGTCGCCGCCTTCAACCTGCTCGTTCTCCCGCCGGACCGCGTCGCTACGGGTTTCGTCGATGTGAATCCAGCGGTAGTCGCGGCAGCGGTCGCGTATTGCGAACAGCGCGGTGCGATTCTGCTGATCGATCCGCCCTCTGCATGGACTTCCGTGGCGGCCGCGCAGTCTAGATCGTCCACCCCCGCCGCTACTCCGGGCGGAGCCAACAGCAGCAGCGCGGCGCTCTTCTTTCCCCGCATCAACAAGCCCGATCCGTTGTCAGGTGGAGCCGTGCAGACCTTTGCACCAAGCGGTGCCGTCGCCGGCGTGATCAGCCGTACCGATGCCGCACATGGTGTGTGGAAGTCGCCTGCAGGAACGACTGCAACGCTGGCTGGCATCACCGGTGTTGCGGTGGCTGTGAATGATGTGCAGAACGACGAGTTGCAGGCACTCGCCGTGAACTGTCTCCGCACCTTTCCGGGGTTAGGGACGGTGGTCTTCGGCGCGCGTACGCTGGCTGGGCCCAGCACCGGAGATCAGTTCGAATACATCCCGGTCCGGCGCACCGCTATGTTCCTGGAGCAAAGCCTGCGAGCCGGGCTGGCGTGGATCAGCTTCGAGGCGAATAACGCAATTCTGTGGAGTTCAATCCGCCTTGAGGTTGGGCTCTTTTTGCAGGAGCTCTTTGCCCAGGGAGCGTTCGAAGGCGCCACACCGGAACAGGCCTACTTCATCAAGTGCGATGCCGGGACAACGAGCCAGGCAGACATCGCAGCGGGCATCGTCAACATTGTGATTGGCTTTGCTCCCCTGAAACCGGCAGAGTTCGTCATCCTGAGCCTGCAGCTTCTAACCGGACAACCGCCTCACTGAGCCGGATTCGGCGTCGCGCGAACCGCGCAATCCGCATCCGATACTCTGCTGCTGCGTGGAGGGTGAGCTTGGCCAAGAAGGAAGAGGAACTGCTGGAGATCGACGGTCACGCCGTCCGGATCTCCAACCCGTCGAAGCTGTATTTCAGCAAGGGTGTGCAACTCACCAAGCTTGACCTTGTGCGCTACTACCTTTCCGTCGCACCCGGTGCGCTGCGGGGTGTGCGTGACCGGCCGTTTGTTCTGAAGCGGTTCGTGAACGGCGCGCATGAAGAGCCGTTCTACCAGAAGCGTGCGCCGGATAACCTGCCCGATTACGTGCGGACGGTGACGCTCAGTTTTCCGTCCGGCAGAACCGCTGACGAGATCGTGATTGATAGCGCCGCCTCACTTGCATGGGCGGTCAATCTTGGGTGTATCGAGCTGCATCCGCACCCGGTTCGTACCGGCGACCTCGATCACCCGGATGAGTTGCGCATTGACCTGGATCCGCAACCGGGCGTTGCCTGGGGCGATGTGCGTGCCGTCGCGATGGAGGTGAAGGCGCTGATGGACGAGGTCGGCCTTGTGGCCTGGCCCAAGACCAGCGGCTCGCGCGGCATCCACATCAACGTGCGCATCGAGCCGAAATGGACCTTCACCGAGGTGCGTCGCGCTGCGCTTGCCGTCGCGCGTGCGGTCGAGCGCCGCTCACCACTCGCATCTTCGAAGTGGTGGAAGGAGGAGCGCCACGGAGTCTTCCTTGATTACAACCAGAACGCCAAGGACCGGACGACCTGCTCGGCCTACAGTGTGCGTCCGCTGCCTGACGCACGTGTGTCCACCCCGCTGCGGTGGGATGAGGTCGCGACATGCGATCCGGCTGAGTTCACGATAGCCACGGTTCCGGCGCGCTTTGCTGCGATCGGTGATCCACATGCGGAGATGGACGCACATGCCGGTTTGCTTGACGCTCTGCTTGCCATGGCCGCGCAGGACGAGGCAAGCGGCATCGGCGATGCTCCATGGCCTCCGCACTTCAAGAAAATGGAGGGCGAGCCGTCGCGCGTGCAGCCCTCAAAGGCCCGCAGCGGCGGCAAGAAATCAGCCGCAAAAAAGTCGGCGGCTGACCAGCCTGAACTTTCGGCAGGCCTTGCGGAAGGATCTGCTCCAAAGCGAAGCGCCACCGGTCGCAGGCAGTCGACCATGCCGCTGATCGTGGTCGCGCAATCCCCGGATCGCGCCGCTGCCGATGCGGGCCTTGATCGCTGGAAGCAGCAGCATGCAGATGCCGCGCAGCATCTCGCAGCGGACGACGTGCTGATCGATCGCATGCGCGGATCGGCTTACGTGTGGTATCGGATCAGGATCAACCTGCGGCACGTACCGGAGGATCTGCGACCGGCGCAAGGCACACCTGATCCCGATGATGATCCCACGCGTAAATGGCGCGAGGGCGAATAGCCGCATCGAGACGGAATGGCATAATCAGCGGCCGTATAAGGACGATTGCACTATTCTTGGCGGCGAACACATCTCAGGCACGTCAACCGCACTCTCAAGGAGACGAAATCTCCCTGGAGTACTGCAATGGGTCCTGTAACGAAACGTCAGTCGAACGTAGCGCGCGCGTTATGTGCGGCGTTGTTAGGCCTCGTCCCATGCTCGCTGCTTTCCGGCTGCCTGATCGCAGGGTTTTCCAGCAGCGGTGCAGGATTTGTGTGGCCGGGTGGCTTGGGTCTGATCGTCTTCCTGGCACTGCTGCTCTGGCTGGTTCTGCGCCATCGCTAGCTGTGGTTCTCCGCGAAGATCGACATCAGCTCCTGCGGTGCTACAACCTCAAGCTGCGCATAGGTACAGGCAGCGGGAGACTTGTCGGGTCGCCAGCGACGAAAGTGCGCCAGGTGTCGGAACCGATCGCCCTGCATGTGCTCATAGGCCACCTCAACCACAAGCTCGGGCCGCAGCGGCTGCCAACTCAGGTCCTTGTCACGGTTCCAACGGGACGGTGCTCCCGGCATGCGGTCTTGTGCGTGCGCCTGTGATTCTGCCCAGGCCGCCCATGGATGATTCCTCATCGCGTTCTCACGGTATGGTGCGAGAAACTCGACAAGCTCGCGCCGTTTCGCCGCGGTAAAGCTTGCGCAGACACCCACGTGCTGCAGATCGCCTGACCCGTTGAACAGGCCGAGCAGCAGCGATCCTACGGCCGTGCCCTCGCCATCCTTGTGCCAGCGAAATCCCGCAACTACGCAATCACAGTCGCGCTCATGCTTGATCTTCAGCAGCGTCCGCTTGTCGGGCGTGTAGGGTCCGTCCAGCGGCTTGGCGATCACACCGTCAAGACCTGCACCTTCAAAGCGCGTGAACCAGTCTTCCGCGATGCCGCGGTCTTCTGTCGCGGGTGTCAGGTGCAGCGGGGCAGACAGGTTGCGGCAGGCTTGCTCCAGAGCGGCACGGCGTTCGCGAAAGGCCGCGGTCTGCAGATCTCGTCCATCTACTTGCAGCAGATCGAAAAACACGATAGACGCCGGCGTCTGCGCCGCCAGCAGCTTGTTGCGCGAGGCCGCGGGGTGCAGGCGAAGGGAGAGCGCGTCAAAGTCCAGGCCGACCCGCGTACTGTTCGGGCCGGAGCTGCGTGCGATGACGATCTCGCCATCCAGAATGCACTGCTCCGGCAATTGCTCCAGCAGCGGACCGCGTAGTTCTGGGAAGTAGCGGTCGAGCGGCTTGGCATCGCGGCTCTGGATGAGCAGGTCGTCGCCGCTGCGGAAGATGATGGCGCGAAACCCATCCCACTTCGGCTCAAAGCTCCACGCCCCATCGGACGGGATCGTGTCGATGCGCTTGGCGAGCATGGGCAGGATGGGCGTAAACGGCATCGTCGTTCAGGATAGCTCTACAACAGCTCTTCCGTCTGCGCGGGAACCATGCGGCGGCTCAGCCACGAAAACGTGAGAGCCGCCGGTGTCGCCAGGGCGGCTGGGCACGCCTTCACCAGCACGCTGAAGCGGGTTAAATCCTCCGCCTCAAAGATCTGAGCTACATCGGCGAGTACAAGGAAGGTGATCGTCGCCAGCACACTTCCAAGCAACAGCCCGACCAGAGGAGACGTCTTCAGCACGACGAGGTATGCGACGAACGCGGCGACCAGGCTGATGCCGATGATCTTGCCAAGGAATCGCCACGGCAGTTTGACGTGATATTTGCGGACGGCGAGCGTCCACAGCGTGGCGACGCACAACGTCTGCGCGCATCCGCTGCCAATTGCCGCGCCTAGCGCGCCATGCTTGGGTATCAGCGCAACGGCCACCGTAATGTCCAGCGCCGACGCGATCAGCGTGGCATAGATGAAGTAGGACTGCCGCTCGACTGCCTCAAACATCGTCTGTACTGGCGTCAGAAACGCCTTCGGAAGACACAACATCGGTGCTGCCATCGCGACCGTGATCGCCCCCGCATACTGCTTGCTGTAGAAGGTCAGCATGGCGGCGCCGGCAAGCGACGTAGCAATGATGTGCAGCGGAATCGAAGTCAATCCCAGGTAGCGAACAGACGCGGCAGTAAGCGCGGACAGTTTCGTGCGATCACGCCCATATTGCGCAAACATGCTGGTGCCGGTCGCGGATGCGAACACGGTGGGGAATACCAGCAGCTTTTCTGCCAGGCTGAACGCCAGCGAGTAGAAGGCAATCTGTCGAATGTCAGGCGAGAAGTGTTTCAGCAGAAACACTTCTGAGCGATCCCAGACGATCAGCGTCAGCAGCATTCCCATCACGCTCTGCATTGCAAACTTTCGCATGCGTGGGCTCAGGTCGGGTGGAACGGCTGCTCCTTCACCCTTCCATGCGTCGATCCGGCGGTACGTGGGCACAAACCGTATCGCAAAATCGACCAGGCGCATGGTCAACATCGACACCGCAACTCCCATCACGCCCCAGTGAAATACGAGGGTCGACACCGTAACAGTGAAGAACACGACGGTCGATATGACGGAGGCGGGCAGGTTGGCTGAAAGATCTTCTGTCGCCACATTTGCAAAGGCAGAGATGGAGTTGACCATCGACGGCCACAGGCTGAGCACAAGCAGAATCGCGACGAGACGGTAGCCCGGTTCAGCGTATACCCAGAACCACAGCAGGCAAAGGCTGGTCACGGCAGTGGCCATCGCCGTCTGTATGCCCAGCGTCTGCATGTAGATGTGGCGTGCCGCGCCGCGCTCACCCTGGCCGATCAACTCTGCCATGTACTTGCGCGTCGTGGCCGGGATGCCGACACCGCCGAGCATACTGGCGATGTTTACGACCATCAGGACGTAGACAATGTAGCCCATGCGGGACGGGCCGAGCATCCTCGCGATGAGGAAAGACGTAATCAGCGACGCGCCAAAGCTGATCGCGTTTTCCATCGCGAACCAAGCCGTGTTACGAACAATGGTCCGGCTGTTCACGAGGTCCTTGACGAGCGGCGAAGTGAGTCCCGGAGAAGTTGGTTAGCCCAGCTTGTCAAGCTCCGCCTGTGCTTTTTTGCCCATGTCCGAGCTTCCCGCCAGGCTTACCGCGCGCTTGAAGCTGCTGACCGCGGCGGGCTTGTTGTTCATCTTTGCGTAGACCAGACCCATATGGTACTGCACGCTGATATTCTCGGGAGCGGTTTTGGCGGCACGCTGCAGAAAGTCGAGCGCCGACGGGTAAAGGCCCTTCTTGTAATACACCCACGCGAGCGTATCGGCCGTGTCAGCCGAGTTGGGAAGGGCGCGCTGTGCCGACTGCGCCAGCGTCAGGGCCACATCGGTATTCTGCCCGTTGTCTGCCATCAGGAAGGCCAGGTTGTTTTCGACTATGGGCTGATCGGGCAGCAGCTGCAGCGAGCGCTGGTAGTGGGAGATCGCCTTCATCTGGTCGCCTGCCGACTCCGACAGCGTGCCGAGGTATGACTCGGCCTGTGCGTCCTGCGGATGGGCTGCGGCATACTTCGTCCAAAGGTCGGTCGGTCCCGCCAGGTTATTGGTGGCGAGCGCCGCCTCGGTGTACAGACGCATGGCGGCGAGATCGTTCGGGTTAATTGCCATCGCCTTCTGTGCACTGTCCACGGCAGCTTGCGGATCCTTCGCTGCCATCTGCACTGAGGCGAGCTCGACCAGCAGCGTGCTGTTCTTGGGATTACGCGCAATCTGCTGCTGCATCAGGGAAAGAGCGGCGTCCGGTTGCTTCGCCTGCAGATCGAGGCGGACCAGCTGCATCAGGGCAGTCGAATTGGAATCGACGGCCAGAGCCTGCTCCAGCATGGACTTGCCCTCGGCCGTCTTGCCCTGCTTCAGCTTGATCTGCGCCAGGATGGTGAGCGCCTGTGCGTTCTTTGGGTCGAGCTTCAGCGCCGTCTGCAGATCGTCGGTAGCTGTATCCATATGGCCGTCGTTTGCGTTCGCGGTGCCGCGCCAGAGATACGGCGTCGAGGCCTTCGGATAGAGCCGGATCATGCTGTCCGCCAGCTGCCGCAGACCTGCGTTGTCGCCCTTTCGATTCTCGACTTCGGCAAGGCCGCTCGCGGCACTCATGTTGGAAGGATTCCGCTGCAGAGCCGCGCGCAGGTTCGTATCGGCCGTTGCCATGTCGCCGCGATCGCGGGCAAGAAAGCCGAGCTGGACCTTCAGATCGACATCGTCCGGGTTGTTGCGGACGGCGTTCTGCAGCAGCTTGAATGCGTCGTCGGGCTTGCCGTCGTGCAGCAGCAGGGCAGCCTTCAGCCGCACGTATTGCGGATCGCTGCCATGGTTTTCTTCCTGCTTGGCGACGAGCGCGTTCGCCTTGTCATTCTTGCCGTCGGCGGCAAGAATCCGGGCATATGCAATCTGGGTGTAATAGCTCTTTGGATGTTTCGAGGCGAGACCCTGGTAGGCGTTCTCTGCCTTGCTGAACTGTCCGGTGCGCAGATAGTAGCGCTCCAGCATGCCCGCACCTTCGGGATCGTCGGCAAAGTCGTCGCTCGTCTGCGCGATCGTCTGTTCCGCGGCTCCCGTGTTGTTCGCCCGCAGGTACATCGCGGCCAGCGCGACACGCGGCTGCAACTGCTTCGGATCGGCCGCGATGGCAGCCTTCAGCTGCGCCTCGGCTCCGGGCAGATCGTTTTGGGCGCTCAGCAGCGCTGACAACAGCATGTGCGCCTGCACATTCTTGTTATCAAGGGCAACGGCCTTCTCCAGCTCCTGTCGCGCGACGGGCAGGTTCTTGCCGCCCTCGCCCTGCAACAAGCCAAGCGACGCGTGCAGATCAGACCGGTTCGGGCTGATGGCGAGCGCCTTGTCGATGGTCTCAATGGCCTGGTCCCGCTGACCGCGCACCGCCTGGATGTTCGCCTCAAGCGCGATTGCGTCAACGTTGTTCGGCTGCTGCTTCAGAACGAAATCAGCCTGTTGAGCCGCCCTGTCCGGCAGACGTGCCTCCAGCAGCAGGGAACCCAGGGTGATGTGCGCGTCCATGTTCTGCGGCGTCTGCGCCACGGCCAGTTGCAGTTCCGGGAACGCCTGTGTCGGCATGCCCATCTTCAGGAACGCCTTGCCAAGTTCGTAGTGCGCCGGCCCGAAGTTCTTGTCGGCCTTCAGGGCGTTGAAGAACTGCAGGCTGGCTTCGCGGTACTTGCCTTCCTTGGCGTAGCGCTGACCGCTTTCGAGATACTTCTGCTTACGGACGTTGGGATCGCGGTTGCAGCCGGAAAGGAAGGAAAGAGGCAGCAGGGCAACGGCGGCAAGCCGCAGTGGAAGGGAGCGAAACACGTTCGTCTGGGTCATTGGTGTCATTCTCTTGCGACATCGGCAAAGCTGGCAGTGTACGTGAAGAAATGTAGCTCATTCGAGCAGACTTTTGCTGCGTTTTATTCCTGCAACATACGTTCTGCGATCAATCGGGCACGTAGGCCGGCAACATGATCGCGATGTCGCTCGCAAAAGAGATCGCTCGCTGCCGTGCAGCGTCAGGCGGTTCGCCTGCCACCATCGGAGTGATCACACGGATGAGGGCGCCGTCCGTCCGATTGTAGCGAATGGCGTCGATCAGCATGTACAACTTTGCACGGAAATCGCTGGCAATGCTGCGGCCGTGCGCGCGGTACCAGTACAGGACCTCCTGCCGCTGCTGGCCGTCCGTGATGATGTAATCGCCCACTTCATACTGCTTGCCGTCTGCACCGGGTATGCGGATGGTCCGTTCGGACTCGAAGGTCCAGCCGGCACCGGGCAGGCAGTTCTGGGGTGAGTGGATCGCCTGGCCGGTGCGCTGCGTTGGAAAGTAGCCAATGAACAGGCTCACCGGTATGGCATGTTGAGCATTGGGTTCGGCTTCGCTGCCTACGTAGAGCCGATTCAGAAAGATGCCTTTGCCCAGCAGCTCGAGCGCATGCGGGTCGATGGGCACATCAATTGCATGCCGATCCATCACGTCGTGCGGCAACAGCTCCAGCGGAACGCCGGCCGGGACCTTGTCGACGCTGCTGCGCAGGAACAACATGGATGCCGTGCCGGCCAGCATGGCCGTGACTACGCTGTATCGTAACCAGTTCATGCAGCGGGCGCCTCGTGTCGACGACCCATCAGCACCATCGCCCTCTGTAACAGGTAGACCAGTCCCAACGAGAACAGGAACATGAGCCATCCCGAGAACTCGTGAAAGAAGCCCATCGCCTTTTCCGGGTCCCAGAATTGCACACACAGGCCTGTTCCAACAATGCGCAGGGCGTTGGCCGCCACGGCAATGGGGATGCTGGCGAGTGCGAGCAGCGTCCGCCGCCAGGTTGATGGCTCAAGCAGGTACCCATAGATCACGGCGACGGTGAACAGGCTCATCAGGGAACGTATGCCGCTGCAGGCCTCTGCGACCTCGAGCCTCATCATCGGCAGCTCGATCACATTGCCCTCGCGCAGCACGGGCACATTCATCAGCGGCAGGATCGCACTTGCAGCGCGCGACGCCAGCAGCTGCAGAGGAAACGTGATCTGGTTGAAGAGCACCGCGGGAAACGGCAGTGCCAGCAACAGGCACAGCAGGGGAAACTGCAGAACACGCAACATGCGCCATCCGGCGAAGGTCCAGATCAGGCCGAACAGCAGCATGATGCCGGAAAGCCGCGCCAGGAAAAGCTCAGCGCCGTAGATACCGGTGATATAGGTGCACAGTGCCAGCAGCACCAGCCCGGCCCCGGCCCACGTGGGTTCCAGCGGCGTCTCGCGGATAATGTGACGTTTCTCCCAGACCACGTACGCGCAGAAGAACGGGATGAGAAATCCGTGGGCAAAGTCGGGAATGATGTACCAGTCCTCGACCAGCTTGATGCCGACACGCACATAAAGACTGACAACCAGAGCGCCCAGCAGACCCGCAGCCCAAATCGGCATACCCGCAAAACTGCGGCTCCGGTCCGCAGTTTCCGTCCCGGGAAGTACGGGCACGGGGAAGGCCGTTTGACTGCTCATGCTCGTGGCTCTTTCTGAAGGTCTTTAATCCCGCACATCTCTTGCGATGCTTATCGGCAACTTGCCGATAAGGAATATGACATCACTGTGAGGAACACTTGTACTGTAAACACTTCCATTTTCGCATCCCAAGTGAAACACTGGAAGTGCGAAGGATGCATCACCGCCGCAAATATACTGTCAGGCTGAAAAGTTTTTTCCGGGTATTGCGTACTTCTGGCGAACTCCCCTCCGTCGCAAGGAACTGCATGAAGATCAGAATCAACTGCTTTCTGCTGGTGTTCACGCTGGCTTCGCCCTGTCTTGGGCAGGTGACCGCAAGGCCCGTGCTGTCCGCAGCGCCTCCTGCGCAGGCTGCTCCTCAGACCAAGCCCGGCACGCCGACCGGTGGAGCGGGCGCGACGACCACGTTAGGGCCGCCCAAATCCAACAGCATGGCCCTGTCACCGGAGTATCGGATCGGTCCTTATGACACCCTGCAGGTGACGGTCTGGAAAGAGACGCAGCTCTCCGGCGTCTTTCCTGTCCGGCCCGATGGCAAGATCTCGCTGGTTCTGCTCGGTGACGTTCTAGCGGCGGGTACGACGCCCATGGAGCTCTCAAACACGTTGACCGAAATGCTGAAGAAGTACATCCAGGAACCCCTGGTGACCGTAACTGTCACAGCGGTCAATAGTCAGAAAGTCTACGTGGTGGGTGAAGTGCAGAGGATTGGAGCCATTGACCTGACTCCGAATATGACTCCGCTGGAAGCAATTGCCGCGGCGGGTGGTCTGAACAGTTTCTCCTCTGGCAAGCACGCCTACATTCTTCGCGGTCAACCGGGTAAGCAAACAAAAATTCCGTTTGACTACAAGAAGGCACTCAAAGGTCAGCCGAGTGAGGCTATAGTTCTGATGACCGGCGATACGGTGGTCATCCCTTGAAGCAGTTACATCTCATCATCGGCTCTGTTGCGGTCCTGGGAAGCGTGGCCTCTGCCCCGGCTGCCCTGGCGCAGGCCGCGGCCAGCGTCGCACCTTCGGCGTCGCAGCCCAGCAGCAATACGCAAGCCGATCTTTTGACCTACAGCCTGTCTGCGTCGGAGTCCCTCATCTTCGGCTACAACGGCGTGGACGGGCCCTCAGACAGCTTTAACATCTCCGGCTCCGCGGGATACGTTTCCGGCAGCGAGCGGCATCCGCTCAGCTTCGTCTACAGCGGCGGATACTTCTTCGGCAACAACGGTCAGCCGTCCTCGTCCTTTCAGAATCTCGGCATTTCCCAGGTCCTTAATACCCGCAAGTGGACATTCCTTCTCAGCGACCTGGTCAGCTATCTGCCGGTTGCGCCGCGCTTTGGTCTGTCGGGCGTGCCGGGCGTGGGCGACATCGGGACCTCTTCCATCGGCACGGGCATTATTCCCGGAGATGCGCTGCTGACCAACTTCGGCCGGCGCATCACGAACACTGCCATCGGCGGTGCGACCGTGCGCTTGACGGGACGCGACAGCGTTCGCAGTTCCGTCAGCTATACCAAGCAGCACTTCCTGGATGGCAACGGCATTGAGAATGACCAGTTGATCGCGGGTGGCGAACTGGACCATGCCTTCACGCAGGCCACCACGGTCGGTGCCGGCTACACCTACGCGCTCGCCACGTATCCGCAGTCCAACGTGTCATTCACCTCGCAGAGCGTGGTCGGCATTTTTCAGCACAGCTTCAGCGCCCACTTCAACGTATTCGCTTCGTTGGGCCCGCAGTGGACCCATGGTTCCGATTCGACGCTCATCCCATCGAGCACCAACCTTTCCATTGCTGCGGGTGGCAGCTACTTTCGCCGGCATGACACCTACACTGCCAGCTACAGCCATGGCACCAGCACCGGCTCCGGCGTGCTGTACGGCGCGTTGACCAACAACTTCACCGGCGCAGCGCAGCGGCGGTTCAGCGATAACTGGACCGGCGGATTGTTTGCCAGTTACGGCAGCGCCAGAACGCTCGCGGATCAGTCGTCCGGCTTGTACACAAGCACGTCGTCAGTAGCGGGCGGCGTACAGGGCAGCCGCCGCCTGGGAGAACACTGGTCCGTCTACGGCAGCTATGCCGCGGAGTACCAGACGGTTAGCCAGTTGCTGGTAACGGACAATGCGTTCAACGGCGTAGCGAACGTGATCAGCTTTGGCGTGACGTATGCGCCCAAACCCATTCGTCTGACGAGGAGAAGGTAGCCTGTGCTTGGTCATCGTCCTCTTAAAGTCGCGGACTACGTCGCCATATTGAAGCGCCGCGCACTCTGGTTAATCATTCCCGCGATCCTTCTTTCGATCGCAGCGCTTGGTGTCAGCTTCACGCTCTCGCCCAGGTACGTCTCGCAGACGCTGGTACTGATCGAAGGGCAGAAGGTGCCGGACGACTACGTGAAACCCGTAGTCACGACCGACATCGATGAGCGGCTTGGCTCCATGAAAGAGCAGATTCTCAGCCGGTCGCGTATCCAGCCGATCATCGAGCGCTTCAACCTGTATCCCGGCGCCAAGATGGACGAGCGCGTGGACGCGGTCCGCAAGAACATCGATGTGAAGCCCATCCGGTCAGAGATCAGCCACGCCGGCGGCCTGCCGGGCTTTTACATCATGTTCACCGCCGGTGACGCGCGTGTCGCGCAGCAGGTGTGCAGCGAGATAACGTCACTGTTCATCGGCAACGATCTGCGCTCGCGGGCAGAGTCAGCCCAGGGGACAACGGACTTCCTCGAATCGCAATTGACTGAGGCAAAGGCGAACCTCGACGCGCAGGACGCCAAACTGGCTGAGTTTCAGCGGAAGTACATCGGCAAGCTGCCCGGCCAGCAGGCGCCAAACCTTGACATGCTCACCAGCTTGAACACCCAGCTGCAGGCTGCGACACAGCAGCTCGCACGGATGGAACAGGACCGGGCCTACCAGGAATCGCTCCTGTCGCAGCAGCAGCAGATGCGTGACACCGCTGGCAACGAGATCAAGGCCGTGCCAGACGATCGTCAGGTACAGCTCTCGGCGCTGGAGGCTGAGGAAGCCGACCTGACTGCACGCTACACGCCGGACTATCCGGACGTGATTGCGGTGAAGCGCAAGATCGCGGATCTGAAGAACCAGATGAAGACGCCGGTGGGAACCGCAGCCGGTGGCGCGGCTCCCAAAACCCGCGACTCGCTCGGCGTGCAGCAATTGAAGGCCGCCATTCAGGCCTCTGATGCCGGCATCAATGCGAAGCGCGCCGAACAGCAGCAAATCCAGAACAACGTGAAGCTGTACCAGGATCGGATCTCCTCTTCGCCGCTGGTCGAGGAGCAGTACAAAGAGTTGACGCGCGACTACCAGACCGCGCAGAAGTTTTACGACGACCTGCTCGCCAAGATGAACCAGTCTAAGATGGCAACCAGCCTGGAACGTCGTCAACAGGGTGAACAGTTCAGCGTTATCGATGCTGCCAGCTTGCCGGATTCGCCGGCCTTCCCCAAACGGGGCTTCTTCGCTGCAGGTGGGTTCGCGTTAGGTCTGGTGCTTGGCGCCGCGATCAGCGCGCTGTTGGAGTATCGCAACACCGCGATTCGCACAGAGGACGATATCTATGCGTTTCTGCGGCTCAACACGCTGGGTGAGATAGAGCGTGTCGGTGCGAGCCCTTCCAAACAGATTGAAATGTCACGCGGCGCACAGCTTGAACTACCCTCCACCTGATACATGTGGGTAGACTGCACCTCAGCACCGGCCCAAGTCAGTCGATGAGGATGGTGGCGGCGATCTGTCCATGGATCTCGGCGGAACAGGAAAGTTGCAATGAATACGAATTACCAGGAACTTCTGCGAACCGAGCTGAACCGCATTGCAGCCGGCGAGCAGCCCACCCCGGACTTCTCAGAGAAGGCCTCGGAGGCGGTCCAGATTGAATATCAGCCGAAGCAGATGATGTTCGCCACGGGCACTCCGTCTGAGGCCCAGGAGATGCCATGGGATGCGCATGCGCAGGACCTGCCGACACTGCAGCAGCGCACCTCAACGGCTGAGCAGTTTCGCCGTCTGCGGTCGCGCCTCATCGAGTTCCGCAGCGTGCGGCCACTCAAGGTCGTACTCGTCAGCAGCGCCAGTCCGCAGGAGGGCAAGAGCTTCATAACGGCAAACCTTGCTGTTGCCCTGAGCCATCACCGCGGCACGCGCGTGCTGCTGATTGACGGCGACATGCGCCGCTACACACTACACAACTATCTTGGGACCGTTGCGCGCCCGGGGCTGGCTGACTTCCTCTCGGGTGCCGCACAGCCGTGGGAGGTCATGCAGAAGGCAGACGCAGCCACGATCTCTGCACATCCCGGGCTTGCCCAGCTCACGTTCATCGCGGGAGGCGGCCTTACCGAC
This sequence comes from Terriglobus sp., assembly GCA_965199365.1. GTDB lineage: Bacteria > Acidobacteriota > Terriglobia > Terriglobales > Acidobacteriaceae > Terriglobus. The sequence goes on along the minus strand of CBDARC010000003.1, from coordinate 170,551 downwards.
CAGGTGGCGGATCTTTCGCACGATTCACGCTTTGGAGATTTGCTCAACTACGCCAGGCCTTTGTTCGATTGGATCCTGGTGGACTCCTCGCCCGTGACGCTGGTCAGTGACGCGGTCAGCCTGGCGAGGTATTGTGATGGCGTGCTACTTGTAGTGCGCGCCGGTATGACCCGTTATCAGGATGCGCAGAAGGCCCAGGCCGAACTGCAGGCCTCGACGTTGCTTGGCGTAGTTCTGAATGCTGTCGAAGAACGCAACATACCCGCTTATTATGGGTATGGTCCCGAGAAATAGGCGAGCAGTGATCCGTCTTCTCAACGTGTACTACCCAACTCGTACGGTCTTTCTGCTGATCTCGGAATCGCTGATCATCGGCAGTTGCTTGTACGCGGCGGTGTGGCTTGTCCTCGGGCAGAATGCCTACGTCACTCTGAACTACGAGTATGGCGCAGCCAAGATCGTCGCGCTCACCATCGCGACCATGACGGTGGCATACTACTTCGATCTATATGAGCCGGACCTGCTGTTCGATCGGCGGGAGATCTATTTCCGCATCGTGCTGGCCCTCGGATGTGTCTGCCTGCTGGTCGCGGCAGTGGTCTATTTCTACCCGGAGTTCAGCATCAGCCGTCAGGTGTTTCCGCTGGCCCTGCTGTTGCTTGGACTTGTGCTTTGCCTGTGGCGTCGGTTTTACGCCTGGGTGGCCGCAAGAAGTGTCTTCCGTGAGCGCGTGTGCGTGCTCGGCAAGGGGCCGCGCGCACAGTTCATCGCAGAAACGCTCGAGCGCCGTAAAGACCTTGGCATGGACGTGATCAGCTGCAACTTTGAGATGAACGGCGAGCAGATGAACAGTGCCGCCGACATCGTGAAGTGCCTGTTTACCCTGAAGCAGCCGGTCAATCACATCGTCATTGCGCTGGAAGATCGTCGCGGCGAAATGCCGATGACTGACCTGCTGACGTTGAAGCTTCGCGGGATCGTGGTGGAAGAAGATACGCAGTTGCTGGAACGGCTGAATGGCAAGATCCAGCTCGAAGGCCTGCGCCCCAGTTCGTTCCTGTACTCCGAGGGATTCCGGGTCAAGGCATCGCAGCAGTTCACGCGTCGCGTTGCATCGATGCTGGCCGCGGCCATCGGCCTGCTGCTTGCAGCACCATTTTTCCCTCTGTTTATGCTGCTGGTGCGCATATCGTCGCCCGGGCCGATCTTCTTTCGGCAGGTTCGCGTAGGTGAGGGTGGCAAGCAGTTTCCGGTATACAAGTTCCGCACCATGCGTCAGGACGCCGAAGCTGCCGGCGCAAAGTGGGCCTCGAAGAACGATCCACGCGTCACCCGCATCGGCCTGTTTATGCGGAAGACCCGCATTGACGAACTGCCGCAGCTTTGGAACGTGCTGCGCGGACAGATGGGCTTTGTCGGACCGCGGCCCGAGCGGCCGGAGTTTGTGCCATGGCTGGTAGAACAGCTGCCCTTCTATGATCTGCGCCACATCATCCGCCCGGGTCTTACGGGCTGGGCGCAGGTGCGTTACGGTTACGGCGCAACGCTCGACGAGGCACGCGAAAAGCTCGCGTACGACCTGTACTACGTGAAGCACGCCTCGCTCGGTTTCGATCTCCTCATCATGTTCGAGACGATCAAGATCATCCTGCGCCGCAAGGGCGCGCAGTGATCCCAATGTTCCAGGGAGTTCTACAGCCGCTGGGAGAGCTGCTCTTCTGGGCGGCTTTTCTGTTTGTGGCGTACACCTACGCCGGGTATCCGCTGATCGCAGCGGGCATGGCCCGCTGGCGGCCGCGTCGCTGGTATCGCGATCCAAAAGAAAAGTTTGCTGTCACCATCATCATGCCGGTGCACAACGGTGCCGCAATCCTCGAAGCGAAGATGCAGCATCTGCTCGCGCTCGATCCGGACATTGTCAGGCAGATCATTGTCGTTTCGGACGGATCGACCGACGACACTGCCATCATGCTGGAGGAGTTCCGCGACCCGCGGCTCAAGGTCTTGCCGTTGACTGAGCAGGTAGGCAAGGCAGAGGCGTTGAACCAGGCGCTGCTCAAGGCCATTCACGAAGTGGTTGTCTTCGTCGACATTCGTCCCCGCCTTGAAGAAGGTGCTTTGCGCTCGATGATCAGCAACTTCGCCGATCGACAGGTAGGCTGCGTCGCAGGGGAGCTGGTGGTGACCCGTGGCGACGCGCAGGACGCTGCCGCATCCAGTATGGGCGGAGCCTACTGGAAGTACGAGCAGTGGATACGAACGTCAGAGGCAAACTGGAACTCACCGGTCGGCGTTTACGGTGGCTTCTATGCCGTGCGGCGCCGTCTTTCGCGCTCGTTCCCGCCAGGCCTGATCCTCGATGACATGTTTCAGCCGCTTACGGTGATACGGCAGGGCTATCGCTCCGTACTGGATCGGTCGGCTACCGTGACGGACACATGGCCCGCGACCGCGAAAGGTGAGTTTCAGCGTAAGGTCCGTACGCTCGCGGGTAACTTCCAACTGGTCGCCGCTGCGCCATGGATATTGTCAGGTGATAACCCGGTCCGGTTCCAGCTTGTGTCTCATAAGCTGTTCCGGCTCCTCGTACCCTATGCGTTGCTGCTCATGCTGGTGACAGCCTGGGCGCTCGGACATTCCTCCGCATTGTGGATGGCGGTCGCGATTGCACAGACGGCGTTCTGGGGTTTGGCCTTACTCGGACTGGCTGTCCGCATTCCTGTCCTGAACAAGTTTCTAGGGCCTGCGGGTGCGCTGCTGGTACTGAATGCCGCTGCTGTTGCGGGCCTGTTCCGATTCGTGTTCACAAGCGGCCCACTCTGGAAGACATGGTCTCCAACGCCCGCGTTAGGCGACGCGATGTGGGGCGCAAAGGAGCGTTCTTGAGCGCCAGCGAAGCACGTCGACGGACAGCTCAGACAGGTACTTGCGAAAACGCTCTAACCAATGCGTCCGCGCTGCAGGTAGATGCGCTCGTAGGCGGCTGCCATCTGTTCCAGTGTGAAGTGCGCCGCGTATGCATCGCGCGCTTTCTCGCCAAAGGCTCTGCGGGACGATTCATCGGTCGCCATGCGCACCATCGCACCGGCCATGGCATTCGCGTCGCCAACCGGGACACGCAACCCGCCGCCAGAGAGCTTCAACACCTCGGCCATGCCGCCGACATCCGTCACGATGGCGGGCAGACCGATGGACATGGCCTGCAGCAGCGACATCGGCAATCCCTCCGATACAGAGGACATGACAAAGGCACCGGCAGCGCGGAAGAATGCCGCGGTGTCGAGCCGCTGACCCCAGAAGCGGACTCGGCCACCGAGACCGAGTTCCTCGGCCAGGCCCTGCAAACGGGCGCGCACCGCGCCATCGCCAACGATCCACAGCCGCAGGCGCGGTTCGTGCTCGATGGCCACTGCAAATGCACGGAGCATCGTCGGCAGGTCTTTCACCTCGGCAAGCCGACCTACAAACAGCAGAATGCACTCGCCCTCCGGCGATGCGGTCGGGATCGCTTCTTCAAGAGGAGCGGCGCCGTTGTAGACGCGCATGATCTGCCTGCGCCGGGCCAGCGGAGCTCCGCGCAGGTTGTCACAGGTGATGTCGCAAATGCCAACCACCACGTTGACGAAGCATCGCGCGATCACGCTGAACTTGGCCTCTGCTGCACGGTCATACGGGGGCGACACCAGGCTGTGCCGCGTGGCCACAACGCACTTTGCGCCTGCCATTCGCGCTCCCATGGCGGCCTGCAACGTTGGGGCGGGATTGTGGCAGTGCACGACGTCAGGTCGCATCGAGCGAAAGAGCCGAAGGTAGCGCCACATCGTCTTTGCGGGATGCGCTTCGCCCAGCACGTGCACGTGCAGACCCTCGTCGCGCAGCACCTCGCCCAGCGGACCCAGCTTGCTGTATGCACACACACTTACGTCGTGACCGGCGGCCCGCTGCATGCGTCCAAGTTGCGCGACCAGCATCTCTGCGCCGCCCAGTTCCATGCTGTAGACGGCATGCACAATCTTCATAGCTGCCACCAGCCTAAACGACTGCTCCATCCCGCTGCGCTGTCGGGAGAACGTCGCGCATGAACCTGCCGAAGCACGCAGAGCTGTGGGTACCAAGTTATCTGCGAAGCCGCTTGGAACGCTTGACTGGTGGCACCCGGCCAAAGCGCCTGTGGGTCGCGATCACCGATCACTACGAACCTATGGGAGGGAACGTTTCGCTGGCCCAGGGACTGGCACGGGTGGCGCACTGGCAGCGACGCTGGCCTGAAATCGCAGCCGCCGCTCCGCGCGACGCGGATGGACATCCACCGAAGTTCACCTTCTTCTATCCGCAGGAGGAGTACCAGCGCGAAGTGGTCGCTGCGCTTGAGGACATGCAACGCGCCGGCATCGCTGATGTCGATGTCCATATCCACCACGACAACGACACCAACCAGGGCCTGCGAGACAAGCTCACAGAGTTTCTGAAGCGACTGCATGAAGACCATGGCTTTCTCCGCATGCACAACGGGCAGCTGGTCTTCGGTTTCATTCATGGCAACTGGGCACTCGACAATTCACGGCCGGACGGCCGCTGGTGCGGAGTCACCGGCGAACTGCAGGCGCTGCGTGACCTGGGGTGCTATGCCGACTTCACCATGCCTTCGCTACCCTCGGCAACGCAGGGCCGCATCGCGAACCGCATCTACTGGACGACCGGTGATCCGGACAAGCCACGAGGCTTCGATCGCGGTCTGGACGCAGTACCCGGCGGCGGCAGGCGTGGCGACCTGCTGATGGTCCCCGGTCCTCTTGGATTGCGATTTCGCGAGCGACTGGTGCCACGGATCGAGGCGGGCGAGCTTGCCGCGTACGACCAGCCCACGGCGTACCGTGTCGGCTGCTGGCTCGACCTTGCTCCGCGTATTGGAGAAGACGTTTTTCTGAAGCTCTACGGCCATACGGCGCGCGAGGACAACGCCGCTGCGCTTCTGGGCGAGGCACCCGGTGCAGGTTCGCTCGAGCCCATGTTTCGCGACATTCAACAGGCAGCCGAACAGCGTGGCCTGGAACTGCACTGGGCGACTGCGTACGAGATGTTCTGCGCGATCGAAGGGCTTACTGCCGCGGCTGGAACGTCGCTGATCGGACCACCGGCATGAACGTCCTGCTGATCACGTTCTCATTCCCGCCGGCGGGCGGTGTCGGCGTCATGCGGGCGCTCAGCCTGGCAAAGTACCTGCCCCAATGCGGTGTAAACGTGGACGTACTTACGGCACGCAATGCGCCTGCGGTGATTCGGGATGAAGCACTGCTGGCGCAGGTGCCGGACTCCGTGCGAGTGCATCGCACGTGGACCCTGGACCTGCCATTTGCCCTGCGGAAGGGCATCAAGAAACTGCTCCAGCGCGAAGGGGGCAAAGCTCCGGCACAGTCCAGGACGTCCGCGACTCCGACGAGGCCGAATGCGCTAAAAACTTTGGTCGCCAACCTGCTGCTGCCCGATCCGCAGATCGGATGGCTGCCGTTTGCGATTCGCGCAGCAGAACGCATCGTGCGCAAGCGCTCGATTGACGCGGTCATCATTACCGTCCCGCCATTCTCGAGCGTGATGCTCGCGAAGGGGCTGCGAAAGCGATACCCGCACCTGCCAATCGTGCTCGATTTTCGCGATGAATGGCTCAACACCACGCTTCACCTTGTCAGTTTGAATGCCAACCCACGCGCTCGCGCTGTCGCCGAGAGGACGGAGCGGGAGGCAGTCGAGGCGGCAACGGCCGTTGTCGCTGTCACGGAATCGGCTCGCGACGCCATACGTGCGCGTTATCCCTCGCAACCCGATGCGAAGTTCGTCACCATCTCGAACGGGTTCGACGGCTCGATGCCTGCTGCTTTGCTGCAGCATGCGCGCAAGCTCTCCGGGAAACGCGTTGTGCTGACGTACCTGGGCACTGTGTACGGCTCGACTGAGCCGACCAGCTTTGTGGAAGCAGTGTTGTCGCTGCCCGACGACATCCGGTCTCGTCTGCTTGTCCGCTTTGTCGGCCATTTTGAGAAGAGTGTCTATCGTGACACGCTCCTGCGCCTTGGACCGACCGTTGAGTTGGTAGGATTCCTGCCGCAGGCCGACGCGCTTCGCCTGCTCGATGAGACAGACTTTGTGCTGCTTATCTCGCATGACCCCGTCAATGTCTCTGCCAAGTTCTACGACTATCTATGCTCCGGCAGACCGATCATCGCGGCGGTGCATCCGCACGGGGACGTGCGCCGCCGGCTGGACGAAACCCGTGCAGGACGATGGGCCGATGTTGCCGATGCCAACGCGATTCGGGATCTCCTGATGGATACGCTGGCTGGTAGCGCTCAAGGCTTTGCCCCGGATCTCGAAGCGATCGCCCGCTACCATCGCCTGCCGCTCGCAAAACGGTACGCTGATCTGCTGCAGTCCTTAACGACGGTGCAGCGCGCATGAGAGTCGCAGTCGTCACGCAGTACTTCCCAACCTCGGCGCAGCCATGGGCAGGCCATTCCGCGTACCAGACACTCAAGCAGCTTGCGAAGGACTGCGAACTCAAAGTGTTCTATCCGGAAGCCGCGTACCCGAAGCTGCTCAGGCCAAAGACCGGCGCGCCGGGCATCGACCGTACATGGCAGCCGGACGAGGTCAACGCGCAGTACATCCCATATCCGGTTCTGCCGGTGATTTCGCGTCCGCTGAACGGCTGGACGATGTTCCGCCGCCTGCTGCCGCATGTGCGTGCGTGGCGGCCTGACGTCATCCTCAATTATGTTGTGTACCCCGACGGCTACGCGGCCGTGCGGATTGCTGAAGCGCTTTCCCTGCCCGTGGTTCTGACCGCGATCGGGTCCGACCTGAACCGCATCCCTGACCGGCTGGTCGGTGCGTTTACCCGGGCCGCGTTGCGCCGCGCGAGCGTTACCCTGTCGGTGAGCAACGATCTCGCCCGCACCGCCCGGAGGCTGGGCGCGGCAGACAGCCGGGCGATCCTAAACGGCTGCGACACGACCATCTTCCACCCGCAGGATAAGGGAGCGGCGCGCCAAGCACTTGGCCTGGACGCGGAGGCTCAGATCATTCTTTACGCTGGTCGTCTTGACGTCCGCAAGGGTCTGCGCGAGTTGATCGCGGCAATTGCTGCACTTCGCCCACGCCGGCCTTTGCTGCGGTGTTTCCTGCTAGGCGACGGCTCGGACAAGCCGCTGCTGCAATCCGCTATCGCACAGCATCAGCTTGAGGCCGCTGTGACGTTCGTGCCTGCCGCTACAACAGCAACCGTTGCGCAATGGATGGCTGCCGCGGACCTGTTTACGCTGCCCAGCTACATGGAGGGCTGCCCCAACGTCGTCCTCGAAGCGCTCGCTTCAGGCCGGCCTGTCGTCAGCACGAATGTCGGCGGCATTCCAGAACTGATGGACGCACGAAGCGGATGCCTTGTGCCTCCCGCAGATGCAGACGCACTCGCACGCGCGCTCGATGAGACGCTCTCTCAGCAGTGGTCAGCCGGCGAGATCGCCAGCCGCCATCATCGCAGTTGGTACGATGTCAGCCGAGACCTGCTGGGTGTTCTTGAGCAGGTAACGTCATCAGGCCAGCGACTAGCGCGTAGCGGGATGTAGCTTGCGTAGCTCTGTCTGCACATAGGTGTAGCGGATGCGATGGATCACGGTGACTGTGCAGAGGAACGCGAGCACCCATAGCGCGGGCGCCATCACGCCCCAGCGATCACAAAGAGCGCCCAGGATCACCAACACAATCCGTTCCGGCCGTTCCATAAAGCCGACTTTGCACGAGCCGATGAGAGCTTCGGCGCGCGCTCGCGTGTAGCTGATCATCAGGGATGCGGTCATGACAAACGCAACCAGCACCACGTACACAAACCGATTGCCACGGGCATAGAACACCAGCAGGCCAAAGAAAATAGCCACATCGCTGTAACGATCTATGACGGAATCGAAGAAGGCTCCAAACACCGAAACCTGGTTGGTTTGCCGTGCGACGCGGCCATCCACCATGTCGAAGAGGCCCGCGCCGATCAGGATCAAACCAGCGTACAGAAACATACGATGTGCATTGCTGCCGCGTGCGTAACCGAAGAAGAATGCCGCGGCGATGTTGATGATCAGGCCGATAAAGGTAAGCGTGTTCGGCGAAATTCTTGAGAGCGCGAGGCCGTTGACTATCTTCTGCAGCAGCCATCCGCTGCCTTTGCCAAACGCGCTTGTCCATGTAAATCCCGAACTCATCGTGCAGTTATGCCTCTTTTCGACCTCATACAGTTTACCTGTCGGCTTATGGCACTGTTCTCACGCACATCCAGTTACTGGCCTGATCTGCTCTAAACTACCTGCGCAACTGGTCAATCTTGTTACCCCAGAGGGTCTATGTTCGTTGACAGGAATAGCGCAGGTGTGTCCGCTTGGCGATGGAGTGGTTTCGCCGCTGCTGTACTTTTGCTTTGTTACGTAACCGCACTCGCGGTGTTCTCTCCGACGACTTTTCCTGGTCATATGACTGGAAACGGACACTTCCCATTTCTGATGGACAAGCCAGTCGGTGAAGACGGCTATTACATGCTCACCGTGGCGGAGAACATCGCCAGTCACGGCACTGTGACCTACAACGGCCAGATGGAGGCCACCGGGATACAGCCGCTCGCCACGGTTGTATTTGCAGGTCTGGACTGGGTCGTCCAGCGGTTCGGCGGTAACCAGATGGACCTGGTGCGATCGGTGCTGGTACTCGGCGGAGTGCTGCTGATCGCGTTTGCTGCACAGATCTCCGCAATCACCGGAAGGCTCGTTACTCCAGAGTATGCACCGGCAGCGAAGGCTCTCGCCTTTCTTCTGGTTCTGTCTGACTACACACTCTTTCGACTATTCACGTATGGGCTCGAAACAGGCTTGTACCTGATGTTCCTTGCTGTCTGCGTTCTCTCGACTCAGCGGATTGCTGCCGCCGGTCACACCAGCACGCGCGAAGCAGCGTTGCTCGGCATCGCCGCAGGACTGGCAGGCGAGACCCGCATTGACTTTGGCCTGATTTTTGCCTGTGTTCTCGCTGTCCTGCTTCTGAAGCGCCTGATCGATCCCGCGCGAGCGCTGCTGGCGGGGGGCATCGCGTTGTTGCTGGTCTCACCGTGGTTCCTCTTCGTTCACCGGGTGGATGGGACGTGGCTGCCTTCATCGGGCCGGGCCGAATCCACGCTCGTCACCCTCGCTACGCTTCCAAACCGCTGCGTTCGTATGCTTTTTGCCGTTGTGGGACACCTTGTGCCCTGGTCGTACGCGGGCATGTCGACTGTGTCCACGCTGGTGGGGATCCTGAGCATCATCGTGTTGATCTGGCTGCTGCGCCCTGGTAAGAGCGGCGCGCTTCGCAGTCCGCGAGAGTCGGTTTCGCTCGGATGGATCTGGGTTCCGGCGTTCGCGGGCCTGGTCGTGCTCTACGTCATTTTCTTCAATGCCGTCCACTTCTACTATCGGTACTCGTCCATTCTGTCGGTGGTCACTATTCCGTTGCTGGCTGCCCTTCTTGTGTCGGTGCCGCAGGTGCGCAGGTATGCAGTCGCGGTGCCGGCATTCCTGCTGCTTTGCTTTGTGACCTGGACGTATGGTTCGTTGCACACCGGTCGCATCGGCAACAGCCAGACGATTGTGGCTGGTTACATTCATCAGTATTTTCCCAACGCACGGGTGGGCTGCTTCCAAAGCGGCGTTGTTGGTTTCTTCAACAGCAACGTTGAGAACCTTGACGGCAAGCTGAATCGGCCTGCACTGGAAGCCGAGCGCCGGCACCAACTGCCGCAGTTTCTGGACGAGCAGAAGGTGGACGTCATCACCGACTGGGACAGCCTGATTACGGCGTATCTGCCGGCGGACTACGTGCGCAACACGTTCGAGCCTTGCCCCATTCCGGTGGCTGACAGTGGAACTGTCTGCCTGGTTCGGCGGTCCTCTTTAACAAGCACAGCCCTGGCAGCGAACAACACGCGCCAGTAAACCTGCGAAGACCGCCGTTAGTGAGTGGGCTCGCAGGTGTCAGAGAGGGAAACTTGTCTTCTTCCGCCTACGCGAGCCCACGATCCAGGGAGCAGGAACACTTTGCGCCTGAAATCGAGAGGAAAGCTGCAAGGGAAACAATCGTCTTGTTCTGGACAGTGGTCTTCGCAGCCACCTTCATTGCGGCGTTCGTCCTCCAGTTCGCTTTCCCGCTGAAACAGGCGGTGTTTTCCCCTTCGTATACGGCGGGTGGCAACAATCGCATGGGAGCGCTGGCGGTTGCGTTCGTTTCCCTGCTGACCTGTGCTGCATGTCTGCGTTGGCCAACGGTGTTGAGTGGGCTTCGCAGGCCTGCGCTTTCAGCTGGCATGGGTCGCGTACACCTGCTGGTTGCGGTCGGCGTGGTCACGGTGTTTTCGATCGTGCTTTGTGCGCTGGTGGTGCGCTCCGGGACGTACTACGCGGACGCCGGCTACTTCATTACGCAACTGCGTTCAGGCCTGGTGTTTCACCGCGCACTGTATCGGGATGTTGAGTTTGCCTACGGCCCGCTGTTGTATTGGTGGCCGGCGCTCGTAATCCGGGCGTTGAGCCCTTTCGGATGCTCGATCACTACGGGATACGTGGTCTCCTTTGTCGCGTTGGAAGCTGTCGGTACTGCGATGCTGTACAGGACTGTTTCCGCTTTACCGATGAGCGGTCGCATGAAGATCATTGCCTTCACTCTGCTGGTGCTGCTGACGCTTGATCCGCAGGCCGGCCTCAATTACACGGCGTTCCGGTTTATCCTTCCGGCGTTTTCACTCGTCATTCTTGCGCGGCAGCATCGACGCTCCGTCGCCGCCATCGTCGCTCTTGTGGCGGCTGCATTGAACTTCGCCGTCTCTCCGGAGCTTGGCTTGGCATTCAGCGCGGGCGCAGCATGCTATGGGCTTTATCGTGCACTGGACGGGGACAAGCGCTGGATAGCCGTAAGTGGCGGCGCGATGGCGGGCGCAGTCCTGTTCGCGTTGGTGATGGGCCGCGACTACTTCCGCACCATGGCCGAGTTCGCCAAGGGCGGCTACAACGAAATCCTCGGGCCTGCACCACACATCTACATTTTGCTTGCCTGCGCTGTTGGCCTGGCGCCGATGGCTGTGGCTGCGGCCATCCGTACCCAGAGACGCTATCGATTCACCGGCAGAAAAGATCATTCCGCTGTTCTGGTCGGCATCTTCATTGCCGGTCTTACGATGCTTGCGCCCGCGCTTGGCCGGTGCGATCCACTGCACGTTTCGTTCAATGGCTGGGCGCTATTCCTGCTGGCTTGCATCGCCGTCGACCAGATGGGCCGAACGGGACAACGCACCTGGATGGCAGTTGCCGTACTGTTCTGCCTGTATACCCTGTCGCAGGAGTTCACGCTCGAGAAAGGTCCCATCGCTCGCGTCGTCCTGCATCGGTCTGATCCCCTTGAGGACGCGGATGTGCCGCGGCTGACCGAAACCCTGCACGGCCAGCGGGTCGCCTTTCCGTTGAACCAGGCACTTACTGTTCTGAATCAGCTAACCGCTCGGGACCTCTACGAACCGCAGTACCTTTGTATTCCCCCGGCGGACGCCGAATCGGAACAACGCGTGGTGCAGGATATGAGGCGGGCCAACTATGCCATGGTGCCGAATGACGTTGACCTCGTGATCGAAAACAAGATCAATAACAGCGGCCTGCGTTACCGGATGCGATTTGACTACAACTATCCCGTGCGCGAAAAGCCCTTCATGCAGGGCGCACTTACGGTGGCGGAGCTGCACCAGCACTGGCAGCCGGTCGGTGTTTACGGCAGCTACACGCTTTATCGGAAGCAGAGCTAGCGATGCCCCTTACGGCTCAGAGGTAAAGGTCCCTGTCGGCAGGCCTGCGCTGTTGTACAGATAGCTGGTCACGACCGGCGTCCAACCATAGCGGATGTAATGCGGGTGGGGAATCGTCGCTGCCGTGGCGACGACAGTCTCGTCCTCGCCCACGATCTCGATGCGCGCATCTGCAGGCACGAACTTACGATCGTAGCCTGCGACCTCGAAACCGCCAACGGGCTGACCCCTCGTAGTCAGTCCAGCCGCGTGCGAGAACCAGGCTCGTACGCTGCCGTTTTCGACCGTCGCCTGCACAAAGGTTGGCGAAGCCGACTCGACCTTCTGGTTGTACGTGCCACCGAGCGCTGCAGCAGCCAGTCGCGCGCCCACCGTCTGCTTATCTGCAGGATGGATGTTTTTTGGCTCGCCGACGTCCAGCGTCACGGCCATGCCAGTGTTCTTGATCGACAGCGTGCGTCGCTGTGCATCCCGCACAGTGCTCCACGGATCGCCGGTGGGCGCCCAGCTTGCGAGCTGCACGAACAGGAACGGAAAGTCACCCTGTGCCCATTGACGGCGCCAGTCGCCGATCAGCGCCCCGAAAACACGTGTGTAGTTCGGCCCATAGGCAACGGATGCGTCCGCCTCGCCCTGGTACCAGATCGCACCCTTGATGGCATATTTCGTGTCTGGCGCGATCATGCCGTTGTACAGCGACGAGGGCAGCCAGGGCGTGCGATCAGCAAGCGGCGGATGAACCACCGGCGGACGTCCTGCAGCCTTGTCCGCCGCGTCCTGCTGTGTCCAGACGGGCTTCGTCTCGTCGTAGCGTGCCTGCTCCTGCGCGAGCACGCCACTCGCGGTGTAGACACTGGTCAGGTTCGCATCGGCTATGCCGCCCGCGCTTATCCAGGACTGTGCAGGCGTACCGCCCCAGGTCGCGTCGATCAGGCCGACCGGCACCTTCTCTTTTTCGCTGATCTCGCGGCCAAAGAAGTAGGCGACGGCTGAGAACGTCTTTGCGGTGTCCGGCGTGCAGACCACCCAGGTCTCGTTGATGTCGGACATCGGGGTACCCGACGCTCGCTTCGTCTGCAGCAGCAGGCGGATGCGCGGATGGTTGGCCGCGGCAATCTCCGCATCGCCGTTCTTCACGGGCGTCTGGGCGTTGAAGCCACGCAGCGGCATCTCCATGTTCGACTGGCCGGACGCGATCCACACATCGCCGACGAGGATGTCCTCGCGGCGCAGGGGTGCCGCCGATGCGCTGCCGGTCACGGTAAGAACATACGGACCGCCGGCTTCTTCAGGCTTCAGCCAGGCTTCCCACTCCCCGAAGTCGTCTGCGGTAGCGGCCAGCATCTGCTGATGAAAGCTGACGGTCACGTTCTCCCCCGGCCGCGCCCACCCCCAGATGCGCACCGGCCGCTGCCGCTGCAGCACGGCATGATCTGAAAGCAGGTTCGGCAGACGCACCTCAGCCAGCAGGGAAGAGCAGCCACTCAGCAGCAGGACCAGAAGCATCCGAAGACGCATTTCAGAATCTCCGTTTCGTGCTCGAACTTACCCCGCTTGTTGAAGGCTCGCTCGCAGACGTCAACCAAGCTACCACGCACGTATCGCCAAGTGGCAAGCGCGAACACCGCGTTAAGCCGTTTGTGCCGTCACCACCTACTGCGATGATGGAAAGATGCCGCAACACTACCTGCGCCGTTTGACTGGCCGTGAGCGCACGAAGACGGCCAACCAGGCGCTGGCGCGCTACCTCGCGTTTGTGGCGGGAGCGACGAATGCGGGCGGGTTACTGGCTGTGCGGCAGTACACGTCACATATGTCAGGCATTACTTCGGCCATGGCCGACAATCTTGCGCTCGGGAACCTCGCCGTCGTGTTCGGTTCTTTAGCCGCAATTCTGTCGTTTACAACCGGTGCGGTCTGCACCACTCTGCTGGTGCGCTGGGCACGCCGGCACGCGCTGCACAGTGAATACGCGCTGCCGGTGCTTGCGGAGGCAGGCCTGCTCGTTGTCTTTGGACTGACGGGCCGAGAGTTCATCGACCACACCGCCACCGGGATCGTGCTTCTGCTGTGCTTCACCATGGGCCTGCAGAATGCGATCGTCAGCAAGCTGTCGAACTCGGTAGTGCGCACAACGCACGTTACCGGCATGATCACGGATATCGGCATAGCGCTCGGACGCATGCTGGCTTCTGCGGCGGGTGACCGCGATGCAGCCGACGCATTTGACGGGCCCAAGCTCGTCCTTCTGAGTTCGCTGGTAGGGCTGTTTTTTGTTGGAGGCGTGGTGGGCGCTATCGGCTTTAAACATGCCGGGTTTCTGTTTACGCTGCCGCTTGCTCTTGTCCTGCTGCTGATCGCAGCGGTGCCTGTACTCGACGACCTTCGTCAGCGGCCATGACCCCGGGGTAAATGGCGCAGACCTGCGCTCCTGCCCGGGCATTTGGACCCTTCTGAGATGCATCACACCTCTCCGAAAGGCTGCTCAAGACCATGGCGAAAACAGAAAAGAACGAAATGAAAAACGGGGCCAAACTGCCCACACGCATGTACAAGAACCGCGTCGCGCTCTCTGACGACGTGAAGAAGCAGGTCGTCGACGAGATGAGCAAGACGCTCGCCGCATCACTCGACATGTACTCGCAGTCCAAGTTTGCCCACTGGAACGTAAAGGGCATGAACTTCTACCAACTGCACCTGGTGTTCGATGATGTGGCGAAGACGATCTTCAAGCAGATCGACCCGATCGCCGAGCGCATGACGCAGTTGGGCGGTATGGCGAACGGCACGGTGCGGCAGTCGGCTGCGACCAGCGAGATCCCGCCGTACAACGTAGACGCGATCAGCGGTCCTGAACACCTGAAGGCGCTGGCAGACTCCCTCGGTAAGTACTGCAGCCTGATGCGCGAAGTGTCGGACAAGATCGACGACATCGGCGACAAGCCGACGGCAGACTTCTACAACCAGTTGATCGTGGATGCGGAAGAGGAACTCTACTTCCTTGAGAGCCACATGGAAGCCGGCGACGTGCAGTAGCCTTGCGTCACTCAGAAGCAGAATGGGCTCGCACATTGCGAGCCCATTTTCGCGTTTAGCGGCGACAGACTAAGCGGCCGCTTCGTGGACGGTTGTCAGCTTCAGGATCTCGAGGATGCGCTTGCCGTTCGGCGTCACAACGGTAACTTCATCGCCAACCTGTTTACCCACCAGCGCGCGGCCGATCGGTGAGGTCGTGCTGATCAGGCCCTTGGTCACGTCGCTTTCTTCGCTGGTGACCAGCTTGTAGGTGATTTCTTCTTCCTTGGTCTGATCGAAGACGACAATGGTCGATCCGAAGCCGACGCGGTCATGAGGAATGTTTGCCAGGTTGACCAGCGACAACTCGGCCATCCGCCGTTTCAGCTGCCCTAGGTGCGCGTTCACGAACTCCTGCCGCTGCTTGGCAGAGTGGTACTCGGCATTTTCGCTCAGGTCGCCAAGCGCGACGGCGCGCTTGATCTCCGCAGGCAGTTCCGTGGTCAGCTCGTGTTCGAGCGCCCGGATTTGTTCTTCAAGCTTCTTGGTGACATCAAGCATGTAGGGTTTTCCGTTCCGGGGAAATAGGGTCACGCCGCACGGACAGGCGTTACGCCCAAAGTTTCATTATAACGACCGCGCCGGGATGACTCATCGGCTTCAGGCGGGCGACGGTCCGGGGTCGCGCTGCCGGGCGCGAGCATCCAGCCAGTCCTGCAGGATGATCACCGCCGCGTACTGGTCCAGTACGGCCTTGCGCGCCGGTCCGCGTGGGTGGCCCAGCCGGTCCAGCAGCTCGTGCGCGGCAGAGCTGGTCAGCCGTTCATCCTGCAGATGAACAGGTATCTGGAACGCGTCACGTACAGCGGTGGCAAACGCCTGGACCTTTTCCCCCTGGGGCGAGGGCTCGCCGGACAGGTGCAGCGGATTGCCCGCGACGATCTCCGCGACGGAGTGTTTGCGGACCAGGCGTGCGATGTTCTTCAGTTCCTGCTTCACATTGGTACGGCCCATGGTGATGAGCGGCCGGGCCGTCGTCCCGAACGGATCGGAGATGGCGATGCCCACGCGCCGATCACCGATGTCTAACCCGAGAACGCGCGGCCGCTCCTGCATGTCTTCAGCATAGAGCGTTCCGAGAGTGGCTTTCGATGAGCGAAACACCTCGGGAAAACAGGCGTATGTCGAGCAGTGAACTTTTTCTTCCGGATGGATATCGCTGGCGATGTCGGCCCTAATCCGCCAAATACCTGGTCGCGTTACTAATTCATAGGAGACAGTATGCGTCTACGGTTTGCTCTTGTTGCGGTTGCAGTACTCGGTTCATTCGGCATGTCTTACGCCGACACTTACAACACCTTCAATCTCAGCGCTGTGCTTACGTCCGGCACCGCCACCGGAACGGTCACGCTGGATGAGACCACGGGCAAGTTCACGGCCTCGAACATCCTCGTAGTGTCAGGTATCAATTCGGCGACATTCATGGGAGCGGCAATCTCGCAGACCAATCAAACAGGCCTCAGCAGCAACGTATTCGCAACCACCAGCTCCACTCTGATCAGCTTCGATTTGGCTTTGCCGATCTCTCAACTCATCGGCTATACCGGAGGTTCCGTTTGTACGGTGACCGCAAGCTGCGCGGCAGACGCCACGGGTGTCCAGCTGGTGAACGCAGCCGATCTGACCGATGCAACATCCGGCACCTTGACGCTCGCGCCGACGGTTGGAGTCACACCGGAACCACCAACCCTGCTGTTGCTGGCTACGGGCGTGCTTGCGCTGGGCACGTTCATGAAGCGGCACAAGGCCTGAGCCGCGATGAGCCGAATCCTCCACTCACAATTGTGGTTCACGCTGCTGCTGTTGGCCTCTGTCATCCGCTTTCGGCTGGAGTCAACTTTGTTCGACGGTTGGATCAACTGATCCTTCGTGAGCGGCTACTCGCTGTAGTGCAGCAGGCTGTAAACGTCAACCTCGGGGAACTTTGATCGGCCCTTCAGGAAGTCGAGCTCGACTGCGAAAGCCACCCCGGCGATCTCGCCGCCGAGCTGCTTCACCAGCTGCACCGTAGCCTGCATGGTGCCGCCCGTCGCCAGCAGATCATCCACGATGACGACGCGCTGACCGGGCATGATTGCATCCAGGTGGATCTCGAGCGCGTCTGACCCGTACTCCAGGTCATAGGTCACCTTTGCCGTGGGCGCAGGCAGCTTCTTGGGTTTGCGCACAGGCACAAATCCGGCATTCAGGCGGTACGCCATTGCAGGTCCGAAGATGAATCCGCGCGCCTCGATGCCAAGCACCAGGTCCACCTGCTTGTCGATGTAATACGCGGCGAACGCGTCGATCATCTGTGCAAAGCCGGCCTTGTCCTTCAGCAGCGTGGTGATGTCGTAAAAGAGGATGCCGGGCTTGGGAAAGTCAGGTACGGTGCGGACGAGCGACTTCAGCGGCTCGCAGTTAATTGCATTCGACATAGGTCTAATTGTAGCGATCATCGCAGGTCAGAGCGCTCTTAGAACGCACCCTCGATGACGAACTCCTTCAGTGATGCAGCTTCCTCTTCGGTCAGGTCGTGGATGCGGACACGATCGACGCGACTGCCGCGTGATCCGCGCCGTAGAGCCTGCTCCAACTCATCGATCTGTTCAGGCGTGCCTGCCGCTACAGCTTCCACGTGGCCTGCGTCCGTGTTCCGCACCCACCCACGCAGACCGAGCGCCGCCGCTTCGCCGTGCACGAACCAGCGAAACCCCACGCCCTGCACGCGGCCCTCGATGCGGTAGTGTCGGACGATCAGTTCAGTCTCGCTCATGATGCGCGTCCCCGCAGATGGCGAACGATCTCGTCTGCAACCAGCCTTGGGTTTTCGCGCTGCGGAAAATGACCCACACCATCGACAAGGATGCGGCGATAGCCGTTAGTGAAGTAACGGCCCATGCCATCGCTGGTCTCCGGCAGACCGCATCGATCCTCGAGACCCTGGATGAAGACCGTCGGAACGTCCAGCGACATCGTGCTCTCGTACCGGGCCTGTAGAACGGCATAGGCCGGGTCTTTGTCGGCGTGGCCCCACCGCGAACGGTAGCTGTGCAGCACCACATCGGCGAAGTCTCTGCCTGTCCAGCTTTTAGCGGCCTCGGCAAGATCATCTGCCGGGTACCAGCCTTCAGGACTCCACGTATCCCACTGACGCTTGCCGTAAGCGATCGGATCTTCGCGGAACTTCTTCATGCCGGGATCGGTGCAGAGGAACCACTGGTACCAGTACGCCTGGGCCTGCCGTAGAGGTGGTGTCTTCGACGGCCCCGGCTCAAAAGCAGAGGAAAGCGCGACCATGCGCTCCAGCCGCTTTGGAAACAACGCGGCAAGAACGTAACCCGTGCGCGCACCCCAGTCGTGGCCGACAAAGTCGAACGTGCCCAGCTTCAGCTTGTCGGCGAGATCAATCACGTCCTGCGCAAACGCGACCGGCTGACCTGTACGGCGGGGCTTGCGGCCGAGCAGTGGCGATCGGAACTCGCTTGGTCCATAGCCGCGAAGATAGGGCGTGATGGTGCGATAGCCCGCTTCGTGCAGCGCCGGCAACACCTTGTCCCACGTACGCGGTGAATCAGGCCAGCCATGCAACAGGATGACCGGCTTACCCTCTTTGGGGCCCGCTTGTTCGTAGACCAGCTTCAGCGTGGGAGTCTTAATTTCTTGCACTTGCATACCTGACGTTGGATGCACCGCGCGTCTTGAAAGACACGGCGCCGCCATGCGCGGGACCGTCGAAGCGCGTCTTCGGTATTCTCTAGCTCGGGGACCAAGACATGCGCGCGTGCGTCATACACGGCAAGCACGATCTGCATATCGAAGACCATGACGAACCTGTGCCACAGGGCACACAGGTCGCAGTGAAGCTGGGCGCAGGTGGCATCTGCGGATCGGACCTGCACTATTTCCATCACGGCCGCGTGGGAGCGTTTGTGATTCGCGAGCCGATGGTGCTGGGTCACGAGGTAGCGGGTACGGTGGTCGCCGTGGGTCCGGACGCGAAAGGGATGACAGTCGGTACACGCGTGGCGGTAAACCCCGCCGTGCCATGCATGGCTTGCCCGGAATGCATGTCAGGGCGCGGCAATCTGTGCCGGAACGTCCGTTTCTTCGGCAGCGCTTCACGCTTCCCGCACATGCAGGGTGCCTTTGCGGATATCTTCCTGGCGCAGGAATCGCAGTGCGTTCCCATCGCTGATCATCTGCCCTTCACTGTTGCGGCGTGTGCCGAGCCGCTGGCCGTCTGCCTGCACGCGGTGCGACGTGCAGGCGACCTGCTGGGCAAGCATGTACTCATCACCGGTGCGGGCCCCATTGGCCTTATGACCCTGCTGGCCGCGCGGTTCTCAGGAGCGGCGTCAGTCGCTGTCACTGACATGACGGATGAGCCGCTCGCGATGGCAGCGCAACTCGGCGCTGCGGAGACCATCAATGTGAGCCGCGCCGCCGTCACGTCCGAGGACTTTGACGTGGCAATCGAAGCGTCCGGTTCGGTCGTCGCGCTCGACACCTGCATCTACCAGGTGCGTCGCGGTGGCCGAGTGGTGCAGCTTGGGTCTTTGCCCATGCAGGCCGATGTCGCCCTGCGGCTGCCCGGCATCATGAGCCGCGAGATCGACCTCGTCGGCAGCTTCCGTTTTTACGAGGAGTACGCGCTCGCTGTGAAGCTGCTCGAATCAGGTCGCATCGATGTAGCTCCTCTGCTGAGCGCGTCGCTTTCGCTTGACCAGGCGAACGAAGCGTTCCGTCTGGCGAGCGACCGCACACGCAGCTTCAAGGTCAGCCTGGTCGCTTGAAGTCGCGACGCGGTGAGACGAAGACGCAAGCCCAAAGACCGTACGAAGTCTACCTCGGGCTGCAGGTATTTTTGTCGCCGGAGAAGTAGTTGAAGTTCATGAAGAGCCGGTATTTTCCGTCCACGGGTTTGCCGCCTACCGTAAATGGCGAAAATCGCCAACCCCAAACATTGTCCATGGCAGGCAGAACCAGCGAGTCATCGGGAGCTGAGACCACCTCCGCATCCCGTACGTTCCCCTCGCGTGAGATGTACAGATTCAAGATGACGCAACCTTGAACGCGCCGTCGTGTAGCGTCGGCCGAGTAGCTCAACGGTGGCTGCTTGATGGGGTGTGCTGCTAAGAAGTCGGCCTGGTCGCTGACGTCGACATAGGCTGGCAGCGAAGCCGGCGGCTGTAAGTCTGCGTCCGTCAAGCCGGCGGCCGGTTCCAGGGTGGTCACCTGTAGTTTCGCCCGAAAAACACCGCCTTCCATGATGGCGATGTCGCGCGCAAAGTAAACCGACCCCAGCCGGGCTAATCGATTGAAGCTGATATTACGAAAGTTGTGACCCTGTAGCAGTCGCAGCACCCCTGTTTCAGGATCCGTACAGTAAGCGATGTTCGGAGCATGCTGGTTTGAATTCTGCAAGCCATCGTTCGATAGATACGTGACTATGCAATGTGTCTGCGCAGAGATGGAGAACCCGAAGCAGGTCACTACGACCACTAGCAGGACACGGTAGCAGGGCATCATGGGATACTCCGAAACGACAATGGTCCGCCCGAGTGTAGGCCACAAAGGAAAAGGGCCACCATTTTCATGATGGCCGTGTGTTTGAAGCTTTGCCACTTACGCGCGAGACATGTAGGCGCCTTCGGCAGTGTCGATGCGAATCTTCTCTCCCTCATTGATGAAGGCGGGCACCTGTACGATCAGGCCGGTTTCAGTCTTCGCGGGCTTGGTCACGGACGATGCGGTGGCCGAGCGGATACCTGGCTCGGTCTGCACAATCGTCATCTCCACGACGTTGGGTAGCTCAATGCCGACGGCCTTGCCGTCGATGAAGCTGATGTCCACCTTGATGTTGGGCAGCAGGTACTCAACCGCATCGCCGAGGATGTCGCGGCCGAGCGTGGTCTGCTCGAAGTTGTTCATGTCCATGAAGATATATTCGTCGCCGTCGTTGTAGAGGTATTCCATCTGCACCTCGTCGACGATCACGCGCTCAATGGCATCGCCTGAGCGGAAGCGGTGCTCGAACATTGCGCCAGACTCGAGATTGCGCAGCTTGGCCTGAATAAAGGCGCGGAGGTTGCCGGGCGTGCGGTGCTCGACTGCGAAGACTGAATGCAGCTTTTCGTTGTGCTTAATCACCATGCCGGGACGCATCTGGGTGGCGGGAATCGCCATGAGGAACTCCTGTTATGACTTGAACTTTTGACCGGAATCGAAGACGCGAAAAAGGTGCCGCAAACGCCCGGTGCGCAGGTTCGATTGTAGCGCGGTGAGTTTATGCGGGCGGTCGAGCTAGTGTCCGCCGAACAGCTTGCGGAAGAAACGGCCGATCGCCCGGAAGGGATTAGGTCCCGCGGGCGGCGGTGCTGACTCTGCCACGTGCACGTCTGTCGGCGCTTGCGCGGCATCTGCTGAGGCGGCTTTGCCGGCCGGTACTGCTGCTGTAGTTGTTGCACCCGGCGCAGGAGCGGCGGTAGCAGGCGGTGCGATAGAAGCCGCCGTGGTCACCTCGCCCGGAGGTCCGCTGACTGCGTTTGTCTTGCCATCATAGGCAAGCGTGCTGCTCACCTGCGTCTGAACTTCGCCAACCGTGGCCGTCTGCTGTGGCGGCGTGGGTTTCACAAGCCCCTGACTGACCGCTTCGGGGAATGAATCAGGCGCGGCTGCCTGGACCTTGCCGTTGCCCTGCTTGCCTTTGCCGGCGAGCACAAGCGCATCGGGCCGGGGACAGCCGCAACTGGACGATTCGTGATCGACGACCTCACGCAGGCTGCCATGCTCGAACAGGACGTGCTGCCCCGGACGGATGAAGTAGGCACCCGTGCCGAAGGCTTCCGTCGCGTGCAGTATCGGTGCGTCCTTGCCGGAGTTGTCCACGCATGTATCGCCGTTAGCCACCAGGCGCACACGCACGTTCAACGGAGCCGGATCAGAAATCTCGAACCGGAGATCGGGCGTCAGGATCACGTCATTCTTTTCGGCCCGCGTGTGGATTTCCATGCTGCCGCGGTTCAATGCCATCAGCAGCGGCGGGTGGGCGACATCAAACAGTGGTTGCGACAGCCGGGCCGAAGATCCGGTGCACACCGTGACCGATCCGCCCCGCGTCAGCGAAACCTCAGCCGAACCCACGCTGGCCGTGATCGATCCGCTGTTCGCAATGACCGCACGGCCGCTGCTGACCGTCACCATGCCGGTGATCTCGGCGCCGTCCGTCTTGACTGAGCCAAGCGACTTCTGCGCGACGGCTGCCACACTGCCCGGCAGGCTCATCACCAGCGCCGCTGCGGCGATCCACGTCGATCTCAGGGCAGGTGTCATCCGCTACATCTTCAGGAAATTTGCGATCAGCTGTTTGCCTTGCTGTGTCAGAACGCTCTCCGGATGGAACTGCACACCCTCGATCGGCAACTCCCGGTGACGCAGACCCATGATCACTTCACCTTCCGGATCGGTCGTTCGGGCCGACACTTCGAGTTCCTCCGGCAGACCTTCGGGGCTGACCACAAGCGAATGGTAGCGGGTGCACGTCATGCGCGGCTCAAGGCCCTCAAAAATCGTGCGGCCGTCATGGTCGACCTCGCTGGTCTTGCCATGCATCAGCCGCGCGGCCCGCACTACGTTGCCGCCGAACGCCGCTCCAAGCGCCTGGTGCCCCAGGCAGACTCCAAGGATCGGCGTGCGCTTGCCTCCCGCTGAACCTTTTGCGGCGTAGTGGCGAATCAAGTCGATGGAGACACCCGCCTCCTGCGGCGTGCAGGGGCCGGGCGAGATCAGGATGCGATCGGGGTCCAGCGCCTCAATCTCGGCCGGCGACATCTCGTCATTGCGGCGGATGACCATCTCCGCGCCAAGCTCGCCCATGTACTGCACCAGGTTGTAGGTGAACGAGTCGTAGTTGTCCAGAACGAAGACCATACGAAGCCTCGCTTTTAGTTTACTTCGCCTGCGCGCTGATGCCTTCCGCTACTTGGAATCGGTGTAAGCGGCATGCAGTCAACGTTAGACCGAGAATCAGCGCGTGCGCCATCTGTGCAGGGAAGCGCGGCTGATGGTCTGCCCGTTTCGACTATGAACGGGAGAGGACAGCGCGGTACTTACGCAGACTCGCCCGGTCCGGCGAATGGATCGGTTACCAGCAACCGGCGGGTCGACGCGAAGCCATAGATCGCAATGAAGACGTAACAGAGCGCAGGCACGATAAACGCCTTCTGATAGCCGATGCCGTCAGCCAGCTTGCCGTAGAGCAGCGGCAGCAGCGCTCCTCCTACGATCGCCTGCACCATCAGGCTGGAACCCTTGCTGGTCAGCTCGCCGAGGCCGGTCAGACCCAGCGTGAAGATGCTGGGAAACATGATGCTGTTGAATAGTCCGACAGACAGAATGGTCCACATGGCGACATGCCCGCTGCTCATCATGCTGACAATCACCAGCGCGCACGCGATCATGGCGCACAGGCCAAGCAGCGTTCCGGTGCGAACCTTCTGCAGGATCGCCGACCCGATGAAGCGGCCGATCATCGCTCCGCCCCAGTAATAGCTGACGTAGGTCGCAGCGGCGGCCGCGGTCAGCGCCCCGATCTTCGGCTGCTCGAAATACCCAATCAGGAAGCTGCCGATCGAGACCTCGGCGCCGACATACAGGAAAATTCCAAGTGCACCAAGCAGCAGCCACTTCTGCGACCAGATGCTTGCGCCAAAGCCGGCGATGGGGCGCATGTCCACCGTCAGGTGCTCGCGGTTGTCGAGCTTCACAGACGCGAGCAGTCCCGCCAGCAACAAGAGAATGCCGGTGATGATCAGGTACGGCGTCTGCACGGTGCTGGCCTGTTCCATGCGATAGGCCTGCAGCTGCGGTGCAGACAGGGCCGTCAACTTGTCGATGGTCAGCGGCGCGGCTGCGCCCAGGATGAACAGGCCGCCAAGCTTTGGCGCAATGGTGGTGCCAAGCGAGTTGAATGCCTGCGAAAGGTTCAGACGGCTCGACGCGGTATCGCCCGGTCCAATGCTTGTGACAAACGGATTCGCCGAAACCTGCAGGAACGTGATGCCAGCTGCCAGCACCACAAGCGCGCCGAGGAACAGAGCGTACGACGCCAGGTGTGCCGCAGGTATGAACAGGATGGCACCCGCGGCCGCAACCAGCAGGCCGGTGACCATGGTCTGCTTGTAGCCGCGATACTCCACCAGCTTGCCGCCAGGAATCGCGAAGATGAAGTACGAACCGAAGAACGCAAACTGGATCAGCGCGGCCTGCGCATTGCTCAACGAGAAGATCGACTTCAAATGCGGGATCAGGATGTCGTTGAGGCTTGTCAGAAATCCCCACATGAAGAACAGCGTGGTCGCAATCGTCATGGCACGGTAATCCGTGCTGGTGCGGCTGTTGAAGTGAAGGCTTGCGGGCGAGGAAGAGATGGCCATCAATGTCTTTCCGGGCGAGAGAAGCTCCACGCCGCTACCGTGCAAGAGTAGCGCGGATGGTCAAGCAGAGTCACGCGACAGCGGCACGATGTCCCCGAGGATGCAGCACATCCACAAAACCATCGCCCTCAATCGATGCCTTTGGACACGCAGAATCACGCTTTGTTGCGGATAAATCTCCGCGTGTAGAAAGATACTGTCACCGCGTGCGCGAGCGCGCTATCAACCACGAGAACGCGTAAACTACGCCCATGAAGGCCCTGACGATCGGCACGTTCATGTTGATTGGCTGTCTCACGCTGCATGCGCAAAGCGACACCGCAGCGCCCTCCACTGCAGCGCCTGCTCCCGCTGCGCAAGCCACACCTTCGGCTGCGCCGCAGTCAATACCGACCCCTCTCGCATCGCCTTCGCAGACGCCTCCACCGGCGGTCCCCGGCAGCAGTGCGCAGCCGGTCCGGTCAGCCGACGGCACCTACACCCTGCGACGCGTGTCGCGACTGGTGATCCTGGATGTGGTCGTCACAGACAAGCAGGGAAACATCGTTACCGGCCTGTCGCGTGACGACTTCCATGTGACCGAACTCGATCAGCCGCAGACCATTCTGAATTTCGAAGCAGCCGGTGCGCACAGCACGCCTGCCACTGCAGACATCAACTCCACCGCTGACCTCGACCGCGTGGCACCACAGGCGCCCGTCAACATACTTCTGCTGGACGAATTCAACACGCGCTTTGAAGATATGGCCTTCGCGCGCTACTCCTTGAAAAAGCTGTTGCAGAAGCAGCCCGATCACCTGACCACACCGACCATGCTGATCGCTGTCGACCTGCAGCACTTCACCGTGTTGCAGGACTACACGCAGAACAAGGCCGCGCTGCTGAACGCGCTGGATCATCACTTTGCCGCGTACCCCTGGCAGGTGCACAACGGCGGCTGGATCGCGGAACGTTACCAGACCGCGTTTGCTACGTTGACGCGCGTGGCTGAGGCCGTTGTCGGCCATCCCGGGCACAAGAACATGATCTGGATCGGTCGCGGATTTCCGCCTTATAACTATGCGAATGGGCCGATTGACACGGAGAACCGCGTCAACAACGCCGTGCAGATGTGCGTGAACGAACTGCGCGATGCGCGCGTCACGCTGTACACCGTTGATCCCGCAGGGCTGACGGTCACACCCGGCGGGGGCTACGGCCCTGATGCCGCGTTCAACGATCCGTTCGGCGGCAACTACCAGTTCAGCAAACTAGCCGTAGCCACGGGTGGACGCACCTTCTACGGACGCAACGATGTCGATACCGAGATCGGCACGGGTATTCGCGAGGGCGGCAGTTTCTATTCGCTGACCTACAGGCCCGACACGGCGAATGTCGATCCCAAGAAGTTCCGCCGGATCAAGATCACGCTCAGCAGGCCTGACCTCACCGCGACCACGCGCGAGGGCTACTACGTGCAGCAGGGCCCAGCACGAGTCAATCCTGTGAATCCGTCGCGGCGACTGCAATTTGAGGTGCTCTCAGCAGATGCCAGCAACATGGTCTATGACGGCGTGCCGCTGACGCTGATGCAGGACGCGACCAATCCCGACACCTTCACCATCCACGTCGACGGTTCCGGGCTGGTGTGGACTCCCGCGACAGACACCGCCGCGCGTCACGCAGATGTCGTGGTGATTGCCTCAACTTTCGACAAGAAGAACAAAGAGCTGAAACGAATCGCGAAGGCAGTCAGCGCGCCTGCAACCGGCGACGGTGTTCCGCCCACAGGCCCATTGAAGCGTGATTTGAATCTGAAGTTTGCGCTGGATCACGATCCCAAGGCTGTGCGAGCGCGGTTCGTGGTCCGTGTCAGCGCAACCGGCCGCATCGGTACCGCCGACGCAAAGCTGGGACAGGCGCCAACCGCCACTGCGAAGTAAGCAGTTGATGAGGTCTGCGCATGACTACATGCGCAGACCTCCTGTACAAACCAGGTTGAAGCGGGGGGAAATTAGAAGCGAAAGATCGGCTTGTAAGCATCGCGCACGGGCAAGGTTTCCGTACCGATCTGCAGTCGGCCAAAGCCAGACTCGACTTTGGGAGTGGTGGTATCAGTCGTGCTTCGTGAACCCATCTTCTTTGACGCGGGACGGGTAAGGTGGTGGTGAATCGAGGACTTCCTTGCAGAGAGATTCATGACAGACTCCAGGAGCAATTCGTTCAGCATTTCAGGGGGGCTTATGCTTTTGAGCCGATCCAGCGATCTAAAGGGGAAGACCTGCAAGTCAGCGGCAATCAAGTAAGCTGTTGTTTCTAGCCAGAACACTACGCTGTGTTCGAAAGCAACCACAAGCTTACGAAAGCGTCATATCGCGCCACCTCGAGATGT
The DNA here is from genome assembly GCA_965199365.1 of Terriglobus sp. GTDB lineage: Bacteria > Acidobacteriota > Terriglobia > Terriglobales > Acidobacteriaceae > Terriglobus. The sequence goes on along the minus strand of CBDARC010000003.1, from coordinate 143,835 downwards.
GTTCGCAATCGGGAACAGCTACAGGATGTAGCGGCTCAGATCCTGGTTGCGGACAATGTTTGCGACCTGTTGCCGCACATACTCCGGATCGATCACGACGACGCGTTCCACGTTGCCATCCACCTGTCGCTCCAGCACAGGCAGCGGATGCGCTGTTCCGGTTGCGAGCGGCGCGGCGCCCTTCGGCTGTTCGACCGTGCTTGGCTCCACCTGCGCGATGACGCCGTTGACGGCAGGCTTCAGGTTTTTCAGCAGGTCCGGCGCTTGAAAGCTGATCTCGTCCAGCACGCGCTCCATGATCGTATGCAGGCGGCGTGCACCGATGTTTTCCGTCGTCTCGTTCACGCTGAAGGCGAAGCTGGCCATCTCCTCCAGCGCTTCAGGCTGAAACTCCAGCTTCAGGCCCTCCGTTTCAAGCAGCGCGATGCTCTGCTTGACAAGCGACGACTTCGGCTCTGTCAAAATGCGGATGAAGTCTTCCACCGTAAGCGATTGCAGCTCAACACGGATGGGAAAGCGCCCCTGCAGTTCGGGGATGAGGTCGCTTGGCTTGGAGACGTGGAACGCGCCCGCCGCAATGAACAGGATGTGATCGGTCGAGACGAAGCCGTACTTCGTGTTGACGGTGGTGCCCTCAACGATCGGCAGAATGTCGCGTTGTACGCCTTCACGACTGATGTCGGGTCCGTGGCCGCCCTCGCGCCCGGCAATCTTATCGATCTCGTCAAGGAAGACGATGCCTGAGTCTTCCACGCGCTCAATCGCCGTGCGCGTGACCTGGTCCATGTCGATCAGGCGGCCTTCTTCTTCGTTGATCAGGTACTCGAACGCCTCGGAAACCTTCATGTTCTTCTTGCGCGAGCGATTGCCGAACAGGCCCGGCAGCAGGTCCTTGAGGTTCACGTCAGTCTCTTCACCGCCCTGTACGCCGACAATCTCAAAGTTCGGCTGGTTGCGATCGCGCGCGTCGATCTCGACAAGGCGATCGTCCAGCTTGCCCTCGCGGAACTGCTGCCGCAGCTTCTCACGGGTGCGGTCCTGCGACTTCGGCTCTTCCGGCCGGGGCTCGGTCGCAGCGTCGAAGTCAATGGCGACTGGCACGGTGCCCTGTGCGGGCTCTGAGGACTTCGCTTCCTGGGCGGCCTTCATCGTGTCGAGCGGCGCGGGCGGCAGCAACAGGTCGAGCAGCCGCTCCTCGGCGTTCATCTCAGCCTTATCTTCGACCTCCTCCAGCTTCTCTTCACGCACCATCTCAATGGCGGTCTCGGTCAGATCGCGCACGATACTCTCGACGTCGCGGCCGACGTAGCCGACCTCTGTGAACTTGCTTGCCTCAACCTTCAGGAATGGTGAATTGGTTAACTTAGCTAACCTTCGAGCTATCTCCGTCTTGCCCACGCCTGTCGGTCCGATCATGATGATGTTCTTCGGCATGATCTCGTCGGCGATCTCGGGCGGCAGCTTCTGCCGGCGCTGGCGATTGCGCAGCGCAATAGCCACGGCACGCTTCGCGGCATGCTGGCCTACAACGTATTTGTCGAGCTCCGCAACGATCTCGCGCGGTGTCATCTCTTCCAACGCAACCGCCTGGTCTTCCGCAATTCCTGGTAAGTAAATCGCCATCTCTAGTATCTCTGTCCTCGTTGGTGTAGCAGCCCGCAGCACTACCTCAAACTTGTTATCCGTAGCGCAGCGGAGGGATCTTGCTGCCAACGGCAGTTACTCGGTCCCAGTGCCAACGCGAAAAGCAGATCCCCTCACTACGCTGCGGGATGACAGATCGCGGCTATAACTCCTCGACCGTGACGTTCTCGTTCGTATAAATGCAGATCTCTGCAGCGATCTTCATACTCTTTTCGACGATGGCCCGGGCGGAAAGGTCGGTGTTTTCAAGCAATGCCTGCGCGGCACTTTGCGCAAAGCTGCCACCACTGCCAATGGTCATAATGGACCCGCCCCCCGACTCGGGACCGCTCGCGTCCGGCTCGATCACGTCGCCGTTGCCGCCGAGCAGGTATATGTGATCCTTGTCCGCGACCAGCAGCAGCGCTTCCAGCTGGCGCAGCAGCTTGTCGGTGCGCCAATCTTTTGCGAGCTCGACGGCGGCACGCGGCAGGTTGCCGGCAAACTGCTCCAGCTTGCTTTCGAAGCGCGAGAACAACGAAAACGCGTCGGCGGTCGATCCGGCAAAACCGGCCAGCACCTTGTCGTTGTAGAGCCGGCGCAGCTTCTTCGCCCCCGACTTCATCACGGCAGAGCCGAGCGTCACCTGGCCGTCCGCTGCCATCACAACAGCACCGTTGCGACGCACGCACAGCACCGTGGTTGAGCGGATACGGCGACCATCCGCAGTGTCGTAGGGGTGCGAGTTCAGAAGAGAGGCGCTTTGCGAGTTGCGGCTGGAGGGCAGGCCAGAGGACTCGCCGGAAGGTGTTGGCATCACCCTTAAGTATACGACGCCGTCCCGGCGGCTCTAGGGAACAGGGCTCGCGTCCTCGCGTGTGACCATCCGCGCCGTTCGCATCAGCACGGCGATCAACAGCAGGGCACCAAGATACATGTAGCTCTGCAGGACGTTCAAACCATGGAAGTCAGCAAGCCGGTTGAAGCCGACCCATCCGTTCAGCGTCAGCAGCGCAGCGAAACCCAACAACCAGGGCCGCCGGGATTGCCAGCACGCATGGGCAAACCACACCCACGCGAGCACCGCAGGCACAATGCCGTAGTGATGTTCCCAGGCCATGGGCGACGCCGCAACGGAGACAATGGCCATCGCTGCCAGATCGCCCGATGAGCCACGCATTTTGCCCCACGGGAACAGCAGCACCGCGGTCACCAGCAGCAGCGCGGTGATCACCGTAGTGAGGTACACCCAACGTAGATAGGGCGTGTACAGCAGCGGGGTGTAGCTGATGTTTTCGCCGTTGCCGATCATGCGGTTCAGCGTGCCGAACATCGATTGGTTCGCGAAATGTGACTGTGCCTTGCGGCTGAGCCCGGCGAGCACGTGCACGTAATCCAGGTTGTTCTGCCAGCCGAAGACCAGCACGGACAGGACCAGCAGCACAGCCGCCGTGACGAGGAAGGCAGCGGCCGCGTTCCAGCGCTTCCTCACCGCCATCCAGATCAGCAGCAGGACAAACTGCGGCTTCACAAACGTCAGCAGCGCGGCGGTGACACCGCTGGCGCGCTCCCGGCCGCTGCTCCAGAACAGCAGCAGCACCGTAAACCCGAACGACAGAAACGTCTGCGCATTGCCGAGCGAAAAGCCCTTCAGCAATGGGTAGCAAAACAGCACGGCCAGAACGACGGCAAGCGCTGTCTCCCACTGGAGCCGTACACCGCGACGCCGGGCCAGCAGCCGCTTGCCCATCCAAAGTGAGACAGCAGCAACGCCGATCACGGCCAGCCACGCCGTGATCGTCAGCATTCGCAGCATGGCTGCGTCGCCCATGCCGAGCCGCTTCAGCAGCCAGAGCGGCAGAATGCTGGCAAGGGAGTAGATCAGCGTGTCATACAGCGGGGCGTAGTAGATGGGCAGGTGCGGATTGGCACGGAAATAATCAACTGACCGCATCATCGGCAACCAGGAATCGGTCCATCCGCGCACATGCAAAAAGTCGAGCAGAACGCCCTTGATGCTGCCCGGATTACCCAGCCGCAACACGCGGAAGAGCAGCCATTGCCCCACGTTTGCAAGCAGGATGCTGCTTACGACAAACAGCAGCAGGCGTCTGCCATGGGCAGGATCATCGTGGGCTTTGGTGGGCATCGGCTTGACTGCTTGAGGTGCCTTCAGCATACATGCGGGCAGATGCCGTTACTCGGGCGCATCTTCGCGAAGACCCTTTTCCCCACCGCGAACCCGGAGGTATCCGGCGCCGCGGTCGCTCAGCCGGATGCGCTCGCGGCAGCGTGCGCAGCGCCACGGAAAGATGCCGAAGCGGGGCAGCACCAGCTTCTCCCAGAGCCCCTTACGACCGCAGCGGCGCAGGCTCACAAGGCCGCAATGTGGACAAAGGTGATCGGTCACAGACCATCCTGGGAGCGGTGATTCAGCAATGCGTATGGCAGGCTTTGCCGTCCAGTCTAACCTCTGCGCTTTGCATTTGCGCAAGCAAAGCTTCACTGGTGACCAAGGTGCGTGTTCAATCGGCGCTGAAGTCGAAAATGCATTCCATTTCGACCCATTTCTGTCCGGGCGCCGCTTCCGGCAGCGGCAGCTGGTACTTCGACATCAGCCGCTCCCACTCCTGGATACGCGGGCGCGAATCGATCTCTGCCTTGCGCTCGATGCTGAACGTGTCGTCCGTTTCAAACAGCATCACCAGCCGCGTTCCAATGCGATACAACTGCACTGCGCGCACGCCAGCCTCATGGAAGCTGGCGATCACCTCGGGCCACACCTGGCGATGGTGTTCGAGATACTCCTCGATCAATGCGGGGTCGTTCTTAAGGTCCAGCGCGAAACAATGTCGTTGCATTGTGATCTCCAGCGGAACCATAGTACTTGCCGCAAGGCTCGCCGATCCATGCCAGCGCGACGACTGCAGCTTGCCACGGTAGACTGTTGCGGCTGACCAAGCTTGACGTGCAGTGCGATTGCAATTGCAGGATAGGAGAACGATGGATCTCGGACTGCGCGACCATGTGGTTTGCATTACCGGCGGTGGCTCAGGCATCGGCGAAGCGATCACACGGCTCTGCGTCGCCGAGGGAGCGCTGCCAGTTATCGTCAGCCGCAACACCCCGTCAGTACAGTTGCTGCAAAAGGATCTTCAGCAGGCCGGTCACGCCGTGGCGCTCTTTGAGGCGGAGCTTGGCGACGCGGCAAGCTGCGAGGCTGCGATCCATTTTGTCGAACAGCGATACGGCCGGCTGGATGGCCTGGTGAACAATGCTGGTTTTAACGATGGCATCGGCCTGGCCAACGGCGATCCAGCACGCTTCATGAAGAGCCTCGCCGACAACCTGGTCCATTACTACTCCATGGCGCATTACGCGCTGCCCATGCTGACTGCATCACGTGGGTCGATCGTCAACGTCAGCTCCAAGGTCGCGCTCACCGGGCAGGGCGGCACCTCAGCCTATGCTGCCTGTAAGGGAGCGCAACTTGCGCTGACACGCGAATGGGCAGCCGAGCTGGCACCCCAGGGCATACGCGTGAACAGCGTCGTCCCGGCCGAGGTGCTGACGCCGCAATATGAGACGTGGCTCGACACACTGGATAACCGCAGCGACACACTTGACGCGGTCGCCTCCCGCATCCCACTGGGCCGCCGCATGACCTCACCGCGCGAGATCGCATCGATGGTGCTCTTCCTGCTCTCGGGCACGCAGTCTGCCCACACGACCGGCCAGCACATCGTGGTGGATGGCGGCTACACGCACCTGGATCGCGCGCTGACCAGCCGCTAGCTGGCTGAATTACCCTGCAAAGAACGAGGTAACCATGCCGGGCCCGAACCAACCTGACATCACCATCACGAGCGTCCGTACGATCGACCTGCGCTTTCCCACATCGCGATTCAGCATCGGCAGCGATGCTGTTAACAAGGACCCGGATTATTCCGCCGCATACTGCATTCTGCAGACCGACGGCGAGATCGAGGGCCATGGTCTCACCTTCACACTGGGTCGCGGCACAGAGCTGTGCGTGATGGCGATCGAGTATCTCGCGGGCTTCGTTGCCGGCCGCACGCTCGCAAGCATCACCTCGAACATGGCAGCGTTTGTGCGGGAGATCACGGGCGACACGCAGTTCCGCTGGCTGGGTCCGGATAAAGGTGTCATCCATCTCGCAGCGGCGGCGCTGGTCAATGCCGTCTGGGACCTCTGGGCCAAGGTGGAGGGCAAGCCGCTCTGGAAGTTGCTCGCCGACATGACCCCGGCAGAAATCGTTGGCTGCATCGACTTCCACCATATCGATGACGCGCTCACACCAGCCGAGGCGCTCGAGATCCTCGAACGCAATCACGCCACGCGAGGAGAGCGCATCGAGTTCCTCCGCGCGGAAGGTCTGCCCGCGTATACGACTTCCGTCGGCTGGTTCGGCTTCAGCGATGACAAGGTGCGCCGACTCTGCGCTGAAGCGATCGCGGACGGCTGGACGCACTTCAAGCTGAAGGTCGGCGGCGATCCGGCAGACGACCTTCGGCGAGGCAAGCTTGTGCGCAGCGAGATTGGGCCAGACCGCGTCATGATGGCAGACGCCAACCAGAAGTGGGGCGTGGGTGAAGCCATCGCACGCACGCTCGCGCTGAAAGAACTGAACCTCTGGTGGATGGAAGAGCCCACAAGCCCTGACGATATCCTCGGTCACGCCCGCATCCGGCGCGAGACGGGCGTGCGCATCGCCACGGGCGAACACTGCCACAGCAAGGTGATGTTCAAGCAGTTCATGCAGGCCGGAGCGATGGATGTCTGCCAGATCGACAGCTGCCGCGTGGCGGGTGTTAACGAGAATCTCGCGATCATCCTGATGGCCGCAAAGTTCGGTATTCCGGTGTGTCCGCATGCCGGCGGCGTGGGTCTTTGCGAATACGTGCAGCATCTCGCGGCGTTCGATTTCATCTGCGTTTCGGCATCGCTTCAAGACCGTGTCGTGGAGTTTGTCGACCATCTGCACGAACATTTCATCTACCCCGTGCGCATGCGGCGTGGCCGCTATCTGTTGCCTGAGGAGCCTGGCTACAGCATCGACGTCAAATCCGATTCGCTTGCCGAGTTTGCCTTTCCGGGCGGCACCTTCTGGCAAGCAGAACGCGCAGCAAAGGCCTAACACCGGTTAGCAGGAGAATCATGGTCATCGATCTAAAGGGCAAGCGAGCGCTGGTCACCGGTGCCGCCAGCGGCATCGGCAACGCCATCGCCGAAGTCTTCGCAACGGCAGGTGCAGAGGTGGTGCTGCTGGATCTACAGCATGAAGCGGCATCGAAGGCCGCTGCCTCGATCGAACAGAACACAGGCACGCGTTGCAGCGCAGTAGCAGCCGATGTGAGTGATGAGGAGAGTGTTCTCGCAGCATTCGCAAGCGTTGCAGGAGCTCTGGACATACTCGTTAACAGCGCGGGTGTCGCGCACATTGGCACCGTGCTGGACACCTCCGCCGATGATTTCGATCGCCTGTATCGCGTGAACGTGCGCGGTACCTATCTGTGCATGCAGGCGGCAGCAAAGCGCATGCAGGCGCAGGGCTCCGGCTGCATCGTGAATCTGGCATCGATCGCCGCAACCGCGGGTATTCCGGATCGTTTTGCCTACTCGATGACAAAAGGCGCGGTGCGCTCGATGACGCTAAGTGCCGCGAAAGATCTGCTGCCGTTCAACGTTCGGTGCAACTGCATCTCGCCGGCCCGCGTGCACACGCCGTTTGTCGACGGCTTTGTTGCGAAGAACTATCCGGGCAGGGAAGCGGAGATGATGAAGACGCTCTCTGCCGCGCAGCCCGTCGGGCGGATGGGCACCCCACGAGAAATCGCAGAGCTTGCGCTGTACCTGTGTTCCGACGCAGCGTCGTTCATCACGGGCACAGATGCGTTCATCGATGGCGGCTTTACAACGTTGCGATAACCGGAGAAGCTAAGCCGGAACCTGGTTCCATCGCGTGATCACGCGGCGGCCATGCTCCCATCCAAGAACACTGATGGTGGCCGTCGACAATCCAAGCCGCTCGCCAAACCGTCCGTCCTGCTCGACCCAGACCGCCGCAAGAATGCGGAAGATATGGGCGTGCGCAAACAGCGCGCAGCGGCCTCCATTTGCAATGCAGCGATCGATCACAAGCTGCGCGCGAGCTGCAACCTGCTCAACGGACTCGCCGCCCGTGATGTTCGCGGTCCACACGTCCCAGCCCGGATGCGTCTCCTGGATCTCCGGCGTGCTCAACCCTTCGAATGAACCGTAGTTCCACTCCTGAAGATTCGGCTCGACCTCAGCGTTGGCCATGCCGGCCAGTTCGGCCGTCACCTGTGCGCGATGCCGCGGGCTGGTCAGCACCAGGTCAAAATGCACGGCAGCAAGCGCGGGCTTCAGTGCTGCGGCCTGCTCGCGGCCGTGATCGGTCAGCGGCAGATCGGTGTAGCTGGTGTGCTTGCCGTTCTTTGACCATTCGGTCTCGCCGTGGCGAATCAGCCAAAGCTCCGCGGGTGCGTTGTTCTCGTTCCCCATGCATGAAGTTTACGTGCAGCGCGGCTCAGCGTTCCCGCTCGGCATAGGCATGAAAGATTGCCTCAACATCAGGCGGTGTAGCCGCAGGCCTGTTCAGGACGCGCTCAGACAGCGTCTTCGCCAGGTCCTCAAGGGCGATCAGCAATTTTGTGCCCGAAAGACGGACATTAACCGGTTGGTCCTCACGAGTGGCTTCACGCGCAAAACGGCAGGCCGTCGGCAACGCAGCCGACAGCGTGTAGGAGGGCGTGAGTGCGTAGAAGTGCAGCAGGATGGGAAACAGCACGAGGTCGAGCCGCGCCTGCACGATGTCCTGCTCCAGCATCACGAGGAACGCGGGATCGTGCCCATCAGGCGACAGGCCGCTGCGCTCCTCGGCCTCGGTCGCAAGGGTAAGCTGCCGTGCCGTTGCGCGCTGCCGGGCCAGCGCGGGATAAAGCAGCACAAGCCACGAAACGGACGCGGTGATCATGCTGATGCCGACCAGCCCCTGCATCGCAACGATCAGTCGCAACCAGTCCGTCCTCGGATCCAGGTCAAACGTCTGGAAGGTGCAGAGCGCGCCCATGGAGAAATAAAGACAGTGCAGAATGCGACTGCCCACGTGCAGGCTGTCGATGCCGGCGTTGGTGCTGAAGTCGTGCGGGTAAAGACCCAGGTAAATAATCGCAAAGCCGATGCAAAGCAGGACCACCCACGCCAGCAGAACGGCGATCAATGCAAGCGGACCCGCCGCAGGCCGAAGCCGCGTATGACGCAGCAGCACGGACATGCCGCGACCGATGGCATCGCTCAGGTTGCCGGAGAGTGTGGGGTGAAAGATGTCTCGAAAGACCTCGCGCAGCGTGAACAACACAAGAAGCGTTCCGCCGATCTCAAGCACGATGCGCAACGACAAGGGCAACCCTCACTTGCAGTAGATGCTCTTCAGCGGCAAGGCGGGCGGCCGGGCGTGTCACAGCGTCCGCAGCGCCCGATTTACCTGTACGGACTCCGCAGAGAGCGTTCCAAGCATGACGGTGTCACCGCGCCGTTCGGCCTCGACCATCATGCTTCGCAGCTCGCGCTGGCGGCGCTCCAGGCGGCGGCGTTCCAGCGTGTGCAGAACGTTTCCAATCTCGGCGTCGAGCATCGCTTCGTCTATCCCGGCGTCCTCATGCAGCACGCGCGCCAGCACCTCGCGGCTGCGGTCGTCGGGCGCGGTGTCCAGCGGATTGCTGCCTGCCGGAGCAAGCGCCAGGGCTTCGATCAGTTCGCCAGCCGCCATGCCTTCCAGCCATTCAGGATGCACGGCAATCTCACCTGCAGCACGCCGTCGCGCGCGGCTGGTCTCCGGCATGACAAGAGCGCGTAAGAGGATGCGCTCGGTCTCGTTCATTGCCTGCCCCGCGTTGCTGCGCACGCTCTCAAGCCGGTGCGTGGCGGCGTGCTGCAACTCCTGCCGCACGAGGGACGAATCGATGCCGAGCTTCTGCGCCGCGTCTTCAACAAACTGCGTACGCTGTATGGCCGAGGGCAGCCGCCGCATGTGTGGCAGCAGAAAGTTGACCGCTTTAACCTTCGCCTCGGCGGTGCGCTGTGGAAAGAGCGCGCGCGCCCGCTCGATAAGGTACTCCGCGTGCGGCTTGGCCGTGCGCAGCGCTTCGGCGTAGGCGGCGATCCCGTTTTCCTGCACAAAACGGTCCGGATCCAGCCCACCTTCGAGCGTGACGATACGCACCTCAAACTCGGCTTCGGTTAACAAGGCTAACGACTTCTCAGCCGCATTCGCACCTGCCGTGTCGGGGTCGAAGTTAACGACAACACGCTTCGTAAACCGAGACAGCAGGCGCACCTGGTGCTCCGTGAAGGCGGTTCCGCTGGTCGCAATCACTGGCTGAATGCCTGCAGTGAAGACGCGAATGCAATCCATCTGCCCTTCCACCAGCAGCGCATAATCCTGCTGGCGAATGGCGGCCTTCGCTTTATCCAGGTTGAAGAGCACCTGGCCCTTCGTATAAAGCGGCGTTTCAGGCGAGTTGAGATACTTGGGCCCGCTCTTCTCATCGCTGCTCAACGCACGCGCGGTAAACGCGATGGTCTTACCCGCTTCGTTGCAGATTGGAAACGTGATGCGTTTGCGAAAACGCGCATACAGATTCCCCGCAGGCCTGCCGTCATCGCTCTGCTCTTTCGAGGAGAACAGGCCGCTTGACCGCATCGCTTCGTCGCTGAAGTGTTTCGACAGCGCCTCGCGCATGTGGTTGAAGTCGTCAGGTGCATAGCCCATGCGGAAGGTCGCAAGCGTGTCAGCACTGACCGCACGGCTGGAGAGATACTCCCTTGCGCGTGCGGCCTCGGCCGACTGCAACGCCTGTTGGAAGTACTGCGTAGCGGCCTCGTGGATGTCGATCAGCTGCCGTCGCAATCCGGCCTGCGCAGCTTCTTCCGGCGAACTCCATTCGCGCTTTGGCAGCGGGATTCCGGCCTTCTGTGCGACCGTACGCACTGCCTCGGGGAAGCTGATGTTCTCAATCTTCTGCACGAAGGTGAAGACGTCGCCTTTCTGATGGCAGCCGAAGCAGTAGAAGTAGCTGTGCTGGGCGTTCACGCTGAACGACGGTGATTTCTCCTGGTGAAACGGGCACAGCCCGGTGAAGTTCTGCGCGCCGCTCTTACGCAGACGCACATACTCTCCAATCACCTTGACGATGTCGGCGGCCTCTTTCACGGTTTGTGCGAAGTTGTCAGCCACGATGCGGAAGCGCGATGCGCCTTCCTTGTTAGGTTAGGGCAGGCGCGAGTGGAAAATGTGGCCACAACAGCCGGGAGCGCCATCTTGCCTGGCGCGCGACAAGGTGTCCTTAGACCTCGCGCAAGCGTGGCCTCAGGTCGACGAGGTTACAGGGCGCGCTCCGGCTGTCGAACAGGGGCAGCAGCAACTCATCCCAGGCATCGACGATCGCGCCGGGCGAGCCAGGCAGCGCGAACAGGTATGTGCCGGCGGCCACTCCGGCGACAGCCCGAGACAGCATGGCGCTGGGTCCGATCTTTTGGAACGAGATCATGCGAAACAACTCGGCAAAGCCTTCGATCTGCTTTTCCAGCACGCGAGTGAACGCCTCTGGAGTGACATCGCGACCAGTGATGCCGGTGCCGCCGGTGCTGATGATCACATCAACCGAGGCGTCCTCGATCCACCGCATCAGCAGGAGTTCGATGGCATCGGCATCATCGCGCAGCAGCTCGCGTGCCGCGAGCGTATGGCCCGCTTCCGTAATCCGCTGCACCAGCACGTCTCCGGAGCGGTCCGTCGCAGCAGTGCGCGTGTCACTCACCGTGAGTGCCGCGATGCGGAGCGGGATGAACATGCGGTCGGGCCTGAGTGTCATGTAGATCTTCATGCCTAAGCAAGCGAGGGCACCCGCAGCGGGTGCCCTGACTGCAAATGCAACGCAGTTTACTGGTTGAAGTTGGGCTCGTGTTCATCTTCCACGCCGTAGCGGCGCAGCAGGTTGGGCAGGTTCTGCGAAAACGCCGCACGCGGCATCACGCTGTTGCAACCTGCTTCGACCGCCTTGGCCTTCAGATCGCCCTGCAGGTGCGAAAGGAAGCCGACGATTGATGTGCCCTTCTTCAGCTTGCTCTTAAGCTTCGGGATCAACGTAAGCGGCTTGGCCGCAGCGTTGTTCAGGTCGAACACGATCAGCGACGGATGCTCATGGTCGTGCAACTCGGCGAGATGAGCAACGATGTCCTTGTCCGGCTTCATGAAGGCGACTTTCACGCCCTGCTGGCGAGCCGCTTCCTGAATCTTCGCCGTGAAGAACAGGTCTTCTATGAAGAAGTAGATGTGCGTCGGGGCGTCTTCGGGAATGGCGATCGCGCGGTGGCTCGTCATCAACTCGGGCGGCAAACGATCTTCATTGTGGCCATGATTGCGGTGATTGCTCTGGCGGCGACTGCCATTGGTCTGCTCGATGGTGCTCGACGGGCCCTCGGCATAGTTGCCGTTCACCTCGCGATAGCTGTGGTCCATGGGACCGACAAACGCACGCGGCCCACGCGCCTGCTGCTTGCGATTGCGACCACGGCCCTGGCCTGCCGTGCTGCCCTGCACGCTGTTGCCTGGTTCAGGGCGCGCCTGTCTCTCACCGCCGCCTGCGGTTCCGAACTTCTTTTTCTTCCAGCGCTTGGCGCCGGTGGCCTGGCCGTGACCGCCTGCGTTCTGATTCGTTTGCCGGGGCTGCTGGGGTGCGGCCTGCGCTTCAGGAGCGGCGCTGCTGGTTTCGCCTTCGGCTGATCCGTTTATAGCTGCTGCAACTTCGGGTGCCGTTCCGGCCTCGCCCGCGGGACGATGCTTGCGCTTGCGGCGACGGCGGCGGCTTTTACCGGGTGCGGGAGCGCCTGCTACAGCCGGACCGGCTGGCGAACTGCCTTCAGATTCGTGGGAGGAAGACACCGGTGCCGCGACGGACACGTTCGACTCAATGGAATTCTGTTCTGCGCTCATGCTTCTCTTTCTTGCGGAGGTGCCGCGGCTTTGCGGCCGCACACTGCTGCGCTGGCGGTCAGACCGTCAGTGCGAGCGCCGGTTGGTCCGGCGGGTACGAGTTGGGGTTAGAAGGAAACTACGTGTCAAGCTTCCACTCAAAACGTTTCCTGCAGCGGTTCTATGGCAGACCTGCCGCGGAACTGTAATTTACGTACAGTCTCTTGATCACGGCGAGCAGAAGCGGCATGCAAAAACTTCTGCGTGGCTGGTGCTCACTGTGGGGCTGCAGGAAACCATCTGCCCGGCGCAACGTACCCAAACGCTGCTCGGCGCCCTATACTGCCTTCGCCCTGTTTCTCACGACCGTCAGGGGTCGGATTGGCAGATGGAAGATTCTATTTCTGTCAGTTGCGTCTACCTGCGGGGCTCTCGTAAGAACTCATCGGCGAGCGGACACCCGATCATAGCGGGCCATGCTTCAGCCGGTTCGTCAGGCACCACTCATCCTACGCAGAGAGTGTGACTTTGGCAAGAGGCGGGTTGTGAAAGTATGTTCGTGTCCCAAAGCAGGACAGCCACCCTGTGGGTGGCTGTCTCCGATCGATGGCCTGTCACGGCCTCCTAAGCTTTGTTTCTTTGTTCCGGTCGTCGCTTGCTCAGTGCTGGACTCTGCTGTTGCAGGTGTCACCGGCGCGATCTGTTCCGTGCTGCTGTTCTGTGCATTGGAATCGCTATGAAGCAGTTCCTATCCGCACCCTCTTCCCGCCAACCCTTAGAGCAGGTTACGGGCCAAACTGTAAACAGCGCCATTTCCAGCATTTGCGGCATGGCGTCCTCTGCGAAATTGCAGATTCAGGATTCTGGAGGACGTGGTCTACAAAGTTTGGTAGCACGCACAGGCTCTGAATCGATCCGGCCCGCTGCTCTGAGCAACGAGATCGTGTCTCGAGTCCGCATGTGTCCGCCTGGCAAGCTGAGATAATGAGACTGTTATGCGTATTACTCCAGCCGACCTCACTCCTGATCCACTTCCGCTCGATCTGACTGTTCCTGCAGGCGTCATCGAGTACGCCCCTGACGTGCGTCAGACCGGACCGCTGCATGTGAAGGGCGCAGCCGACCGCATTGAAGAGCATGGCGGCACCCGAGAAGTTGTGGTCGACATCCGCGTGCGGGCTCGCTGCCGCGGCATGTTCGAGTTGCTTTGCGCGCGCTGCCTTGATCCCATCGGCCACCACGCCGACCTGCGGTTCGACCTGATCTTCAGACCCAGCGGCACGGATGCCGAGGCGGGCGAGCGTTCTATCAGCGAAGCTGAGACGGAAATCGGGTATTATGAACAGAGCGGCCTTCTGCTGGAAGATGTTGTGCGCGAGCAGGTGCTGCTTTCCCTGCCTGATCGCTCCCTCTGCCGGGAAGATTGCAAAGGACTCTGCCCGCGCTGCGGCGGAAACCGGAACGAAACAGACTGCAACTGTGCCGAAGCGGAGATCGATCCACGCTGGAGTGCGCTGCAGGGTCTCAGTTCCGCAACCAAGCCGTAGAGCAGCTCTGCCGGCCTCGCCGGCCAAACGTACGAGGCAAGCGCTTTCACACATGCACACTCCCTCTGGGAAGTGCGCTGTGCGGAAGCGGATTGTCATGAATTCAAGATGTTTTGAAAGGTAAGACCGATGCCGAATCCCAAGCGTCGCCACTCCAAGCAGCGGACCGCCAAGCGCCGCTCGCACGACTTTTTGACGGTACCCAACTCGGGCGTCTGCCCGAACTGCAATGCACGCAAGCTGGCGCACCACGCCTGCCCGCAGTGCGGCGAATATAAAGGCCGCGCTGTACTTGCCGCCCAGAAGGACGCAGCGTAACTCTGCAACCTGCTGGATGTTGACAGACATTGTTCTGGATGCAATGGGATCAGACAAGAGCCCGGAGCCTGAGCTCCGAGGCGCTATTGCGGCCTGCCGCCAGTTCCCCGTTCGCATCCACCTGGTCGGCCCCGAGGAACGCATCGGGCCCGCGCTGAAGGACCATCTTCGCGGCGAGCGACTGCCCATCGAGGTGGTCCACGCCAGCGAGTGGATCAGCATGGACGACAAGGCCGCGCTCTCTGTCCGCAGCAAGAAGGACAGCAGCATGCGTGTCGGCCTGAAGCTGGTGCGGGAAGGCAAGGCGCGTGGCTTCGTCACCGCCGGCAACACCGGCGCGGCAATGGCCACCGCCAAGATGGTGCTGGGTACACTGGCAGGCGTAGACCGGCCGGCGCTTGCGACCATCCTGCCCACGGCAACCGGCTCGCCCTGCGTCCTGCTCGATGCCGGCGCCAACGTCGACAGCGACCCGCACAACCTTGTCCAGTTCGCCCTGATGGGGCAGATCTATGCGCGCAACGTGCTGGGCATTGCCAAGCCGCGCGTCGGCCTGCTCTCAATCGGCGAAGAGGACAGCAAAGGCAATGCGCTTACCAGGGAAACGCTGCCACTGCTGCGTGCGCTGAGCACCGATCTCCTCTACCACTTTCTGGGCAATGTCGAGGGCCGCGACCTGTTCAACGGCAATTGCGATGTGGCTGTCTGCGATGGCTTTGTGGGCAACGTCGCCATCAAGACGACCGAGGGCATCGCGAAGCTTGTTTCCGATTCGTTGCGGCAGACGCTCAAGGCAACGATCACATCGCAGGTCGGCGCGCTGCTCAGCCGCAAGGCATTCAAGAACTTCAAACGCCGCCTCGACTACTCCGAGTACGGCGGAGCGCCGTTGCTTGGCGTCCGGGGAGCCTGCATCATCGGTCACGGATCGTCGAACGAAGTGGCGATCCTGAACGCCATCCGCGTCGCCAGCCAGTTCGCCCAGGCCGATACCAGCGGCCACATCGAAGCTGCACTCCGCGGTCTTTAGATCCCGCCTAACGCACTGCTTCTACCATCGCATCTACTTCCAGGTGGCGCGTGCTGCCCAGCACGTCAAGCGACCCCAGCGAGACGGTCTTGCCTTCCGGCAGAATCGATGTGCCCTCAAGGAGTGTCTGACGGATGACAGGGTCATCGGCTCCCGGACCAGACTTCTCTTCGGCAATGGACGATTGCTCAACCTTTGATCTCAGTTGGAATCCCGTTCCATGAGTCTCCAGCGTCGCGTCGAAGTTCAGTCCGACGTCGAGGTAGGTCGCCTGTTTCACCGTACCTTTCGAGTCAGATGGGCTGAAGGAGCCGGTGATCACCGGAACCCGGCTGCCCTCTTTCAGTTGGGTACGCTGTCCCGGGGTGATGACCATGGCGTAATGTTGCAGACCGATTCGCTTACCATTGTCAGTTTCTGTAAGGGTGTATGTCACCCTGTACTGCTTGTGCGGAATGTCCAGTTTTTGCAGCAGATCTGTAAGCTGCGCAAGATCCTCGGCGGTGCCGTAGGCTGCGATCTCATTGCTCGTCTGGAGCAGGAAGATGCGCAGGGTTGGGGCGGCGATGTTGCGGACAGCCGTGAGGATTTCGTTCTGCTCCCCTTGTGATGTGGCGTAGGTCAGGTGATAGGTGCGTATCGTGCGTGGTGCTCCAGTTGGAGGGGAGTTTGTTCCCTGTGCCGACATGGACGACGCAACTATGAGGACGGCTGTTGCTGCAAGCGCTGCGACCTTCATTTGGAGCCTCCGATAACTGGATAGGGTTCAAGCTTGAAATTAGCTGCAAGCATGGGTGCAGGTTTGAAGAACTCGCGCGTCTGTTCTTGATCTCGCTGCAGTTCCGCTTCGCGGGCGGCCGGTGTCAGCTGCGCCAGTTGGACAGGGTCGTCGCGATGCACCAGCCGAATCAGCAGACGTTCCTGCTCGGTGAGCGGCAGCGGCGGCGCCGGGAATCCTTGCTCTCGCTCGCTGGCGTGCGCTGCTTGCGAAGCTTCGTTCGTGTGCGCTGCGAGCGTGGGCCGCTGCTCGCCAACGGGCTGATTCAAACTCCTCGCAGCCGCTCCGAGGTGTACTGGCCGTGCGGGTTGGCGCTGCATTTCACTATGAAGCGCATGCTCCGCTTGGACTTGGGCCTGCTGCCTGGAAGGCTGGCTGGAGATCACAATCACTCGGTTGTGTAGCGGTTGATTCGCCTGCTGCAGATGCAGGTGAACGGAGAGCAGCACCAACGATGCGACCGCCGCTGTGACACCGGCAAGTTGCGGCCAACGCAGCGAAGCCATGCGCGGCTTTGCTGGTCTAGCGGCGTCGGCTGCACGCAGCACCGCGGCGTGGATGCGCTGCTCCATGCCTGCTCTGGGTTGTGCTTCGCGCAGGGCGGCCAGCACCGCCTCGATGCGCTCATCTGTTTGCTGTTCGGTTTCAGGGTTCATCGCTGAGACCTCCTATCCAGGCGTTCGCGCAGCCGTGTCCGTGCCCGGAACAGCAATGCGCGTACGGCTGACTCACTCTTTCCAAGTACCTCTGCGATCTCAATCGTCTTCATCTCTTCCACGGCCGCGAGCAGCAGCACATGCTTCTCGCCTCGAGGCAGGCGATCCATCTGTTCAAGCACAAGCTTCAGTTCGCGAGACTCGGCCAGTGCCTGGTCCGCGGGTAGATGACTCCCAACCAGGCTGCGGGCGAACGCTTCGTCCATCTGGTCGGGTATTATTCTGCGCCTGCGGTCAAGCGCGATGCGCCACGCGATCCGTACCAGCCATACGCGCATGTCCTGCACCTGCTCGAGTTTCGCGCGATGCCCGAGCACGCGGACAAAGGTGTCCTGCACGGCGTCTTCTGCTTCGGCAGCGTTCCGCAGTACAGCGTGCGCCACGCGAAACAGCAGGGCGGAGTACGTGGCGACCAGCGCTTCAACGTCGGTAGCAGAGGCCGCCGAAGACCGTGTCTCTCCACGCTCCGCGGCGCCACCTGACACGATCAGCCCGTACCTTTCAACAGAGGTCATTCAAGTCTCTCTATCGGTACTGACGGGCGAGTTGGAGTTGCGCTCGAAAATCATCCTGGGCGACCGCTCGCAATCCACTTGCGGCTGAACCAGCACGCTGCATATCATCGTCGTGTTTCTCGCGAAGCCGCTGCCCTTACGGCCTCTATCCGGCCGCGTTTTTCTCGCCGCTCGCCGGATGAGGGCTAACCGCGAGAGCGGCGTCAGCGCGCCCGACGGAGCCCATATGCCAAAGAATCATCTTGCGTACCTGGAACTGCCCTCCACCAATGTAGCGACTCTGAAGAAGTTCTACGGAACGTTGTTTGGATGGACGTTCGAGGATTACGGCGATGACTACGCGACGGTTCACGGATCGGGCCTTGAGGCGGGATTCAACGGCGATACGGGGAGTAAATCAAATTCGCCACTGCCCATGATCGAGACCACTGAAATCGAAGCGATGGAAGCACGGGTGCGGGACGCCGGCGGCACCATTACCGTGGCGACCTTCAACTATCCGGGCGGGCGGCGGTTCCACTTTGTTGATCCCGATGGGAACGAGATGGCGGTCATGCAGCCCAACCATGCCTGATCCAGGCTTCGGAATGTCAACCTCATACCGGGCTCTTCTTCGTCGCGAGTTGCTGCAGCGCTCCTCGATGTTTCACGTGGAACATTCCCTGTGCACCAGATGTTTCACGTGAAACATTCCTGGCTTGGTTTCCGCACAAGATCTTATGGTTTCGAATGCCGTTGCGAACGGCTGGTCGCCGACTGGAACAAGTAAACGCCCAGCACGCAGATTACCGGCTCAAGCACGTGGCGGAACCGCGCCTGCACGGTGACTGCATAGTACGGCAGCGGGAGCAGCAGGATTGCTCCTGCGAACAGCGGCCAGCCGGGCATGCGGCGGCGGATTGCCAGCGCCACCCCGAGAATGCCTGCAAGCGAGATGAACTGGAAGCTGATCAGCCGGCCGTACTCCAACACGCCCGCTTCTTCGACCGATTTGGGAACGCCGGCCCAGAACATGTAGGCCCGCTTGATAGTTAACTTTACGAATTGCTTTGGGTGCGTCTTGATCCAGTCATTCGCGCGGGCCCCGCGGTCGGCCACCCATGCAGGCTCGCCCATGGCGGCGTACTCAGCGATGATGCGGTGGTTTTCCAGCGGCACGGTACGTCCCCATGGAAAGCCCGTCGACCAAGGCGAGTTGCCTTCATAGTTCTCCGCGCCGAAGTTGTCCCGAAGTGGGATGAATCGGTGGAATACAGCAACGTTGCGAGCAGTCCACGGTGCGAGAACCAGCACGAACATCAGCGTTGCCAGCGCGGCATGTCGCAGCCGGGTGCCCCACCTTTGCGAAGCCAAGGTGGGATCTCCGGGTGCAAACAGCGCATAAAGAGCCGTGACTGGCAGCATCAGCAGTGGTGTCGGATTGAGGAGCGCAAGGATGCCCCAGAGAAGACCGAAGACTGCCCACTGCTGCCACGTCTGCTTCGCGGGCTGGTTGTCGCCAACTCCGCGCATGCGCAGCGTCAACACCAGGATCGCGGTGAAAACTGCCGCGGTCGCTGACATCTCCCACACCCAACGGACCGCGTACTGCATGGCTGCGGGATACAGTGCCCACAGCCACCCGCTCCACAGCGCAACGCGGCGATTGCAGCAGCGCAGGGCGATCTCCCACACCAGCACCGCGGTCCACGCAGACAGCAGGGAATTGATGGTCAACAGCACAAACGCCGACATGCGGGAGTACACACCGAACAGCTTGAAGACGCCGCCAATCAGCAGCGTGTACAGCGGAGGCGTCCACGCCGTGGGTCCCGTGTGCCCCGTGAACGGATCGCTGTAGCCGTAGCCCGTTGCCAGCGCGCGGCCAATGCGCCCCATCTCCCAGCCGAACTCGAAATGATCGTCGGACGGGCGGATCTTGAACGTATGCGCCAGCAGGATGTAGAGCACGCGCACGGCAAACGCGGCGGAAAAGAGCTGCTTTCGCAGGCGTCGGTCGGCCTGGCTCTGCTCATCGGGCGTGGTCGTCATTCGTCTCTCACCTTATCGCGTCCACACGATACAGTGAGGCATGAACCCCTATGCAAGCTATCTTGACGGCCGACCCGCGGCGGACATTATGCGGACGACGCCGGCTGCGCTACAGTCGCTGACCGCGGGCTTCAGCTCGAAGGCGATGGACATACCGCCTGCTCCCGGCAAGTGGAGTGTGCGCCAGATCCTAGCGCACCTTGCCGATTGCGAACTGGCCTTTGCATTCCGCCTGCGGCAAACGCTGGAGCAGCCCGGCTCGGTCATCACGCCGTTCAATCAGGATGTCTGGGCAGGGCGGTATAACGCCTATTCCGCTGCGGACGCGCTGCGCACCTTCATTGCCGTGCGCGAATGGAACCTGGCGCTGCTAACCGAGGTATCGGAGGCGGAGCATGCCAATACGGTGACGCATCCGGAACGCGGCACGATGACCTTCCAGGTGCTGCTCGAGACGATCGCGGGGCACGACTTGAATCATCTGACCCGGCTGCGGGCGCAGCTCGCTTAGAACGAAAGGTGAGTCTGTCGTCCTGAGCGCAGCGAAGGATCCCGTCGGCTTCTCGTCGCCACACGATTGAAGCTTCTTTACGAGAAAGCCTCGAGAGCGACGCGAGCAGGACGTATCAGGAATCGTTCGCTTTGCTCAGGATGACCGCGTTTCGTTAAGAAGAGACTGCGGGGCGAAGAAAGGTCCCTATTCCGCCTCTTCAAACTTCAACGAGGCCGAGTTGATGCAGTAACGCATGCCTGTCGGCTTGGGGCCATCGGGAAAAACGTGTCCCAGGTGTGAGCCGCAGGTCGCGCACACCACCTCCACGCGGCGCATGCCGTACGCGTTGTCTTCGATGGCCTCGATCGCGTCTGGTGATACCGGCGTGTAGAAGCTGGGCCAGCCGGAGCCGCTCTCAAACTTGGTCGACGATGTGAACAGCGGTGCATTGCAGGCTCCGCAGTGGTAAATGCCGTCTGCGTGGTTCTCCACCAGCGCACCGGTGAAAGCGCGTTCGGTACCCTTCTGCCGCATCACGTGGAACTGCTCGGGCGTCAGCAGTTGACGCCACTCCTCTTCGGTCTTGTGTACGCGGCGCGGTGCTTCGGTCTTTGTGGTCTGGGCCATGATGTTGTCTCCATCCGATTAGATGTTGGACGGACGGCTTGCGATGGAAGCGGTATCAGCCCACAAGTGGGTGCCCCACAACTTGCTTCTGAGATGTGTGACTGACACACTCGCATCTCTTGAAGCGAGACGTGGGCACCCACTTCATGCGCTGCTAGCGCGCGTCGCTCTTCCTGCGCGCCGCTTCAAACTCGTCGCCTGACACCCACTCCACGCGCTCGGGCTGTGCCATCACCAGCCAGCCCAGCTCGAAGCCGAAGCGCGCAATGTGCGCGTTGCCAGTGAAGTCCATGCTGGCGCTGTAGATGTCGGCTGGCGTGTGGTATTTGTTTGCCCCAAAGTCGCGCGTCTGTGCGTGGCTCCACTCCGCGTCATGGCCGACGAAGGTGCCACCCTCGCCGACAGAGAACGCGGGAACCCCCACGCGCGCCAGGCTGAAATGGTCGCTGCGGAAGTATCCACCCCCGGTGTCCGCGCCGCCTTTTTGAACGGTGAGATCATCCTGCTTCGCCAGCGCCGTCAACAGTGGATACACCGTGGTGCGCTCCGACCCGCTGGCACGCACACCCGTTACATCGCCCAGCGGCAGCAGCTCGTCGTAGTTCAGATCGAGCGACAGATCGCGGGTCGGCACCGGCGGATGCATGCCAAGGTACTGCGATCCCAGCAGACCCTGCTCCTCAGCCGTCACAGCGGCGAGGATCACGGTGGAGGGCGGCTGAATCTTCTTCATGCCAAAGGCCCGGGCCATCTCCATGATGATGGCGGTGCCGGTACCATTATCCGCTGCACCGTGGAAGATGGGATCGCCTTTGCGCGTGCGGTCGATGCCGAAATGGTCGTAGTGCGCGGTGTACATCACATCATGGCCCGGCTTCACGCCAATTACCTTGCCGATCACATTGGCCGAATCGTACATGTGGACCGTGCTGACGATGTGCGCCTTCAGCCGCACGGGCAACTCGACCGCTTTGAAGCCACGCTCGTCGCTGGCATCGATTGCCTGGTCGGCCGTCATGCCGATGCTGGACAGCAGCTTATCTGCCACATCGTGTTGAATCCAGCTTGCCGCCGTCAGTCGCGCATCGGGGTCGTTGCGCAGGTAGCTGTGCTCGCCCGACCACGAGTTCTGCACCACCTGCCAGCCGTAGGCGGCAATGTCTGTGCGGTGAATGATCAGCACGCCGATGGCGCCGTGACGCCCGGCCTCTTCATACTTGTAGGTCCAGCGGCCAAAGTAGGTCATGCTCTTGCCGTTGAAAAACTTCGGATCGTCGCTTGGCGGCTCGTTCACAACGACCAGTGCAATCTTGCCTTTAACGTCGATGCCCTTGTAATCGTCCCACCCATACTCGGGCGCAACAATGCCGTGGCCCACGAAGACGATCGGCGCATCGATGTTCGCGACTTCTGTGTGCAACTGGTTGTTCACCACGTAGTCCGTGCCAAAGGCAAGGTCGGTAGGCGAACCGTCTTTAGGCACAAACGAGAACTTCGTCGCAGCCGCATCGGTCTTCACTCCCACCAGCGGCACCTTCTGAAAGTAGCTGCCGTTGTCCCCGGCGGGTTCCAGTCCGGCTGCCTTGAAGGCATCGGCAATGTACCGCGCGGCCTTCTCGCCGCCGGGCTGGCCGGGCGCGCGGCCTTCAAATGCATCGCTCGCCAGTGTCTTGTCGTAGAGGCGCAAACGCTCAGGGTCGATGCTTTTCGCTTCTTCCTGCGCGGCGGGCGGAATAGTCAGATCCATCTGCGCCTTGAGTGAAGGAAGCAGCAGTACGGCAGACGCGAGGCAGAGAGCAAAACGCATGAAAACTCCCAATAAGGCAAACAGGAGCAGTTTACGGGGATTCTTCCCGAAGTGCGACATTGCCGCATTTGAAACGCAATCCATCCTGACTGCATCCATTTACGCAGGCCCATCGATCATGCGAAGGTAAGGCAGTGTGCCGAAGATCGCGCATGCCATGGCCTGTACAACGGAGTGAGAGAAACGAATGCCCAGCCAGAGTGAAGTGAAGTGGTCTCAACTTAAGGTGGGCGTGATTGTTGCCATCTCTCTGGTCATGCTGGTTACGCTGCTGTTTCTCATCACCAGCTCGCAGGGCCTCGGCCTGTTCTCGCACAAGATCGGCGTGGTCACCTATTTCGAGAATGCCGCCGGCATCAAGGACGGTGCTGCCGTCAACCTGGAAGGCGTCACGATCGGCACGGTGCAGAAGGTCACGGTGGTTCCAGATGAAAGCCGCAAACTGACCCCGATCAAAGTAGAGATGAAGCTTGACGGCAAGTTTCTGCCGGAACTTCACAAAGACACGAAAGCGGCACTCTCAACCGTGGGCGTCCTCGGCGACACAGTGGTCGATCTGAACAGCCAGACCGCGACCGGACCCCAGTTGCAGGATGGCGACGAACTCAAGACACTTGAAAGCCCAAACCTGCAGGACGTCGTCAAGGCGAGCCAGGGCACGATCGAGAGCTTGAACGTCATTCTTGCCAAGATGGATCGCATCGTGGATACCATCTCCTCGGGCAAGGGCTCCATCGGCGGCATGATCTATGACGACACGCTGCTGAAGCGCGCGAATGAGACAGTCGCCGAGCTGAACAAGCTGGAAGTGAACCTGAATAACGGGCAGGGCAGCATCGGCAAGCTGCTCAAAGACGACTCCATGTACAACAACCTGAACGCGACCACGGCCAAACTGGAACACATCGCCAATGACCTCGACGCGGGCAAAGGCAGTGCCGGCAAGCTGCTGAAAGATGACACGCTCTACAACAACCTGAACGCAACGCTGGTACACGCCAACAGCATCATGGCCGACGCCGACCAGGGTAAAGGCGCGCTTGGCCTGCTGACGAAGGACCAGGCGTTTGCGAACAAGCTGAACGACACCGTCTCGCGCGTCGACAACATCATGACCGGCATCGACAAGGGTGAGGGCACAGCAGGCCTGCTGGTGAAAGATCCGGCGCTGTACCACAACCTGGACAAGCTGGCCGTCGATTCGCAAAGTCTCGTGAATACCATTCGCAGCGATCCGAAGAAGTACCTGACCATCCACTTCAAGGTGTTCTAGCTCTGGGCTCTTGACGCCGGTACGCCATCTTGGACCGCTCACATCTAGGCTTGTCCTTGGGCACCAGGCCCCAGGCCTTTCTCGTCGCTCCACTCAATGCGTTGATGTACCGTTCGCTGCACGATATTGCAGTTCAGTTAATCCAGATCGGTTTCCCTGACTTTGCAGGGTAGCCTCTTGGAGACGCAAACCCTTGCAATGCAGCGGGTTCGCGACACAGTATGTTGCAGCCCGGTAGCGGATTAGGACATCCTAATCTTGACTGGAATCAAACACTGGCAAGGCAGATTCACTCAGGAGAAACATGGCCAAGGCATCGAAGCTCGCAGAAAAGTCCCTCACGCTGGTCGCAAAGGCCGGATGGGCAGTGTTCGAGAAGCTGAACAGCATCAGCCCCAACGCATCGTTCACACCGCGTTGGTCGGACAAGCCGCTGCTGAAGAGCTACCAGAAGGAAAAGCCGCCCCTCGGCTGGCCCCGTACGACCGATTCCCTCTGCCCGCGCTGCGTTCCTGAGATTCGCCAGCAGATCATCGACGGCAAGCTGCCCCACGAGATCCTGCTGAATGAGAAGGTTGGCGAGATCAAGGCTCAGATCATCGAGCGCGACGGCCAGATCCTGATGGTGAAGGACTGCCCGATCCACGGTCACTTCGAAGACGTCATGTCGATCGATCCGCCGATGATGCAGCACCTCGAAGAGGTGTTCCCCGGCCGCGACATCCGCGCGCACAACGATGAGAAGCTGCACAACCATGGCACCAGCACCGTTACGCACGGCCGCGGATCGGTCCTGACCATCGATCTGACGAACCGCTGCAACATGATGTGCGATCCCTGCTTCATGGACGCCAACCAGGTCGGCTTCGTCCACGAACTGACGTGGGACGAAATCAAGACCATGCTGGACAACGCTGTCCAGATCAAGCCGAAGCGCCAGATGTCCGTGCAGTTCTCCGGCGGCGAGCCGACGCTGTCGCCCTACTTCCTCGACGCGGTCGCTTACGCGCGCAAGGTGGGTTACACCTCGGTGCAGGCTGCAACCAACGGCATCGAGTTTGCCAAGAGCAAGGAATTCGCAAAGGCAGCGGCGGAAGCCGGTCTGCGCTATGCCTACCTGCAGTTCGATGGCATTGGCAACGCGGCGAACAGCCACCGCAAGGTGGGCAACTCGTTCGACGTGAAGCTCCAGGCCATCCACAATCTGCATGAGGCCGGCGTCGACATCGTTCCCGTCACCTGCATCATCAACGGCATCAACAACGAGCAGGTTGGCCGCATCATCGAGTTCGCGCTCGACAACCCGAAGAAGATCAACTTCCTCTCGTTCCAGCCGGTCAGCTTCACGGGCCGCGACGAAGCCGTCTCTGACGAGCGCCGCATGGCGCAGCGCTACACCCTGAGCCACCTGGCGCAGGACGTGCGCACACAGACCGGCCTTGGCGAATCGACCCGCGACTGGTTCCCCATTTCGTTCATGTCGACGTTCTCTGACTGGGCCGATCTGGTACACGGACCGGATCATGACTGGGGCCAGCTCTCCTGCGGCTGCCACCCGAACTGCGGCATCGGCATGGCGCTGATGATCGACAAGGAAACGAAGGAAGCTGTTCCCGTCACCGCATTCCTCAACGCCGATCGCCTGGCGAAGGACGTAGCGAAGGTGAACGACGCCGCCCGCGGCAAGTTCCTCTCGATCCTGGGCGTGTCGCTCGCGCTGTTGCGCAACTACGACCCGACCAAGGCTCCGACGCACTTCAAGATCAAGGATCTGCTGCTGAAGTTTGACAAGTGCTTCGGCGCGACCGGCCGCAACTACGGCAAGGTCACCGCGGACCGCACCATGGAAGACATCAAGATGCGTCGCGGCGACCGCTGGAACTTCCTCTTCATCGCCGGCATGTGGTTCCAGGATCTGTTCAACTACGACTTCCGCCGGACCGAGCAGTGCATCATCCCGTACGCGACGCAGGAGGGCGAGATTAGCTTCTGCGCTTACAACACGGGCGTGGGCTGGCGCAACATCATCGAGAAGATGCACATGACGTCGTCGCTCACCAAGTGGTACGAGGAGCACGGCCGTCACGAGATCTTCGCCGGCGGCAAGAAGGTCTCTATCGAGAAGCAGGAAAAGTATGACCTGGTGCTGAATGAAGCCCACGTCAACTCGGCTGCCAACGATACCTTCGATAAGAGCGGCATCGCCAAGAACGCACGCGAAGAGAAGATCCGTGCACGCGACGCGAAGCTGAAGCAGGAAGCAGAGAACGCCCGCATGGCGAAGCTCTACCGCAAGGAAATCCTCAAGGAACCCGAGATGCCCGGCGGCTTCATCGCCATCGGCGACATCGGCGGTCTGGGGGGCATCAAGCCCGCAGCAGCACCGGTCGCTTCGAACGTCGAAGTGGTTAACACCATCAAGGACAACGAACTCGTCGCCGGCGACTAGCATCGCATGCAGCAAACGCGCTTCGCGCAAAGAAAAGGCCGCCCGCAAGGGCGGCCTTTGCTTGCGTTGGGGACTGAAGGTGCTCTTCGCGAGCTCCCTCCTCGCCAGCCAGGGCAAGTGAGTCCGATCACGCCTGCAAATTCGCGTGGCTCTGTACACCGATCGCGCATCTGCACACATTGCAGGCGTTGTGCTGATCGCAGCGGAGCATGTAGAGTGCTGAGTGCTATGACTATCCGAGCGTTCGCGCTGTCATCGTTGTTATTTGTTGCTGCCGGTTGTGCTGCAGCGCAGACTGGACAGGCCGCGCCGATCCAGGTGCCCGATTGGGCGCTTCCCAGCTCACCGACGCACAAGCAGGTGCCGCCGCCCGCTGACTTCCATCGGGCTACGCGGACGGAGAATACGCCGACGGGCATCTTCGAAGGCGTTTCTGAGATTGGCGGCCCGCTCGTGCCCGGCTCGTCCAGCTTCGACCAGGCGACTGGAACGTACCGGATCACCTCGTCGGGGTACAACATCTGGTACCAGCGCGACGAGTTTCGCTATCTCTGGAAGAAGATGAGCGGCGATGTTTCGCTGGCCGCAACGGTGCGCTTTGACAAACCCGAGCCGCGCACCGATCGCAAGGTCGTGCTGGTCATACGGCAGACGTTGGACGATGACAGCAAGGAAGCGGTCGCGGCGGAGCACGCCACCGGCATGGTGCACCTGGCCGAACGGGCGGACCGCGGCGCGATGATGCAGGACCAGACGTACACCTTTGGCGGTCAACTGAAAAATGTACTGGCCGGGCGTATCGGCATCGAGAAGCACGGTGACCAGGTCCAGATGTATATCAGCATCAAGGGCGAACCGATGCAGCCATTGGGTCCGCCCGTCACGCTACACTTCGACGGGCCATTCTATGTAGGCATCGGCTTCTGCCCGCACCTGGCGGATCAGCTGGATACGGGAGTCTTCTCTGATGTTGCCCTGGTCAACCGTGCAGGCGGCGTTCGTTAGGCGATTCGCTTAGCTGCGCCAGTGCAATTCAATCGGGCCCGACAGCGGATGTTCGCCCTTGCCGGTCAACCTGCGTTGTTTCAGGGCAAAGTACCATTTGGCGGGCTTGTCAGCATCATCGATCAGCATCATGGCAGGGCGGAATCGCAGGCCCTCAGCCTGCTGCACCATGGTTTCCTGATCCTGCCGGACAAACCTGGCGCCAAAGTAGCGCGCGATCTGCGGCACCAGCGGCACGTTGTAGAAGATGTTCCAACATGCGACCACGTCGATACGACACGTTGACGGCGTGACCGGCGTCACGGTTGTTAACGAAGCGAACCACTTCTCTCCGGCACGGATCGTCTCGTAGCGCCGATTCGGCAGGGTGAAGTCAATCGTAGTCGTGATGTTTTCGCCATACACACCAAGCAGCTTGTACGGCGCGGAGTTCTTGCTGGGCGCGTGCGAACTCATGCGGAAGCCGTCGGGCAGCGGCTCGAAGTGCTTGGTCTTTTCATGGATGGAGGCGGCGGAGCGCCACCACCACGCGCGATGCACGAATGGCCCATGCGCCGGGTCCATCAGGCCGATGATGCCGTGGTCCACGTTGCAAGGCAGATCAGCGGAGAGGTGCGCGCTCCTAAACTTTTGGGAGAACTTCGGCACCTCAGGTGTTGCAGGTAACTCCGCATCAGAGGTAATGCGTCCTGCACCTGCTTGCGGCAGGTAAACCCAGGCATAGCCGTCGACTTCGCGGCAGGGGTATGACGTCGTGTAGATCTTCGATGGTTCCAGCGTGTCGTTCTGGGTGAGTGACGGGATCTCAACGCACTGGCCGCCGCATGGCTCGAACTTCCAGCCGTGATAACGGCACTGCACGGCCTCGCCATCGAACCATCCGGCGGACAACGGGATGCCACGATGCGGGCAAAGATCGCGCATGGCAAACAGCGTGCCATCGCGTTTGCGGCCGACCAGCAGCGGCACGCCAAGCAGCAGCGTCGTGGTGGACTTGCCGCGTGCGATCGTGTCTGCGCGCAGCGCCGGATACCACTCGCCAAAGATCAGCTCCGTCACGGGCTGGGTGCCTGGCTCAACCCTGTCGTTGCGCAGCTTCATTCCAAATCAAGGCTACACCGCTCGCGACTTTAGATACGGCTGTCAGGCGAAAGCCCCTGCATTGTGCCGGACCTTTGATTACGCCTGGTTCACCTGCCGGAACACCTCGGCCAACGGCTTGGTGCCTGCAACCCTTTCGGTTCCGGGCACGCCGAAGTCGATCCAGCCGGAGTTGACCCCATCGAGCATCTCTTCATAGGCCCATGTTGAGCCGTGCGGCAGACCGAAGGACTCGAGAGTCGCGGCCCAGTGTTCGCGAGGTATCGCCTGCGCTGTGACGGGCTTGCCGAGCACCTCGGCTATGGCATCCGCTACATCATGGCCGCTCAACGGCGAGCCGAGCTCGATGATCCGTTTGCCCGACCAGTCGGTGGTCAGCAGATGAGCGACTTCGTTGCCGATGTCTTCGGTTGCAATCATCGGGATGGAACGTT
This sequence comes from Terriglobus sp., assembly GCA_965199365.1. GTDB lineage: Bacteria > Acidobacteriota > Terriglobia > Terriglobales > Acidobacteriaceae > Terriglobus. Next base: position 115,071 of record CBDARC010000003.1, on the reverse strand, counting down.
CGGGAGGGGCGTAGAACGTATAGAACACGCCGGTAGCGGCTGCTCCCGCGAGCGATCCCGCGTAATTCTCAAAGAACGATCCGGCGCGAATAAAGGCAACCGGTACCGGCAGCGCTGAGAGCGCCTGCTCCATCAGGTGAGCCGGGGTGATGAGACCAAGACCGCTGGTCTTTTCCGCCCCTATGGACGAGAGCGCCACCACTCGCGCTGGGGTGACTTTGCCCAGAGCCTCGAGCAGGCTGGAGAGGATCGATGTTGATTCGGGGTATCCCGGCGCGGGTGTGACCCACGGCGGCAACATGACGAACGCCCCGTCGACGCCTTCCAGCGCGTCAGCGACTGCCACAGAGTCATTCAAGTCGCCCTGGCGAACGTCGACGCCCTTCTGCGACCACTCGGCTGCCTTTTGCGGTGTGCGTGCCAGCGTGCGGACACTGTGACCCTCTGCGAGCAGGCGGCGCGCGGCTGCTCCACCAACATGACCTGTGATGCCTGAGACGAAAAACAACATCGGATGACCTCAGCCCATTAGAGGAGGTGGTCTTCTACCTTGATGCAAGGACTTTTCAGGACGCTGTGCTTCGCCTGGCAGTGCGGAAGCGCGGCCGCTGCTCCGGATCGGTTTCCGGCAAGGTGCCATGCTCCTGCGTGATGAAGCGACGATAGCGCTGCAGCAGCGACGTAGGGCCGTGCGCGGTGAAGTAGATCAGGTTCCCCTCGAAACGCTTGTTCTCGAGGAACGCGCCGCCTTCGAGCGCGGCCAGGGTGCGGCCCTCGCGCTGTGGAATCCGGAAGCTGGCAGTAGCCGTCGGATCGGCAGCCTGCGCTCCGCCGATGCGGTCCTCGATGGCTGCGATCAGTGCGTCGAGGCCTTCGCCGGTGTGTGCGGATACGGCGATGGTGTTTCGCTCAGGGAAGGCGATGAGCTGCAGGCGGTCTTCATGCGGCAGCAAATCGATCTTGTTCAGCACCTGGATGGTCGGGGTTTGCGAGACCTCCAGCTCAGCAAGCACCTTCTCCACCTGAGCTTTCTGCTCGTCCATCATGGGCGAAGCAGCGTCCCGCACATGCAGCAGCAACTCGGCGCGTTCGACCTCTTCCAGCGTCGCGCGAAAGCTGGTGACGAGCGTGTGCGGCAGGTTGCGGATGAAGCCGACCGTGTCGCTGAGCAGCACTTTGCGCCGGCTGGGCAGGGCAAGGTGGCGCAGCTTGGGATCAAGCGTAGCGAACATACGCGACGATTCAAGCACGCCCGCGGCGGTCAGCGCGTTGAACAGCGTGCTCTTACCCGCGTTGGTGTAGCCGACCAGGGCGACCGTCGGCACGGGAACCGCCTCCCTGCGCTGCCGCTGCTGGCGGCGATTGCGGCGAACGGTGTCGAGCTGCTGTTTCAACCGGTCGATGCGGGCGCGTATGCGGCGGCGATCAGTTTCGAGCTTTGTTTCACCTGGGCCGCGTGTGCCAATGCCGCCACCGAGCTGGGACATGGCCTTGCCCCGTCCGGCGAGCCGCGGCAACTGGTACTCAAGCTGTGCGAGCTCGACCTGCAGGTGGCCTTCGCGGGTGCGGGCGTGGCGGGCAAAGATGTCAAGAATGAGCTGCGTGCGGTCGATTACACGGCAGGGCAGTTCCGCGTCGAGGTTTCGTAGCTGCGAAGGCGACAGGTCATGGTCGAACAGCACGAGATTGGCACCGCTGCTGGCGACTACGGCTGCCACTTCCTCCACTTTACCGGGCCCAATCAGCGTTGCCGGATCAGGTTTGGCGCGGCGCTGGACGACTGTCGCTGCGATTTCAGCGCCTGCAGACCGGGCCAGCTCATGGAACTCGGCCAGTGCCGCTTCAAAGTCCAGATCGGCGGGTGCGTCCGGGATGTCGCTGTCTTCGGTGCCGTCGCGCAGGTCGGCAGCGGCGCGCGCCTGCTGCGCTGCCGCGGACATCTTGCGGCGCTCGCCGGAGATCTCGACGGACACCAGCACAGCGCGCTCGACGTCAGAGTCGGTGGTGTGGCCGCCCGCGTTCAGGCGCGAGGCACTGACTGCAAGCGGCTGCGCTGCCGGTGTTTCTTTTGCTTTCGTCAATGCGTTACGAACCGGCTGTGCCACCCATCACCGCAACGCCTTCAGCCGTTCCCTCGCGGGCAGGGCTGTGACCCGTGTGCGGACGATCGCCGTGTCCCATGCTGCGCGTCGACACCACGGTGGAGATGGCGTGCTTGAAGATGAGCTGTTCCTGCGCATTGTTTTCCAGCAGGACGGAGTATTTGTCGAACGACCGGATTTTGCCCGTGAGCTTAACGCCACTGACCAGGTAAATGGTTACTGCGCTCTTATCCTTGCGGACCGTGTTCAGGAAGGTGTCCTGAATGTTCTGTGCCGGCTTTGAATCCATAATGCCGATCTCCCTCTTTCTATGCGCCTGGGCGCGATTCGTGTCATGTCTAGCCAAATGACTTTAGCAGCCGGTACCGGCCGCCTTCGTCGAGAATGGAAGCCCAAAGCTCCAAGAGCCAACACCATACGGGGTCACTTCATGGTGTGGCAAGCAAAATACTCAGGGAAAGTATCTTGCACCTCAGATTAGACGCAAAGAGGCACTACGAGTCTCATCCCTGTTCAGATTTGTGATCCTGCGTCTTAAATCTTCACAGCACAACGACCCGGCCGGCTGCCCTAACATGGAGAGATGTCACAGGTCGACCCATACGCTCCTATCCCCATGCTCGACCTTGGACGGCAGTACGCCACGGTAGGCGAGGAGATTGGGCGCGCCGTTGCCGATGTCTGTGCGTCGGGCCGCTTCATCCTGGGCCGGGAAGTGGTCGAGTTCGAAACGGCCGTGACAGCGATGCTCGGCAGTGGGCCCGCCGTGGGCTGCGCCAGCGGCACGGACGCTCTCTGGCTGGCAATGGCAGCGCTGGGGGTGGGCCCGGGCGATGCGGTGGTCACGACGCCGTTCTCATTCTTTGCCACGGTCAGCAGCATTCTTAGGGTTGGAGCGCGACCGGTGCTGGCCGACATCGATCCTGTCAGCTTCAACATCTCGCCGCATTCCGTGCAGGACGCGGTCAGCGCAAACGCAGACGTCCGAGCCATCATGCCGGTGCACCTCTACGGTCAGTGCGCCGACTGGGATGCGCTGAGGTCGATCGCGGACAGCGCCAATGCTTACCTGATCGAGGACGCTGCGCAGGCCTTTGGCGCAAGCTGGAACGGTGTGCACGCCGGGGCGCTGGGCGATGCCGCCGCGTTCTCCTTCTATCCCACCAAGAACCTCAGCGCATGGGGCGATGCCGGTCTGACCACCTTTCGCAATGACGCCGCCGCCGAGCGTGCGAAGACCCAGCGAGCGCACGGCATGCGCCGCCGCTACTACCATGACGAGGTCGGCTGGAACTCGCGCCTGGACACCGTGCAGGCCGCGGTGCTGCTGGTAAAGCTGCGCTACATCGCGCAGTGGAATGCCGACCGCCGGGCCGTGGCGGCGCGCTACACGGACCTGTTCGCTGCCAGCGGCCTCGTCGGGACCGTCGCGGACGGTGGCATCGTGCTGCCGACCGCCGATCCGCGCGGCGCCCATGTCTGGCACCAGTACGTTATCCGCACGCCGCGGCGAGACGACCTGCGGGCCCACCTGGTCACGCAGAACATCGGTTCGGAGATCTACTACCCGGTGCCGTTGCACATGCAGCATGCGCTTGAGTCTCTCGGGTACCGCGAAGGCGAGTTTCCTGAGAGCGAGCGAGCCGCACGCGAAGTGCTCGCACTGCCCGTCTATCCAGAGCTTCGCGAAGACGAGCAGGTGCGAGTGGTCAACGCGGTGAAGGCGTTCCTTCGCTGAGCCATGGCCGCGCCGGGGGTTACCATGGAATGCTGATGGCTCCAAACCAGAACACCGTTCGTCTCGGTGGCGTGTCCTTTTGCAACGCGGCACCGCTCTCGTTAATCGCGGGCCCTTGCCAGATGGAGAGCCGCGCGCACGCGCTGGAGACAGCAAGTGCGCTCAAGGAGATCGCGGCTCGTGTGGGCATCGGCCTGGTCTACAAGACGAGCTTTGACAAGGCAAACCGTACCAGCCTGAATGCGGAGCGCGGTATCGGGCTTGAGGCTTCGCTGCCGATCTTTGCCGAAATCCGCGAAACGCTTGGCCTGCCGGTGCTCACCGACGTCCATGAAAGCTGGCAGTGCAGGCCCGTCGCGGAAGCCGTTGATGTGCTGCAGATCCCCGCATTCCTCTGCCGCCAGACGGACCTGCTGCTGGCCGCCGCTGCGACCGGGCGCGCCGTCAATGTGAAGAAAGGGCAGTTTCTTTCGCCTGCCGAGATGGCTAACGTTGTCCAGAAGCTGGCGGGTGCGGCAGGCGGCGTGATGGTGACGGAGCGCGGCACCACCTTTGGCTACAACACGCTCGTAACGGACATGCGCTCGCTGCCGGTGCTGGCGCAGACGTGCGCGCCGGTGATCTTTGACGCGACACACTCAGTTCAGCAGCCCGGCGGCCTGGGCGGCGCAAGCGGCGGCCAGCGGGAGTTTGTGCCGGTGCTGGCCCGCGCGGCAGTGGCGGTTGGTGTGGCGGGAGTCTTCATCGAAACGCACCCAGACCCGGACCATGCGCCAAGCGATGGTCCAAACATGCTGCCGCTGCGCAGCATGGAAGCGCTGCTGCGCGAATTAGTGGAGTTTGACCGCCTGGCGAAGAAGTTTGCGGCTGAGGCGTCGGCGTGAGCGTGCCGTCGGACATCGTAACCGCGATCGAAACCGTTCGCTGTGAAGCCCGAGGCCTGCAGCTGCTGGAAGCGGCGCTGTCGGGCGACCTGGGCAGGTGCTTCGAGGCAGCAGTCGAAGCGCTCGCAAATGCCAGCGGCCGCGTGATCGTCACCGGCGTCGGCAAGAGCGGCCACATTGCCCGCAAGATCGCGGCGACGCTTGCATCGACGGGTAAGGCAGCGCACTTTGTGCACCCATCGGACGCGAGCCACGGCGACCTGGGCATGATTCGGACAGAGGATGTGGTGCTCGCGCTGTCATGGTCGGGTGAGACGGCGGAGTTGTCTGACATTGTGGCGCACACGCGGCGCTTCGGCGTGCCGCTGATCGCGAGCACAGGCCATGCCGAGAGCACGCTGGCGCGGACCGCCGATATCGCTTTGCTGCTGCCTGACTGCGAGGAAGCATGCGCCGATCTGCTCGCGCCTACTACGACTACAACCATGCAGCTTGCGCTCGGCGACGCGCTGGCAGTGGCGCTGCTCGCTCGCGGCAGCTTCGGCGCTGATGACTTTCGGGCGCTGCACCCGGGCGGTCGGCTGGGCGCGCGTCTGCTCCGGGTGGGTGCGCTGATGCATACCGGCGACGAAGTCCCGTTGATCGCCGACACCGCTACGCTGGCGGACGCCATCGTCCGGATGACCGGCGGCCGTTTCGGTATGACCGGCGTCATCGATGCGTCTGGCCATCTCGCTGGTGTGATCACCGATGGTGATTTGCGGCGCGCCTTCGCTGCAGGCTTTCACAATCGCCCTGCTCACGAGATTATGAGCCGCCACCCGCGAACCGCGGCACCCGACGAACTCGCACATGCCGCCCTGGCCCGCATGAACGCGGCAGGGATAACCAGTCTGTTTGTCATGGATGGCGAAAGCGTTATCGGCGTGCTGCACGTGCATGATCTGCTGCGTGCGGGGCTGGTCTAGCCGATCCTCACAGCAGGCGCTACTGCCCCGCGACTGTACTGCGGTGTGGCAGGTGTGGTGTCAGCTTGCGCACTACAAACTCCTGCATCAGCGCGTCGAAGGCACCGAACGCCAGACCGGTGGCGGCATTGCCGAGCGTCAGACCGGCTCCGTGACGATCGCTTGCGGGGTAGTACGCATTTGAGATACCTGCTGACGCGAACGAGCCGATCACGTTGCTGTAGTTGAACTGCGGCCTGCCGTTATCGCCGTGCGTGATGACGACGCTCAGGACGGCGTGGCGTGCACGTGATGGGACCGACCCTGTGCCCTGGTAGTAATACCGGGGATCCTGGCGGAAGAGTATGGGTAGCGCCGCTCCGCCCAGAAACCCAGCTACCGCGCCATCCGCAAAGCCGGCGGCGTAGCGCTTGCCGTACCCTGCGGCGCCTTGGCCGTAGCCGCTGAACTGGTTCGCGGCCTGTTCATACCCGGCCGCAAGACCAGTCGCCAGAAAAGAAACAGGATCGAGCGTCGATCGCCATGCCAGGTGAAACTTCTGCCCAGGTGAGAGGGGTATCGGGTGCGCCGAGTAGACCACGTAGAAGTTCGGAATGACGCCGAGTACGCGCTGCTTTTCCTCGGCATGCAACTCGGCGGCGGCGGCATCGTGCTGCGTTGCGTACACGGTCACAGCTGTCACGCTGCCGCTGGTACGCAGTTCGATGGGCAGCAACATGACCTGTTCGTTTGCGGCCAGCGTGCCGGTCTGCATCTCGTTGGTAAATCCTGTGGCCTGAACATGGACGGTGTACATGCCTGCGGGCAGGCCCACGGCGTGGAACTCGCCAGCGGTATCGGATGTTTCCACCAGGTCTACACCGTGCATTTTGATCTCGACGCGTGCTCCGGGCAGCATGCTGCCGTCCGCATCGAGCACTGTGCCGCCAAGCGACGCGCCCTCTTTCGAAGCAGTCGCGGCTGCGCTCTCCTGCGCACGGCACGCCGGCGGCAGCGCGCAAAAGGCAAGCGCGAGCCAGCAGATCGTCAGCGACAGCGGGGGGGAGCCGGTCGGCATGTGTTTGTGTAGACGAAGATTCAAATGTTTAGTTCTTTGCGGTGCGCATATTACCGTCGCCCCAATGCCTTTTTCTCTTTTTTGGTGAGTTCCGGCTCCAGTCGCGCCTCTGCCGGGGCACTTGTTCCAGGCGGCAGGACGCGTCGAGTGATGTTGCCCTCAAGCCGGTAGACCTTCGTAACGAGCTGCGCCTTGTTGGGTCGAACCTGGCCGTTGGCGTCCGGCTGGGGAACCGGCACGCCGTCGGCAAGGACGGTATAGGTGTACGAGGGAGCCGGTCCGGTGGGCGGAATACCTCGTCCCGGTGAAGGCATGCCGGGATCGACCCCGATCTTCACGGGCAGGTAACCCAGGATGTTCTTGTCGCGGTTCGCGCCTTCGTAGCGGTGCTTCTTCAGGTTCCAGTAGAAAACACGCAGCTGATTGAAGTCATACGGCAGACCGGCCACATAGGGACTTGTGACCATGACGTAGTTCGGCACCTGCTGACTGGCGCCCTGAAGGTCGGGATCGGTCACCGTGTTGAGCACGTACGCGCCCACGATGCGCTGGCCCTCGGCATACTTCGCCACTGCGTCAGGCGCGTCCGTATCGAGCATGCGGCTCAACATCCAACCGGTTCGGCCGGCTGCATCGGTTACCAGCCACCAGTCCTCCATTGCGGGAGGCAGCGGCGCCGGCACAGGCTGGCCTGGCTTTGCTGACCGGGCAGCGGCTGCGGCGACCGCTGCGGGTGACGGTGTACCCGGAGGCAACGGTTTCAGGGTGCTGGCGCGCTGCAGCAGCTTCAGCTTGTCGCCTTCATCCAGCCTGTACAGGCGGTCCGTGTCGCGGCCGGGAGCAGTGTGAATGTACACATCGTCCCGCACGCTGCCCGTGGCAACAGGCGCGTCTTTTGCATGATCTTTCGCAAGCTGGGCGAATTCGTCTGAGACTTTTTCCGTCGCCACGGCCCGCTCGTCGATCCAGCCGACTTCGCCTTTGTCGGTGCGCACCTTGTAGAAGCGGCGGTTCTGCTCCAGGATCTCAAGCCGCTGTCCGTTGACCACGTTGCCGGTGCGGTTTGAGACGGCCGCGATGCGGTCGCGCAGAAACGTCGTCTTCGCGGTCACGTAGACGTAATGGGTCAGGATTTTGGGCTTCAGGCCGTTACACCCGGAGAGCAGCAGCGGCAACAGCGCAAACGCCACGACCGAGCTGCGGAACATTTGAATCGATGGCGAGCGGTGCGGCATCAGTGCAGGCTTGAGGATAGCATCGCGAGCCCCGGCAGGGTTTAATGCGACAACGCCAGAAAGCTCGCGTTCGTCCCCGTGCTGCTGGAGCTGACCGCATAGAGCCGGCCAGGGTTCGTGCTGTCGAAGCCGTACAGGGTCAGGTCCGGAGTCCCGGAGTAAGCCGCCGCAAGCAGCCAGTTGCCCGTCGAGTCAGCACCAAGGGCCGTGACTGCATTGCCCGAGGAAAAGGGCGATCCGCTGATGGCCGTCAGCGCCGCGCCGGTGCCGATGGTGTAGCCCGTGATGGTGCCGTCAGTCCGATTGGCTACGTAGACATACTTGCCCGTGTTGTCGAGCGTTACGGCGTACGGCTGGGTGCCCGTCGCATAGGGCGTCGAGGTGGTAGGAGTCAGTGCGCCGTTGCTGCCGATCGTGTTTACGACCAGGCCAGCTCCGTTGCCGGATCGTGCCTCGTACAGGTAAGTACCGGTGCTGTCGATGGCGATGCCGTTGTCGCTGGTCAGGCTGGGCGGCGTGGTCTGCGCCAGGTAGGTGAACGCGCCGGTGGTGGTGTTGAACGCGAACACCAGTTCGCCCGCCGTGCCCATGGCTGCGACAACAAAGCTGCCGCTGCTGGCAATGCGCAGCTGCTTGGGCACCACCGTTCCGCTGGCCTGGAAGCCGATGCCGGTACTCGGGGAGAGCGTGCCGTCGCTGTTGATGGCGAACAGATCGATACCGTCTCCGCTGCCGTCCAGCACCATCAGCCACTTGCCGTCAGGGGTGGTCTGCATGTCGGCACAGAAGGCGTTCGCGATGGCGCTGCCGCTGTTCAGTGCCGTCAGCGTGCCGCCGGTCGCGATGCTGTAACCGAAGATCTGAGAGACCGTCCCGACCCACAGAAACGCGTTGCTGCGGCTGACGGTGAGTGCCGTTGGCGTCGTACTCAGCGAGATGGGCGAACCCGTCAGCGCAGCCAGGGTTCCTGTGGACGAAATGCCCAACCCAGCCACCGTGTTCGCGCCGGTGTTGGCTACAAACACGTAGTTCGACGCGGTGGTGCCTGTCGTCGTGGTGGAGGTGTCTTTGAAGAAGAAACCGCTGCAGCTGGAGAGCGGAAGCAACACGCCGGTCAGCAGCAGGGCAGCCACGCTGCGCAGGAGCAGCCTCGATCCCATGCTGTACTTTTTCAGGGATTCGGTCGCAAGAACTGAAGCTTCAGGCATGGAGAAGAGCTTGGGCATCCTGCTGCATTGGACGGCGCAGCACCCGCCGGGTTGCGGATTCAAGCTGCGGAATCAGTTTGGGCGGCGCTGGCAATCGGGACAGATGCCGATCACATCCATGGAAAGACGCTCGACCATGAAGCCGCCGGGCAGCATCTCCGGTGGCGTCTGCAGGCCGAGACGCATCTCGTCCTCTTCCGGCAGGTCCGTTACTGTCTTGCAGATAGAGCAGACCATGTGATGGTGGGGGTGCTTGTTCATCTCCACGCGAAGAGTGCCGTGGTGGATGGACAACTCACGGAATACGCCGCTCTCGACGAAGAGGTGAATGTTCTTGTAGACAGTGGCCAGGGAGATGGAAGGGATGCGCTGCTTGACCGACGCAAACACCTCTTCCGGTGAGGGATGGCCGTACATGCTCTGCATTGTCTCGTAGAGCACCTGGCGCTGGTGAGTCACGGCAATGCCGTGCTGCGCGCACAGGTCCCGGAATGTCTTAAGCCGTTCCATCATGGCTCTTTCAGTAGATAAGAGCGGGTGGGCAGTGTCAAGAAGTGATATGACCGCGCCACAGTGGATGCGACCGCTGCGGCGCTGCCGCCGTCCAAAGAAACAGCCATCGCGGTACGCTAGCGAAAGGAGGACGGCGCATGCGAACGTTTACCCTGCCTGAAGCGCAGACGCTGATACCCATCCTGGACTCGCTGTTGCAGCGCGCCCAGGCCGCCGCGGCGGTCGCCACATCGCGCGAACACGCCATGCAGTCCCTGTCGCAAGCCATCTTCCTATCAGGCGGCCTGCGTGTCGACCTGGCGGAGGTCGCCCGCATCAAGGCCGAGCACAATACCGCAGTCGGCGAAGCGAAGGACACACTGGAAGAGATCAGCGCGATCGGCGTCGAGGTCCGCGACCTGAACACCGGCCTGCTTGAGTTCCCCTTCCAGCTGGAGGAAGAAGTGGTGATGCTGTGCTGGCTGCAGGGCCAGAAAAACATCACGGAATGGCACGCCGCCGAAGCCGGATGGGAAGAGCGGAAGCCGCTGGACGACCGCTTCACCCGTGGCGAACGGCCCCAGTAGTCCGTCCAGGTACAAGCTGGGATGGCTTTTGAGAGATGGCTGCGGAACCCACCCTGGCTCCGCAGCGGTGGATTTCTGTTTCTGTCAGCTACTGGGGCGGCTGTTCCCGGTGGTGCCGCGTTGCGTGCGCGTCCGTTATGATGATTGTCGATGCCCAGCATTGCGGATTCCGCCGTCATCTTCATACTGGCCCTGATGCTCTTCGGCCCGAAGAAGCTGCCGCAGCTCGCCCGCCAGTTGGGGAAGCTGATGGCTGAGTTCCGCCGCGCCTCCAACGAGTTCCGCATGCAGATGGAGGACGAGCTCCGCATCGAAGAGCAGAAGGAACACCAGAAGAAGGTGGACGCGATGGCGGGTCCGCCTTCAACGCTGCCGGAGCCGGAACACCCGCATATGCCGCGCCTGGAAGCCACAAACGAAGACGCCACCGTCGAACCCAGTACTGGCGAAACGGCAGTTGAGCCGATTGCTGAGTCCGGCGGTCTGCGCATGATGCCGCCCAGCACCGGCCTGCCGGTTGAGAGCAGCTATGGTGCGTCGTCTCCCGAACCTGTGGTGATCGACGGGGTCGAGTATCCCGCGGCAGTCGAGCACGAAGTCGCAGAGCACACCATTCACAACCCGGAGCCGGGTATAGGCACCAGCAGCGAAGAGCCGGTCAGCGAGCAAGCCCATGCCTGATGTGATCGACAACGTTCGCGAGGCGGTCACCGAGCGCACCGAACTGCCAGGCATGAGCCTGATGGAGCACCTGACCGAGCTGCGCACGCGGCTGATCCGTTCTGTGATCGCGCTGCTGATCGGTTTTGCAGTCGCTTACATCTTTCGCGAGCGACTGTTCGGCATCGTGACCGCGCCTATTGACGCGCTGCACTACCCGCTGAACTTCACCCACCCGACCGACCCGCTGAATCTTTACCTGAAGACGTCTCTGTACGGCGGCGCGATCATCACGGCACCGTTCATCCTCTACCAGGTCTGGCTGTTCATTTCGCCGGGCATGTACGCCAACGAGAAGAAGTACGTCGTTCCGTTCATGGTGGCGACCGTCGCCCTGTTCTTTGGCGGAGCATACTTCGGCTATCACTGGGTTCTGCCGTCCGCGTTGAAGATGTTGATCGGGGACTTCGGCCACCGCTTCCACCCAATCATCACGATTGAGGATTACAACGGCTTCTTCCTGTCCATCATCTTTGGCCTGGGCGTCACGTTTGAGCTGCCAATCCTGATCTTCTTTCTAGCGCTGTTTGGCATAGTCGACGGGAAGTTCCTCATCCGCCACATGCGGTACGCGGTCCTGATCATCTTCGTGATTGCCGCGATCATCTGCCCACTGCCTGACCCACTCAGCATGGTCTTGTTCGCTACGCCCATGCTGGTGCTGTATGCGTTGAGCGTCGGCGTGGCGTTCCTCGTGCACCCCGCGCGCCGCAAACCCAAGCTGACCGCCACTCCGTAAAGGGCATCTCAGACGGATGCCTCAAGCGCAGCCCATGGACTGGATCGTCTTCCACGTGCTGCTGCTCGCGCTGCTGGGTGTTGAGGTCCTGCTGCTGCACAAAACTTCGCAGGCCGTAGCGACGCGACGTTCGTACGTTGCGACTGCCATGTGGATCATGGGTTCTGTCGCCTTTGCCGGGTACATCTACCTGCGCCTGCACCACCAGCTGGCGCAGGAGTTCCTTGCCGGCTACGCGCTGGAAGAGTCACTCTCGATCGACAACCTGTTCGTCTTTCTGCTGCTCTTCCAGTCGTTCCGCATCTCTGAGGCCAGGCAGCGGAGGGTGCTGTTCTGGGGCATCCTTGGCGCGGTGGTGCTGCGCGCAGGCTTCATCGTCGCGGGTGTGGCGATGCTGGACAAGTTTGACTGGCTCACCTACATCTTCGCGGTTGTGCTGCTGATCGCGGCGATGCGACTGGTGATGCCGGAAGACCACGTACACCCGAAGAAGCCGAAGTGGCAGGCCTGGCTGGAAACGCGGCAGCCAATCTCGCTGAACCAGGATGGCTTCACCGCTGTCGAGAACGGGCGACGCATACCGACCGTGTTGATGCTCGCGCTGATCGGGATCGCGTTCGCCGACTTTGTTTTCGCGCTGGACTCCATCCCGGCCGTGCTCTCAATTACGCGGCACACCTTCATCGCGTACACGTCGAACATTCTTGCCGTCATGGGCCTGCGGTCGCTGTTCTTCGTGTTGACGGACGCGCTGGGCAAGCTTGCTTACCTGCATTTCGGCCTGGCGGCCGTGCTCGCCTTCGCCGCGGCGAAGATGCTGGTGGCGCATTGGGTTTCGGTCACTCCGATGCAGTCGTTGATCGTGATCGCGGCGATCCTCGCGGTGACGGTCGCCATTTCACTACTGCTGCAGCGCAGGACCGCAGCCTAGAACCAGTTGCGCTTCTTCAAAACCCACAGCAGGATCGCGGTGCAGACAATCGTGATCGTCGCAACGATTCCCGCGCCGTGTGCCGAGTCCTCAAACGGCAATCCCTTCAGGTTCATGCCGTAGATTCCGCTGATGGCAATGGCAGGGAGGGCGATGGTGCCAAGCACCGTGAGCACCTTCATCACCTCGTTGGTGCGGTTTGCGACGGATGAAAGATAGATGTCCAGCGCGTTGTTCACCAGGTCTCGCTGCGTCTCCACCGAATCCAGCAGGCGAACGACGTGGTCGTAGATGTCGCGCACGTAAGGCTGGTGCTCGGCATCGACAATCGACCCAGGGTCTCGCTGCAGGTGCAACGTGGCGTCACGTGTTCCTACCAGGACGCGCCGCAGGTCAATCAACTCACGTTTGATGGCAAACACCTGCTGGAGCGTATCCGGCTCCGGCTGCGCGATCACACGGTCCTCAAGCGCGTCGATGCTGTCGTCATAGTGGTCGATGGCAGGGAAGTAGAGGTCAACCGTGGTGTCGAGGATGAGATACAGAAGTTGCGACGGTTTGTCATCAGTGCCTTCACGCCTGGCACGCGCGAGGGCATCCTGAGACGCTGCGCAGTTCGGATCGGCGATCGTGATGAAGAACGGTTCAGAGTCGTGCTCGCCGGCGAAGATGTCAATGGTCGAGAACACTACCTTTGCGTCGCCGCCATCGTTCGCGCTCAGGATGCGGGCAGGCTTCAGCACGGCGAAGGTGTAGTGCGCCGTCTGGTCCACCTTGACCCGCTCGTCTGTCGAACGCGCGTCTTCCAGGTGCAGCGGGTGCAACTGGTACTTCTGTGCCAGCTCGTTCAGCTTGGGATCGTCGGCGGAGGTGAGTTCATACCAGGGCATACCGGGTAGATGCAGGCTACATGGTCATGTCGCCCTGCGATAATGACAGCGTGAGCGAGATCGCCGTCCAGACCGAATCAGCAGCGTACGCCGTACACATCGGGCCGGGGCTTCTGGCTGGTCTGGCAGCTACGTCGCTGGCGCTGGCCCGTAAGGTTTCCCGCGTGTTCATTGTCACTTCGCCGGACGTCGACCGGCTCTGGTCCGCGCCCATACGTGACGGCTTCGCGGCGCTTGGAGTGCCAGTCGAGACGCTGCTGGTGCCGGCAGGTGAGCAGCACAAACGCCTGTCTACGCTGGAGCGGCTGTGCGAGGAACTTGCTGCACACAAGGCCGATCGCGACAGCCTGCTGATCGCTCTTGGCGGCGGCGTCATCGGCGATTTGTGCGGGTTTCTTGCCGCGGTCTACATGCGCGGTATTCGTTTTGTACAGGTACCCACAACGCTGCTGGCACAGGTGGATTCCTCCGTCGGCGGCAAGACCGGTGTGAACCTGGCCGCAGGCAAGAACCTGGTGGGCAGCTTCAATCACCCGCTTGCTGTGTTTGCTGACATCGACACACTGACCACCCTGCCTCTCCGTGAGCTGCGCGCCGGTCTGCAGGAAAGTGTGAAAGCCGGCGTCATCCGCGACCGTGCGTTGTTCGAGTACATGGAGCAGCATGCCGACCTCATCCTGGGCGGTGACGCGGCGGCTCTGCAGCACGTTGTTGAGGCGAGCGTTCGCATGAAGGCCGAGGTTGTCGGCATCGACGAGCGCGAGAACGGCCTGCGCATGATTCTCAATTTCGGCCACACGGTGGGCCACGCGATTGAGGCGGCAACCGGCTACAAGGCCCTGCTGCATGGTGAAGCGATCGGATGGGGCATGGTCGCCGCAACACGTCTGGCGCAGATGCGCAGCATGTTAAGTGGCGCCGACGCCGAACGCATCATCGCAATGGTGTATCGCTACAGCGATCTGCCACCGTTTGAGGCGAGCATCCAGCAACTCGTGGCGCTGACCGGCAGCGACAAGAAGAAGCGCAGCGGCACGTTGTCATTCATCCTGCCGACTGCGATCGGCCATGTAGAGATCGTGCGCGATGTGACGGAGACCGAACTGGCCGAAGCCGTCGACGCGATGCTGAACGAGATGCGCACGCGGCACGCGGTGAGCGCGTGAGCGCGACGGGCGCGCGTCCCACGGGAACGGAGACCGAAGCCGAGGCCGCACAAGCCGTTCAGCGCATGTTTGACGAGATTGCGCCGCGCTATGACCGGCTTAACCACATCCTGAGCTTTGGCATGGACCACGTCTGGTGGAACCGGGCAGCACGGCAGTTTGACGCGGTGCTGAAGCGTCCTGACACCAGTGTGCTGGACCTGTGTTGCGGCACCGCCGACATGACCGCAGCCCTGCTGGCGCGCAGACCCGCCGGCGTCGCCGAGCCGATGACCGCGATTGACTTCTCGCATGAAATGATCGAGCGCGGACGCACCAAACTTGCAGGCAAGCCGGTGAATTTCATCGAGGCAGATGCGCTGCACATGCCGCTTGCGGATGCGTCGCAGGACCTCGTCGTGAGTGCCTTCGGCTTTCGCAATCTGGCCGACTACGCTGCGGGCCTTCGCGAAATTCATCGCGTGTTAAAACCCGGCGGCTCCATCGGCATACTTGACTTCAGCGAGCCCCCCGGCCTGCTTGGGTCTGCCTATCGGGTGTACTTCCGCCACGTACTGCCGCGCATCGGGGGCCTGATCTCCGGCAGCGGATCTTCGTACGCTTATCTGCCCGCAAGCGTCGAGCGCTTTCCCGCGCCTGATGTCTTCTGCGGCATGATGCAGGACGCAGGCTTTAACAAGGCGCAGTGGCAGCCATACCTTTTTGGCGTCGCAGGCCTGTGGAGTGGGCGCGTCTGATCGTGCATCGCGATCTGCTTTCCTACATCTAACCAGCTATCCATGAACTCGACGTAGTCGGATGGACCCGCCGGCTGTGACGCTGACCAGCACATACATCATCTCTTAAGGAGCACCAAATGCCCCAGGCATCCGGATACGCCGCGCAGTCGGCGAAGGCACCACTCGGCCCATTCTCTTTCCAACGCCGCAGCCCGCGCGAAAACGACGTGGTCATCGACATCAAGTTCTGCGGCATCTGCCACTCTGACGTGCACCAGGCACGCGACGAGTGGGGCGGCAGCATCTTTCCGATGGTTCCCGGTCACGAGATCGCGGGCGTTGTTACTGCGGTCGGCGACAAGGTGACGAAGTACAAGGTCGGCGACCACGTCGGTGTGGGCTGTTTCGTCGATAGCTGCCGCCAGTGCGCGGAGTGCGTCAAGGGCGACGATAACTACTGCCTGGTCGGCATGAATGCCACCTACAACGGTCGTGAGAAGGACGGTACGCCGACGTACGGCGGCTACTCCGATCACATCGTGGTGGACGAGAACTACGTTCTCAGCATCCCGGACAACCTGCCGCTTGATGCGGCCGCACCGCTGCTGTGCGCAGGCATCACGCTGTACTCGCCGCTGAAGCACTGGGGCGCCGGGCCAGGCAAGAAGGTCGGCATCGTCGGCCTGGGCGGCCTTGGCCACATGGGCGTCAAGCTGTCGCACGCACTGGGCGCGCATACCACCGTGTTCAGCCAGAGCATGAAAAAGTGCGAAGACGCAAAGCGGCTGGGAGCGGACGAGTTCTACGCCATGAGCGATCCCGAATCCCTCAAGCCGCTGGCCGGCACATTCGACCTGATCATCAGCACGGTCGGTGTCGCCATGGATTTTGGCCCTTACCTCAACATGCTGAAGAAGGACGGCTCGCTTGTGCTGGTCGGCGCGCCGGAAGACAACTCCACCTTCAATGCATTCGGGGTGATTGTGGGTCGTAAGTCGATTGCCGGTTCCATGATCGGATCCATCAAGGAAACGCAGGAGATGCTGGACTTCTGCGGCGAACACAACATCGTCAGCGACATCGAAGTGACGCCGATCGACAAGGTGAACGAGGCCTACGAACGCATGATCAAGAGCGATGTTCGGTACCGCTTTGTGATCGACCTGGCAACGCTGCCCGCGTAGTGAGCTGAAAGAGCGCAAGGCCGCATGCGAGTTTCGCATGCGGCCTTTCCAATCGCCAGCTACGCGCGATCTCATCCTGAGCGAAGCGGAGCATTTCTGCATGGCCAAGCTGCCCTGGTAACTTGCAGCTTTCTTCCAGACAGCCGTTTCCTGCACTTCGCCGGCCGAACGCTAAGATTGTTTGCGCAAAGCCAGTCAACTACACGCAGGCAGGTGGTGCACAGAAATTCTTTGGCTGCGCCCTTGAGCGCAATTCGAGATGATCCAATTCAGGACTCGAGGATCTTCCGTTCGTATGCAAGCTCACGAGCGGTCTCGGCGATGACATCGCGCCCATCGCCGCCGACATACTCAAGTTCGTAGAAGACGGGAATCTTCCATCCGTTGTCGCGCACCAGCAGCAGGACCTCGCGCGAGGGTGCGACACCTTCGCCGAACGGCACACTGGCGCCGTCGTTGATCTTGCGGTCATGCAGGTGCAGGTTGGTGATCTTTTCGCGATTGGCTTTGAGGAACGAGACAGCGTCATAGCCAGCGGAAGCAAAGTGCGCGACATCGAGATTGATCCGGTAGAGCGGACTCATCGCCAGCACCGCGGCGAAGCTGTCCGGACTTGAGACCTCGTCGGGATCTTTGCTGGCGTGACCATGAAAGGCCACGCGCATATTGTGCTTCGCGGCGAAGGGCACCACGCGCCTTGCGGTAGACACCTTGCTGGATGCGGTAATCAGGTCGAGGCCAAGTGTCTTCGCGTGGACGAAGCCCGCGTCGATCTCGGCATCTGACATCGTCGGCTGAAAGCTGTAGTTGTAGGCGAAGACGCGTATACCGCCATCAGAGAACTTCTTCCGGATCGCCTGGAGCTGCCCTGCGGGAGGGTTGATGCGCCACGCGCGCAGCGCCTCTCGCTGCTGCGCGACCGCTTCGGCACTCGGCTTCCCGGGTGCGGCCGTGCCCGGCGAAAATTTTCCCCAGTAGCCGTATGGCAGCGGGAAGGGCTCAATCTGCGGCGACCACAGTTCGCAGAGGTTCACGTTCAGCGTGTGCATGGCGGCGATCATCGTATCCACAGCCGCCAGACCGCCGACATGCACCTGGTGAAAGGTGTAGGTCTGCAGGCCGAGTGTCACGCCTCGCACCTCCATCGCCCGTGAGAGCAGTGCGGGCGCAGCCAGTGAGGCAGCAAGCCCGGCTGAAAACTGACGTCGATTCAAGCGCATGGGGTGTCTCCCGTTTTCCCGAACATCCACTATGCCACGAATGTGCAGGCGTGAAGAAGCCGCACAGCGGACCTTTAACAAATCCGCCGGATGCTCCCGCGCATCCATGTATGTGCGGGTGAGCCAACCAGGCGCTCCGGCAGAATCGCAAAGGAGAACACAGGATCATGGCAACAGAACGCAGCAGCAGCGCAGTCTGGCACGGCGGATTAAAGGATGGCAAGGGTACCGTAAGCACCGGCAGTGGTGTGTTGAACGAGCAGGAATACACCTTTGTCTCCCGCTTCGAGAACGGCAAAGGCACCAACCCGGAAGAGCTGATCGCAGCGGCTCACGCGGGCTGCTTCTCCATGGCGCTGTCCGCAGAGCTGGAAAAGGCCGGCAGCAAAGGCGATGAAGTCGCCACGACGGCAACGGTCGTTCTCGAGTTCATCAACGGAGCGCCGACCGTCACCAAAATCCACCTGAAGACCGACGCGAAGGTGCCCGGCCTCGACGATGCGAAGTTCCAGGAGATCGCCAGGGGCGCAAAGGAGAACTGCCCGATTTCGCGCCTGCTGAAGGCTGCGGAGATCACCCTCGACGCAAAGCTGGCCTCGTAGAAGCGCTCGTTCAGGCGGTGTACACTTAACTGGTCGCAGGAACCCTTGAGCGCAGCTTCTTTGTCGCTCTCCTGCGCCGCCGCGAGACGGTTGTCAGGTCTCATGTCGGGACGTGGCTCAGCCTGGTAGAGCGCACCCTTGGGGTGGGTGAGGTCGCTAGTTCGAATCTAGTCGTCCCGACCAATTTTTAGCATTACCAACGCAGTCAGTTTGCGTCTCTGTCAACATGAAGATGCGACTGGCTGCGTTGCTGTCTTTGCTCCTGTTCCTTGCCGTTGATGCGCGAGCCTGCAGCTGCGCGGGCAACGGCGCGACCTGCGGCGCTATCAAGCCGGGCGGGACGATGTTTCTTGGCGAGGTCATGGAGGCCAGGGCAATCGCAGTGCCCATGGGCTTTCCCGGGCGAAGCGACCTGTTTACGCGAAACTTTGTTTTTCGCATTCGGGTGCTTGAAGCGTTCGCGGGTGGGCCAAAGGCCGGCGAACTGGTTGAGATACGCACCGGCGGCGGTGGCGGCGACTGCGGGTTCGGTTTCACCGTCGGGCGTCGTTATCTCGTCGATGCGTACGACCTGAAGCCTGACAACGAGATCGCCGGTCTGCGCGACGTGCATCTGGGCACCAGCATCTGTTCGCGCACGCAGAGTGAGGAATCTGCCGCGATTCTCCTCAAGGAGCTTCGGGTGGCGCTGGCCCATCAACGCCAGCCAGACCTGCACGGTTCGGTACGCGCCTTGGACAGTCCGTATGCGTACCCGGGCCGTCCGCTGCCGGACATCGCTGTCTCACTGACATCGGAGCGGGATGGTGCCGTCTACCGTACCCGCACTGAAGCAGATGGCACCTACAGCTTTGCGGTGCTTCCGCCCGGTGCCTACCTGCCGAACTTCATCCTGCCGGAACATCAGAAGCTGATTCGCTACAACGACACAAAACCCTTACGGGTACTGATTCCGGAGAATGATGGCACGGGACTCGCGTGCCACCTGGACGCGCAGGCAGGCGCCACCGGAGGAGTTCGGGTTCGCGTTGTGGATGAAAGCGGAAAGGTGATTGGCGGCTCGGTCGCTGCTCGGCTGGCGGAGTCTTCTCCCAGGGAGAACAGCTATGGCAGCGAGTGGTCTGACAAAGGCGAATTTGAGCTGGAGTACCTGCCCGATGGAGACTACATCCTCGACTTCACCAACTACCTCACGCATCTGCGGGGATCTACCTCAGCGACGGTGACGGGTGGGGCTGTTACAGAGGGCGTGGTCATTACAGCCGCACGGTTCAACCCCTGAGCCGAAGGCTGGAATGCAAACAGGGCGCCCGTGAAGACGCCCTGCTCTGGTTGCGTAACGACGTGGCTAGACGGCGCGTTTGCGGCTATGCCGCACCCGCGAGGCGATCTGCCGGGCTGGTCTGCCGCCGAACTGCCACTGCCGTACCGGCCCCACGTCCACGTGAACGAACTGGCTGGTCGGATAGTATCCGACGCCGCCCATACCGAGGCTGAGTGCTGCATCGCGCAACTTGCGGGTGCTGACGCCGGGAATGCGGATATCGATGGCCTTCGAAAGCATGTGCTGTGAATGCTCGGCCACACCCGTGTCAGCGCTGCGTGTACGCAGGAAGTTGTTCGATTCGGGCGTGCGATAGCCACAGACAATGTCGATGGTAGCGTTCGGTTTGCCTAGCTTTGCGAGCAGCGCATGCAGCAGGTCAAACTCCCTCGGATCGTAGTCGGCGACGTCCTGCGTGCGGTGGTCGCGCAAAAAGTGGTTCAGGTCGGCGATGCTGTTCTCTACGTACTCGGTGCCGTGCTTGTAGGTCACGCTGAGCGACTCACCCGTGTGCAGGTGGTAGAGCTTCAGCTTGAAATCCTGCACCAGGCTGTGCATTGGAACATGCGACGGCCCGGTGGGCAGTGCCGTCTTCACGTCATCATCGGGACGCGCTGTGCCGGTGAGCAAAAGGGCAAAAGCCGCGGCGGCGGCGAAGCGAAGGCTGCGTGTACGAAAGGTATTCGCTGAGATCAAACGGAACCACTCCTGATGACGTAATCGGCTGTAGTGGGTTATCGGCGAGAAACTCGAACCTGACGGCTGTAAAGGCGAGCATCGTACGATGAGCCGGACCTCACCGCCAATAAGTAGACTCTATCCGAAAGCTGAGTACAACCCAACTCTAAAAACAGACATCGCCGCGCCAGCTAGCGACAAATGCGAATGAGTTCGCAGCAGAGCTGCTGCTGGATTCCAGGGCTGTTCGAGTTAGGCTGTAACGGTTCCTGTTGCAGATGAGGAGGATGGGTTGAACCTGCGCGATCTTCTGCCCGGCCGCCGGCGCACTGTCAAACGCGTCGAGAAGCCCTTTGGATACGCCGTCGTCGGCCTGGGTCATATCGCGCAGTTCTTCATGGAGGCGCTGCAGGACTCGCGCACCTGCGCTGTCACGGCATTGGTCAGCGGCAATGCTGTTAAGGCACGGTCGCTGGCCAGAAACTTTAACGTGCCGCTTGCCGCAACCTATGAACAATTTGACCGGCTGTGCGATCAGCCGACCGTCGACGCAGTCTACCTCGCGTTGCCGGTCAGTATGCATTTGGAATACACCAGGCGTGCCGCGGCAGCGGGCAAACACGTTCTCTGCGAGAAGCCGATGGCGTCTACCGCAGCCGAGGCGCTGGCGATGATCGATGCCTGCCGATCGGCCGGCGTGGAGCTTTCGATCGCCTACCGATGTCCGTACACGCTGGTGCATAGCCGTGCGAGGTACCTGGTGCGTACCGGCGCACTCGGCAACGACCTGCACATAGAGTCTGGCTTTGGCTTCGAGCTGAAGCCCGGGTGGCGTACCAATCCAAAGTTTGCCGGTGGAGGGTCGCTCTACGATGTCGGTATCTATCCGCTGAACGCGGCACGATACCTGCTCGGGGAGGAGCCCTGCGCTGTCCACGAAGCGCGTGCGGTGACCGACAGCAACGGCCTGGAGCAGGCCATCTCCTGGGTCAGCGTATTTCCTTCGAGAGCGACCGCCGCCTGCCGCTCCTCGTACATCGAGCACATCCCCGACACCCTGCGCATCACGGGTAGCCGCGGCACACTACTGCTTGCACCTGCTTTCGGTCATCGCGAACGGCTGCGTCTGAAGGGTGAATACATCGATGCTTCGGGCCGCACGATGACCGTGGATGAGCCTGCGCCATCGCTCGGGCCAGCGCAATTCCAGATGGAAGCCGAACACCTTGCCGCCATGGTGCGCGATCAGGCTACACCCATAACGCCCGGCGAAGACGGCCTGGCTGACATGATCGCGATGGAAGCAATCTACACCGCGGCCGGCGTGTCGCTACCATGAATCCATGCAGCTGACGCCTATCGAAGCACGCGTTCTCGGTTCGCTCATCGAGAAGGAAATCACCACACCGGAGTACTATCCGCTCTCGCTGAACGCGCTACTGGCCGCATGCAACCAGAAAAGCTCGCGCGAGCCGGTGATGACCGTGTCTGAGGACGAGGTACGCGGCGCGCTGCGGTCACTGGAGGATGCAGACCTGGTCTCGGTAGATCACGGCAGCCGCGTGCAGCGTTACGAGCATCGCGCCCGCACCGTCTTCCACCTGCGTCGCGATGAAACGGCGGTCCTCTGCCTGTTGCTGCTGCGCGGAGCCCAGACGCCGGGCGAACTCCGCGGCCGGGCCGATCGCCTGCACAGCTTCGATGACATTGGTGCGGTCAGTTCCGCATTGGCACGCATGGCCGCGCCTGGGGAGCAGCGTCCTGAGCCGATCGTCGTGCAGCTTTCCCGGCAGCCCGGCACGAAGGAGCAGAGATACGCGCACACGCTGGGCGATCCCGGGGATCTTGCGACATCGGTTCCCCCGACTGCGGGTGGCGGCGCGTCAGCACAGCCGAACCTGGCGGAGCGAGTGGGCCGCCTGGAGGCAGACGTCGCCGAGTTGCGGGCGCTCATTGACCGGCTGACTCGAACTGAGACAGCTTAGACTCCATTTGACAAAAAAGGTTTCAAAATGAGTTGTGGACTTGTGGTACGCTATCCGCAATCGTTTGAACATCAGTTAAGGTTTTTTGCTAGCCCTGCCCAAACGCACTTGCAAAACCGTATTGATTTCCAGCGAAACATCAAGATGCATCAGGACAGGGACAAGGCAATGGAACAGGGTAATGTGAAGTGGTTCAACGACGCCAAGGGTTTCGGATTCATCTCGCGCGATAACGGTGAGGATGTTTTCGTTCACCACACCGCGATTCAGGCTCAGGGTTTCCGGTCGCTCCAGGAAGGCCAGCGAGTCACCTTCAACGTGGTCAAGGGACCCAAGGGTTGGCAGGCTGAGAACGTCAGCCCCGCGTAACTTACCCTGAGCGCGTCCAGACGCGCCCGCAAGTTGGTTGGGAAAGAAGGCCGGCGCATGCCGGCCTTCTTGCGCAGGTACACTGTTGTCAGATCTTTCTGCTGGTTGCGGCTAATCAATTCACCAAGCCGCCCATCGCGTCTCGCGATTTCTGCATCCAACACGTATACGCCGTGGAGCAACATGCCTGATTTCAGGCTGTTTCCATGCGCAGATTCCCACCAAAACGACGCGGCCACAGGCCCATGGAGCATCCCACACCGATGCGTACTGTTGTGCAGGACAAGTATTTTCTTCGCGATCTTCATCGTGAAATCGACCTTTATGATCGCAAGCTGATTCACGCTCTGAAGCACGAGGTGTTCGCGACGGAGGCTCTTCGCGACGCGGCCACGCGAAAGCTTGCCACGAAGCGCGAATCGCTCGCCGCAACGGCGCGCACGCTCGCAGCCTCTGGCATCGAGTTTGATGACAATGACCTGCCGCGCTCGTTCCGTCCTGAGGGATGGACCGCAGGCGACACCGAAGCGTCGCCCGCTGAGACTGCAGTAGCGGTCACGACTCTCGAGCGCGCGGAGCAACCCTCGGCCTTCGGCGAGCAGATCTCTCGCATGCAGCACCAGCAGCTGCGCGAAGAAGAATCGCCCCTGGCAACGGCGCTCGGCTCGTGGCAGGACGATCTTGCCGCTTACAAAAAGAAGCGCCAGAAGACCGCCACTGCATCGCTGTAGTCGGTCCCGCTATTCCGGGGTCACACGCTCGATCATGACATCGGTCGACTTGACCAGTGCGGCGGCAGTGTCACCCTTCTTCAGGTTCAACTCACGAGCGGCATCGGCCGTGATGATGCTTGTAATCTGCTGATCGCCGATATCGATCACCACCTGCGCCAACAGCCCCTCCAGTCGGACGCTCACGATCTTGCCGATCATCTGATTGCGTCCGCTGACCCGGCGAAAACGCTCCCGCGACTCGGTTGCGGGCTTCGTCGCATCTTTGGTCAGGTATGGCTTCAAGGCGGACTGCGCAATGCGATGATGGCCGCCCGGCGTTGGCGACGTCTTCAGCTTGCCGTTCAGGATCCATTGCTTGATGGTGGGATAGCTGATGCCGAGCATGTGCGCGGCCTCGCGTGGCGTAAGGAGCGGTGAGGATGCCATGTCAGCTATTGTGCGCCCGCCGCAGAAGACTGCGTCAAGCCTTGTTCTGCCACACCGGGCTGGAGAGCTGCAGAGTCCACAACGGCCCGCCGTCAAACATGAACGCATGCAGCTTCAGGAATGTGGGCGCGTCACCTGACGAGACCCAGGCCTCCATGTCAGGCGGCTCCTTGCCGATGACAGGCGCCAGAATACCCTCGACGCCGCCAATCTCGGTGTGAATACGGAAGTGATCCGCCGGCCGGCCTATACCAACCGTGTAGTTCACCTGGGCCTCAGGATGCATGGCGAATCGCACCATGCGCGGCCTGGGAGCCATCACGATGTAGCTGACCTTCACCTCGCCCTTTCCATGCGGCAGGTTCTGCAGCACCATTGGCATGATGCCGTTGGCCAGGTCTGCCGGCATGCTCATGGCTTCGGTCTTCACTTCACTCCTGCCATCTTTGGCGTCGTGATAGGTGACCAGTCCCTTCGCCGTGTTGATGGTCAGGTCGACGGGCCTGGGGAAGGACGGGCCTTTCTGTACAAGATGATCGGTCAGCAGATGCAGCGACTCGCCTTGTGTGTAGAACGCTGTTTCGTCTGCCAACGACCCGTCCAGAAAGTGGATAGTCAGTCGCGAGCGCCACGCACGTCCCTCACGCACATTCACCTCATCGGCGTAGCCCAGGCGCTTGCCAGCGTCATCCCGAATGGTCAGGAATGCGTGCACCTCGCCTTCAATATGTCGCACGGGAATGGGGTCTGCAACGGCGGCGGAGGCAAGCCAGAGCGGGATACACAGCAGGCTTGCAAGACGGTGTGAAATAGGGCATCCCCGATCGACGGCAGGCCGCACGGCGTACATGGAGGGTGCGTAGGCATAGTATGCACCTGATTGGTCAAAATCTGTCTGATACGAAACAGAAAATTGTCAGGCGTTCATGCCTCCATCGCACCGGCAACTCGCAGGCAATATCATGGAAGTGTTATGCCGTTCCCCATCAAAATCTGCGCCGTCTGTGGCGAGTCGTTCGAACTGAAACCCGACAAGCCCGGCTTCGCAAACAAGTGTCTCGAATGCACCGAAGAGGAGCAGGAAGCCGCCCAGGCCAAGGCAAAATCGGGCATGACCGCCGACGAGCGCAAGGAGAAGAGCGAGATGGATGCAGCCCGCCGCGACACCATCCGGAACATGCTCTACCGCAAGGAAAGCTGACACCTGCGATCAAGTTGCAAATGATGTTTTCGCAGCGGTGCTGTGACCCCACGTGGGGTGCCTTTCATGCGCGACCCCTTAGCGCATGAGCAGGACCAACTACACCGGCCGGGATAACCCGGGTCTCGCATATCGACGGAACCTGTGTGCGGGGCACGCGCTTTGCGCGCGCTCAATGCAGCATGATCTCCGCAATCTCGATCACGCGCTGCATTGAAATCCCGTCACGCTGCTCCACCGCCAGTGGATGCGACGGGTTCAGGACGAAGAAATGCGGACGCCGACCGACAGGCTGCGTCACCACGTGGACCGGCAGGTTCAGCGTGTCTCCATACAGCGGCAGTTCGCTGTTCAGCAGGCCCGCATAGGCCGGCTCGCCGACGCGCTTCGGGTCGGTCCAAAGCTGGTTGGTGCGGTAGAAATCCTCCGGCCGCAGCCGAGCCCATACACCCCAGATAAACGGCTCATCCAGCCCATGCACCGGCACCGCAAACCGTCCGCGCACATAGTAGAAGCGATCGTCGATGACGCACTGGTCCGCGGTGATCACCACCCGCCGCTCCACCTCGTCCGGAGGCACTGCAGCAGCCGCAACGGGAGCCTTCACGCTATAACTCAGCGGCAACACATCATGGTGCTGCCCACACACGCGGCAATCGAAGCCGGTGAGTAAATCACTGCCCATGACGCAATTCTTTCACGCTGAGCGGTAGAGACGATGGTGTCCAATGGAGTAGTATGACTCCATGCACACCGTGGTTGAGACGCCCGGTTACATGAGCGACGCGAGTGCGATCTTTACCGCGAAAGAGCGGGAAGAGATTGTGACCCTGGTGGCGAGCGACCCGGAGTGTGGAGATGTGATGCAGGGCACCGGAGGCGTACGCAAGGTGCGCGTCGGACGCGGTGGCAAAGGCAAGAGCGGTGGAGCACGTGTGGCCTACATTCACCGTGGTGCAGACTACCCAGTCTTTCTGCTTGCCGCCTTTGCGAAGAACGAGAAGAGCAACCTGAGCAAGGCTGAGCGCAACGAGTTGGCAAAGTTCGTCAAGTCGCTCTTCAAACCAGCGGAAGGAGACGTATGAGCGAAAAAGCTTTCGATAAGTTACTGCGCGGACTGAAGGAAACTCAGGCCTACATGGAAGGCGCGCGCCAGGATTACAAGGTCACGGTGCCGCCGACCGTGGACGTAAAAAGCATCCGCAAGAAACTAAACATGACGCAGGCAGCGTTCTCTGACAACTTCGGGTTTAGTCTCGATGCGGTGAAACATTGGGAAGGTGGACGACGCACCCCGGAAGTACCTGCGCGGGCTTACCTGACTGTTATTCAGCACAACCCTGCTGCTGTGTTAGAAGCCCTGCGCCAGAAGGCATAGTTTATGGGCCCGCTATTTGTCGTTCTGTTTTGGTGCGTCATTGGCAGTGTCTTGGGTGGCATCGCAAGCGCTGCGTCGGTAGCCTTTGTTGCAGGCCTAACTCGGCGAGTGGGGAATGGACGCAAGAGAGCCCTAGTCACTGCAGGGCTCCTGCCTTTCGCAGCGCTCGCATATACGTTTGTATGCGTGATCGTCTTCTCGGTCTGGTCTTCAGCACGTGGACGCGATTGGGGTTGGGGTGACACATGGGAAGTGCCTCTAATCGGGTCATACCGACTTATGATGATCGACGTGACAGACAAGGGAACGGTGTACGACAGTTCCGATCCGAACGTCTCCCACGCTGGTTCTGTTTACGGCAGCGCCAAAGATCAGGACGCACTTTTTGGTGTGCGACGTTTGGAAATCCGTCCGCCGTTCATCGTTGGTGCGGCGGCCCCGGATCACTTCCTTAGTTCTGACCAGAACCCACCGGAGACGCTATTTTTCCGGATGGACACCCGCAACCGAACCAGGATCGACAAACCCACACTTGCAGACCTTGAACAGATCACAGGCAAGACGACCTTGAAACCTGTAGACGAAGTCTACGGGTCGCTCCGTTACACAAAGCTTGATCTCATTCCGCTGATGGCGTTTGCAATCCTACCGATTGCAGCAGCATGGTATCTGCTCCGTGCGCTCACACGTCTTCGAGCGGGATCGCACGCGCCGGCAAGGCGTTAGCTGCGCACAACCGTCCGCAAATGTAACTCGCGCATCTGCTGTTCTGTAGCCTCGCTTGGTGCATCGACCATTAGGTCAACGGCTTTGGCGGTCTTCGGGAAGGCGATGACTTCGCGGAGGCTGGTGGCTCCGGTCAGCAGCATGACGATTCGGTCGAGGCCGAGGGCTATGCCGCCGTGGGGTGGCGTGCCGTATTCGAGGGCTTCGAGAAAGAAGCCGAAGCGCTCTTTCGCCTCTTCTTCTGACATGCCGAGTGAGCGGAAGATTTCGGCCTGCACGTCTTTGCGGTGGATGCGGATGGAGCCGCTGCCCAGCTCAAGGCCATTGAGCACCACGTCGTACGCCAGCGCACGGACTGCGCCCTTGTCGTTGTAGAGCGCGCCGCTCTTGATGTCTTCTTCGTGCGGCGAGGTAAAGGGATGGTGCGCGGCGTCCCAGGTCTTGCGCTCCTCGTTGAACTCGTACATGGGAAAGTCGGTGACCCACAGAAAGCGGTAGTCGTCGGCCGTGCCGTTCTTGATGAAGAGACCGTGCTTGTCCGCATACTTCTTCGCGAGTTCGAGGCGCAGCGCGCCGACGCGCTTGGGAATCCACTGGCGATCGTAGTTCCACAGCGCGGGCGTGCCGAGCTTCGGTGTGATGACGATGGCAAGATCGTTGGTGGTGAAGCTGTCGCCGTTGAAGGCGATGGTGGTCGCGTTCAGGTGCGAACCGATTTCTTCTGCCAGCGGGATGAACGTCTCGTTGGTGCGCAGGCGCGCGAGGTCGAGGATGTCGAGGCCGCTCTCGCCGAAGAACGCACGAATTTCGCCCAGCAGCGTCTTGCGGGCGGTGCCGCTAAGTTCGCCAACCTTTGGAATGACGAAGCCGAAGACCGGCAGATCCTGTTCGATACGCAGCGTGGTGCGCAGCTCGGGCGTCAGCGTGGCCGATAGGTCGGCCATGTGCGGCAGGCGCATGTCTGGCTTGTCGATGCCGTACTTGTTGATCGCCTGGTCATAGGTCATGCGCAGGAAGGGCGTGTGAATCTGCTGGCCCGCGGCTTCGAACGCAGCCTTGAGGAAGCGTTCGGCGACGCCGAAGATTGTCTCCTGCGTGGGAAAGCTGACTTCGAGATCGATCTGTGTGAATTCGGGCTGGCGGTCGGCGCGCAGGTCTTCATCGCGGAAGCAGCGCGCGATCTGGAAGTAGCGGTCGAAGCCGCCGATCATGAGGATCTGCTTGAAGATCTGCGGAGACTGCGGCAGTGCGTAGAAGTTGCCGGGGTGCACGCGGCTGGGGACGAGGTAGTCGCGTGCGCCCTCGGGCGTGGACCGCGTCATGAACGGCGTTTCGATCTCGAGGAAGCCCTCACTTGAAAGCTGTGCGCGAACGGCCTGCGCGACCTTGTGCCGCATGAGGAAATTGGCCTGCATCTCGGGCCGTCGCAGGTCGAGGTAGCGATACTGCAGGCGCAATTCTTCGTTGCCGATGGCGTCTTCCGCGGGCGAGAAGGGCGGTGTCTTCGCGTCGCTCAGCAGCAGCAACTGGTGGCAGACAACTTCAATGTCGCCGGTCGGCATGTTGGGGTTTTCGAGTCCAGAGAAGCGCCTGCGCACGGTGCCGATGGCGGCCACGACAAACTCCGGACGTGAGGCCTCGGCCTTGGCCAGCGACTCGCCGGATTCCGACTTGTCGACGACGATCTGCGTAATGCCGCTGCGATCACGCAGATCGAGGAAGATGAGGTCGCCATGGTCGCGGCGGCGGTTGACCCATCCCATCAGGGTTACGGTCTGTCCGGCATCTGCCGCGCGAAGGTCGCCGCACATGTGCGTGCGCTGGTGCTGTCCAAGAAAGTCGAGTGTCACAATCTTTCTATTGTACGAAGATCACAGGTCTTCGTAGACAAGCACATGGCTGTTCGCCAGCAGATCAGTTTTTCTTCAAATCATCGACCATCTGCAGAAAGGCGTCGCTGGTGCGCAGGTCGGCGAATTCCTTGTCGTGCAGCAGTCGATTGCGGTCGTGGAAGCCTTCGCCAATGGCTTTGCGCAGATAGTCCATTGCGAGCTGGCGGCTGCCCGCCTGTGCGTAGGTCATGGCTATGTGATAGTGCATCTCTCCAGCGCTTTGTGCCTTGGCAGGAGCCTCCACAGAGTGCGCGGTGTTTTGTTCGAGCACGTGAGGCTCAATGGCGACCGCCTGCTGATAGGCTTTATCGCCCTTCTTGAACTTGTGTTCGGCATAGTAGAGCGTGCCGATGTTTTTCAACGCGCTCGCCGACTGGGGATTGAGCCTCAGTGCTTTCTTGTACATCTTCTCCGCGGCGGGCAGATCGTTCTGCGTATGTGCCAGCGTGCCAAGGTTGTTGTATGCCTCGGAGTAGTGCGGGTTCAGCTTGATGGCCGCTTGGAAACTGGCGCGTGCCTTGTCGAACAGCAGCATGTGTTCGCAGGCAACACCCAGTTTGTTCTCGATGACGGCAGTGGGCGGCAGAGCTTCAAAGACGCGGATAGCTACCAGGTAGCGTCCGCGTGCGACCAGCACGTCGCCGAGATCTTCGCTGGGCGGCCGCGACAGCAGCGCGTCGGGGCTGATAGTTGGGGGCCTTGGAACGTCGGCGATCTCGACAGGTGCTGGTTCCGGCGCAAGAGGGCCGGTGGCGGGCTGTTGGGAATGTGCGTAGGGCGCGACGGAAACCAGGAGGGCGACGAGCAGAAGCGAACGGCATGCGACACACATCGGAGTACACCTCTCCGGCACTTGCGCGGGCGCGGCGCCGGACGGACAGAATACTGCTCCTCATCTGCGGGATTCCGCAAGGGCCAGATCAATTTCTTTTCAGAAAATGGTTGAAGTGGCGCGGCCTTTTTTCCTTTTCCGTGGCTTGTATGTGCGCCGACCGAAACCAAAGGCGATGAATCAACGTCTGTAGCATCAACGCACGAACTTGCCGGATGTTGCCACAGGAGCTTCCTTTTGCGCGGACGCCACACGCTGCACTGTCTTTCCTTTGCGCTTCCCCTGATGGGAGCGGCATCGGTGCATGCGCAGTCGCCAACCGCTGAAACGCCGCAGACTGCACCGCAAACCACTTCGCCAGCGACACCACCTGCGGCTCCAGCCGCTGCAGCGCAGGATGTGCAGGGCGGCATCGTAACGGGCGTCGTGACCGCGGCGACCGCGGCAGACAACAACGGTAAAAAGCCGCCTGGAACTCCGCTGCCGGGGGTTACCGTTACTGCAACCAACACGCTGACCGGCCGCAAATACACAGCGGCAACGGATATCACCGGCAGCTTTCGCATGGCGATTCCGCGCAACGGCCGTTATGTTCTGCGCACGGAGTTCGCAGCGTTCGCGCCCGCAACTGCTGAGGTGTTGCTGACGGCCACGCAGCACGATGGCAAAGCGGAGTTCGCCTTGGAGCTGGCCTCGCGCGCTGCGGCCCGCACACGACAGGCGGACGGCACCACGGCTGCCTTGACTGCGCTCGTCGGTGGCAACACGCAGGCGCTTGGGAGCGGCCTGCAGGCATTGCGTGCCAGCGGCAACGGGGACGCGAACACCGAAGATGCGTCGGCAGGCGCCGGGACGGAAGGAACGGCACTGCCAAGTCTCGCGAACCTTGGCGCCGCGGACAGCAGCGGATCCGATTCCGTGGCAATCAGCGGCCAGGCAGGCACAAGCAACGGCCTCGCAGGATTCAACGAAGACGAGGTGAGAGAACGCATTCAGAATGCGATTGCAGATGCGCAGCGCCAGGGAGGCGCGCAGGGTGACATCGCCAATGCTGTCGTCGGCCTGATCGGCGGCATGATGGGCGGTCCGGGCGGTTTTGGCGGACCGGGCGGCGGCGGTCCCGGCGGCGGTGGCGGGCGCGGCGGTGGTGGTGGAGGGTTTGGCGGCCGTGGCAACTTCCGCAACTTCAACCCGAACCAGATCCACGGCAGCCTGTACTACCAGGGCGACAACTCGGCGTTGGACGCCACACAGTTTTCCGTGACCGGTCTCGCATCCAAGCCGGCCTACAGCACCAACAGCTATGGCGCGTCGTTTACCGGATCGCCGTACATTCCGGGGCTGTTCAAGGCGAGCAACAAGCAGGTCGTCTTCATCAGCCTGACAGGCCAGAAGAACATCAATCCGTTCAACACGCAGGGCACGGTGCCAACGCTGCTGCAGCGCGAAGGCGACTTCAACGGCCTGACCACGCCCGTTAACGGCGCAACAACGCCCGTCCTGCTCTACAACCCGGCTACCGGGTTGCCCTACGGCGATTGTTCCGTGCCGACCAACCCGACCTGCAACGTTATTCCCGCGTCGCAGATCAGTCCGCAGGCGCAGGCCCTGCTTGCCTACATTCCGCTGCCCAACGTGGCGAGCACGGGCGCAACCGGCACAGAGAACCAGTACAACTACCAGCGCATTACGACCGTGGGCAGCAACACCACCGCGCTTGCCTTCCGCTATCAGCGATCGCTTGGTGCAAGCGCCGGGCAGGGTGGAGGGTTCGGTGGTCGCGGCGGCGGTGGTGGAGCACGGGGCGGCGGTGCCGGCGGCCGCCAGCAACAGGCCAAGGTGCTGCGACAGAACCTCAGCGCCAATTTCAGCTTCTCGCACAGTGCGAGCGATCTGCGCGGTCTGCTGCCGACGCTCGACGGCAAGACCCACAGCAACGGTTTCAGCCTGCAGACCGGCTACAACGTCAGCTATGGCCGGCTGAGCAACAATCTCACCGGCACATGGAACTTCTCCCATGCCCTGACGACGAACTTCTTTACGTATGGTTCAGTTGATCCCGCGACGGCGGCGGGAATTACTATTCCACGCCCTGCCTCGGGGAAGCCTGGGCTGTACAACGGCGTGCCTGATCTCTCGTTCACGAATTTCGCCAGCGTTTCTGAGACCAATCCGTCTGACGTGCTGGGTTCGACCATCAGCCTGAGCGACGTGGTGGCATGGCGGCATGGCAAACACAACTTCCGGTTTGGCTTTGATGGCCGTCGCGCCCACTCTGACCTGATCGCAGGCACCAATGGCATCGGTGCATATGTCTTCACGGGCCTGAACACGCAGCGCCCAAGCACCGGCACCAGTACTGACCAGTCGAACACGGGCAATTCGTTCGCGGACTTCCTGCTGGGTGCTCCGCAGAACAGCAGCATCCAGGCAGGCACCAACAAGATCTACCTGCGCGAGTGGGTGTTCGACGGGTATGCGCAGGATGACTGGCGGCTGCTCGCCAACCTGACGGTGAACCTTGGCCTGCGATACGAGTACTTCTCGCCCTTCGTTGAGAAGTACAACCGCCTGGTTAACCTGGACCATGACGCGAGCTTTACGAATTATGCGCAGGTGTTTCCAAGTGGAACCGGACCCATCAGCGGCACGGTATTCCCGCGTTCGCTCGTGAACCCGGACCGCAGCATGTTCTCGCCGCGCATCGGCATTGCATGGCGGCCCAAATGGCTGAAGAACACGGTGGTGCGCACGGGCTACGGCATCAACTACAACACCGGCCAGTACCGGACGTTCGCGAACCTGCTCAGTTACCAACCACCGTTCTCTATTACGCAGAACAATGTGAGTTCCACACAGGGTTGCGGCAGCTTTCTTTCGGGCTTCACGCTGACCAACGCCTTCAACTGCAATCCGACAGGCGTGCTGGCAAACACATTCGCCCTGAATAACAACTACCGGCTGGGCATTGTGCAGGTGCCGAACGTCGACATCCAGCACCAGTTCCCGCTAGGCATCATCTTCAACGTTGGCTACAACGCAGCGTTCGGCGGCAACCTCGACATGCGGCGTTCGCCTAACCGGACGTTGACAGGAACAACCGGCAATGCCAACAGCCTTATCTACGAGGACTCCATCGGCGAATCGCGTTTTCACGCGCTCAGCATCAACGCGCGCAAGCGGCTGCAGAAGGGCATCAGTGTCCAGGCCACATATCAGTACGGCCACTCCATTGACGACGCGAGCTCTGTAAACGGATCCGGCAACAACACGGTGCCGCAGAACAATCAACGCATCGATCTGGAGTTCGGTAACAGTACCTTCGATGTACGGCACAGGCTGACGGGCAACTTCGTCACCGAACTGCCGTTTGGCCAGGGACGCCTCTTTTTCACGACGGGCCGCATGTCTCATGCGCTCGACGGCATCTTCTTTTCCGGGACGTACACGTTTGCTACCGGCAGCTACGCCACGCCGCAGTACACCGACAGCGTGGCCCAGGCGGCAGCCGGCAACAACTTCACGCTGCGCCCCGACCGCGTCTTCTCACAGCCGATTAAGGGTCCCGGCATGCTGCGCGACTGGTTCAACAAGGCTGCCTTCGTTGCACCGGCGAACGGCTATGGCACCGCATCGCGCAACTCCATCGAATTGCCCGGCACCGTCAGCATGAATATGTCCCTGTCCAAAAGCATCGCGTTCGGCGAGTTAAGGAACCTTGAGATGCGCGCCACCGCCAGCAACCCGTTCAACACGGTGCAGTACAGTGGCGTCAACACGTCGTTGAACTCGTCTAATTTTGGGCAGGTGACCGGCGCCGCTGCACCGCGGAAGATCAGCTTCCTGGCGAGGTATCGCTTCTAAATGAAGGCCTCCTCTCTCAACTCGCTGATGACACTTGCACTGTGTGCAACGCTGGCGATGCCTGCACAGCAGGCACCCGCACCGGCCCAGGTCACACCACCTGTGCAGCTGAACCTGCCGGTTCAGCAGGCACCGCCGCCCGCACCGGGCGCACCCGCGTCCACAGGCACGACCATCCGGCAGGATGGTGGCAGCAACTCCCAATCCTTCACATTGCGTGTCGATTCGCAACTGGTGCTCACGAATGTTGTCGTCCGCGATAAGAAGACGGGCGGAGTAGTCCGTGATCTGAAGGCAAGCGACTTTACCGTTCTGGAAAACAACAAGCCGCAGAAGATCAGTTCCTTCGATTTCCAGAGCGTTGACGAAGCAGCGCGCCTGAATGAAGCCACGGTCAGCGGCAAGGCGCCGACGGTCGCCCAGATGCTCGACCGCTCGATGGGGGCTGACGCGTCGCAGCTTCGCGATCACCGCCTGATCGTCATGTTCTTTGACCTGACCAGCATGCAGGACGAAGACATCGACCGCGCAGTCGACGCAGCAAAGGACTACATCAACAAGAAGATGGCTCCGGCCGACCTGGTCGCCGTGGCAAGCCTTGGAACATCGCTTTCGCTGGACCACGACTTTACCGCTGATAAGAACGCCCTTCTGCAGTCCGTCGAGAAGTACAACGGCAGCAACGAGGCCGGCGGCTTCTCGAACGGCACCACTGGCTCAAGCGACGGCACATCCGACGATGCAGGCACCTTCACCTCTGACGACACGGAATACAACAGCCTGAATACCGACCGCGAGCTCTACGCTATCCAGACGATCGCGAAAAGCCTCGAGCGCGTTGATCAACGCAAGAGCATGCTGTACTTCTCCGGCGGCCTGACGCGCAACGGTGTCGAGAACCAGAGCAGCATCCGCTCGGCCACCAACGAGGCCGTGAAAGCGAACATGGCCATCTACAGCGTGGATGCGCGAGGCCTGCAGGCGCTGTCGCCGCTGGGCGATGCCAGCTCCGGTTCGCTGCGCGGCACGGGTGCATACTCCGGCGGAGCCATGCAGGCGCGGCTCGATTCCAACTTCCAGTCGCAGGAGACGCTGGGCACACTTGCTTCCGATACCGGCGGCAAGTTCTTCTCGGATTCGAACGACTTCGCACCCGCATTCCAGGCGATCCAGCACGACACCGAGGCGTACTACATCATCGGCTTCCGCTCTACGGATACGCGCCGCGACGGGGCTTTCCGCCACCTCACGGTAAAGCTGAACCGCAGCGATGCCAAGCTGGAATACCGTCCGGGCTACTACGCTCCTGCAGATTTCAAGCACCAGAAGACTGAAGATCGCGAACTTGCGCTGACTGAACAGCTGCGCAGCGATCTGCCTGCCGTCGACATCTCGATGTATCTCGAAGCGTTCTACTTCCGGCAGAACCCCAACAGCTACTACGTGCCGATGTCGGTGATCGTGCCGGGCTCGCAGATCCCTTTCGCCCGAGCCAAAGATCAGGACAAGGCGACACTCGACATCATCGGCCAGGTCAAGAACTCGCAGGGCATCGCGGTTGGCAATGTACGCGAGACGCTCAAACTGGCGGTCGATGGAACTGTGGGCGCGGCGCGGCGCAACATCCAGTACAGCACCGGCTTCACCCTCGCGCCCGGCCATTACCATGTGAAGTTCGTCGCGCGTGAAAACGAGACCGGCAACATGGGCACCTTCGAGACGGACCTCGTCGTGCCCGATCAGCGCAAGCAGACGATCAAGCTGTCGAGCGTCGTGCTGTCATCGCAGCGTACGCCGGTTGCGGCCGCGCGCCGCGCTGCACCCATGCTGCCGGGCATGACCCAGCCGGTTGACCCGCTGCAGCAGGATGGCCAGCAGTTCGTGCCCAACGTGCCGCACGTCTTTCGGCAGGACTCTCATCTGTACCTGCTGTACGAGCTCTACGATCCCAGCAAGCAGGCCGCCGTCGCCGCCGCTCAAACGGCCACCGAAGCCGCCGCGAAACAAAGCGGTCTGAAGGCGCGGGCAGGGGCCAGCGGCATCCATGTACTCACTTCGATTGAATTCCTGCAGAACGGTACAAAAGTGCTGGAGACGCCCATGGTGTCCTCCGAAGTGGAGAACCAGCCCGAACGCAATGCGGTCAGCTTCCGGTTCGATGTGCCGCTCGATCAGCTCAAGCCGGGCAACTACATCTGCCAGGTGAATGTGATTGATGACAACGGCGGCAGCTTCAGCTTTCCGCGGCTTGCGATGAAAGTGGTTTCGCCGCCGGCAGTCGCACCGGCTCCAACGCCTGCCGTTGCCGCTGCGCCGGCGGGTGCCGGCATCTAGCGCTAGTGCGCGCCTGTGGCTTGCTCGCCGCTGTCATGGCGATCGCCCACGGCAGTCGCTGCTTCAGCCGGATACTCTTCTGATGCCGTTGTGGACTTGACCTGCCAGCAGGCGCGCGTCTCGGATCCGCACCGCTCCACACCAGCTGACGCCGCCGGATCAGCGATCCTGGGTGCGCCGCCGCATCCGCTGAGCACAAGCAGGGCTGGCGCCAGCAGCACACCGCCGAACTTCATCTTGAGAGACATCGTGGAGCTCCATCACCGGGGAAGTGCTGAGCTGAGTGTTGCCGACAGGTACCAGCAGCCTGCCTTTAAGACGCTGATATTACCTGCGACATCACTCGACCGCGAGCAGTCTTCTCACCAGACGGACGAACGGGAGGATTGTGGCGCGTCTTGGCAGGCCTGCCCACATCAGAGCGGGCAGATTCGCATCATCGGTAGAGAACAACGGCGATGTTGTACATCCCGGAACCTGCCGGGCGGCAGGCACCTACGGCGGCCCACGACACGCCGCCCTGCGATAGCCGTGCGAGCAGTTCGTCGGGCAGGCGGTTCAGCGCGTCGGCGGTATAACGCATGGTGAACGCGGGTCGCGTTCCCACGAAGCCGCTGGACATGGCGCACATCGAGCGCGCCTCGGCCGTTGGGATTACGTCCAGCATGCCGGTGGATTGCACCAGTCCCGCCACGCGGCGCTCCTGGTCCGCGAGGGGGATCTTCGGCAGGTCAAGCGCAAAATCCTCCACCACCCACAGCGATCCGCGTGCGAAGACTACAGCGATGCCGATTGAGTTCACCTTGGGGTCAAGGATGTTCTCCCGGTGGTGAGGGGAGTTCATCAATGCGCGATGCAGATCGGCAGGCGATGGGCCGACGCCCACGTTCTCTGCCAGCACCGGGTAGTTGGTACCAGTCGTTGCCGCGCGTTCGCTCAGCTCTGGCTCGCCACGCAGCTGGTGCGACATGGTGTTTGCGGCCGCCATGCGTTCTGCATGCTGATGCGCCACATAGGCCAGCGGCCCGTTCCATGCCAGGCCCGGCAGACCCGCCGCAGCACGTTCTTCGTTGACCGACATGGCGAAGTACTGCTCCGCCACTGTGCGCTGGGCACCCGCCCTCAGAGCCGCGAATACCGCCAGGCAGAGCCCCAGGGCGGTACATGCGCGACTCCATCTGCAGGTCATGTCAGGTCGTCGTCTCTCAGGTCAGGGGAACTCTGTTCGCCAGCGCTTACCAGCGTGCGGAACAGGCGAGCGGGTTACAGTCTGAGACCCGCGCATCGGGTAAGAAGTTTCGTGCTTGCGCCGGTGGGGTCACGTGAGGCACGAACCTGACGCCGCTTGACGGGCGTTCAGATGCCTCGTGAGTGACCTGGGGCAGCAAAACAGCCCTCCTTGCGAAGGGCTGCCGTTTCGAAAGCAGGAACTGCGCCTGTCCCGAAGTGTTACGTTGCGCGATCCGTTTTGCGCGGTCTTCAACCTTGCAGAACGCAGGCCGAAGACCTAGAGAATGCGTCCAAGAATCGACTGCAGTACGCTGCCCGACTGCGGCGGAGGCGCGCCGGTCGGTTCACCCTGTGGCGTTACGTGACCGTTGGACACGTAGTGATGGATCAGCACTGGCAGAATGACCGCCAGGCCGATCTTCACCATGGTCGGCGACATGCCGATTCGGTTTGAGATACTTTCGATCAAACCTGTGCCGCCGAGACCCTGCTCCACCTGGTCGGGTGAGGCAGGCGTCGTCTGTCCACCGGCCCATTGCTGCACCAGTCCGCCCATGCCGTTGTTCTGGAACGCTGAGAAGATGCCGCCCACGCCACCCGGCCGGCTCTCAACTTCCTGCATCAGGCCGCCCGCGACCTGCGACTTATCGCCGCCGCCCATGCCGCCGGCAGCCTGCTCGACCATATCCAAAATGCCCATGAAACTGCTCCTACAGGTTGCGTTCGCGGTTGCCGGTGACCAGGCGCAGCAGCAGCGTCAGCAACACGGCGCCAACCACAGCCACGATGATCGTGTAGATGAATCCACCCTGGCCCGCAAATCCGAGCGCGCGCATGATGAAGCCGCCCACGATTGCTCCAATGATGCCGATGACGATATCGCCTAGCGCGCCAAAGCCGCTGCCCTTCATGAGCTTGCCTGTGATGAAGCCTGCAATCAGACCAACGATGATCCACCAGATGATGAACATTTTTGACGTCTCTTTCTTACACGTTTGTGTTGCCGCTCGCACGTTGCGCAGAGCAGGGTGGCGTGGCCTTCGGATCGATACCTGCAGCTCACAGCCCGGAGAGAAGAACTAAAGCATTCGGAGCGAAAGACAGGCCGTAGGGTTGTTTTTAAAAGCCAGCAAGCGTGAAATTCTGCGCCTCTGTAGTGCACCTGACGCTGGTCAGTACCGCCTCGCCTATAATTTGCCCCAGAAATTAATCGCGACCCTGGAGTCCGTCCAACATGCTGAACCGAAGAGATTTCGCGCGGCTTGCCGCCGCCGCGTCCGTCGCCTCTGCCCTGCCGAGCTCATCGCTGGCGCAGGCCGCGGCACCCGTTAAGAAGCTGCGCTATGCGCCCGTGGGATTGGGGCTGATCTCGGTGCAGCACTTTATGCCGGGCACGCGCATGGGTCAGTTCGGCGAGATTACCGGCCTCGTCAGCGGCCATCCTGAGAAGGCGCAAAAGCTCGCCGCCGAGTACAACGTGCCGCAGGGCAACATCTACACCTACGAGACGTTCGACAAGATCCGCGACAACCCGAACATCGACGCGGTCTACATCGGCCTGCCCAACAGCATGCATGCGGAGTACACCATCCGCGCGGCACAGGCCGGCAAGCACGTCTTCTGCGAAAAGCCGATGGCCGTGAATGTAAAGGAGTGCGAGGCCATGATCGCGGCCTGCAACAAGGCGAATCGCAAGCTGATGATCGCGTATCGCTGCCACTTTCAGACCTCGCACGTGCAGGCGCGCGACCTGGTGCGCAGCGGCGCAATCGGCAAGATAGAAGCGATCGAAGGTGCGGCCGGATTCAACATCGCGCACGGCGTTTGGCGTACCAGGCGCGAGCTTGCCGGTGGCGGTCCGCTGATGGACATCGGCATCTACGCTCTGAACGCCGCCCGCTTCATCCTCGGCGAAGAGCCGGCCGAGATCAGCGCTTACAGCTCCGTAGTGGACCACGACGACCGCTTCGTCGACATTGAAGAAAACGTCAGCTGGACGATGAAGTTCCCCTCAGGCGCGGTCGCCAGCATGGCGTCAACCTACGGCTCGAATCAGGATAACTTCATCAAGATCCACGGCAGCATGGGCAGCCTCGAGATCAACGGCTTCGGCTACTCCGGCATCAGCCTGACCGTTCACAAACAGGGGCAGGGAAGAAACGAAGTCTGGACCGAGGCCGACAACTCCAAAGACCCGTACCAGTTCACGGTGGAGTCGGACTACTTCTCACGCGCGGTCATGGACAATACCGCCATCGAGCCTTCGGGTGAAGAGGGCCTGAAAGACATCCAGGCCATCGCGCGAATCTACCAGTCAGCCGGACGCAAGACGTAGCGTTCATCACACGTGTGTCATCCCATGACGCGGTTAAGGGATCTGCTTCTGAGCCCTGCAGCCAGCATTGCTGCCGGTTACAAGCCTCAAAAGCAGATCCCTCCGCGTTGCTACGGTTGACAATCGCCCGCGAGAACTAATCGCGCCGGCTGCCGCGCCCACCCATCAGCTGCATCAGGATCAGGAAGATGTTGATAGCGTCCAGGTAGATGCCGAGCGCCAGCGACACGGCAGACATGCCATCGCCACCGGCGCGGATGCGCGCGAAGTCCGCAACCGTCAGCAGCGTAAAGATGCCGAGCGCCAGCCACGAGTACGTTGTCGGCGCCATGAAGTGGAAGAACATGCTGGCGATGCCGACGATGATCAACGCCAGCAGCGCAGCCCCGGCAATGCCAGAGACCTTGCGGTAGTTGATGCTGAACAGGTACGCGACGCAACCCATGGCGGCCATGCCCATGCCAGTGGTCAGCGCGGCATTCAGCACCAGCGGTGTTCCAAACGCCCGCAGGTACATGTGGATGATGGGCGAGATCTCCCAACCCATGAAATACGCCAGCCCAAGAAACAAGCCCAAAGCCAGCGAAGGATTTTTGCTGCGTGCGCCATTGATGGCAAAGATCAGCACGAAGACGGCGATCAGGCCGGGCATCATGCTCCACGCCGGTGCAGTCGCCACGCCTAATGCGGTGATGAAGAAGCCGAGCGCCGTGATGCCGAGCACCTGCGCCAGCAGCGGCGCGGTGCCTGCCCGGGGAACATCGATGACTGCGGGGTACCCGTTACTGCGATTTACGTACATAGCGTTTCAGCCGCCTCCAGTGCGGCCCCTTTACACATTAGACGCGCAATACCCGTCGGCCGACGCACTCCGGCCTGTGCCGCTTTCGGAAAGACACAGCTTCAGCTGTGCCATAAGGTCCGTCCTGGCGAGGGACTTCAGCCCCTGAGGTCTGCTTTCCCGGGGCAGAGCGTTTAGCGCCGCTTGCCCTTCTTACGTGACTCGGCGATGCGCTTCTTGTTGCTCTTCTTGCGCGGCGTGCTGCCGTCCGCCCCATACTTCGCAAAGGGAGATGTGGGATTCAACGGCGCGCCACGCGACTTGCCTCCGCGCTTTGTGGCGGGCGTCACCGTCACGGCCTTTTTCGCGGCTTTTTCGCGGCGATCGGCGGTTTTGCCGGTGCGTCCCACGAACGGCCGCGTGCCCGCTGGTGTTGTCACTTCCGCAGGTCCCTCCGGCAGCATGGCGAACTGCAGGCGCCGGTTACCGCGGTCGATCCGGTCCAGCAGCACGCGAACCCGCTGCCCCGGACGGAAGCATCTGCCATTGCGTTGGCCGCAGATCTCGCGCGACGTCTCGCGGTAGGTGTAGTGATCGTCCGTCAGCGAGAAGATCGGCACCAGCCCCTCGACGTACATCTCCGCAAGCTCCACGAACATGCCGTACTTCGTGATGGACAGGATCATCGCGTCGAAGTCCTCGCCGACACGGTCCGCCATGAACTTGATCTTCTTCCATTCGATCAGCTCGCGTTCGGCATCGGCGGCGCGGCGCTCGGTTTCGCTGCACTCCTGCGCAATGGCGGCAAGCTCCTCACGCGGATACGGCTCCTCGAAATGGTCAACGGATCCGGGTACCCCACTGCCTGCCCTGAGCTTGCCGAAGGGTCTCGCATTTGAAACGTGGGTTTCCGCAAATCTCTGCGCAGAAGCCGAAGCCGTCTCCTCGGGCGTTCCAACCGGATCGGCACCCTCCGCAAGCAGCGTCTTGACGATCCTGTGGACGATCAGGTCAGGGTACCGGCGAATCGGCGAGGTGAAATGC
This sequence comes from Terriglobus sp., assembly GCA_965199365.1. Classification (GTDB taxonomy): domain Bacteria; phylum Acidobacteriota; class Terriglobia; order Terriglobales; family Acidobacteriaceae; genus Terriglobus. The sequence goes on along the minus strand of CBDARC010000003.1, from coordinate 73,496 downwards.
GTGTACGCCGGAGCGGCCAGCGCGAAGTGACCTTCGTTCTTCTCGGAGTACTTCGCCTGCTTCAGCGACCGCAGCATCAGGTAGCTCAGGATGCGTTCTTCCGGCCGACCTGCGATCTTCTTCGACAGCCGCTGGTACATCTGCGGCGTCACTTCGATCTGCGACGACACTTCATGCTCTGTTGGACGGCGCGTGTCGCGGCCCTGTGCGCTGCGGCGCTGTGTATCGCGGCGGTCGGCCTTCATCGTGACCTTCTTCACCGGCAGCGCGCCCACGCCCAGAGAGATGCCGAAGGCTGCCGCCGCATCTTCGAAGTCGATGATGCGCTTGGGGTCGGGCATCTCGTGGATGCGGTACATGCCCGGGACGCCGCTCGACTCGATCCAGCGCGCGATGCACTCGTTCGCGCACAGCATGAACTCCTCGATGATGCGGTTCGACCACGCACGATCCGCCTTGTGGACGCCGCGCATCGCGCCGCGCTCGTCAAAGTCGATCACCGGCTCCGGCAGGTCAAAGTCAATGGAGCCGCGCCGAACCCGCTTGCCGTTCAGCCGCTTCGCCAGATCGAGCATGCGTTCGAAGTCCCCAACAAACGGCTCGTACTCCTGCCGGACCGCTTCATCGCCGTCCAGGATCTTCTGCACGTTGGTGTAGGTCATGCGGCGAGCGGAACGGATCAGCCCCTCGCACACCTCGTAGCCAAGCACGTTGCCGTCGCTGTCGATGCGCGCGATGCACGACAGCACCATGCGGTCTTCACCGGGCCGCAGCGAGCACTCACCATTCGACAACTCCTGCGGCAGCATGGGGATGGCACGGTCGGGGAAGTAGACGCTGTTGCCGCGCAGCCGGGCTTCCAGGTCAAGGTCGCTGGCCTCGCCGACGTACTCGGCCACATCGGCGATGTGGACCTGCAGCTCCCACGTACCGTCGTCGTTGTGACGGACCAGAACGGCATCGTCAAAGTCCTTTGCGGTCTCGCCATCGATGGTGACGATCGGCTCGTCGCGGAAATCGCGCCGCGTGCCCAGCTCGTCTTCATCGAGGGAAGTAACGTTGCGCTGCGCTGACTCCTGCGCCTCGGCAAGTACCTGGGTCGGGAACACATGCGGCAGGTGGTGCTTGCGGATGATGATTTCGACATCGACGCCGAACGCATCGGGGTCGCCAAGCACCTCGATCACGCGGCCACGTGCGGGCGTGTGTTCGGTGGGATACTGCGTGATCTCGACATCGACGGCGAGGCCGTTCAGGTCGGCCAGCGTGCCGTCCCAGCGATGCTCCGCAGCCGCGGCTTCGGCGCCCAGCGTGCGATGCGGCGTGATCGCCGCGGACGGCAGATCGTGATCGTTGTCGATCAGCACCGGCTGCGTCATGCGCTCGTCGAGCGGCGTCACAAAACTGCCGCGCAGGCGAAGGTCTTCACTGCGGTGGTCGATCTCGCGACCGCGCGAACCTGCCGCGTGAAAGATGCCGACAACGGTAGGATTGCGACGCGTCAGCACGCGAACGATACGTCCAGAGCGGCGTCCATCGCGGCCCGGCGGCGCAGGATCGACCAGCACCTGGTCACCCTGCATGGCGCCGTTCAACTCATGTGGCGGGATGAAGACGTCGCCGTCCGCAGCGGTCGCGTCCGTCGGCCGAACAAAGCCGAAGCCATCACGGTGCAACGACAACTTCCCGGCGACAAGGTCCGACCGATTGGCCGTCCGCTCATTGGCGCGGGCACGCAGACCGGCTGCAAAACCACGGCGTCCCGTGTCGTTCTTGACGCGTTGCGTGTGCGTTTCGGGCAGGGCCCACTGCTCGGCGTCTATCTTGACGAGCGCGCCGCGCGTCGCCATGCGGGCAAGCTGTTCCAGCAGCATGCGCCGCTCGCGGCCGCCGCCCATGCCCAGCTCGCGGACAAGCTGCTTGTACCCGGCGCGACCGCCCGCGCGCTGGATGCGCCGCAGGACTTCACGGTCGGTATGCGGATACGGATGGCCGGACATCTTCTATCAGGATACCGGACGGGAGCGTACGAGGACACAGACGCAAGCGGTGAGAGAACGCGGCGTAAGCGGGCATACTCCGACGGCTAACGCTTCGCGAAGTGCTTGGTCTCGCCGGTGCGCTGATTGGTCACGTCGATGCTGGCGTCCACGTTCACCGTCACATCGACACGCTTGGCATCCTCGCCAACACGGTTTGCGATGAAGGCCTCTGGAACATTGTGCTCCGGACCACCCTGCGGCGTGCCGGCGGGGTTTGTGAACCCTGCAGGCGGCGCAGCGTGCAGCTGGTACAGCGCCTCCAGTCCTGGTGACGATCGCCACGTATCGATGACGGACGTGCTGCCGCCCTTGCCCTCGCCGTTGTCCATGATCGCAATGCGTGGCTGCAGCGCATGCACGAAGACTTTGCTGCTGCTCAGGTCTGAACCGTGATGCGAGACGATGGCAAGATCGATGTGACCCAGCAGGTTGTTCGGGCACACCAGGGCGCGTTCGCGGTCGGCGGTCAGATCACCCGCATCGAGAATGTTCAGGCCGGCAAACCGGATCAGGATACCTAGCGAATGGCCGTTCTCCGTCGTGTCTTCCGCAACCTGCGCAGCCTGCGCGCACAGCGGATTCGGCTGCCCCGCACCGGGCAGAGCCTGCGTCAAAACCTTGCCGTCTGAGCTTATCGCCACCGCGTCGAAGCCGGGCAGCGTCAGCCTGTCTCCCGCATGGGGCGACAGGTGCTTGTACTTGCCGCCCGCAAGCGTGGACTGGTATGCGGCGTACAGCCCCGGCACGTCGCCGCTCTTCTCGTACACCTCGCCGTGATCCAGAAACTGGCCGATCTTGATTCGTTGCGCCAGTTGTGGCACACCGCCCACGTGGTCTGAGTGGAAGTGCGTGATCAGCACGAAGTCGATCTTCGTCAGGCCGAACTCATGCGCGGCAGCGACAATGCGGTCCGCATCGCGGCCGTTATTACCTGCCCATCCGGTGTCGACTAGCAGCGACTGACCGGTGGGGGCGACGAACAGAGTCGACTGTCCACCCTCGACGTCGATTGCCGCAATGCGTAATCCGGCCGCATGCGTCGGAGCCGCGGAGACCGTGCGCGTGGAGACAGCAAGGGTGGTGGCTGCAATGGCAACCACTGCAGCGGCAAGCCGCAGCGTGTTCAGACCGGTCATCAGGCACAGGTTTTTCATCGACACAAATCATACTGCGACATGGCCGACTCTGGCGCTGAGCGCAAGCCGCGGGGTGCATCGCCTTGGAAACGCGTCCGCATCCCAAGACGCATGAGTACACCGGACGAGCAAACCCCAGGCGACAACCAGGACACCAGCGAAGCGACACAGAGCGCACTCTCGCGCCGCGGCTTCCTGCGGTCTGCCTCTGGCGCGCTGGCGGGTGCGGCTGCGCTCTCCGCGATTGCCGCCGGCCAGGCAGGAAAGCCGAACCAGGGGAACGACGTCCAGCTCTCTCCCATCCACGCAAATACCGAGCCGCCCGAAAAGGCTCCGGGACCGTTCCTGCCGCCGAACCGCCGCGTGGGCTTTGCGATCGTCGGCCTGGGCCGGCTTTCGCTCGACCAGATCCTGCCCGCGTTCGCGAAGTCCGACTATTGCAAGCCCGCCGCGCTGGTCAGCGGCGACCGTACCAAGGCGATCAAGATTGCCGCGCAGTACGGCGTCGCCGAGTCGAACATCACCGACTATGCCGGATACGAAAAGCTGCGGGACATGCCGGGCGTCGACGTGATCTACATCGTGCTGCCCAACGGCATGCACCGCGAGTTCGTCGTGCGCGGCGCAAAGACCGGCAAACACATCCTGTGCGAGAAGCCCATGGCCAACAGCGCCGCCGAATGTGAAGACATGATTGCCGCCTGCAGACAGGCCAACATCAAGCTGATGATCGCCTATCGCCAGCAGTACGAGCCGATGAACCGCGCATTGGAGAAGGCCGTGCGCGACGGCAAGCTGGGCAAGCTTCGGTCGGTCGTTGCGTCCAACTCGCAAAACCAGGGCGACCCGTCGCAGTGGCGGCTCAACAAGAAACTTGCCGGCGGAGGATGCATGCCGGACGTCGGCATCTACTGCCTCAATGCCGCGCGCTTTCTGTCAGGCGAAGAGCCCGAAGAGGTCTTCGCAACGGTCATCCAGCCGAAGGACGATCCGCGCTTCAAAGAAGTGGAAGCACGCTGCGAGGTGATCGGCCGTTTCCCCAGCGGCCTCACGACAAACTTCACCTGCTCGTACGACATCCACCGCTCGGCCTTCCTGCGGCTTGAGGGCAGCGAAGCCTTTGGCGAGATGGACCCTGCTTTCGGCTACCACGGCAGCAAGCTGCGCTTTTCCAAGTTGGAGGACGGCAAGGAAGTCGAGGTGGCACCCTCCATCGAAGACAAGGACCAGTTCGCGCTCGAAATGGATCACATGGCGCTCTGCGTCCTCAATAACCAGCAGCCCCACACGCCCGGCGAAGAAGGCCTGCAGGACCAGCGCATCGTCGAGGCGATCTACAAATCCGCCGCCACCGGTCGGCCGGTCAAGATAGCCCCGCCAAACGGCCCAACACGGGGACCTGCGCTGCCGCCGATGGAGAGCTAGGGCGCTGAAGATCGGCTGCAAGGGTTGCGGGTCATTGCTCAGTCGTCGTTGGATGGTGTGAAGTCGCGTTGGCTGGCCAGTGCGCGTGGTTCTTCTTCCAGCCGTTTCCGGGCGTCGATGTCGTCCGCACTGCCGTACCAGCGGATGATCTTTCCTGCCTCGTCGCGCCGGGGAGTTCCCCGCGAACGAATCCAGCGCCAGTCTCCGCTGCAGGTTCGGACGCGGCACTCCACATCGATCGGGTTCCCGGTGCGGATGGAGTGCTCGATTGTTTCCACCACTCGCCCCTGGTCGGCCGGATGCAGCGCGCGAATGAATCCTCGCCCGCGATAATCCTCCTCGCTCATGCCTGTGATCTGCTTCCAGCGCGGACTGATCATGGTCGCCATCCCCTGCTCGTCAAGCACCCAGGGTATCTGCGGATGCAACTCCACCATGTGGCAGTAGTGATCTTCGCTCTCGCGCAGCGCCGCTTCAGTCCGCTTGCGGTCGGTGATGTCAAGCACTGCCACGGAGATGCCGGCGACGTCACCCGCTTCGTCAAAGGCGGGCACATACGACGCCAGGAATGCCTGCTCCTGCCGCGTCTCCGTGACCGGCCCCGCTATCTCCACGGCTGTGACTGACTCTCCTGCCAGCGCGCGGCGCAGGTACGGTTCAAGCCGTGGGTAGAGCGCCGGAAGCATCTCACTCACGGAGCGGCCATGATGTTTTTGAGCCGCGGCATGGTTCATCTCCGCAAGCTGCTGGTTGATGCTGATGTATCGCAGCTCCGGACTCAAGAAAGCCAGACCGACGGGAGCACCGTCATAGAGGGCCTGCAGGTGCGAGAGCCGCTGGCCGGGAGGGGAGCTGTAGGAAATGTCTTTCCACAGGCTGGAGGCGAGCCGTGATTTCGCAGGTGCCCGCGCGCTCGTTGCGCTGCTCAGCATCTCCGCCGAAACTGGTTTGCCGAAGAGCCAGCCCTGCCCCATTTCGCAGCCAAGCAGGTGCAGCATCTCTGCCTGTTGCTCGTTTTCTACTCCCTCGGCGATCGTTCCCAGACCCAGGCTCTGACCCAGGCCAATCACTGCGGCGACGATCTTTCGACTCTCTCGCCGTTCGGTCATGGACTCCACGAAGCTGCGGTCGACCTTCAATTCATCGAAGGGCAGCGATTGTAGATGAAGCAGGCTGGAGTAGCCCGTACCGAAGTCGTCGAGCGCCAGACGGCACCCCAGCGACTTGAGCTCCCTCGCAATGGTCTGCGCATGTTCAAGGTTCTCAACCAGGGCACTCTCGGTGATCTCGATCACAACCCGGTTGAGAGGGAACGCAACCCGTGCGGCTGCCTCGCGAATGCGACCGGGCAGCGCCAAATCCCGCAGCAGATGCGGCGAAATGTTGATGGCAAGCCACTGCGGCTCCCGCAACACGCCGGCGGCGGCGAACGCTTTGCCCATCAACATAGACGTCAGTTCGCCGATCAAGCCCTCCTGCTCCGCCGTTGCAATGAACGCCTTGGGAAGCACGATACCAAGGCTCCTATGCTCCCACCGGGCGAGGACCTCGACGCCGGCGACTTCGCCCGTATGCAGGTTGACAACTGGCTGAAAGAAGGGAACGAACTCGTTCGCACGGACTCCTGCTCGTACCTGTTCGCCGCTCATTTTCATCGGAGAACCCTCGTAAGCCCCCGTTCGGTTACAGTATTCGCCTGTCCTGGCGTTTTGTCGAAACGGCACGGGCATCGACCGCGCCCTTTCCCTCAGCGCCTCTTTCTTCTGCCACGGGGTAGGGCGGTGTAGCCTAAAGCTCCACGATGAATGAGCGCGCCGCGCAGGCTACCCCCGTGCAGATCGAGCTGGAACGTGCTTCCGCGGCCAAGCGTGGCGCGGCGCTGCAGAGTGTGCTGGCGGCCAGCGGCATCACGCTGCTGAAGATCCTTACGGGTCTGTCGACGGGCTCGCTCGGCATGCTTAGCGAGGCGGCTCACTCGTCCATCGACCTGATGGCCTCAGGGATGACGCTGTTCAGTGTGCGCGTCTCCGACCGCCCTGCCGACGACGATCACACCTACGGCCACGGCCGCGTGGAGAGCCTGTCGGCCTTCATCGAGACGGGCCTGATGCTCGGCTCGTCGGTGTGGATTGTGCTGGAGGCGGTGCGCCGCATCCTGCGTTACCGCAACGGCGCGCCGCTCGATTTGCATGCGTCCATCTGGCCTGTCGTCGTTCTGCTGCTGTCGGTCGCGGTGGACTGGACGCGTTCGCGGCAGCTTGCCCGCGTTGCGCGCGAGGAGCACTCGCAGGCGCTTGCCGCTGAGGCGCTGCACTTCGGCACGGACATCTGGTCGAGCCTTGCCGTGCTCGCAGGCCTCGGCGCATCGTTCGCGGGGGAGCACTACGGCATTCGCGCGCTGGAGCTGGCCGATCCCATCGCGGCGCTGCTCGTGTCGGGCATTATCCTGCGCGTGACGTGGCGGCTGGCGCGCGAGACAGTGGATGCGCTGCTCGATGCGACCCCGCCCGAGATGCGGGAGCAGATGGTCGAGGCCATTCGAGGGGTCGAAGGCGTGCTCTTCGTACACGACGTGCGCATGCGTCGCGCGGGCTCACGCTACTTCGCTGATGTCTCCGTCGGCATCCCGCGAAACACGACCTTTCAGCGGTCCGAGCAGATCGTTTTTGCCGCGACCGAAGCCGTGCAGCGTGTGATGCCGGGGACCGACGTGGTCGTGCGTACAGTACCTACAGCGCAGGTGGAAGAGAGCGTGTTCGACCGCGTTCGCGCCGTCGCGCAGAGGTCCAATTACGCGATTCACGATGTGACAGTGCAGCAGGTGGAGGACGGTCTCGCCGTAGAGCTGCATCTCGAACTGCCGGAGCACATGCCTCTCCGTGAAGCGCACGAGACAGCAACGCGCATCGAGGCGGAGATGCGCGGCGAAGTGTCTGAGATCCGGTCCGTGGTGACGCACATCGAGGCGGAAGACAGCACCATCGAGCCCGCTGAGCGCGTCGCCAACGATCGCCTGCTGGCAGATGAAGTCTGCCGGGCGGCAGAGGCCTTCCCGGAGATCGAAGACGTCCACAACATCATCGCTCTGCGCAAGGGCGATCACGTGCAGATGAGCTGCCATTGCAGCATGGCCGACGACCTGCCCATGGGCACGGTCCACCGCATCATCTCGCAGATGGAGGCAGCGTTTCTGCGAACGCGACCCGAGGTCGACCGCTTGTTGATCCATCCCGAGCCTGTCACCGACAACGACCGTTAGCGGCGCAGCTAAGATGAGATGGACAGATGAAGATTCGCGTTCGGTATCGCGACAATGCGGGAGAGGTCACGGCCAATGCGGCGCGCATCTTCCGCATCAGCATGACGGTGCTCGCCATGAGCACGGTCGCGCTGCTGTCCGCGTTGATCACCATGCGGCTCGCGATCCACACCGGCGAGGTTGAAGTGCCGGACCTGAGCGGCCTGACGGTGGAGGAAGCTGCGCAAAAGAGCACAAGCGCCAGGCTGAACCTGACCATCGAAAACCGCTTTTACTCAACCACGGTGCCCGCAGGTCGCGTGCTGTCGCAGTCTCCTGCTGCGGGTGCGACCGTCCGCAAGGGCTGGCACATGCGTATCACTGAAAGTATGGGCGCCCAGCACGTCGCCATTCCCGACACGGTCGGCATGAACGAGCATGATGCAGGATCGGCCATCCGTCGAGCGTCCATGGACCTTGGCTCACTGGCGTACCTGCCTTCGCCCGGACCGCCGGATACGGTGCTGGCGCAGACGCCCCCGGCCAACGCAGAGGGCGTCGACAGACCCGAGATCGGCCTGCTTCTGAGCCAGTCTCAGACCGCTGCTCCGGTCGCTTATGTCATGCCAAATCTGGCTGGCATGAGCTTCTCCGCAGCCAACGGAAAAATGCGTGAGCTCGATATGCACGTGTGGGCCATCGTGCCGCAGCCTGCTGGGTCCGCCGACGATGCTTCGGGAGCCGCACCGGTTCCTCTCATCCCTGCGGGAGTCGTCGTGTCGCAGGTGCCGGCAGCCGGCATGCGGGTGTCGCCTGCAGACAACCCCCATGTCAAGATGAGCGCGGGCGCTCCTGCGTCATCTTCAGCTCCGTCAGCAAGCAGCGCGGCGACCGCAGCAGGAACAGCGGCAATCTCCGGCTCGCCCAGACCCTCAGCTCCACCCACTCCGAGACCGATCACCCAGGCACCTTTGGCGACGCCCAGGCCCCTAACTTCAGCACCCTCGACAATACCCAGGCCTGCAACTTCAGCACCTTCGACAACACCCAGGCCTGCAACTCCGGCCGCTCCACGACCCGCACCCATCGTCCGCATCCCACCGGCATGAGGGATCTCCGGGACACTCTGCCCTCCGGAAGATAGCTTGATCAGCGCGACAAAGCGGCTTTAACCGCCGTGGATAACTGACATCCACTTTACGGACCGGCTTTAGGATTCCGACACCAGCGGAAGCGCTGCCTTCGGAGGGCCCCGCCCAATTCAACCACTCGATCCGCACGAAGCTCAAACGCCTGCTCTGATCAATGGCCTTACCGTACCCGTTCCATCACAGCTGCATAAAAACCATCACACGGATGCACTCCCGGCAGCGTTCTCAGAGCGGTGCCCGCCGCAGCCGTTGCAACGGCCTCACGCGACTCCTCTCGCAACGAGGCGATTCCGCCAAGCAACTCGCCTGCAGAAACAACCTGCATGTCCGGCGCGCCGGCAAGCACCTCGTCCACTACACCCTCGTTCTCCTCCGGCTCAAGTGAGCAGGTGGAGTACACCAGCCGCCCACCTGGAGCGAGCAGGCCGAGCGCACCTGACAGGATGGCGCGCTGCCGCTGGGCCTGGCGCGGTAGATCGCTTGGCCGCAGCCGGTGGCGAATCTCGGGATTGTGCGCCAGCGTACCTGTACCAGAGCAGGGCGCATCGCAAAGAATCAGGTCAAAGCCGCTGGTGAACACATCATCGGTAAGTGGCTGCGTCAGATCGGCAACCACCGTCTTGATGCGCGCTGTCTGCGGGTCTCGATCCATGCGCTTCCGCATGGCAGACAGTCGCTTCTCATTGGCATCGCTTGCGACGATCTCCGCCCGCGGATGCCGCACGGCAAGCACGGCCGTCTTGCCGCCGGGCGCCGCACAGCAATCCAGAATGCGCTTCGGCGAAGCGACGGCAGCAGCCGCGAGTTCTGCTACGAGTCGCGAACCGTCATCGATCTCCGGCATGTCGTGCTCCGGTGCGAACAGCGCATGACCCTGCGGCTCTGCCTGGTCGTACTCCGCAATGCGGCGCGTCGACGCGCCACCAAACTGCGCTCGCCACCGCGTCAGCAGCCACTCCGGGTGCGCCTGTTCAGCAGGTGTCATCGCGACTGCCAGCGGCTTGCGAGCAGCGACATTCGAGCTGCCCTCGCGCGAAACACGACGAAGGACCGCATTGACCATGCCCGCCGCGTGCGCTGCTCCGTTGGCTCGAGCCAGTTCGACACTCTCGTTCAGCGCAGCGTGTGCAGGCACGCGGTCAAGAAATCGCAGTTGAAACAAACCCAGCCGCAGCGCCAGCAAGGCCGCGGGATGCAACTCCGCATCAGGCCGCTGCAGCATGGGCCGCAGCAGGGCGTCCAGGTACAACTGCCAGCGCAGCTCGCCCAGCACCAGCGCCGTCGTCAGGTTGCGATCTTCAGGGGAGAGCGCATTCACCGCCAGCGAATGCAGCAGGTCGTCGCTGTGCGCGGCACTCACGGCCACACGGCTCAGGATGTGAAACGCCGCAGCGCGTGCCGGTGAAATCAGCTTCGCCGAGGCCCGTCGTTCTTCTGAAAAGTCTCGCGGTTCGGTCATGCACTCGCCTCGCCCAACACTTCGCCGCTCACCAGTTGAAAACCACGCATGAACTCGCCAGCGGGCACGCGCTTCTTGCCTTCCATCTGCACCGCATCAAGAACGATGGCAGACCCGTTCCCACACGCGACGAGCATATGCTCACCCTGCAAGAGCAGCGTTCCGGGCGACATGCGTACGTTCTCAGCAACGCGCATCGCATGCACGATCAGCTTCTTGCCTCGCAGTGTTGTGAACGCACCAGGCCACGGCTGAAGGCCGCGAAACCGCTGGTCGATTTCCCTGGCCGTGCGGGTGAAATCGATGCGGGCGTCCTCACGCGTCAGGATGGGCGCGAGCGTAGCGAGCGAGTCGTCCTGCGGTTCCGGTGTGATTGTTCCAGTCGCCAGGCCGGCGAGCGTCGCAACCATCAACTCCGCTCCGAGTACCGAGAGTGTTTCAAACAGGTCGGGAGCGGTGGTCTGCGGCGTGATCGCGACAGACCTCTTCAGCAGCATGGGACCAGTGTCGAGCCCCGCGTTCAACAGCATCGTTGTTACACCCGTCTCGGTGTCGCCGCTCGCAATCGCCCACTGGATCGGCGCGGCGCCACGCCACCGCGGCAGCAGGGAACCGTGGCCGTTGATGCAGCCGAAGCGCGGCAGATCGAGCATCCACTGCGGAATGATGCGGCCATACGCCACGACGATGATCGCGTCCGGTGCGAGCGCCGTAAGCTGAGCACGAAGATCTTCGTTGTTCTTGAGCTTCTCCGGCTGCAGCACGGGAATGCCATGCGCCTGTGCCGCACGCTTCACCGGCGTTGCATGCACTTCGGCCGCGCGGCCCACGGGCCGGTCTGGTTGCGACAGCACCAGGGCAACATGATGCCCTGCAGCAATCAGCGCTTCGAGTGTCGGTACGGCGAACTGTGGCGTTCCGCAGAATACGAGCTTCACGAGTGTCCTTCGTTAATCCTTAAGCTCTGTCATCCTGAGCGCAGCGAAGGAACCCGACGCTGTTCGTTTCAGGAAACGTCCCGGAGCGTCTGCCGAAATCCCAATCACGCGTTCGCCACGCTGCACGCCGTCGGGATTCTCCGCTGCGCTTCAGGATGACGAGCGAGGGTGAGGCTACCACTCGCCGTTTTTCTGCAGCTTGCGAATCCTGCGCAGCGTCAGGTCCCGCTTCAGACGCGACAGCCGATCGATGAAAAGAATGCCATCCAGGTGATCGTTCTCGTGCTGAAACGCGCGCGCCAACAGCTCGTCACCTTCGATTTCGAACCACTTGCCGTCGACATCCTGCGCGCGCATACGCACGTGGTACGAGCGGCTGACCTTGTCACGAATGTCCGGCAGTGACAGGCAGCCTTCTTCTTCCGTCTGCTTGCCTTCGCGCTCGACGATCTCAGGATTGATCAGCACCAGCCGCTCGTCCTGGTTCTTGCCCAGCGAAGTATCCACGATGAACAGCCGCTTCGACAGCCCGATCTGCGGCGCTGCCAGGCCGATGCCTTCGGCCGCGTACATGCTTTCAAACATGTCATCGGCCAGCTTCGCCAGCTCTGCATCGAAGACGGTGACAGGGTCTGCCTTGCGTGCCAGCACGGGGTCAGGAAATTTTACGATCGGATAAATCATGGCTTCTGTCTTCCACTCCTAAACGCTTAGGAGTGTCCCTTGCTAAAACTTTCTTATCTGGTCGCGATAGCCCTGCAGGTTGCGTTGCGTCTCCGGCAGGCTGTCCCCGCCGAACTTTTCCAACGCAAGCCGCGCCAGCGTGATCGCCACCATGGCTTCTGCCGCCACGCCTGCGGCAGGCACCACGCAGACATCGCTGCGTTCGTACGCGGCCTTCACCGGCTCGCGAGTCTCAAAGCTGACGGAGGCAAGCGGGCGGCGCAGTGTCGAGATGGGCTTCAAATAGCCGCGCACGGTCACATCCTCGCCATTTGAGATGCCGCCTTCCATGCCGCCGGCATTATTCCCTTCGCGAGTAAAGCGCGTATCGCTCTCAGCACCTTCCGCAGCATAGCCAATCGCGTCGTGAACGGTTGATCCCATGGATTGCGCTGCCGTCACGCCCCGCCCGATCTCGACGGCCTTCACCGCCTGAAGGCTCATCACGGCCTGTGCCAGCAGGCCGTCCAGCCGCTCGTCCCAGTTGGTGTGCGTGCCAATACCGGGAGGCACGCCATGTGCGACGACTTCAAACACGCCGCCAACGGTATCGCCCGTGCGCAGCGCGCGATCGACCTCACTCTTCATGCGCGCTTCCACCTCCGGGTCGATGCAGTTCAGCAGGACAGTCTCGCGCGCGTTGCTGGCGACGATTTCGTCCCACTGATACGGCCGCTCGAGGTCTACTGCGCCCACGCGCACCACGTGCGACAGCACCTCGATACCAAGCGCGCGAAGCAGCATCTTGGCCAGGGCGCCCGCGGCCACACGCGCCGACGACTCGCGCGCCGAGGCCCGCTCCAGGATGTAGCGCGCGTCGGGAAAGTTGTACTTCAGCGAGCCCGCAAGGTCGGCGTGCCCGGGCCGCGGCGAAGCGACCGCCTTGTGCTTCGCGGCATCACCCTCTCCGACCGGCAGGATCTCTTCCCAATTCTTCCAGTCGCGATTCGCAATGGTCATCGCAATCGGCGAACCGATCGTCCTACCATGCCGCACGCCCGAAAGGATGTGGGCTGTGTCCGTCTCGATACGCATGCGGCCACCGCGGCCAAAGCCCTGCTGACGACGCCAGAGTTCCCGCGCAAGAAAGGCGGCATCCACCGGCACACCCGCCGGAAGCCCGCTCAGCATGGCAACCAGCGCCTCGCCATGGCTTTCGCCGGCTGTTGAGAAACGAAGCATTTGTCTCCTGAAATCAGCATTGATTGTAACAATCCGCAGCCGTGCATGTGCCTGTCGGCATGGATGTTGTGCTTATCCAGTAAGCGGGTGCCCCATGTCTCGCCTGTGAGACATGGGTTTCCGATTAACTCAATCCACTCAGCGCCCGGAACAGGCCCATGTCTCAAAGGCGAGACATGGGGCACCCAAGCTCGCCGGGTATACTTGCCCGCGATGAGACGCTTTGTTCAACTCTGTGCCGTTCTGCTGTTTGCGAGTCTCTGCCACGCGCAGACGTATCCCCTTGGGCCCGATTCGCAGGTGAAAGACGTGCCACACGGCACAGTTGTGAAGGCAGTGCTGCCGCCCGGCCAGTTCTTTCCCGGCACGCCGCACAACTACGCGATCTACACGCCCGCCAACGCAGGCACCGGACCGCTGCCGTACATCATCTTCCTGGACGGCAGCAGCTACCTCGGTGGTCTACGAGCGCCCATCGTGTTAGATAACCTGATCGCCGCCAGGGCGATTCCGCCGATGGTCGGCATCTTCGTCGACCCGGGCGTGCTGCCCGCCATCCGGCCTGACGCGCAGAACCGTTATGAGCGCGTGTTTGAGTATGACTCGCTCTCAAATCGCTACTCGCAGTTCCTGCTGGCGGAACTGCTGCCCGCAGTGGCAAAGCAGCACGCACTCTCGACCGATCCCAACGAGCATGCCATCGCGGGCACCAGCACCGGTGCGGTGGGAGCGTTCGTCGCGGCATGGCACCGGCCAGACCAGTTCCGCCGCGTGCTGTCGCTCATCGGCACCTATGTCGCCATGAAGGGTGCGGACACGCTGCCGGAGATCGTCCGAAAGACCGAGGCCAAGCCCATCCGCATCTGGATGCAGGACGGCGCGAACGACCACATCACGCCCACCGAACCATACGGCACCTTCTATGCAGGCACCTGGCCGCGCGCCAACCAGATGCTCTTCGACGCGCTGCAATTCGAAGGCTATGACGCAAAGCTCACCATCGGCACCGGCGGCCATGATACGAAGCAGGGAAGCGCCGAGCTGCCCGAGGCTCTCCGCTGGCTCTGGCGCGACTATGCCGAAACAGGCAAGGTGCAGCCCATCGTGCCACATCCGCCCGCCGCGTTGAACGATGCGGGATGGATGACGCGTGGAAGTGTTTGGGCGACGGTGGATGCGATCGGCGGCTGGGAACGGACCGAGAACATCACGACTTGGGATGGCGGCATCGCGGCTGATGGAAGGCACTACACGATGGCCCGTGGAATGATCCATGTCAGCAACATACAGAAACAAGAGGCCAAGCTGGGTGAGGTTTCTGCTCCCATTCACACGATCAACATAGCAACGGCGTTATCACCGGATCAGTCGATGATCGTACTGCCGAACGCGGAAGATCGCCACCAGTGGTCCATGCAATTGCAGGGTGATGGCATGCCGACGAATGCCGAGCCTTTCTACCGACTCGAGGTGCTCGACGATGATGGCGGCGCGACCGGCGCGGCCTTCGATTCCATTGGCCAGGTCTACTTCGCAACCGCGCTCGGTGTACAGGTGTGCGAGGCGAACGGGCGTGCGGCAATGATCCTGAACAGCCCGGTGCCGGATCAGCCGGTGACCTCAGTAGCGTTCGGCGGCCCGGAGCGCGACTGGCTCTATGTCATCGCGGACGGCAAGGTCTTCCGCCGCAAGATGAAGACCCACGGCGTCTCGCCAGACAAGCCGGAGAAGCCGCCTCAGCCGCCGCTTTAACCCACCCAGGACGCCTGTCATCCTGAGCGAAGCGAAGGATCCCGACACGTCCAGCAGTCGCGGAGGTGCTCGCAGCTTTCCGCCGGGAACGCCGTGGCAGAAAGCTGCATGCCGCTTCGGTGCGTTGAAATGCGTGGGGATCCTTCGCTGCGCCCTTCGACAAGCTCAGGGCAGGCTTCAGGATGACGCGGTGGCGGGTGAACACATGAACAGAGGCGAAAGAAGAGGGCATGGCCCGAACCATGCCCTTTCCGTGATGATGACGAAGCGTTACTGATCGATCGTCTTCATGCCGCCTTCGTTATACCGATCGCCCGCGACAGCGCTCTCCGGCACCGCAGCCTCAAGCTCCTCGACCTCGGCAGGCGTCAGCTTGATGTCCGCCGCGGCAGCGTTCTCTTCGAGATACGTGCGGCGCTTGGTGCCGGGGATGGGCGCGATGTCGTCGCCCTTGCTGAAGACCCACGCCAGCGCGAGCTGTCCGGGCTTGATGCCCTTGCGCTCGGCGATCTCGCTGATGCGGTTCACGATCAGCTGGTTCTTGTCCAGGTTGTCGCCAGCGAAACGCGGGTAGCGCACCTTGCGGAAGTCCTTGCTGTCGAGCTGCGTGTCCTTGTTGATGGTGCCGGTCAGAAAGCCGCGGCCCAGCGGGCTGTACGGCACAAAGCCGATGCCAAGCTCGCGCAGCGTCGGCAGAATCTCCGCTTCAACATGGCGCTCCCACAGGCTGAACTCCGTCTGCAGCGCGGTGATCGGATGCACGGCATGCGCCTTGCGGATCGTCGCGGCGGACGCCTCGGACAGGCCGAGGTACTTGACCTTGCCTGCCTTCACCAGCTCTGCCATCGCGCCTACCGTGTCTTCGATGGGCGTGTTTGGATCGACGCGGTGCTGATAGTAGAGGTCGATGTGGTCCAGGCCAAGCCGCTGCAGCGATGCATCGCAGGCCTGCTTCACATACTCGGGCTTGCCGCTCAGACCCCAGTAATCGGGCCTGGACCGGTCGCGAAGGTTGGCGAACTTCGTTGCAAGAAAAACTTCATCGCGACGTGACTTGATGGTTTTGCCGACCAGCTCCTCGTTGTCGCCGAAGCCGTAGACGTCTGCGGTGTCGAGAAAGTTGATGCCAAGGTCGAGCGCGCGCAGGATGGTCGCGGCCGACTCCTCGTCATTGCGTTCGCCGTAAAATTCGCTCATGCCCATGCAGCCCAATCCCTCACGGGAGACGACTGCGCCCTGCGTACCCAGCTTGATCTGATCAATTGCCATGCGCGGTTGGATGATGCGGCCATTGGCGCGGATGCGGCTGACGCGTTTCGGCTCAGCGATCTGCATACAACAAAGCCCCCGCTTACGCGGAGGCTCTGAAGCAAGTGGAATGAAAAGCTTCTTACGAAGCAGACTCAACCGCAACAAGCTGGCCCTGCTCCGCACCCTTGGCATCGCCGGGTTTGCGGATGTCGATGCCGCCCTTGAAGAACGCACCGTCTTCGATGGAGATACGCGCCGCGGTTACATCGCCGGTCAGCGAGCCTTCACTGCGGATGTCGATGCGGTCGCTGGCCTGGCAGTTTCCACGCACCTTGCCCAGCACGACGATCTCGCGGGCGGAGATGTTCGCGGCCACCTGGCCGTTGCGGCCAACGGTGACGCGATTGCCCGGCAGGGTGATGGCGCCCTCGATGCGGCCGTCGATGTACAGCGACTCCGAACCGGTGACCTCGCCCTTGATCATGAGGCTCTTGCCGATGGTGGCCTGCTCGCCCTGGGCGGCAGCAGCCGCTGGACTGGCGGTACGTGTGGCAGGCTGCTCATAAAGCGGGGTGCTGCTGGTGGGCGCTACTGGGCGGACGGGTTCAGGGGTGGCGGGAGTGGCGTTACCGGAGCCGGGAGTCTTGGGGTTCCACATGAGCTTCTTTTCGTATCCTTTCGGCTTGAAATCCGGGCGCGGCGCGGGCCTGTAGCTCACGCGTCACGCAGAGATTGTCTGCCTGCATCTTACCTTCTTCCTGCGCGGCAGGTTGCGCTGGGTGTACGGAAATCTATTCCCATTGCGGAAGGAATCGATCTGAACACGCGAACAAACGTTCGCTCTGAGGTCGTGTTTGCATTGCGTTCGGTGCATTGGCCGGTTAGTCTCAGCGCGTATGTCGCTCACCCGTGCCGCTGGATGTGTTCTTGCCCTCTGCGCTTTGCCGCAACCTGCCCGTCCGGCCGCGCCCAAAGTGCACATCGTCACGCTCGGTCCGTCGCGACGCGTACCGTACGTCGCGGCCGACGTGAGCCGCGAGGCAAAAGAAGACGAGGCTGGCACACTCCGCATTCGCGCACTCACCGTCGACGGCAAGGTGCGGGAGTGGACTACCGGCGACCAGCACGATGTGACCGACCGCAGCTTTGTCACACGCCGCGTGTTGCATGTGAACGACGCATTGCCGGGCGAGAAAATAGGCCGATGGGTGTGGCAGCCGGGTCCATGGCTGCTGGTCGATCGTGTCTCCGGCCGCATCACGCCGCTGCATCTGCCTGACTTCGACAGCAGCATCAGCGACGTGGTCTGGTACCGCGATTACGCTGCGTACTGCGGCATACATACTGCCGCAAAGAGTGGCGGCTTGAGCGCCGAGGTCTGGCAGATCGGTGCACGCCGGGCTGCTCTGCAAAAGGTGATCGCCTCGTGGCCGCAGCCGGAGCGCGTGCGTCCGGTATGCGCGCCCGCCGCATGGCAGCGCGAACCCATGCGCGTGACATTGCAGGCCAATGGCGGCGATCCGCTGGTCTATAGCGTCGTGGGCACCTCAACGCTGCTGGTGGAGGATGGTGAGGGCGGTGATGACGATTACTGATGCTTCTACCGACAATCGGGCAAGCGCTGTGATGCCGCAGCGAAGCGAGGGATCTGCTTGGCTGAGACTGATCGATCCCAGAAGCAGATCCCTCCACTGCGCTGCGGGATGACAGACCGGACTATGTAAGCTTGAATCAGCAGGGAACGCATCTGCCTGCACAAGCCGAACATGACCGAGACCCAAACCTCCGCCTCACCCCTCGAACTCACTACCCTGCTGCAGGACGCCGCGGTGGCGCATGGACACCTGTGCGCGGGGCAGGTGCTTGGCGTGCGCATGGCGATCCATGCCTGTCAGCTGCTTGGGGTCGAAGAGCCGCGAGGCCGCGACCGCAAGCGCCTCGTGACCTTTGTCGAGATCGACCGCTGCGCCACCGACGCCATCGGCGTGGTGACCGGCTGCCGCCTGGGCAAGAGGGCTCTGAAGTTTGTCGATTGGGGCAAGATGGCCGCTACCTTTGTCGACCTGCAGCGAGCTGCAGGCAATGATGTCTACGGGGGTGTTCGTGTAGCAGCGCGTGAGACGTCGCGCGACCTTGCCCGCGAGCGCTTCCCCGAGATCACCGACAGGAATCAGCAGCAGATGCGTGCCTACCGCGACCTGTCCGACGATGAGCTGTTTACCACGCAGCAGGTGGAAGTGACGCTGCCGCCTAACGAATTTCCTGGCTTCAAAGGTGTCCGGCTTGCATGCGCCGTATGTGGTGAAGGCATCAACTACCGCCGCGAAGTAGTACGCGACGGGCAGGTGCTCTGCCGCGGCTGCGCCGAGCCGGAGCGGCGCTACTATCGGGTCGTACCCACGGACCCTGTCGTTTCGTAGCGAGCGAACAATCTGCAATGTGTAACCCAACATCGCGCACTTGAGATGTGGGACTCTGCATGATTACCTTGCGGATTCCATGTCTCAAGCGCGAGACATGGGTCACCCGCTTCGGCGTCACAAACGACAAAGGCCGGTGCGTCGCCGCACCGGCCCGAACATCGATTCTGCATCAGCAGTGATTACCGCCGACCGCCGCCGCCACGGGCAAAGCCGTGGGCGCCGCCATAGCCGCCGCGAGCATATCCACCGCCGTAGCCACCGCGAGCATAGCCGCCGTAGCCTCCACGATAGTAGCCGCCACCACGGTAATAGCCGCCGTAGTATGCCGGGCCATAGTAGCCGCCGTAGTAGGGATAGCCATAAGCATAGGGATACGGGCGTACATACGCAGGGCCATAGTAGCCGCCGTAGTAGGCGGGTCCGCCGATGCTGATGCCAAAGCCGACACGCTGAGCCTCAGCCTTGTGCGGTGCCGCCATCAACAGCGCACCAGCAAGGGCCGCGCCCGTAAGCCACTTCGTAATCGTCTTTGTGATCGTCATCTTCGCACCTCCATCGTGCAATAGTGAGAACCCAACCAGCCTCGAAGTGTTGCGTGTGAGTCACTGCTGCTCGCCGTCTTCTACTGCCCTCGAAGTCATTTCGCCGTAAGCCGCTGCTCCAGTGCGACTTACCTGCACAAGTGACTCGCGAAAGCAGGACTTCGGCTTGAATGGCCGCGTGGACAGGACAACAATCCGCAACTCCGCGACGCGGAAGACCTGCTTTACAGGCAACCATCGCTAAGCATGAACCACCGGTTCAGGTCAGGGAAGCGCCTGTGCCGATTCGATTGCCCGGGCGACCTGCAGCAGCTTGCCCTCCTGGAAATGACCTGCGAGCACCTGCACGCCGATCGGCAGGCCCGCTGTGGTGGTGCCGCAGGGTACGCTGATGCCGCAGATGCCCGCGAGCGACGCCGCGACCGTGTAGATGTCGGCGAGGTACATGCTGATGGGATCATCGGCTTTCTCGCCGAGCTTCCACGGCGGAGTTGGCGTCATCGGCGTGACAATCGCGTCGACCTGCTCGAAGGCAGCGAGGAAGTCGCGTGCGATCAACGTGCGCACCTGCTGCGCCTTGCGGTAGTACGCGTCATAGTAGCCCGCACTCAGCGAATAAGTACCTAGCAGGATGCGACGCTTCACCTCGGGTCCGAAGCCCTCTTCGCGGCTCTCGCGGAACAGGGCAGACAGGTTCTTCGGATCGGCGGTGCGGTGGCCGTAGCGAACACCATCGAAGCGCGACAGGTTGCTGGACGCCTCCGCAGTTGCGAGCACGTAGTAGGTGGGAACGGCGTACTCCGTGTGCGGGAGGCTGACGTGGTGAACGGTGCAGCCCGCCTCTTCAAGGCTCTTCACCGCGCCTTCGACGGCGGCGCGAATCTCCGGGTCAAGGCCCTCGGCGAAGTACTCCTTCGGCATGCCGATGCGCAGGCCGCTGACTGGCTTCTGCGTGGCAGCGACGTAGTCCTCCACCGGTGCGGTCGCGCTGGTTGCGTCCATCGTGTCCTGCCCGGCCAGCACACCCAGCAACGTGGCGGTGTCGGCGACCGTGTGCGCGATGGGCCCAACACGGTCAAGCGAACTGGCGAAGGCAATCAGCCCATAACGCGAGATGCGGCCATACGTCGGCAGCATGCCAACCACACCGCAGAAGGCTGCCGGCTGGCGGACCGATCCACCTGTATCTGTGCCGAGCGACGCGGTGACAAATCCGGCGGCAACCGACGCGGCCGACCCGCCGGAAGATCCTCCCGGAACACGGTCCAGGGCGCGCGGATTCCGAACGGGTCCGTAGGCGGAGTTCTCGTTGGACGAACCCATGGCGAACTCATCGCAGTTAAGCTTGCCCACTAGAATCGCGCCCGCTGCGTCTAGCTTCGCTACGGCAGTCGAGTCGTACGGCGGATGATAGCCCTTCAGGATCGCGGAACCCGCTGTGGCTGGAGCGCCGCGCATCGTCAGCACGTCCTTGATACCGACCGGCACACCGGCAAGCGCGGGCAGCGGATCACCCTTTCGCACCAACTCGTCGATCGCAGCAGCCTGTTGCAGTGCACGGTCTTCAGCGAGCGAAAGGAAGCTGTTGATCTCTTCGCCTGCGATCTGATCATGTGTGCGGATGCGCGCAAGGTGCTCGGTCGCAAGGCCGGTCGCAGTGACGCTGCGGTCGCGGAGAGCGGCGTGGATTGCCGGAATGGTTCGTGCTTCGAAGTTCATCTGTTCTTTCTTACCTGGCTCGTTCTGTGACGGCGTGTCGAACTACGTGGACCCTCTCGACCCAACCCTCACCGTTTACCTGTCATCCGCAACGGAGCGGAGCGATCCGCATGAGCTGGCCCTGAAGCGGACTCCTGGCTTCGCTACGAGTGACAGTGGCTGGACGGAGTAGCGCCTGCCATCAGCGCTCAATCACTTTCGGCACCTTGAAGAAACGGCCGTCGGTATCCGGTGCTTCATGCATCACGGCTGCGCGGTCGACAGACGGCCTGGGCTCATCGGGGCGAAGGCTGCTGCCTGTCAGCGCGGGTGCGGCGTCCAGCAGCTCGCTTACCTGTGCCATGGGCGGAACACCTGCAGTGTCCAGCTGGCTGAGTGCTGCGATATGTTCCAGGATGGCGTTCAGATCGCGCTGCATGCGAGGCTCTTCCTCTGCAGTCAGCTGCAGGTTGGCGAGAGCGGCGACATGACGCACATCTTCCAGCGAGACGGCAGAAGAGGCGGCGTACGGTGCGGCTGCTGGTGCAGCGTTGGGGTCGAGACTGCTTTCGGTCATCATGCTTTCCGGATCTTTGTTGGCTTTGCGGCTGGGTTGCACTCGGCGATCTGCGCCGAGGGCAGCACAAAAAGTATAGCGGTCAATGGAACCCGGCTGATCCGCGCGAGGTCGCCACGCAGTTGTTCGCCGTTGCTCCTCAACTGCTTCTGCCATGGTGCATCCATTACTGTGATCGTGACCGCGCCCTCTTCCAATGCGGTCACGGAGGACCGTTCAGCGATGGCGTGCCCTGCGGCGATCGGCCACGACGCCGCCAGCCGGTCGAGAGGGGACAGGCGCTCAAGCGACTTGCCGAGCGAAGTACGCAAAAGGTCGCGCATGGCTTGCATGTGAGTCTCAACTGCCATTCTCGCAGGCCTGGCTGTTGATCAGTCGATGATCGCCATGGCTTCGTCGACTGACGCGAGGACCGGTTCGGCGGACGGCATCAGGCGCAGGATCTGCTCACGCATCGCCGCGAGGAAGATTGGCGTGGCGAACGAGGCAGCATGTGCCTGGGCATCAGCCGGGCGGAAGCTGCTCTCTCGTTTCTCAAAGCGGAGGATCGCATCGACCATCGATTCGACGGTCTGTTCACGAAAGAAGAGTCCGGTTGGTGCCGGATCGTCTTCCGCGCCGCAGATAGTTTCAAGCGAACCGCCGTAGCCATAGGCAATCACGGGTCGACCGCAGCTCTGTGCCTCCAGCGGCACCATGCCAAAGTCCTCGTCGGCAGCAAACAGCAGGGCGCGGCACCGGCTGTACTCGTCCCACAGTACCTCCGTAGCCAGAGCACCCAGGAAGGTGGTCTCAGGGCCGGCGATGCGTCTGAGCTTCTCCAACTCAGGGCCGGTGCCCGAGATGCGAAGCTTCCGGCCGAGACGCTTGCACGCCTGGATCATCAGTTCAGTGCGCTTGTAGGGGACTAACCGTCCCGCCGCGAGGTAGTGGTCGCCCACAGGGTTCAGGCGCGCGCGATGAATATCGATCGGCGGATGCACAACGTCAGCAGTGCGCCCGTAGAAGCGCTGAATGCGAGCTGCGATGTAGCGGGAATTCGCAACAAAGTGGGTCACGCGCTTTGCTGCATTCAGGTCTGCGCGTCGAACCCGCGGGGCCGACCAGGTAAAAAGCCCACGTGTGAGCGGTGTCATCGTTGCACGATAGCTCTCATACGAGTCGTACAGGTAACGCATGGGCGAGTGGCAATAGCAGAGATGGGGCGTGCCATTGCGCAGACGCGCACCCTTGACCGGACCGGAGTCAGATGAGATGACAAGGTCATACTCCCGCAGGTCAAGCGACTCTGCTGCCTCAGGATAGAACGGCATGAAGTGCCGATGCCGGTGCGACGCGCCCGGAATGCGCTGCAGAAAAGACGAGGTGACGCGCCTGCCCTGCAGTGACGCAGGCAGACCTTCCTGCGAGTGAAGCAGGGTAAAGACGTCGGCCTCAGGCACGAGTGAGGCAAGACATTCCGCCACGCGTTCCCCGCCACCGCGAGAAACAAACCAGTGGTGCAGAATGGCGACGCGGGGCACTGGCTTAGTATGCGTCGTCAGAATTCACAATCCTCGTGAAGGTACGCAGAAGGATACGGAGATCGCCCGACAACGACCAGGTCTCCACGTACCTTCGATCGAGGGCGACACGTTCGTCATAGCTCAGTGTTGAGCGTCCGGAGGTCTGCCAAAGGCCGGTCAGTCCCGGCTTCACGGCAAGATAGTAGCTGAAATCACTCCCGTACTTCTCCGCTTCGGCGGCGACGATCGGGCGGGGACCAACCAGCGACATGCGCCCGGCAAGCACATTCCAAAGTTGAGGCAGCTCATCCAGCGAGCTGCGGCGGAGGAACTTGCCCAGCGGCGTCACGCGCGGATCGTTCTTGAGCTTGTGGCAACTGTTCCACTCCTCGCGCTCTTCCGGATGCATGGCCAGATGCTGCTCAAGCACCTCGGCGGAGTTCACGCACATGGTGCGGAACTTCCACATGGAGAAAAAGACGCCTCCGCGTCCGATACGCCGGTGCGAGAAAAACACTGAGCCGGGCGAAGTCAGGATGACGCACAGTCCAAGGAACACGCAGACGGGCATCGTCAGAGGTGCGGAGAGGAGGATCAACGCGACTTCCATGCCGCGCTTTACTACGCGGTAGGCGAACGTCGTGGCGGGCGACGGATGCGGCGCAGCTTTCGTTCCCTGCGTGGCTTGGCGGTACTCGCTCGGTGCGAGCTCCAACAATACTGGAGAACTCCCCGACGATTGCTCGTGTGACTGCATCCACTCCCTAACGTGCGCGCTCGCACTCAACTCTGTCATAGGACCGATCCAACAGTCCTATGCTCAGAGAGTAGATCCTCAGGCACGGTTCTGAAGGCGGTGTTGGAAGTTGGCGCTGCTGCCCCCCGCATCGCACGCATTAGGATCGGCTGCGAAGTCGGACATCCTGCTTAAAATACCTGTTCCAACACGGCTATTGCCTGTGAGTTGCGATCAAGTACGCCTGGATAGTAAATAGTGTGTTTGCCACATTATACGCAGGGCCAGAGATACAACCATGCGGTTCTGTGGCGCCGAATAGAAAGAGGTCAGGAACGCCTGCCGCGTTGCCCGCCTCCAGGTCAGTACACCGATCTCCTACCAAGACAGAACGCGCCAAGTCTATGCCATGTTCGTCCGCAGCCTGCAAGAGCATGCCAGGCGAGGGCTTGCGGCACGCGCTTTCGCGTTTGTATTGTCCGATACCGTGCACAGGATGGTACGGCGAGAAGTAGACCGCATCCAGCCTTGCACCCTGTTCCAGCAACTGTCCAGACATGTGTTCCATCAGACGGTGGAAGTCTGCTTCGGTATACAAGCCGCGACCGATGCCGGATTGGTTAGTGATGACACAGGTGACGTAACCCAGACGATTCGCCGTGGAGATTAAGTCGGCAATGCCGTCAATCAAGCGGCACTCCTCAGGACGATATAGAAAGTTCGTGTCGACATTGATGACGCCGTCGCGATCCAGGAACAGTCCCGGCCTCAGTGGACGGGCGGCGTTGCCATCGGTCATACGTACTCCCTTAAAATTGCGAATGGGCCTGTGCCGGCGGCAACGGCAAGCATCTCGTCCATTGCCCGGAGCACGCTTTCAACCGTGATGGACTGCATACACCCGTTTGAATCGCATGGCGCAAAGTTGCGCCCGTCGTAACAGGGCCGGCATGCGAGATCCTCGCCTCCCCAAAGTACCCGAACACCCTCACGGCGCGGCAAAAAGCTTCCCGGATCAGTTGGCCCGAACAGGGCGAGCACCAAAGCATGACTTAACCCGGCAAGGTGCAGCGGCCCCGTATCGTGCGTCAACACCAGGCTGCAGGTGTCGGCCAGGCTGATGAACTCAGGCAGGGTGGTGCCTCCGATCCGGTCGATCAGACGCGGATGTTGCGCGAGCGATGCGAACGATTCTCGCACCCATGTGTCGTCCGGCCCACCCAGCAGCACAACTTCGTCTCCGCGATCGAGGAGCATTGATGCGATCGATGCGTATCGATCGGCGGGCCAGCGGCGCAGCGTCTGCTGCCGCACCATGTTGCTTGCCCCGGCGGGCACCATCGCAATGCGCCGCGCCGCAGACTCCGCAATGGACGCGGGCGGCAGGTGGTCCGGTCGCAGCGGAGGCAGGCTCTGATCGCGACAGGTGTCCTTCAAAACCAGCAAAATGCGAGCGAACTCATCCGGGTGCGGACGCGTCGGCAGGATGGCGCGCGCGCGATCCGTTCGGCTTAACGTGAGGTGCTGCCCGGCGCGAACCGGCAACGTGAAGACACGCCAGCGCAGGTCGTAATAGAGCGTCGCCAGCAGATCGTAGCGCTCTCCGCCCAGCGTTCGCCATATTGCGAGCACGGCGGCCGCCCGCTCTAGTGGAGATCCGGTCAGCACGGCCCTGTCGTCTGCCTGAAACACGCGGATCCACGAGTAGCAGCGCAGCAGCGGGGCGACCGCAGGGCCGGCGATCCAGTCGATCGTGTAGCCCTGCTGGTGCAGCGCAAAGACCGCGGGAACGGCCATGATGACATCGCCAATCGCGCCGAGTTTGACGATCAGTGCGCGCTTCATGCTGCAGTGATTCTATGTGTTTGGCAGGTCTGTCGCAGCAAGCTGATCAAGCGCCTCGTTCACAGAAGAACCCCAGGCCGGTAGACGAACGCCGAAGTTCCGCGCCAGCTTGTCGCAGTTCAGTCGCGAGTTCAACGGGCGCGCCGCTGGTGTTGGGTACTCCGACGAGGGCACAGGAATGATCTCCGGCGGTTGGAACCCTCGGCCCTGCAGGTACTCGCGCACGGCACCGGCCAGACCGGCCCAGGTCGTTTCGCCAGTGCCGGCGCAATGATACACACCGGCAAGATCACCGAAACTGTCGGCAAGCGACGCCCCGCCGGCGCGCTCCTCGGTGGACTGGATGATGCTCAGCACCGTTGCTGCCAGGTCGGCAGCCGACGTGGGCGCACCGTGCTGATCGCCGACGACACGCAGCGGATCGGTACGCGTGGAGAGCAGACGAAGCATCGTGCGAACGAAGTTCTTGCCTCCGCCGGAATAGACCCATGAAGTCCGCAACACGGCATATGGAAGCCCCGTTGTTGCCGCGACCGCCGCAACGGCTTCTTCCCCCGCCAGCTTGGAAGCGCCATAGACGTTGCGCGGTCCCGCGGGGTCCGTCTCAAGCCATGGGCGCGTGCCGCTGCCTTCGAAGACATAGTCCGTCGAAAAGTGAAGCAGGGCAGCACCGCACGCGGCAGCTTCTTCTGCGAGCACGCCGGGTGCATCACCGTTCACTGCAAAGGCTGCAGCGCGGTTATTCTCTGCCGCATCCACCGCGGTATAGGCCGCGCACGACACGATCCATCGCGGCCTGGCCTGTTGAACGCATTCCCGGATGCTGCCGGCATTGCTGAGGTCGAGCTCCGCGCGCCCAGGCGTGACAACATGCACGCCTGGTGCGCTCGTTTTAAAGAGCCGTGCGATTGCATATCCAACCTGCCCTGAGACGCCGGTGACCAGCACCGTACCTGGCACGTCGATCATTCCGGAGCACTCCACTGGATCGCGTCACGCACCAGCCAGCGCAGGTACTCGCCGTAACTGCTCTTGCCGTAGGTGCTGGCTCGCGCCTCGAGCTGTGCAGTGTCGATCCAGCCCAGGCGGTACGCAATCTCTTCAGGACAGGCTACTTTCAAGCCCTGTCGTTTTTCGATGGTGTGGATGAAGAGCGACGCGTCCATCAAGGAGTCATGCGTGCCCGTGTCGAGCCACGCGATGCCCCGGCCCATGACCTCAACGTGCAGACGCCCGGCTTCGAGATACCAGCGGTTTACGTCGGTGATCTCAAGCTCGCCTCGCGGTGACGGCTTGATGTTCTCGGCGCATCGCACCACGTCGGTGCCGTAGAAGTAGATCCCCGTAACCGCGTAGCGCGACTTTGGAGCCTTAGGCTTTTCTTCCAGCGAAATAGCGCGATGATCGCTGTCAAACTCAACGACACCGTAGCGCTCCGGGTCAGTAACTGCATAGGCGAAGACATGACCGCCGCCGTCGCGCGCGGTGCGTTCAGCCGCATCGTGAAGTGATTTCGCCAGGTCATGCCCGTAGAAGATGTTGTCGCCCAGCACCAGGCAGCAACTGGCGCCATCCAGGAAGTCGCGTCCGATCAGGAACGCCTGGGCCAGTCCGTCCGGTGAAGGCTGCACGGCGTACTGGATTGAGAGACCCCACTGGCTGCCGTCGCCCATTAACTGTTCAAAGCGCGGCGTGTCCATGGGGGTCGAGATCACAAGCACTTCACGGATGCCCGCCAGCATCAGCGTTGACAGCGGGTAGTAAATCATGGGCTTGTCATAGACAGGCAGCAGTTGCTTGCTGACCGCCTGCGTAACCGGGTGCAGACGTGTGCCGGAACCGCCGGCCAGGATAATGCCCTTCATGCTGTCACCTCGACGCGGTCCGCGTAGTTGCTGGCGATCCAGTCGCGGTACGCACCGCTGGTCACGTCGGCCACCCAGGCCTGGTTATTGAGATACCACTGCACGGTCAACCGCAGACCGCCCTCAAAGTCCTGTGCGGGAAACCAATCGAGCTCACGCTGAATCTTGCGCGCGTCGATGGCGTATCGACGGTCATGACCGGGACGATCAGTTACATAGGTGATCTGCTCTGCATACGGCGTTGCAGCCGGCTTCAGCTCATCCAGCAGAGAGCAGATGGTCTTCACCACGTTGATGTTTGCCTGCTGATTGTTGCCGCCCACATTGTAGGTTTCGCCGATGCGACCGCGGCTTAGGACCGTCTCAATCGCGGAGCAATGATCTTCCACAAACAGCCAGTCGCGCACCTGCATGCCGTCGCCGTATACGGGCAGCGGCTTGCCGGCGAGAGCATTGCCGATCACCAGCGGGATCAGCTTCTCAGGGAACTGAAACGGGCCGTAGTTGTTTGAGCAATTCGTAATAACCGTCGGCAGGCCATAGGTGTGGTGCCATGCGCGAACGAGGTGATCGCTCGCGGCCTTCGATGCGGCGTATGGGCTGTTCGGCGCGAAGGGTGTGTCTTCGTGGAAGGCAGGGTCGGTTGGCGACAGCGTGCCGTACACCTCATCGGTTGAGACATGCAGAAAGCGGAACTGCTCGCGCTCCTCGCCTGTCAGCGTTGCGTAGTATTCGCGGGCACATTCCAGCAGCGAGAAAGTGCCATCGATGTTCGTCTTGAGAAATGCGCCGGGGCCAAGGATCGAGCGATCCACATGGCTCTCCGCTGCAAAGTGAACGATGGCGCGAGGCCGGTGCTCTGCCAGCAACGCCCGCACCAGGTCACGGTCGAGGATGTCACCGTGCACAAGCGTGTGCCGGTCATCACCCAGCAGCGAATCGAGATTGTGGGGGTTTCCTGCATAGGTCAGCGCGTCGAGCGTGACGACAGGCGAAGCCCCCGCAGTGCGAAGGTGCCGTAGAACAAAGTTTGAGCCGATAAATCCAGCGCCGCCGGTGACGAGTAGAGGATGTGAGCGTCGAGAGCCTTGCGAGTCAAGAGTCATGGTTAAGTCTTGTCAGTCCTTATAGGGGATAAGCCGACTCAGCCGTGGGGAAGATGCGAAGTGTACAGCCAGACCGTATTGCCTCGAACGATGCTGCTTCCCAGCAAGCGGCTGGCTGGTCGCAGTCTCAACATCTCGTCGCAATCCATCATAAACTGCGGCTGCGATGCACCCGGTGGCCGCTGTCGATAGCAGAGCAAAAGATCTGAGGTCGCGGCATACGCTGCATTGTTCTCACCGGCAGCAACAAAGTTGTGCGGATGCGCATACCAGAGGCTGTAATCGCCAAGAATGCGTACGTCTGCATCATGCATGCCGCTGCTCTGCTCACCCTGCGTGATCATGTCTCTGATAATCGCGATGTCTGTGGCGCGGTACCCCTGGCCGCGATTCAGGTGTGCGAGATAGCCATACTGCGCGGTTGCGCTGACTACGCAGGCCGCCACGATCCACGGAAGCTGCCGCTCAGAAAACCAGAGTAGCGCCAGCAACAGCAACAGCGGATAGAAGAACAGCGTGTAAATCACATTGGGATGCGGCGACAGGACAGCGAGCGCCGCAGCCGCGAGCGCCGACCACGCGATCCAGGCAGTCTTCGCAGGCAAACGTCGTCCGAGCAGAAGAAAGATCCATGGCGTGATCGCAAGGAACAGCGTCTCCGGCAAGTGGCGGGGCATGAGGAAATATGCAATGAAGCCGCTATGATCCGCTGCCAGAACCTGGAGGGGAACCGACCCGGTCGTCGACTGCCCCGCGTGCAACAGCTGCCAGAGCGCGGGATGCAGCAACAGCGTGAACGCAGCCGCAAGCACGAGAGCCAAGGCTGTGCGAGCCGCGAGCTTCCATGACAATCCATGCCGCTGCAAATTGAAGGTGAGCACCGGCAATAGACCTAACAATGCCGATGGCTGTGTCTCAACTGCAAGCGCGGCAACCAGGATGGCCGGGAACACGAAGTCGAAGGTACTCAGCAGCAGTCCCACGGACGTGAGCAGAAAGCTGAGTGGCTCAAACCTGAAGCGGTTCGCTGCACTGACGAATGGTTCGGCCGTGCCGGCGACGATCAGGAAAGTAAGAATCAACCGCGGCGCATAGCCCATGCGGCGCAGCGCCCATGCCCACAATCCCAGCGAAGCGACGATCGTCCCAGAGCTCAGGATTGCCATCGGCCGTTGCTGCCAACCGAACAGGGACGCGACAGCCGCCTGGCCATCCGCGGCTATCCTGCCGAAGTACTGGGTGCCGTCCATGCCGTAAGGAAAGCGCATGTGCAGAAACTCATCCGTTCGAAGATGCTGCACATGATGCGCATATGAGAACGACAGGAACCACGGATTATCAACGTCATACGGCCGGTAATGCAGAAACAGGAGCTGATAGAGCATGAACAGCGCCGCCAATGCCAGCAGGACTGCAGTGCGAAAGTTCTTCTGCAGCCATGATTCCGGCGGTAGGGTCACGCAGTGGCCTCAAGCATCGGCCCGTGTGCAGCAGCAGCTGCTTCGATCGCGTCATCCTCGTGACGCTGATGCCGTCCGTACGCTATGCCCAGCGCGATGGCAGCACCCACCCACGGGAACGTCAGGTTCAGGTGAGCCCCGAACCAGTTCGCCACCGGCTGCATAAGCATCAGGCAGATGATGCCGGCCTTTTCTCGACGGCGAACCAGTGCCACTGCCGGTGCCAGTTCCACCCAGGTGAAATAAAAAAACAAGGGAAAGCCGAGATCGACAATGTAGTCGATCGGGCCAAGACTGGGAGAATCGAGCGGCGGCTCGATCACCGGCGTACCGCGCCGATACTGCGGGTCATCACGCACGATGGGATAGTTTCCCAGGCCGATACCGATCCATGGATGCGTCTTGATCATCGTCGGCGCAAGGAACAGGCCCGCGACGCGCCCGACGACATAGTTGTAGTCCCTCGGTCGCAGAACGCTGACTCTTCGATACTCGTTAATCGCCGCGGAGTACTGCACCAGCTTTGAGTTCACATCCAGCGCGAACCATAACGTGACGACCACCAGCATCGACGCGACCGTCGCATAGATCAGCTTGGTGCCTCGCAGACGCAGTGCCGGCGTGAGAATGATGAAGACGAACACCTCGAACAGCGAAGCCTTCGACTGCGATCCAACCAGGTTGATGAAGAAGAGTATCTGGCTGAAGATCGCCACGCGCCGTGAGATCCAGCCTTCGCTGCGCATCGCCATCGCCATGAAGATGATGGTCATCACGTACGTGCCGTACGACCCGCCCTCGTTGTTAAAGCCTCGCATGCGAAAGCCGTTATAGACACCACCAAGGTGCAGCGGGATCGAGATGACTGAGTAAAGGCAGCCGGCGACTCCTACGAGGTAGTACGTCCACGCGGCGAACCGGCAAAGCTTCCCGTCAATCCGGTAGCGGTTCGCCAGGTAGAGCATGAAAAACACATCGAGTGCGAGTTCCCCGACTCGCGCAACCGTCACGACGAAGGGCTGCTTCAGCGCGCTTGCGTGTTCCAGGTAGAAGTTCTGCTTCAGCCCAAATCCGGCAAGCACCAGCGCCAGCACCGAGAAGATCGTCCAGCGCAGACCGATCTTGTAGAGCGGACGGTACAGCTTCAGCGGTGTCAGCCTCGGCAGGTACCACGCTGCCAACACCACCAGCTCGATCGCATAAATGATCTCGAGGTACTGCACCTCGGCAAACTTCAACTGCGACGTGACGCAGAGCATGGAAGACAGCGCAACCAGCAGGCGCGTGTTGTTATCAATCAACCAGCGATTGCGTACCTGCGCTGCCGCGGCGTCAAGCGCCATGGCCTGTGCCTGCGGCGCTTCCGCGAAGCATGCTGTTCCACTGCGTCTTCATCGCCAGCGTTCTGGGCGCACGCACCCAGCGGCGGTAGAACGCGCTGCCGAGTACCTGCAGCAGACCCAGCGCGAAGCCCAGGACGACTCCCAGCAGCGCGAAGTTCTTCCGGTTCGGCGAAATCTTGTGCTTGTCTGGAATCGCCGGATCGATCAGCGACAACGATGGCGTGTAGCTGTCGACGGTCTCGGCAGCAGCACTGGTACGAGACAGCGAATCCAGCATTGCGGCGTGACCCTGCACGTCGCGCTCCAGCCGTTGAATCTCGAGCGACAACTCCGGCAGCTTTGCAGGGGAGTTTGCCTGCGTGCTCTTTCCTTCGAGTGAAGCGACCTGGCCCTGCAGATTCGCGATCTGCGAACGCAGACTCACAACAGCAGGATTCTGATCAGTGGAACTGACCCGCAGGACCGCAAGCTGGGTCTCCAGGTCAGAGATGCGTCCGCGAAGACCCGCGACCTGCTGCACACCAAGCGATGCCTGTGCTCCCGGCAAAACCAGTCCCGTCTTCTCCTGCGCAGCGCGCAAGGCATCCTCAGCGGCTGCCAGGCGTTGACGCTCAATCTGCATCGGGCCCGCGACGAAGTTGAGCCGGTGCTCCGACTCCACAAGCGACAGCTGTTCGTTCATCCGGTTCAGGGCAGCATAGAACTCGTTCGCAATACGGACCGAGGTGGCGGGCTCTTTGCTGTAGACGGTAATGGTGACAAAGCCGTTCGCATCCAGATCGAAACGGGCCATCGATTGCAGAATCCTGCGAGCCAGGTCCGGGTCGTCCACGCCGAAGTACTGCATCAGGTGCTGATGCTGAATCACGTCCTGTGCCACGGTGTTGCTGGTCAGCATGGCGCGATACTCATCGCCATAGCTGTGCGACATGCTGAAGAAGCCAAGGCCGGTAGTCCGCGTGGGCGGAATGAACTTTACATTCGCCTCGTAGATCTTCGGCTCGTGAAAGGAGTAGAGGTACAGCAGCACGGCGAGACCGAACGTCCAGGCAAGGATCACCCATTTGCGGCGCCACGCTTCATGCAGATACTGCAGCACGTCCAGGACGATGTAATCGCCCTTGCTGAGCGTTACCGGCGGAGTGTGAGCTTGTACTTCTACTGGCATAAGCAGCCCCGTTCCTACCGCAGAATTGCGATCAGCGACAGCGGCAGAGCGAGCTGTCCGGCTGCGTTCGCGATGGTGACAATGTTTCTGAGGACACTGCCACGGACAAGCTGCGGCGGAACCACGATCGTGTCGCCGGGCAGGCTGGGTGCCTTCGCAACATCGGCGTACTGGCGCGATACTACCGAGCCGTCCGCACGGATGACGAAAATGCGCTTCTGGTCCGCATCGCGCGATGGGCCGCCGGCGTCGCGCACATAGTTACGCACCTGCAGGTTGGGCTCAAAGAGGAATGCGGAGGCGTTGTAGACCTGTCCTGCCACCGTGATGGTTGAGGGTTGTCTCGGGATGATGAAACGATCTCCGTCTTCCAGCGCGAGGTCGGGAACGCTGTCGATACCGGTGGAGTTGGGCGACAGCTTCAAAACGATGCGGCCCGTGGGCTGCGTGTTTCGCAGGCGCTGCACGGCTGCGCGCGCATTGTCCGCGGCCACGGTTGCGGTCTGCGCTGTTCCTGTGGGGTCGAGCGCGCCGGCGATCTGGCGGTTCGCTTCAGAGCTGATCTGCGCGTCCAGCGAATCCGCGTACTCGCGCAGGCGCTGCTGCTCGACACGGCGCGTCGACTGGCGGGTAAACTCCGACGCATACAGGTAGGCCTCGGGTGTCAGGCCGCCGGCACGCACGATCAGCTGCCTCAGGGTCTCGCCCGGTCGAACGCTATACACACCAGCCGCCACGAACTCGCCCTCAAGCCGCACGAAGCGTGTCTGCTGCGACTGCGGCACGCGAATGTCTGCCTTGGAGAAGATCGTCACAACATCGCCCGGCAGCAGCGCCAGGTTCTGCGTTTGATCCGTACGATCAACCACTGCGCCCAGGTTGAACGGGATCAGCGAGGTAGTCAGCGTGATCGGGTCAAGGCGCTCGATCACGGCATAGGCGAGGTCGACATCGGGGGCGCTCAGCAGGACGTCAGTTGTGGACGAAAAAGTGCCGTTGTTCTGGGTCAGTGCTTCACCAACCGTTGCTCCGCCGCCGCTTCCGCCCGTGGTGTTGCTCGTAGACGTAGCAGGGGCTTCGGCACGGGTCGATGGAGCCTGACCAGTGCCGCCGCCCGGTGTGCTGACCGCGATACGGCCCTGCGTTGCCTGGGCGGTTGGCGTTGGCTGGAAGTTCGGTGTGGGCTGTCCAAGCGCGTTGCGCGAACGGTAATAGTCGCGAGTGATGAGCGATTCGCGGTTCGGGATCAGGTCGGAGAGCCGCATCCCTTCATGCCAGCCATAACGGCCCGGATTGGCTACGTTGCCGCGCAGTGTGACGGCGTTTTTGAACTGGTCAGAGATCGATTCGATGCTGACGATGTCGCCGCCATGCAGTGTCATGTCGCCCGCCGTCTGCAGGCCCACGTTCTGGATGGAGCGCTCTGTGCCGCCCGTTATGCTCTCAATGCGAACGCGCGTTGCGTTGGCCGTGCTCGTCAGGCCGTTCGCCAGCTGCAGCAGCTGGTTGACGGTGGTTTCGCCACGCAGTTCATAGATCGCGGGCGTCGTAACCGATCCGGTGATCGCCACCTGCGGTCCGGCGGACGGGATGAAGATGATGTCGCCCGGCTGTAGCGGGACGTCCTTCGTCTTGTCGCCGCGGAGCAGCAGGTCATACAGGTCGAGGTCGGTGACGGTGCGGCCACCGCGTCGCAGCTCAATGTGCCGGAGGCTGCCTTCGGGCCGCACGCCGCCAGACGCAAAGAGCGCATTCACCATGGTCGACAACGAAGAGACGGTATACGCACCCGGCACCCGTGCTTCGCCCAGAATGTAGATCTGGATAGATCGAAGCTGACCGAGGGTCACATTCAGGTCAAAATTCCGGTACACACGGCCGATCTGCTGGCGAAGAAACGGCTGAAGCGCACTGAAGCGAAGTCCTCCGACCGTGATCGAACCTACACCGGGAATGGTGATGTTCCCGGCGCGATCGACGGTAAACGAGCCCTGCTGGTTCAATTGGCCGGTCGCGGAGATACGGATTTCGTCTCCCGCGCCGATCACGTAATCCGGCGTAACCTGCGCACCCTCAAGCGGAGCGAAGGTGCTCGGAGGGTTGCGAAAAAGGTCTGATCCGAAGATCGGCAACGGCTGTCCAAGCGCCGTCTGCACCAGCCGCTGAAACTCGGACGGCGTGTCAACGATGTTGGCCGCGCGGTTCTGATCAGTTGCAGGGGTCGTGCGGTTGGGTATGCCCGGTGCGGCCTGGTTCGCTCCGCGGCTCCAGTCAGGGCCATTGCTGACCGTGCTGGACGGGGTCGCCGCGGGTACGGGAACGGTGATGATCTGCGTCTGCGAGGTAGGCGTTGGCAGCGGTTCCGCCGGGGGAGCGTACTGTGCTGCAGCGAACCGCCCACCAGCGGCAACAAACAGGCAAGCCCCGGCCAGGGTGACGGCACGAAAGCTCACTGGAAAGAACGCTCGGCCCGCACGGAAACGGGGCCGCGGAACAACTTCAATCACGTAAGGTCCTCAGCAGGTAGGCGAACGTCGCCACTCTCGCAGTTAAGTGTAATGGATACAGAGAGCACCGGGACACGCCATGTGCGTGCATCCCGGCGATGCCGCCGGGCAATCCTAGACCTCAGGGCAGGCAGGGCTCAAGCCCCGGCACCGCCGCAACCAGGAGAACACCATGGAAGAGCCAAGCACCAAACCCCTGCCCGACTCGAAGCCAGCACAGGAACAAGCCGCCAAGGTCGAGCCTTCGGGCTACCGCGGAGACAACCCGTCGACGGCTGGTCCCGGGCCAACAGGCATCCGTTCGGCTACCCCAGAGAACAGCGGCGGCAGCGTCAACCCTTCCGCGCCGGGCGACACGGGAACGACACCGGGCACAACTCCCCAGCGTTCGTGACGCAAGGGAGCTGCGCCCTGATCTGTAGTCGTCCTACCGCGAGACGAGGTTAAAGAGCCAGAACAGCGCCGCAGACAGCAGGGCCGCAGCAGGCAGCGTGAAGACCCAGGCCATGGCGATATTGCGGATCGTGGACATCTGCAAGCCGCTGTGGTTCGCCGCCATTGTTCCGGCAACACCTGACGACAGCACATGCGTCGTCGACACTGGCAGACCGTAGCCGTCGGCCAGACCGATGGTGAACATCGCGGTGATCTCGGCCGCTGCTCCCTGGGCATAGGTCAGGTGTGTCTTGCCGATCTTTTCGCCTACCGTGATCACGATGCGCTTCCATCCGACCATTGTTCCAAGGCCAAGCGCGAGCGCGACCGCCACCTTCACCCATGACGGGATGAAGCGTGTCGATTTGTCCAGGAAGCCCTTATAGGTTTCGATCAGCTTGACGTCGTCCGGGCTGATCTTGACGCCGCTTGCTTTCGGCAGCAGGCGGAAGGCTTCGCTGGACAGGTACATCTGGTTGCGCACGTTCGCCTGCATCTCAGGCGGCACATTGCCCAACGAGCCATAGCTCACAGCCTCGTTGCGGATATTGATGACCATCTGCTGCAATGCCAGCATGGTCGCTGGCTCGTACTTGTGCGACGAGACAAAGCGCTCAAGCTCCTGGCCTGAGTCGCCTATGGTTGCGGCAGGATCGACGTAGTGGCCGACCGCTCCCGCCACCTGTGTCGACACATTTGCGAAGGTCTGGACGGAGCCGCGATCCACCGTATGGTTCAGGGCGTATGCAGTTGGAACGGTGCCAACCAGGATCAGCATGATCAATCCCATGCCCTTCTGGCCGTCGTTCGATCCGTGAAAGAAGCTCACACCGGTGCAGGTCAGGATCAGCAGCGCGCGAATGTAGAGCGGCGGCGGCGCATCGCCCTCTGGTGCCGTGTACAAGCGCGGATCGCGAAGCACCAGCTTGAACACCATGAAGAGCAGCGCAGCTATGACAAACCCAATCACCGGCGAGAGCAGCAGCGCCTTGAATACCTTGGTGACCTGCTCCCAGTCCACGCCGCTCGTGCCGTTGCGTCCCTGCATGATCTGGTTCATGATGCCGACGCCAAGGATCGAGCCGATCATCGTGTGCGAGCTGGACGCGGGCAGACCGCGCCACCAGGTCGCCAGGTTCCAGAGAATGGCCGCGACCAGCAGGGCGAACACCATGGAGAAGCCGGACCCTTTGCTGACCTTCAGGATCAGCTCCACCGGCAGCAGGGTCACGATCGAAAACGCGACGGCGCCGGAGCTTGTGATAACGCCCAGAAAGTTCCAGACACCGGACCAGACCACGGCAATGTGCGGCTCTAGAGAGTGCGTGTAGATCACTGTGGCTACTGCGTTGGCCGTGTCGTGGAAGCCGTTGACAAACTCAAACCCGAGGGCGATCAGAAGCGCGACGCCCAGCAGCACGTACGGAAAAACTGATGCCTGGTGGACCGCCGACAGATCTACGCTCAGTTTGCTGACGATGTAGATCAGGCCGCAAACCAGCATGATCGCGAAGATAATCGTTCCAACCTTGCCGGATTTCGAGTCCTGTAACTTCTTATCAAGTGCGGAGAGCTGCGCAGGTGCGGGAGCAGTCGTAGCCATAGGAGAAAGCCTCAGGGTGTGTCTGGTCGTTTAAAGCCCCACTTTATGCCTAAGCAACGGTCGTAGCCATTACAATCCAGTAAAATCGGGTGGTTTGCGGCTATTGGCTTGGCTCTTCCAAAAAGCCGACTTAATGCGGGCCTATAGCTCAATGGTTAGAGCAGCGGACTCATAATCCGTTGGTTCCAGGTTCAAGTCCTGGTGGGCCCACCACTTCTGCTCTGCATTGACTGCCGCGGACGGCCAAGAAGATGATGGCTTATGCGAACACCCGTCTCCGCTGTTCTGATTTTGTTAAGTCTCGCGTTGCCACTGAGTTCGCAGGCACCCTCCAGCACCCCGGATGCGCGACAGCCCGTCCTGGGTCACCGTTCGGTCCCGATGCTGACGGTGGATGGTTTGCAGTTCAAAGACCTGAACCGGAACGGCAAACTGGATCGCTATGAGGACTGGCGGCTGTCCCCGGCAGAGCGGGCGCAGGACCTTGTCCGCCAGATGAGTGTGGAAGACCTGGCAGGCGTGATGGTGCATGCCACGTTGCCCGCGATCGGCGGCGCAGAGGCCAGCATCGGGCGTGGCAGCGGCTACGACATGGACAAGTCAAAGGCGCTGATCGATGGCAAGCGGATCAACAGCTTCATCACGCGGCTTGGTGGCGACCCAACGCTGATTGCCGAGTCCGACAACCGCCTTCAGCAGATGGCGGAAGGGACCCGTTTCGGCATCCCGCTGACCATCAGCACCGATCCGCGCAACAATTTCCTCTATGTTTCAGGAGCCAGCGTCGAGGCCGGCCTGTTCTCCAAATGGCCTGAAACCACCGGCATGGCAGCCATCAACGACCCGGCGCTGACACGTAAGTTCGCAGACACCGTGCGCCGGGAGTACATGGCCGTGGGAATTCGGGAGGCGCTGTCTCCGCAGGCTGACCTGGCGACAGAGCCGCGTTGGGCCCGTCTGAACGGCACGTTCGGTGAAGATGCCGGTGTGGCGAAGCAGCAGGTAGAGGCCTACGTCGAAGGCATGCAGAATGGCAAGGCCGGACTGAACCCCGGTTCAGTCCTGACCGTCGTCAAGCACTGGGTAGGGTACGGTGCCCAGCGCGGCGGCTTCGACAGCCATAACTACTACGGTCGCTATAACGACCTGACGAACGCACAGCTCGCGTACCACGTCGAGCCGTTCCTCGGCGCGTTTGACGCCCATGTCGCGGCGGTGATGCCGACGTACTCCATCCTCGAAAAGATCACGGTCAACGGCCAGCCGCTGGAGCAGGTGGGCGCGGGCCTGAACAGGCAATTGCTGACCGGCCTGCTGCGCGGCAAGTACGGCTTTAAAGGCGTCGTCCTGAGTGACTGGGGCATCACCAGCGATTGTGTCGAGTTGTGCCAGCAGGGCATGCCGGCCGGGCAGAAGATGGGTCCGCAACTCATCGGCATGCCGTGGGGTGCGATCGATCTTTCAAAGACTGAGCGCTTCGCAAAGGCGATCAACGCCGGTGTTGACCAGGTCGGCGGCACGGATGATGTCGCCTCGTTGCTGGATGCGCAGAGGACCGGCAAGCTGTCCCAGGACCGCATGCGCGAAGCCGCGGAGCGCGTGCTGGAAGAAAAGTTTGCCATTGGCATCTTTGAAGACCCGTATGTGGACCCGGCGGCGGCGAAGCAGGTGGTCGGCAATCCTGCGTCACTCAAAGCAGGTGAAGACGCGCAGGAGCGCGCCATGGTTCCGCTTGAGAACAAGCGCGGCACAGTGCCGGTGCGCGCCGGTGCAAAGGTCTGGCTGTTCCACGTAGACCCTGCCGCGGCAAAGGCACATGGGCTGGTCGTGGTCGATGATCCGGCCCAGGCCGATGTCGCCATCATCCGCGCCGAGACACCGTCGGACATGCTGCACCCCGGCTACTTCTTTGGTGGCCGACAGCATGAGGGCCGGCTGAACTTCAAGCCGGGCGATCCTGCGTACGACGCGCTGCTGCGCTGCGGCAAGACACCTGCGGTGATGACGGTGTACATGGATCGCCCAGCAATCCTGAGCGAGGTGAAGGACAAGGCAGCCGCGCTGTATGCCGACTTCGGTGTCAGCGACAACGCCCTGCTCGAGGTCCTTACCGGCAGGGCAAAGGCGGGGGGCCACCTGCCGTTTGAACTGCCCTCATCGATGGCCGCAGTCGAGGCGCAGCAGAGTGACTTGCCGCATGATTCGTCTCATCCGCTCTACCCCTACGGGTATGCCTTGAAGCAGTAGAAGCTGGTTCGTGTTTGGCGGCACACGGCGCGCGACCGGCAAGCAAAGCTCTGCATCGCATATGCATCCGTTGCTCCGTGTGCAAACCAGTACACCCTCGTGCATGCGGGGAAGTTACATTGGAAGCATGGCGGCACGTGTGTGCGTGCCATGGCCTGACCACCAGCTCTGACGATTGATGAGGTATTCATGGAGTTTCACATTGCGCGTACGTTCCGGGACCGGTTTGAGCTTCGGGACCTGTTGTTCTCGTACACGGGCAATGTGATCTTTGGCAATGTCGCCGCCAGCCGCAGGCTTGCCCAGCAGATGAACGATGCCCGCGTGGCCTTGGGCGGCCCCGCGGCTGAAGAAGATCCGAAGTCCGTCGTTCACGCCGGGCAGCTGTTCGCCATGGGCCTGATCGACGAACTGAGCCACGCGGTCGTCGAGCGATACCGCGCCGAGCAGGATCCTGACGTTCTTGCTGACGCGCTGAAGTGGTTCGGCAAGCGAGTCGGCACGGACCAGGTCGATGCCCTGCTGCTGGCATTTACCGAGCGTTTTCCGAATGTCGCCGTTTACACCGGCAAGCTGACCGCGAAGCAGTGGCTTGACGGTTCGAGTGAAGGCATATCGCACCGGGAAGCAGCTTTGGAGGAGCTCCTGCTCCTCTGGCTGGCCAACCAGAACCCCGCATACAAGCCGTTCCGCATGCTGTTCGATGACGAGCCGCTACGGAAGACGCTGCCCGCCTACCAGGAGCTGCAGGCCGATGCTGACGCGTACTTCGAGACGCGGCCCGAGTTCAATGCGCAGACAAGGACGCTGCTCGCTGCGTTGCGAGCACCATTCGTGGCCGCGCCGGATTCACTGAGTGCCCAGCTTGATTACATCCGCGAACATTGGGCCGAAGTACTTGGCCCGGCCATGCCGCGCGCGCTGCTTGCGATCGATACGTTGCGTGAAGAAGAGGTCGCCATCTGGATGCAGTTCAATCCACCCGGCCGCAACGTGCGCCAACATGGCCCGGTGCAGTACGGCGGCAAAGAAGGCTTCGTTGGCGACGAATACGTCGGTTACGAGGAGTACTGGGAAGACGTGGTCGGCGCCGACGGACAGGTCACGCGGCGCAGGCGTTTCCGCACGCGCTCGGGCGCTGTCGTCGACTCGCAATACTCGCACGACTACCAGGCGCCGCTGAACGAGTACGAAGCCTTCTCGTCAGACGATGCGTGGATGCCAACCGTGGTGCTGATGGCGAAGAGCACCTACGTCTGGCTGGAGCAGCTCTCAAAGAAGTATCAGCGGCATATTCATCGGCTCGACCAGATCCCGCACGAAGAACTGCAACTGCTCCGCGATCGCGGCATGACGGGGCTATGGCTGATCGGCCTGTGGGAGCGCAGCAAGGCGTCGCAGACCATCAAGCGGCTGCGCGGCCAGCATGACGCCGTGGCGTCCGCGTATTCGCTGATGGACTACCGCATTGCCGATGACCTAGGTGGCGACGAGGCATACATGAAGCTGCGCGAGGCCGCTGCCAGTGTCGGCCTGCGGCTTGCCAGCGACATGGTTCCGAATCACATGGGACTCGATTCCACCTGGGTCATTGAGCATCCCGATTGGTTTCTGCACCGCAGCGAGAGCCCGTTCCCGGTTTATCGCTTCGAAGGTCCTGATCTGTCGCAGGACGCCCGTGTCGAGATCAAGATCGAAGATCATTACTATGACCAGACCGATGCGGCGGTTGTCTATCGCCTGCGCTATCGCGACGGCGGCGGGCGCACCGAGTACCTGTATCACGGCAACGATGGCACCACGTTTGCATGGAACGACACGGCGCAGCTCGACTACTCCAGGCACGAGGTTCGCGAGCACGTCATCCAGGTGATCCTGGAGGTGGCGCGTCGCTTCCCCATCATCCGTTTCGACGCGGCAATGGTACTGGCAAAACGGCATGTGCAGCGGTTGTGGTTCCCGCTGCCGGGTCAGGGCGGTTCCATTCCGTCGCGCGCTGAAGACGCCATGACGCAGGAGGAGTTCGACAGCATCATGCCGCAGGAGTTCTGGCGTGAGGTGGTCGATCGCGTGCAGGCTGAGGTACCCGGCACGCTGCTGCTCGCCGAGGCCTTCTGGCTGCTCGAGGGCTACTTCGTGCGCACGCTGGGTATGCACCGCGTCTATAACTCGGCGTTCATGGTCATGCTGCGCGATGAAGAGAATGCAAAGTATCGCAGCTACCTGAAGAAGACGATCGAGTTCGATCCGGACATCATGAAGCGGTACGTCAACTTCATGTCCAACCCGGATGAGCGCACGGCCATCGACCAGTTCGGCACAGGCGACAAGTACTTCGGTGTGGCAACGATGATGGCGACGATCCCGGGCCTGCCGATGTTCGGGCATGGACAGGTCGAAGGCTACACCGAAAAGTACGGCATGGAGTACAAGCAGGCCAAGATGGACGAGTGGCCAAACGATGACCTTGTACGCCGCCATCAGAAAGAGATCGCGCCTCTGCTCTCGAACCGCGCGCTGTTTGCCGAGAGCGAGAACTTTGTCTTCTTCGACTTCTGGAACGAGCATGGCACGGTCGATGAAAATGTTTTTGCTTATTCCAACCGGCTTGGCAGCGATCGCGCGCTGATCCTCTACAACAACTCCTACAGCAGCACACGGGGCACGGTGCATGTCTCGGCCGCGTCCATGAACAAGTGGACGGGAGATCTGTGGCAGCGATCGCTCGGTGATGCCCTGGCGCTGCCGCGCGGCGATGAGTACTTCCTTGCCTACCGAGATACCGCAACCGGCCTTGAATATCTCAGGCGGGCAAACAGCCTTGCCCACCACGGCCTGACGCTCGATCTGCGAGGCTATCAGTACGTCGTCCTGCTGCACTGGCGTGACCTGCGCTCGACAGCCGAGCAGCCGTGGGACCAGCTGTGCGATGCGCTGAACGGCGCGGGTGTGCACAATGTCGATGAAGCATTGACACGTCTCCGTCTGCGTCCGTTGACCAACGCGATCCGCGATGCGGCCACCTGGGACGCGATACGTCTGCTGTCGCCCGGCGGCGAGTACAGCCTGTCTGAAACAGAGGCAACGCGCGCCTGGGGTCAACGAGCAGCGCCGGTGTTCCAGCGCTGGGCAGAGCTTGAATCTGCAGGACCCGTGGCGACAGTCAATAGCTATGCAGCCGTGGCCACCACGCTTGCGGATCGGTCAATCAAGGCCGTGTCCGCAGCCCGATCAGCACACGCGCTGCCGCCGCACACCCATCCTGAGGCGCTCTGGTCGCCGCTGCTCACGTTGGCTGCCTTGCGCGCACTGCCGCACGAAGAGGGCAACCTGGTCGACCGGTTGGGGCTGCGGGCGTCGCTTGCGGAGATCTTCTCCGAGGTCGGCGTACAAGGCGAAGATGCGTGGAGAACCGTGGCGCGAGTCCGCCTCGCATTGAACACGAACAAGCCCGACTCGGCTGCCTTCTGGGCCGATCCGGATGTGTACTGGCTGGCCGGCGTCAACGAGCATGAGGGCGTCGCGTATGTAAATCGCGAGGCGCTCGAGCAATTGCTGCAGTGGCTTGCGCTTGCAGGCCAGGTGCAACCGGCCGGTTCTTCTACGGTCACCATTCCTTCGGCTGAAGTGCTGAACGCGGCAGAGGCAGCGGGCTATCGCTTCCAGGCGATGATCGAATCGCTCACACCGGCGCAGGCTGATCCCGCCACTTCGCAAGCCGGACCTGCTGCCTCCTTGCCTGCGAAGAAGCCATCCGCAAAGAAGAGTGCCGCCGTTAAGCCAGCGCCAGCCCCGGCGAAGAAGTCAGCGGCGAAGAAGGCAGCGGCAAAGAAGACAGCGGCGAAGAAGGCAGCAGCCGGGAAATCAGCGGCAAAGAAAGCT
Source organism: Terriglobus sp. (assembly GCA_965199365.1). Classification (GTDB taxonomy): domain Bacteria; phylum Acidobacteriota; class Terriglobia; order Terriglobales; family Acidobacteriaceae; genus Terriglobus. Next base: position 30,257 of record CBDARC010000003.1, on the reverse strand, counting down.
GCCGCGAAAAAGGTCGCTGCCAACAAGATTGCATCTGCGCCCGTAACGGTGCAGCCTGCCTCCATCCTCGAAGAGCCGCCGATTGAGGGGCACACCGTCGTCGACACCGCTGCGATCCCTGACGTGACAGCCTCAGGGGCGAAAGCAGCCGCCAGGAAAGCTCCGGTGAAGCGATCCACGAAACCGAAGCTATAGATGAGCAGCCTGTGAGGACGGTCCTGGTCACAGGTGCGGCTGGCTTCATCGGGTCGCATCTCGCCGATGCGCTGGTGGCGCGCGGTGAGCGCGTTCGCGGCCTCGATGACCTATCCACCGGCTCCAAGGCCAATCTTGCTCATCTCGATCAGAGCTTCGAGTTTCACGAAGCCTCGCTGCTCGACCGCGAAGCCCTGGCTCGTGCATGCCGGGGCGTGGACGTTATCTTCCACGAAGCTGCGCTGCCCAGCGTACCCCGGAGTGTTCAGGACCCACGCACATCGCACGTCATCAACACGGACGGCACGTTCGAGCTGCTCGAAGCGGCTCGTGCAGCAGGCGTTCGCCGCGTGATCTACGCCGCATCGAGCTCGGCGTATGGCAATCAGCCCGGCTTTCCGCGCGTCGAGACCATGCGGCCTGAGCCGCTGTCGCCCTACGCGGTGCAAAAGCTTACGGGCGAGCTATACCTGCGAAGCTATGCCGAGGTCTTCGGCATGGAGACAGTTTCTCTGCGTTACTTCAACATCTTCGGCCCGCGGCAGGCTGCGGATTCGCCCTACTCCGGCGTGATGGCGAAATGGATACTGACGCTGCTGCGCGGTGAACGGCCGGTTATCTTCGGCGATGGCGAACAGGGCCGCGACTTCACATACGTTGCCAATGTTGTTCATGCGAACCTGCTTGCAAGCGACGCTCCGGCTGACCGCGTCACCGGCCAGGTCTTTAACATCGCATGCGGTGAACGGCACACGTTGAATGAGACCTACGGCGTAATAACCCGCTTGATGAACAGCGGCATGCAGGCTGAGTACAGCCCAGCACGCCCCGGTGATGTGCGCGATTCGCTCGGCAGCATCGACGCGGCGCACGGGGGCTTTGGCTACGCGCCGGTGGTTGGATTCGAGGAGGGCTTGCGCCAAACCATCGAATGGTATCGGCAGCAGTCCTGACACATAACCGCTCGAGAGTGACAGTTTGCTTTGTGAGTCAACGCGCGCTACAGCCTACCGGGCAACGAACACGAGAAAATAGTCCTGCCCGTCTGCTTTTGTGAAGTCATAGTGTTCGATCTCGCGATACCCAGCCTCGGTCATCTCATGCTCAAGAATGGATTGCTTCAGGCCATGGTCCGTGCCATTGCCGTTGCGATCGATGATGCCGATGCGGGCACCCGGTGCGAGTGCGTCGTGCAGGTGCTGCATGAACGGAACGGGGTTGGCGATCTCGTGATAGACCTTCAGCAACAGCACCGCATCAACTGACCTCGCCGGCAGCCTCGGGTCGTCTGGTGTGCCAAGAACCGCTCGCACCTGCGGCAGGTGCTCTTTTGCTGCGCGCTGGTCGATTGCCTTCACGGCCGCAGGGTTGATGTCTTCGCCGAAGACGTGTCCACCTGCGCCGACGCGTCGCGCCGCGCGCACCGTGAACCAGCCGCCACCCGCGCCAATGTCGGCAACCGACTTGCCGGGTGTGATGTGCAGAATGTCCATGACGCGGTTGATCTGCAGCTTCTCATCTCGCCCGGGCTCTTCGAAGATGGAAAGATCGCCGCTGTAGGGCGTGCTGGTGGGTCGTGGCGCCGTCGTCGTCTGCGAACGCAGGCAGGATGGCGTAAGCGCAGCAGCGAAAGCGGTCGCAATCAGAAGGCGTCGCAGAGAGGTCATGCGAGCTTGGACGCGCAACGTCCGCATTGCGGTGTGTAAGCGAAGCTTCGATCTCTACAATCAAGGCAGGATGTCCCTTCGATTTCAACTCCACGGTAAACAGGACGCGTTGCGTCGCGGCACGCTCCATTTACCTCACGGAGAGGTGCAGACACCAGTGTTCATGCCTGTCGGCACAGCCGCCAGTGTCAAGGCCGTGCCCCAGGACACCCTCGAACTGTTAGGCGAAGACGGCCGCGGCGCAGAGATCATCCTTGCCAACACGTATCACCTGTACCTGCGGCCGGGGCACGATCTGATCCGGCGCGCAGGCGGCGTGCACCGCTTCATGAGCTGGACACGGCCCATGCTGACTGACTCCGGTGGGTTCCAGGTGTTTTCGCTGGCCGCATTACGGAAGGTGAAGCCCGATGGTGTCGAGTTCCGCTCGCATCTCGACGGCTCGAAGCACTTCTTTTCGCCCGAGCACTCCATCGACGTGCAGATCGCACTCGGCGCTGACATCATCATGGCGTTCGACGAGTGCACGGAACATCCCGCAACCTACGAGCGCACGCGCGACAGCATGGGACTGACACACGCGTGGGCCGAGCGATCGTTACGGCATTTCCATGTCAATGCGCATCTCGTCCCATGGTTCGATGAGCTCGGCCGGCGGCGACAGAGCCTGTACGGCATCGTGCAGGGCGGCATGTACAAGGACCTGCGAACCGAGAGTGCCGAGCGCCTGCTCGAGATGCAGGTGGACCTGCCGGACGGTAGCAAGGCGGGCTTTGATGGCTTTGCGATCGGTGGCCTGGCGGTAGGCGAGCCGCGTGAAGTAACGCGCGAGATCATCGAGCACACGCTGGCGCTGCTGCCCACTGACAAGCCGCGCTACGTCATGGGCGTCGGCTATCCCGACGAGATTGCCGAGTATGCAAAGCTCGGCGTCGACCAGATGGATTGCGTGCTGCCCACCCGTGCGGCCCGGCACGCGCTGCTGTTCACCAGCGAAGGCCGGCTGAACATTGGCGGGAAGAAGTTTTCTGAGGACACCGGACCTGCCGATCCGGCGTGCAGTTGCTCCACCTGTCGCCGCTATTCAAGGGCCTACCTGCGGCACCTGTTTCACACGGGCGAGCCCCTGGCCGCAACGCTCGCCAGCGTGCACAATCTGCAGTTCTATCTAGATACCATGCGCAGAGTCCGAGACAGCGCAGGGTTCGATTCCGCAGAAGTCCAACAACACGTGACTTCGATCCCGTAGCGCCAAAGTCGGCCTCAGGTTCGTCGACGGAAGTGGTTTTCCCTTCAGCCGGTTCTTTGTGGTATCCCTTGTAACAATCTTCTTTTGTATGACGAGGCCGGGTCGCGTTCGCGCGGAACCTCCGGTTCTCCTGTTACGCAAGCCGCTGCGTCCGCGCGGCGACTGCATTGTTTGTTGGAGCAGAAACATGGCACCTAACTCCTTTCTTCCTCTGGCCGTACTGCTGGTTTGCAGCAGCATGCCAGTGTTTTGCCAGCAGAACGGGGTGCCTGCGCCGGTGCAGCCGGGCGCTCCGGGGCAGCCCAGCACCACGCTCAACGCGATCACGGCAGCGCCGCCGGCCAAGGCGCCATCGGAAGCGGACATCCGCTTTATGCAGGACATGATCATGCACCACGGCCAGGCAGTGGAGATGACAGAACTGGCGAAAACCCGGGCGCAGAACCCTGCGGTAAAAGAAATGGCGGCCAAGATCGACCTTTCGCAGGGAGACGAAATCCGCTGGATGAAGCAGTGGCTCGAAGATCACGGCGTAGCCGTCGAGACCATGTCCGGCAACGGCAGCATGGCCGGTATGGATCATGACGACATGGCCGGGATGGATCACAGCGCCATGGGCGGCATGGACCACGCAGGAATGGCGGGCATGGATCATGGCGCAGGGGCAAAGCCGGCGACCGATCCGATGGACACGGCCATGATGCCCGGCATGCTGACACCGCGCCAGATGCAGGCACTGCGCAACTCCACAGGCAAGCAGTTCGACAATCTTTTCCTCACCGGCATGATGCAGCACCACAACGGCGCGCTGCTGATGGTGAAGCAGCTGTTCCAGCAACCGGGAGCAGGCCAGGACCCGCAGCTTTTTGACTTTGCGAACGACGTGGACAACACGCAGCTTGCAGAGATCGACATCATGAAGGGCATACTTCGAAAGGTGAACCAATGAAACGTTTCTGTTCGATCCTCGCTGCAGCTGCAGTTGCTACCATGTTCGCCGCGGTTCCTTCGCGTGCGCAGATGGACGACCACGAAAAGGCCGTCGCATCGCCTCCACCGCCGACCGTGTACGTGAACCCGCGCGCTCCTGAGAGCGACCCGCGCATCGGTTTGAAGGCTGGCCTGTACAACGCGGGCGTAGCCGCAAAGGGCCTGCAGATGGTCATGACCACGCCCAAGCCTGCCGGCTTTGCGCCGGACGAGTCGAAGATCCCGGCATGGGAAGACGCACCTCCGCCACCGCCACGCCAGCCCGGCGCGCCCCGCGTGGCACCTCCGCCATCGCCCTACGGCCAGACAAACTCTGATCTGGCATTCAAGGGCAAGTACATCTTCGTGGGCAACTACTACGGCGTGAACACCTACGACATCAGCGATCCCGGCAAGACGAAGCTGGTCACCAGCATGGTGTGTCCGGGCGGACAGGGCGACGTTTCCGTCTACGGCAACCTGCTGTTCATGTCGGTTGAAGCGGCCAACGGCCGCATCGATTGCGGCGTACAGGGCTTCCAGTCGATGGAAGCAGCAGCGGCAGCGCAGCGGGACCTGATGGCAAAGTTTGCCACCATGAGTCCTGAGGAGCGCACGAAGGCGATGGCGAACCGCCCGGCGGAACCGGCTGAGAAGGATCGAGTTCGCGGCATCCGCATCTTCGACATCAGCGACGTAACCAAGCCGCGCCAGATCACCGACGTACAAACCTGCCGTGGTTCGCACACCCACACCGTCGTCGTCGATCCAAAGGACAAGGACGATGTGTACGTGTATATCTCCGGTTCGGCTGGCGTGCGCGATGCAAAGGAAATGGCCGGCTGCTCCGGCGCTGCGCCTGAACAGGATCCGAACACGGCGCTTTTCACCATCGTCGTCATCAAGGTGCCGCTCGCGCATCCTGAACAGGCGAAGATCGTCAGCACTCCGCGCATCTTCACCGATCCGGAAACAGGCAACATGAACGGCCTGTGGAAGGGCGGAACGCATGGCGAGGGCACGCAGACCACGTCGGCAACGCGCGGCTGCCACGACATCACGGTCTACTCGGCGGTGGGCCTGGCCGCGGGCGCCTGCTCGGGCAACGGCATCCTGCTGGACATCTCGGATGTCGCCAATCCAAAGCGCCTCGACGCGGTAAGCGATCCGAACTATGCCTTCTGGCATTCGGCGAACTTCACCAACGACGGCAAGGCAGTCCTGTTCAGCGACGAATGGGGTGGCGGCGGACAGCCGCGCTGCCGCGCAACCGATCCGATGCAGTGGGGCGCGGACGCGATCTTCACCATCGGACCCGACAAGAAGATGACGCTGAAGTCCTACTACAAGATGCCGGCCGCACAGACCGACAAGGAAAACTGCGTCGCGCATAACGGTTCGGAGATCCCCGTTCCCGGACGCGCGATCCACGTGCAGAGCTGGTACCAGGGCGGCGTGTCCATCGTCGACTGGACCGATCCGTCGCACCCGATGGAGATCGCCTACTACGACCGCGGACCGATCAGTGCCAAGAAGTTCGTCCTCGGCGGCCAGTGGTCCACCTACTGGTACAACGGCTACATCTATGGTTCAGAGATCACCCGCGGCCTGGATGTGATGAAGCTGGTGCCGACCGAGTTCCTCACGCAGAACGAGATCGACGCAGCCAACCAGATCCACTTCGACATCCTGAACGTTCAGGACCAGCCGCAGGTGGTATGGCCGGCGACGTTCATCACTGCCAAGGCGTACCTGGATCAGCTGGAACGTGACAAGGGCATGCCCGCCGCAAAGCTGGCAGAGATCCGCGCCTCCATTGATAAGGCCGGCACCTCAAAGAAGGAAGCCGCCAAGCTGAAGGCAATGGCTCCGGAGCTCGAGACCATGGCAGCCTCTGCCAGCACGCCCGCAGATGCAAAGCGCTTCAAGGGTCTGGCCGAGATCATGATGAAGAGCGGCGACGCTGCTCCTCTGTCGATCGCAAGCACAGCCTACTAACGAAGCCAGAAGTAAACAGTAGCGGCCACGCCTTCGGGGGTGGCCGCTGTTTCTTGCGCGTTAGCAATTTACAGTCCGTTGGTACACGTCACGCGCCTGGCTCAGTAATATGGGTACGCTATGCATCCCATTGTTCGTGCCGCGCTCGCCGCTTCCATTGCTGTGACCCTCTCCATGCCCTCGTTGCATCCCCAGGATGCGGCGTCGCAGGACAAGCTGGTGCACCTGAACCAGATCCAGGTGATCGGCACGCATAACAGCTATAACGGTGGCTTTGCTCCCAGCGAAGCAGCCTGGCTGAAGGCCAAGAACCCTGACGCTTTCAGCAAGCTGGACTATTCGCACCCGCCGCTGGCCGCGCAGTTCGATGGCGGTGCGCGGCAGATTGAGATCGACATCGCCTCTGACCCGCAGGGAGGCCGTTACTCTCACCCGCGGATCGTAGATCTCGTGAAGGACGAGAAGCTGCCCCCAGACCCCGATTTCGATCCGCAGCACCTGATGGACAAGCCCGGTCTCAAGGTGCTGCACGTCGTGGACATCAACCAGCGCAGCAACTGCCAGCCCTTTGTCGAGTGCCTGCGACAGGTGCGTAACTGGTCGCTGGCGCATCCGCGGCACGTGCCCATCTTCGTCCTGGTCGAGAACAAATCCGGGATGACGAAGGGCATACCCAATGCCGTCCTTGCGCCGCCGTTCACCGCAGCCGATTTCGACGAGGTCGACGCCGAGATCCGCTCGGTCTTTCAGCCGGCAGAGATGGTGGTGCCCGACCAGGTTCGGGGCAGCTATCCCACGCTTGAGGCGGCGGTGCTTGCCGGTAACTGGCCCACGCTCGCCGCTTCGCGCGGCAAAGTTGTCTTTCTGATGGATCAGAAGAAGTCCGGCCCCATCTACACGGCAGGGCACCCATCGCTGCAGGGCCGCGTCCTGTTCACCAATGCTACGCCGGGCGACCCCGATGCCGCGTTCATAGAAGAGAACACCGGCACACCCGCCGAGATCGATTCCCTGGTAAAGCGCGGCTACCTTGTGCGCGCGCGTTCTGACGCAGACACCGACAACGGCCGAACCGGCGACACCCACCGCCGCGACGAACTGCTGCACAGCGGCGCGCAGTTCATCAGCACCGACTACCCGGCCGCCGAGCCTGCGCGCTGGACGGGATACACCGTGTCCCTGCCGGGAGGCCTGATCGCGCGCTGCAATCCGGTGAACGCACCCAAGGGCTGCAAGGACAGCGCAATCGAACCAAAGTGATTTGTCAGCTACTTCTTCGTCTTCGGTAAGGCGATCTCGATCTCCGCGGCGATCAGCTTGCCGTTCGCCGGCTTGGCGTGGATGACCACGCGATCGCCGACTTTTGCCACGGTGGGATCGACTGCATCCAGACCCTTGATCCACTTGGTCGTGTCGTCGACTACGACCGTGGTGGTCTTACCGTTCTTCTCTGTCACATCCACGCTGCTGGCAGTGACAGCCGCCACTGTACCCATCACGTGCACCATGCCGTTGTGTGCGTAAGCCGCGCCGAACGCAACCAGCAACAGCAGAACTACAAGCAGACGCTTCATTCATCCTCCAAAACTACAACGGGCGTTGATACTCAGGGGAACACATCCTGTGCCACGCAGCAGAACGGCTGTCGCGTTATGGCTGCGACGATCCGCCGTTCAGAAAGTCCTGTTCCTGCTTTTCCTCTTCCATCTCGTCCGGGCTCTTCGGGTTCAGGTGTTCCATCTGCCGCTCTTCTACAGGGGTAAGTGTTGGCAGATGTCGAAGGAACAGGACAAGGTTCCAGCTTTCTGCCTCGGCGCTGCCCTGGCCGCCAAAGCCCGGCATGCCTGACATGCGTATGCCGTTCTCGATGATGCTGAACAGTTCGCCATCTGTCTTGCGCTGCGTTGCCGGCAGCCGCATGTCGGGCGGCTTGGGATACATGCCGCTGCCCAGCATCGTTTCGCCGGAGCCATTGTTTGCGTGGCACACCGCACAGTGATCGGCAAAATGCGCCATGCCCTCATGCAGAGCTTCCGCAGACGGGGCTACCGGGTTACCGCGTCCACGACTCACCGGCGGCATCGCAGCGTCACGAGCTTCGTTCGCCAGCACCGCCTCGATACGCGTCGGCTGCGCACGCGCACCGAAGCCACCCGCTGCGTGGCGAAGGTAGACCGCAGTTGCAACCACCAGAACAACAATGGCGAGTATGCCACCAGACAGGAATGCGGCAGGCTTGCTCATGCTCCTTCTACGGTACCGCAGCGGTTAAGCTTGCGGTCCTGGGTTGCAACCTTGCACATGCCGGAACGCAGGTGTTCTCCTGCAGTTCAGGCGCAGTGACGAATGAATCAGCAGTATCTGACATAGACTCGCTCCATGGGTTCATCCGGTTAAAGGTGTTCGCTTGTAGTCTGGAGTCACGATCTTTCACCGCCTTATGTACACGCTGCGTATGCCGACACCAGGATGGTTGTGGAACTGCTCCCCAAGAACGCACGCAGGCGATTGGACACTTCCTGCAGGCTGCCAGTTCCAAATGCCTGATCAGGAGCGGTCTTTTGCCTGGGAGCGCCAGGATTTGAACTGGCTCTGGATGACCTCGCCCTCGCGATTTGGGGCTCCTGGGTACAGGAGTCCTAGGTGGCTCTTCCCGCAACTAAACAGACGTAAGTAGCTGCGAATCCTTCCTGCATTCCTTCCGAGCCCCAGCCCGGGCGTAGGAGCGATGGTTTGACGCTAACGATGTTTACTGAAACGAGCTGCCGGTCGTCGTATCCCATAGGGAGCCCATGACAGCTGATTGCTATCTCGGCCGGAGAGGGACTGATGCCTGAGGGAGATACCATCTATCGCTCTGCCCGCGCGCTTGCGAAGGTGTTAACGGGCAAGCATGTGACGAAGTTCGACACAGGCTATGCGCATCTCGCCACGGTCAACGATGACCGGCCCGTCGTTGGACGCGTCGTCGAGAAGGTTGAGGCCAACGGCAAGTGGTTGCTGATGCACTTCTCCGGCGAACTGATCCTGGTCACGCACATGCTGATGAGCGGGTCGTGGCACATGTATCGAACCGGCGAAAAGTGGTGGTCGCCGCGCAAGGCCATGCGCGTGCTGATCGAGGTGGAGGGCTGGCAGGCCGTCGCATTCAACGTGCCGGTAGCCGAGTTCCATACGGCAGCCTCGCTCCTTCGCAAGTCAAGCGTGCCAAAGCTCGGCCCTGACATCCTCTCGGACGAATACACGGCCGAGTCCGGTGTCGCAGCACTGCAGTCGCGTGCGCAGACGCATCCTGAGGACGAGATTGCAAACGTGTTGCTGAACCAGCGCGTGCTTGCCGGGCTTGGCAACGTGTACAAAAGCGAGGTCTGCTTTGCCGCGCGCGTGCATCCGTTCCGGCAGATGAGCACCATCACCACTGACGAGATGCTGCAGATGGCCGACGTCTCCCAGCGCTACATGAAGGCGAACGTGCTCGACGGCTCAGGCGATGGCATCATCACGTACAGCGGCAATCGCCGTACAACGAACAACGCCAACCGCGAAGAGCGGCTGTGGGTCTACGGGCGGCGCGGCAAGGAATGCCGCCGTTGCGGAGGCACGATCGAATACCGCAAGCAGGGAAGCGGTGCGCGCTCAACCTACTGGTGCCCGGACTGCCAGCCGTGGATCGGCAATGGAGTCGCAGTGAAGGGAAGTGCTGCGCCCATTCGGCGTTCGAGGGTGGGTTGCTAGGGCTGCCGTCACATCGACGACCTTCCCCCTGAGCGCAGCGAAGGATCTCCACTGTGGCTCATCTTAAGGCTCATCTTAACGAAAGGCCCGCAGGCCTTCTCGCGACAGGCGTACTGATGCATGATGCGGACGGATTCTTCGCTGCGCTCAGGACGACGATCGCGAACAGCCCCACTACATTTCAAGCGCGAACTGCGGCGTCTCGCCGTACACATTCGCCTTCACCTCTGAAGCAAGCGCGATGACCAGCCTCTCCAGTACAAGCGTCTTGTCGACAGGCCCGCTGCGAAGCTCGAGATCGGCACGCGCGATCAATCGCAGCGCTCGCGAAAGGTCGCGGCGGCTCTTATAACGGCGAGCCTGCTGAATCAGCACATCCGCTGCAAACGGGGGCATGCGGAACCCCTGCCAAAGCACCTGCCAGATAGCACGCGAATCGCGCACATTCTTCTCGTGGATGATCAGCATCTGGCGGTAGGTTCGCGCCAGCATGTACAGGTGGCCGATGGCAGAATCTTCGCCGCCATCGGACGCATGCAGCAGGCCGTGCAGCAGCGACAGGGCGCGCGCGCGATCGCGGATGCTGAGGGCATCGGTCAGTTCGTAGAGCGAGCGCTGTTTGGCGGCCAGCACCATCGTCTCAACATCCCCGAGCGTGATACGCCCCGACTGTGCGGCATCCAGATTGTTCTCGCGGATGGGCGCGGAGACGTACAGCAGCAGCTTCTCAAGCTCGCTGCTCACGATCATCATGTCGCCGGCCAGCGCGTCGACCAACTCGCGCGCGGCATCCGGATCACACTTCACGCCGCGATCGTCGGCCGTGGCAATCACCCATCGTGCCGCATCGCCCTCTTCGACCTTCTGCAGTTCGACCGTGCCGCACCACTCGCCAAGCGTCTCGCGGATGCGGTCATAGCGATCCTTGTCATCACGCTCCATGCGGCGCAGGTCAGTGGGCAGGGTCAGGTGGTCGGCAACAAACAGCAGCAGCGCCTGCGGGTTTGGCGAGCGAAAGTAGCGCTCCAGCGCGGCGAACTCGTCCTTCTTCGCGCCGCGGCCGTAAAGGGTCTTCAACCCGCGCACAAAGATCACCTGGAACGGCGCCATCAGCGAGGGTGTCTGCGCAAGGTCAAGCGCTTCGAAGACGCTGGTTTCGCTACCAAGTTCAAGATCATGCAGGCAAAAGTCGCGCAGGTCCGGCGGCACCATCTTTGCCAGCACACCCTTGCGGACACGCTCATACAGGAACGTTTCATCACCCAGCAGAACGTAGCCCGCCCGCATCGACGGTGTGTCGAGTTCGGCAAGGAAGCGATCGGTTGAGGCGAATGAGCGAAGCGGCGGCACCTCTCCAGCTTAGAGGAGTTTCCTGTGAGTCCTGCATCAGTCCAGAGGCATGTTCCCGTCGATACACTCCCCCTCGCGCTTCTGCTCGCTGCTGCCACATCCGGCCAGCGCATTCGGCGGATCATCTGCCGGTGCTAGATTCATCGCAATGCCGTGGAGGAAGAGCATGCGCGCTGCGTTCAAGTCGCTTGTCTGCATACCGTTGGCGCTCGCGCATCGGGCGGCGCTCGCCTGCGTCACCTGCGACTCTCAAACGGCGTGCCAGGTGCGGCACGGCATCTTCGGCAGCCATTTCCTGCATACGCTGGCGCTCACGGCGGCGCCGTTCCCGGTGTTTGCCGCGGTCGTTCTAATCGTCTATCGCGGCTTTCCGCTTCCGCCGGTGGAGCGGGCCTGATGTCAGCGCACCCTGCCCGGCGCGCCGTTGCAGCGGGCACGCTGCTGGGCATTGGGATGGGTGGCTTTGTCGACGGTATTCTCTTCCACCAGATTCTGCAGCTGCACAACATGCTGTCCAACCGGGTGTTGCGCGATTCGCTGGTGCACGAGCAGATCAACATGTTCTGGGATGGGCTGTTTCACGCTTTCACGTGGTGTATGACGGCCGTGGGCATCTGGCTGCTGTGGCACACGGCGCGCCACCGGAACACCGTCCCATCGGGGCCCGCCTTCGCCGGCTCGCTGCTGATGGGCTGGGGCTGGTTCAACCTGGTCGAGGGCCTGATCGATCACGAAATCCTGCAGGTGCACCACGTCGTGCAGAACGGCAACCATGCGCTCTGGGATGGCGTCTTCCTGGCAGCAGGTGTGCTCTTCATCGCGATCGGTTACATCATGATCCGGTCCGACCTGCGGAAGGAACACTCTTCAGGATGGCCGCGGCAGAGCTAATGCCACCCTCTGAAACATCGTGATACGGCGCAACTCACGTTCCACGCGCTTTCTAGAAGCTGTTCAGCAGATCGCCGACGATCTGGCTGGCCATATCGCGCGACAGCCGCTGCACGGCTGCGCCGTCTTCCTGGATGAAGGCGCTTAAATCCTGCGTGGACTGGTACTGCTCGCGAAACGACAGCTTGTCGTTGCGGTAGAGCACGCGCCCGTCCCTCGCGGTCAGCACAATCTTCGCCGTAATCTGCACGAGGTACGACGAAGTGGAGCCCGTCGACGGATCATACGTCAGCGGGGCGATCAGTTCGGTCAACACCGTGCCCTGCAGCGTGGCATCGCTCACCTCCGGATCGTCTGTGTGGACGATGCGATAACGCGTGCGTGTGTTCAGTTCGCGCGTAGTCGCGTCCGTCAGGGCGATCTCTGTGCGGTACTGCAGCACGTTTGTCTTGAAGGTCGGTACCGATAGCGTGCGCACGTTTGCCGGAACGTGTGCCGCAGACCCGGCAACATGATAGCCACAGCCGCTGAGCAACGCGGTACCGGCCAGCAACAGGCACGCAATCACCTGCCGACGCAGCACTACTTACGCTCCGCCAGCGCTGCTAGCTTTTTCTGCGTATCCAGGAAGCGGCGCACACGATCGAGCGAACGAGCCTTGCCGAAGACGACCAGCGATTCCAGCAGCGGAGGCGATGCCGTTCTGCCGGTCAGGATCGCGCGCAGCAGCATGTAGCTTTCCTTGACGCTCCACTCCTTTGCGGTCAGCAGTGTGCGTAGCTGGGCGTCAATGCTCTCGGCGACCCAGTCGCTGGCTTCCAGCGCCGTCAGCATCTCCGCGGCGAAGGCTAGCGTGTCCTCGAGCGTGCGCTTCTTCGGCACGAAGAGTTCTGGCGTCGGCTGCACGTCATCGCGGAAGAAGAAGTCGGCCATGTCGCCGAACTGTGCCAGCGTCTCGATACGCGTCTGCACCAGTGGTGCGATCTCGCGCAGGTAGCTGTCGCTGAAGAGTGTGGCGCGCAGCGACTGGAAGAACTCCTCAGGCGACTGCCGGCGCAGGTACTCGCCGTTCAGCCACTTCAGCTTCACCAGGTCGAACACCGGACCGCCCAGCGAGATGCGCTTGAAGTCGAACCGCTCCAGCATCTCGTCGAGTGAGAAGACATCGGCCAGCTTGGTGTCGATACCCTTGCTGACGATCTCCTGCTCGGTCGGATGCGCCATGCCGCCGCCCATCAGGCCGAGGAAGTTGAGCATGGCCTCCGGCAGAAAACCAGCTTGCCGGTAGTAAATCAACGAGACAGGATTTTTGCGCTTGCTGATCTTGCTCTTGTCCGTGTTGCGCAGCAGCGGCATGTGCCAGAAACGCGGCAGGTCCCAGCCGAATGCGCGATACAGCAGCACGTGCTTGGGCGTGGAGCTGATCCATTCTTCCGCGCGGATCACGTCGGTGATGCCCATCAGGTGGTCATCCACGACGTTCGCCAGGTGATACGTGGGGAAGCCGTCAGACTTCATCAGCACCTGGTCGTCCACGTTGTTGTGGTCGAAGGTGATGTCGCCGCGCAGTTCATCGCGAAAGGTGGTCGAGGCGATGCCCGGTCCCTTGTCGCCGTCGGGCACGCGCAGCCGGATGGTGTACGGCTTGCCCTCGGCCATCGCAGTCGCGGCTTGTTCGGGCGTGTAGTTGCGGCTTGGTCCGTTGTACTTCGGCGGCTGCCTGGCAGCCATCTGCGCCTTGCGTTCGGCGTCGAGTTCTTCGGCGGTCTCGAACGCGCGGTACGCCGTGCCGTTGGCGATCAGCCTGTCGCAGTATTCGCGATAGATCTCGGTACGCTCGCTCTGACGATACGGTCCGTGCGGACCACCCACGTCCGGACCCTCATCCCATTCCAGGCCGACCCAGCGGAGTGCATCGAAGATCATCTGCTCGCTGCTGGCGACGAAGCGGGTGCGGTCGGTGTCTTCTATGCGCAGGACGAACTTGCCGCCGCGCTGCTTCGCAAAGACGTAGTTCAGCAGGCCGATGTAGGCCGTTCCGACGTGCGGATCGCCCGTGGGCGACGGCGCAATACGAACGCGCACCGGAGCGTCAGCCTTGCTGTTCTGTGTGCCTGGTTCTGTACTCATCCATCGTCGATGCTAGCAGGTTGACCAGGTATGACCATCGTTGGTCATCACCGTAGAACTCCTCATGGCGGCCTACAACAATCGAACAGTCACCACGAGTAAAGACCCAGCGAGTTTACCGGCGCGGCGGCCATGATTTCGCAGGGTGGGACACTATTCCGGAGACGTCGATGATCTGCTGCCGGATGAGATGCAGCAGGCATTTGGGGACGAAGGATTGAGTCTGATCCTCGTTCCACGTGTTTCTATGGTTCGACCGCGGTGATGCGCGACGCGTTCAGATCGTCGCAGGTGGATCCGTCGGCGGCATGTAGGTCGGCGGCGCTGCCTGCATGGGCGGGTACATCGCCGCAGGCGGCACATAGCCCGGCGGCGGATACGCCGGCGGGTAGCCTGCCGCGAACTCCGGCGCGGGCACCACCTTCCAGCGCGAAAATGCCAGCACGTACAGCATGACGATGTTCACAAACGGCAGGATCATCAGCAGGGACAGTGGACCGCCCATGCCTGACTTCTTGAAGATCTGCCAGAACGGGATGATCACCACGGCCCACGCGACAACGATGAACAAGCCGATGACCGGCATCATGGCGACCATCAAGTGCTGTATCTGTGCCTGGTCGGGTGCTGTGGTTTGCATGGCGGAAACGCCTCCGTGTGCTGCAAGCAAATGTATCGCAAGCGACACAACCTGCAAACAGGATTCTTCCTTCGGCAGAAGGTCAGGTTACGTCAGGTCGTCGGTATCGTAAGCCGGTTTGCGGCCGAGCCTGCGTGTGCTGTACGGCTCCTCACCGCCCACCAATGTGCGCACGACCACGTCCACCTCTTCAGGATCCTCTACTTCCGCAACCAGCGTGGTCGGCTCTTCCGGCTCCGGCAGTGACTCCAGAAGAACCGTTACGTGGGCGACTGCGGTGCCGTCCTGGTTCAGTCCCTCGGGAGTCTTGGCCTTGATGCTGACGTCGCGTTCGGGAATATGCAGCAGATCGGCGACGCGTGCGCGCATATCTCCGGCGATCGGCACGATCTTGGGCCGCATCAGGATCAGCACGCAATCCATGTTCACGATCCGGTAGCCGGCAGTGGCGATTTCCTCAAGCGCCGTCTCCAGGAAGATGGTGGAGTCCGCGTCTTTCCAGCGCATGTCACTCGGCGGAAAGAACGTGCCGATATCGCCCGCGCTGACCGCGCCCAGCAGCGCATCGGTGATTGCGTGCAGCAGCAGGTCGCCGTCACTGTGGCCGGCCAGGCCTTCGCTGTGCTCGATCTTCATGCCGCCGATCACCAGCGGGACGCCCGGTTTGAACGCGTGCGAGTCGAAACCGTAGCCAATCCTCATGCCCACATCTGCCTGCTTCCGCCGCGGTGCGCTCACACGGTTGCTGTCCATTGTCAGCATAAACGGCCCGGCGTGCCCGGAAACAACCCCGTCCGAAACCGATATACTTCACCGTCTATGGCTGTTCACGCAATTCTCCCCGCAGCAGGACTGGGCACACGCATGGCGATGCCTGGTGTCAGCGCCAAGCAGTTTCTGTCACTCGGCGGTATTCCCATCCTGATCCACAGCGTCCGTGCGTTCACGGACAAGACCGGCATCTCGACGGTGACGCTTGCGGTCCGCTCGTCAGAACGCGAGCACGTCACCGCGCAGCTTGCGCAGTATGGGCTGGCGGAGAAGGTTCGCGTCGTCACGGGCGGTGAGACGCGGCAGGAAACCGTCGCAGCCGCGTTGCGCTCGCTCAATGCGCAGCCCGACGACATCGTCCTGGTGCACGACGCCGTTCGTCCCCTGATCGACGCGGCCATCATCGCGCGGACGGTTGAAGCCATCGCGAAACACGGCGCGGCGATCGTCGGTCTCCCCGCCATCGACACCATCAAGCAGGTCGACCGCACGGCAGACGGTGCCATCATTACGGCGACCGTTCCGCGCGAACGCATCGTCCTGGCGCAAACCCCTCAGGGAGCAACATTCGGCAGCCTGTTACGCGCGTTTGACGAAGCCGAGGCGGACAGCTTCTCAGGCACCGACGAGGCCAGCCTGCTGGAGCGCGCGGGCATCTCCGTCGCGGTCGTGATGGGCTCCGCAGCCAACCTGAAGATCACCCAACCTGGCGATCTGGAACTGGCGGAGTTCTACCTCAAAGGCCGAGGGTAGAGCGCGTCCGCGACAATGAGTGCGGCTTTGAACGCGTCGGAGCAGCAAGGAGGTCACGATAAAGAAGGCTTCAGTCGCCGAGATTGGATTTTTCATCCCCGGAGAATAAAGCCTCTCTTGCAAACTGTGCGTTCTATCCCGTCGCCTAAAGCCCGGCTCATCGCGCTGTGAAGCAAACCTACTGCTTGATGACCGTCCCATCCAGCTTGCGCACTTCACCCCATCCGCCGTTGAGCCCGTTCGCTGGCTGTGTAAAAGGGAACTTCGCCGCGAGCGCTTCGTTCACCTCGACGCCCCACCCCGGCTTCTCGTTGATGTAGATATAGCCGTCCTTCAACGTCGGACAGCCCGGGAAGACTTCCTGCAGGTTCTGGTTGAACGGCGTGTATTCCTGGATCCCGAAGTTGTAGGAGACAAGGTCGAGCGTCGCCTGCGCCGCGTGACCCACAGGCGACACATCGCCCGGTCCGTGCCACGCCGTGCGCACCCCAAACTGCTCCGCCAGGATGGCGATCTTGCGCGCCGGCGTGAAGCCGCCCACCTGTGAAAGATGGCAGCGGATGTAGTCGATCAGGCGCTCAGAGATCAGCGGCTGCCACTCGTGCGGGTTGTTGAACAGCTCGCCCATTGCCAGCGGCGTTGCACACTGCTGGCGCATCAGGCGGAAATAGTCTAAGTCCTCGGGTGACAGCGCATCTTCCAGGAAGAACAGGTTCACCTTTTCCACCTGCTTGGCAAACTCGATCGCCTGGTTGGGCAGATAGCGCTCGTGCATATCGTGGATCAGGCCGACCTCGTCGCCGAGCTGCGACCGTGCCTCTTCCAGCAGCTTGATGCCCCGCCGCATGGCGTAGGCAGGCTCAAACAGCGGCTGATTGTGGAGCGGCTTGAAGCTGTTGGGCGCGGCCCCGTGTTGTGAACCGTAACCGGCCATGCCCGGCAGACCCACCTGCACGCGCACGTTGCGGAAGCCCTGGCTCATGAACTCTCTTGCCCGTGCAATCACGTCCGGGATCTCCGGCCCGTCGGCATGTGTGTAGGTTTCCACCGCTTCCCGGCACTTGCCTCCCACGAGATCGCAGACCGTCATGCCGGCGCGTCGGGCCTTGATGTCCCACAGCGCCTGGTCGATGCCGCTGATTGCGTTGTTCAGAACGGGGCCGTTCTTCCAGTACGAGCTGTCATAGCAGGTCTGCCAGATGTCCTCGATGCGATCGGTCGTCTTACCCATCAGCAGCGGCTTCAGGTACTTCTCGACAGCAGGCTTCACCAGGTCAGCGCGCTGGGTAAACGTGGCACACCCATAGCCGTACAGCCCGTCCTGATCGGTAACGATCTTGACCACCGTCAGGCGTGAGCCGGCGGGCGCGCACTCGATCACGCGGATGTCCTTGATGCGCGGAATGCTCGTACCGCGCACGGCCTGCGCTTCCAGTTGCCGTGCAGGTTCAGTCAGCGCCAGCAGGCCGGCAGAAGCAATTGCTTTCAACAGGTCACGTCGAATCATGGGGTCAGTCCTCTGATGTGTGGCGACTTCGCGGGGCACTCTGCACGAAGTGCGAGATGGCCGTCCCATAAGAACACGGTGCCGGGAACATTGGAAAGAGGGAGTACTGCAGCGTCCTTGACGGTAAGTTGCTGGCCTGCACTGAGCCGTCAAACGCCGCGATATAGACTGGCACAGCATTGCTCACGTTGAGATGGGGAACGGGTCCATGATGCGTCTGAATCTGCGGCGTCTGGCCGCTTGCATTGCGTTTGGGTGTGCCGTTTGCTGCGCGCAAAGGGCCGCTGACTGGCCGATGTACGGCCGCAATGGAGCGAGCAGCCGCTACTCGCCGCTGACGGACATCAACACGGCAAACGTGGCAGGCCTGAAACGTGCCTGGACGTACCACATGGCACCTGCCGCTGCGCCGGGTTCGGCACCGCAGAGCGACCTTGCATCGAGGCTTCACGCACAGCGCCGGTCTGAGGCGACGCCGCTGACGATCGATGGCGTTCTCTACCTGCCGACGCCCTACAGCAGCGTGGTCGCGCTGGATGCGGCGACCGGTACGCCGATCTGGGAGCAGAAATTGCCAGGCGATTCCAACGCGGCCCTGCGCGGAGTCTCGTACTGGCCCGGCAGCGGTTCGGTCGCGGCTCGCATCGTCTTCGGCACGAGCGACGGTTTTCTGGTGAGCCTGGACGCGAAGACCGGTAAGCCCTCGCAGGGCTTCGGTCAGAACGGCCGTGTCGACCTGAAGCCGGGTGTGAGCAACGGCTTCACAGACCGCCGTATTGCGATCACCTCCCCGGTCGGCATTTACAGAAACGTGATCATCACCGGTGCCGTTTTGCAGGAGTCGCCAGGCACCGGCCCATCAGGAGACACGCGCGGCTGGGATGCCGTTACCGGCAAGCTGCTGTGGCAGTTCCACTCCGTGCCGCGCCCCGGAGAGCCGGGCAGCGAAACGTGGGAGACGCCCGATTCGTGGAAGAACCGGTCCGGCACAAACGTGTGGGGGTTCATGTCAGTCGATGCTCAGACGGGCATGGTCTTCCTGCCACACGGCTCGCCGACGGCTGATTTCTACGGAGCCGACCGCAAAGGTGCCAATCTCTTCGGCAACTCGCTGGTTGCGCTGGACGCACTGACCGGCAAGCTGAAGTGGTACTTCCAGTTCGTGCATCACGACACATGGGACTACGACCTGGAGTCCGCGCCCATCCTGGCCACGGTGCATCGCGGTTCCGGCGACACTCCGGTGGTTGTCGCCACGTCGAAGACCGGGCTGGTGTTCATCCTTGACAGGCGAACAGGCAAGCCCGTGTACGGCGCCACCGAGCGGGCCGTTCCCGCGAGCGACGTGCCCGGTGAGGTTGGCGTCAACACGCAGCCGTTCCCGGATAAGCCTGCACCGCTGGCCCGCATGGGCTTCAAGGACGCGGACATCTCCACTGTCACGCCGGAACATCAGCAGTTCTGCGAAAAGCTGCTGCATACCGACGGAGGCCTGATCAACAACGGCCCATTCACTCGCTACGGGCTGAAATCGAGTGTTGTTTTCCCCAGCTCACTGGGTGCGACCAACTGGCACGGAGGCTCGTACGATCCTAAGCTGAACTACGTCTTCTACAACATCATCTATCTCGGCGACGTGGGCAAGGTTGTAGCTTCGCCGCCGGGCTCTCCCGTGCCCTATCACCGCACAGGCCCGGACGGCACCTACAGCCGCTTCTGGCAGGGCGATACGTTCTGGCCCTGTCAGCAGCCGCCCTGGGGACAGATGGTCGCGCTGGACATCGACACCGGCGAATACGCCTGGCGCGTACCGCTGGGCACAATCCCAGAACTGGACGCCAGGGGCGTGCACGATACCGGCTCAATGAACATGGGAGGCAGCATCGCCACCGCCGGTGGGCTCGTCTTCATCTCCGCCACCACGGACCATCACTTCCGGGCCTTCGAGTCGAAGACCGGCAAGATCCTCTGGGATACCGAGATGGAGGTTGGCGCGTACGTCACGCCCATGACCTACAAAGCAAAGGACGGCAAGCAGTACGTCGCGATCATAGCTACCGGCGGTGGCTACTACGACACGGCAGGCGGAGATCTGGTTGTGGCGTACGCCCTTCCTTGAAGAGAGTCTTCCACATGCCGGGAAACACTGATTCTGTCGTCCCGTAACGAAGTGAAGGGATCTGCTTCTCGACTTCGCAGTCGAGCGAAA
This sequence comes from Terriglobus sp., assembly GCA_965199365.1. Taxonomy (GTDB): domain Bacteria; phylum Acidobacteriota; class Terriglobia; order Terriglobales; family Acidobacteriaceae; genus Terriglobus. The sequence continues at coordinate 10,193 of CBDARC010000003.1, read as the reverse complement.
AGCAGATCCCCTCGCTTTGCTACTGGAAGACAAGTGAAGGCGGCGACGGCCCTATGGGTTTATCGCCCTCCGCCTCCCGGAGGCTGCACCAGCTTGTACTCCCTCGGAGGCGTTCCGCCCATCAGGTTCGTCACAAAGTAATCCCAGCGCCGACGTGCGATGTAGAGGGCCGCGTCCGCGTAGCCATGGTGTGCGTTCGGGATCATCAGCAGGTCAAAATCCTTACCCGCCTTCATCAGCGCGTCGACCACCAGCAGCGTGTTCGTTGGCGGCACATTGTCGTCCATGGTGCCGTGGACGAGCATCAGCTTGCCCTTCAGGTTCTTCGCGATGTTCTCGTTGGCCTGGTCGTCATAGGCCTTCTTGTCGACCGCATCATCGAGGCCGATCCACTTCTCGGCCCAGTCGTCCTCGTAGTTGCGATTGTCGTGGTTGCCGCTCTCAGACCAGCCCACCTTGAAGAAGTCGGGATATCGGAACATCGCGTCCGCCGTGGCATAGCCGCCGCCGCTGTGTCCCCAGACGCCAACGCGCGTGAGGTCGATCCAGGGATTCTGCGCCGCAAGCAGCTTCATGCCGCCCACCTGGTCAGGCAGCGTGTTGTCCCCCATGTCGCCAAAGTAGGCTTCGTGGAACTTCTTCGACCGCCACGGCGTGCCCATGCCGTCAATCGAGACCACGATGAAGCCAAGCTCAGCCAATGCGGGCGAATCGCCGCGCGATGCCGAGAAGTTACGCGAACCGACCGAGCCCGTCTGCGGCCCTGGATAGATGTAATTCACGATCGGATACTTCTTTGTCGCGTCGAAGTTGGATGGCTTGAACATCAGGCCGTACAGATCGGTCTTGCCGTCGCGCGCCTTCACCGTGAAGCCCACGGGAGCCTGCCATCCCGTGGCCTTCAGGCGCGAGATGTCGGCGGTCGCGATCTCCGTAATGCGCTTGCCCTCCGCATCGCGCAGCACGGCGACCGGCGGCGTCTGCGGAGTGCTGTACACGTCGACCAGATACTTACCGTCATCGCTCATCGTTGCCGCGTGATTGCTGGGTTCGGGCGTCAACAGGCGCAGGCCGGTGTTCGCCGTCTTGCCGTCCATGTTCACACGGTAGATGCCGGAGTAGTACGGATCCCAGCCCTTCTCGCGGCCAACGCCGTCGAAGAAGATGTCCCCGGTCTTCTCATCGACGCGCAGCACCTGCGTCACGTTCCAGTCGCCCTCGGTGACAGCGCGCTTCAGCTTGCCGGTACCCGCGTCGTACAGGTACAGGTGGCCCCAGTTGCTGCGCTCGCTGAACCACAGGATCTCGTTGCGCTTTGACAGGTAGCGCCAGTTGACGCGGCCGTTGCCGCTTTCGAAAAAGGTGGAGACAGTTTCGTTGAACACCGGCCGCACATCGCCGGTAGCAACATCGGCCATCTTCAGATCTTCGCTGCGATGGTCGCGGCTAGTGGAGAGGAAGGCGATCGTCCTGGCGTCCGCTGCCCACTGCACATCGTCCCAACCGCCGCCACGGCAGCTGATGTCATCGCACAGTGAGGAGCGGTGCTGGTCCGGAGGCGTCTTGAGCCGCGTGACCTTGCCGCTGTCGGTATCGATCACCACGCGCTCGATCATGTTGACGTCTTTGTCGCCAGGCAGCGGGTAAGGCCACGCATCCAAAGTCGGGTGGCCGACATTGGTGCTGACCAGGTACATCATGCCGGTCCTTCGCTGGTCCTGCTGGAACGTGGCGACCATCTTTGAGTCGGGCGACCACACGGCGATGGCGCGGTTGCTGTGCGTCCATCCTGCGTTGTCGGTGGCATAGCCATAGTTGATCACGCCGTCGGTGGTCAGCTGCTTCTCTTCGCCGGTCGTCACATCGCGCACCCACAGGTTCCAGTTGCGAATGAAGACGGCGCGCTTGCCATCAGGCGACACCACTGCCTCATCACGGCCTGGCCGTGCCGGGGCGGCAGCGACCGGGTTCGTGCTCATGCCCGCGTTGCCGCCGGTTGCTGTCGCGCTCACTCCCGAAGGAGGCTGGCCGTTTGCCTGTGTCTGCTGACGCGCGGGCGGGATCTGCTGCCTGGTGCAGGTGTACGCAGTTGCCAGTTCGCAGCTATAGCGATCGCCGCGTACGGACACGATCAGCGTGCCCGTCCCGGCAAATTCAAGGTCGGTGATCGGCAGGTTCGTCGCGTTTGCGTTGCGAATACCTGCTGTGTTCAGTGCCGCTGCCATCTGCGCGTGATCGAATGCGGGAGCCTTGGTGGCGCGCACCGCATCGATCAGCATGAACGTGGTGTTGCCATTGGCCGTGTCGCGATACCAGAAGCGGTCGCCGCCTGCCGGCGCGCCCGTGTTCTTCAGCCAAACCACGCGGTCCACCGCGTGATCGATCAGCGGAGCCGTCTTGTACGCCATGCGACTCTCAGCGCGCGCGTAGTCCGCAGCGGTGAGGACAACGGGCTGCTGCGCTGCTGCTGCGACGAAAAAGCCAAGCAAAGACGCACCTGCGTGCGCCATCACGAACGGCAGAACACTGATCTTATGCATGGGCGCAGTGTATCAGCGAAGCCCGCGCGTTTCGCCGAGTTTAACTCTGCTTCATCTTCCAGAGCACCTGCCGCAGCATGCCCAGCCAGATCTCGACATCCTCGCCGGGCATCGAGAGATGCCGCACGAGCCTTCGTAGCGCATCTTCGTTCATGTTTCCCGGAAAGCGCTGGTCATAGTTGCCGGCGAGCAGCACCTCGCGGAGCAGCGCCTCAAAGCGACCTGCTTCATCTGCTGTAGCTGGACGAGCGGCTCCGGGCAGCGTTCGTTTTGCCACAGCGGTCTCGCGTGCGAACTCGTACAGGCACACCGCAACCGCCTGCCCAAGGTTCATCGACACGCCGCCCTGGATCATCGGAATCGTCAGCAGGCGATGGCAGTGGCTCATCTCCTCTGCGGAAAGGCCGGTCTTCTCCGATCCAAAGAGCAGACCAATCCGACCGTCAGCAGCTGCCGTGACGTTCACGTGAGCCGGAGCATCACGCAGTAAATCGACCGGATGCAGCAGTCGCCGTTCGCCAAGCGCTGTCGTGCCGTAGACCAGAGCGCAGTCCGCAACCGCTTCGGCAACGCTGCTGAAGCGCCGCGCGCTCGCAAGCACCGGGGCAGCATCGACGGCCGAACGCGCCTCGTCAAACGGCACCTCGTAGTCGTTCACCACGCGAAGATCCCGAAAGCCGAAGTTGGCCATCGCGCGCGCGGCGGCTCCGATGTTCAGCGGATTTCGCGCCCGCACCAGCACCACGGCTATCGCATGTCTTGCGTCAGTCTGCACGTTTGCATTCTACGAAGATGCATTCAGTCAGGAGATCAACCTGCGGCAAATGAAACTAGGTGCCTGAACCGCTCATCGAATGTCCGGGCGTAAAAACTCCGGGTTAAGTGACTGATGAAGACAACACAGTTCAGCAAAGACGTCTGCCAAATCACATTTCTAGGCTTCTCCAACTGCTACCTGGTCCGCGAACAGGATGGCTTCACGCTGATCGACACCTCCCTCGGCGGACATGCCAAGGAGATCATGGCGACTGCCCGCAGCTTTGGCGGCCAGATCGGCCGCATCCTGCTGACGCACGCGCATGGCGATCACATCGGCTCGCTCGACGCCCTGCACGATGCCTGCGGCAAGGTGGATGTGGCCATCTCAGAGCGCGAAGCGCCCTTGCTGCACAAGGACCTGTCGTTGCGTCCGGGCGAACCGCAGCAGAAACCGAAGGGCTCTTGGCCCGGCGCAAAGACGCGTCCCACGCACACGCTTACTGAAGGCGAGCTGTACGGCTCCCTCCGCTGCTTCTACACGACCGGCCACACGCCAGGGCACATGAGCTTTCTGGATGAGCGCGACGGCACGCTGTACGCTGGCGACGCGCTGGTCTCCATCGGCGGCTTGCGGGTCGTCAGCGATCCGGCGTGGTACTTCCCGCTCCCGAAGATCGCCACGTGGGACAAGGCTCTCGCGCTGGAATCGGCGCGCAAACTGGCGAAGCTGCGACCGGAGCATATCGCCACCGGTCACGGACGCTTCATCCCCGATGGCGCCAGGGCGCTGGATGCAGCCCTCGCGCACGCCGAAGCCGCGGCATAGCGCGTGCCAGGTGAGCGGGGTGCCCCATGTCTCGCTTCTGAGGCCGGGATCTTTGGGCGGGCCTGGAAACCGCAAAAAGCAGGGTTTGTGATACGAGATAGAGCATGCGCTTCTTTATTAAAAGCGGCATCGCGCTTGTGTTGCTCACCTTACCGCTGACGGGCTCTCGGAGCCTCAATGGGCAGGCGCATGCAGCGCACACGGCACACACAACGGTCGCACGGACGCCGGAACCAACCGGCCCACTAGCCGTCTTCGACACCACGGTGGGCCGCATCACCTGCCGCCTCTACAGCAGGCAGGCACCGAACACCGTGGCCAACTTCATTGCGCTCGCGCAGGGCACCAAGGACTGGCACGATGCGATGAACATGACCACTGTTCACAACAAACCGTTCTATGACGGCACTGCAATCGCCGGTATCGCCAACGGCATTCGCGGCGGCGACCGCTTCGGTGGAGGCGAGGGTCCTGCAGGCCCGCCGATCCCGCGCGAGGCGATCCCGGGAGTCACCTTCGACCGGCCCGGGCGCCTGGCCATGGCGACCCACGCGGGCGAGGTCAGCAGCTCGTTCTTCCTCATCACGCTGCATGGCGATGAGGACTTCGACAAAAGTCAACGCGGCGCGATCTTCGGTCAGTGCGACGACGCGTCTGTCGAGGTCGCCTCTAAGATCTCGCATGCCATGATGAGCGTGGGCAACCGCACGACCCATGCGATCGCCATCAGCAAGCTGCGCATCGTGCAGGCGGGCGAGCCGCTGCCGCCGGTTGCTGAAGACGTGCCACCCTACAGCATCGTGCCGCAACCGGTGCCGCCGACGATCCCCACGCTGCCGCCGCCCGATCCCACCGGCCCGACCGCACTTATCGACACCACGGCGGGCACGCTCACGTGCAGGCTGTTCAGCCGCGAAGCGCCTATCGCAACGGCTACATTCACTGAGCTCGCCGAGGGCACGCGTCCATGGACCAACCCGGCAACGCACGTGACGGAACGCAAGCCCTTCTACAACGGCCTGCACTTCAACCGTGTCATCCCGGACTTCATGATCCAGAACCAGGACTATCCGCAGAACGCTCCCGATGCGGGATTTCACTACAGCATAGAAACGGTGCCTGGCCTGACCTTTGACCGCGCCGGCCGCATGGCGATGGCGAACGACGGGCCCGACAAGAACGACAGCTCGTTCTTCATCACCGACGCGCCCGCGCACAACCTCGATGAGAAGTTCACGGTCTTCGGCCAATGTGACGACGCCTCAACCAAACTGGTCGCCGACATAGCGCGTGTCCCGCGCAACAACAAGAACCGCCCACTGACGCCAATCACCATTCGGAGCATCACCATCCAGCGATGACCGGCTCCAGGCCGCCGAACAGAAAATCGACAAAGAAGTTGGCCGGCTTCGGAGATAAGGAAGGCGACAAAGAAGCGAAGCTTCAGCGGCCAGGATAGAAATGGAGACAGGTCTCAGGTGGATCGGCTGTACCGGCCGAGATAGAGATCCGAGCTCTCTCGCCAGAGGTGCATGCGCGATCTCGAAGGCTGAAGCCGAAAGAAAGCGACCGAACCATCTGCCACATCAAAGGTCGCCGTCGAGCTCCTTGTCCGTCAAGTCGCGGAGCGCATCGGAACCAATGAGGCTGTCAAAAGAGACGATGAGCAAACCGCGAACCCCCAAACCCGCACAGGAGAGCGTGGCAACGCCGCCGGGCGAGACCGGCGCCGATGAAGCAGCAAAAGGTCTGAGCGAGGGCGATCCCGCCGCGCTGTCGCACCATCCGGCACGCGAAAAGGCGATCCGCGCCGCATCGGACGCTGTGCACGAGCAGGCGGGTCGAGTGCGGAAGGCGCGCAAAGTACCCGCGGAAAAGAGCAACGAGGCAGCATTGAGACGCTCAGCGGCGGAGGATAAGTTGTCGCCTGACCTGCCGGAAGAGCTAAGAACTCTCGCAATGGACGACCGAGTCACGGTCCGCCGCGACGGCGCACCAGACCCAAACGGGAGGACCGTCGTGTACTGGATGCAACGCGCCGAGCGCGCCTTCGACAATCCCGCCCTCGATTGTGCGGTGAACGTCGCAAACGCGCTCGGCCTGCCTGTGGTGGTTTACTTCGCCGGCGTCTCCAACTTCCCGCACGCCAACCTGAGGCATTACGTGTTTCTGAACGAGGGCCTTCGCGACGTACAGGAAGACCTGAAGCAGCGCAACGTCAGCTTTGTCCTGCGCAACGCGCCGCGCGAAGATCACCTGGCGATGTTCGCCGATGCAAAGGCCGCCATCGTCATCGGCGACGAGAACCCGATGCGCGTTCCCGAGGGCTGGCGCCAGAACGTCGCGAAGAAGATCAACGTGCCTTTCTGGACGGTCGACGGGGACGTGATCGTGCCGAGCAACCGGTTCGACAAGGCGCAGTATGCGGCGTACACCATCCGCACAAAACTCTGGAAGATGGTGCCGGACTATCTCACGCCCAGCGACAATCCTGTCGCGAAACATGGGTGGCAGCAGCCGCGCGGCTTCTACGCCGACGACGTGGCAAAGGACATGACGACGGGCTGGAAAGACCTCGACCGCAGCGTTCCACCGGTGCACGATCTCCACGGGGGAGCGCATGCGGCGCATGCGCGTTTGCAGCACTTCGTAAAAGCCATGCTGCCGGGCTACGCGCACAACCGCAACCATCCGGATCAGGACGCCACGTCAATGCTGTCGCCCTACCTGCATTATGGCCACATCAGCCCGCTGACGATCTACCTGGCCATTGAAGCAGCGGTAGAAAAAGACCGCAGCTTGCGCGAAAGCGCCGACAGCTTCCTGGACGAGCTGGTCACGTGGCGCGAACTCTGCGTCAACTGGGTGAAGTACGATCCCAACTACGACAACTCCGAGTGTGCTGAAGAATGGGCGCGTAAAACCGTTGCGGCGCATGCCGGCGACAATCGCGAGCCCCTCTACACGCCAGCGCAGATGGAGCACGCCGAAACCTACGACGAGATGTGGAACGCCGCGCAGCGGCAGATGGTGCGTCGCGGATGGATGCACAACTTCATGCGCATGTACTGGGCCAAAAAAATCCTGGAGTGGTCACCCGATAACGCCACCGCCATGAAGACCGCCATCTACCTTAATGACAAGTACTTCATCGACGGTCGCGATCCGGGCGGATACGCAGGCATCGCGTGGGCGATCTATGGCAAGTTCGACCGCCCGTGGGGCGAGCGCAGGATCTTCGGCAAGATCCGCTATATGAGCGCGGCCAGCAGCGGGAAGAAGTTCAACAGCAAGGCCTACATCGCTCAGAATCCGCCGTTTGAGCAGGCGGCGCCTGTGCCGGCCGGCAACGCTGAGCGGCCACGTTCGCATCGCGCGAAGGGCCAGTATGGCGGGTAGCTGACGGCGTGTGCGGGTTGTACACTCCCGGCATGCGATTCTCCGCTCTCGTCCTTGTTGCCTGCCTTGCCCTGCCCGCCGTCGCGCAGAGACCGGCGCCTACCGTCGCAGAGGCGCGGGCCTTCGTAGACCGCGCCAACACTCAGCTGCTGAAGGCCGCGGTCGACAGCTCGCATGCAGAGTGGCTCGCGGAGACAGACATCAACGAAGACAGCGAAGCCACCACCGCTCTGATCGGCGAGCAGGTCGCGACACTGACGCTCAAGCTGATCGAAGAGAGCCATCGCTTCGATAAGCTGACGCTGCCCGCCAATCTTCGGCGTCAGATCATGCTGCTGCAGGTCAATGCGCCCGCCGCGCCGCACGATCCGAAGCTGCTCGCAGAGGAGACACAGATCGCAGCACAGTTGACCGGCATGTACGGCAAGGGCAAGTACTGCCCGGCTACAACGTCAGCGACGGAGTCCAAGTGCATGAGTGTCGATGATGTAGACACGTTCATGGCCAAGTCGCGCGACCCCAAGGCGCTGACCGACGTCTGGGTCGGCTGGCATGCGGTCGGCGCGCCCATGCGCGACAAGTACACGCGCTTCATCGAGCTGCAGAACATAGGCGCCCGTGAGCAGAACTACAAGGACACAGGCGAGCTGTGGCGCGCTGGATACGACATGACGCCCGCACAGTTCTCAACCGAACTGAACCGCGCATGGACGCAGCTTGAGCCGCTCTACCGCGAACTGCACACCTATGTTCGGCGTCGCCTGATCGCAAAGTACGGCGCGGCTGCCGATCGCAAAGACGGCATGATCCCCGCGCAGTTGCTCGGCAACACATGGGCGCAGGAATGGGGCAACATCTACGACATCGTCGCACCCACCGACCCCAAGCTGGCGCAGTTCCGCCAGTTCGATCTTGAAGGCGCGCTGCTGAAGCAGATCATGGACAAGGACCCCGGCTCGAAGGCCTACGTTCAGTGCGAGCAGCAGAAGGAAATCAACGCCGACATGGGCAAGCCCGATCCCGCGTGCGCCACCGCCCATGGCGACCCCATGCAGGCGGCACATACGCTCGCGGCGAAGGACATGGTGCACTACGGTGAGAACTTCTTCACCTCGCTCGGCTTTGCACCCTTGCCAAAGACGTTCTGGGAGCGATCGCAATTCGTGCATCCGCGTGATCGCGAGGTGGTTTGCCATGCGTCTGCCTGGGACATCGACCAGGTCGATGATCTTCGTGTGAAAATGTGCATCGAGGTCAGCGCGGACTACTTCACCACGGTGCATCACGAGCTTGGCCACAACTTCTACCAGCGCGCCTATGACAAGCAGCCGATGCTCTTTCGCAACGGTGCAAACGACGGCTTCCACGAGGCAATCGGCGACTCGGTAGCGCTCAGCATCACACCCGCGTACCTGAAGACACTCGGACTCGCAACGAGCGAACCGCCCGCCGAAGCAGACATTCCGCTGCAGCTGCGCACTGCGTTGGACAAGGTCGCGTTCCTGCCTTTCGCTCTTGCGCTCGACACGTGGCGCTGGCAGGTCTTCAGCGGCGAGATCAAGCCTGGCGACTACAACAAGGCATGGTGGTCGTTGCGAGAGAAGTACCAGGGCGTCGCGCCGCCGGTCGATCGCACCGAGGCCGACTTCGATCCGGGTGCAAAGAACCACATCCCCACGAACGTGCCCTACGCGCGCTACTTTCTTGCGCGGGTCTACCAGTTCCAGTTCTACAAGGCCATGTGCGACGCCAGCGGCTACAAGGGACCGCTGAACCGGTGCAGCTTCTACGACTCAAAGGCTGCAGGCGACAAGTTGAATGCAATGCTCGAGAAGGGCCAGTCGCAGCCCTGGCAGCAGACGCTCAAGGAGATGACCGGCACTGACCACCTGGACGCACAGCCCATGCTCGATTACTTCGCTCCGCTGTACACATGGCTGAAGCAGCAGAACGCCGGTGCGCGCTAGTGGATGGAAACGACCCGCCGCCCCGCTGCGTCCGGTAAATGGACTCAAAGGATGACAGTAGCGGCTCCTTTCCTTTCAAGGGAATATGCGGTAGGCTTTACCCGATGGCATTTAGCTCGTATTGGCGATTTCCTTACCGCAACGGGACTCTCCCGCGGCGCTAACGGAACACGCTCTCGATAGACTGCACACCCTGTGCAGATACAGTTGGAGCAAAGTTTCTCAGCAGCCGCGGCCTACAAGCCGCGGTTTTCTCGTGTAAGCAGCCTACTTGGGGTCGTGAAGGCGAAGGGGTGCAGCAATGCCGGTTTTGGAACAGGTCACAGAGGTTTCCCGCTCGCTCGGAACAGGGCGCTTCGGCGCATACGGCGGCCGCTATGTGCCGGAGACGTTGATGGCGGCGCTGCTCGAACTGGAGCGCGCGTACGACGATGCGCAGCGCGACCCAGCCTTCCATGAGGAGCTGAACGGCCTGCTGCACCATTACGTCGGCCGTCCCACGCCGTTGTACTACGCGAAGCGCTTGAGCGCGGGACTCGGTGGAGCACAGATCTGGCTGAAGCGTGAAGATCTGCTGCATACCGGCGCTCACAAGATCAACAACGCGCTTGGCCAGGGTCTGCTGGCGCGGCGCATGGGCAAACAGCGCATCATCGCGGAAACGGGTGCGGGCCAGCACGGCGTTGCGACAGCAACCGTTTG